>NZ_MYFL01000001.1:444619-970327 GCF_002193035.1 Delftia sp. K82 | reverse complement strand
AACATGAAAAGGCCGTTGCACATGCAACGGCCTTTTTTCTTGGGCGCTGCAGACGCATCGACCCCAGAAGACCGCATCCATGGCGCAAAAAAAAGGGAGCCAGCGGCTCCCTTCCTGGATGAGAGGATCACCTCCCACGCATTACTTGCGCAGCAGTTGCTTGAGCACGTTCTGCAGGCGGCGCGCGCTGGCATCATCGCGCGGCGATGCCAGCACCCGGGCGGCATCGTTGCCCCAGGTTTCCTGCGGAGCAGGATCGTTGCGGCGCGTCAGCAGCTGCAGCTGCAGGGCACGGCGGGCGCTCAGATGTTCCGCAGGTGTGGGAACGTCGGCGGCCATTTCAAGGCGCAGCAGGGCTTCGCCCGCGTCTCCCTTGGGTGCCTGACCCAAGGCCTGCGACCAGGCACTGCGCACTTGTGCAGACACGCGACCGCCAAGCTGCTGGGCAGCAGGCATCTGGGCAGCATCACGCGACTCCCACGCCGCCATCAGCTGGGTCAGTGCTTCACCATGGGCCTGGGCCGCGAGCTTGCGCAGGGCGTCCTGGGCATGCTCCATGGCTTCACGCTGGGCGCGGAAGGCGGGGTCCGCCAGGCGCGGTCCGCGCTCTTCGCGCGGCTCGCGGCTGAAACGGCCACTGTCGCGGCTGTCTCGGCCATCCCGGCCGTCGCGACCACGGCCACCATCGCGGCGGTCGCCAGGACGGGCAGCACGTGCACCGCCCTCTTCCTTCTTCATGCCAGGACGATCATCGCCGCGCACGGCAACCACGGGGCGCACCGGCACCGGCTTGGCTTCGGACTCTTCCGAACCCGCTGCAGCAGCGGCAGGCTCCTGTGCTGGCTGGGCCGCATTCACGGAAGCATCGGCACGGCCACGCAGCGCTTGCTCCAGAGCCTCCACCGCAGCGCGGATTTGCTGCACGTCACCCGAGGTATTGGCAGCTTCCACGGCCTGCGACGCTTCCAGCACGCGGCGATCATGGTCGCTGAGTGCCACGGCTGCGGCGCGGGGGCCCCGCTCGGTGCCCTTGCGGTTGAAGGCTTCGTCCAGTGGCTTGCGGAAGGCATCCCAGAGCTTTTGCTCATGCTTGCGGTCCAGCGGCACGGCCTGCGCCTCGGCCTGCCAGCGCTGCTGCAGGGCCTTGACGGCGTCGATGCGCAGGTTGGGCGCTGCGCCCAGAGCGGTGGCTTCGTCGATCATGGCGTGGCGACGCTGCAGGCTGGCCTTTTGCGCGGCATGCAACGGAGCCTCGGCCAGGGCCATGGCCTGCTTGAACTGGGGTTGCAGTTCGGCAAACAGCTTCTCGCCGATGTGCCCGCTTTCACGCCAACGTTCAGCGAACTGGCGCAGTGCGCGCGCCGCGCCCTTGAGATCTTCGCTGGCGGACTGCTGTGCTGCCCAGGCCTTGATCTCTTCGATCAGCGCCAGGCGCTGTGCCTTGGACTGGGTGGCTTCGGTGCGCAGCTTGTCATGCCAGGACTCGACCACCTTGTGGGCCGTGTTGCAGGCTTCGTCAAACTTCTTCCACAGTGCGTGGTTGGCTGCGCTGCCCTGGTCGGCAAGCTTCCATTGCTCGCGCAGGCTGCGCAGCGATTCCTGGATCTTGCGGCCACCCAGCGCCTGGCCTTCAGGGCGGTTCAGCAGGGCTTCCGCCTTGGCAACCAGTTCCTCGCGCAGCTTGTCGGCGTTCTGGCGCGGCCAGCCTTCGGACTCGCCAGCTGCCAGAAGGGCCTCATGCACCTTGGTGACCAGTGCATCGTCCACCAGGCGGCCATGGGCCTTGATGGCGGCACGCACGGCTTGAACGGCAGCGGAGCCCGCCTTGCTTTCGCCAGCAGCCGTCTCGGCCTGGAGCTGCTCCAGCGCCTGGGTCAGTGCACTGCTGGCGGCAGCCACTTGCTCAGGCGATGTCTTCGCCTTGGGCTGGGCTGCGCTGCGGGCAGCGGGAGCGGGCTTGGACGGCTCGGCAGCCGCCGCCTCGGGAGGCAGGCCACGCGCCACGCGCAGTTCATCGGCCCACACGGGCACGGTGGGCAGCGGAGCGGCTTCGTCGGCGGCGGCAGCTTCGGTCAGCGCCAGTGCAGACTGGAAGGCATCCCAGACCAGGATCAGCTGTGCGCTGGCGGCTTCCAGCTGGGGCGGGAAGCGTCCGTCCACGCTGGCCCAGTTGGCATCGCCGGTGAGCTCGCCCGCCTGCTCCTGCCAGCGGGCCACGTCGGCTCGCAGGTTGTCCAGCACGGCCTGGGCATCGCGCCAGGGCTTGGTGGACAGGACCTCGATGCGCTGGGCCAGCAAAACAGCCACTTCGCGCTGGACCTGCACGCGATGCTGCAGTTCCTCGATGGCCTTGACACGCTCGGCCAGCTGGGCCTTGTGCTGCGACAGAGGTTCACGCGACAGCGGTGCGCCCGCCTTGGCGGCGTCGCGCTGCCAGGCGATGGCGTCGGCGGCATTGAAGGGCGATGCGACCAGCAGCGCCTGGGCCTTTTCAGCCCACTCCACTGCGATCTTTTCCTGGTCCTTGGTGCGGCGGATCTCGTCCAGGCGCTCACGCACGGCACGGGCCGCACCCTTGTCGCGCGCGCTCAGTTCCTTGAGGACGTCCTGCAATTGCTCGACCGAAGGCTGGGTTGCCAGCCAGTCGCGGATGCGCGCGGCGCGATCACCCGAGGTTTCGGCGGAGAAGGCACCGCCCGTGAGCACATCCAAGGGGTGTTGTTCGGGATTCTTGGCAGAAGCAGGGCTCACTTCAGGTGCATCGGACATGGTGCTGCGGGGGGAAAGAGAAGACATGAATCAATCGTTGAATGTCTGGCTGCCGCGGGCCGCCAGACGCGGCCGGCCAGGCCGCATGCGGGCATGCTAGCCGGACCGGGAAAACCATATTCTCGCCGTTATTTGAAGCGGAGCCAAAACCGGGCTACTGCGTGGACAGGCTGAGCTGGGCGCGCGGACTCCATTCCTGGTCGTCGGAGTCCAGTTTTGGAGCCCCCAGAAACAGGCGTTCAAGCGGCAACTGCTGCTGGGCAAGGTAGTCGCGCACGGCCACGGCGCGGGCCAGCGCCAGTTCGCGCATGGCGTCGTCGGGCACGGCAATCTGCTCCAGCAGCAGACTGCGCATCTGGTCGGTGGGCAGGTCCTTGGCCATGCCGATGACATTGCGCGGCTTGACAAAGTCGGCGCGACTGTACAGCGCCTTGGTCAAGGCCGGCACTTCGGAGGCGGGCAACTCGGTCACGGACTCTGCCGATTTGCCGTCGCGCAGCACCTGGCGGCGTTTCTGGGCGAGCAGCAGGCGATCGAGCTCCGCCTGCTTCCAGGCATCTTTGTCCTGCGCCTCGCGCGCCTCGCCGATCACGGTGAGCTTGAGGGCCGGGCGATCCTTGAGGGAGGCAACCACCTTGTCCAGGCTCTCGCGGGCCTTGCCGTCGATCTGGGCACGCCCCGGCGCAAAGGCCACCACGCCCGATTCGCTGCTGCCCCCAAAAGCGCCCGACAGCAGCGAGAACGGCGAGGTGATGGCCTTCATGATCAGGTTGCCAATGATCTTGAAGATGACCGGCGCCAGCCGAAATTGCGGGTCGTTGAGCGAGCCGCTGACCGGCAGGTCCAGGTCGATGACTCCGTTGCGGTCAGCCAACAGCGCCACCGCCAGGCGCACGGGCAGCGAGGCGGGCGCGCCTTCGACGGCTTCGCCGAAGGTGAGCTGATGCAGCACCAGCTTGTTGCGCGCCGTGAGCTGGCCATCGGGCTCGATCTTGTAGTTGACGTCCATGCTGAGCTTGCCGCGCTCGATCCCGTGGCCCGCGTACTTGATGGAGTACGGCGACAGCGGGGGCAGTTCCAGGTCGCGCATCTGGGCACGTATGTCCAGGGCCAGCGGCTTGGCCAGGGGATTGACTTGGCCGGTGATCTCCAGCGAAGCCGTGCCCTGGGCGCGGCCGCGCAGTTCCACATCCGCCAGTTGCGGCGCCTGCTGGCTGGCAGGCTGCTCGGACGAGAAGGCGCTCAGGCGACCCGCCAGCTCGCTGAGGTCGGCCGAGTAGTTGGGCTGGATGAAGTAGTCGGAGAACTGCACCCTGCCGCCCGTCAGCACAATCGGCCCGATCTTGATGACGGGCCCAGGCCCGGAGGTGGCCTGCGGTGGCGCCGGTTCGGCGGAAGCCGCCGTGCCATCCGCGGCCGGCGCGGCGTTCTGCTCCAGGGACTGCTGGGACTTCGCGGATTTGACGATGTCCTGCAGGTTGATGCGCCCGTTGCGCTGCACGATGACGCGCGCAAAGAAGTCGCTGAGCGCCGTCTCGCGCACGCTCAGGCGCAGCGGCTGGGCGGGCTGCATCTGCAGGTCCAGCCCGCGCACGGCCAGCGTCTTCCAGGCCAGCAGTTCATCGCGCAGGCCGAGTCCCAAGGCAACCGACTGGGCCTTGGCCCGGTCGGCCGTGGACTCGCTGAGCACGGCAGCCACGGCGCCTGCCGCGGTGCGTGGCGCGCCCTGCCCTGCGGCCTCGCCCGCCGCTTGCACGGGAGAGGCCAGCGCGGAGCGCATGCGCAGATCCACGAGCTCGACATCCCCCTGCACCGCCAGCTCGGGGCCGGCCGGTTGGCTGACAAAGCGCAGTTGTCCGAGGAAATTGCCGTCGGCGCGCACCAACTCCACATTGAGCATGTCGGCAAAGTAGGGCTCCAGCGCATGCAGCGGCAGGCTGCGCGCCTGCAACTTGCCCTGAAGCGACAGCGGCGCCAGCCCCAGGTCCCCCCGCAGGCTCAGCGAGCCCGCCTGGACACGCCGACCCGAGCCGACCTGGGCGGACAGCTCCAGCGGCGTGGGCGCGGATTTGGCGGCCAGCGGCTCGATGGCGCCCATACGAAGGCGCAGTGAACCCAGGTCCAGCGACACGGTGCGCGCCGAATCCGCGTTGCGCACGGGAGCTTCGTCACGCAGCGCAATGGCGCCGCCATCGACCTCCACCGCCTGCAGCTTCAGGCCCCAGGGCCGGGTCTTGTCCTTGCCGGCGTCCTGCGATTCGGACGCCGAGGAGGCGGGCGGCAGCCATTGCTCGTACATCCACCGGCCCTGGGCATCGCGCAACACGGCCAGCTGCGGCTTTTGCAATGCCAAGCGGCCAACGGAGACCTGCTGGCTGGCCAGATTGACCTGCACCTGTTCCAGCTGCAGATGCGCGATATCGATGGGCGCGGCCTTGTCCTTGAGGCTCAACTGCTCCACGCCCAGCCCGGCCACCTGAACCACCATGGCGGAACCGTTCCAGCCCAGGCCGGCGTCGGTGCTCAAAAGACCCGTCAGCTCGGGTCTGATATGGGCAGACAGGTACGGTGCCGCCAGTTGCAGCGGCAATTGCCGCGCGGAGATGGCCAGTTGGCCCTGCTTGTCGGTCAAGGCCCCGCTCAGCTGCAACTCGGCAGGTTTCGCCCCCTCCCCCGCCGATTCGGGCTGCACCTGCATGCTGGCAGCAAGCTGCAGCGGTTGCTCCAGGGGCCAGCGGATATCGCGCACCTGCAACGACAGCTCGCGCGCCTGCAGCGCAGCGCCCGACTTTCCAGCGTCGGGAACGGCATCGCGCCAGTGCACCGTGGCATTGGCAACGGACAGCCTGTCCAGGCTGACCTTCCACGGCTGGGGCGCGTCGGAGGCAGGCTTTTCCGCTGCCAGCCTGGCATCCGGGGAGGAAGCCCCCCCCATCGCCATCCAATTGATGCGGCCTTGCGCATCGCGGGCCGCAAAAATCTCGGGGGCGCTCCACTGCACGGACTCCAGCTCCGCAACCGATTGCAGCGGCTGCACGTTCTTGAGCACGGCGGCCAGGCGCTCGAAGCGCAGCAGGGGGGCGCCGTCGCGGTCGTGCAGCTCGGCGCCGGACAGGCTGACCTCCCCGGTGATGCGGACCACGGCCTGCTCGGCCTGCTCAAAGGAGATGTGCAGGTTGGCATCGAGCACGCCGGAACGCGGCTTGGCAGGCGCGGTGACGGGCACATAGCCCAAATAAGGCGTCAGGTCCACGCCCTGCCAGTTCAGATCGACAGCGGTCTGGCGCTGCTCGGTGAAGGGCGTGCTCTGGGCACTGGATTCAAACCGGCTGCCGTTGAGCGCAAAGGACAGGTGCGGGAGCACCTTGATCTCGCGCTTGGACTCCAGGTTGCTGATGAAGGGCAGGCGCAGCTGCAACTGCTCGAGCATGTGCTGGCGCTGCTGGACCTCGTCCTGCAATTCCACGCGGCCGTCGCGCAGCGCAATGTTGTACAGCGCAAAGCCCACGGGCCTGGAGGGCGGCGTGTCGCCGGGTTCGGCCAGCCTGGCCAGCACATCGTCCACATCGAAATGCCCCAGGCTCTGCTGGGTCAGGCGCAGCACCGGCGCATCGACCTCGATGGCATCCAGCACCGGCGCCAGCCGAAACAGCGACTGGATACTGGCATTGACATAGATACGGTCGATCTGAAGCTGGGGGGACGAAGATGAAGACGGCACGGACTCCGGCGCCGCGCCTTCCGCCTGGCTCCTGGCAATGCTCAGGTCCCGCAGGGTCAGCTCCAGCGACCAGGGCCGGAACTCCACTGCACCCACACGGACCTGACGGCCCAGCTTGGCCGATGCCTGCTTTTCCAGTTGACTCTTGGCCACAACGGGCACCAGCGCCCACAGCAGCAGCCACAGCAAAAGGAACGCCACAAGGGCGATGGCCAGCCTGCGCAGCCAGCGGTGCTTGAAGAGAGATTGCATGGGGCTCTGGTAACTAGTACAGCCCCACCCTGGGACACAGGACAGGGCAACGGCTGCATTGCACCAGAAATTGGGGCGGCAGCAACGGCTGGGTCCGCATCACGGCACATTTCTTGACGTTGCGGCCATCCTTGAACGACAAAGCCCGGAAGCCGTGAACCGGCTTCCGGGCTTTACGGCGGGCACAAGTCCCGACCGTTTTCCGCAGTCAAGGAGAGGATGGTCCTTGCTGCTTGGAAGCAAGAGATTGCTTCCAGGAAGGCCGCGGAAGAAGACTTGAACCACGGTATCCGAACTATCGAACACCACTTTTACCTGTCTTCCACTTTGGCGAGACGACTGCAGGAGCAGTCGCCTCAAATATAGAAGGACGCGGGGTCGGCCTGCCAGTGCTTTTGCATTTCATTGCAATTTCATGACGCACTCTGAAAACGGCGGAAGCGGTGTACATCGGTAGCACGCCACCCGCTCTTCAACACCTCAAAACTGTGTTTGCATCCATGGTTTGTTATTATTTATTGATCTAAAAAGTTGATTTCATAGTGTTGACCGTGTATTTGGTGAACTCCTAGAATCCGCCAGCGCTCGAATAGAGCGTTTTTTGTTTCTGCTGCCTCACGACTGAGCAGATCCCGCAGGCATACAACGCAATGGCGCACCAAGCGCCAGCCTCCCGGATCCGCAGCACCCAATCCAGGGTGTCAGCCTCACCGGCCTTCGCTTCGGCGAAGGCCGTTTCGGGTTGGTGCCCCTAGAAAGGAAAAAGCTATGCCAGCGTCAGGAAAATTTTTCGCCGCCGCGCGAACGTTCGCCATCGATGTGGCCAACGGTTTTCTTGCCATCATCCACAACAGCTTCGCCCTTCTGGGCTTGGCTGTGGCCTTCATGGCCATCACTTTGTTCGCCCGCCCTGACCTGCGCGATGCCGGAGAGAGCCAGCTGCGCTCCTGGCTGACCGCTCGCCAGATGGCCGAGCTGGGTGTTCCCGTCGAACTCGCTGCCAGCGATCGGGCGACGGCGACCAACCCCAAGAACCTGCCCAAGGAGCAGGCGGCCGTGGCCTTCTGGCTCAGCAAGAAGTACCGCGTGGCGCCCGAGCCCATCGCGGCACTGGTCAGCGAGGCCTACGACCTGGGCAAGGTCAACCGCCTGGACCCGACGCTGATCCTGGCCATCATGGCCATCGAGTCCAGCTTCAACCCGTTTGCGCAAAGCGCTGTCGGCGCGCAGGGCCTGATGCAGGTGATGACCACGGTGCATACCGACAAGTATGAGAACTTCGGTGGCCAGAATGCTGCCTTCGACCCGGTCAGCAATCTGCGCGTGGGCGTGCGCGTGCTCAAGGAATGCATCGAGCGCGCCGGCTCCATCGAAGGAGGCCTGCGCTACTACGTGGGCGCGGCCAACCTGCCCACCGATGGTGGCTACGCCGCCAAGGTGCTGGCCGAGCACCAGCGCCTGCGCATGGCTGCCGGCCTGCGTGCCGTGCCTTTGATGACCGCCAAGGTAGATCAGCCCCGGCAGGCCGTACAGATTGCCTCCACCAAGCCGGCCACCCCCGTGGCCGAGGCCTCGGGCCCGGCAGCATCGGCTGCGCCTGCAGCCGTGCCGGTCAGCTCGAGCAACACCTCTGCCCGCTCCGAGCAGGTGGCCCTTCAGTCCCAGGAGCCGGCGCTTTAGCCTGACTTCCCGGCATAGTGAGTGCACAGCTGGCCAAGGCCAGCTTTTTTCATGCCCGATCCAACTGCAGTTGGCCCACGCAAACGCCTTCTGCAACGCCCCTGCCAGGTCTTCGGCGCCACCGGCTCAGCTACACTAGCGGGGTACGCAACTGGCGATAGGCGCAGCCGCTTCACGCACCGCTGCCGCTGACGTGGAAACCAGCAGAAGGCCCGAGAAGGACCACCTTCTGTGAACCACCGGGGAGCGTACCGCCCAGCCTCCATGCGCACGCGGGATCTGGAGTGTTCCGCCGTTCGCCTGGGCAGCCCTTGGCCTCAAGGGAATTTCAAGTTCACAGGACTGCCATGTTTCAACGCACCAATACCGTCGAGAAGGTCGACGCCGAAGTCTTTGCCGCCATCCAGGCCGAGAACCTGCGTCAACAAGAACATATCGAGCTGATCGCCAGCGAGAACTATTGCTCGCCTGCCGTCATGGAAGCCCAGGGCTCCCAGCTCACCAACAAGTACGCCGAAGGCTATCCGGGCAAGCGCTACTACGGCGGCTGCGAGAACGTCGATGTGGTCGAGCAACTCGCCATCGACCGCGTCAAGAAGCTGTTCGGCGCCGAAGCCGCCAACGTGCAGCCCAACTCCGGCTCCCAGGCCAACCAGGCAGTGCTGATGGCCTTTGCCAAGCCCGGCGACACCATCATGGGCATGAGCCTGGCCGAAGGCGGCCACCTGACGCACGGCATGCCGCTGAACATGTCGGGCAAGTGGTTCAACGTGGTCTCCTACGGCCTGAATGCCGAAGAAGCCATCGACTACGACAAGATGGAAGCGCTGGCGCGCGAGCACAAGCCCCGCATCATCGTGGCCGGCGCATCGGCCTACGCCCTGGCCATCGACTTCGAGCGCTTCGCCAAGATCGCCCGGGAAGTCGGCGCCATCTTCTGGGTGGACATGGCCCACTATGCCGGCCTGATCGCCGCAGGCGTGTACCCCAACCCCGTGCCCCACGCCGACGTGGTCACCACCACCACGCACAAGAGCCTGCGCGGCCCGCGCGGCGGCGTGATCCTGATGAAGGCCGAGCACGAGAAGGCCATCAACAGCGCCATCTTCCCCGGCCTGCAAGGCGGCCCGCTGATGCATGTCATTGCCGGCAAGGCCGTGGCCTTCAAGGAAGCGCTGTCGCCCGAGTTCAAGACCTACCAGGAACAGGTCGTGAAGAACGCCAAGGTTGTCGCGGAAACGCTGACAGCACGCGGTCTGCGCATCGTCTCCGGCCGCACGGAAAGCCACGTCATGCTGGTGGACCTGCGCGCCAAGGGCATCACCGGCAAGGCGGCCGAAGCCGCGCTGGGTGCCGCCCACATGACGATCAACAAGAACTCCATCCCCAACGATCCCGAAAAGCCGATGGTGACCAGCGGCATCCGCGTGGGCACGCCCGCCATGACCACGCGCGGCTTCAAGGAAGAGGAAGCCCGCCTGACAGCCAACCTGCTGGCCGACGTGCTGGAGAACCCCAGCGACGAAGCCAACCTGGCCCGCGTGCGCGCCCAGGTGGCCGAGCTGACGGCCCGCTTCCCGGTCTACGGCGCCTGAGTTGCACGCATAGAGGCCTGCCATGAAGTGCCCGTTCTGCAGCCATCCGGACACCCAGGTCGTGGAGACCCGCGAGGCCGAGGATGGGGGCTTCATCCGCCGCCGCCGCCAGTGCGGCGGCTGCGACAAGCGCTTTACGACCTATGAGCGGCCCGAGGTCAGCTTTCCCGCCATCGTCAAGAAGGACGGGCGGCGCATCGAGTACGAGCGCGCCAAGCTGCTGGGCTCGTTCAAGATCGCGCTGCGCAAGCGCCCCGTGAGCACAGAGCAGATCGATGCCGCCATCGAGCGCATCGAGGAGCGGCTGCGCAACCTGGGCGAGCGCGAAGTGCTCTCCAGCCGCCTGGGCGAGATGGTGATGCGCGAGCTCAAGCTGCTCGACAAGGTCGGCTACATCCGCTACGCCAGCGTCTACCGCAGCTTCGAGGATGTGGACGATTTCAAGAACGTCATGGATGAGGTGCGCAATCCCGGCTGATCAGGCCGGCAGGACGCAAGAAAGCCGCCCTTGGGCGGCTTTTTCTTTGGTGGCCTGGCAGTGTTTCAGGGCGCGGCGGCAGGGATGGGAGCCAGGCCCGAATCCACGTCACCGCACTGGGCACGGTGGCGCAGCGCATGGTCCATCACCACCAGGGCCAGCAGCGCCTCGGCGATGGGCGCTGCGCGGATGCCGACGCAGGGGTCGTGGCGGCCCTTGGTGATGACCTCGGTGCTCTGGCCCTGCACGTCGATGGATTCGCGCGGCGTGATGATGGAACTGGTGGGCTTGATGCCTATGCGCACTTCCAGGTCCTGGCCCGTGCTGATGCCGCCGACGATGCCACCGGCGTTGTTGCTGCGAAAGCCTTCGGGACTCAGCGAGTCGCCGTGCGTGGTGCCGCGCTGGACCACACTGTCGAAACCCGCACCGATCTCCACGGCCTTGACCGCGTTCAGGCCCATCATGGCGTAGGCGATATCGGCATCCAGGCGGTCATACAGCGGCTGGCCCAGGCCCACCGGCATGCCGCTGGCCTGCACACGCAGCGCAGCGCCGCAGGAGTCGCCCGACTTGCGCAGCGCATCCATGTATTCCTCGTATTGGGACACATCGGCCACCGGCGCAAAGAAGGGGTTGTTGCGCACATGCTCCCAGCTCTCGAAGGGCAGCGACAGCTCGCCCACCTGGGTCATGCAGGCGCGGAACTCGGTGCCGAACTTTTCCTTGAGCCACTTCCTGGCCACGGCACCAGCGGCCACCGTAGGGGCCGTCAGCCGTGCCGAGGAACGGCCGCCGCCGCGCGGATCACGGATGCCGTATTTCTGGAAGTAGGCGTAGTCGGCATGGCCGGGACGAAAGCTCTGCGCAATGTTGGAGTAGTCCTTGCTGCGCTGGTCGGTATTGCGGATCAGCAGCGCGATCGGCGTGCCCGTGGTGCGGCCTTCGTAGACGCCCGAGAGGATTTCCACCGCATCGGGCTCGTTGCGCTGGGTCACGAACTTGCTGGTGCCGGGGCGGCGGCGATCCAGTTCTTGCTGGATATCCGCTTCGTTCAGCGCCATGCCGGGCGGACAGCCGTCGATGACGCAGCCTATGGCCGGGCCATGCGATTCGCCGAAGTTGGTGACAGTGAATAGGGTGCCGAAGGTGTTGCCGCTCATAGGCCGACGATTATGCCCGGGTAGCCCGCAAGCGCCGTGCCCGCGGCGGCGGTGCATTGCGCAGGCAGCCATCGCCCAGCGAGAATAAAAATAGCTATCGGATTGCAAATATTCATAGTTAAAATTGCAATCCATCCTTTTTCAACCGCCTGCGAATCACCACGCTGGCACCAGCCGCAAACTGCGGGAGGTTCGTGAAATGCAGGCCTCTTACGACTCAACGCAAATCCAGGATCACGGCGACCATGCGGGCAGCACTCCACCGGCATCGCCTGGCCTTCAGCCCAAGGACGAGGAGCAGGACCTTCGCCCCTCGCTGCTGAATGTACTGCTGACATCGTCCAGCCCTGGCGATTTCAGAACCCGCAATAGGCTTGCCCAGGCCAAGCAGTACATGCGGGCCCGGCTCGACGACCCCGAGCTCAAGCCCTTGCAGGTGGCTCGGGACATGGGCATGTCGCTGCGCAGCCTGGCGCGGCTGTTTGCCACCGAAGGGCTGACCCCGAGCCGCTGGCTCTGGAACGAACGGCTGGCCCAGGCGCACCTGCTGCTTCGGGCAGACAATGCGCGGCGCGTGACCGATGTGGCACTGGCTTGCGGCTTCACCAGCTTCTCGCACTTCAGCCGTGTCTTCAGACAGGCCTATGACGTGCCGCCCAGCGCCTTGCTCAAGCCCAAACGCCGCCGCGTGCACTGACAGGTCCTGCTGCCCATCCATTCGCTGTTCACGCGACTGTCTGCTTTGCGCCCTGCGCACAAAGACAAAGGCCTCCGCCGCATTTTGCGTTCGGAGGCCTTGCTACCCAAGGTGAAACGATCGAAAGGTCGATATCGCCCCGATGATCAGTCCGCGCCCTGGCGCTCGCCCTCGGGCCAGTCGCGGATGTAGGCCTTGAGCATGCGGTTCTCGAAGTTCTGGCTGTCCACCACGGCCTTGGCCACGTCGTACAGGCTGATCACGCCCATCAGCATGCGCTTGTCCATCACCGGCATGTAGCGTGCGTGGCGGTCCAGCATCATGCGGCGCACCTCGTCCATGTCGGTTTCCATGGTGCAGGTCATGGGAGCGTCGTCCATGGCCGAGCGCACCAGCGTCTCACCCACCCCGCCGTGCTTGACGAAGCCCTGGATCACTTCGCGGAAGGTCAGCATGCCGACCACGTCGCCATGCTCCATGACCACGAGGGAGCCGATATCGCGCTCCGACATCACCTGCACCGCGCTGGCCAGGCTTTCGTCCGGCGACACCGTGTAGAGGGTGTTGCCCTTGACGCGCAGGATGTCACTTACTTTCATGCCGTATCTCCAAATTTGTCTGTGTCGCCGTGGTTGCGGCAAGCCCGTGTCTGACAGGAAATATAGCCCACAATGCCCGCTTGCCTTGACAACCATGGAGACAGGAATGCCCGGCTACTCGGACCCCGGCTTTGACACCCTGGCGCTGCACGCGGGCGCACAGCCCGACCCCGCCACCGGAGCGCGCGCGACGCCCATCCACCTCACGACCTCGTTCGTGTTCGAGTCCAGCGACCATGCGGCCTCGCTGTTCAACCTGGAGCGCCCAGGGCACGTCTACAGCCGCATCTCCAATCCCACGAACGCCGTGCTGGAGCAGCGCGTCTCGGCCCTGGAAGGCGGCGTAGGCGCCATCGCCGTGGCCAGTGGGCAGGCGGCGCTGCACCTGTCGGTGGCCACGCTCATGGGCGCGGGCAGCCATATCGTGGCCAGCACAGCGCTGTACGGCGGCTCGCAGAACCTGCTGCACTACACGCTGGCGCGCTTCGGCATAGAAACCACCTTCGTCAAGCCCGGCGACATCGACGGCTGGCGCGCCGCGGTGCGCCCCAACACCAAGCTGTTCTTCGGCGAGACCGTGGGCAACCCGGGCCTGGACGTGCTGGACATTCCCACCATCAGCGCCATCGCACATGAGGCCGGCGTGCCGCTGCTGGTGGACTCCACGCTGACCTCGCCCTGGCTGATGAAGCCGCTGGAGCATGGCGCGGACATCGTCTACCACTCGGCCACCAAATTCCTGTCGGGCCACGGCACCGTGGTCGGCGGCATCGTGGTGGATGGCGGCAGCTTCGACTGGGAAAAGTCGGGGCGCTTCCCGGAGCTGACCGAGCCCTACGACGGTTTCCACAACATGGTGTTCAGCGAGGAAAGCAGCACCGGCGCCTTCCTGCTGCGCGCCCGCCGCGAAGGCCTGCGCGACTTCGGCGCCTGCATGAGCCCGCATACGGCCTGGCTGATCCTGCAGGGCATAGAGACGCTGCCGCTGCGCATGGAGCGCCACATCCGCAATACCGAGAAGGTGGTGCAATTCCTGGCCAGCCATCCGCTGGTGGGCCGCGTGGGCCACCCGCTGCTGGAGACCCATCCCTCGCACCAACTGGCAAAGAAGCTGCTGCCGCGCGGCGCGGGCTCGGTGTTCAGTTTCGACATCAAGGGCAACCGCAACCAGGGGCGCAAGTTCATCGAGACGCTCAAGGTCTTCAGCCACCTGGCCAACGTGGGCGACTGCCGCAGCCTGGTGATCCATCCGGCCAGCACCACGCATTTCCGCATGAGCGACGAAGCACTGGCCCAGGCCGGCATCGGCCAGGGCACGATACGCCTGTCCATCGGACTGGAGGATGCCGACGACCTGATCGATGACCTCAAGCGCGCCCTCAAGGCCGCTGAAAAGGCAGCGTGAGCCGACAAGGGAGACACCAACAATGAAGATCGATGTTCAGGGCCACGCTATCTACGCCTATACCGGCGGCAAGGCCTTCAACCCCGCCCAGCCCACGGCCATCCTCATCCACGGCGTGCTGTGCGACCACAGCGTCTGGGCCCTGCAAAGCCGCTACCTGGCCAACCACGGCTGGAACGTGCTGGCCATAGACCTGCCCGGCCACTGCCGCAGCGCGGGTGACGCGCCCGCCAGCGTGGAGGCAGCGGCGGATTTCATCGGCCAGCTCATGGATGCGGCAGGCATCGGGAAGGCCGCGCTGGTAGGCCACAGCTGGGGCAGCCTGATCGCCATGGAAGCGGCCGCCCGGCTGGGCGCGCGCGTCAGCCACCTGGTGCTGGTGGGCACGGCCTATCCGATGAAGGTCTCGCCCGCACTGCTGGACTCCGCACTGAGCACGCCAGAGCAGGCCATCCGCATGGTGAACGTGTTCTCGCGCGCCACGCTGGCGCCACCCAGCGGCGCAGGCAGCTGGGTATTCGGCGCCGGCATGGCGCTGGGCCGGCGCGTGCTGGCCAGCAATGACCGCACCAACCTGCTGCACACCGGCTTCAAGGCCTGCGACAGCTACGCGGGCGGCGAGGCGGCCATGGCGGCGCTGCAATGTCCGGTCCTGTTCGCCCTGGGCGAGCAGGACCAGATGACGCCGCCCAAGGCCGCCAAGGGCCTGATCGAGGCGGCCCGGGGCGCGCAGCGCCAGGTCAGCATCGTGCACCTGCCCAGCGGCCACAACCAGATGACCGAGGCGCCCGACCAGACGCTGTTCGCCATCCGGGATTTCCTGGTGCGCTGAGCCCGGCCGGGTCCTGCCCGCAGGGCCCGGACGCACTCACGCGCCGCGCGCGGGGAAGATGCTCTTTTTCACGAGCGCGTGCACGCCCCAGTTGCCATCCACCACCTGGGTGATGCCGAAGTCCACGGCAATCGACATCAGCGAGATGGCCTCGTCCTCTCCCAATCCCTGGGTGGTCATGAGGAAGTGGCGCATCTTGTGATAGGCGTCGCGCAGCGCCAGGTCCACGGAAGACTTCTTGAAGATCTGGTTTTGCGCATCAGGCCCCAGCTCCGCCAGGTAGTTGGCGTAGCTGAAGCCGTGCAGCAGCCATTCGTCCTGGGTTTCGAGCAGCGGATAGGCCAGTTCGGCCAGCGGCGTTCCAGGCAGGTCCGCCTTCTTGTGCAGGACCAGCTGGAAGGTGCCGGTCAGCGAGCACTCGATGGCCGTGCCGCACAGCTCGGAGTCCCCCTGCGAGGCATGCGGATCGCCCACGGTGAAGTTGGCCCCTGGCACGGCCACGGGGAAATACATGGTCGCCCCCTTGCCGATGCGCCAGTTGTCGATGTTGCCGCCCGTGTGGTTGGGCGGAATGGAGCTGGCCATCTCCACCTCGGCCGGCGCCACGCCGATGGTGCCGAAGTGCGGGCGCACGGGAACGCGGATATTGCGCAGCACGTTTTCGTTCTTGCTGATCGTGCGGTGGTCCACGGGCACGCCCGGATAGTCGATGGTCGGGTGGACCACGCCGAAGGGGTCGGTCTGCGGCGTCCAGCGGTAGTTGTAGACGGCGCGGGCCCAGTTGCGCTCGCCGGTCGCATCCACCTCGTAGATGGTGACCACCTCGCGCTTTCGGGGCTCGGTGAGCGTGTCGCCATAGTGAAAGCCCCAGTTCGCCGCCGCATTGCTGCCGAAGGTCCGGCCCTTGAACTGCGGGTTGCCCGAGGGGCGTGGCACCACATCAATGATGCGCACTTCCAGCACATCGCCGGGCTGGGCGCCCTTGATGCGTACCGGCCCCGTGCAGATGTGCACGCCCTGGCCTCCGCCTGCGCCATTCTTGGCATCCATGGGACCGGCGCCCCGGCGATCGACGTTCTTGCGCTGGCTGTCCCAGTGGAACACGCTCTCGGCGCCAGGGTCGCCCCGGACCATGCGTTCGGCATCGTCATTGGCGTGGTGGGTCAGCGTCTCCACGGTCACGTAGTCACCCGATTCGACTTCGACCACCGGCTTGGCCGATCTGCTGAAGTAGCCCCAGAGCACGGTGCTGGCAGAGGCGGGAATGTAGTAGTGGCTGGCCATGCCCTGGCCGGCCCGGGCGCCAGGCGCGCCCTGGGCAAAGGCCCGGGACGGTGCCATCGCACCGCTGATGGCGCCGGCCGAGACCGCGCCGCCACCGACCACCATGGCGTCGCGCAGGAAGGAGCGGCGTGCAACCTGGAATTCCTCGCGGATCAGCTTCTCGTCGGCTGGCGAAGCACCGTGCTGGCAGCCCGGGCCGCAGATATGTTCTTGGTAGGGGATGGTCATCGAAAATACTCCTGCTGTTGTGGATCGGTGCCGGCAGCGCCAGTGTCCAGGCGAGCATGTCCAGGCCGGTTGTTCCTGCGCGCACAAAAACTTGTCGCGGCTGCCATCCGGTGCGCCGGACTTGGACAGGCAGTACGCGGCAGTTCATAGTTCGCCCCTGATGCACGACGATCCAAGACGCTTTTCCACCCACGCATTTCCCGATGCCTTGCGGCAGGCTGCGCTCAATGAGGCGCTGTCCAGGGCAGACATCCATGGCGAAGCGCCCACGCCACCGGCCACCCACCTGGCGCTGCGCAGCTCGCCACTGGGATCGGTGTTCATCACGCTGGCCACCTCGCCGCTGACGTTGCAGGCCGTGGCCAAGCGGCTGCGCGGCCCGGGACTGCTGCTGTGCGCCTTGCTGCAAGGCAGCGCCAATGCGGTGATTGAGGACGCCGCGTTCCCGCTCAAGGCCGGCTCGGCCTTGCTGCTGGAGTCAGACCGGGACTGGCAGTTGCAGTTGCCCGGCGACGGCCGCCTGCTGCTTGCGCGGCTGGAGTCCTCGAGCTTTCTGCTGCGCCTGCTGCGCTCGTGCCCGCCCGAGGCCAGGCACATCGGCGGGACAGGCGGCGTGGGGGCCATGTGCATGGCGATGGCGGCCTCACTGGCAGAGCAGATCGACACACTGGCACAGGACGATCTGCTGTCGGTGGAGGCCACGCTCACCGACATGCTGGTCACCTGCCTGACACCGCGCGCCGGCAACCCCGACCAGGAACAGGCCGAGACGACAGAGCCGCCCAGCGCCGTGCAGCTTGGCCATCTGCGCCGCATCTGCCGCGCCATCGAAACCCGGCTGGGCGATGCCGAGCTGTCCATCGATGCCATCGCCGACGCCGAGGGGCTGTCCACGCGCTATCTGCAAAAGCTGTTCAAGGGGGCGGCCACCAGCTTCAGCACCTACCTGCGCGAACGACGGCTGGAGCGCTGCCGCATGGACCTGAGCAACCGCTCGCTGCAGCATTTCTCCATTGCCGAGCTGTGCTTTCGCTGGGGCTTTGGCGATGCCGCCAACTTCAGCCGAGCCTTCACGGCCCGCTATGGTCTGTCCCCCAAGGCCTATCGCGCCAGTCCGGCGCGCGTGCAGGATGCGCCGCCCGGCCAGCGCGGCCGCCCCTCGCCCGCCGAGAGCGCTGCGCAGGGTGCAGAACCGGCCGCAGCGCGCCTGGCACACAGCCCGTTCCAGGCCCTGCTGCGCGACCATGCACGCTACGCCCAGGCGCTGGCCCTTGTGCCCAAGCGCTCGGCGCACGCAGACAATGGCGGTGCGTCGCCCCAGCATTACTACCTGCCGGTCTCCGACAAGACCGTGCACTGGGGCTACCTGAGCCGTTCACTCAAGCCCGTGCTTTCGGTGCGCTCGGGTGACGTGGTGACCATGGAGACGCTGACCCAGCATGCCTCGGACGACTGGGAACGCATGATCGAGGGCGATCCGGGCGCCGAAAGCGTGTTCCACTGGACCGCAGCCCAGAAGGCCGTGGACCGGCGCGGCGCGGGGCCGATGGACGCCTCGATCTACGGCCGCGGCGCGGGCGAGGGCTTCGGCGTGCACATCTGCACCGGCCCCGTCTATGTGCATGAGGCCGAACCCGGCGACCTGCTGGAGATACGCATCCTCGATGTGCAGCCACGCCCCAGCTGCAGCCCCGCCCACCACGGCCGTGTCTTCGGCAGCAACGCCGCCGCCTGGTGGGGCTTTCACTACCGCGACCAGATCACGGAGCCCCGCCAGCGCGAAGTGGTCACCATCTACGAAATCGACCACGCACTGCCCGAGGAGCCCACGGCCCGCGCTGTCTACAACTACCGCTGGACGCCGCAGACCGACCCGTTCGGCGTGGTCCATCCGACCATCGACTACCCGGGCGTGCCCGTGGACCCCGCCACCATCACCCGGCGCTTTGGTGTGCTGGACAAGGCACGCGTGCCGCTGCGTCCGCATTTCGGCATGCTGGCCGTGGCACCGCGAGAGGCCGGCCTGATCGACTCCATACCGCCGAGCTACTTCGGCGGCAACCTGGACAATTGGCGCGCCGGCAAGGGCGCGACGCTCTTCCTGCCCGTATCGGTGCCAGGCGCGCTGTTTTCGGTGGGAGACCCGCATGCATCCCAAGGCGACTCGGAACTGTGCGGCACGGCCATCGAATGTTCGCTGACCGGCAGCTTCGAGCTGCGGGTGCACAAGCGCGCCGCGCTGGACAACCGCTTCCTTGCAGAGCTGGACCACCCTTTCCTGGAGACCGGCTCCGAATGGGTGATACAGGGCTTCAGCTTCACCGACCACCTGGCCGAACTGGGCAGCCAGGCGCAGTCCCAGGTCTATCGCAAGTCATCGCTGGAAGGCGCCATGCGTGACGCCTTCCACAAGGCAAGGCGCTATCTGATGCTGGCCCACGGGCTGGACGAGGACGAAGCCGTATCGCTGATCTCCGTGGCCGTGGACTTCGCCGTGACGCAGGTGGTGGACGGCAACTGGGGCGTGCACGCCGTGATCAAGAAGACGCTGTTTCCGCCGGAACTCTCGGCGTCCGCCCAGGGTGGCCAATGAAGCCCACCCGGGATCAGACCCGTGCCAGAAAGCGGGCGATGCGCTGGGCGATGCGCTCGGGCTGCTCGCGGTGGGGAACGTGGCCGCCACCGGCCACGATCTCCACCTCCACCGGGCCGCTGGCGCGGTCGCGGATGCGCTCGGGGTGGACCAGGGAGCCGAACTCGTCGAGCTCTCCATGGATGGCCAGCACCGGGCAGCGCACGCGCTCCAGCGCCTCGTCCAGCCGGTAGTCGGCAAAAGGCGGGGACAGCCAGGTATCGACCCAGGCAGACAGCACCCAGGCCGCCTTGTCGCCGTGGTATTTCTCCAGGCGCGCCAGCTGGCCGGGCCGGGCGAAATCCTGTTGGGCCGCACGAATGCCCTGCAAGGTGCGATCTTCCACAAAGGCCTGGGCGGACTCCGTGACCACCGCCTTGCACTGCGCGCCATATCGGGCCGCCACCATGGCGGCCATGCCGCCGCCCACGCTGTGGCCCAGCACAATGAAATCCTCAAGGCCCAGCCCCTGGTGCACCGCCGGGAACACGGTCTCTGCCTCCCGGGCCACAAAGCCCGGCCCCAGCGTGCCCGGATAGGGATCGGACTGGCCAAAGCCCAGCCGGTCGTAGGCCAGCACATCGCGGCGCGTGGCCTCGGCCAGCTGCTGCGGGAAATCGCGCCACAGCGCCACCGAGCCCAGCGAGTCGTGCAGCAGCACGATGGGCGCGCGCGCCGGGCCTTGCTCGCCTTCGCCGGCCGCCGGCGCCTGCCAGCGCCTGACGTAGATGCTGCCCTGCGGTGTGGGAATGCGGATTTCGTTCAAGGATGCGGGGATGTCGGTCATGCACGAGGAAGGCATCGAAAAAAACTCCATGCCGGTCGGCGCCGGCCCGGCAGACATCATGCGCCTGCATGCCGCCAGAGGGCGACACCGTGGCGACGCGCTGGGCGGAATGCGGCAGCTTTTGTCTCTCTCGGGGCAGCTTTTGCGAACCCGGGCGCGCGGGTTCCTCCGATGGTGAAAGGCCAGGCAGCGGCGTATAAGTTGAAGCCACCCCATGCACGCGAAGGCCTGCCATGTCACACGCTTCCGCTCCCCTGCCCGGCGCCGCACAGGCTGCCGTGGACCCGCGCCAGTTCAAGAGCTTTGCCGAGTTCTATCCGTTCTACCTTCAGGAACACAGCAACCGTACCTGCCGGCGCCTGCACTTCGTCGGCTCCACGCTGGCGCTGCTGTGCCTGTTCGCGCTGTTCCTGACCGGCAATTTCTGGTTCCTGCTCGGCGGCCTGCTGTTCGGCTACGGCTTTGCCTGGATAGGGCACTTCGGCTTCGAGAAAAACCGGCCCGCCAGCTTCAAGCGCCCGCTGTACAGCTTTCGCGGCGACTGGGTGATGTGGCGCGACATCCTCACCGGACGCATTGCGCTCTAGCACCGCGCCGGGCACTACGGCCGGGGCCGGCTCTCCAGCAGGCTGGCCAGCGTCATGCCCGCCAGGCCCGTGCGCTCCCACAGCGGCTGCACGGCCGCCGAAGGCGCCAGCAGCAGGCGTTCGACCAGGGGTGCCAAGGGCGTGTGTTGCGGGTCCACCAGCAGCATGTAGCGGGGCTCGGTGCCCTCGCTGCCCGCTGCGACGCCTGGCGCCTGCACCGTTCCCACCCAGTCGAGCACGGACAGCGCCTGCAGCACCGGATCGATCTGCTGCCAGTCCACATGCAGGCGGCGTGCCAGATCGCTGGCATACAGGCCCTTGGCGGGCGACTCGCGCTCCTGCTCCAGGTACTGCAGGATTTCCACGGCCATCTCGAACTGCCAGCCCTGCTGTCCGGGCATGCGCTGCACGCCGGCCATGACGATGGGCAGATACGCGGTGACCACGGCGCCCAGCAGCACGATGATCCAGGCCATGTAGATCCAGATCAGCAGGATCGGCAAGGTGGCAAAGGTGCCGTAGATGACCGAATAGGTAGGCACCGAGGCCAGATACAGGCCCAGCGCCTTCTTCGCCAGCTCCATGCAGGTGGCCACGAACAGGCCGCCCACCCAGGCATGGCGCCAGCGCACCGCCGTATTGGGCACGTAGTGGTACAGGCCCGCCATGCCAGCGGCCAGCGCCAGGTACTCGATGGAATCGAAGATGAAGCGCAAGCCTTCGGGCAGCGCATTGACCAGCCCGCGCGAGGCCGACATCACATAGGACGACAGCACCAGGCTCAGGCCCAGCACCAGGGGGCCCAGCGTGATCGCGGCCCAGTAGATCAGCACGCGCTGGCCCAGCGGCCGCAGCTGGCGCACGCGCCAGATGTTGTTGAGCGTGCGGTCTATGGTGAGGATCAGCGCCACCGCCGTGATCACCAGAATGGAAAAACCGGCCATGCCCAGCTGGCTGGCCTTGGAGGCGAACTGCGTCAGATAGCCCAGCACCTGGCGCGCAATGGTCTCGGGGATCAGGCTGTCGATCAGCCAGCGCTCCAGCACGATCTGCACGCGCGAGAAGATGGGAAACGCCGTGAACAGCGCCAGCGCCACCGTGAAGAACGGCACCAGGGCCAGCACCGTGGTGAAGGTCAGGCTGCTGGCGGTGACGCCCAGCCGGTCCTCGCGAAAGCGTTCGCGCAGCGTGTGCGCGGTATTGCGCCAGGGAAAGCAGCGCAGGCGTTCGCGCCAGGATGGGGGCACCACCGGCTCGGGCCGCTCCATCAGCGAAAGGCTGCGCTCCTGTTCGGGCGCGGGCAGTGCAACGGCACCGTCCTCCAGGCCACCGGCAGGCTCCTGCCCGGGGCCGCCGCTCATCGCCATATCTCCGCTGCAACGCGCGTGCCTGAAACGGGAACGCGCGTGACCATCCAAGCAATCACATGTTCAAAGGACAAGACCATGGCCGATATGATGCCACCCCGATGACTGATTCCATTTCTCGCCCCGGCGCCGATGTCGCCGCCACCCGCTGGCTGGCGGTCTCCAGCCTCATGGGCCTGATCGTGCTGAGCCTGGCCTGGGAACTGTGGCTGGCGCCCATGCGGCCAGGGGGCTCCTGGCTGGTGCTCAAGGCCCTTCCGCTGGCGATTCCGCTGATCGGCCTGCTCAAGCACCGCATGTATACCTACCGCTGGGTCAGCCTGCTGGTGTGGATCTATTTCACCGAGGGCGTCGTGCGCGCCTGGAGCGACCCGGCGCCCGGCCGCTGGCTGGCGCTGCTCGAAGTTTTCCTGTGCCTGATGCTGTTCACCGCCTGCGCCCTGCATGTGCGCTGGCGCCAGCGCAGCGCGCGCCGCGCGGCCCAGGCGGCCGGCGGCTGAGTCCCCGTTTTCATGCCTTCACGTCTTTGAAAGAAGTTGCAACATGACTGCACTGCTTGAACGCCTGCGCCAGATCGTCGGCGAAGCCCATGTCCTCACCGAGGGCGACCTCGTCGCCTATGAACAGGACTGGCGCCGCCGCGTGCGCGGCAAGTCCCTGGCCGTGGTGCGCCCGGCCAGCACGGCCGAGGTGGCCGCCGTGGTGCGCGAATGCGCGGCCGCAGGCACCAGCATCATTCCCCAGGGCGGCAACACCGGCCTGTCGGTCGGATCCACGCCGGACGACAGCGGCACGCAGGTCGTGCTCAGCCTCACGCGCCTGAATGCCGTGCGCCACATCGACCGCGACAACCTGAGCTTCACCGTCGAGGCCGGCTGCATCCTGCAAAGCCTGCAGGAGCTTGCCGAGAAAGAGGGCCTGCTGTTCCCGCTGTCGCTGGCCGCCGAAGGCAGCTGCACCATTGGCGGCAATCTGGGCACGAACGCCGGCGGCACCCAGGTGGTGCGCTACGGCAACACGCGAGAGCTGTGCCTGGGCCTGGAGGTGGTCACGCCGCAGGGCGAGATCTGGGACGGCCTCAAGGGCCTGCGCAAGGACAACACCGGCTACGACCTGCGCGACCTGTTCATCGGCAGCGAAGGCACGCTGGGCATCATCACCGCCGCCACCATGAAGCTGTTCCCCCAGCCTGCGGCCCAGCTCACGGCCTTTGCAGCGGTGCCCTCCATGGAAGCGGCCGTGCGCCTGCTGGGCATGGCGCACAGGCACCTGGGCGCGGGGCTGACGGGCTTCGAGGTCATGGGCCAGTTCGCGCTGTCCCTGGTGATCAAGCACATGCCCCAGCTGCGCGTGCCCTTTGCGGGCCTGGACGGCGCGCCGCCCTATTACGTGCTGGTCGAGAACTCGGACAGCGAGTCCGAGCAGCATGCGCGCGAGCGTTTCGAGGCGCTGCTGGAGCTGGCCTTCGAGGACGGCTGCGTGCTCGACGCCGTGGTGGCCGAAAGCCTGTCGCAGGCCCATGAGCTGTGGCACATCCGCGAAAGCATTCCGCTGGCCCAGGCCGAGGAAGGCCTGAACATCAAGCACGACATCTCCATTGCGGCATCGCGCATTCCCGCCTTCGTCGAGCACACCGATGCCGTGCTGCAGCGCGAGATCCCGGGTGTGCGCCTGGTCAACTTCGGCCACCTGGGCGACGGCAACCTGCACTACAACGTGCAGGCGCCCGTGGGCGGCGACGCCAAGGCCTTCCTCAATGAGCGCGAGCACCTGGTCAACCACCTGGTCTACGAGGCCGTGGCCGAATTCGGCGGCTCGTTCTCTGCCGAGCACGGCGTGGGCGCGCTCAAGGTGGACAAGCTGGAAAAGTACCAGTCGCCCGTGGCCCTGGGCATGATGCGCGCCATCAAGCAGGCATTGGATCCTCAAGGCCTGATGAATCCCGGCTGCATCCTGGCGCGCGCCTGATCCGGCAGCGCCGGCTTTTCAGGAACGGGCAGGGCTGCAGCGCGGCGCTGCCCGTTCTTGCATTCAAACGCCGTCAGGTGCGGCCAAACTCGGCCAGGTGCGGCCCGGTGCGGCCCGGTGCGGCCAGGCGCAGATCAGGAAGCGGGCTTGTTGCTCTCGACCACGGCAAAGGACTTCTGCACCTGGCTGGGCCAGGCGATGTCGGCACCGGCCGCGTCGGAGAAGTCGGTCTGCTTGCCATCGGTCAGCAGCCACACGCGCAGTGCGTTGCGCGCGGGATCGATCACGATGGCTCCCATCTCCTCGCCGCCCTGGTGGGGGCGCAGGCCGACGATGCTCCACACATCGCCTTCCTTGGTCAGAGGGCCCACGGTGCGCATATTGCTCAGCAGGGTCGGGTAGCTGGTGCCCAGCAGCGCCTTGAGCCGCTCGGCCAGCACGCCTTGCTCCAGGTAGTTGGTGCCGTCATAGGGGTACTTGCCCAGGTACTCGGCCAGGCTGTCCAGGCCGGGCTCGCCAGCCTTGGCCGTGGACGGCAGGCGCGTGCGCTCGGGAAAGTTCAGCGTCAATGCGGGCGCGGGCGCGGCCACATCGAGTGCCACGGACTGCACGGCCTTGGGAGTGGGAACGGTGGGAGAGCGCGGATCACAGGCTGTCAGCGCCAGCATGGCGGCACCCAGTGCGATTCCGGCCTGCCAGGGGGAGAGCATGGAAGACATGCGCAAGCTCCTTGTCAAAGCGGATGCGAAAAAACCATGGCGCCGGTGTGAAAGCCCAGGCAAGACACCGGCGCCCGTCGGCAGTCATTTTCGCACCCGGGGTTGCAAACCTTGTTTCGAGGGGCATGGATACCGTCGGACAAGGCGCCGTATTCATCAAGGGATAATCCCCGCCATGAACATGACTGCCGCGCCCCGCCCTGCCCGCTCACAGTACGAAGATTTCATGCGCCATGTCTACGAACATGGCGTGTCCAAGACCGACCGTACCGGAACGGGTACGCGCAGCGTGTTCGGGCACCAGATGCGCTTCGATCTGTCCGAAGGCTTTCCGCTGGTCACCACCAAGAAGGTGCACCTCAAATCCATCATCCTGGAACTGCTGTGGTTCCTGCGCGGCGACAGCAACGTGCGCTGGCTGCAGGAGCGCGGCTGCACCATCTGGAACGAATGGGCACGCGAGGACGGCGACCTGGGTCCGGTCTACGGCGTGCAATGGCGCAACTGGCCCACGCCGGACGGCGGCCACATCGACCAGATCGCCGAAGTGGTCAAGCAGCTCAAGAGCAACCCGGACAGCCGCCGCATCATCGTCAGCGCCTGGAACGTGGCCGACCTGCCGCAGATGGCGCTCATGCCCTGCCACGCCTTCTTCCAGTTCTATGTGGCCGACGGCAAGCTCAGTTGCCAGCTGTACCAGCGCAGCGCGGACATCTTCCTGGGTGTTCCCTTCAACATCGCCAGCTACGCGCTGCTGACCCACATGCTGGCCCAGCAATGCGACCTGCAGGTGGGCGACTTCGTCTGGACCGGCGGCGACTGCCATATCTACAACAACCACTTCGCCCAGGTCGAGACCCAGCTGGCGCGCCAGCCCTTCGCCTACCCGACGCTGCAGATCAAGCGCCGGCCCGACTCCATCTTCGGCTACGAGTACGAGGACTTCGAGGTCGTCGGCTACCAGCACCACGAGCCCATCAAGGCCCCCGTGGCCGTCTGAGGCTGCAGAAAGACCCGCCCGATGGCCATCCATCTCATCTACGCACGCGCCGCCAACGGCGTCATCGGCAAGGACAATGCCATGCCCTGGCACCTGCCCGAGGACCTGGCGCACTTCAAGCAATTGACCCAGGGCTCGGCCGTGGTCATGGGCCGCAAGACCTGGGACTCGCTGCCGGCCCGCTTCAGGCCGCTGCCCGGGCGCACCAACATCGTGGTCACGCGCCAGGCGGACTGGGCGCCCGAGCCGGCCGCCCCCGGCGTGCTGCATGCCACCAGCCTGGAGCAGGCCATGGCGCTGGGCCTCCAGGCATCGGCCGACGTCTGGGTCATGGGCGGTGCCCAGATCTACGCCCAGGCCCTGCCGCTGGCCGACAGCATCGAGGTGACCGAGATAGAGCGCGACTACGAAGGCGATGCCTTCGCCCCCACGCTCGGCCCCGAGTGGCAGGAAGCGTCACGCAGCCGCCATGTGGCCGCCAACGGGCTGCCCTACAGCTTTGTGCGCCTGCAACGACGCTGACATACCCCTGTCGCACACGGGGCTGGCGGGCGCGGCGGGTCTGTGCAAATAATGTCGTTTTTCCACGCCTTCGCCGTCTTTCGCGCCTCTTCGCCATGAGCCTCGTCCAGCCCTTGCCCCCCGGTCCGCTCGACATCGTCGGCGACATCCATGGAGAGTCCGAGGCGCTGGACCAGCTGCTGGGGCACCTGCGCTACGACGCGCTGGGCCGCCATCCCCAGGGTCGGCGCCTGGTCTTCGTCGGCGACTTCTGCGACCGGGGGCCCGACAGCCCGGGCGTGCTCGCCCGCGTCGTGCCCATGCTGGAGTCGGGCCATGCGCTGGCCGTGCTCGGCAACCACGAAATCAACCTGCTGCGCGAGGATGCCAAGGACGGCTCCGGCTGGTTCTTCGACAGCCGCGTGGCCTCCGATACGCCCAAGTACGCGCCGTTCGCGCGCATGCCGCTGTGCGATATCCCTGACACCCTGGCCCTGCTGGAACGCCTGCCCATCGCCATGGAGCGCGAGGACCTGCGCGTGGTCCACGCGGCCTGGCGCCCGCAGCAGATCGCCATGGCGCGCGAGCTGCCGCTGGGCAGCGCACGCAGCGCCTATGACCACTACGAGGCCCTGGCCGCCCAGCAGGCCCAGGTCAACAAGGTGGCCGAGCGCATGCGTGCCGAACGCCAGCAATGGCCGCATGACCTGGAAGACCGCAACTGGCTGCCGCCCTTCCTGCCCGCGCACAGCGAGAGCGAACTGGCCAAGGCCATGGTCAATCCGCTGAAGGTGCTGACCTCGGGCGTGGAGCGCGAATGCCGCAATCCCTTCTACGCGGGCGGCAAGTGGCGCTTCGTCGAGCGCGTGGCCTGGTGGAACGAATATGAGGATGCCCAGGCCGTGGTCGTGGGCCACTACTGGCGGCGCCTGAACCGGGGCGGCCCGTCCTTCCATGGCGCCCAGGCCGAGAACCTGTTCGGCCAGACCGGTCCGCTGTCCTGGCATGGCCGGCGCGGCAATGTGTTCTGCGTGGACTACTCGGTCGGCGGCCGCTGGAACGCCCGCCTGGCCGGCGAGGACCCGCAGCAGCGCTTCAAGCTTGCCGCCATGCGCTGGCCGGAGCGCCGCCTGGTGTTCGACGACGGCGCCCAGGCGGACAGCGAGGAGTTTGGCGTTGCGGCAGCCGCTGCCGCATAACACGCGCTAGATCCGCGGCGCGTAGCGCAGCGTCAGCAACAGCGACCTGGGCGCACCGTAGTAGTTGTTGCCCGACACCGTGTTGTAAGAAGGCACGTAGTAGCGCTTGTCCAGCAGGTTGCTGACGTTGAGCGCCACGCTCAGCTCGGGCGAGACCTGGTAGGCCACGCGTGCATTCCACAGCGCAAAGCCTGCCAGGCGGAAGGCTCGGTCGGAGCTGAGGGTGTCGGTCTGTGCATTCACGCCCGTGCCCACCGTCCAGCGGCCCAGCTCGCCCGGCAGGCGGTAGCTGCCCCACAGGCGCAGCATGTGCCGGGGCGTCCAGGTGTTGAAGATCTGGCCCTGGTAGTCGGGGTCGGACAGGTAGCGCGTGGTGTTGTAGGTGTAGCCGGCCGCCAGTTCCAGGCCTGTGGCGACCTTGCCGGAGATCTCGGCCTCCAGGCCCTGGCTGCGCACCTTGCCAGAGGAGCGCGAGCAGTACCAGTCATCACATGCAAAGCCGCTGTCGTAGTCGTTGACGGCGCGGTTTTTGTGCTCGTAGCGGAACACGGCCAATGCCATGTTCAGGCGGCCGTCGGCCATCTCTCCCTTGATGCCGGCCTCGTAGTTGCGGCCCTGCACCGGCTTGATGAGGTCGCCCTGCACCGTGCGCGCGGTCTGCGGCTCGAAGACGGTGGAGTAGCTGCTGTACAGCGACCAGTTGTCGTTGAGCGCATAGACGGCACCCGCGTAGGGGATGAAACGCCCCGTGGTCTTGCTGGTGGAAGAATCGCCCGATTGCGCACGGTAGGCGAAGTCATACCAGCCCAGGCGACCCCCGGCGATCAGCGTGAGCGCCTGCGTGGGCCTGACACGCCAGGTGCCGTACAGGCCCTTTTGCGTGATGTCGTAATTGCTGCGCACATCCGCGCCACGCGCGGCGATGCTTTCCATGTCCTGCCAGGGGCGGTTGTGGTCTATATCGAAGATGTTGCCGCCCGCGGTCCAGGCGCGCACGAAGCGGTCGCTGGTGGTGTAGCCAGCGTAGTTGGCGCCCAGCAGCACTTCCTGCTCCATGCCCAGCGCCTTGAAGCGGCCCGACAGCGACATGTCCAGGCCGCGCTGCTGGTTGTTGAAGTCCACGCCGAAATCGCCGTAGCTCATGCCACTGCCATCGGGCTTGATGGGGCCCACGGCACGCTGGTGCACGTTGGTGTTCTTCTCGTTCATGGCCATGCCCACCATCTTGAAGCGCCAGTCCGCATTGAAGCGGTGTTCCAGGTCGGCGAACAGCATGTTCTGGTCATTGCCTGCGCGGTTCCACATGGCGCCTGTGTAGGTGGAGCGCGGCAGGCCGATGTCGCTGCCGTCGGCAAAGCGCGGCAGGCCCACGATCATGGGGCGCGAGCGGCTGTGGCGCTGCCCCACGGCCAGGCCCACCGTGGTGCTGGCGCTGATGTCGTAGTCCAGCGCCGCGTAGATGTTGCGCGTGCGGTCGCGCGTGTATTCGGTGAACCCGTGGCTGTAGTCCCCGTCCAGCACCACGCGGCCGCGCAGCGTGCCTTCCGCATTGAGCGGCGTGCTCGCATCCATCTGCAGGCCGTAGTGGTCATGGGAGCCGAGCTTGCCCGTGAAGACCACGGAGCGCTCGCGGCCCGGGCGCTTGCGCACCAGGTTGATCGCGCCGCCGGGGCTGCCCGCACCCTGCAGCAGGCCAGCCGCGCCGCGCAGGATCTCCACGCGGTCATAGAACACCAGCGACTCCTGCTCCCAGTTGCCCAGGCTGTATGTATTGCGCGTGAACGGCAGGCCGTCGTACTGCAGCGAGTCCACCGCAAAGCCGCGCGCATTGATGGCCAGGCCCGCGCCCACGCCCTGCACGGCCACCATGCCGGTGGCGTTGTGGATGGCGTCGGGCAGGTTGGTCATGCCCTGGTCATCCATGCGCTGGCGCGTGAGCACGCTGACCGATTGCGGAATGTCCTTGAGCGCCTGCGCGGTCTTGCCCAGCGTGACCGTGCCGCTGGTGTAGGAGTCCGAGCCTTCGGTGATGCCGTCACGGATGCGCGTGTCGGTCACCATGACGGCCGGCAGGCCCGCCTCTGCCCCAGCGGCGGCCTGGCCGCGCGATGTGCGCACCTCGGGCAAGGGGCGCAGCGCATAGCCGCCATTGGGCTGCGCATGGGCAGCCAGCCCCGTGCCGGCCAGCAGCGCATCCAGCGCCGCAGGCGCTGCATGGTTTCCACTCAGGCCCGCGCTGCGCCTGCCCGTGATGTCGGCCGCCGTGTACGACAGCATGACCCGGCTTTCCTGGGCGAAGCGGGCCAGCGCGCCCTCCAGCGGGCCTGCCGGTATGGCGTAGCTGCGCACTTCGGAGGGTGACTGGGCCTGGGCCTGCGCGGTTTGCGGCGCAAGGGCTGCGCTGACGGCGCACAGCGCCAGCGTGGTGCTGGCAGCCAGTGCCAGCGAATGGCGCCGGAAGGCCGGTGCCGCAGTGTGAGCAAGTCGTTGGACCATGAAATATCTCTTCCCTGAAAAGTGGCTTCTTCAGGACTTGCCACGCGAGAAAAGAAAACACCTCATGCCAACGGGTCCAGGCATCGATCAAATTGCAACAATTCGCAACAACAACCATCCAGCCTGTCTTGGCTCATGTCCTGCTCTGCCGGGCGCGCACGGTCAGCCAGTAGCGGCCAAAGCCGGTGAGCTCGATGGGCTGGGTGCGCACCAGCATGTCGAGCACGCGGTCGGTATCGTCCAGCGGATACATGCCCGAGACGCGCAGCGAGGCGAGCGCGGGATCGCAGGCCAGGCGGCCCCTGCGGTGGCGCGCCAGCTCGGCAATGAAGTCGGTCAGCGGCATGTCCCGCGCGGCCAGCAGGCCTGTGCTCCAGGCGGCGGCCAGTTCGTCGGCGGGCTGGGGCACGTCCACGGCAAGGCGGTCAAAGCCGGCCTGCTCGCCCGCGGCCAGAATGCGCACGGCCTGCGGGGCGTCGGCCGGCCGTACCTCGACCGCGTCCTCATAGACGGCCACATGGCTGGCGCCATCGCGCTGGCGCACCGCAAAGCGCGTGCCCAGCGCACGCAGCCGCCCTTGCGCGGTTTCAACCAGAAAGGGGCGGGCATGCGGGTCGCTGGCCGTGGTGACCAGCACCTCGCCGCCCAGCAGCCGCAGCAGGCGCTGGCTGGCGTCAAAGCGCACATCGATGGCGCTGGCCGTGTTGAGGTGGATGCGCGTGCCATCGGCCAGGGTCAGTGCCTGGCGCTCGCCGGTGGCCGTGCGGTGGTCGGCCGACCATTCGCGCCAATCGCCGCCTTGTATCCACCAGGCGCTGCTGCCCGTGAACGCGGCCAGGGCCAGCAGCTTCATGGCCTGGCGCCGGCCGCGCGCATGGCTGCGGCGCGGCTGCAGCGCCCCATGCGCCAGCGGTGCGGGCAGATCGCGCAGGTGCAGGCCGCAGGCCTCGATGTGCCGCCAGGCGCGCTCATGGTCGGGATGATCGGCACGCCAGCGCCGCCATGAGGCCTGCGTGTCCTCGCCGGCATCGCAGGCCTGCAGGGCCACCAGCCATTGCACGGCCTGCAGGCTCACGGCTTCTGAAACGGGTGGGCCTTCAAAAACGGGCAGGCCGGTGGATGCGTGGCGGAATTCGGTCATGGGCTGGCGCTCAGCCGCCGAAGAAGCAGCAGTGCGCGGCCTTGGCGATATGGCGCTGCACGGTGGCCAGCGACAGCTGCAGCTCGGCCGCGATGTCGGCCTGCTTCATGCCGTCGAGCTGCGACAGCAGGAAGGCACGGCGCACGGGGGGTGCCAGCGTGTCCAGGCGGCGGTCCAGCTCGACCAGCGTCTCCAGCAGGATGGCGCGCGTCTCGGGGCCCGGCACCTGCGGCTCGGGCAAATGCGCCAGCGTGGCCAGGTACGCCTCTTCGATCTGCCTGCGCCGCATGAAATTGGCCACCACGCCCTGCGCCACCGTGGTCAGAAAGGCACGCGGCTCGCGTGCGGCAATGGGCTCGCTGCGCGTGAGCAGGCGCATGAAAGTGTCCTGCGCCAGATCGGCGGCCTCCGTGGAATTGCCCAATCGCCGCCGCAGCCAGCCCTGGAGCCAGCCATGGTGGACGCGGTACAGCGTATCGACCTCTTGGTGCAAAGCGGCGGGGGCGGCGGGCAAGACAGGCTCCTGGTGCGGCAGCACGTGCAGGCGTGCGCCACATGAATGAGAAAGATTCTCATTCTATAAGGATTAGGCCTTGATGCCCTCCCCTTCGCAAACCGGCGCGCTCCAGAACCAGAGACACCGAGGAAGAGCCGCCTCGCACCGAGGATGTCGTCCCCCTTCAGGGGGAAGGCGCGCAGCGCCTCAGGGGGTCTTCAAAAGCTACCGCGCAGCGTCAGCATCACATTGCGTGGCTCGCCATACCAGTTGTTGCCACCGCTGGTGCCCACCGTGCGGTAGTAGACCTTGTCGAACAGGTTGTTCAGGTTGAGCACGGCCTGCCAGTTGCGGTTGATGCGGTACTGCACGCTGGCATTCCACACGGCATAGCCGCCCTGGCTGAACTTGAAGGGCACGGCCGCGCCATCGAACTTGCCCGAGTCAGGATTGAAGGCCTTGGCCGTGCCGCTGACGAAATGCGCGCTCTGGATATTGGCGCCGCCGCCAATCGTCCATTGCGACAGCTCGCCCGGCAGGCGGTAGGTGCTCCACAGCTTGAACAGATGCTTGGGCGTGACGGAGTGGTAGATGCCTTCGATGCCCGGCGTCTTGTTGTGGTTGCGGTTGAAGGTGTAGCCGGCAAACAGCTGCCAGCCGCGCGCCAGCTCGCCCGAGATCTCGCCTTCCACGCCCTGGCTGACCACCTTGCCCTTGCTCAGCCAGCAGCAGTTCAGGCCCGCGTCGCCGATGTCGGTGTTGGGGTAGGAGGGATCGGCCACGGCCTCGCCATTGCGCTCTATGCGGTACAGGGCCATGGAGGCCATCAGCCGGCCCTCGTTGAACTCGCCCTTGGCACCCAGCTCGAAATTGCGGCCCTTGATGGGGTCCAGCGGCGTGCCGGGCAAGGGCCCGCCCAGATTGCTGGCCTGGGACTTGTGGATCTCGGCGACGCTGCCGTAGGCCGTCCAGCGGTCGTCGATGTCGTAGACCAGGCCCCCATAGGGCGTGAAGATACCGCTCTCGCTATTGGACGACACGATGCGGCTGGTGAGATTGCCGGCCTGGTCGAAGCGCAGCCAGGGTGTCTGCGTTGCATAGCTGGCGCGGCGTGCGCCGACGATGGCCGTCAGCCGGTCCGTCAGGCTCAGGTTGAGCCGGCCGTACAGGCCCTTCTGCGTGGCGCCATAGCCCGCGAAGCTGCGCGTCTTCCAGACGAAGCTGGGCAAGGGAATGGCGCCCGGGTCGAAGCCGAACACGTTGATGCCCCCCGGCATGTCCACCTCGGACAGAAAGGTGTCCTGCGTGTCACGGATCTTGGCCCAGTCCGCGCCCAGCAGCAGCCGGTGCCTGCGCCCCAGCAGGGAGAACGTTCCGCTGACGTTGGCATCCAGCGCCTTCTTGGTGGAATAGAAGTCGTTGGAGAAGCCATTGAGCGTGGCTCCCAGGCCCGTCGTCGGATCGACCGCGCCGGTGACGTCGGCCAACCGGCTGTCGCTGTCCACCTTGACATAGTTGGCATGGGCGCGGACGCGCCAGTCGCCCTCCAGTTTCTGTTCCAGCTGGGCGAACAGCTCCTTGTTGGTCCTGTCGTAATGGCCCCAGCCCGCCATGAGTGCCGTATGGCGCGGCAGGTGCAGATCGTCGCCATTGGCCGCGCGCGGCAGGCCACCGCGCCAAGGCAGGCTGTCCGACTTGTCGTAGCTGCCGCCCAGGGTCAGCTTGGTCGCAGGCGTGAGATCGGCTTCCACGATGCCGTAGAGCAAAGTGTTGCGCGCATCGGCGTAGTCATAGAAGAACTCGCGGTCGCTGTGCGCCAGCACGGCGCGGCCGCGCACCCGGCCATCGGCAGCCAGGGGGCCCGCCACATCAAGTTCTGCACGGCGCTGGTTCCAGCTGCCCACCGAGGCCGAGGCCAGCACCTGGGGCTGGGCCGTGGGGCGCTTTCTCACCAGGTTGATGGAGCCGCCGGGCTCGCCATTGCCGCTGTACAGGCCGTCCGCGCCGCGGATCACCTGCACGCTGTCGTACATGGCCATGTTGGGGTCGAAGGTGCCCTGGCTGAAGGCATCCACCGCCGCTCCGTCGATCTGGACATTGCTGATCTGGAAGCCCCGCGCGTAGAAGCTGTTGGCCGTGCCGCCCAGGCCACCCGAGCCCGCGTAGTCCACCGTCACGCCCGTGGTCTGCTGCATCACGTCGCCCACGGAGAGCAGGCCCTGGTCCTCGATGCGCTGGCGCGTGATCACGGAGATGGACTGCGGCGTCTCGCGCACGCTCTGCCCCTTGCCCAGCGACACACGCGAGGCCGCATAGGAGCCCGAACCCTCCGTGGTATCGCCAGCGTGCGCCTGGGCCGTGACCAGCACCGTGCCCAGCGCAGCATCGGCTGCCGGCGACGGCTCCCTGGCCGGCGCCTTCAGCGTGTAGGCGCCCGGTACGGCATCGATCACGGTCACGCCCGTGCCGGCCAGCAGCCGGTCCAGCGCCTGGCGCGGCGTGAAGCGGCCCTGCAAGGCCGGTGAAGTGCGGCCCGCAACGATCTGCGGATCGAACAGCACCTGGTGCTGGGCCTGCTGCGTGAACTGGCGCAGCGCCCCGGCCAGTGGCTGGGGCGCGATGCTGAAGGCCAGCTCCCCTGCCTGGCCCGCCTGCCCCGCCTGCAGGGACGATGGCTGCTGCGCCTGCACCGCCGGCTGCGCCAGCGCGACCAGGGCTGCGGCCACCAGCGACGGCATCCTTGCCCGCCGCCATGGCCTGCCCCTGTGCTGAAACTCTCCTCCCCAAATGCCCGCGCCCATGGCGGCGCTGCCGTGTTCTTTTCCTGCTTGCATCCCTGCTCCTGCTGCACTGTGTCCATTGCCCGCTGTCGCGGTGTGCGCGGTGGGTGGCAGGCAGACAGTTGAGCGCCCACCCGCCACGCGCGTGCGCGGCCGTCGCGGTTGTTGGCTGAGCTGTGCACTGGGCAGCGGCCTGGCTGGCAACCATGGAGGCGCGAGAAAACCCGGCCTCCATGAAGGTAAAACCCGCTACCGCGCCAAAGTGGGAACGTGGCCGAACCGAGAAAGCGGGTTGTTTACATTAATTTACAAACAGCCAAGACACTCAATGCGCCGAGATTCGCCAGCCGCCCTGCGCTTCGGCCTGCACACGCACCGGCAACAAGTGCGGCAGCGAGCGCAGAAACACCTCGGGCTTGCCGGTCAGCGCCACGCCGGACACGGACAGCGCGGCCAGCTGCGCATCGCCATCCACCCGTACGGGCTGGCCCAGGTAGCGCGACAGATCGGCGGCGACCTCGGCCAGCGTTGCCTGCTGGAACACCATCTGGCCGCTGCGCCAGTCGCCCACCGTGTCCGCGCCGGCCGCCAGCGGATGCTGCGTGCCGTCGCGGGCATCGACGGACATGCCGGCACCCGCGCCCAGCAGCAGGCGCCTGCCGTCCGCCGCATGGCGGTCGGGACGCAGTTCCACCTTGCCCTCCAGCACCTTCACCACCAGCGCGGGCGGCCCGGCGCGCACATTGAAGGCCGTGCCCACCGCCCGGACCTGGCTGGCGCCGCTGTCCACGGTGAAGGGCCGCGAGCGGTCGGCAGCGACCTGGAAGAAGGCCTCGCCCTGGTCCAGCACCGTCTCGCGGCGGCGCGGGTAGTAGCGCACCTGCAGCCTGGAGGAAAAATTCAGCGTGACCCGCGTGCCATCGGGCAGTTCGGCCTCGCGCACCTCGCCGGGGCCGGTGGCCATCTCGATCACATGGCTTGCGTGGTTGTCCCAGGCATACCAGCCCCCGCCCACGGCCAGCGTCGTGACCAGAGCCACCGACAGCAACGCAGACATCAGGCCGCGGCGTGTGCGCTGACGTGCCGGCGCGGGCAAGTGGGCCTGTGTCTGCGCACGCGGCCCGCTCGCCCTGGCTTGCGGTGCAGCAGCCGCGTCGCAGGCCAGCGCCGGCCTGGGCAACTGCTGCAGGTCCAGCACCGTGCGCCCCAGGCTCTCGAAGATGCTGCGGTGCTGCGGGTCGGCGGCCAGCCAGGCGTCGAGTTCGCGCTCGTCGGCGCCGGTCCAGTCGGCTTCGCGGCGGCGGGCGAAGTAGTCGGCAGCGCGGGCGTGCAATTGCAGGCGTTGCGGGGTCAGCGTCATTCCCGGCCCTCCCCGTCCGTCGCGGCCTGCGCCAGCAGGCTCTGCATCAGGCGCATGTCTTCGGCGCTGCCGTACTGCACGCGCAGTTCGCAATAGGCCATGGCCAGCGTCACATGGTTGTGCACCATGCGGCGCGAGATGCCCATGCGCTGCGCCACCTCGGTCTGCGTGAGACCGTCGATGCTGTGCAGAACGAAGGCCTCTCGGCGGCGCTCGGGCAGCTCGGCCATGGCCTGCTCCAGCCGGCCCAGGCGCTCGCGGTGGTGCGCCGCCTGCAGGGGGTCCGACCCCTCGCCGGCCGGCAGTTGCTGCGCCAGTTCCATGTGTTCATCCAGCGAGACCGATTCGCGCCCCGGCGCGCCCGCCGAGCGGCGCCAGGCATCGTGCGAGACATGGCGGGCGATCACGCGCAGATAGGGTTCCTGCTCCTCGGGCGGCAGGGCCTTGCCCGAGGCCGCATAGCGCACGAAGACCTCCTGCACCGCATCCTCGGCATCCTCGCGGTTGCGCATCTGCCGGCCCAGCAGGCGGCGCAGAGGCTGGTGCCAGCGCGCATACACGCGGGCCAGCAGCGAGGGAGCGGCATCATCGTCCGCGCCTGGCACACGCGCGCTCACGGGCAGGCTCCCGGCACGGCGGTCTGGACGCGGGCAGGCAGGCCAGCATGGGAAACGGACAGGACGAAGAAGAACGGCACGGGCGGCGATTGTACTGAGAATGGTTCTCATCAACACCTTTGCGACCGGCACGCGCCATGCGATGCGAGTGCTGCGGATGCCTTACCGGCCCGCTGCCCCATGCAGCGCCACCAGCGTGGGCACCACCCAGTGCGGCGCAGGCTGCGCCCCGTCGAAGCACTGGTCCTCGGACGGCACGGCGATGACGGTCATTCCGGCCTGCCGCGCCGCATGTGTCCCCGAGACGGAGTCCTCGAACACCAGGCAGTGCCCGGCCGGCACGCCCAGGCGTTGCGCCGCGAAGTGGTAGATGTCGGGTGCGGGCTTGCCGCGCACCACCTGCTCGGCCGAGACGATGGCGTCGAACGCCGGCCGCAGGCCCAGCGCATCCAGGGTGTGGTGGCACAAAGACAAAGGAGAGTTCGAGGCCAGCGCCACGCGCCAGCCCAGGGCGCGGCAGGCGCTCAGTGTTTCGCGCACGCCGGGCAGGGCCTGCCCATGCGCGCTGACCAGGGCCGCCACGCGCGCGACCACGCGGCTCTCCAGCTCGCGCTGGCTGGGCCCCTGCCAGGGCCGGTGGGCGTACCAGTGCGCGGCAACCTGCGCCGTGGTCATGGGCGCCGTCACGCGGGACATCTCGGCCGAGATGTCGATGCCGACCTCGGCGAAGGACTCGCGTTCGGCACGCTTCCAGAAGGGCTCGGAGTCTATGAGCAGGCCGTCCATGTCGAAGATGGCGGCGCCGAATCCGACCTGGCCAAGGCCTGCGAACGAGGGAGCGGCTTCAGGGATTTGCATGGCGCGCATGCTAGCGCAGGCGGCAAGTGAAAGCAGTTGCTGTTAGCCTGTGCCGGCTGGCGATGGATGCAGATGCATGCGATTGCCAGCCCTTCACAATTCTTAGCGAGCCCGCAATGACCAGCCCCCTGTACACCGCCTCCATTCCCGTCCTGCAGCAGATGCTGAAAGCCCTGTCCGACGTGCTCAAAAAGGCCGAGGAACACGCCGCGCAGAAGAACATCGATCCCGACGCCCTGCTGCAGGCCCGCCTGTTCCCCGACATGTTCCCGCTGGTGCGCCAGGTGCAGATTGCTGCGGACTTCGCCAAGGGCATCGCCTCGCGCCTGGCCGGCGCCGAGGTGCCTTCGTGGCCCGACACGCAGACCAGCTTTGCCGACCTGCAGGCGCTGATCACCAAGGCGCTGGACCATGTGGGCTCGTTCGCGCCCGAGCAGTTCGCGCAAAGCGAGTCCCGCGAGATCGTGCTGCGCCCCGGCACGCCCAAGGAAAAGAAGCTGAGCGCCAGCGCCTACCTGCTGCACTACGGCCTGCCGCAGTTCTTCTTCCATGTGACCACCGCCTATGCCCTGCTGCGCCACAACGGTGTCGAAGTCGGCAAGCGCGACTACATGGGCAGCTACTGAGCGTGCCGTGGCCGGTCTGGCCAGCGCTTCACTGCGCCGCCAGATCCCGGCCTCGCGTCTCCGGCAGGCACATGGCGAACATCACCACCATCACGTAGCCGGTCGTGGCGCAGATGCCGATGGCCGTGCCCAGCGACAGGCCCAGCCGGTCGCTGAACACGCCCACCAGCGCGGGGAAGGTGGCCCCGATGCCGCGGCCGAAGTTGTAGCAAAAGCCCTGGCCGGAGCCGCGCAGTTCGTTGGGGAACAGCTCGGCCAGGAAGGCTCCGGCGCCGCTGAAGATGCCCGACATGAAAAAGCCCAGCGGAAAGCCCAGCACCAGCATCCAGGCATCGGTGATGGGCAGCAGCGTATAGGCATAGGCCAGACTGCCGGCGCCGATGGCGAACAGCGTGAAGGCCAGGCGCCGGCCCAGCCGGTCGGAAGCGTAGGCACCGCACAGGTAGCCTGCAAAGGCGCCAAAGATGAACATGAACTGGTAGCCGCCCGAGCCCAGCACCGTCAGGTGGCGCTCGTTCTTCAGGAAGGTGGGCAGCCATACGGCAATGGCGTAGTAGCCGCCCTGCATGCCCGTGAACATCAGGCTGGCCAGCACCGTGGTCTTGAGCATGCCGCCCTTGAAGATGTCCAGGAAGTGCCCGCTGCGCTCGCCCCGGCCCACGGCGGCGCGGGTCTTCAGGTAGACCTCGGGGTCCTTGACGGAACGGCGGATGAACAGGATCAGCAAGGCCGGCAGCAAACCCAGCAGGAACATGGCCCGCCATGAGATCTCGGGCGGCAGAAACGAGAACAGCGCCATGGACACCAGCACGGCCACCCCCCAGCCTATGGCCCAGCTGCTTTGCACCAGCCCCACCGCCTTGCCACGGAAAGCCGGCCGTATGGTTTCCGCGATCAGCACCGAGCCCACGGCCCATTCGCCGCCAAAGCCCAGCCCCTGCAGCGTGCGGGCCAGCAGCAACTGGCCCGGCGTCTGCGCCAGGCCGCAGGCGAAGGTGAAAAGGGCGAACACGAGGATGGTCCACTGCAGCACGCGCACACGCCCGTAGCGGTCCGCCAGGATGCCGGCCATCCAGCCGCCGATGGCTGAGGCCACCAGGGTCGAGGTGCCGATCAGGCCGACCTCGATCTTGCTCATGCCCCACAGCGACAGCAGGATGGGCGTGACCAGGGGCAGCGTGTAGTAGTCGAAGGAATCGACCGCGTAACCGCCGAACGAGGCCGTCAGTGCGCGTTTTTCCCGGGGTTCGAGCTGGCCCAGCCAGCTGCCCTGCGACTGTTCGCCAGCCAGGGGCTTGGCATTTTCAAGGCTTGTCATTTTTCAGTCTCCTTGCGCTTCGGTATGGAGAAGCGTCTTGGCTTCAATGGCATTGCATCGGTGATGAACCAGGCCTGGCCGGGCGGCCCTCATCTGCCACCCGGACAGACCCCTGCAGGCGGCGTGTCAGGCCGCCGTTCCGTAGCCGCCGCCCCCCGGCGTGCAGACCTCGAACACATCGCCGGGCTGCATCTGCACGGCGCCGATGTGCTCCAGCGCCTCGACCTGGCCATCGGCGCGCAGCACACGGTTGATGCCCGGCTGCCCCGGCTGGCCGCCCGCCATGCCGAAGGCCGGGTTCAGGCGTCCGTTGGACAGAATGCTGGCCGTCATGGCTTCCAGGAAGCGCACGCGCCGCACACCGCCGCTGCCCCCATGCCAGCGCCCGCTGCCGCCCGAGCCTTCGCGGATGGCATAGCTGTCCAGCATGACGGGGAAGCGGAACTCCAGCACCTCCGGATCTGTCAGGCGCGAATTGGTCATGTGCGTCTGGACGACGCTGGTGCCGTTGAACCCGCGCTCCACCCGGCCCTCGGCGTCCAGCACCGCGCCCGCGCCGCTGCCGCCGGCAATGGTCTCGTAGTACTGGTGGTGCGCATTGCCGAAGGTGAAGTTGTTCATGGTGGGCTGGCTGCCCGCCATCACGCCCAGCGCGCCGAACAGCGCATTGGTGATGCAGGTGGAGGTCTCCACATTGCCCGCCACCACCGAGGCCGGTGCATTGGGGTTGAGCATGCAGCCCTGGGGAATGATGACCTTCAAAGGCTTGAGGCAGCCCGCGTTGAGCGGGATGTCGTCGTCCACCAGCGTGCGGAACACGTACAGCACGGCCGCCATGCACACGGCGCGCGGCGCATTGAAGTTGTTGGTCTGCTGGGCGCTGGTGCCCGAGAAGTCGATGACCGCGCTGCGACCCGCCGTATCCACGGTGACGGCCACGCGGATCTGCGCGCCGTTGTCCAGGGGCAGCGTGAACTGCCCGTTCCTGAGCCGCGTGATGACGCGGCGCACCGACTCCTCGGCGTTGTCCTGCACATGGCCCATGTAGGCCTGCACCACGGGCAGGCCGAACTGGGCCACCATCTTGCGCAGCTCCTGCACGCCTTTTTCATTGGCCGCGATCTGGGCCTTCAGGTCGGCCAGGTTCTGGTGCGGGTTGCGGCTCGGGTACTCGCCGCTTTGCAGCAGCTCGACCATCTCCTGGCCGCGCAGCACGCCGCGATCGACCAGCTTGAAGTTGTCGATCTGCACGCCCTCTTCCTCGATGCGCGTGGAAAACGGCGGCATGGAACCGGGCGTGATGCCGCCCACGTCGGCATGGTGGCCCCGGCTGCCCACGTAGAAGGTGGGGGAGGCCTCGTCGGCCACGTACACGGGCGTGATGACCGTGATGTCGGGCAGGTGGGTGCCGCCCTGGTAGGGGTCGTTGAGCACATAGACATCGCCCCGGGCCATGCGCCCGGCGTTCTTGCGGATCACCGTCTGGATGCTCTCGCCCATGGAGCCCAGGTGCACGGGCATGTGCGGCGCATTGGCGATGAGGTGGCCCTCGGCGTCGAACAGCGCGCAGCTGAAGTCCAGCCGTTCCTTGATGTTCACCGAGTAGGCCGTGTTCTGCAGCTGCAGGCCCATCTGCTCGGCGATGTTCATGAACAGGTTGTTGAAGACTTCCAGCAGCACCGGGTCCACCGAGGTGCCGGCCGCGTACTCGACCTTGCGCGCGACCACGCGGTCCAGCACCAGATGGTCCAGCGCCGTGAGCCGCGCCAGCCAGCCGGGCTCGACCACCGTGGTGGCATTGCGCTCGGCGATGATGGCCGGGCCGGGGATGGCGTCGCCGGGCCGCAGGTCCTCGCGCACCACCAGGGCCGCGTCATGCCAGGCACCGTCGGAGTACATGCGCACGGTTTCGCGGCGCGGATGCTCGCGCGGCGGATGCTCCTGCAGCACCGGCTCGCTGGGCGCATCGCCCGCAATCACGGCTTCGACGGAAACGGCTTCCACCACCAGGCCCTTGCCCGCCATCAGGAAGGCGAACCGCTGGCGATAGGCCGACTCGAAGGCCGCCTGAATGTCGTCCAGCCCGCCGAAGGGCACGGCCAGGGCGGAATCGGTGCCCTCATAGCGCACATGCACGTTGTAGCGTACCTGCACGGGGCTGGCACCGACCTGCTGGCGCTCAAGCTCGGTCTTGGCCGCGTCGCCCAGCGAATCCAGCGATTCCGCGATCAACGGCAAGGCCGCCGCAGACAGCGCCACCTCCATCGCCTGTTCACGGATGACGGTCTGGTCCGCCAGGCCCATGCCGTAGGCGCTGAGCACGCCGGCCAGCGGATGCACGAACACACGGGTCATGCCCAGGGCATCGGCCACCAGGCAGGCATGCTGGCCGCCCGCGCCGCCAAAGCACTGCAGCGTGTAGCGCGTCACGTCATAGCCGCGCGCCACACTGATCTTCTTGATGGCGTTGGCCATCTGCTGCACGGCGATGCGGATGAAGCCTTCGGCCACTTCCTCGGGCCTGCGCCCCGTCTGCACCGCCAGTTCATCGAAGCGCGCCCGCACGGCCTCGCCATCGAGCCGCTCGTTGGCGGCCGGGCCGAACACGCTGGGGAAGTAGCGGGGCTGGACCTTGCCCACCATCACGTTCGCATCGGTCACGGCCAGGGGCCCGCCACGGCGGTAGCTCACGGGGCCGGGGTTGGCGCCCGCGCTCTCCGGGCCCACGCGAAAGCGCGAGCCGTCATAGGCCAGTACCGAGCCGCCACCGGCGGCCACCGTGTGGATGCTCATCATCGGCGCGCGCATGCGCACACCGGCCACCTGGGTCTCGAACTCGCGCTCGAAGGCGCCAGCGTAGTGGCTGACATCGGTGGAGGTGCCGCCCATGTCGAAGCCGATGACCTTGTCGTGCCCGGCCAGCCCTGCCGTGCGGGCCATGCCCACGATGCCGCCGGCCGGCCCGCTCAGGATGGCATCCTTGCCCTGGAAGCTGCCCGCATCGGCCAGCCCGCCGGAGGACTGCATGAAAAACAGCCGCACGCCCGGCATCTCGCCAGCCACCTGCTCTACATAGCGGCGCAAGATGGGCGAGAGGTAGGCATCGACCACCGTGGTGTCGCCCCGGCTCACGAACTTCATCAGCGGACTGGTCTCGTGCGAGGTGCTGATCTGCGTGAATCCCGCCTGCCGCGCAATGCGCGCCGCAATCTGCTCGTGCCGCATGTAGCGGTAGCCATGCATGAAGACGATGGCCACGCTGCGCAGGCCCCGGGCATGGGCCTGCAGCAGCGCGGTGTGCAGGTGCAGCACGTCCAGTTCCTGCTGCACTTGCCCATGGGCATCCACGCGCTCAAGCGCCTCCACCACCTCGCTGTACAGCAGCTCGGGCAGCTGGATATGCCGGTCGAACAGGCGCGGGCGGTTCTGGTATGCAATGCGCAGCGCATCGCGAAAGCCCCGCGTGGTCACCAGCAGCGTGGGCTCGCCCTTGCGCTCCAGCAGCGCATTGGTGGCCACCGTGGTGCCCATCTTCACGCACTCCACAAGGTCCGGCGTGACCGGCTCGCCGGGCTTGAGGCCCAGCAGGTGGCGGATGCCGGCCACGGCCGCATCACGGTACTGCTCGGGGTTTTCCGACAGCAGCTTGTGCGTGGCCAAGCTGCCATTGGGCCGCTTGCCCACGATGTCGGTGAAAGTGCCGCCGCGGTCTATCCAGAACTGCCAGCGCCTGTCATGGGGAGTGGAGCGTTCTTGCATGGTGTCGGAACCCGTTTGTCTCGAAGTTGAAGTCAGGAAAACCGTGGCCTGGAGCACGGCCCTCCGCCGGTGCCCACCACTGGCGTCCAATCTAAAAGTGCCCCTGGACCGCGTCCATCGAGAAGTTTTCGCCCCCTCTGTTCACGAAAACTGAACAGGATCAGCCCCTTGCCGGCCGGCGACGCAAAGAAAAAGGCCCGCCGAAGCGGGCCCCATGCCAGGCAGGCCGTCAGAACGCGGCCAGATGGCTGTTGCGCAACTCCGTCACCAGCATGTGGCCCGGCTCGTGCGTGATGGCGAATGGCAGGGCCGCCGAGCGGATGGCCTGCTGGGGCGTCACGCCGCAGGCCCAGAACACGGGGATCTCCCCGGGTTTGAGCGCCATGGGCTCGCCGAAGTCCGGCCGCTCGATATCGGCAATGCCGATCTGCGCGGGGTCGCCCAGGTGCACGGGCGCCCCATGCACGCTGGGAAAGCGCGAAGTCACCTGGATCGCACGGATGGCCTGGGCGGCCGTCATGGGCCGCATGCTGACCACCATCCGGCCACCGAACCGGCCCGCCTGGCCGTTGGCAATGTCGGTGATGAACATGGGAGCGCCCCGGCCCTCGTCGATATGGCGCACGGGCACGCCGGCATCGCGCAGCGCGTCCTCGAAGGAATAGGAGCAGCCGATGACGAAGCCCATCAGGTCGTCGCGCCACAGGTCCGTGAGGTCATTGACCTGCTCGGCCCTGTGACCATCGCGAAACACCCAGTACGAGGGCAGGTCGGTCTTCAGATCGATATCGCCGAGCTCGGGCACGCGGCTGCTGCCGGGCTCGGTCACGCCGATCAGCGGGCAGGACTTGGGATTCAGCCGGGCAAAGCGCAGGAACTCCTCGCTGCACTCGCGCGGCAGTATCGCCAGGTTGCCCTGGGTGTAGCCGGGGCACTGCCCGGCCGTCTGCCCGCGAAAGCGTCCGGCGCGCACCTCCTGGCGGAATTCGGTCGGATGGGTCCAATGCGTCATGGGGGAGCCTCTATTGAATGGAGATGCCCCCCAATGTAAAAAGCAGCAGGCCACCGGTCCACTCAGGAATTGTGCGCAGCCTCCCCCAGGAAAACTGAACAGCCACCGCAGCCCGCGCAGCCTCCCCATGAACATCCGCTTTCTGGAAACCTTTGTGCTGCTGGCACGCATCGGCAGCGTGCGCCGCGTGGCCGAACTGGTGCATGCCAGCCCCGGCGCCGTCTCCATGCGCATACGCGGGCTGGAGTCGGACCTGGGCGTGACCCTGTTCCACTGGGACCGCAAGACGCTGCAGATCACCGATGCCGGCGCCCGCTTGCTGCGGCATGCGGAAGCCGTCATCGAAGCCACACGCACCCTGGAGCGTGCCGCCAGGTCCGACGACGCCATCGGCTGCCGCCTGCGGGTCGGCGTGCTGGAGACGGCGGTACACACCTTCCTGCCCGAATTCGTCAAGGCGATGGGCGCCAGCCTGCCGCACATCGAGCTGGACCTGACCGTGGATCTGAGCACCCACCTGTCGGAGCAGATGATGCGGCGCGACCTGGACCTGATCGTGCGCACCGGCAGCGGCGTGGACCCCCAGTTCGCCGTGGTCGAGAACCTGCTGGAAGTGCCCGTGCACTGGATTGCCAGGCGGGGCCTGGTGCCCAGGAAGGATGGTCTGCACAAGGCGCTGGGCAAGCAATTGCTGACCCAGATGCGCGGCACCGGTCCCTACGAGCAGGCCGTGGCCATGGCACAGCAGCTGGCCGTGCAAAGCGGCATGGTCTCCAGCGATCTGCGCATCTCGGGATCGCCCTCGCTGGCGGCCCTGGTCTCGCTGGTGCGCGAGGGCCTGGGCGTCGCCATCATGCACGGCATGCTGGTGGCGCCGCAGCTCGAAAGCGGGGAGCTGGTGGAGCTGGAGCTGCCCACGCCGCCCTCCTTTCGCATCACCACCTGGTACCCCAAGAGCCCGTCGCCCGGCGTCACCGACACTGCCCAGGTGCTGCGCCGCGTCTGCAAGAGCTACTGCAAGCGGGTCAGCCCGCATCTGACGCGGTACATCGGCTAGGGCGCGGATGCCGGCGGAGGCTCCTGCCCATGCAGCAGCGCCAGAAAGCTGGCGGCCGCCTGGCTCAGCGGCCGGTCGCGTCGCACCAGGCTGCCGTAGGCCTGCAGGTTGCGGCGCATGCGATAGGGCAGGATGCGGACCATGCCGTGCGCGGCGCTGTCCCGGGCCACGGCCTGCGGAATCACGGCGATCAGGTCGGAGTTGCGCACCAGGTTCATGGTGGTGAGGATGGAGCCCGTCTCGATCAGGCCGCGCGGCAGCGGCAGGCCGTGGGCCTGGAACTCTTGATCGATCAGCGCGCGCATGGGGCTGCCGGACGGCTGCAGCACCCAGCCATGGGCCTGCAGCTGCGCAAAGCCCACGCTGCGGGCACGCGCCAGCGGATGGCTGCAGCCCACGATGATGGACAGGGCCTCGTCATCAATGGTGCGGAACAGATGGGCGGGATCGGCCTGCCCGGTCTGCCGGCCCACCACCACCTCCAGCACGCCGTCCTGCAACTGCGCCAGCAGCCGGTCGCTGGTGTCCACGGCCACCTCGATGGACAGCAGCGGCCACTGGCGCTTGAGCGCCAGCAGCGCCTGTGTCAGCCGCCCCGGCGAGGCCGCCATGATGCTGCCCACGGCCAGCCGCCCCGCGCTGCCTTCGCGCAGTTCCTGCAGCTCGCGGTTCAGCGCCTCCATGCCGCCGCGCAGGTGGCGGAAGTAGCCTGTCACGCGCTCGCCCGCCGCGTTCAGCTGCAGGCCGCGCCCCACGCGGTCGAACAGGGGCAGGCCCAGCGCGCTTTCCAGCTCATGCAGCATCTTGGTGGCGGCCGGCTGGCTCAGTCCCAGCTCGGCTGCGGCGCCGCGCAGCGTGCCCTTCTGGTCGATGGCCAGCATCAGCGCCACCTGCCGCATGCGCAGGCGGTTGAGCAGTTGCGGCGTGCTGTCCCTGCGGTCGATGGAGCCCATAGGAATATCCCGTGAATTGATTACCTAAGGTTATTGATTCATCAGCAACTTTCAGTTTACGGCAATCAATCATCTGCCTAGCATGGGTCCACAACAAAAGCACCGGAGACAAGACATGCAACGCCGCCCCCTGCTGCTGGCCGCAGCTGCCCTGCTGCCCGCCATCGCCCTGGCCCAAACCCCGCCGGACTGGCCCACGCGGCCTGTGCGCATGCTTGTGGGCTCGGCCCCGGGCGGCGGCACGGATGCCATGGCACGCGCCGTGGCCGACCGGCTGGCGCCGCTGCTGCGCCAGCCGGTGATCGTGGAAAACCGCCCCGGCGTCTCCAACACCCTGGCCGTGGACATGACGGCCAAGTCCACGGACGGGCACACCATGGTGATGGGCGTGGTCACGGCCCATGCCATTGCCCCGCACCTGCTCAAGCTGGGCTACGACAGCAACCGCGACCTGGTGCCCGTGGCCTATGTGGGCGCAGTGCCCAACGTGCTGGTGGTGGGCAACAACCTGCCCGCGAACTCGGTGCAGGAACTGGTCGCCCTGGCCCGCAAGGAGCCCGGCAGGATCAACTTCGCCAGCAGCGGCACGGGCAGCACCCAGCACATCGCGGCCGAGATGTTCAAGGACGCGGCCGGCATCGAACTGACCCACGTGCCCTACAAGGGCAGCGCCGCCGCCCTGGTGGATCTGGTCAGCGGCCAGGTGCAGATGAGCTTTGACACCATGCCTTCGGTGATCGGCCAGATCAAGGCCGGCAAGCTGCGCGCCCTGGGCGTGACATCGGCCCGGCGCAACGCCCAGCTGCCCCAGGTGCCCACGCTGGCCGAGGCCGGCCTGCCTGGCGTGGAGATAGGCGCCTGGTACGGCATCTACATGCCAGCGGCCACACCCCGCGCCGTGCAGGCCCGGGTGCACGACGAGGTCAACAAGGTGCTGGCCATGCCCGAGACGCGCACGCGCCTGGAGGCCGTGGGCGCCGAGCTGCAGCCCATGGGCCAGGCGGAGTTCATCGCCTTGCACAACGCCGAGTACCAGCGCTTCGGCGAAATCATCCGCAAGAACCACATCAAGATCGACTGAGCCGCACATGCCCGCATCCGAACTTCCCGTTGTCGCCCTGACCCTGGGCGATCCCGCCGGCATAGGCGCCGAACTGATCGCACGCCTGCTGGCGCGGCCCGAGGCCATGCAAAAGGCCAACATCGTGCTGGCCGGCGACCCCTGGCTGTGGCAGCAGGGCCAGCGCATCGCGGGCCTGCAGGTGGTCACCGCGCCCATCGCCAGCATGGCCCATGCACGGGGCCGCACCGATACCGCCCTGCCCGCCTTCCTGGCCCTGGACACGGTGGCCCCCGATGCCGTGCACCAGGGCCGTGCCGAAGCCGCAGGCGGGCGCTCGGTGCTGCAGGTGCTGGACCTGTGCATGGACGCGGCCCAGGCCGGCCAGATCGACGCCATCTGCTTTGCGCCGCTCAACAAGCAGGCCATGAAGCTGGGCGGCCTGCGCCATGAGGACGAGCTGCACCACTTTGCCGAGTACCTGGGCGTCACCGGCTATTTCTGCGAATTCAACACGCTGGGCGATCTGTGGACCTCGCGCATTTCCTCGCATGTGCCGCTCAGGGACGTGGCCGGCTATCTGAGCCAGGAGCGCATCGCCCAGGCGGCCGAGCTGATCTACCGCGCGCTGCTGGCCAGCGGCATGGCGGCCCCCAAGGTGGCGATTGCGGGCTTCAACCCGCACAACGGCGATGGCGGCACCTGCGGGCGCGAGGAAATCGACATCATCGCGCCGGCCGTGCGCGCGCTGCAGGCCCGCGACTGGCCCACGCCCGATCCGTTCCACGGACCCTTCCCGGCCGACACCATCTTCCTGAAGGCCCAGGCGGGCGAGTACCAGGCCATCGTGACCATGTACCACGACCAGGGCCAGATCGCCATCAAGCTGCTGGGCTTCTCGCGCGGCGTGACCGTGCAGGGCGGCCTGCCGATCCCCATCACCACGCCGGCCCACGGCACGGCCTATGACATCGCGGGCCAGGGCCGGGCCAGCGTGGAGGCCACCTGGCAGGCCTTTTTGATCGCCTGCCGCATGGGCGCCGCGCGCCTTTGCTGACTGACTTCACTCCCTCGCCATCACCATCATGAAAATCAAATCCGTCCGCGCCCGCGTCTACGAATGGCAAGGCAAGACCGTGCCGCCCCAGGGCAACTTCTGCTCCAACGCCATGGACCTGCTCTATGCGCCGCAGGAGACCATGTCCACCTTCCGCTTCCATTCCTGGACGGTGGTGGAGATCGAGACCGACGACGGCATCGTCGGCCTGGGCAACGTGGCGCTGGCGCCGCGCATCGCCAAGGCCATCATCGACGAGTACCTGGCGCCCCTGGTCATCGGCCACGACCCGTGGGACTACGAGTACCTGTGGCAGCGCATGTACCGCGCCACGCACGCCTGGGGCCGCAAGGGCGTGACCATGGCCGCCATCTCGGCCGTGGACCTGGCCATCTGGGACATCCTGGGCAAGAGCGTGAACAAGCCTGTGTTCAAGCTGCTGGGCGGGCGCACCAAGGAAAGGATTCCCTGCTACTACAGCAAGCTCTACCGCACCGACCTCAAGGCCATGCAGGAAGAGGCGCAAAAATTCCTGGACCAGGGCTTCAAGGCCTTCAAGATGCGCTTCGGCTACGGCCCGGCCCATCTGCAGGAAGGCGTGCGCGAGAACCTGCGCTCGGTCGAGGCCGTGCGCGAAGTCATAGGCTACGACTGCGACCTGATGCTGGAGTGCTACATGGGCTGGAATCTGGAGTACGCCAGGCGCATGCTGCCCAAGCTGGAGAAGTTCGAGCCGCGCTGGCTGGAGGAGCCCGTGATCGCCGACGACATCGACGGCTACGCCGAACTCAACCGGCTCAGCAGCATTCCGATCTCGGGCGGCGAGCACGAGTTCAGCCTCTACGGCTTCAAGCAACTGCTCGACAAAAAGGCCGTCAGCGTCGTGCAGTACGACACCAACCGCGTGGGCGGCATCACGGCGGCGCACAAGATCAACGCGCTGTGCGAGGCGTTCAGCGTGCCCGTCATCCCGCATGCGGGCCAGATGCACAACTACCACCTGACCATGAGCACGCTGGCCTCGCCCATGGCCGAGTACTTCCCCATCTTCGACGTGGAGGTGGGCAACGAGCTGTTCTGGTACATCTTCGACGGCGAGCCCGTGGCCGAGAACGGCTTCCTGCAGCTCAGGGACGATATGCCGGGCCTGGGCCTCACGCTCAAGACCGAGTACCTGGACCAGTTCCGCATCGTCGAATGAGGGAGCACGCCATGCCCGGAATTTCTCGTCCGCGCTACAGCGGCATCTTCCCCGTGGTCCCCACCACCTTCCACGAGGACGGCACGCTGGACCTGGCCAGCCAGAGGCGCTGCCTGGATTTCATGATCGACTCGGGCGTGGATGGCCTGTGCATCCTGGCCAACTTCTCCGAGCAGTTCCTGCTGGCCGATGACGAGCGCGAGGTCCTCACGCGCACGGCGCTCGAGCATGTGGCGGGCCGCGTGCCCGTGATCGTCACCACCACGCACACCTCATCGCGCGTGTGCGCCGAGCGAAGCCGCCGCGCGCAGGACATGGGCGCGGCCATGGTGATGGTCATGCCGCCCTACCATGGCGCCACCTTCCGCTTCGGCGAGCCCCAGATCCAGGGCTTCTTCCAGGCCGTGTCCGATGCCATCGCCATTCCCATCATGGTCCAGGACGCGCCGGCCGCAGGCACGCCGCTGTCTCCCGCCTTCCTCGCGCGCATGGCCCGCGAGATCGAGCAGGTCTGCTACTTCAAGATGGAAACCGCAGGCGCCGCCGGCAAGCTGCGCGAACTCATCGCCCTGGGCGGCGACGCCATCGAAGGCCCCTGGGATGGCGAAGAAGCCATCACCCTGCTGGCCGACCTGGAGGCCGGCGCCACGGACTCCATGACGGGCGGCGGCTTTGCCGACGGCATACGCCCCATCATCGAAGCGCACAGAAACGGCGACCCCGACACCGCATTCGCCCTCTACCAGCGCTGGCTGCCCCTGATCAACCACGAAAACCGCCAGGCCGGCTTCCTGGCCGCCAAGGCGCTGATGAAGGCCGGCGGCGTGATCGCCTGCGACGCGCCGCGCGCGCCCTGGCCGCCCATGCACCCCGAGGTGCGCCGCCAGTTGCTGGACATTGCACGGCGGCTCGATCCGCTGGTGCTGCGCTGGGGGCACTGAGGGAGTTGATGGCCCAAGAATCGCGCGCAACCGGCCTCATCCGCGCCGTCTGCGCCGCCCGCCTAGCCAGGCCATGCACAGGACCAGCAAACCGAGTGACCAAGGCGAAAGCAAGGGAATCGGTGCGGCACCCGCGGGCGCCACAGGTGCGGCCAGGATGGCCAAGCCGCCCGGGTCGGTGATACGGCCGTCCTTCAAGCCGTCGCTATCGCCCTGACCACCGTCAATGAGATCGATTTCCACCCAGGATGAACCGGTGGCAACAATCGGGATTTGGTACCAGTGCAACACCCCCGCAGGGGTGCTGCGGCCATATTTCCAGTAGGTTGCGCCGGCCGGCACGGCAGACGGATAGTCGAGGCGCATGCGCACGGAGTTGCCCGCACCCACGTTCTCAAGCACAAAGCTCACCAGCCCGAAAGGGAAGCTGCGGCCTGCCAGTAGCGGCACGCCAGCGTCGATTGTGGTGTTGAATCCGGCCTGTGAGAAATAGGCATGCGCGGGCAAGGCCTGTGCGGCCGACTGAACCGTGACCGTCACCGTGCCCGCACCGCTGGGCGAAGGACCACTGACGGACAAGAGCCCGCCACCACCCGCCAACCCACCCGTGCCAACTGGCGCAACCGTATTGCGCAGGGTGAAGCTGGCCGAACCACCAGCTGCCGTAGCAGTCACCGCATAGTCGCCCATCAAGCCGTTGGCAGTGACTGCAGTCTCCGCATAGCCGTTGGCATCGGTGCTGACCTGCGTCTGCACCCGCCCGCCGGCAAAGCTTGCCGAAGCACCGGCCCCGGGCGCAGTGAAGCTCACAGGACGTCCCGCGAGTGCCGCGCCACCCGCGCCCAACAAGCGGACACGCAAGCTCTGCCCGAATGCTGCCCCTACAGGCGCCGATTGAGGCGTGCCCGCTGCCGTGCTCAGTACGCCTGGCGCAGCGCAGGTCTGGGCGTCGGCAACGGTTTCGGGAAACGGCGTGTTGGAAATTCCCGAGATGACGATGTCGTCAACCTCCCAGCCTTCCTCGCCTCCCCCCATGTCGGTCTGGATGACCCAGGCCAGCCGAACAGTCCGCCCGGCATAGAGGGGACCCAGATTCACCTGTTCGCTTTCCGCCGCAGGCCAGTGCGGACTTTGGCCGACATAGGCGGGCTGGCCTTCTGCAGGATTGCCGGAACCCACATAGAGCAAATCCGAATAGCCGGGAGTCATGATGCGAGCCCATGTCGCACCGTCGTCCGCGGAAAGCATCAATTGCCCGCCGTCGTAGTTGTTTTGGCCATCCTGCTCAAAACGATAGCGGTGATTGAACGACACGATGAAGTTGCCTGTGGCGGCAACCTGCAGCGGTGGCGTCATCAACCAGTGCGAGCCAGCCGCTTCGGGGGATCCGCCGCCGTAGAGACGGTTGGAGGCGCCATCGGCGCGCACTCTCCAGTTGTCTGCAAACACAGGCAGGCTGCTGCCCATCTGCATGACACTGGGAACAGCCTGCCCATCGTCCGATGCCAGTCGCCCCGGCAACACATCGATATTCAGAGGCAGATCCAATTGCTGCTGCACCGGGCCGTTTTCCTGCTCCGCATGGCTGAGCATGGCCGTGATGCGTGCATTGGCGGGCACCAACAGGCCGTCGAGCTTCAAACTTGCCGTGACCACCAGGCTCTGCCCTGCACCAATGCCAGGCACGGCGACTGCTGCACCGTCAGGAAATGACAGTCCCGGCATGCTGGACGACAACTGCAACTGTGCCCCTGTCACCGGCAAAGCGCCGCGATTGCGCAAGGTAAGGCGAAGCACACCGGTTTCGCCGTTGTCGAGGATGGCGTCGGCATCGCAGCGCTGGCTGTTGGCATCGGCCATGCTCAAGGCCATGGCATCGAGCTCCAAGGCACCACTGAGGCTGAAGCTTTCAACCACGCCCACATTGGTTTCTGAATAGCGATCGGCCATGGACCGGGCCCAGGTGCCTGCTCCGCGCTTGGCAAAGGCCTGGGCAAAGCGCTGGTGATCGGCAGGATCCTCGGCCAAAGCGGCAGCCAGCAGTGCATCGCGCGCCTCGGTCAGCAGCGGATTGACAGGGGTGAGCTTGTAGCCGGAGACCAGGTAGCGCTTCATGCGATCCTGGGCCTCTTGAAATGGATGGGCATTGAGCAGGGCCACATAGCATTCCCAAAGCATGGAGGCCCATACCTCCCCCATGTTGTGAACCTCGGCATTGCCAGACACAAAGGCTGGCGCCGGGCTGGGAGGCAGAGAGATGCCATTCTGTATATGCCTGAACGTCAACGGGTTCCTGGCCATGTCCGTGGAGTACGGATAGCGGCGCATGCCATACAGTGCCGTATTGCGGATGTCGGCATCTGCAGGGCCCTCGACAGCTCCCAGCGAATACGCGGCGACGCTGTAGGCGCCCTGGAATTGTTGATTGCCGGCCTGGTTGCGGTCCTGGTCGGCAACCATCATCAGCAGGGCATGAAAGTCTCCCCAGCCTTCGCCCAAGCCCGACGCATGGTTGCTCCCGAGGCCATTGGCATTGCCGATAAGGCGGTTGCTGATGAAGTGCCCCCACTCGTGGGCAATGATGCTGCCGTCCAGCGCACTGCTGCGCTCCGCAGCAATGCCCGTGAGACGCAACGGCACAACCTCACCAGCCGTCAGCCGGGCTCTCCATGCATTGCCGTCGGACTGTGCAACATGAACAGAGGGAATGGTGATATTCAGCGAAGAATCGTTGGCCCCCATCTGGGATGGCGTGCCTGCCACGTTGTTGATCACCGCCACACCCACAGCACCTGCGTTCTGCGCCTGAGCCACCTTGGCATCGAAGGAGCAGGAACCACGCTCAACCAGCGCAATCTTGCCAGCCACTTCCGCCGCATTGGTGAGCGCCGAGCACGCAATGGCAGGCTGAGCGGAGACAAGGTCGGAGGCCACCTCGAACTGCTCCGGGCCGAACGCAGCTCCTGCAACGGACACACCTCCAGCCAACGAAGAAGGAGGCAGTACCGATGCGCTGACGCCCCGGTTGTTGAACCGATACATGCGCATGCGGGACGGCGCGCCATCAGCGCGCGTCAGCATGTTGGCATTGTTCGTCCCACTGAAATCCAGGGCCTGGGCCAGCAGGGCATCGCCACCCAGGCCACCTCGCCCAAAGTTGTCGTTCTGCGCATTGCCCGCCGCTTCGTTGAAGCCAGCGGAATAAAACCAATCGTGCAGCCAGTTGGTCACATAGAACAACTGCACCACGGAGGCTGCAGCCTGGGTCTTGTCTGCCAAGGCCCCCCGAGTCACATCGTAGTAATGGTCAAAAACCCCGGGGGCCGTAACGCAAGCGCGGAAGTCCGCCGCAACAGGACCTCCGGCGCATTCGTTGGCATCCACGGGACCGAGGCCATCTGGCAAGACCAGGTTGGCAAAGGCCTGAACATTGTTGCCGTCGGTCAGCGTAGCCCCTGAAGCCAGCCAGGGGTTGACGCCCCCTCCACCGCTCACCAGGCTGGGCTGCACCAGAGGCAGCGCATAGCCATCGGCCAGACCCGTGGGGTGTGGGGAGCCATTGCGCCCCTGAGGACCGGGATGCGGCACACCCGAGACAGGGTCAGCCCAAACCCGGTAGTCGTGGGCATGGGCAGACTGGTTGTTGCGCAGCAGCAGCCGGCCATCATCGGCAGCCACCACATAGGCGAAGCCGTACTCCTCACCCTGCTCATGCACCAGCAATTCAACGTAGAAAGCAGCACTCAGGCCCTGGGGCAGGCGGAACCAGACAGGCTTGACGCGCACGGGGCCCTCAAGCACGGCACCATCCGCCCCCTTCACCCCCTTCGGCAACGCCAGCCACTTGTAGGGACCCACCTCTGATTTGGCGGGAGGAGCGACCTCGTGCAGCGAGGACGCCACCTCGGCCCCAAAACCATAGTCCTGCAACGCCCTCGCCACGGCCTCAGGTGCGCCCAGCTTGGCCGAGCCCGAGGCCGCCGCCAGTGCGGTGCTTCCCAGATATCCTCCAATGGCCGCAGCCCGGGCCTGACCATCGAGCAAGACGGTAGCCTGGTCTCGAAAGACCTCGATGCCATCGCGCTGGTTGCCCAGGCTCACCAAGCGTGCACCTCCCCGCAGAGCCTGCACATGGCCAAGCGGCGCTGCATCCACCTCCTGGGAAGTCAGACCGTAGAGATCCGCCACGGCTTTGAGTTCACGCCGTGCCGCGCCTTCCGCGTCGACTGCCGCAGCCTGGGCCCGTACCTCGCCACTGCGATCCGTGCGATCCGTACGCAACTGAACAAAGGTGGGCAAGCCCAGACGCTCCTCTCGTGAGAGCTTTTGCACTCGCTCAGGCAGAACAGTCGCGCGGGCAGACTGGGCGTGCACAAGCAACGGCGCGTCCGCCAAGGCATCAATGGAGGCAAGTTCCCGCGCATGCGATTGAGGAAAAGCAAACAAAGTCGCACAGGCAAGCGCACTCAATGAAAAGACTCGAAAGGCTTGATGCATAAAAAGGGGAAACGAAAATGAATGGAGAAAATGCCGCAATGGCTATTGAACGCGATGTTGCATGCACCCGTACTTTTTAACAAGTCACCAAAATCAGTTACAGCAGCGGGTTCCGCCACCAGCAAACGAAAGCCTGGGCTATGCTGGCTGCCGCCAACGACATGCCCCCTCTACACCAATGACTGCACCAAGCTCTGCGAACTTCGAAATTGACGACGCGCTCTACGCCCGAATCCTGCAATGGAGCGACGCACAGGCCCTGGCCCAGCAGACCGTGAGCTTCTTCATGCGCGAAGGCGAGCACACCATCGGCATCGATATGCAAGTGCTCGGCGCAACGCAGACATCGACCGATACACCCGGCATGCGGCAGTTCTCCCTGGTGTTTCGCGGTCCGCGCCAGCCGCAGCTGCCGCAGCGCACTTACCGCGTGCGCCATGCGCAGCTCGGTGACTACGCCATCTTCATCACGCCCATTGCGCAGTCGGCAGGCCATGTCGATTACGAGGCCTGCTTTTCCCATGCCGTCTGAGCCGTTCGTGCCCGAGCTGCCACCGCTGAATCTGGAGGATGTGCGGCTGCGCCTGGCCGAAGAAGCCGACTACGCTTTTCTCCGCGCCCTGTACCGCCAGGTACGCGCTGCCGAACTGGCGCCCGTGCCCTGGAGCGAAGCTGAAAAGCATGCCTTCTGCGATTCGCAGTTCGCTTTGCAGGACCAGCACTACCGCAAGCACTACGCACACAGCGCGTTTTTCGTGATCGAGAGGGCAGGTCTGCCTATAGGCCGGCTCTACCTCAATCTCGCACCCGGGCCATTGGGAGTGATGGACATCTCGCTCGACGCCGCTGTTCAAGGCCAGGGACTGGGCACGGCCCTCATGCAATGGCTGGCCGGCTGGGCAGATCAAGAAGGGCGCGACATGCAGCTGTTCGTGGAAGCCAACAATCCAGCCCGGCGCCTGTATACGCGTTTGGGCTTTGTCGAGCAGGACCAGGAAGGCATCTACCTGCGCATGCGCAGGACCGCGGCGCTCAGCCGCGGTTGAACACGGCTTCCAGCAGACCGCCTTGCGCGTCGCTGGGACTCAGGAAGACAGCGTGGCGTCCCAGAGCCGGGTGAGCGATTTCCCAGGTGTTCTGTGGCAAGGCACCTGGGCGGGACAACTCAAACAGGGCGCTGAAAGACCGGTCACTCTGCAGAGCGTGCGGCAGCGCGCTCAGCGCAACCAAACGTAACTCAGCCGCTTCCCCGGCGACCGAGAAATTGTGGCCAAGCAGCGGCTGAAAGTGGCTGCGGCGCAACTCCATGGCCACAGCGCTGACGCCCATCGGAATGCTGGAAGCAGCCGCTGCAGCGGGCAAGGCCCCTGCAACCTGCATGAAAGCACGGCGTCCTGTCTTCATCGTGGCCCTTCCTGCCAAAGCAACGGCAGCAAAATATTTTTGCTGCGCAACAGATTGGCATACTAAACTATTTTGCAATTATTAACGTTTTCTAACTTCACCCCACTTTGCCATGGCTCAACCCTACGTTGGGGAAATCCGGATGTTTGCCGGCAACTTCGCGCCATCAGGCTGGATGTTCTGCGAAGGGCAGCTCCTGCCCATCTCTGAATACGAAACCCTTTTCAATCTGATCGGCACGACATACGGCGGTGATGGCCAAAGCACGTTCGCCCTGCCAGACATGCGTGGCCGCATCCCCCTGCACGTAGGCAACGAATTCACGCTGGCCCAGGCCGCTGGAGTCGAAGAGGTCACGCTGACCGTCAATCAGATTCCAGCCCACACGCACGGCGTTCCCGCTTCCTCCGGCACCGGCTTTCTGGCCTCGCCCGCCGACGCAGTGTTTGCCAAGCACAGGGATCACAAGGCCTTTGTGAACGGCGCCCCCGCCACGTACATGGCTACATCGATGGTGAGTTCAGCAGGAGGGTCACAGCCGCATACCAATATGCCGCCCTATCTTTGCGTGAACTTCATCATCTCGCTGTTCGGCATCTATCCCTTACCCACCTGATGTCTACCCCTTTTCTCGGAGAGGTTCGCGTCTTCTCCTTCAACTTCGCCCCCAAAGGCTGGGCCCTTTGCAATGGGCAATTGCTGCCCATCAACCAGAACCAGGCACTGTTCTCGCTGCTGGGCACGACCTACGGTGGCAACGGGCAGACCAACTTTGCACTGCCCGACCTGCGCGGCCGCATGCCCATGCACATGGGAGCCGGCCATACGCTGGGAGAGAGAGCAGGCGAGCAAGCCCATACCCTGACCCTGCCAGAGATACCGCAGCACAGCCACGCCATGGCCGCTTCCGGCACCACGGGCCAGGCGACATCGGGCAACGGCAACCTGCCTGCAGCGGCGCGCGGCCACTATGCGCAAAGCGGCAATACGACCATGCCCGCCCTGTTGGCCAATGTGGGCGGCAGCCAGCCACACCTCAATATGCCGCCCTATCTGGCACTGAGCTTTTGCATGGCCATGCAAGGCCTCTTTCCTTCTCAGACCTGAAGACCATGTCCGATCCCTTCGTCGCCGAAATCCGCCTTGGCGGGTTCAACTTCGCACCCAAGGGCTGGGCCTTTTGCGATGGTCAGCTCATACCGCTTTCTCAGAACACGGCGCTGTTTTCCCTGCTGGGAACGGCATATGGTGGAGATGGCAAGTCCAACTTCGCGCTTCCCGACTTGCAGGGCCGCATGCCCATGCACCCGGGCCAAGGACCTGGACTGTCACTGCGCGATCTGGGCGAATCCGGCGGTGTTGAAACCGTGACGCTGCAGGCATCGGAAATTCCCGTCCACAGCCATCTGGCCCGAGCGGGCACGCCTGCGGATCCCGCTGTAGCAAGCCCGGCAGGCGCCGTCCTGGGCACCGCACCGACGCGCCCCTACATCGCGCCAGCCTCCAACACCTCTGCGGTCACCATGGCTCCCCCTCAACCTGCGGGCGGCAGCCAGCCACACAACAATCTTCCGCCCTACCTAGTCATGAACTTCATCATCGCCTTGCAGGGCATCTTCCCCGCACGGAGCTGAGTACACCTATGCGCAGTTCCATTGCGGCCCTGACCATGTTGGCCCTGACCACGGGGGTCCAGGCCGATCCCCTGGTCCAACGCGAATTCTCCGGCAGGGACAACCGCTTCATAGAGATACCCGGTGCCGGCTTTCGCGCCATGGCCGCAGGCAAGCGCATCAGTTTCGATGCGCAAGGCATGAGCATCGACCTGCCCGGCCAGACCAACGGCGTGCAAGGCCGGTCGGCGGCCGCATCCGGCGTGGCACGGAGCCTGAGCCTGCGCCCGGATTCGCGCCTGCGCTACAGCTTCGAGAACGCATCGATGTCGGCCCCGCAGGGCCTGCACCCTTCGCCCACGCTCTACCACTGGCTGGTCGGCGAAGCCGCGCAATGGCGCACGGGCCTGCGCAGCTTCGGCGCCTTGGGCTACCGCAGCGTCTGGCCAGGCATTGATGCCGTTTTCCAGGGCGAGCCCGGCGGTCTGAAGTACCAGTTTGAACTGGCTCCTGGTGCCGATGCCGCACAGGTCTGGCTGCGCGTGGAAGGTGCGACGGATGCACGCATCCTGCCCACGGGAGCGCTGCAGTGGAGCATAGGCAACGACCTTTTCACCGACGATGCACCGCTGGTCTACCAACCCCGGGGCAATGGCCGCGTGGACGTGCCCGCCCGCTATCGGCTGGAGCAGGTAGACGCCACCACCTGGCGCGTGGGCTTTGAGCTGGGCAGCCATGACAAAGGCCTGCCGCTGGTCATCGATCCGGCCTGGACCGGCTACTCGGGCCTGGTCGGAGGCAACTCGGCCGACCAGGTCAACGCCGTGGCGCGAGACAGCGACGGCAACACCTACGCCTGTGGCGTGACGCAATCGTCCGACCTGCCCAACGCGGGCAGCAGCAAAGGTGGCGAGGATGCCTTCGTCGTCAGATTCGATCCCAAGGGTGTCCCCATGAGCGTCACTTATGTGGGCGGATCGGAAGACGACGCCTGCAACGGCCTGGCCGTGGACATACAAAACCGCATCCACCTGGCGGGCAGCACGGAATCCACCGGCTTCCCCCTGCTTGGCACAGATGCCAACCAACGCTTTCGGCGCAGCAAGAGCACGACGGATAGGGATGCCTTCGTCATGCGCCTGGCACCAGACGGTGCCGGCATTCTGTATTCGGGCCTGATTGGTGGAACGGGTGACGATCAGGCCAATGCCCTGGCTCTGGACACCCTTGGCCGGGTCTATGTGACCGGATTCACGGAAGGCAAAGGCTTTCCTGCCGTGAACGGACCGCAGCTCAACCACGGCTCCGGCCCTGCGCAGTCAGAAATGCGGGATGCCTTCGTGGCCCGCATCGACGCTTCAGGCAGCGGGCTGGAGTACGCCGGATACATCGGCGGCGACGGCGGCGCCGACATCGGATATGCCATTGCCGTGGACGGCACCGGCGCGGCCTATGTGGCTGGCGCTACCGACTCTGTCTCGGGGATGCCGGGCGCCACGGGCCTCAGGACACTAATCAATTCGCGCGCCATCGATGGATCAGACGGCTTCGTCGCCAAGATCCGGGCCGACGGCAGCGCCTTCGACTACTTCACGCTGCTGACAGGCTCGGGCGCCGGTGCGGACCGTGCACTGGCCCTGAACCTGATGTATGACGGCTCACTGCTCGTGGGCGGGGAGACCGGGTCCGACAACTTTCCCGCCGACAACGGCGGACTGCGCAAGGGCCTAGGGCCGCAGACCGCGCGCAGCACCGGCATGGACGGCTTTGTGCTGCGTCTGAATGCATCAGGAGACCAGGTGCTGGACGCCACCTACCTGGGTGGCAATGGCTACGACAGCGTGGAAGGGCTGGCCGGCGACGGCGTGCAGTGGTTCGCCACGGGCAGCACCAGCAATGGAGCAGGCTTTCCCGTCAAGGCACAAAGCGGCCTGTCCACCACGCCAGGAGGCAAGCAGGACGGCTTCCTGGTCAGCATCGCAACCAGCGATCCGAACAACTGGAACTATGCAGGGTTCCTGGGCACCTCGGAAAACGAGGCCATGCGCAGCCTGGCCGCAACCAATGTGCAGGGCAGGACCCTTCTTTCCGTGGGCGGCGCCACCACCACATCGGGCACCAACGGCCTGACCAACCCTGCGAACAGCGCCCTCAGCGCAAACGCGAGCCTTTCGAATGGTCTGGTATTTCGCATCGATCCTTTCGGCCCACCTGCGGCCATGGCGGTGCTCACTGGCTCTCAACAGTCCACCCGCATCCAGCAGCCTTTTGCCACGCCGTTGGCGGTCAAGGTCACCGACATCGACGACCAGCCGCTTGCCGGCATCATGGTGGACTTCAATGCGCCTGCCGCATCGGGGCCATCCACCACCTTTGCCACAAGAACCTCGGTCACGACCAACGCCCAGGGCATCGCATCGCTGAGTGCCACGGCCAACCTGTTCGCCGGCAGCTATACCGTGACGGCGCAGGCAGGGGCGGCCAGCACCTCGTTCTCGCTGACCAATGACAAGAGCCCGCAGGCTGCACTGACGGCAAGTGCAGCACTCCAGACCCTGCCCTATGCCAGCACCACCACGCTGAGCACCAACGGCGGCTCTGGCGCAGGCGCCATCAGCTACGCCGTAACCGCAGGCGCGGCCTATTGCGCCCTGACAGGCAACACGGTCACAGCCACGGCCGTGGGCGATTGCACCGTGACGGCGACCAAGGCGGGAGACGCCAGCTACCTGGCCGCCATGACCACCGTGGACATCTCGGTGATCAAGGCCCAGCAGCCTGCTCTGACGGCGACGGCAACACCCAGCACGCTGGCGGCCTTCAGCAAGGCCGTGCTGTCAACCAGTGGCGGCACAGGGTCCGGCGCCGTGGGCTTTTCCATCACGGATGGAGCCGCCTTTTGCTCCGTCAACGGCAACACGCTCACTGCGGAAGGCACGGGCTCCTGCACAGTGACCGCCACCAAGCTGGGCGATGCCAACTACCAGGACACGCTGGCCACCACCGTGGTGACCGTGACCCCTGCAGCCCAGGCCACCCTGAGCGTGCAGGCCACGCCTTCGACGCTGGCCTTCGGCGCCACGGCAACGCTGGCGACCACGGGGGGGTCCGGCACCGGTGCCACCACCTACGCGGTGACCGATGGCGCCCAGTTCTGCACGGTGACCGGCAACCAGCTGACCACCGCGGGCGCCGGCAGTTGCACCATCACGGCCACCAAGGCCGCTGACATCAACCACCAGGCCACCAGCGCCAGCACCACGGTCACCGTGACCAAGGCGGGACAGGCAGCACTGGCCGTCCAGGCCAATCCGGCGGCCATCAACTTTGGCGGTACGTCGCAATTGACCACCACGGGTGGCTCGGGCACAGGCGCGGTGAGCTTCAGCGTCGGCGGCCCATGCAGCATCACGGGGTCCACGCTCACAGGCCAGGGGGTCGGAGCCTGCACGGTCACGGCCACCAAGGCAGCGGACGCCAACCATGAAGAGGCCACGGCAGGCGCCTCGGTGACAGTGTCTCAGGCGAGCCAGGCTGCGCTGTCCGTGGCGGCTTCGCCCAGCAGCATTGCCAAGGGTGCCTCCAGCACGGTCACGGTCACAGGTGGCAGCGGAAGCGGAGCCGTCACTTTCGCGCTGACCGCCGGCTCAGGCAACTGCTCCCTGCTGGGCGATACCGTCACCGGCACGGCCGTAGGCAGCTGTACGGTGACGGCAACCAAGGCGGCCGATGCCAACCATGCACAGGCAACGGCCTCAGTGCAGATTGCAGTCGGCAAGGCAATCCAGAACATCACCTTCGATTTCTCGTCCCTGCGCTATCTGAGCCCCGAGGCCCTGTCTCTGGCCAACGCCGCCGGCACCAACTCCAACCTGCCGATCAGCTTCAGCAGCCTCACCCCTCAGACCTGCGTGGTCACGGGCACCTCGCTGCGCCTGATGCGTACGGGCGAATGCACATTGCAGGCCAGCCAGGCCGGCGATGCCGAGTACGCCGCAGCAACGCCCGTGAACCAGACCTTCACGATCACCTTGCCGCCTCACACCGTGAGTTCCCTGACAGGTGCCGCGGGCGGCGCGACAGCCACCGCGCAGATCGCGACAGGAAGCCACTGGGTGTTCACGCCCTTGGGCACGGGGCCGTCGCAAACGCCGGGCTTCATCCCGCTGCAGGGACATACCAGGTCTCCTGCAGAGGCACCACCAGCCCAGCTGCAATTCCCGTTCGGCCTGTTCGATTTCACCGTAATGAATGGCTCGCCGGGGTCCACACTCAGCCTCACGCTGACCTTCCCGAACGATCTGCCTGCCGGCGCCCAATACTGGAAGTACGGCGCCACGTCCGACAATCCCGCGCCGCACTGGTACCGCTTCACCGGTGCGCAGTTCTCGGGGAAAACCGTGACACTGACCATCGAGGACGGCAAGCACGGCGATGACGACATGGATGTGAATGCTTTCATCAGCGACCCAGGCGGCATCGCCGTGGTAACGGCCACTGCGGGCGGCAGCCCTGCCGCCATTCCCACGCTATCTCAATGGAGCCAGTGGATACTGCTGGCACTGATGCTGGCAGCAGCCGCCCTGACAATGCACAGGCCCCGCCCGCGCAGCAAGTCACACTGACCTGTATGGAGCGGCTGCAGCCCGCAGGCGGCCGCTCCAATACCTCCTAACCGTGATCGCGCCACAGCCAAGGCCTGCGCAGGCCTTCCCCACGGTCCGCACGCCCTAAAATTGCGGCCGATTGGAGACAAGCGGTTTGCAAACGAGTACCCACGAGCCCATGCTCACCCCCGCCGAGCGCGAGGCCATCAATTCCGGCCAGTGGTTCTGCAGCCTTTCGCCCTCGCTGCGCCATGACATCCTGCGCCAGACTACGGTCCGGCGGCTCAAGGACGGGGCACTGATCTATGCACGCGGCGATGTGCCGCACAGGTGGTATGCCTGTGCGCAGGGCGCCGTGCGCATGAGCTCGACCAGCCTGTCGGGTCGGCAGACCACGCTGGCCTATGTGGAGCCGGGTGCCTGGTTCGGTGCCATGTCCACCTTTCTTGACGAGCCGCGCACGCGCGATGCCTATGCCCACGGGGACACCACGCTGCTGTGCGTGGACAAGGAGAGCTTTCACGCCATCCTGGCCACGCATGTGGAGTTCTACGACGCCCTGCTGCGCCTGCAGGCCCACCGCATACGCCAGACCTACGGGCTGGTGGAAGACCTCAACACCCTGCCCCTGCGCGCACGCCTGGCCAAGCAGTTGCTGCACCTGTCGCGCAGCTACGGCACACAGGTGCTGGACGACCCGCGCGAGCTGCGCATAGGCCTGCAACTGGTGCAGGAGGAGCTGGCCCAGTTGCTGGGCGCCTCGCGCCAGCGCGTAAACCAGGAACTCAAGCGCATGGAGCGCGACAACTGCATTCGCGTGGAAGCCCAGGGTCTGGTGGTGAGGGACCTGGTGGCTCTGCAGACCATCGTGCGCGAGGCCAGCCTGGCCGGCGCCTGAGGCCGGCGCCAGCGCAGCGGCAGTTCAGCGCCGGTTCAGCGGCGCCAGTCGATTCTTGCCGGGCGGCCCGGCAGATGCAGCGCAGCCGTTGCAGCAGGCGCCTCGGCCAGCAACCGGCCCTTGCGGAACACCTTCAGGCGCGTGGCGCGCAGCCGTATCGCCTCGGCCGCATCGCGCGCCTGCAGCAGCACGAAGCTGGCATCGCAGCCGGCCTCGATGCCATAACCGTCCAGGTGCATCACACGCGCCGCGCGCGTGGTCACGGCGTCGAAGCAGTCGCGCATGCCGTCCTGGCTGGTCATCTGCGCCACATGCAGACCCATGTGGGCGACCTCCAGCATGTCGCCCGAGCCCATGCCGTACCACGGGTCCATCACGCAGTCATGGCCGAAGGCCACGTTGACGCCTGCGGCCAGCAGCTCGGGCACGCGCGTCATGCCGCGGCGCTTGGGATAGCTGTCCTGGCGGCCCTGCAGCGTGATGTTGATCAGCGGATTGGCAATCACGGCCACGCCGCTTTCTGCGATCAGCGGCAGCAGCTTGCTCACGTAGTAGTTGTCCATGCTGTGCATGGAGGTGCAGTGCGAGCCCGTCACGCGGCCCTGCAGGCCCAGGCGCTGCGCCTCGAAGGCCAGGGTTTCGATGTGGCGCGACAGCGGGTCGTCGGACTCGTCGCAGTGCATGTCCACCAGCAGGCCGCGCTCGGCCGCCAGCTCGCACAGCAGCCTGACGCTGTCGGCACCCTCGGCCATGGTGCGCTCGAAGTGGGGAATGCCGCCCACCACGTCCACGCCCTTGTCCAGCGCCCGCCGCAGGTTGGCGACGCCGCCGGGCGAGCGCAGCACGCCGTCCTGCGGAAACGCCACCAGCTGCAGGTCGATATAGGGAGCCACCTGGCGCTTGACCTCCAGCAACGCATCGACGGCCAACAGGCGGGCATCGCTGGTATCCACATGGCTGCGGATGGCCTGCAGCCCCTTGGCCGCCGCCCAGTCGCAATACTCCAGCGCGCACGAGATCAGCGCCTCGGCCGTGAGCAGCGGCTTGAGCTCGCCCCACAGAGCAATGCCCTCCAGCAGCGTGCCGCTGCGGTTGACGCGCGGCAGGCCGTGGCTCAGCGTGGCATCCATGTGGAAATGCGGATCGACGAAGGGAGGCGACACCAACTGGTGCTGTGCATCGACCACCTGGTGGGCAGGCGCTGAAAGGCCCGCCGCGACCTCGACGATGCGCTCGCCCTGCACGGCGATGGACATGTCCTGGCGGCCGTCGGGCAGCGTGGCGTGAATGACGAGTAGATCAAGCATCTGCGTATTCTGCGGGCATGGCCGCGCACCCGCAGACTTGCCTGACCACGCTGAATGGCCTGCCAGCGGTCAGACCGAAAGCGCAAGGGATCAGGGGGAACTACTGGTAGCTGATGGTGAAGGTCGCCGCCGCATTGGCACTGCCTATGGTCACGTTCTCTTCGGTCTTGACATAGCGCGCCGTCAGCGGGATATCCAACCGCTCCTGCCCGTAGGCAACAGCCCCTGCAAACCATTGATTCCTGTTGCCGGCAGCATTGGAGTCCGGGCCAAAGCCCAGTGTCTGGCCATCCTTGCGAATCTGGACTCCCACACCTTTTGCCACCGAGGTTTTGGACAGGGTCAAAACATTCCCGATATTTCCAGGATTTGCCACATCCGTCAGCGTGACATAGGCGTTGGTCAACGAACCTGGGATGCCGCCCTTGCACAACAACGAGATGAGGAAGGAGCGGGGAGCACCGGTTGAGCCGATTGAGGTGAGTTTTTGAGTGACAGTCTGGGCCATGCGCACGGGCTCCGGCGCCTGTGGGGTACAGGTGGGCACCTTGGGCCGGAGGACGACGGGCGAGGAAAAGTTGTATTGAGCGAGAATCTGGCCAAATGCATCATTCGCGCGTTCGTACAGGAAATCGCTGTCCAGCACGCCACCTGCAGTGATATCGCCATCTGCGGTCTTGATCAACTCAACTTTGACATCGATAAGTGTATATGCAAAAGATCCGGAGTGATTGGAATACCCCAAACCACTTACAGGCGCAGCACCATATCTAGTCGAAACCCTCATGCCAATACCCTCGACTGTCGTCGGGTATATATTATTGACTGGTGTAGATTTACCTACAAGATAGCCCGTGACCGATGGATCACAATTCATCAATCTAGCGCCAAGCCCATTACTTATTACCGCTACAGCGGTTTTTGAGTAAATCACCGTGTTCTTGGCCACATTGGGATTGAATTCTGGAGGATTGAAATTACTGAACACATACTTGTAATAGCCTGACCCATCAGTTGTATTTTCAATTGCGCATGCGGACCATGCGGAGGTGGCCATCATTGCAAAAATAAATATCATGACAGCCTTGTTTATTCTGCAAAAAGCACCTATGAATATATGCATTTTGAATACCCCCGGATAATAAAAAAATTCCAAGGCCGCATTTCCTTGGTAAATTTTCAATCGTAGACACCTTTCATCCGAGATGAAATCAGATCAATCTGATTCAAGGTCTGCCCAGTGCCATGAAGGTCGTGGCGAGGCAGGCCCCATCACGTCAATGGCCCCGCATGCCGATACGCTGGCCGAAGCCAGGGCTGACAGCCGCGCTGCCGCAGCGTGGCGTGAATGACGAGTAGATCAAGCATTTGCGTATGCTGCGGGCAGGGCCCGGCGCTCTCTCTTTCGGTGGGGTTTCATCAGGGCCTGCGGATAGCTGGCCCTGCGCTGCCGGCATGCGCGCGCCCTCCCCGACGATACCTATCGGGGGCAAAGTCCTGCGGCCTGCGCAGACTCGTGCTGGAGCCTGCGCTCCAGGTTTTGCCAGTCGCTATGAAGGTCGCGCGCCACGCGCGGGCTCCTGCAAAGCGCAACGTGGCGCGCCTGGGACAGCGGTTGCAACGCGGCCAGTGCCTGCAGGCGCAGGGCATCGTCGTTCAGCAGTTGCGCGGCGGCCAGCCGGGCCTGGGCGATTTCGATTTCGGCATATGCACGGGGTGCAGGCAGCTGTTGTGCCAGGGCCTGGCGCACTTCAGCGGCATCACCCATGCCTATGGCAATCCAGAGCCAGGCGATCCAGCTGTCCTGGGAGGCGTAGTGGCCGGCCTTCTTCGGCGGGATGCGCTCCACGCTTTGGCGGGCCAGTGCCACGGCAGCGCCAGTCTGGCCGTGCTCGGCCATGAACCGGGCATGCAGGGTTTCGGCCTGCATCAATGAGAAGATTTTCCATTCACGGCGCTGAGCCGAATCCGCAGTCACGGCATGCGCAGCTTGCGGCGCTGCCTGAAGCGCGGCCTGGAGCGCGATCACATTGGCCTGCAACTGAGCTTGCGCCGCTTCGGGGTGGCCGCTGGCATCCAGCAACCGGGCGAGCTTGATGCGCGCGTGCAGCAGCAGGAAATCGTCCGGCGCATCGGCGTCGGCGCGGCGGATCTCCACGGCTTGCACCATCCGATCAAGCCTTTGCGCCACGGTCTGATCAGGCGGTCCCCAGAACGCAAGAACTTCCTGCACGCTGGCCAGCACCCGGCGTGCAGGACCTTGCACGTCCTGCAGGTCGGCCACCAGTTGCTGGCGCAAATTCGTTGCCTGCTCGGCGGTATCCGCCGTGTCGGCCATGCCTTTCAATGCATGGGCACGCTGCAGATCACTCTGTGCCCGGGACTGCGTCATCGCCCAGGCCGATTGGTAAAGCGCTTTGGCGCGCGCCTCGGCCGGAGGATGGTCGTCCATGAGTTGCAGTTCCCGGGCGGCCTCCAGGTAGATCTCCACCCGTTGCTCTTGGGCAGACGGGGGCAGTTGGTCGGCCTGGGCCAGGCGGGCCTCGATCTCGGCCAGGTGCTGCTCCGGTACGTAATCACGGCGGGCAGACAGCTCCACATCCCACAGCGCAGCAAGAACCTGCCGCCCCTGCGGCGCAGCTTGATGAATGCCCATGACCATGGCCACCGGCAGCAGCAGGCAGGCCAGGTAGATTGCCAGGCCCGCTGCGCCTTCGGCCCAACCGGGCGCACGCGATTGCAAGGCAGGCAGCAGCGCGCCTGCAACGGCCGCGCGCCGGACAAACGGCCAGCGCGCAAAAGCGGGTTGCTGCAGCACGCCGAATGCGCGGTGTACGGCATCGGCCTCACTGACCGGGGCCTGGCATGCCTGCTGTTGAGGAAGCGTGTGCAGGGTGCGATGCACGGCCCGCTCCAGTTGCATCACCCGCCATTGCCAAGGCAGCCCCATCAGCAGCACGCCGGTGAGGATGGCGATCAGGGGGTCCCGGCTGAACCAGGCCAGCCCACCCAGCGCGGCCATGCCCGCCAGTGCAAACACCAGCCGCATTGCGGGCAGGCGAGCGAACAGCAGGCTCTCCACCACGCGGCCGCCATCCAACGGCGTGAGGGGCAACAGGTTGAAGGCATTGACGACCAGGGTCAGCAGCAGCAATTGCATGGTCCAGGCGGGTGGCTGCGGGACCAGGCCCCAGCCTACGGCAGCCAGCGCTCCCACAGCCAGCAACAGCCCAGGCATGGGACCGGCCAGATAGACGCCCACTTTTTGCAGCGGCGTGGCGTCCGCCTTTTCTCCGGTGGCCATGCCGCCCAGGCCAGGAATGAAGAAGACGGATTGCCGCTGGTAGCCCGCCCAACGCATGGCCAGCCAATGCCCTCCTTCATGCACGGCGATCACCACCAGAAGCATCCACGCCATGTCCCATGAAAACAGCACGGCGCCTGCTGCCAGGAACAGCGCCGCCGTGATCCAGAAACTGCGGTGGCGGTTGTGCGCCATGCCCAGCCCGCGCTGCACGGCTTTCTGGTAGCGAAAGCGCAGCGCCTCGGACACTTGCCGGACCTGCGGCCCATGAAGGCATGCGTCGGCAGATGGGCTGGCGGGCACCGCCCTGTCTTCCTTGCGCACTTGGCGCAAGGCACGCCAGGCCAGCCGCAGCGACTCGCGCCAGCTGAGCCGCCAGAATCCGGGCCCGGCAGGCAGCGCACGGCCCTGGGCCACCAGTGCAGGGACCTGGCTCCGGCCCCACTCATCCAGGCGCTGTAACGCCTGGTCAAGGCCCTGGACCACGGGAGCCCGGTCGCCGGACAGGCGCTCGGCGTAGGCGGCCCAGGCCGATGCGGTATCGGGCTGGGCATCGTCCAGGTAGGTCCAGCCGGGCGGCGCAGGCAGGCTTGTCTGAGGTAGGCCATTGAAGCCCATCCAATTGCGCCCGTCGGCAAAGAATGTGAGCCAGGTCACGGAGCCCACGGTGCGGCCATGCCTGGCGCTTCCCGCCTGTTCGGCCTGGACCATCGCCCAGGCCCGCCCGTCGGCATGGACGAACAAGTCCACCTCCAGAGGCAGGTCGGGATCCATGGCCTGCGGATGCGTGCCCTGCAGGCTGGCACACCAGGTGAAGCCCAAGGCTTGCAACTCCGGCTGCATGGCATCCAGCACCGCCCGTGATTCGGGCTCCAGCGCCTGGCGCTCCACCACGGCCATGGGCGCAGCACGCAGGCGCAGGCGCATGCAGTTCAAAGTGGCCAGCAGCAGCGAGAGCGCATACAGCAAGGGAATCGCGCCCAGCAGCGCCAGCCAGGGCGCGGCTTGTGAGAGCCAGTTCATCATCTTGAATAGTCTTGTCGATGGAGTGTGACGGTTCTGATGTGCCCTCCCAAAAGCTTCTCCAGGCAGATCAGCATCGGGATCGTAGCCTTGCCACCCGTGATGCGACAATCAAATCAAAGGACCATTCTTCAAATGAAAATCGCCACTTGGAACGTCAATTCCCTGTCCGTGCGCCTGCCGCAGGTGCTGGCCTGGCTGCAGGCCAACCCTGTCGATGCGCTGGCGCTGCAGGAACTCAAGCTCACCGACGACAAGTTTCCGCTGCAGGCGCTGCAGGAGGCCGGCTACCACGCGGTCAGCCATGGGCAGAAGACCTACAACGGCGTGGCCTGGCTGACGCGCACGCCGGTGCACGACGTGGTGCGCAATATTCCGGGCCTGGATGACGAGCAGGCCCGCATCATTGCCGCCACCCTCGATGCCGAAGGCGGCCCGGTGCGCCTGATCAATGGCTACTTCGTGAATGGGCAGGCGCCGGGCACCGACAAGTTCGCCTACAAGATGCGCTGGCTGCAGGCGCTGCAGGACTGGGTGAAAAGCGAAATGGCGACCCACCCGCGCCTGGTGCTGGTGGGTGACTTCAACGTGGCGCCCGAGGACCGCGACTCCTACGATCCCATCGGCCTGAAGGACACGATCCACCACACGGTGGAAGAGCGCACGCATTTCCAGGCGCTGCTGCAGCTGGGCCTGACCGATGCCTTCCGCATGTTCGACCAGCCCGAGAAAAGCTATTCGTGGTGGGACTACCGGATGCTGGGTTTCCAGAAGAACCGGGGCCTGCGCATCGACCACATCCTGGTCAGTGAGGCATTGCGCCCCAGCGTCAGCGCCTGCAGCGTGGACCGTGCGCCGCGCAAGAACCCGCAGCCCAGCGATCACGCGCCCGTGGTCGTGACCTTGGGCTGAATTCCAGCCAGCCGGCTACAGCATGTACCGGCGCAGCCAGTGGATGGCCTCGATATGGCCGCGCAGCATCAGGGACTGGCGGTGAAGAATCTCGCTGAGCGCCCTGGGCAGACGTACCTGCTCGGCGGCCTCATAGGCGCTCAGCCATTGCTGCTGGCAGGACTCGGCCTGGTCCAGCACGTAGTCCGCGCCCTCTTCCCTGCCCAGCAGCCCGTCCCAGAAGGCGTTGCGACGCAGTGCGGCACGGCTGTCGCGTACGGGCAGGACCACGCCGCCGCTGGAGCCGATGGCACGTTCCAGGTCCTCGACCAGGATCTGGCTAGTATTGAAGTGCCGCGCCAGCACCTGTCCGATCAGCCCCTGGGGCATGGGATCCATGCATTCACCCAGGCGTGCATGGGCCTGGCGGCCCAGGGCCAGCACGGCATTGAGCAGGGCCGTGCTCTGCAATTCCAGCGTGGTGGCCACTGGCTGTGTGGGCGTGCGCTGGCGCGCCTGCAGCCATGAGGCCTCGACGGCCTCGCGCACCTGGCTCCAGCGCAGCAGGCTGCTGCCCCGAACCTGCTCCCAGCGCTCTTCAAGCTCGAATTCGACATCGTCGAAATCCTGCTGCGCGTGCTCGGGTTCAAGTGACGCTTTCCAGCCCAGTGCGTAGGCGGGACGGTATTGGTCGTAACCACGCCCTGCAACGAAGTAAGGCTCCAGGAAGTAGCGGTCATGCCAGTACGCATCGACCGGCTCGCCAAGCGTGCGCGGTGTCGATGGGTACATCAGGCCCGGACGAGCGGGCTTGGCTTTTTGCCAGAGGTTGGAGAGGACTGTGGGCACGATAGGTCGGGACGTAGGCCGTTCCAGCGAAGAGGCCCCCATTGTCCCAAGCCCGGGCGGCCCGGCCCGTCAGCACCCCGGGCGCCGGCCTGTAGGAGCCGGACCCTTGCCAAGGCAAGGGCCCGGCCGCCCGCCGGCTTGCCTTACTCGAAGGCGTCCTCGTCCATGCCCAGCTCCTGCAGCTTGCGGGTGATGGTGTTGCGGCCGATGCCCAGGCGCTGGGCGGCCTCGACCCGGCGGCCGTGGGTGACGGCCAGGGCCGAGCGGATCAGCTGCGCCTCGAAGCGGCGGGACAGCTGGTCCCAGACTTCACCATGCCCCTGGGCGTGGGTGTGCTCCAGCAGCTGGCGCGCCTGTTGCCCCAGCAGATGGACCCAGTCCAGGTCGGAGGCGGCCAGGGCCGCGTCATGCGGCGGGGCCAGCGCGGACACGGGCACTGCCAGTCGGCCAAGGCCCTCTTCCGCCAGCGGTGCCGGCGCATGCGGCAGCGTGGCCGGCGCAGGCACGCCGACGTTGCCACCGCCCACGGGCTGGGCGGCTTCGCCCAGCACCTCGGGGGGCAGGTCCTTGACCGAGATGACCTGGGCAGGGGCCATGACGGTCAGCCAGTGGCAGATGTTCTCCAGCTGTCGCACGTTGCCGGGGAAGGCGAAGGTCTGCAGCCGCTGCATGGCATCGACCCCCATGCGCTTGGGCTCCACGCCCAGTTGCCGCGCGCTTTGCTGCAGGAAGTGGCGAGCCAGCATGGGCACGTCTTCATTGCGCTCGCGCAGCGCTGGCAGGCGCAGGCGGATGACGTTGAGGCGGTGGAACAGATCCTCGCGGAAGCCGCCGTTGCGCACGCGCTGCTCCAGGTCCTGGTGGGTGGCGGCGATGACGCGCACATGGGCCTTGACGGCCTGGTGGCCGCCCACGCGGTAGAAGTGCCCGTCCGACAGCACACGCAGCAGGCGCGTCTGCAGGTCGAAGGGCATGTCGCCGATTTCATCGAGAAAGAGCGTGCCGCCCTCGGCCTGCTCGAAGCGTCCGCGCCGTTGCGTCTGGGCGCCCGTGAAGGCGCCGCGCTCATGGCCGAACAGTTCGGACTCCAGCAGGTCCTTGGGGATGGCGGCGGTGTTGATGGCCACGAAGGGGCCGCCCGCCACGGGCGAGTGCTTGTGCAGCGCGCGCGCCACCAGCTCCTTGCCCGAGCCCGACTCGCCCGTGATCAGCACCGTGACCTGGCTCTGGCTGAGCCGGCCGATGGCGCGGAACACGTCCTGCATGGCAGGCGCCTGGCCCAGCATCTCGGCCTGCAGCGGGGCCTGGGCCTCGGCCACATCCTCGCGCAGGCTTTCCTCGACGGCGCGCCGAATCAGCTCCACGGCCTTGGGCAGGTCGAAGGGTTTGGGCAGGTATTCGAAGGCTCCGCGCTGGAAGGCCGAGACGGCACTGTCCAGGTCGGAGTACGCGGTCATGATGATGACGGGCAGGCCCGGCTGCTGGGCGCGGATCTGCTCGAGCAGCTCCAGCCCCGAGCCGCCGGGCATGCGGATATCGCTCACCAGCACCTGGGGTGGCTGGCGCGCCGGGTCACCGGCATCGACATCGGACAGTGCCGTGAGCACATCGCGCGCCTGGATGAAGCTGCGCGTTGCCCAGCCTTCCCGGCCCAGTGCCTTTTCCAGCACGAAGCGGATGGAAGGGTCATCATCCACGATCCAGATCGGTTTCATTGGTGGTGCATCCTTCCCTTGTTGCAGTGTTGACTTCCGTGGGCCTCAAGGCAGGGGAATGAGGATGCGGAAATCCGTGCGGCCCGGCTGGCTTTCACATTCGATCAGCCCCTGGTGGCGCTGCACGAAGGTCTGCGCCAGCGTCAGCCCCAGTCCCGAACCGCCATCCCTTCCCGATACCAGCGGATAGAAGATCCGCTCCTTGATGGCATCGGGAACGCCTGGCCCGTTGTCGATCACATGCAATTCCAATGCCAACCGATAGCGCTGGCGACCAAAAGTTACCTGCCGGGCCACACGCGTTCGCAAAATGATCTCGGCATCACCAGCCGCAATGCGCTCCTGCAGCGCCTGCGCCGCGTTCTGGACGATGTTGAGCACAGCCTGGATCAGCTGGGCGCTGTCGCCCCGGAACTCCGGGATGGAGATGTCGTAGTCGCGCGTGATGGTCAGCCCGGCAGGGTGCTCGACCAGCACCAGCGAGCGCACGCGCTCGCAGACTTCGTGGATGTTGACGTCGCCCACCTCATGCGGATGGCGGTGCGGCGCCAGCAGCCGATCCACCAGCGCCTGCAGCCGGTCGGCCTCGTGGATGATGACTTCGGTGTACTCGCGCAGCTCGGGGGCGTCCAGATCCATCTGCAGCAGCTGGGCTGCGCCACGGATGCCGCCCAGCGGGTTCTTGATCTCGTGGGCCAGGTTGCGGATCAGCTCCTTGTGTGCCTGGGCCTGCTCGCGCAGCCGCTCCTCGCGGTCCTGGCGGGCCTGCTGCTCCAGCGGCCAGAACTCGACCAGCACATGGCCGGGCCGCTCGGCCAGCGAGACCGTGACGTGCACGGGCAGCGCATCGCCGCCCACGCGGTGCAGGCTGGCCTCGAAGCGCAGGGCCGCGAAGTCGTTGTCCTGGGCGCCACGCAAGGCCTTGTCCAGCAAGGCCGGCTCGGTGAAACAGGCCGCCAGCTCGCTGCCTTCGAGCATGCGGCGCGACAGGCCCAGTGCGTTTTCAAGGGCGGCGTTGGCGAAAAGCACGGCACCCTGCTCGTCGAGCACGGTCATCAGCGTGCACAGCAGGTCAAGCGCCTGATAGGAGGCCGGGGGCGCCGGCCGGTCGTCCTGGATCATGGCCGGGCTCCGGTGGGCCGCGCGGGCCCGTCAGTTCTTGGGAAGTCGATCCAGCTCACGGCGGATGCCGGCGACATCGCCTTCCTGCCGCGAGATGCTGCTCTTGAGCTGCTCGACACGTTCCAGATAGCCCTGGGGATTGCGCAACTCCAATGCGGTGCGCTGGGGATTGCCATCGTTGTACTCCTGACGCAGCTGTGTCAGCTTCTCCTGGGCGCGGGCCAGCTCGCTTTCCAGAATGGTCCGCGCGTCGGAGTCGCGGGCCTTCTGGGCGCTGCTGTTGACCTTGGCCGGAGCGGGCGATCCTGCGGCCGGAGCGGCGGAGGTGCGCGGTGCCTGGCTGCCGCCCGAGGCCGCCGGCTTGCTGCCGCCATGGATCACCGTCACATGCCCGCCATCCACCGGCTTGCAGTCCTTGGCCTTGGCCTGGCTGACGTTGTTGGTGTACTCGTTGCCGCAGCGGTAGATCACGTCCTGGGACCAGGCTCCCACCGACAGCAGGGGCAGCAGCAGTGACACAAACAGTTTCTTCATTCCATTCCCTCGGGTAGCCAGATCGGAAGGGCCCAGCTTATCCGGGCAAGTATCGCTCCATCTTCCGGGCTGGACGTCATTTCTTGAGCGGGCCAACCCCTTTTGGTTCCGCGCCCAGCATACCCAGGTCCTGGCCGAAAGCAAAAAAGGCGGCTTGCGCCGCCTTTTTGCCGACTCGCCTTACAGCGAGAAGTACATGTCGTACTCGACCGGATGCACGGCCTGACGGTAACGGGTCACTTCGCCCATCTTCAGCTCGATGTAGGCATCGAGCATGCTGTCCGAGAACACGCCGCCCTTGGTCAGGAACGAGCGGTCCGCGTCCAGAGCTTCCAGGGCCTGGTCCAGGCTGTGGCAGACCGTGGGCACCAGCTTGTCCTCTTCCGGGGGCAGGTGGTACAGATCCTTGGTCGCGGCTTCGCCGGGATGGATCTTGTTTTCCACGCCGTCCAGACCTGCCATCAGCAGGGCCGAGAAGCCCAGGTAGGGGTTCATCAGCGGATCGGGGAAACGTGCCTCGACGCGGCGGCCCTTGGGGTTGGCCACGTAGGGGATGCGGATCGATGCCGAGCGGTTCTTGGCCGAGTAGGCCAGCTTGACCGGAGCCTCGAAGCCGGGCACCAGGCGCTTGTAGCTGTTGGTGCCGGGGTTGGTGATGGCGTTCAGGGCACGGGCGTGCTTGATGATGCCGCCGATGTAGTACAGCGCGAAGTCGGACAGGCCGGCGTAGCCGTCACCTGCGAACAGGTTCTTGCCATCCTTCCAGACGGACTGGTGCACGTGCATGCCCGAGCCGTTGTCGCCCGGATAGGGCTTGGGCATGAAGGTGGCGGTCTTGCCGTAGGTGTTGGCCACGTTCCAGATCACGTACTTCATGACCTGTGTCCAGTCGGCGCGCTCCACCAGGGTGCTGAAGCGGGTGCCGATCTCGTTCTGGCCGGCGCCAGCCACTTCGTGGTGGAACACTTCGACGGGAATGCCCAGTTGCTCGAGCAGCAGCACCATTTCGGCGCGCAGATCCTGGGTGCTGTCCACGGGGGGCACGGGGAAGTAGCCGCCCTTGTTGCGCGGACGGTGGCCGCGGTTGCCGGATTCGAACTTGGCGCCCGAATTCCAGGGTGCTTCGTACTCTTCGATTTCGTAGAAGGTGCTGCCGGGTTCGGTGTTCCAGCGCACGCCGTCGAAGATGAAGAATTCGGGTTCGGGTCCGAAGTAGGCGGTGTCGCCCAGGCCCGATGCCTTCAGATAGGCTTCAGCGCGCTTGGCCACGGAGCGGGGATCGCGGTCGTAGGCCTTGCCATCACCGGGTTCGATCACATCGCACTGCAGGAACAGCGTGGTCTCTTCAAAGAAGGGGTCGATGTTCGCGGTAGCGGGATCGGGCATCAGCTGCATGTCAGATGCTTCAATGCCCTTCCAGCCTGCCACCGACGAGCCGTCGAAGGCGTGGCCCGAGGTGAACTTGTCTTCGTCGAAGTGCGACACCGGCACCGTGACGTGCTGCTCCTTGCCACGGGTGTCCGTAAAACGAAGGTCCACGAATTTGACCTCGTTCTCCTTCACCATGTTCAACACGTCTGCAACGGTCTTTGCCATCAGATCTCTCCTGCCAATCTGGCTGATCAAAAAAGATAAATACTCTTAAGCAGTTTGCGTGCCAGGCTGCATCCATTGAGTGCATGCCTGCAGACTGGCACCTGCTTGGCGCGCCAGCCCCGTGATTCTGCCGCCTTGGGAAGGGCTTGTGGATGACATTGAGGCCTCTGTCGGCATTCGATCCACCGCCCGGCATCTTCACCAAATCGGTGCAGATTCAGGGACCGGCCCGTAAATCAGATATTGCGCACCAATTCAGGGCCAAGACTTGCACCAAATGAGTGCAAGCCTTCCAGCAGTGTGGGCCAGGCCTTGGTGACGGCACCAGCTTCGCCCTTGACACCAAGTTCTATGTGCCGGCCGTGCTTGGAATCATCCACACTGGGCAGGCTGAACACCTTGACGCCCGGGTGGTCGCGCTCTATGGCCACCATCAGCGGCGTCAGCGTGGCTTCCATGCCGCCGTAGACGATGACCGAATGCTCCCGCTGCACCGTGCTGTGGAAATGCTTGGCGTAGCGCTGCTCCAGCACCCACTCGACCATGGGCCAGGCCATGACAGGGAAACCGGGCACGAAGTGCACGGTGCCCGCTGCACCCGTTTTGCCCATTGCGCCCGAGCAGGAAAAGCCCGGGATCTTGTTGTAGACGTTGGGGATGATGCGGGCGCCTTCGGGGAAGTTGCCCATCTGCAGCCGGTGCAGGTTGTCGGCGCGCTGGGGTTCGTAGGGCTTGCCTTCTTCGGTGGCCACATCGCGCATGCGCTCGCGGATCAGGGCCACGGCTTCCGGGTGCAGTGCCAGCGGCACGCCCAGGGCCTCGGCCGCGCATTGGCGCGTGTGGTCGTCGGGGGTGGCGCCTATGCCGCCAAAGCTGAAGACCACGGCCTGCGATGCGAAGGCGCGGCGCAGGGCGTCGGTGATGCGCGCCCTGTCATCGCCCACGTACTCGGCATGGGCCAGGGACAGGCCACGCGCGCCCAGCAGCTCGATCAGCTTGGGAAGGTGCTTGTCGGCACGCTTGCCCGACAGGATTTCGTCTCCGATGATGAGTGCGCCTACTTGAAGGGTCATGAGGTCTTTTCTTGCGGGGTGGAGGGGGGAGAGGCCGCGCCGGCTCGGAGCGGCGCGTCGGGAGCGTAGGGCACGATGGGGGTGTCGGGCAGCGCGGGTTCCTCCTCGCGCATGCGCTGCAGCGCGGCCAGGCAGAAGTGGGCAAACCACAGCGAGGAGAAAGCGAAGATCAGCGCATAGATCCAGATGGCCACCGGAATCAGTATCCAGAAGGCCGCGATGAAGACCACGCCGGAGGCCCAGACAATGGCCGGCGCCGCGCCCAGATAGCCGCAGACCACGCCCATGAGCATCAGCGCCAGGCGGTGGCGCAGGAAAAGGCTGCGGCGCTCGGGCTTGCTGGCGTGGGCAGAAAGCGCGTCAAAGGCCATGACGCGGTAGGTCAGCCAGCCCCAGATCAGCGGCGGGATCACCACCACCAGGGGCGGCACGAACCACAGCGGCACCGACACCAGCAGCGCGATCAAGGCAATCAGCGAAGAGCCTGCGGACCACACCAGGCTGCCGACCAGGGTGGCGCCCTGCCTGCGCTCCAGCGCGGGAAAACGCCGCTGGGCCACCAGCTCGACCAGGGCCGGCGTCATGAACAGCGCCACCAGCAGCAGCGAGACCACGACCAGCACCGGCGTGACCGAGAGCACGACCAGCACCGGCGCCACCAGCTCGGGCAGCGATTGCACGCCCATCCAGGACCAGACGGTGTGCAGCCAGCCCACGCCCTGCAGGACCCCTTCCGTCCAGACGACGGCATCGGCCCAGAAGAAATAGCCCAGCAGCCAGGCCGTGATGGCCATGAACAGCAAGGGAAACAGCGACCATGCAATCACCCGCTTATGCAGGCAATACGCCGTCGCACGCCAGAAGGAATCGAGTAGCAAGCCCATGCTGGCAAGCATACCCCGAGCCCAGCCTCAAGCGCGACCCATCAACCTTAGGAACCCACGCCATTGCTGGGCCCAAAAGCCCTGGCCGTAGTCGCGCAGCTGGCCCTGGGCATTGGGCTGGACTTGGTCGCGCACGCCGGTGGGATCGAAGCGCAGCTCGAAGTTGGCCGTGCCGAACAGCATGTCCCACCAGGGCAGGAGCACGCCGAAGTTGTTGCCATGCGCCTTCTTGTTGCGCACGGGCGCCATGGGCTCATGGCCAATGCCGATGGCGTGGTGGCGGCGGTGAAAGCGGGGGCTGATCCACAGCCGCTCTCCGATGGTGCCGAACCAGACGCGCAGGTTGGCGTGCTGGAAGCTCTCGCTGAGCTGGGTGAAGGCCACGATGGCCACGAACTGGCCCGGCGCCACGCCGATGAGCTGGGCCACGAGCACGATGATGGTGTCGCGGATCACATCGTCGAGCAGGTGGTTGCGGTTGTCGCTCCACACCGTCATCTGGCGCTGCGAGTGGTGCAGCGCATGCAGCTTCCACCACCAGCCGATGCTGTGCTGGCCGCGGTGTATCCAGTAGTCCAGGAAGTCGAAGGCCAGCAGGTAGATGATCAGGCTGACCCAGGCCAGGTCGGTGACGCCGGGCCACACGCCGTCGAGGTGAAAGCTCGGCAGCCCCCAGACATGCAGGCGGCCCATGAGCTCGTCCCACAGCGGGTCCAGCGTGAAGAACAGGGCCAGCCGGAACAGGCCCAGCCGGTGGACCACGGTGTAGATGATGTCCACGTGGATGGCGCGCCGGTCGGTGACGGGCTCGACGGGCCGCCAGTATTGCAGCGGCGCGATCACCGCCACCATGATGAAGATCTGCAGCAGGCCCACCAGCAGCCAGCCCGTGGCGCCATAGGCGTCCTCCAGCAGGCTGGCCTGCCCCAGGCCGAACAGCAGGGGCTGGACAACGCCCTCGAACAGGCGCTGCTGCGCATTACCGAACCACTGAATCCACCAGTCCACACCACGCTCCCATCGCCCGCCGCGCTGCGCGCGCGGACACTATGCGAATTTTGCTACCCAATCCCGATAGTCGGGATGCTCCCGCAGCGTGCGGAAGCAGAACCCCTGCTTGAGCAGGCCCGTGACCAAAGGTTCCAGCACGGCAGGTGCCCAGGGGTCCTTGCGTGACCAGATGCCCAGATGGGCCAGCAGGATGTCTCCGCTGCGGATGTTCTTGAGCGCCTGGGCCAGCAGCTGCGCATTCGGGTAGCGGTCACTGGGCAGCTCATCGCCCAGAAAACCCGCGCTGGCCCAGCCCACATGCATGTAGCCGCCCTGCCGCGCGGCATCCAGCAGCGCGGGCGAGGTCTTGCCGCCGGGCGCACGGAACAGCGGCAGAGGCTTGCGCCCCGTGATCTGCTGCAGCCGCTGTGCGGATCGGCGGATCTCGTCGCAATAGCCTGCCGCATCGACCGTGAAGTTCTCGTTGGCGCGAGGCCCTGCCGAGGGGCGCACGCGAAAACCCGTGACCGGCCCGTTCTTCGAGGCGCGCAGATCACCGCGCCAGTACATGTGGTCGTAGGTGTGCGAGGCGAATTCATGGCCTTCGGCAGCGCGTGCGCGCCACCAGGGCGCCCAGGTCTCGCCCAGGCTGCCATCGCCTTGCTGGGTGGGCTCGTTGGCCGCGAAAAACGTCACTGGCACCGCATGGCGCTTGAGCACATCGGCCACCAGGTCGGCAATGCCCATGTGGCCTGTGTCGAAGGTCAGATACACGGTCTTGGCACAGCCTGTGCCATGCCCTGCCGCCAAGGCGGGGCGCAGCAGGCCGAAAGCCGCCGTACCGGCCAGCGATTGCGCAAAGAGACGGCGGTCCATCAGCGTTGCGCGTGGGCCAGCGTCCACACGCCGTGCGGCGACTTGCCGACCTTGACCTGCTGGACCACCTTCTTTTCCACGGTGTCGATCACCGACAGCTTGCGCGCCCAGCGCGAGCTGACCAGCAGGTAGCGGCCGTCGGCGGAGACGTCCATGCAGTCGGGGCCGCCCGGTGCCGGGTAGTTGGCCACGACCTGGTTGGTCTGCATGTCGATCTTGCTGATGGTGTTGGCCACGCGGTTGCTCACATACAGGTGGCGGCCGTCGCCGGCCGCGCGCATGGCGTGGGCGCCAGCGGCTGTCTTGATGCGGGCCACGCTGCGCGGCTCGGGGCCGGTGATATCGAACACTTCCACGCCATCGCTGCCGGTCAGGCCGATGAACAGCTTGGTGCCGTCCGGGCTGCCATAGAGATCGGCCGGCATGGGGCCGGTGGGCACGCGGGCCTTGATGGTCTGGGTGGCGATGTCGATGGCCACCAGGGCATCGCTGTCCTGCATGGTGGAATAGATGGTCGTGCTCTTGGCATCGATCCAGAGATGGCTGGGCGTCTTGCCCGTGGGCACGCGCTTGACCAGCTGCGGGTTCTGGCCATCCCAGCGGTAGATGTCGATGTGGTTGAGGCGGTTGGCCGCCGTGACGAACCACTTCATGTCCGGGCTGAAGCGCAGGTGATAGGGGTCGATGATGTCGCGGATCACGCGCTGCACCTCGCCCGTGCGCGGATCGACCAGGGTCAGGGTGTCGCCCAGCGCATTGGCCACGACCAGCGATTTCTCGTCCGGCGTGAGGTACAGGTGATGCGGCTCCTTGCCCGTGGGAATGCGTGCCGTCTCCTGCCAGGTGACCGGGTCCACGATGCTGATGTTGGCATCAAGCGAGTTGAGCACAAAGATGGGCGTGGGGCCCTGGGTCTGCGGTGGCGGCGTGACACGCGCGACCGGGGCCGCGGGAGCTGCCGTAGCCGAGGGAACGGAAGGCGCGGCAGGAACGGCGGCCGCCTGGGCCGATGCGGCTTGCGCCTGCACGGCAGCAGACGTGGCCGAGGCCGCACGGGCCGATTTGGATCCGGGCAGGGATGCCACGGCCAGCCAGGCCAGCGCACCGCCGCCCACAACCAAAGCCACAGCCGCGCTCAAGCGCCCGACGGAAAGACGTTTCACAAAGCACCACCTTCTGAGAATCTGCGCAGTGTAGCTGCGCCAATCAGCCCCTCGGACGCTCTGGGGCATCGGCTTTTGCTGCTGTGCAAAAAACCGACATTTGCGCGACGTTGGCCCGAGATATCGCGGCAAGCGCGCCAATCCATGACTTGCATCAAGGCATGACAACGGCGCATGGAAATACCCGCCACAACGAAAAAGGGAGCCGACAGGCTCCCTTCGCTGGCATGCACCCAAAGGCGCAGTGGCGATCAGATCTTCCACTTCTCCATGAGCTTTTCGGGACGCAGGGTGTCGTAGTGCTCGAAGGGCTGGTGGATCCAGGGGTTGGTCGGCAGGTAGTCCACCGAGTAGTCGGGCGTGAAAGCCGACAGGCCCTTGGTCCAGATCACGGCGCTGCGCAGCTCGGTGATCGGCGGGTAGTTGGTCTTGAGCATGGCGATCACGGCGTTCAGCGTGTGACCCGAATCGGCCAGGTCATCGACCAGCAGCACGCGGCCGGCGATCTCGCCCTTGGGCGTGGTGATGAAGCGCGCGATGTCCAGATGGCCCTGCACCGTGCCGGCTTCGGCGCGGTAGGAGCTGGTGGACATGATGGCCAGCGGCTTGTCGAAGATGCGGCTGAGCATGTCACCGGGACGCAGGCCGCCACGGGCCAGGCAGAGAATGGTGTCGAATTCCCAGCCGGACTGGTGCACTTTGATCGCGAGCTTTTCGATCAGTCCGTGGTATTCGTCGTAGCTCACATACAGGTGTTGACCGTCTTCCGTCAGCATGGAATGGCTCCTGGTTCAATCTTGGGGTTCAGCCGCCAGTGGTTCACTGAGCGGCGTAGGGGTTTTGCATCAGGATGGTGTGATCCCGGTCGGGGCTGGTCGAAACCATGGCGATGGGCACGCCCGTCACTTCCTCGATGCGCTCCAGATAGCGGCGGGCATTGGCCGGCAGCTTGTCGTAGTCGGTCACGCCCACGGTGGAATCGGTCCAGCCGGGGATGGACTCATAGATGGGCTTGCAGCGGGCGATCTCGTCGGCACCCATGGGCAGCAGGTCGATCTTCTCGCCATCGAGCTCGTAGCCCACGCACAGCAGCAGCTCCTGCAGGCCGTCGAGCACGTCGAGCTTGGTGATGCACAGGCCCGACAGACCGTTGACCTGGGCGCTGCGCTTGAGCAGCGCGGCGTCAAACCAGCCGCAGCGGCGCGAGCGGCCGGTGGTCACGCCCTTTTCGGCGCCCACGGTGCTCATGTGCCAGCCCGGCGTGCCTTCCTTTTCCCAATCCAGTTCGGTGGGGAAAGGACCGCCGCCCACGCGGGTGCAGTAGGCCTTGGTGATGCCCAGGATGTAGTGCAGCATGCCGGGGCCCACGCCCGAGCCTGCAGCCGCATTGCCGGCGACGCAGTTGGACGAGGTGACATAGGGATAGGTGCCGTGGTCCACGTCCAGCAGCGTGCCCTGCGCGCCTTCGAACAGCAGGTTGGCGCCTTCGGCGTGCGCGGCGTTCAGCTCGCGGGAGACGTCGGCCATCATGGGCTTGAGCAGCTCGGCATGGCGCATGGCCTCTTCGTACACCGCGTCGAATTGCACTTCGCCATCCTTGATGTACGGCTTGAGCGCGTCACCGAAGGTGAAGTTCTTCGAACCCAGCACGTTGACCAGGATGTGGTTGTGCAGGGCCAGCAGTTCGCGCAGCTTGGTGGCGAAGCGCTCGGGGTACTTGAGGTCCTGCACGCGCAGTGCGCGGCGGGCAATCTTGTCTTCGTAGGCGGGGCCGATGCCACGGCCGGTGGTGCCGATCTTCTCGGTGCCGCCCTGCTCGCGCGCAGCTTCGCGCGCCACGTCCAGCGCCGAGTGGAAGGGCAGGATCAGCGGGCAGGCCTCGGACACGCGCAGACGGTCACGCACCTGCACGCCGGCCTTCTCCAGGCCTTCGATTTCCTCGAACAGCTTGGCGGCAGAGAGCACCACGCCGTTGCCGATATAGCACTTCACGCCGGGGCGCATGATGCCGCTGGGGATCAGGTGCAGTGCGGTCTTCACGCCGTTGATGACCAGCGTGTGGCCAGCGTTGTGGCCACCCTGGAAGCGGACCACGCCCTGGGCGCTTTCGGTCAGCCAGTCCACCAGCTTGCCTTTGCCTTCGTCACCCCACTGGGTGCCGACCACGACCACGTTGCGACCTTTGGTAGCTTTCATATTCAAATCCGATGAAATCCGAAGAAATTGACAAATGCGTCAGATGGCTTGCACGGCCCACTGCCCGGCAACCTGCACGAGCTCGCGGTCGCAGTGGAATTCGTCCACTTCGCTTTCATGCCCTGGCAGCACGCAGACCACGGTCTCGCCCTGCCGGCGCAATGCAGCAATGGCAGCCGCAACCTGGGGATCGTCGCCCCAGGGCGCGCGGATGGCAGCCTTGAGCGGGCGCTCGGGCACGACGGCGACGAGCTGCTTGATGTCCAGGCTGAAGCCGGCGGCGGGCCGGTTGCGGCCAAAGACCGCACCCACCTCGTCATAGCGACCGCCGCGCACCAGCGCATCGCTGGCACCCGGCACATAGATGGCGAAGCGCGTGCCGCTGTAGTAGGCATAGCCGCGCAGATCGGCCAGATCGAAGCTCACGCTCACGCCTTCGAGGCGCTGCGCCAGCCAGCGCAGCTGGTCCAGCAGCGGCTGCACGCCTGCAGTGCGGGCCAGCAGCTTCTCGGCGCGGTCCAGCACCTCGATGCCGCCGTACAGCTGCAGCAAGGCCATCAGGCCTTCGCGCGAGGCGACGGGGAAGTCGCGCGTGAGGCGCTCGAGTTCGCTCGCATCCTTGGCGGCCAGCGCAGCGTGCACGCCGCGCAGCACCTGCATGTCCACCATCACGCCAGCCAGCAGGCTGCGCACGATGCGCACATCGGCCAGATCGACATTGATGTTGGTGACGCCTGCGCTGCGCAGGCAGTCCAGCGCCAGGTGCAGTGCCTCCAGGTCGGCTTCCATGCCCTGGTGGCCGTAGATCTCGGCACCGAACTGAAGCGGCTCGCGCGTGGCGCGGGGGCGGTCAGGGCGGGCATGGACAACGGGGCCGCAGTAGCACAGGCGCGTGAGGCCCTTGCGGTTGAGAAGATGGGCATCGATGCGGGCCACCTGCTGCGTGGTGTCTGCACGCAGACCCATGGTGCGGCCTGTCAGCTGGTCGATGAGCTTGCAGGTCTGCAGGTCCAGCGCCTCCCCTGTGCCGGTGAGCAGGGATTCGAGGTACTCCAGCATGGGCGGCATGACCAGTTCATAGCCATAGCCACGCGCTGTATCGAGCAGGCCTCGACGCAATTCTTCGATGTGCCGGGCCTCGGAAGGCAAGACATCGGCGATGTGATCCGGCAGGACCCAAGCAGACATGGAAAAGGGGGAGGCTGTTAAAAACGTGATTCTACCGGCTGTTGCGGGCCAGCCCAAATTGGGGGTGACCCAAGGCCCACGGCGGGTGTTCGGTATTCCGAATCGATTCGGTGCACGGGCGACAGCGGCGGCGCAAGAAAAAACGGCGCCCCAACAGGGGCGCCGTGCAGGGGCCGGGCGGCGTTGCCGCTCAGGCGCGCTTATTTTCCAGAGCTTCCACCACTGCGGTAGGCCTTGAAGAAATCGGTCTGCGAAGGATCGAGCACGAGCACATCGCTCTTCTTGGCAAAGCTGGCCTTGTAGGCCTCCAGGCTGCGGTAGAACTGCGCAAACTGCGGGTCCTTGCCAAAGGCCTCGGCGTAGGTCCGGGCGGCCTCGGCATCGCCCTCGCCCTTGATCTTCTGGGCATCACGGTAGGCATTGGCGATGGTGATCTCGCGCTGGCGATCGGCCTCGGCGCGGATCTTCTCGCCTTCGGCGGCGCCGGTGGAGCGCAGCTCGTTGGCCACGCGCTTGCGCTCGGCTTCCATGCGGCGGTAGACCGATTCCGTGATCGTCTCGGCATAGTCCACGCGCGTGATGCGCACATCGACCACGTCCACGCCCCAGGGCTTGGCGCCGCGCACGGTCTCCAGCACTTCGCGCTTGACGTCGTTCATCAGCGCATCGCGCTTGCTGGACAGCAGTTCGCGCACGGTGCGGCGGTTGATTTCCTCCTGGAAGGCATTGCGCACCACGCGGTTGAGCTGCATGGCGCCGGCCGACTCGTCCAGGCCCACATTGCGGATGTACTCCGACGGATCGGAGATGCGCCAGCGCACGTACCAGTCGATGACCACGCGCTGCTTTTCGGCAGTGAGCATGGGCTCGGTGTCGGTGCTGTCCAGCGTGAGCAGGCGCTTGTCGATGTAGCGCACGTTCTGGAACGGCGGCGGCATCTTGATGTTCAGGCCCGGCTCGGTGATCACTTCCTTGATCTGACCCAGGGCATAGACCACGCCGAACTGGCGCTGATCGACGACGAACAGCATGGAGCTGAGCAGCGCGAGCGCCAGAAGAATGCTAGTGATGAAAAATCCAACTCGGTTCACTTGGGCTGCTCCTCAGCGTGCTTCGCGGTCACGGCTGCGACTGCTGTCGCGGCTGCGCGCATCGTTCGAAAGGCCGGGAATGGCGGCAGGCGCAGGCGCCTGAGTGCTGGGGGCCGCCGAGCTGTCGGCTGCCGGCACATTGCCGCTCACGCCTTGCATGATCTTGTCCAGCGGCAGGTACAGCAGGTTGGAGCCCTGGCGCGATTCCACCAGCACCTTGGTCACGTTGCCGTAGATCTGCTGCATGGTTTCCAGGTACATGCGGTCGCGCGTGACCTGGGGAGCCTTCTGGTACTCGGTGAACACCGAGCTGAAGCGCTGCGCATCACCCTGGGCCTGGGCCACGATGCGGGCCTTGTAGCCGTTGGACTCTTCCAGCAGGCGCGCTGCCGAGCCGGCTGCGCGCGGCACCACGTCGTTGGCGTAGGCCTGCGCTTCGTTCTTGGCACGCTCACGCTCCTGGCCGGCACGCAGCACGTCGTCGAAGGCCGCCTGGACCTGCTCGGGCGGACGCACACCGCCTTGCTGCAGGTTGATGCCCACGACTTCCACGCCCACCTTGTAGCGGTCCAGGATGGTCTGCATCAGGTCGCGCACGCGCGGGGCGATCTGGTCGCGCTCCTCGGCCAGCGCCGTGTCCATCTTCATCTTGCCGACGACTTCGCGCACGGCAGTCTCTGCGGCCTGGACCACGGCCTCGGACGGGTTTTTGCTCTCGAACAGCCAGGCGCGCGCGTCGCTCAGGCGGTACTGGACGGCGAACTTGATCTCGACGATGTTCTCGTCCTCGGTGAGCATGGCCGACTCGCGCAGGCCCGTGCTCTTGATGATGGTGTCGCGCCCCACGTCGGCCGAGCGGATCTGCGTCACGAAGACCAGTTCATGGCGCTGGATCGGGTACGGCAGCCGCCAGTTGATGCCGGCGCCCACCGTGCTCTTGTACTTGCCGAACTGGGTGATGACGGCCTGCTGGCCTTCCTGGACGATGAAGATGCCCGTGCCCATCCAGATGATGAAGGCAATGCCGGCGATCAGGCCCACGCCCATGCCGGCGCTGCGCATGTCCGGCGGCTGGCTGCCGCCGCCATTGCGGATGGGCGGCTGGCCACGGCCGCCGCCCGGCTTGCCGCCGAACAGGCCCGAGAGCTTGCGGTTGAGGTCGCGCCACAGCTCATCCAGATCAGGCGGCTGGCCGCCGCCCGACGAGGGGCGGTTGTCACGGCTGTCGCGGTTGTCGCGTGCAGGCTCCGCAGGTGGGGGCGGCGGCGCGGGACGGTCGGCATCGGGGCGCGAAGCATCGTCGTTCTTGTCGTCGCCACGTCCCCATCGCGGATCATTCAGGTTGAACATCCCGCGAAGGCGCTGCGGCAGCATCGCCCAGCGATGGGCGCGTTGTGAAAGATTCATGCGAGAAGTCTCGGTTTCTTCGGTAAAGACAGGGACCCAATCGGCATTTTGCCCAATCAGGGCGCTAGCCCCTAGTATTCGGCGTCCTGCCCAGGGGGCATCGCGCCATCCACCTCCTCCTGATCCCGCTCATCACCACCGTGCGCTTCGGCGTGTTCCGCCTCCGCGCGCAGCGCATGCTCGGCCAGCAACTGCCGCAGCTGCGGCAGCCCCTCGCCGGAGCGGGCGCTGACGAACACCCGTGAAACAGGCAGCCCGTCAAGCTCGTACTGGTCCTGCAACTGCGCTGGAAGCCGCTCCGGATCGACGGCGTCCAATTTGTTGAAAACCAGTACCAGAGGCACCTCCTGGGCACCGATTTCCTTCAGAACTTTCTGGACTTGTTGGATTTGCTCTGGGAAATTCGGATTGGAGGCGTCGACCACATGCAGCAGAAGATCGGCATCGATCGCCTCCTGCAACGTGGCCTGGAATGCATCGACCAGGCCGTGCGGCAGGTCGCGGATGAACCCCACGGTATCCGACAGGGACACCGATTGCTGGGCTTCATTCAGGTACAGCTGGCGCGTGGTCGTGTCCAGCGTGGCGAACAGCTGGTCGGCCGCATAGGCGCGCGCCTTGACCAGCGCATTGAACAGCGTGGACTTGCCGGCGTTGGTGTAGCCAACCAGAGAGATGTTGAAGATGCCATGGCGCTCGCGCCGCCGACGCTGCGTGGCGCGCTGCTTCTTGACCTTCTGCAGCCGCTCCTTGGTGCGCTTGATCGACTCGTCGATCATGCGGCGGTCCAGCTCGATCTGCTTTTCGCCAGGGCCGCCACGGCCGCCGATGCCGCCCATCTGCCGCTCCAGGTGGGTCCAGCGCCGCACGAGGCGCGTGGCCACATATTGCAGGCGCGCCAGCTCCACCTGCAGCTTGCCTTCATGGCTGCGCGCGCGCTGGGCGAAGATCTCCAGGATAAGCAAAGTGCGGTCGTTGACCGGCATCTGCAGATGGCGTTCCAGGTTGCGCTGCTGGGCCGGGCTCAGGGCCTGGTCGAACAGCACTTCCTGGGCACCGTGCATCTGGGCGAGCATGCGGATTTCGTCGGCCTTGCCACTGCCCACGAACAGCGCCGCATCGGGCACCTTGCGCTTGCAGGTCAGTCGTGCGACGGGACGCAGGCCGGCCGTGCCGGCCAGCAGGCCCAGCTCTTCCAACTCGCCATCGAAATGGGGAAAGCCGAAATCCACGCCCACCAGCAGCACTGGCGTTGGCGTGGACCGGTCAAAAGATTCAGAACTCAAGAAAAACCTCTCCCGAAGGGTGAGGAAGCTCCCCGGCGGTGCGGGGAGGCATCAGGGCGCCGCGAGCTCAAGCGCTGGCGTCGCTGCCGGCAGCTTCGGCCGTGGAGAAGTTCACGGCGCGGCCGGGAACAATGGTGGAGATGGCGTGCTTGTAAACCATCTGCGTGACGGTGTTGCGAAGCAGAACCACGTACTGGTCGAAGGATTCGATCTGGCCTTGCAGCTTGATGCCGTTGACGAGGTAGATGGACACCGGAACATGTTCGCGGCGAAGCGCGTTCAGGAACGGGTCTTGGAGGAGTTGGCCTTTGTTGCTCACGATATTCTCCGTGTTCGAAGAGTGTTGTTGTAAACCGACACCTTACCACAGTGTTTTGGGGCCCTTGTTCGCACAAGGGTTTTCCCGAAATCCCGTAGCTTGTTACTTGTCCTTGTCGGCAAAAGGATTATGAGAGGTTTTCAACTCGATCCGCAACGGCGTGCCAACCAAATTGAATTCCTTGCGGAATCGCCCTTCGAGGAAGCGCTTGTATGCCTCCGTCACATGCTCGAGCGAATTGCCGTGTATGACGATGACCGGAGGGTTCATGCCGCCCTGGTGCGCATAGCGCATCTTGGGGCGATAGATGCCCGTCTTCTTGGGCGTCTGGAACTGTACGGCCTCCATCAGCAGGCGCGTGAGCACCGGCGTGGGCATCTTGCAGGTGGCAGCCTTGTGCGCCTGGATGATGGAGTTCCACAGCGGACCCAGGCCCTGGCGCTTTTCCGCCGAGATGAAATGCATGGGAGCGAACTTGAGGAAGGACAGGCGCGTCTCAATCGAGCGCTCCAGCATCTGGCGCTGGTAGTCGTCCACCGCATCCCATTTGTTCACGGCCAGCACCACGGCACGGCCGCTTTCCAGCACGTAGCCGGCAATGTGCGCATCCTGGTCGGTCACGCCCTGCGTGGCATCGATGAGCAGCAGCACGACATTGGCGCTTTCGATAGCCTGCAGCGTCTTGACCACGGAGAACTTCTCGATGGCCTCGAACACCCGGCCCTTGCGGCGCAGGCCTGCCGTGTCGATCAGCTCGAACTTCTGGCCGGCGCGCTCGAAAGGCACCGAGATGGCGTCGCGCGTGGTGCCCGGCATGTCGAAGGCGACCAGTCGCTCCTCACCCAGCCAGGTGTTGATCAGAGTGGATTTGCCGACGTTGGGGCGCCCTGCCACAGTGAGGCGGATGGGCTTTTGGGCCACATCGTCGAAGGGGTCGTCTTCCTCGGGTTCGGGCAGGTTGAGCTGGCCCAGGGCCAGGTCGAGCAGGTCGCGCACGCCCTGCCCGTGTGCTGCGGAAACCGGCAGCACATCGCCCAGGCCCAGTTCGTAGAACTCGGTCAGCTGCACGCCTTCCTTCATGCCCTCGGCCTTGTTGGCCACGAGCACGCAGGGCTTGCCCAGCCGGCGCAGGTACTTGGCGATGTCGTGGTCCTGGGCGGACATGCCCAGGCGCGCATCGACAACGAAGACCACGACGTCAGCCTCGGCAACAGCCTGCTGCGTCTGGCGCGCCATCTCCTTGAAGATGCCGCTGGATGCATCTGGCTCAAAACCGCCGGTATCGATCACGATGTACTCGTGCTTACCCTGGCGGCCCTGTCCATAGTGGCGGTCACGCGTGAGGCCCGCGAAATCCGCGACGATTGCATCCCTCGACTTGGTCAGCCGATTGAACAGCGTCGATTTGCCCACATTGGGTCGCCCTACCAGGGCAATAACTGGCTTCATTCCCGAAAATACCTATCAATCCGGCCTGAAGCCGTACACAGTTCCGCTGCGGCTTACCACCACCAGCGTATTGGCAGCCGATACCGGGGGCGAGGCCACGCCGGAGTCGTCCGTCTTCAATCGTGCCAGCGCCTGTCCGTCCGTCTTGGACAGCAGGTGCACCACACCATAGTCATCACCAAACACCACCGAGCGGCCCAGCATCAACGGCGCCGTCAGGCGGCGGTGCTGCAGTTGGTCGATGGACCACACGCGCGAGCCGTCGCCGCGGCGCCAGGCCTGGACGGTGCCATTGCTCTCGGCGCCGAACACGGAATCACCATCACCGTCGATGCCATCGGCACCCTTGGACGGCTGGGTCCAGCGCACCGATGCGTTTTGCGTATCCACACAGCCCACGGCAGCCTGGAAGGCTCGCGCGCAGACGCTGTCACCGACACGGCTGACGCGGCCCACGAGGTCCACCAGGCGCTCCACGTCATTGGTGCCGCGCGGGCTGGCCAGCGGAGCCTCCCAGCGCACGGCGCCGGTGTCGGGATCGATACCCACCATGCGGCCCGACAGGCCGGCCACCAGCGTGTTGCCCACGGCGATCAGCACGCCGGGCTGGCGCAGCACCAGGGGCTCGCCCGGGCGCTGCGCGGTCCACAGCTTGCGGCCGTTGGCGGCATCGAAAGCGGCCAGCGAGCGGTCGGCTGCCAGCACGAAGACGCGGCCTCCCGCCACCAGAGGCGGCGTGTAGGCGGCTGCGGGCAGTGGCTGCTTCCACAGCTGCTTGCCTTGCGAGTAGACGATGATCTGGTTGCTGCGCGTGAGCACGGCCTGGCGCTCGGCGTCACCGCCCACGCCCGCGGTCAGCGGCTCGCCAACAGTGAAGCGCGACAGCTGGCTGCCGTTGCGTGCATCGAGGGCCGTGACGCTGCCGTCCTTGGCAGCGATCAGCAGCGTGTCGCCCTGCACATGGATGTCGGTGGCCAGCGGCACTTCGGCGCCGAGCTTGGCGGTCCAGGCCTGGTGCACGGCCAGCAGGCCGGGGTTGGCACCCAGCTCCTGGGGCTTGGGCTTGGTGTCGCTGCTGAACCACGAGGACACGGTGGAGCAGCCACCCAGGGCACCGGCCAGCAGGCCCAGAGCCATCCAGCGCGCAACGCCGCGCGGGCGCGAAATCGCCATCAATTGATCAGCCGAAGTTTTCAAGGTTGCTTCTCCGAAGTCGACGTCTTGGCTTGTGCCAGCACGGTGGGTTCAGCACCCAGCGCATTGAGCTTGAACTCGATCAGACGGCCATAGTCCACGCCCTTGTCCAGGGCGGCATGGGCGCGCTGATAGGCATCAATGGCTTCGGCCTGCTTGCCCTGGGCCGCAAGAATGTCGCCACGGCGATCGGCCACGATGCCGGCGAAGGATTCGGGCATGCTGCCTTCCAGCGCCTTGAGGGCTTCGTCGTATTGCTTTTGCTGCTCCAGCACGGCGCTCAGGCGCAGCTTGGCCAGCGCCTTGTAGCCTTCGTCGCCCTTGTCGGCCACCCAGCTCAGGGCTGCCTTGGCGTCATCGAGCTTGCCTTCGTCCACTGCAGCCTTGGCCAGCAGCAGGCCGGCCTGGGCCGCCTGCGTGGTGCCGGCGTACTTGTCCTTGAGATCAGCGAAGGCCTGGCCGGCGCGCGCCGCGTCCTTGCCAGCCAGCGCCACGTCAACGGCATGCGCCAGAGCGGCAGCCTGCGTGGCCTGGCGCTTTTCCCAGTACTGGTAGCCATTCCAGCCGGCAAAGCCGACGAAGATGACCACGAGCACGCCGGTGATTAACGTGCCCCAGGTATTCCAGAAATGCTTGAGCTGCTCTATCTGCTCTTGTTCTTCGAGATCGAAATGGTTTGCCATGGATCGCCTGTGTCGCTTTATGTATGGAGGTCGCCGCTGGAGCGGTCGCTTGAAAAGCTGCGGATGCTGGTCAAACCGCCGATTGTAGGGTGGCAGCCCATTGGGCCGCATCAGCCAGGGCTTGCTGCACCTGCTGGCCCGCGCCGTCGCGCAGCGACTTGACGGTGACCAGGCCCTGCTGCAGCTCATCGGAGCCGAAGATCAGCGCGAAATGTGCACCGCTGGCATCGGCCTTCTTGAACTGCGACTTCATGCTGCCCATGCCTTCGGCGCTGGCCGCATGCATCTGCACGCGCACACCGGCCTCACGCAGCTGCTGCAGGGTGCGCAGCGCCACAGGCATGGCCGCCACGTCGGGGACGATGGCGTAGGCATGCAGCGTGGGCGCGGGGATGTCGGTGCCGAGCTCCTTGACGAGTTCCAGCACACGCTCCACACCCAATGCCCAGCCCACGGCAGGCGCGCTCTTGCCGCCTACCTGTTCGATCAGGTAGTCGTAGCGGCCGCCAGCGCAGATGGTGCCCTGCGAGCCCAGCATGTCGGTGATGAACTCGAACACCGTCAGGTTGTAGTAGTCCAGGCCGCGCACCAGGCGCGGGTTCACGGTCCAGGGCACGCCGTTGGCGTCCAGGATGGCCTTGAGCCCGTCGAAGTGGGCCAGCGAGCCCTCGCCCAGGAAGTCCAGCAGGCGCGGCGCGCCGTTGACCATCTCCTGCATGGCGGGGTTCTTGGTGTCCAGCACGCGCAGCGGGTTGCTGTACATGCGGCGCTTGGCCTCTTCGTCCATCACGTCCTGGTGCTGCTCCAGGTAGGCGATCAGGGCCTGGCGGTGTGCCTGGCGCTCCTCGGGCTGGCCCAGGCTGTTGATTTCCAGGCGCCACTGGGTCAGGCCCAGCTGCTTCCACAGGGAAACGGCCAGCATGATGAGTTCGGCATCGACATCGGGGCCGGCAAAGCCCAGGGCCTCGGCGCCGATCTGGTGGAACTGGCGGTAACGGCCGCGTTGCGGGCGCTCATGGCGGAACATGGGGCCCATGTACCACATACGCTTGCCGCCGTCGTACAGCAGATTGTTCTCGATGGTGGCGCGCACCAGGCTGGCCGTGCCTTCGGGGCGCAGCGTCAGGCGCTCGCCGTTGAGCTTGTCCTCGAAGGAGTACATCTCCTTCTCGACAATGTCCGTCACCTCGCCGATGCCACGAACGAACAGCTGCGTATGCTCGACGATGGGCGTGCGCACGTTGCGGTAGGCAAAGCGCGCCATCAATTCACGCACCTGCGCTTCCAGCCATTCCCAGCGAGCGGACTCGGCGGGAAGAATGTCGTTCATGCCTTTGACGGCGGAGAGTTTTTCGGGTTTGGCCACGTTGTTCTCGTTCGATGAATGCTCGGAAACAGGCGCTGACCCCGCTTTTTTCGCCCCTGCTCTCAACGCCTGTTTCGCGTAAGAGCCAATGAGGCAAAGCGTGGTGCGCTATCTATTTTGCAATAACTGCAGGCGCAGCCGCTCAGGCGGGTGCAGCGGCGGTGGCGCCATAGGTGCGCGCCACATAATTTTCGACCAGTGCCTGGAATTCCTCGGCAATCCGCTCGCCGCGCAGCGTGAGCGCCTTTTCCCCGTCGATGTAGACGGGGGCGGCGGGCGCCTCGCCCGTGCCGGGAAGGCTGATGCCGATGTTGGCGTGCTTGCTCTCGCCGGGACCGTTGACGATGCAGCCCATCACGGCCACCTTCATCGCCTCGACACCGGGATACTTCATGCGCCACAGCGGCATCTGGCCACGCAGATAGTCATCGATCTGCTTGGCCAGTTCCTGGAAGGTGGTGCTGGTGGTGCGGCCGCAGCCCGGGCAGGCCGTGACGCTGGGCACGAAGATGCGCAGGCCCAGGGCCTGCAGGATTTCGGAGGCGACCACCACTTCCTGCGTGCGCGCCTCGCCGGGCTGGGGCGTGAGCGAGACGCGGATGGTGTCGCCAATGCCTTCCTGCAGCAGCACGGACAGCGCGGCGGCCGAGGCCACCGTGCCCTTGGTGCCCATGCCGGCTTCGGTCAGGCCCAGGTGCAGCGCATAGTCGCAGCGTTGCGCCAGGGCGCGGTAGACCGAGATCAGGTCCTGCACGCCGCTGACCTTGCACGACAGGATGATGTTGTCGCCATTCAGGCCCATGGACTCGGCCAGGCGCGCGGAATCGACGGCCGAGGAGATCAGCGCCTCGAACATGACCTGGCGCGTATCCCAGGGCTGGGCGCGGCGCGAGTTCTCGTCCATCAGCCGGGCCATCAGTTCCTGGTCCAGCGAGCCCCAGTTGACACCGATGCGCACGGCCTTGTCGTAGCGGGCCGCCGCCTCGATCATCTGGCCGAACTGCTTGTCCTTCTTGTCGCCCTTGCCCACGTTGCCGGGGTTGATGCGGTACTTGGACAGTGCCTCGGCGCAGGCCGGGTATTCGGTGAGCAGGCGGTGGCCGTTGTAGTGGAAGTCACCCACCAGCGGCACGTACTCGCCCATGCGGTCCAGCTGCTCGCGGATATAGGGCACGGCGGCGGCAGCCTCGGGCGTGTTGACGGTGATGCGCACCATCTCCGAGCCGGCCTGGGCCAGTTGGCGCACCTGGATGGCCGTCTCGACCGCGTCCACCGTATCGGTGTTGGTCATGGACTGCACGCGCACAGGCGCATCGCCACCCACGGTGACGACGTTGTTGCGCCAGACCACACGGGCCTGGCGGGACTTGCGCGGCAGCGGCGAGGCAATCGCTATCGGCTGCTGCGTGATGGGGAGATCTTGCACGGTCACTTCACCTCAAAGCGGGCCACATTGTCGCGGGTGGTCTTGGCGACTTCCAGCAATTCGCCACGCACACGCACCTCGGTGCCGCTGGCATTGCCGATGATGACCGACAGCGGCAGCGCGCCCTCGGCGCCAATGGATTCACCGGCCGCCAGCGTCTTTTGCAGCACCACGCGGCCGCTGGAATCCTTGACCTGTACCCACGATTGTGCGTTGGCCTTCATGACCAGCACGCCACCAGGCGTTTGCGCCGCGGTGGCTGCCGATGTCGCTGCGGCGCCCTCGGCAGGCGCATCGGCGGCAGGGGCAGCAGGCGTTGTGGTGGACGCAGGAGCCGGAACGGCTGCCGCTGCAGGCGCTGAAGTTGCCGGTGCAGATGCAGGTGCAGGGGCAGATGCAGCCGGCACATCGGCCGGCGTCGTCGCCGCAGGCGCAACGGGCTCCTGGGCGGCCACGGGCTCGGACACAGTCCCTGCTGGCTGCACCAGGGCAGCGGCATCGGAAGCGCCGGCCTGCGGCTCTTCGGCGTCGCCTTCATGCTTGGGCAGGAAGTAGACGGCAGCGGCAGCGGCCAACAACAGCAGCACGATGATGGCCACCTTGCGCGAGCCGTTTTCACGTCCCAGCGATGTTCCGGTGGCCTTGAAGGAGCGCTCCTTGAACGTGGCGTTGATGCTGCCGCGATCATCGGCCAGGCTCTTGAGCTGGGTGCGCGGCAGCAGGGCCAGCACCGATGCCGAGTCCATGCGCAGCGTGCGGCAGACGCTTTGCGCCAGGGCCCGCATGAAGACATGGTCCTGGAATGCGGCGTAGTCATCCGCCTCCAGCGCCTCCAGCTTGGGGGCTGGCACCTTGAGTGCCGCCGCCAGCCCGGCCAGAGACAGACCCGCCGCCTCGCGCGCCTGGCGCAGCAGCGTGCCCGCCGTCATGGAAGTTTGTGCGTTCTCGCCTTGCGTACCTGCTTCGTCATGCACCGCCAACACCTCACTCATTGAATGCTCCACGCTCGTAGGCCAGCCATTGGCGGGACTCGGGGAAGCGCTGGTGCAGCTGGTCAGCCAGCTGCCGCATCGCTGCAGATTGCTGCAGCGCCCTCTCTATCTTGATCCCCAGCCACAGGCTTTCCGCATTGGACTGGGGACTGCTGTTCAGGCGCCGGATGTAGAACTGCGCCCTCTTGGCGTCGCCGCCCTGCAGCATCGCGTTGCTCAGGTGGTAGGCGATCACCGGGTTGGCGGGATCGAGTTCATAGCCCTTGAGCAGCGCCTGCTGGGCCTCGACCAGCAGGCCGGCCTGCTGCAGGCACAGGCCCTTGGCCATCCAGGTCTTGGGGCGCTCCAGGTAGCCGGGCTGGGCCAGGGCCTTGTCCAGCCATTCCTGGGCTTGCGCGTATTGCTTGCGCTGGCACAGCAGCCAGCCGTAGTTGTGCTGCAGGTCGCCGTCCTGGGGACGCAACGACATCGCCTTGCGCAGGCTGGCGTCAGCCTGGTCCCAGTCCTGGTTGCGCATGTAGATCAGGGCCAGCAGGCCATAGCCGTCGGCGGAACTGGGGTCAGCGGCCAGCGCCTGGTTCACCTCTTCCAGGGCCACATCGATGCGGCCAGCCTGGAAATAGGAAGCCGCCAGCTCCAGGCGGATGCTTGCGCGGCGGCGGGGATCGGCCTCGGCGGCAGAAGCCATCGAGGCATTGGAGACGGAGGAAGCGTTGCCGGAGCCAGAATTCGTCGGGGGCACCAAAGGCTGCTTGCCTGCGCAGCCCGCCAAGAAAAGAACCAGCGCGGGCACTGCCCAGCGCATGCCTGTACCGATATCCCCCGTTCGCAGCCGCCGAGCCACTGACTTCATGAACTGTCCTTTGTTCCGTCGGGGCATGCCAGGCATGCCCCAGGTCTTCTCAAGGCACCTGCTTGAGAACAATGGTGCGCTGCCTGGCCATGCGCTCGGCAGCGCGCGTGCGGTCCTTGACATCGCCAGCCAGCTGTCCGCAGGCTGCGTCGATGTCGTCGCCACGTGTCTTGCGCACCGTGGTCACGATGCCGGCATTGCTCAGCAGGCTGGCGAACTCCGTCACCCGCGCTGCGGGTGAACGCAGCAGCCCCGAGGCCGGGAACGGATTGAACGGAATCAGGTTGAACTTGCACCAGCTGCGGCCATCGCCACGCGCGCGGACCAACTCTATCAGTTGGCGAGCATGCTCAGGCTGGTCATTGACGCCATCGAGCATGCAGTATTCGAACGTGATGAAGTCACGGGGCGCGAACTCCAGGTAGCGCTCGCAGGCATCGAGCAGCTCGTGGATGGGGTACTTGCGGTTCAACGGCACCAGGGGGTCGCGCAGCTCGTCATTGGGCGCATGCAGCGACACGGCCATGGCCACGGCGCAGTCCTGGGACAGCCGGTCGATCATCGGCACCACGCCCGAGGTGGACACGGTCACGCGGCGGCGCGAGAGGCCGTAACCATGGTCATCGAGCATGGCGCGCAGCGCCGGCACCAGGGCCGTGTAGTTCTGCAGCGGCTCGCCCATGCCCATCATCACCACGTTGGAGATGACGCGCTCGCCGCCCGTGCCCAGGCGCTTGCGCAGCGCATGCTCGGCATACCACAGCTGGGCCAGGATCTCGCCCGTGCTGAGGTTGCGGCTGAAGCCCTGGTGACCCGTGGAGCAGAAGCGGCAGCCCACGGCGCAGCCCGCCTGGGACGACACGCACAGCGTGCCCCGGTCATCTTCGGGAATGAAAACGGCTTCGACGGCATCGCCGCCTCCCACGTCGAACAGCCACTTGACTGTTCCATCGGCAGACACATGCTCGGTCAGAACCGGCAGGGCCGTGATGTGGGCACACGCCTTGAGCTTTTCGCGCAGGGACTTGGCCAGATCGCTCATCTGGTCGAAGTCGCTGGCGCCTCGCTGGTGAATCCAGCGGAACAGCTGCGTCGCGCGGAAACGCTTCTCGCCGAGTTGCTCGCAGTAAGCGGCAAGTCCGTCGAGATCAAAATCTAGCAAATTGGTATTCATGTCGGCAGGCCGGTGCCACGCCGCTCTCGGCTCTTCCGCGGCAGGCACGGCCTGCACCGGACAGACCATGACGGCCGCGGAAGACGCGGGGATTAGCGCGAGTAGACGTTCATACCGGGGAAGAAGAAAGCCACTTCCACGGCTGCAGTTTCAGCGGCGTCAGAGCCGTGCACGGCGTTGGCGTCGATGCTGTCGGCGAAGTCGGCGCGGATCGTGCCCTTCTCAGCCTTCTTGGGGTCGGTGGCGCCCATCAGTTCGCGGTTCTTCAGGATGGCGTTCTCGCCTTCCAGAGCCTGGATCATCACGGGGCCGGAGACCATGAAGTCCACCAGGTCCTTGAAGAAAGGACGCTCCTTGTGGACGCCGTAGAACTGCTCGGCTTCGCCGCGCGACAGGTGCACCATCTTGGCAGCGATGACCTTCAGGCCAGCGCCTTCGAAGCGTGCGTAGATCTGGCCGATCACGTTCTTGGCAACGGCGTCGGGCTTGATGATGGAAAGAGTGCGTTCGATGGCCATTTGAATGGTTCCTAATCAGGGTTACTATGGATTTTTGTCAATTGGACAAAACCGTTGATTCTAGCTGTGCCATCAAAGTCCTTGATGACATGGTGCTGCCAAATGGCAGGCTTACAGGGCGGGCCGACCACCTCTGGAGAACCAGAAGGCGGACGGCCCGGCCGCCTTTCAGCGGCGTCCTCCCGGCTTGCGCTTGGCGTTCTGGCGTGCACGCGAGAGGCTGTCGGAGCCGATGTAGCCCACCGATGTACGCATCGGATCGGGCTGCTGGCTGCCGCCGCCCTTGCCCCGCCCGCCTGCACCGCCCTGCCCCTTGCCCTGTCCCTGGCCGCCGTCAGCCTTGCCGCCCTTGGCGGCAGGCTTGGCACGCGGGCCGTCGAGCATGGCGTTGGGCGCCGGGCGATTGCCGTCGAAGTAGCGGCCGCCGCCTTCGCGGCGAACGGTGTTGCGGTCAGCCGGGCCACCACGGCGGCCTCCGGCCGGTGGCTTGGGTGCAGCGGGCGCACGCGCCTGCATGCCGGCTGCCGAAGCCAGGGACTGGATATCGGCCTGGTCCAGCTCCACCCAGGCGCCGCGCTTGAGGCCGCGCGGCAGCACCATGGCGCCGTAGCGGATGCGGATCAACCGGCTCACGGCATGGCCCACCGCCTCGAACATGCGGCGCACTTCGCGGTTGCGGCCTTCGGAAATGGTCACGCGGTACCAGCAGTTGGCGCCTTCACCACCGCCGTCCTCAATGGAGCCGAAGGCGGCCACGCCGTCTTCCAGCTGCACGCCGTCGGTCAGGCGCTGCTTTTCTTCCTTGCTGAGCGCGCCCAGCACACGGGCTGCGTATTCGCGCTCCAGGCCGAAGCGCGGGTGCATCAGGGAGTTGGCCAGCTCGCCCGAGCTGGTGAACAGCAGCAGGCCTTCGGTGTTCAGGTCCAGACGGCCCACCGATTGCCATTTGCCATGCTGCAGCCGAGGCAGCTTGCGGAACACCGTGGGACGGTTTTGCGGATCGTCATGCGTGACGACCTCGCCCACGGGCTTGTGATAGGCGATAACACGCGCCGGCGGCGGGTCGATGCGAAAGCGGATGGGCTGGCCATTGACCTTGATCTGGTCGCCGAACTGGATGCGCTGGCCCACGTGGGCAGGCTCGTTGTTGACCGAAATGCGGCCTTCAAGAATGAGCTGCTCCATTTCGAGGCGCGATCCCAGCCCGGCCTGGGCCAGCACCTTGTGCAGCTTGGGCGAATCGACCTGGGGCAGCAGCACACGCTTGGCAGGCGCGGCATCGTCGCGCTCTTCGGCGGCGTCGAGTTCGCCCGAGATGACGTCCGCAAAACCGTAGCCTTCGACAGAGCCTGAGTCGCTTGACTCTGATGCATCAGCCGGCACCAGCTCTTGCACGGTGTCTTCGGCATGCACCGCCTCGTCGGCCGGACGCGGCTTGCGCACAGGCTTGGCGCCGGGCCGCGCCCCGGCCTTGGGAGCGCGCGTGCGCGCAGGGCGGGCCTTGCGCTGCGCGCCGGCCTCATCGGACGCCGGCTGGGCGTCCTGGTCTTTGGAGATATCACTACCCGTCATGGCTTTCCTTCTTCGGCCTGCTTTGCAGTGCCGTCCGTATCCGTTGTATCCGCTGTATCCGTTGCGTCTGTTGCCTCTGCCGCATCCGCCAGGTCTGCTGTATCTGCTTGAGCCGTATCTGCTGCCAATGCGGCATCTGCCCCGTCCGATCCCGCGGCATCTGTCTCGCCCTGGGGCTCTTCGGGCAAGGGAGCGTCACCGGCTGGCGCGGCCTCGTCCGCTGCCAATTCCTGCGCACCCGACTCTTCCAGCGCCTTGAACAGGCTTTGCTGGGATTCGGGCTCCTCGAGCATGGGCAACTGGTCCAGCGACTGCAGGCCCAGGTCGTCCAGAAACTGGCGCGTGGTGGCGAACAAAGAGGGCCGGCCCACGGTTTCCCGGTGGCCAATGACCTCGATCCATCCCCGGTCTTCCAGTTGCTTGATCAGCAGGCTGTTGACCGTCACGCCGCGTATGTCCTCGATGTCGCCGCGCGTCACTGGCTGGCGGTAGGCGATGATCGCCAGCGTCTCCAGGGTCGCACGGGTGTAGCGTGGCGGCTTTTCGGGATGCAGCCGGTCCAGATAGACCCGCATCTCGGGCCGGCTCTGGAAGCGCCATCCAGACGCCACCTGCACCAGCTCCACACCCTTTTGCGCCCAGTCTTTCTGCAGGTCCAGCAGCAGGTCCTTCAGCGTGTCGGAGCCCAGCACGTCATCGAACAGCGAGCGCAGCTCACGCAGCGTGACAGGCTGCGGCGCACAGATCAATGCAGTTTCCAGGACCCGCTTGGCATCTACCGTATTCATGGCTCAGCGTCTCGGGAACAAAGGCGCGCGTGCCACCAGAGGTGGCAGCCAGGGTGCGCCGAATCAAAGAAGAGGAAGCAAGCGCTCCACGGATGCCATGCGAGAGATGGTCAGAGGCTTTCGGCGGGATTGTAGCTCAGCCCCCAATTTTCCAGCGCCTGTGCCATATCGGCCGGCAGCGGCGCGCGCAGCACCAGGGCCTGGCCTGTCATGGGATGGGTGAAGGCCAGCCGGAAGGCGTGCAGCGCCTGGCGCGCCATGCCGCCAGCCTCCTTGCCGCCGTAGACGGCATCGGCCACCAGCGGGTGGCCCAGCGATGCCATGTGCACGCGAATCTGGTGGGTGCGGCCCGTGTGCAGCGTGCAGCGCACCAGGCTGACTTCCTCGTTGCCGGCCAGCAGGTCGATGTCGGTGCGCGCGGTCTTGCCCGCATGCTGTGCCAGGTCGACCACGGCCATGCGCAGGCGGTTGCGCGGGTCGCGGCCGATGGGTGCATCGACCTCGCGGCGCTTGCGCGGGCCCCAGGCCTTGTGGGCCAGCGCCAGGTACTGGCGGCTGACATCGCGCGCGGCGATCATGGCCACCAGCGCGTCCATGGCGGCGCGGCTGCGCGCCACCACCATGAGTCCGCTGGTGTCCTTGTCCAGGCGGTGGACGATGCCGGCGCGCGGCACCTCCCGCGCCTTGGGGTCGCGCCCCAGCAGGCCGTTGAGCAGGGTTCCCGTCCAATTGCCCGGAGCCGGGTGGACGACCAGGCCAGCCGGCTTGTTGACGACCAGCAGGTGCTCGTCCTCATACACCACGTCCAGCGCCATGTCTTCGGGCTGGAAGGCCATGCTCTGCTGCGTGGGCCGCATCTCCAGCACCATCCGGTCGCCGGCGGCCACCTTGGTGGCCGGCTTGACCAGCACACGCCCATTGAGCGTGACCGCGCCCTGCGCCAGCAGTTGCTGCAGATAGCTGCGGGAGAACTCGGCCACGCATTCGGCCAGCACCTTGTCGGCGCGCAGGCCGTGCTGGGCCGGCGGCACGGTGATCTCGCGCAGCTCGGCTGCGGCGGCCTCGACCTCGCCGCCTTCGGCCTCGTCCTCGACCGGCTCCCACGGCGATTCGCCGGGCGCAGAAGAAACAAGCCCCTGCGGGGCAGGGGCTTGTCCGGTTTGCCTGGTGCTGCGGCTCATCAGCGCGAAGGCAGGTAGCGCGAAGGATCGACAGGCTTGCCCTGGCGACGCACCTCGAAGTGCAGCTTCACGCGGTCCGCGTCGGTGCTGCCCATCTCGGCGATCTTCTGGCCCTTGCGCACGGTCTGGTCTTCCTTGACCAGCAGCGTCTGGTTGTGCGCGTAGGCCGTGAGGTAGGTGTTGTTGTGCTTGAGGATGATCAGGTTGCCGTAGCCACGCAGGCCGGCGCCGGCATAGACCACGCGGCCATCGGCAGCGGCCATCACGGGATCGCCGGCCTTGCCTGCGATGTCGTAACCCTTGTTGCGCGCCTCGTCAAAACCGGCGATCAGGCTGCCCGATGCAGGCCAGATGAAGTCCACATCGTCGGCGCCCTTGCCGGCTGCGGGTGCAGGGGCGGGTGCCGGGGTCGGTGCGGGTGCAGGCGTTGCCGTGGAGCCGCCCGACGATGCCACGGGTGGCAGCGGCGTTGCCACCACGGGCGAGCCGCTGGGCGTGGAGGAGGCAGTGGACGAGGGGCGCGTGCCGACGCTGTCCGAGCTGGTCGGCGGCACGACGCGCACCACCTGACCGACTTCGATCAGATTGGGGTTCTCCAGATTGTTCCAGCGCGCGATGTCCTTCCAGCTCTGGCCGGTTTCCAGGCCGATGCGGATCAGCGTGTCACCGGGCTTGATCGTGTAGTAGCCGGGCTTGCCGGCGTTTTCGACGCCCGGCAGCGGCTTGACGGCTGCCGATGGCGAGGAAGAGGTGGAGGAGGTGGTGGTCGTTCCACGGTCCTCCACGGGAGCCCTGTTCACTTGGGATGTGCAGCCTGCCAGAACCATGCCGGCCAGCACCACCGTTCCCCAAGCCCCAAGACTTCGCGATACCAACATAAGTTATTCCCTTCTAGGCGATGCCCGATTTTAGGGGGACAAAGTTCACGGCCTCCAAAATCGACTGCGTAAACCCGTGTGAACTCTTGTCAATCACCAGCAGTGCCTGCTTACCACCCGTAACCACCATGGGGGCGACAAGCCGCCCGCCCACGGCCAACTGGTCGCACCAGGCCGAGGGCATGCTCTCGCCGCCAGCGGCCGAGATGATGCCCGCATACGGCGCGCCGCTGCCATAGCCTTCCATGCCATCTCCAAAGATCAGATGGACATTGGTCAGCCGCCAGGGACGCAGGTTGCTGCGCGCTTTCTCGTGCAGGCCGCGCAGGCGCTCGATCGAATAGACCTCGCGTGCCACGCGCGCCAGCACCGCCGCCTGGTAGCCGCAGCCCGTGCCGATTTCCAGCACGCGGCCCAGGCCCGACTTCGCGGCTTCCGAACCCAGCAGCAGCTCGGTCATGCGGGCGACCACGCTGGGCTTGGAGATCGTCTGGCCCAGGCCAATGGGCAGGCTGGTGTCTTCATAGGCCTGGTTGACCAGGGCGCTGTCCACAAAGCGGTGGCGCTCCACCGATCCCATGGCGGCCAGCACGGCAGGCGACTGTATGCCGGTGGCGGCCAGCCGCTGCACCATGCGGGCGCGCACGGCGGCCGAGTCCAGGCCGATGCCCGAAGGCTGTTGCGGGGCACGGGCACCGGCCGGCGCCAGCGCAGAGCGCGCAGGCGCCGCGCGCGAGGCCGGCGCAGGGGTCTGCACCGAGCGCGCCACCCACGAGGGAACTCCGGGACGGCGCTCGCTCACGGTTGCACCGCCCCGCCCTGGCCGGCCGACGCCAGCCTGGCCGCCGTCTGTGCCCAGTAGCCCAGGTTGTCGTGGTCGGTCAGGTCCACCTTCAGCGGCGTGACGGACACATGGCCGTGCGCCGTGGCGTGGAAGTCCGTGCCCTCCGAGTCATCCTTGGCCGCGCCTGCGCCGCCTATCCAGTACATCATTTCGCCGCGCGGGCTCTCCTGGGTGATGACGCGTTCGGCCGCATGGCGGCGGCCCAGCCGGCACAGCTTGAGGGGCTTGAGCGCGGACAAGGGCATGTTGGGAATGTTCACGTTGAGCAGCCAGGGCGACAGGCCGATCAGCTCCTGCGATTGCATGTCCATGACCAGCTGGCGCGCGGCGGCGGCAGCGGCCTCGATCTCGGACCAGCCCTTGTCCACCTGCGAGAAGGCAATGGAGGGAATGCCGAACAGAAAGCCCTCCATGGCGGCGCCCACGGTGCCGGAATAGATGGTGTCGTCGCCCATGTTGGCGCCGTTGTTGATGCCGGAGACCACCAGGTCGGGCCGGTAGCCCAGCAGGCCGGTCAGGGCGATGTGCACGCAGTCCGCAGGCGTGCCATTGACATAGCGAAAGCCGTTGTGGGCCTGGTGCACATACAGCGGCGCGTTCAGCGTCAGGGCGTTGGACTTGGCACTGTTGTTGTGCTCCGGTGCCACCACCTCGACGTCTGCCACCGTGCGCAGCGCCTCGTACAGGGCCTGGATGCCGGGCGCCTGGTAGCCGTCGTCGTTACAAATGAGAATCTTCATGGATACAGCAGGGATTGCGGGCGATTGTAGGCGGGCGTCTCGTCGCCCGAGGGACAGGAGGCATTCCCACCACACTCCTATCATCGGCCAGCCATTCAATCACAGGAGACAACCACCATGCACGCTTGGCTTTGCACCACGCCCACAGGCGTCGATCAACTGCAGTGGACGCAGCTGCCCACGCCCACGCCGGGCCCTGGGCAGGTACTGCTCGAAGTGAAGGCGGCCAGCCTGAACTTTCCCGATCTGCTGATCGTGCAGAACAAGTACCAGATGAAGCCTGAGCTGCCGTTCGTGCCGGGCTCGGAGTACGCGGGCGTGGTCCAGGCCGTGGGTGAAGGCGTGAGCCACCTGGCCGTGGGCCAGCGCGTGGCCTGCCTGTCGGGCACGGGTGGCTTCGGCACCCATACGCTGGCGCCGGCCGCGCTGTGCATGCCGCTGCCAGACGGTTTCAGCTTTGTCGATGCTGCGGCCTTCATCATGACCTATGCCACCTCGCACCATGCGCTGATCGACCGCGGCCAGCTGCGCGCGGGCGAGACCGTGCTGGTGCTGGGCGCGGCGGGCGGCGTGGGCACGGCCGCCATCCAGATCGCCAAGGCGGCGGGTGCGCGTGTAATCGCAGCGGCCTCCACCGACGAGAAATGCGCACTGTGCAAGGCACAGGGCGCCGATGCCACCATCAACTACAGCCAGGGCGATCTGCGCGCCGCCATCAAGGAAGCCACCGACGGCAAGGGCCCCGACGTGGTCTACGACCCCGTGGGCGGCGACTTCGCCGAGCCGGCCTTCCGCTCCATCGCCTGGCGCGGCCGCTATCTGATCGTGGGCTTTGCCGCTGGCCCGATTCCTGCCCTGCCGCTGAACCTGCCGCTGCTCAAGGGCGCATCGCTGGTGGGCGTCTTCTGGGGCGAGTTCTCCCGGCGCGAGCCCAAGGCCAATGCGGCCATGATGCAGGAGCTGGCGCAGTGGTACGGCCAGGGAAAGATCAAGCCCGTGATCGACCGCACCATGCCCATGGCCGAGCTGCACGCCGCCTATGCGCGCATGGGATCGCGCCAGGTGCAGGGCAAGCTGGTGATGGTCAACGAGCAGTGAACCGGGCGCTGGCCATGCCACACTGGAGGGCATTGCATTCTGAAACAACTGCCCACCCATGGCCGAGCGCTCCGCTTCCGAACTGGCACGCGAAACCCTGCGGCAACTGGCGCTGAACCGCCTGCCGCCCACCCCGGAAAACTACACCCGCCTTTATGAACAGGCGGCCGGCGAGCCCGGCCCCGCCAGCTTTCCCCAGGGCCCGCTGCGCCATGTCCATGCGCTTTTGCCAGCGCAGACGCCCGGACAGAAGCGCCTGCGCGACCAGTTGGGCGCTGCCATAGAGCGCAGCGACTGGCAAGGCCTGCAGCAGGTCATCACCGCCTATGCCAACGCGGCCTTGCAGCCGCCTGCCCATGAGGCCCGGCCCGTGGAGCTGCCCGTGCCGCCGCCCGTCCAGGCCCTGCCCGACGACCTGACCCAGCAGTTGGCACGGCGCTTCGAGGCCTTGTCCACGCTGCTGGACACCCAGGACACCAAAACCGGGCAACTGCACCAGCAGCTGATGGAGCAGCTGCAATCGCCGCCCGTGGATGCCAAGGCCCTGGCGCGGCGCCTGCACGACCAGCACTACCAGCTGTCGTTCGCCATCGCCGACCAGCTTCAGGTCCTGCAGTTGATGCAGGAGTTGCTGCAGACCCTGGTGCAGCACCTGGCCCAGGACCCCACGCATGGCAGCTGGCTGGTGCAGCAGCTCACGGCCATCGAGCAGGCCATCACCCCGCCGCTGTCGCCCGCGCCCCTGGCCGATGCACGGCGCGAGCTGCAGACCGTGATCCACCGGCGCCTGCAGTTGCAGGACGGCATGGCCGCCGCGCAGCAGGCGCTCAGGGACATGCTGGGCGGCTTCGTGCAGCACCTGGCGCAGATCACGAGCAGCAATGAAACGCTGGGCGCCCGCATGGAAGAGGCGGCACGCCAGCTGGACGGCATCCAGCGCCTGGAAGACGCAGCCCCGCTGCTGCAGCAGGTGCTGGAGGCCACGCGCACAATGGCCGCCGGCAGCCGCGTGGCCCAGGAGGAGCTGCAGGCGCTGCGCGCCCATGTCGATGCCTGCGAGGCCCGCATCGAAACACTGCAGCAGGAGCTGGACGAGGCCGCGCGCCGCGCACGCCACGACCCGCTGACCGGCCAGCTCAACCGCCTGGGCGTGAGCGAGGCGCTGGACCGCGAGGTGGCACGCGCACAGCGCCATGGCCAGCCGCTGAGCGTTGCCCTGGTCGACATGGACGGCATGCAGGCCCTCAATGCCGAACTGGGGCATGCCATGGGCGATGCGGCGCTGGTGCATGTGGCCCAGTTGGCGCGCCAAGGGCTGCGCCCGGAAGACGTGGTGGGCCGCTATGAAGGCCAGGCCTTCGTGCTGCTGCTGCCGCAGACCCCGGAGACGGCGGGCGCCCAGGCGCTGCAGCGCCTTCTGCAGTTGCTGGAGCAGGCGCCTTTGCCCGCATCTGCGCAGACCCCCGGCCAGCCCGCGCCCCGGCCCCTGAGCTTCAGCGCGGGCGTGGCCCAGTTGCAAAGCCACGAAAACGGCATGGACGTGCTGCGCCGCGCCGACACCGCCATGCTGCAGGCCAAGGAGCGCGGCAAGCACTGCATTGCCACGGCATCAGGCGCACAATGGCAGCCAGTTGGAAATGCAGGCGCCGGCCTTTGATCCACCCCAAGGCCACGCCCCGTCTTTCCCCGCTTTTTTGCGCCATCTGCCCCGAACCGCCATGCACCTGCCCTTCAGCGCCTCCGTCCCTGCACCGCGGCGCCAGTTTCTGGTCGGCTCGGGCCTGGCCACGGCGCTGGGCCAGTTGCCTGCCTGGGCCCGGCTGGGCGAGCGGCCTGCGCACAACCCCTTCACGCTGGGCGTGGCCAGCGGCGACCCCGAACCCGACAACGTGCTGCTGTGGACACGGCTGACGCCACCGCTGGCCCAGCTGGGCGAGACCGACACCACGGCCATGCCTGCGCTCAAGATCCGCTGGGAGCTGGCGCACGACCCGCTGTTCCGCCAGATCGTGCGCAGCGGCGAGGCCATGGCCCAGCCCGAATGGGGCCACGGCGTGCATGTGCAGGTGGGAGGACTGGCGCCCGACCGCTGGTACCACTACCGCTTCATGCTGGGACAGGCGGTCAGCGGCACGGGCCGCTGCCGCACGGCGCCCGCCCCCGGCAGCATGCCGCAGCGCCTGCGCCTGGCCTATGCCTCCTGCCAGCGCTGGGAGCACGGCTACTACGCGGCCTGGCGCCAGGTGGTGCAGGATGCGCCGGACCTGGTGATCTTCCTGGGCGACTACATCTACGAATACGCCACGCCCGCCATGACGCTGGGCCTGGCCCGCACGCACAGCCTGCGCGCCGCGCAGACCCTGCAGGACTACCGCGACCGCTACGCCCTGCACAAGAGCGACCCGCTGCTGCAGGCCGCGCATGCCCTGTGCAACTGGTCCGTGGGCTGGGACGACCATGAGGTGGAGAACAACTACGCGGGCGACCAGGGCCAGGGCGATGCCGCGCGTTTCCTGGCCCGGCGCATGGCCGCCTGGCAGGCCTTCTACGAAAACATGCCGCTGCGTGCCAGCGCGCTGACGGGCGCCGGGGCATCGCATGGCGGCGGCGGCCTGCAGCTGTACCGCAGCCTGCAATGGGGCCGGCTGGCCCGGCTGCATCTGCTGGACGGCCGCCAGTACCGCAGCGCCCAGGCCTGCCGCATCGAGGGCGAGGCAGACAAGGGCAGCGTGCGCCCTGCGCAATGTGCGGCCCTGTCGGATACGGCGCGCAGCTTCCTGGGCTGGACGCAGGAGCAGTGGCTGTACCGCCAACTGGCCGAGGACGCCCGCCACCAGGGCAGCGAGGGGCCGCGCTGGAGCATCCTGGCCCAGCCCACCCTGCTGTCGGCGCACCGGCCGCCCTCGGGATCGCAGGCCACGGACAGCTGGGACGGCTACCCGGCCGCGCGCCAGCGCCTGGTGCGCCACCTCACGCCGGGCGCCCAGCCCACGCCGCGCAACAGCGTGCTGCTGGGCGGCGACCTGCACCAGAACTACGTCTGTGCCGTGCATGCCGATCCCGAGGCCGCGCCCGAACGGCGCAACCCCATCGTGGCCAGCGAGTTCTGCAGCACCTCGATCACCTCGCGCAGCGGCACCACACAGGCCAAGGTCGATGCCATCGTCGCCCACAACCCGCAGGTGCTGTACGCACGCTGCGAGGAACGCGGCTATGGCCTGGCAGACATCACGCCCGAACGCTGGACCAGCGAGCTGCGTGCCGTGGCCAACCCCATGCGCGCCGACAGCCGCATCTACACGCTGGCCCGCTTCACCGTCGAGGACAGGCGGCCCGGCCCCGTAGCCAGCTGACAGGGCACTGACGCAGGGCACGACCGAAGGGCACTTTCAGCAGGCCTCGGAATCAGTGGCTATCCTGACATCGCCCCCCTGCATGCCGCCTATCGTATGGTGAGCTGCCTTGCCCCGCCCACCAGAACACGGAAGCCATGCACCTGACTTTCAGCGCCTACTACACCCTGATCTTCGCCGCCCTCGTCCTTTTGCTGGGCAAATGGCTGGTGCAGCACCTGCGCCTGCTGCGCGAATTCAACATCCCCGAGCCCGTGGCCGGCGGTCTGGTCGTCGCCGTCGCCCTGTTCGTGCTCAACCAGACCCTGGGCTACACCTTCAGCTTCAGCAGCGAGCTGCAGATGGCCTTCATGCTGGTGTTTTTCTCCTCCATCGGGCTGAGCGCCAATTTCGCCAAGCTGCGCGAAGGCGGCCGTTCGCTGCTGCTGTTCCTGGCCGTGGTCGCCGTCTTCATCGGCCTGCAGGACCTGGTGGGCGTGAGCCTGGCCACGATGCTCGGGCTCGACCCGCTGTTCGGGCTGATCGCAGGCTCCGTCACCCTGACGGGCGGCCATGGCACGGCAGGCGCCTGGGGCCAGGTTTTCGAGCGCGAATACGGTATCCAGGGTGCGGTCACGCTGGGCATTGCCTGTGCCACCTTCGGACTGGTGATCGGCGGCCTGATCGGCGGCCCGCTGGCCAAGGCCCTGATCACGCGCCGCAGGCTTGCCGTGCACGACCCCGCAGCCGCCCCCGAAAAACAGCCCCCGCTGGGCGAAAGTGCAAGCCACGGCGGCTTCGAGAACCCCGAGCAGACGCGCCTGATCACCACCAGCGCGGCCATAGAGACACTGGCCCTGTTCGCAGGCTGCCTGGGCTTTGCCGAGTTCATGGCGCAGTTCACCGCCGGCACCCTGTTCTCCCTGCCCACCTTCGTCTGGGCGCTGGCAGGCGGCGTCGTGATCCGCAATACGCTGGACTATGTCTTTCACTTCCAGGTATTCGACCGGGCCATTGACGTCTTCGGCAATGCCTCGCTGTCCATCTACCTGGCCATGGCCCTGCTGTCGCTCAAGCTTTGGGAGCTTGCAGGGCTGGCGGCGCCGCTGATGGTGATCCTGGCGGCCCAGACCCTGGTGATGGGCCTGTATGCCGCGCTGGTGACCTTCCGCATCATGGGCAGCAACTACGATGCGGCCGTGCTGGCCGCCGGCCACTGCGGTTTCGGCATGGGTGCCACGCCCACGGCCGTGGCCAACATGCAGGCCATCACCAACCAGTACGGCCCCTCGCACAAGGCCTTCCTCATCGTGCCGATGGTGGGCGCCTTCTTCGTCGACATCGTCAATGCCACGGTGATCCAGCTGTTCATCCGCTGGCTGCACTGACCACCGCGAACACCGAACGCACCATGCCCCTGCTGCGCCGCGCCCTTGCCACCACCCAGGCGCTCGTCCTGGCCCTGCTGCTGGCAGGCTGCAGCCTGCCGCCGCTGGCCGGCCGCAGCGAATCCACGGCGCTGGCGCCCGAGGCCGCCCAGGCCACGCTGCTGGGCCAGGCGCTGGCACCGCTGCTGGACCAGCATCCGGGGCTTACCGGCATCCACGCGCTTTCCGATGCACGCAACGCCTACGCGGCGCGTGCCCTGCTGGCCCGCGTGGCCCAGCGCACGCTGGATGTGCAGTACTACATCTGGCGTGACGACACCACGGGCCACCTGCTGCTTGACGAACTGCGCCAGGCCGCCGACCGGGGCGTGCGCGTGCGCCTGCTGCTGGACGACGGCGGCACGGCGGGGCTGGACACGCAGCTCAGCGCGCTGGACCGGCATCCGCAGATCGAGGTGCGGCTGTTCAACCCCTTTGCGCAGCGCACGCCCAAGGCGCTGGGCTATGTGACGGATTTCTCGCGCACGCAGCGGCGCATGCACAACAAGAGCTTCACGGCCGACAGCCAGGCCAGCATCGTGGGTGGACGCAACATCGGCGACGAGTACTTCGCGGCCACCGACGGCGTGCTGTTCGCCGACCTGGACGTGGTCGCCATGGGGCCGGTGGTGGCCGATATCGCGCACTCGTTCGACCAGTACTGGGCCAGCGCCTCGGCCTACCCCGTGGCCAGCCTGCTGCCGCCGCTGCCCGACTATGCGGTGGCGCGCGCCAGCGAGGCCCTGGCCACCGAGGTGCAGCGCCCCGAGGCCCAGGCCTATGTGCGCGCCGTGGCGCAAAGCCCGTTCACGCAAGAGCTGCTGGCCGGCCGCCTGCCGCTGCGCTGGGCCCGCGCCACCCTGGTCAGCGACGATCCGGCCAAGGTGCTGGGCCAGGTGCCCAGGCAGGGGCTGCTGATCACGCAGCTGGCACCCGCCATCGGCCAGCCGCAGCGCCAGCTGGACCTGGTCTCGCCCTACTTCGTGCCCACCGAGGCCGGTGTACGCGCCCTGGCCGGCCTGCGCCGCCAGGGCATTGCCGTGCGCGTGCTCACCAACAGCCTGGAGGCGACCGACGTGGCCGTGGTCCACGCCGGCTATGCACGGTATCGGCGCCCGCTGATCGAGGAAGGCGTGCAGCTGTACGAGCTGCGCCGCCAGATCGGCGAGCCGGACGCGCCCGCCGCCGATGCAGGCGTGCCCCGGCAGGGGCTGCCATCGCCCGCCGCGTCCTCGGGCGGGAAGGCGGGCGTGGGTTCTGGCAGCCGCCCCGGCAGCTCGGGCTCCAGCCTGCATGCGAAGACTTTTGCGGTCGATGGCGAGCGCATCTTCGTGGGCTCGTTCAACTTCGACCCGCGCTCGGCCCACCTCAACACCGAAATGGGCCTGCTGATCGACAGCCCCGAGATGGCTTCGCAGATGAGCCACATGCTCGACCAGAGCCTGCCGTCCGCCGCATACCACGTGCAGATCGATGCACAGGGCCGCCTGAGCTGGACCACGGAAAGCGGCACGCCGCCTGAGCCACTCACCACAACCACCGAGCCCGGCAGCAGTGCATTCAAGCGCCTGATGCTGCGCGTGCTGGGCTGGCTGCCCATCGAGGGGCTGCTTTGATGCCGGGCCTGGCCGCTCAGTCCAGCCGGATCGACGGGCGCAGGCGCGAATTCATCAAATCGATCAGCCACAGCAGCCCGCCGCGCCAAAAGCCGTAGATGCGGGCCTGGTGCGAGCGGTACAGCATGATGTGGCTCAGCATGGCCATGCGCCCGCGGATCACGCCGCCGTTGAACAGGCCGAATTTGCCCAGCGATCCATAGGCGTCGTAATGGGCCAATGACACCAGGGCGCCAAAGTCGCGGTAGGCAAAGCCTTCGGGACGAAAACCCGGCTCCTTCAGCAGGCGCGGCAGCGTCTCCACCAGATAGCGGGCCTGCTGGTGCGCCACCTGGGCGGTGGGCGGCAGCGGCACGCTGGCGCCGGGCAGGGTGAAGCTGGCGCAATCCCCCACGGCGTAGACATGGGGGTCGCTGGTCTGCAGCTGGCCGTTGACCTTGAGCTGGTTGCCTTGCGTGGTCTCCAGTCCCAGCTGCGCCAGGAAGGCCGGGGCCTTCACGCCCGCTGCCCAGACACGCAGCCCTGCGGGGACGAACTCGCCGCTGGCCAGCACGAACCCCTCTTCGCTGGCCGACTGCACGCGGCCGTTGACGATCACCGAAACGCCCAGGGCCTGCAACCGCAGACGCGTGGCTTCGGAAATCTCTTCAGGAAAACCGGGCAGCAGGCGCGGCCCGGCCTCGATCAGCACGATGCCGAAGCGCGCGGCCTCGCCCAGCGCGCCGTAGGCCCGGGCGCTCTCGGCCAGTTGCACCAGCTCGGCCGCCAGCTCCACGCCCGTGGCGCCGCCGCCCACGATGGCCACGCGCAGCTGCTCGCCGCTGGTCATGCAGCGCACCATGCGCAGGCGGATCTCGCTGTTGAAGGCATCGGCCTTGCGGCGCGAGTCGATCATGAAGCAGTGCTCGTCCACGCCCGGCGTGCCGAAATCATTGGCGCCGCTGCCCACGGCGATCACCAGCCTGTCGTAGGCAATGCGCCGGCCCGGCACGATCTCGCGGCCATCGGGCGCCTCGATGGGGGCCAGCAGCACCTCGCGGGCCTCGCGGTCCAGGCCGCACATTTCTCCGGGCTGGTAGGCAAAGCTGGCGTCGCTGGCCTGGGCCAGGTAGGTGGTCTGCTGCTGGGCCAGGTCGCGCGTGCCGGCCGCAATGGTGTGCAGCATGGGCTTCCAGACATGGGCCGAATCGCTGTCCACCAGGGTCACGGAGCCGATGGCGTCCGTGCGCCCCTTGCCCAGCGCCGTGGCAATCTCCAGCCCCGCCACGCCACCGCCCACGACGACGATGCGCGCCCCGCCCGATCCCGTTGCCGAACCCGCTTCTTGTTCCTTGCCCATTGCTGCTCCCCGCCGGAAGGCCCGGCCGGCCGCACCATGCGCCGGCTTGCAGGACATTCGCTTCCAGACAGTCTTGATTCTTGTCAGTTTGGGTAGCAGGCGACTTGCTAGGGGTAAGCCCCAAATCTGCAACAGATATCTGATAGAAGACCGTCGATCGCGCAAGGCCCAGTCTTGTACAGGACCGCGCTGCAGGAAAAACCTCATCCCTGCCGGATGGCCAGCCGGACGTGATCATTGCGCTATCAACACAAGAGCATCCACCGCCTACGTCACGCAGCATCGACGACGACATGACGGCCTGCATCTGCAGGCCTGCACGAATGCCCCGCCGCCGGGCCCGCGATTTGCGATTGTCAATATACGAAACGTATATTCCCCGTATGATCGCCACCCCATGGGAATCGTCAAAATATCCGACCAATTGCACGACCAGATCCGCCTGTCCAGCGCGGCCCTGGGTCGATCCATCAACGCCCAGGCCGAGCATTGGCTGCGTGTCGGCCAGTTGGCCGAACACCATCCCCATCTCGACTACGCAGGCATCTGCGCCCTGCTGCTGCAAGAGGCCGCGGCCACGCTGAAGCTGGGCGAGCCCGAAGCGGCGCCGGCTCCCGCCGATACGGCAGCACGCCGCCCGCGCCCCGTGCGCCTGTCGGAAGGCCTGCAATGAGGGGCGCCAAGCTGCGCAGCGTTCCGCTGCACGATGCCCTCGATATCGGGCAATCACGCAAGGCCGGTGGCCTGGCCGCCCGCGTCCTGCAGATGCTGGTGCCCCACGTGCAGCCAGGCGTCAGCACCGAGCACCTGGACAGGCTCTGCCATGACTTCATCGTCGACGAACTGCGCTGCGTGCCCACCAACGTGGGCTACCACGGCTTTCCGAAGACGGTCTGCACCTCGCCCAACCACGTGGTCTGCCACGGCATCCCCGACGCCCGTCAGATCCTGCGCGAGGGCGACATCCTCAATGTCGATGTGGCCGTGACCACGCCCGAGGGCTGGATCGGCGACACCAGCCGCATGTACTACGTGGGCCAGCCCTCCAACCAGGCGCGCCGCCTGGTGGAGACCACCTACGAGGCCCTGCTGGCCGGCATCCGCGCCGTGCGCCCCGGCGCCACGCTGGGCGACATCGGCCATGCCATCCAGACCGTGGCCCAGCGCGAGCGCTTCAGCGTGGTGCGCGAGTACTGCGGCCACGGCATCGGCAAGGTCTACCACGACGACCCCCAGGTGCTGCATTACGGCCAGCCCGGCCAGGGCATGGTGCTGGAGGCCGGCATGATCTTCACCATCGAGCCCATGCTCAACGCCGGCAAGGCGGCCACGCGCGAACTGGCCGACGGCTGGACGGTGATCACCAACGACAAGTCGCTGTCCGCCCAGTGGGAGCACATGGTGGTGGTGACCGACACGGGCTTCGACGTGCTCACGCGCTGGCCCGAGGGCACGGGCAGCTACGCGGCCATCTGAGCATGGCGTCCAACTACCTGTACCTGGGCCTGGCCATCGTCGCCGAGGTGGCGGCCACCTCCTGCCTCAGGCAGTCCGAAGGCTTCACGCGGCTGTGGCCCAGCGTGGTCACGGTCCTGGGCTACGCGCTGGCCTTCTACTTCCTGTCGCTGACGCTGCGCACCGTGCCCACGGGCGTGGCCTATGCGATCTGGTCGGGCGCGGGCATCGTGCTGATCTCCCTGGTCGGATGGCTCTGGCAGGGCCAGACGCTGGACCTGCCCGCGCTGGCGGGCATGGGCCTGATCGTGGCGGGCGTGCTGGTCATCCAGCTGTTTTCCAAGACGGCCGGACACTGAGCCGCTGCCCGCGCTGCGGCCTGGCCATCAGCCCGTGATGGCCTGGACCGACCCGGCTTGGCGGCGCAGCTCGAACTTCTGGATCTTGCCCGTGCTGGTCTTGGGCAGCTCGCCAAAGACCACGGCGCGCGGCACCTTGTAGCCGGCCAGGTGCTTCTTGCAGTGGGCCACGATGTCTTCGGCCGTGGTCTGCGCGCCGGCCTTCAGCTCGATGAAGGCGCAGGGCGTCTCGCCCCACTTGGGATCGGGTTTGGCCACCACGGCGGCGGCCAGCACGGCCGGGTGGCGGTAGAGCACGTCCTCGACCTCGATGGACGAGATGTTCTCCCCGCCCGAGATGATGATGTCCTTGCTGCGGTCCTTGATCTGTATATAGCCGTCCGGATGCTGCACGGCCAGGTCGCCCGTGTGGAACCAGCCGCCGCGGAAGGCCTCGTCCGTGGCCTGCGGGTTCTTCAGGTAGCCCTTCATGGCGATGTTGCCCTGGAACATGATCTCGCCCATGGTCTGGCCGTCATGGGGCACGGGTTCCATGGTCTCCGGATCGAGCACGCTGGCCGAGCGCTGCAGGTGGTAGCGCACGCCCTGGCGGGAATTGAGGCGCGCGCGTTCGCCGATGTCCAGCGCATCCCAGGCTGCATGCTTGGCGCAGACCGTGGCCGGGCCATAGACCTCGGTCAGGCCGTAGACATGGGTGATGTCGAAGCCCAGCTGCTCCATGCCCTCGATCATCGAGGCCGGTGGCGCGGCGCCTGCCACCATGGCCTTGACTCCGGCGGGCACTCCCTCCTTCATGGCGGCCGGCGCGTTGACCAGCAGGCCGTGCACGATGGGCGCGCCGCAGTAATGCGTGACGCCGTGGTTGCGGATGGCGTCGAAGATGGCCTGCGCCTCCACCCGGCGCAGGCAGACGTTGACGCCGGCGCGTGCCGCCACCGTCCACGGAAAGCACCAGCCGTTGCAATGGAACATGGGCAGGGTCCACAGGTAGACGGCGTGCTTGGGCATGTCCCACTCCAGCACATTGCTGATGGCATTGATGGCCGCACCCCGGTGGTGGTAGACCACGCCCTTGGGGTTGCCCGTGGTGCCGCTGGTGTAGTTCAGCGCAATGGCGTCCCACTCGTCGGCAGGCAGCTGCCAGTCGAAACCGGCATCGCCACCGGCCACGAAATCGTCGTAGTCCAGGCTGCCCACCTGCTCGGCGGCCGGGCCGTACAGCGCGTCCTCGACCTGGATCACCAGCAGCGGTGCGCTGCGCTGGCGCAGCTTCAGTGCCTTGGCCACCACGCCCGTGAACTCCGGGTCCACGATCAGCACCTTGGCCTCGCCGTGGTCCAGCATGAAGGCGATGGTTTCCGCATCCAGCCGCGTGTTCAGTGCATTGAGCACGGCCCCCGCCATGGGCACGCCGAAATGCGCCTCCACCATGGGCGGCGTATTGGGCAGCATCACGGCCACGGTGTCGTTCTTGCCCACGCCCGCCTTGTGCAGGCTGCTGGCCAGCTGGAGGCAGCGCGCATAGGTCTCGCCCCAGTTGCGGCGCAGCGTGCCGTGGACCACGGCCAGCCGCTCGGGATAGACCTCGGCCGTGCGGGCGATGAAGCCCAAGGGGCTGAGCGGCGCATGGTTGGCGCTGTTGCGCTCCAGATGCTGGTCGTAAATGTGGGTCATCGTGGTCTCCGGTTCGCTGGGTTTTCTGGTGAGATGCCCGCCTGCCGCCGCAGGCTGGCGAAACCTGAAGATATAGCAAGACAGGCTTACACAAGCTTGATGCGCATCCACCCGGCTCGCCACCGCACAGGCCCGGATAACCAAAGCGGCATGCATGGTCTTTGCAGGGCATCACGACTTTCAGAATTTCATGGAAACTGAAAATACCTATGCAGAACAATCACTTGACCTGCCTGCGGACACGCCTGTGACTGTCCCCCAGGCGACTGCACAACCACAGTCCTCTATAAGACATCATTTATCAGATGACTCGGCCGCACGGCCCCGGCTTCACTCGTAGAATCGCCGCTTGGATTCGCCGGCCAGCACCGCTGGAAGGCGAACAAGGAGTTCCTAGAGGAGTCGCCTGGCAACGCTCCAGGCATCGTTGGAGACGAGCCTGCACCCCACCGGTGCAGGCTTTTTTTTGCTTCAGCGCAGGCTCAGGGACTGGCGCTTCCAGGCCGGGTCCTGCCAGCGCTGGAACAGCGGCAGGGCCGATACATCGCCGGTCACGCGCTCGGTGGCCAGGCCGTCCAGCCGCACCACTTCGAAGCTCTTGCGGTAGCGGCCCTGGCCACGGGCCTCGCGCGCCACCAGCATCAGTTGGCCGCCAGGCACCCAGCCCGCCCATTCGGCCACGCCGGTCTCCGGGGCGGTGGCGGCCGGGGGCAGCACGTCGGCCAGCCAGCCGCCTTCGGTCTTGCGCAGCACCCACAGTTCGCGCCAGCCTTCCAGCGGCTGCACGGCCAGGGCCACGGCCGTGCCCTCGCGGTTGGTGCTGGCCGATGCGGCCCACACCACGCCATAGGTGCAGCGGCGCAACAAAGGGGCCTTGGCGCCGTGCTGGGCGTCCACCAGCAGCACGCAGGTTTCGCCGGCAGCACCGGGCTCGGTCAGCAGCGTCGGGCGGGCTCCGGCAGCAGGAGCCGCAGCAGCAACAGGCGACAGCGCCCAGCGCACGGCGCTCACCCGCATGGCCGCGTCGTTGTAGGCGCTCTGGTCTTCATCGGGCAGCTCGGACTTGCTGACGCCCGTGAACTCGGCCAGCGCCCGGGCGGCCGATGCCGCCACGGCAGGGTCGGCCATGCTCTTGCGCGCCTGCTGAAAGGCCAGCGCCGCCCACACGCTGGCGCGGCGCATCTGCACGCGGCCGCGCAGGTAGGGCGGCAGGCCGGTCACGTCCACGCGCTCCAGCACATCGGCCTGCCAGGCATGCATGCGGGCGCGCTCATGGGCCGGCAGATCGGGGTCCACGCATTCGGGCCGTGTCAGCGCCAGGGCGGCGCGGGCGCGCTGCGGCGCGTCGGCGGCGGGCATGGCCAGCACGCGGCGGAAGAATTCGCCTTCATAGCAGACCTGCATGCGGCCTTCGACCTCATAGGTCGCAAAGCGCAGGCCGTAGCCGTTGGCCACATCCAGGTGGGCCGACAGCGTGGCGCCCGAGGCCTTGCCGGGCGCAGCGGCGGAGGCGCGCCGCGCCAGCCGGTCGGCAAAGCCGCCCAGTGCGTCGAAGGCCTGCGCGCCTTCGGCGCCAGCCAGGGTCCTGGCGGGCGCGGCCTGCAGGTAGGCGGCCGCCAGGCCGATGCCCAGCGCCTCGGCACCGGGCGTGTCCTGCACGAAGCGCAGCACGGCCAGCAAGGCGGGGGCATCGGCCTCGGTCATGGCCACGCGGCGCACATCGCCGGCGCGGATGAAGCCGCCGCGCTCGCGCTTGTGGTCCCAGACCTGGAGGTAGTCCAGGCGTTCGCCCCTGATCTCCAGCACCTCGCCCTGCCACAGGCTGGCCTGCTGCTGGGCGCCATCGCGCGGCGCGGCGCGCAGGCTGGCCTGGTCCTGCACCACGATGGCGCTGCCCATGCCGGTGGCCAGCGCTGCGGCGGCCAAGGTCGATACGGTCAGCATGGCTTATTGCTCCTGAACGGCTGCGTTGGCATCTTCGGCCGCCACGGAGGCTGCGCCGGCCTGTGCATTGCGGCTGCCGCCCAGCAGGGCCGCACCGATGAAGTCGCCATTGGTCGGCGGGGGCGCGATGATGACCTGGATCTTGTCCGAGAGCTTGTCGGCCAGCGTCTTCTGGATCAGCAGCGGGTAGCGCGTGACCAGGGTGCCTTCGCGCGCCATCTGCTCGGCGTTGACCTTGCCCAGGCGGTCCATGCGGAAGGCCTCGGCCTCGGCCAGCTTCTGGCGCGCATCGGCTTCGCCATTGGCCTCGATGCGGCGGGCCTGGGCGCTCCCCTCGGCGGCTTTCACGCGGGCCACGCGCTCGGCCTCGGCCTCCAGCTGGCGCTGCTCAATCTGGCGCTGCTTGAAGGGCAGCACATGCTTCATGGCCTCTTCCTGGGCACGCGCGGCAATCACCTGCTCGCGTGCGGCGGCTTCGGCGGCCACTTCGCGGCGCACCTTGTCGGCATTGGCGTCCAGCTCGGTTTCCTTGACGCGCTTGTCCTTGAGTTCCAGCGTGTAGCGCATCTTCTCGGAGGCCAGTTCCTCGGCCAGCAGGCTGTCCATGCCGCGGCGGTACTCGGCGGGCAGGTCCACCTTGCCGATCTGGATGCTGCGCAGCGTGACGCCATCGGCCGCCAGGCGCGTGCGCAGTTCCGTTTCCATGATCTGGGCGATCTCGGCGCGCTTGGTCGAGAAAATTTCGCGCACGGTGTAGCGCGCAAACACCTTGTAGACCAGGCCCTGCACGGCGGGCTCCACGATGTCGCCGCCTATGTCCAGAGGCAGGTTGCCGGCCTTGACGGCGGGCGATGCGGGATCAAGCGCATAGCGCACGTTCAGGTCCAGACCCAGGGACAGGCCCTCGACCGACTGCAGGGGTGCGCTGCCATTGGCCTGGCGCATGGCCTCCGGGCGGTAGCTCTGGTCGCGCAGGGAGAACACGCGCACCGTGTGCAGGCCCGGCACCACCCACACGCTGCCATCGCGCCACAGGCTGACCGAGCCCGTGAACTGGTTCAGGCGCACGCCCAGCGTGCCCTGCTCCAGGTGCTGCACGGGCGGGTTGCGCACCACCACCAGGCCGGCCGCCACCACCACGGCGCCGATGGCCAGCCAGCGCACGGTACGTGCCGTGGGCAGCAGGACCGCCCAGTCCACGGGCTGGCGGCGGGGCGCGTTGGCCGGCAGCGTTGCAGCATCGGACCCGGCTGCGGGCGCGGCAGGGCCGGCTTCGTCCAGGCGGGCGGACTTGCGGCCCGTCAGGGCCTGCATGATGCGGTTCCAGGTGGCTTTCATGGTGTTCTCTCTCTCGGCTGTGATGGCTGTTGTTGGCTGTTGTTGGCTGTTTCTGAGGCACCGGAAACAGGGGTGGCTCATTGAGGACCGATTGTTCGAATCTGCCCCGGAAGCAACAACGCAGCGCACGGACCAAAGCGCTCACACCGGCAGCGCAAACGCTCCGGCCCCGGAAGAAAAACTCACACCCGGGCCGGCGCAGGGCCGAGATAATCCCGCGAACACCGCCACGGCGGCCTCCCCCGACCCCACCACTGCACAGCCCCATGACCCGTATCGCCGTGATCGAAGACGACCTGCCCACCAGCAACCAGTTGGCGGGATGGATACGCAGTGCGCGCAGCGGCATCGTGATCGACCAGTGGTTCACGCGCGACGAGGCCGAGGCCGCTCTGGCGCGCGAGCACTACGACGCCGTGGTGCTGGACATCGAGCTGGGCCGCGAGCGCCACGCGGGCGTGGCCCTGATCAACGCCATCAACAAGCTGGGCCAGGGCACGCCGGTGCTGGTGGTCTCGGCCATGCCGGCCGCCATCTACCGCAGCATCATGAAGGCGCTGGACGCCTGGGACTACCTGCAAAAGACCACCTTCGAGGAGGCGGACTTCATCGAGACCTTCCTGGACATCCTGCGCACCACGCAGCGTGCGGCGCCCGTGGCCGCGCAGGCAGCCGCAGCGCCTGCAGGCGACGCCCTGGTGCTGGACCCGCTGTGGCAGCGCACGCCCACCTGGCGCGGAGAGCGCATCAACCTGCCGCTGACGGCCCAGCGCATCCTGGCCACGCTGCACCAGCGCAGCGGCGAAGTGGTGTCCTACGACGAGCTGTTCGAGGTGGTCAAAAGCGGCCGCAACCGCGACAACGTGCGCAAGCACGTGAGCACCATCCGCGAGGCCCTGCGCGAGGTGGACCCGGGCTTCGAAGGCATAGAGAACGTGCCCATGCGCGGCTTTCGCTGGGTGGGCCAGGCCGGCGCCGCCGTCCGCACATGAAGCGCCTGCTCAACCCCAGGCTGGAGCTGCCCCGGCTGGAAGTGCCGCGCCTGGGCCTGGCCGCCTTCCGCCAGCGCATCCTGCTGCGCGGCGTGTTCGTGCTGCTGGCCGTGGCCACGGTGGCGCTGAGCGTGGTGGTGCTCAAGGACGAGAAGGAACGCGCCTGGCAGGCCTACCAGCACGGCTTTGTGCGCAGCCAGGCCGAGGTCATGGCGCGGCTGCGCCATCCTTCGGGCCGGCTGGCCCTGCTCAACGCCGGCCACCTGGGCCAGGGCGTGACGCCGCTGGCGCCGCTGCTGCTGCCCTATGCGGCCATCGACTTCGACGATCCGCAAAAGTCCCAGCAGGCCGTGGAGATGGCCGGCTGCTCGGTGCAGTATCCCGATGGCGCCTCGCTGTGCGCAGCCATTGGCAACAATCCCTACGCAGGCGGATTCATCTATCTGGTGGGCAGCTTCTTCGCAGGCGAGCTGACACCGCGCGAGCGCGGCTCGCGCGAGCCCGCCCAGGCGCACCGCGCCCGCATCACGCTGGACATGCGCGGCAGCACCTACCGCTGGATTGCGCCCTATGAGGCCATGCCGCAGCAGGGCAACAAGTCCGGCAACGGCGAGCACGGCCGGCTCACCGGCTTTGTGGATAACGGCACGCCCCAGCTTGAGGCCCGCGCGCGGCCCGTGCGCGATTTCCGTGGCTGGCTCTGGCAGAACGGCCATTGCCGCGACCTGCCGCCTGGCGTGCAGGGCCATGGGGGCAATGACAAGACACCACCTGCAGCCGACTGCCTGCGCCGCACGCACTACTCCATCCGCCTGCCGGTCGAGCTGTTCCGCGAAGCCCTGTTCCGCAGGGACGTGCGCCCCGTCTGGCCGCCTGAAGACCTGGGCAGCATGCGTGTGCGAGTGGAAATGCTGGCCCCCGGCGACACGGAGCCGCCGCTGTTCGACAGCAACTCGCCTGGGGCGCAGCTTGCGGCCTCGCTCAACGACATCTCGCGCAGCCTGCTGCCGGGCGAGCGCGTGCAGATCCGCAAGGTGGGTGCCGACGAGGCCAGCGCCATCACCCTCAAGGGCGTGGATGTGCAGGCCGCGCCGTCGGCGCCCTGGCTGCTGCGCCTGATCAGCTGGCTGCCGCTGGATGCGGCCGGCGTCTCCGCCGCCACCATGACCCCGGCCGTGCCCACGGGCCAGGACATTCTGGACACGCCCACGGGCAACTACACCGTCAGCTTCACCGGCCACCCGCGCGATGTGGAGCAGGGCCTGGCCGCCGTGGCCACGCGCCTGTCCTGGTACCTGGGCGCCATGCTGGCCGCCATTGCGCTGGCCTGGCTGATCGTCGAGTTGGGGCTGATCCGCCGCGTGACCGCCCTCACCCGGCGCGCCGCCGCCGTGTCGTACAACGTGCAGGACGGCCATGTCGGCCCGCGCCTGGGCGACCTCGAAGTGTCGGACCTTCGTGGTTCCGACGAGCTGGGCATTCTGGCCGGCGGCCTGGCCGACCTGCTGCAGCGCGTGAAGGACGACCTGCAGCGCGAACAGCTGCGCGCCCAGCAGGAACGCGACATGTGGCATGCCGTGGGCCACGAGATCATGTCGCCCCTGCAATCGCTGATGGTGCTTTACGGGCCCGACGACCCCGGCCACCGCTACGTGCAGCGCATGCAGCAGGCCGTGCATGTGCTCTACGGCACGGCATCGCCGGCCGAGGCGCTGCAGGCCGCCAACGTGCCCGAAGGCCGGCTGGACCTGAACGCCTTCCTGTCCCACGTGGCCGCCAACGCGCACTTTGCGGGCATTGCCAATGTGGTCTACGAAGGCGGGAGCGGGGAAGGGGGCGGGAACAGGGACGGCACGGGCGCCGTGATCGTGCGCGCCGACGAGTTTGCGCTGGAAGACGTGGTCACCCACATCCTGCGCAATGCCGACAGCTACCGGCCCGCGGGCACGGCCATCACGCTGTCGCTGTCGGCCTCGGAGTCCGCCGCCAGCGCCACGCTGCACAACCAGGGCGCCACCATTGCGGAGGACCTGCTGGAGCGCATCTTCGAGCTGGGCGTGTCCGCCCCCCAGGAGCCGGCGGCCGCCGGCAGCGCCGAGCACCGGGGCCAGGGCCTGTTCGTGGCCAGGACCTACATGGCGAAGATGGGCGGCACGATCAAGGCGCACAACACGCGCGATGGCGTGGCCTTCACGCTGACCTTCCAGCGCCTGGGCTGAGGGCCGGGCACCGCCGGCCAGTGCCCCCGGGGCACGGCCGGATGGCCCCGCGAAGGCACAATACGCGGGTGTCCATTCCCCAATCGTTCATCCAGGAATTGCTCTCGCGCGTCGACGTGGTCGATATCGTGGGACGCTACGTGCAGCTCAGGAAGGGCGGCGCCAACTTCATGGGCCTGTGCCCGTTCCACAGCGAGAAGTCGCCCTCCTTCACCGTCAGTCCCAGCAAGCAGTTCTATCACTGCTTTGGCTGCGGAAAAAATGGCAACGCCATCGGCTTTCTGATGGACCATGCCGGCATGGGCTTCGTCGAAGCCGTGCAGGATCTTGCCGGCCAGGTCGGCCTGCAGGTGCCGCAGGACGACATCAGCCCCGCCGAGCGCGAGCGCCAGGCTGCGCAAAAGCAGAAACAGGCCACCCTCACCGACGTGCTGGAGAAGGCAGGCGACGCCTACCGCAAGCACCTCAAGGCATCGCCCCAGGCCATCGACTACCTCAAGCGCCGCGGCGTCTCGGGCGAGACCGCCAAGCGCTTCGGCCTGGGCTACGCGCCTGCGGGCTGGCGGTCGCTGGCCAGCGTGTTCCCGCAGTACGACGATCCGCAGCTCGAAGAATCGGGCCTGGTCATCGTTGGCGAGGGCGACGACAAGCGCTACGACCGCTTCCGCGACCGGCTGATGTTTCCCATCCGCAACGTCAAGGGCGAGTGCATCGGCTTCGGCGGCCGCGTCTTCGGCGACGAGAAGCCCAAATACCTGAATTCGCCCGAAACCCCGGTCTTTCACAAGGGGCGCGAGCTCTACGGCCTCTTCGAGGCCCGCACCGCCCTGCGCGACATGGGCTATGCGCTGGTCACCGAAGGCTATATGGACGTGGTGGCCCTGGCCCAGCTGGGCTTTGCCAACGCCGTCGCCACGCTGGGCACGGCCTGCACGCCCGACCACATTCACAAACTGTTTCGATTTACCGAAGCCGTCGTCTTCAGCTTCGACGGAGACGCGGCGGGCCGGCGCGCCGCGCGCAAGGCGCTCGATGCGGCCCTGCCCTATGCCAGCGACACGCGCAGCGTCAAATTCCTCTTCCTGCCCGCCGAGCATGACCCGGACAGCTTCATCCGCGAGTACGGCAGCGAAGCCTTTGCCCGCTACGTGGGCGACGCGCTGCCGCTGAGCCGCTTTCTCATCGAGGCGGCCAGCGAAGGCTGCGACCTGGGCCAGGCCGAAGGCCGTGCTCACATGGCCAGCAATGCCCGCCCCCTGTGGACGGCCCTGCCCGACGGCGCGCTCAAGCGCCAGCTGCTGGGCGAGATCGCCGAACTCGTGCAGCTGGATGCGCGCGATCTCTCGGACCTGTGGTCGCAGGAAGCCGCCCGCAGCGGCCCCGCACGGGGCTCCATGGCCGGTGGCGCCCACCATCCGGGCCAGGCCAGCCATGCACCGGCCGCGCCCGACTGGGGCCAGCCGGCCGAATACAACGCGCCTTCGGGCTGGCCCGAGCGGGCCAGCCAGGGCGGCGGCGCAGGCGGCTGGCGCGCAGGCGAGCCCGGGCGCGGCGGCAAAAAGCCCTGGCCTCGCAAGCCCTGGGACAAGAATGGCCGCAGCGACTTCAACCCGCCGCCCATGGGGCCGCGCGTAGCCCCTGCCACGCGCACGGACCAGGCGGCGCGCCTGCTCATGGCGCACATGGAGTTCATGGAAGAACTCACCCACGAGGACTTCGAGGCGCTGGCGCGCTGCGCCGCCGGGCACGGCGCGCTGTTCCGCTGGATGGAAGCACAGTTCCAGGAATCCGGCCCCCGGCCCTTCGCCGTGCTGCGCGAGCAGTTGCGCGGCCTGCCCCATGAAGTGCTGGCCGACAAGCTGATGAGCGGCCCCCACGCCCATCCCGAAGGCGAGCTGTCCGAGCTGCGCCGCGAGCTGCGCGGCGTGCTCAACCGCATCGTCATCGACCACATCAAGGCCCAGATCGACGAAGCCGTGCGCGACATGGCACGGGACCCCAGCGCCGCCCAGCGCTATCGCGATCTCTTTGCCCGACAGCAGGTCCTGGAAAACCAGATGCGCACTTCCTCTTGAAATCGAGGTAAGCAGATATAATTAGGGGCTATCGGCAAGAGCGACAGCAGCACCTCCGGACCGGGCCCCGTGAAGAACTCACGTGATTGCAGCAACTGCACGGCCCAATTTCCCGCAAGGACTGCACACCAAATGTTCGCCCAGACATCTTGCCTGGAACGTTTTTCGCTTCCCTGGCGGACCTAGTCCGTCCGCGCGTGCGCCTAGGCGGCGCTTGTTTGAGTTTCCCTTTGTGTGTGTTCGCTCCTGACCGTGAGGTGTTCATGCCCGTTTCAAAGTCCGTGAAGTCCAAGCAGGCCCCCGAAGCTCCAGCGAAGCCCAAGACTTCGACAACCTCTTCAGCCCCGGCCAAGGCCGGTGCCGGCAAAGCCGCTGCAGGACCGAAGAGCGCCGCATCTGCGGCCAAAGCAAAGAAAGATACCGACGTGGTAACCAAGTCCCAAGCCGAACTCAAAGCCATGGCCGACGAGCTGCTCGCCGCCGCGACCCCCAAGCGCGGCCGCAAGAAGGCAGCCGAAGGCGACGACGCCCCCGCCCAGACCGAAAAGAAGCCTGCCGCCGCCAAGAAGGCGCCGGCCAAGGCAGCCGCAAGCTCCACCGCCGCTGCCAAGACCCCCGCCAAGCGCGGCCGCAAGCCCAAGGCCAAGGAAGGCGACGACATCGATGATGCCGACCTGTCCGATATCGATGGCGACATCGACGGCGAAGGTGAAGGCGAGTCCGAGGTCGAGACCGAAGTGGAAGTCGAGGTCGAGACCACTTCGGCCCCGGCTGAAAAGGTCAAGCCCCTGCGCATGAAGATCAGCAAGGCCAAGGAACGCGCCTTGATGAAGGAATTCGGCCTGGACGAAACCGTCCTGACCGAAGAGGAAATGTCCACCCGCCGCCAGCGCCTGAAGGCGCTGATCAAGCTGGGCAAGACGCGCGGCTACCTGACGCACAGCGAAATCAACGACCACCTGCCCGACAAGCTGGTCGATGCCGAGACGCTGGAAGTCGTGATCTCCATGCTCAACGACATGGGCGTGGCCGTCTACGAGCAGACGCCCGATGCGGAAACCCTGCTGCTGAACAACACGGGCCAGTCCGCCACCACCGAAGAGGAAGCCGAGGAAGAGGCCGAAGCCGCCCTGTCCACGGTGGACTCCGAGTTCGGCCGCACCACCGACCCCGTGCGCATGTACATGCGCGAAATGGGCACGGTCGAGCTGCTGACGCGCGAAGGCGAAATCGAAATCGCCAAGCGCATCGAAGGCGGCCTGATGGACATGATGGAGGCCATCTCGGCCTCGCCTGCCACCATCGCCGAGATCCTGGCCATGTCCGAGGAAATCCGCGAAGGCAAGGTTGTCATCTCCACCATCGTCGACGGCTTCGTCAACGCCAATGAGAACGACGACTACGTGGCCGAAGAAGACTTCGACGAATACGACGAAGAGGACGACGACGACGGCAAGGGCGGCTCCAAGGCGCTGACCAAGAAGCTCGAAGAGCTCAAGAACGAGGCGCTGCGCCGCTTCGACGCCATGCGCGAGAACTTCGACAAGATGCACAAGGTGTACGACAAGGACGGCTACGGCACGCCCGTGTACATGAAGGTGCAGAAGGCCCTGACCGAAGAGCTGATGACCATCCGCTTCACGGCCAAGACCATCGAGAAGCTGTGCGACCTCGTGCGCGCCCAGGTGGATGACGTGCGCAAGAAGGAACGCGAGCTGCGCAAGATCATCGTGGACAAGTGCGGCATGCCGCAGGAGACCTTCATCGCCCAGTTCCCGCCCAACCTGCTGAACCTGCAGTGGGTGGTGCAGCAGGTCGCGGCCGGCAAGCCCTGGAGCAACGTGCTGGAGCGCAACATCCCGCCCGTGCAGGAGCTGCAGCAGAACCTGATCGACCTGCAATCGCGCGTGGTCGTGCCGCTGGACGAGCTCAAGCGCATCAACAAGCGCATGAACGATGGCGAGCGCGCCAGCCGTGACGCCAAGAAGGAGATGATCGAGGCCAACCTGCGCCTGGTGATCTCCATCGCCAAGAAGTACACGAACCGCGGCCTGCAGTTCCTGGATCTGATCCAGGAAGGCAACATCGGCCTGATGAAGGCGGTGGACAAGTTCGAATACCGTCGCGGCTACAAGTTCTCGACCTATGCCACGTGGTGGATCCGCCAGGCCATCACGCGCTCGATCGCCGACCAGGCGCGCACCATCCGTATCCCGGTGCACATGATCGAGACCATCAACAAGATGAACCGCATCTCGCGCCAGCATCTGCAGGAGTTCGGCTTCGAGCCCGATGCGTCCATCCTGGCGGCCAAGATGGAGATCCCCGAGGACAAGATCCGCAAGATCATGAAGATCGCCAAAGAGCCGATCTCCATGGAAACGCCGATCGGCGACGACGACGATTCGCACCTGGGCGACTTCATCGAGGACACCAACAACACCGCTCCCGTGGACGCCGCCATGCAGGCCGGCCTGCGCGACGTGGTCAAGGACATCCTCGACGGCCTCACCCCGCGCGAAGCCAAGGTGCTGCGCATGCGCTTCGGCATCGAAATGTCCACTGACCACACGCTGGAAGAAGTGGGCAAGCAGTTCGACGTCACGCGCGAACGCATCCGCCAGATCGAAGCCAAGGCCCTGCGCAAGCTCAAGCACCCGAGCCGCTCGGACAAGCTGCGCAGCTTCATCGACTCGCTGTAAGGCGCTGTGGATGCCGGCCTCCGGGCCGGCAACCGCCCCCTGGAAAGCCCCGCACTCCCCTGCGGGGCTTTTTGTTTGTGGCGGGCCATCTGCCGGGCAGGGCGACGGTGGCGCGATAGACTGCCGCCTTTGTCTGCACGGGCAACAGCATGGCTCTCGAAATCGAACGCAAATACCTGGTGGCCGACCCTGGCATCGTGGCAGGCCTGACCGGCGTGCGCATGGCGCAGGGATACATCGCCGACAACGGCATGTGGGTGCGGGTGCGCATCGCCGGAGACACCGGATTTCTCACGCTCAAGGGCCCGGCACGCGGCATGAGCCGCGCCGAATTCGAATACCAGATCCCGCTGGCCGATGCCGAGACGCTGCTGGCCCAGCACTGCGCACATGGCGCCATCGACAAGGTGCGCTACATCGTGCCGGTGGACGGCTTCGACTTCGAGGTCGATGTGTTCGAAGGCCCCCTGGCCGGCCTGGTCACGGCCGAGATCGAACTGGCGAGCGAGGATATCCAGCCGCCATCACCCGCCTGGCTGGGCGCGGAGGTTACCGCCGACCTGCGCTACAGCAATTCGCAACTGGCCAAGACCCGGCAGTTGCCTTCGCCGGCCCTGCTGCCGGGTTGACGCAGGACGGCCCTGTGGACGCCCCGGGGCTATAGGGACTGACTGCCGGGACTGACTGCCGGAACTGCCTGCGCTGTGCAGCGGTTCAGCCGCCGGCCCGGTCCAGGGCCATCGTCTGCACCCGCAGTTCGCAGCCCTCGCGCAGCGGCTGCAGCCCGCCCACAGGCCGAAAGCCATGCGCCAGGTACAGGCGCATGGCGGGAGAGTCGGCATCGGTCACACCCAGCCGCACACGCTGCATGCCCTTGTGCCAGGCCCAGGCGATGGCCTGCGCAAGCAGGGCCTGGCCCGCCCCCCGGCCACGCACGGCGGGATCGACCCACATCTGGAAAAGATCGGCCACGCCGGGCTCGGGGGCACACAGCTTGCACCAGACCAGGCCGCAGGCCTGGCCGCCGTTGACGGCGAAGAGCACCCTGTCCCTGCCCCCGGCAGCAGCGGCCTGCAGCCGTGCAGCCCAGTCCGCGTCAGCCCTTGCAGCCTCTGCCGCCCAGGTGCTGCCGAAGGCGTCGGGGGCATCGCGCAGGGCACGCAGGCGGATATCGCGGTACTGCGGCCATTCATGGGGATCAACGGGGCGGATGGAGATCATGGAGCCTTCTGCGTCAGGCAAAGGGGTTGGGAAAGAGAACCTCAGCCCCGGCCATGCCGGGCTGCGAGCACCGCCAGCATACGGAAGAAGGCGGCACCGATCTCCTCCTCACAGACGCAGGCGTATCCCAGCAGCAGGCCGCGCCGCTTGTGCGGGCCTGCGTAATAGCGCGACAGCGGCTTGACGAAGATGCCCGCCTGCCGGAGATCCTCGGCAAGCGCCACATCGTCGTCCTGGCCCGGCAGCTGCATCACGAAATGCAGACCTGCGCTGCTTTCCACCCAGGGCAGGTGGTCGGCGCCCAGGTAGCGCTCGATCAGGGACAGCAGCATGCGGCGGCGCTTGCCGTAGAGCAGGCGCATCTTGCGGATGTGGGCGGCGTAGTGGCCTTCGGTGATCAACTCGGCAATCACCTGCTGGGGCAGCTGGTGCCCCTCGCGGTACAGCTCGGAATGGATGCGCCGCAGGGGCTCGGCCAGGGCCGGTGGCAGCACCATGTAGCCCATGCGCAGCCCCGGATAGAGGGTTTTGCTGAAGGTGCCTATGTAGATCACGGGCGCACCTTCCTCCATGCCCTGCATGCTGGGCACGGGACTGCCGGAGAAGCGGAATTCGCTGTCGTAGTCGTCCTCCACGATCCAGGCGCCCACGCGGCGCGCATAGGCAATCAGCGCACGGCGCCGGGCCATGCTCATGACGGCACCCAAGGGATATTGGTGCGAGGGCGTGACGAAAATCAGCCGGGGCGCGGGCAGGCCTTCGGGCAGTTGCATGCCCTCCTCGTCCACGGGCACGCTGTGCAGGTGCAGCCCGTGCTGCATGCGCAGCACGTTGGCAATGCCCCAGTAGCCGGGCTCCTCCATCCACACGCAGTCGCCGGGATCGGCAAGGCTGCGCACCACCAGGTCGATGGCCTGGTGCACGCCTTCGGTGATCAGCACCTGGCCCGGCCCGCAGTCCACGGAGCGCGCCACGCGCAGGTGCTCGGCCAGGGCCTGCTTGAGCGCGTCCACGCCGCCGCGCGTGCCGTAGGTCAGCAGTTGCGGCCCGGCGTGGCGCAGCAGGCGGTTGTGGATGCGCGCATAGGTGGCGCGCGGAAATTCGGTCACGTCGGGCACGCCGGGCATGAAGGCGCCCCATTGCTGCTCGGAGGCCTGGGCCGTTTTCAGCAGGGCCTGCGCCTGTGCAGACAGGCCGCCGCCCGGTGCGGGCGCCGCGGCGGTGGCGCGGCGTGCGGGCGCACGCCCGCCGCTCAGCAGCAAGGCCGCAGGCAGGGTGTCCACCACATGCGTGCCCCGCCCCACCTGGCTGCGCACATAGCCCTCCACCTGCAGCTGCTCATAGGCGTGGTTGACGGTGTTGCGCGACACGCCCAGCTCGCGCGCCAGGTCACGCGAGGCAGGCAGACGGCTGCGCGGCAACAGGGCCCCGCTGTCTATGGCCTGGCGGATGGCCAGGTACAGGCCCCGGTTGAGATGGGTGCGGTCGCCGCCCAGCCCGCGCCAGTCCATCTGGAGGATGAGATCCGCGCACACGGAGGGTTTTGCCATGCCTGCCTTGGTGGAGTGAGGATAGAGGTGGAGGCGCGCTCAATTGGCACCACCATCTTTTCAAAAGATGGCTCCAGTCATGGAACCAATGGCCACTATAACGGGAAGCCTTGCATCCCCATCAACGGAGAACCCTCTCATGTCCAGCGCCACCGCCTCTTCCCCGAACCAGCAACTCCAGAACCGGCGCAACGCCGCCATGCCGCGCGGCGTGGGCGTGATGTGCGGCTTCCATGCCGTGCAGGCCGACAACGCCCTGCTGACCGATGCCGAGGGCCGGCAGTACATCGATTTCGCGGCCGGCATTGCCGTGCTCAACACGGGCCACCGCCATCCGCGCGTGGTCCAGGCCGTGCAGCAGCAACTGGAGCGCTTCACGCACACGGCCTTCCAGATCGTTCCCTACGAAAGCGCCATTGCGCTGGCCGAGCGCATCAATGCGCTGGCGCCCATCGACGGCCCGGCCAAGACCGCCTTCTTCACCACGGGCGCCGAGGCCGTGGAGAACGCCGTCAAGATCGCGCGCCATGCCACGGGCCGCTCGGCCGTGATCGCCTTCCAGGGCGCCTTCCATGGCCGCACCCAGCTGGGCATGGCACTGACGGGCAAGGTGGCGCCCTACAAGCAGGGCTTCGGCCCCATGCCGGGCGAAGTCTTCCACGCCCCCTTCCCCAGCGAGCAGGCGGGCGTGAGCGTGCAGCAGTCGCTGGACGCCATTGCCATGCTGCTCAAGACCTCGGTGGACCCGCAGCGCGTGGCCGCCATCATCGTGGAGCCCGTCCAGGGCGAAGGGGGCTTCCACCCCGTGCCTGCCGCCCTGTTCACCGGCCTGCGCCAGCTGTGCGACCAGCACGGCATGCTGCTGATCGCCGACGAGGTGCAGACCGGCTTCGCTCGCACGGGCAAGCTGTTCGCCATGGAGCACTACGGCGTGCAGCCCGACCTGATCACCATGGCCAAGAGCCTGGGCGGCGGCCTGCCGATCTCGGGCGTGGTGGGCCGCGCGGCCGTCATGGACGCGCCGCACCCCGGCGGCCTGGGCGGCACCTATGCCGCCAACCCCCTGGCCGTGGCCGCAGCCCATGCCGTGCTCGACGTGATCGATGAAGAACGGCTGTGCGAGCGCGCCCACGCGCTGGGCAACCAGCTGCGCGCGCGCCTGCAAGCCCTGCAGGCGCAGGATGCCGGCATTGCCGACGTGCGCGGCCTGGGCTCGATGCTGGCCGTGGAGTTCCGCCTTCCCGGCAGCGGCGAGCCCGACGCGCAGCGCGTGGCCGCCGTCGTCCGGCACGCGCAGGAGCAGGGCCTGCTGCTGCTGACCTGCGGCCTGTACGGCAACGCCATCCGCTTTCTCTATCCGCTGACGATTCCACAGCCGCTGTTCGCCAGGGCCCTGGACATCATCGACAGCGCCATCACCCAGAGCGCGTCCCAGCCAGTCGCCGCCTGAATCCCCATCCCAGCCACACCCTGCTGCACCATGAGTCTTTCACTGCAACGCCCCGATCTGTTCCGCCAGGCCTGCCTGCTCGCCGAGGGCTGGCGAGCCGTGGGCTCCGGCCCCGCCATCGACGTCTTCAACCCCGCCACGGGCGAGCGCCTGGGCCAGGTGCCTGCCCTGCAGGCCGGCGAGACCGAAGCCGCCATTGCCGCCGCACAGCGCGCCCTGCCCGCCTGGGCCGCGCTGACGGGCAAGCAGCGCGCAGGCATCCTGCGCCGCTGGTTCGACCTGATGCTGGCGCACCAGGACGATCTGGCGCGGCTGATGACCCTGGAGCAGGGCAAGCCCCTGGCCGAGGCACGCGGCGAGATCGCCTACGCGGCCTCCTTCATCGAATGGTTTGCCGAGGAAGGCAAGCGCGTGGACGGAGAACTGCTGCAGTCGCCCACGGCCGGCCAGCAGTTGCTCACGCTGCGCGAGCCCATTGGCGTGTGCGCCGCCATCACGCCCTGGAACTTCCCGGCCGCCATGATCACGCGCAAGGCCGGCCCGGCGCTGGCCGCCGGCTGCACCATGCTGGTCAAGCCGGCCGAAAGCACGCCCTTCACGGCCCTGGCCCTGGCCGTGCTGGCCGAGGAGGCCGGCATTCCAGCCGGCGTCTTCCAGGTGCTGACCGGCCACCCGCAGGACATCGGCCAGGCGCTGACGCAAAGCCCCGTGGTGCGCAAGCTCAGCTTCACGGGCTCCACGGCCACCGGGCGGCTGCTGATGCGCCAGTGCAGCGACACGGTCAAGAAGCTGTCGCTGGAGCTGGGCGGCAATGCACCGTTGATCGTGTTCGACGATGCCGATATCGACCAGGCCGTGGCCGGCATCCTGGCCTCCAAGTTCCGCAACGCGGGCCAGACCTGCGTATGCGCCAACCGCATCTATGTGCACGACCGCATCCATGACGAACTGGCCCGCCGCCTGGCGCGGGCCATGGCGGAGTTCAAGGTCGGCAACGGCCTGGAGCCCGGCGTGACGCATGGCCCGCTGATCAACGAGGCCGCCGTGCAGAAGGTGGAAAGCCATGTGGCCGACGCGCTGTCCAAGGGCGCACGCCTGCTGGCCGGTGGCAGGCGCCTGGTGCCGGGCCAGCTGTTCTTCGAGCCCACGCTGCTGGCCGATGTGAACGACAGCATGCGGGTCTGCGAGGAGGAAACCTTCGGCCCGCTGGCGCCGCTGTTCCGCTTCCATGACGAGGACGAAGTGGTGCGCCGCGCCAACGACACCATCTACGGCCTGGCCGCCTATCTGTTCACCAACGACAACCGCCGCATCTGGCGCGTATCGCGTGCGCTGGAGTACGGCATGGTGGGCATCAATACCGGCCTGATCTCCAACGAGGTCGCGCCCTTCGGCGGCGTCAAGCAGTCCGGCCTGGGCCGCGAGGGCTCGCGCCACGGCATCGAGGAATACCTGGAAACCAAGTACCTGTGCCTGCAGACGGCATGAGCACGGCCTGAAGTCCGCAGTGCCCCCCGGCAGGGAAGACAGCATGGGCCCTTGACGGCAGCCTGGCTAGACTGGGCGCCATCAAAGGCCTATCCGATTCGCACCATGGACGCTTCTTCCGCCAGCCCCTCCTCCCCCACCGCGCCACTGCGCATCGCCGTCATGGGCGCAGGCGCCGTGGGCTGCTATTTCGGCGCACTGCTGGCACGCGCCGGCCACCAGGTCACGCTGATTGGCCGTCCCGCCCATGTGCAGGCCGTGCAGCAGCATGGCCTGCGGCTGGAGACGGCGGCGCTGGACATCCAGGTGCCCATGCAGGCATCGACCGAGGCCAGCGCCGTGCGCGATGCCGATGTGGTGATGTTCTGCGTCAAGTCCACGGCCACCGAGGAAGCGGCCCGCGAGATGCAGCCGCACCTGGCGCCGGGCGTTCTGGTGCTGACCATGCAAAACGGCGTGGACAACGACGAGCGCGTGCGCGCCGTGCTGGGCCCGTCCGTTGCCGTGGCGGCCGCCGTGGTCTATGTGGCCACGGCCATGGCCGGTCCCGGCCATGTGCGCCACTTCGGGCGTGGCGAGCTGGTCATCGCGCCCTCTGCACTCAGCGAACAGGTGGCCCGGCAATTTGGTGCCGCGGGCATTGCCGTGCAGGTATCGCCCGATGTGCGCGGCGCGCTGTGGGCCAAGCTGGTGATCAACTGCGCCTACAACGCGCTGTCGGCGCTGTGCCAGCTGCCCTACGGCCCGCTGGTGCAGGCGCCCGGCGTGGCGCACGTGGTGGACGACGTGGTGGCCGAATGCCTGGCCGTGGCAAGGGCCGACGGCGTGGCCCTGCCCGGCGACGTGCCCGCTGCCGTGCGCGGCCTGCCGGCCACCATGCCGGGCCAGTTTTCGTCCACCGCCCAGGACCTGGCGCTGGGCAAGCCCAGCGAAATCGATCACCTGAACGGCTACGTGGTGCGGCGCGGCGAGGCCCTGGGCGTGCCCGTGCCGCTGAACCGCACGCTGCAGGTGCTGGTCAGGCTGGCCCCTTCACGCATGCAGGCCAGCCAGGCGCCCCGGAACCCGCCTCAGAACTCGTAGTTGGCGGACACCCACAGGCGGCGGCCTTCCTGGTTGTTCGCGTAGCGGTTGCCAAAGATCACGGTACCCTGGACCTGGCCCGGTACGTTGTAGGGCTGGTAGTCCACGAAATCCTTGTTGAACAGGTTGTAGATGGCCGCGTTGATGGTGAACTGCTTGCTCACGCGGTAGCTGCCGCCCAGGTGGAACTGGGTATAGGCCTTGTAGTTGCCCAGCGCGGCCTTGGCGGCCTGGGAGCTGGCGCTGGTGCCGGGGTCGCGGAAGCGCTCGCTGCGGTATTCGGCACGCAGCCACAGGTTCCACTGGGCACCCGGCTCCCAGTCCAGGCGGGCGTTGAGCGCATGCTTGGGCGTGTCGCTCAGCGGGTTGCCCCGGTTGGGGCCGCTCTTTTGCTCGCTCCTGGTGAAGGTGTAGTTGGCGCTGGCATTCCAGCCGCGCGCCAGCGGCATGCGCGCACTCAGCTCCAGGCCGCGCGTGACGGCCTCGTCCACGTTGATGGACTGGCCGAAGGCATCCACCAGCGGCCAGTCGCCGAAGCTCACGCAGCCGGGGCGGTTGGGCGCTGCCGCAAAGTCGCAGTTGATCAGGCCCGGGCCGCTGGTGATCTTGTCCTTGAACTCGTTGTTGAACACCGTGGCGCTGCCTGCAAAGCCCGTGGGGCTGTCGAAATAGACGCCCAGTTCGGTGGTGCGGCTGGTTTCGGGCTTGAGGTTGGGGCTGCCCACCAGCGGCAGGCGGCCCTGCTGGCCGAAGCCGTTGATGCCGGGCGCCAGCTGCTCCACGCGCGGCGTCTTGTAGCCGTTGCTGACGCCGCCCTTCACGGTCCACTGCGGCGCGGCATTCCACACGCCGTAGATGCGCGGGCTGAGCTTGCCGCCGAAGAGGCTGTGGCGGTCATAGCGCGCGCCCATGGTGAGCTTGAAGGCGTCGGTCAGGCTCCATTCGTCTTCGGCAAACAGGGCCTTCTGCGTGAAGGCGAACTTGTTCGGCGCCACGCCGTCCTTCATCTCGGCATCCCACCACTGGCCGCCCAGCGTGGTCAGGTGGGCACCCCAGGGCAGGACCAGCTTGCTGTCCAGTACCTTGCTTTCCACCTCCAGCGTGCGCGCGGCACCTGGCGTCGCGCCCGGGGTTCCCCGGGGAATGGTCCGGCCGATGGTCTCGGTCCTGTTGACCATGAAGCTGGTGTCCCAGGTTCCGAAGCCGTAGCGACCGGTATGGGCCAGCGTGAGCTGGTCACGGTTGTATTTCTGCTCGGGGCTGTAGCCCCCCGTGCCCAGCGTACCCAACTGGCCCTGCGAGTTGTCATAGGTCTGGCGGCCCGAGTCCAGGTCCAGCGTGATGTCGTGGTACCTGTTGGGCGTGAGCGCCAAGCGCAGGCCCAGGTTGTTGATCTCGGACTTGACGGGGTTGCCGCCCATGATGGGAACGGCTGGCTGGCCGTTGGCGCCCGCATAGGTGATGTCCGAAGCGGCCCGGCGCTGGGTGCTGCCGCGGATCGACAGGCCCAGCAGGTCCTCCTTGATGGGGCCGCTCAGGTAGAACTTGCCGGATTTGATGTCACCGAACTCCGACTCTTGCTGCAGCGTGTAGTCGGCGCTGACGCTGCCCGTCCAGGTCTTGCCGACCTTGCGGGTGATGATGTTGATCACGCCACCCATGGCGTCGGAGCCGTAGAGCGTGGACATGGGGCCGCGGATGACCTCGATGCGCTCGATGGCGCCGATGGGCGGCATGAAGCTGGTCTGCGTCTCGCCAAAGCCGTTGGGCGTGACGTTGCCGGCCGAGTTCTGGCGGCGCCCGTCGATCAGCACCAGCGTGTAGTCGCTGGGCATGCCACGGATGCTGATGTTCAGGCCGCCGGTCTTGCCTGCTGGGGCGCCCACGTCGATGCCCTCCACGCTTTCCAGCGCGTCGGTCAGGCTGCCGAAGCGGCCCTTGGCCAGTTCCTCACGCGGGATGACGGTGATGGAGGCCGGTGCCTCCTTGATGTCCTGCTCGAAACCCGAGGCGGAGACCACGACTTCGCGCAGCTCCGTGGCGGGCGCGGCATTGCCTGTTGCCGTCTGTGCAGAGACGGCACCCGAAGCGCAGACGGCAGCCACCACAAGGGCCAGATGGGAAGGACGCGACGGAAGAACTCCGCGCAGATCGCGATACGACATGCAAACACTCCAGAAACGGAAAACGGGCTGTGGGGCCCGTGCAACTCGCTTTGAAATGATTGGTTATGCGATGGGATGGGGATATGTAACGAAATTATATGAACATTGAGAATAATTTCCATTCTCATGATCACAATAGGATTTATCTGTCGCACGGATGCTACGTTCCTAGGAGCAGAAAGCGCTGACGGCACCAATGCTTGCGCTGGCGCAAGCTGCTCTCACCACCTCAATACACATCACGCCGGTAGCGGCCGCTGCGCACCAGCTGGTCCATCTGCGCCTCACCCAGCACGGCGTGCAGCGCCTGGTCCACGCCCTGGGCCATGCCCTGCAGGCTGCCGCACACGTAGATGGCTGCGCCCTGCGCCACCCATTGGCGCAAGACATCGCCGGACTGCGCCAGCAGGTCCTGCACGTAGCCGCGCGGCGCGCCTTCGCTGCGGTCGCGCGAGAAGGCCAGGTCCAGGCGCTGCAGCACGCCGCCATCGCACCATGCCTGAAGCTCGTCGCCGTACAGCCGGTCGTGCGCCGCATTGCGCTCGCCGAACAGCAGCCAGTTGGGACCCAGGCCCGCCGCAGCACGCGCGCGCAGGTGGCTGCGCAGGCCGGCCAGGCCCGTGCCGTTGCCGATCAGCACCAGCGGGCGCTGCAGGTTGTCTTCCAGCCGGAAATTGCGGTGCGCACGCAGCCTCAGGGTGATGGCTGCACCCAGGGGCGCGCCCTGCGTGAGCCAGCCCGAGGCCAGGCCCGGCGAGCCATCCTCGCGCCGCGCCTGGCGCACCAGCAGGTGCACGCAGCCATCCTGGGCAATGGAGGCGATGGAGTACTCGCGCGGATGCTGCGGGTCCGCAGGAATGCAGACCTGCGCCAGGTCGCCGGACTCCCACAGCGCGGGCTCCGTTGCAGGGGGCTGCAGCTCGATGTGGAACACCGGCTCGCCTGCGCTGCCCGGGTTCATGTGCCGGCGCGCGGCCAGCGTCCATTCGCTGAAGACCGGCTGCTCCCATGCCGGCATGTCGCCCAGGCTGCTGATCTGGGTCAGCTGGTGCTGCCAGGCAGTCAGCGCCTGCGGCGCGCCGTTGTCCATTTCAATGCGCTCGAACCAGGGCCTGGCGCCACCGGCACGCAGCCAGCTGTCCAGCGCGCGGCCAAAGCCGCAGAACTGCGCGTACTGCCGGTCGCCCAGCGCCAGCAGACCGTATTGCAGATGGGACAGCGGCCGTGCATCGGCCATGGCGTGCGCCAGGAACAGCGCCGCGTTGTCGGGCGGGTCGCCTTCACCATAGGTGCTGGCGATGAACAGCGCCCTTTGCGTGCGCGCCAGCAGGTCGGCATCCACAGCGTCCAGGGCGCACAGGTGCACGCTTTCTCCGGCCGTGTGCAGCAGCCGTGCGGTCTCGCGCGCCAGCTCCTCGGCCTGGCCGGTCTGGCTGGCATAGGCCACGAGCAGGGGCAGCGCGCCCTCGCGTGCGCTGGTCAGCGCAGCCGCTTCCTGCAGGGTCCGCATGCGCTGGCGGCGCTCGCGCCACCAGATGGCGGCGCACATGGCCGCATAGAGCAGGACCAGCACGGCGGCTGCGAGTACGCGCAGCCCGGTTTCGGACAAGGTCATGGCGAGGACCGGGAATCTACACGGCGGAAAAAGGGAAGGAAACGCTCACGGCAGCAGCGCGGCAAAAGCCGTTGTCATCGCCATGGCAGGGCCTTGGGCAGTGCGCTCGCACAGCAGCGCCGCCACGCCGCGCTGCTCGGCAAAGTCCAGGCCCTCGCGCGGCCCCAGCACGGTGAGCACGGTGGCCAGGGCGTCGGCCTGCATGCATTCGGCATGCAGCACGGTGACGCTGGTCAGGCCATGCGCCACGGGCTCGCCGCTGCGCGGATCGATGGTGTGGGAGTAGCGGCGCCCGCCTTGCTCGAAGGCATGCCAGTGGTCGCCCGAGGTGGCGATGGCCATGTCGCGCAGCGGCAGCGCCAGCGGCGTGGACTGGTCCGCCATGCTGGCCACGGCCACGCGCCAGGGCTGGTTGCCAGGGCGCTGACCACAGGCCCGCAGCTCGCCGCCCACCTCGACGAGGAAATCGGTATGGCCCAGCGCCTGCAGGCGCTCGGCGACCAGGTCCACCGAATAGCCTTTGGCGATGCCGCTGAAGTCCACATGGACGGCGCCGGGCTGCAGCGCGCGCCGGCCTGCCAGGTCCAGCACGATGCGCGGGTAGCCCACGCGCTCGCGCACCCGCCGCAGCGCATCGGCATCGGGGATGCCGGCGCACTGCGACTTTTCCGCACGCGGGCCGAAGCCCCACAGATCGACCAGCGGCCCCACGGTAGGGTCCCAGGCGCCGCCGCTGGCCTGCGCCCAATCGAGCGCACAGGTCAGCACGGTGAAGAATTCGGGCGGCAGTGCATGCCAGCTGCCGGGCTCGGCGCGGTTGAAGCGCGAGATGTCGGAGCCGGCTTCCCAGTTGCTCATCTGGCGCACGACCAGGGCCAGCGCAGCCTCTATGGCCTGGCGCGCCTCATTGAGCGGGCGGAAATCCGGGTTGTGCAGGCGTACGCTCCAGGTCGTGCCCATGGCCTCGCCGGTGAGTGTTTGCAGCGCGGCGGGATCTGCCCGCCGCACGGCCTGCGGCGCGTAGCCGGAGACGGCAAAGGACGCCGCGCCTGTGGACACAGGCGCGGCAAGGCCCCGGCCTGCGCTGCCCTGCAACAGGGCGGGCGCAAAGCTCACGCGCACGGGCGCGGGCGCAGACGGAGCCCCGGGTGGGGACGCAAGGCTCAGGGCAGCACCTCGAACGTGCCCACGTAGGAAAGGCGGCGCTCCTTGGCCTGGGGCAGCGATGTCTTGCTGTCCTGGGCATCGGCATCCACCCAGTACATGCCGGCGGTGGGCCAGGTCACGCTGAACTCGCCCTTGGCGTCGGTCGTGGCCTTGATCTCGCCCTTGTTGTCGCGGTAGCGCGTGGCGCCGGGCACCAACACGACTTCCAGGTTGGCGGCGGGCTTGCCGTCCACATGGAAGGCGAAGGTGGCCTTCTCGCCCTTGACCAGGTCGTTGGGATGGGTCACGGGCACCAGCTCCAGCCCCTTGCCGGAAGGCTTGACGGCGCTGGGCTTGCCCACGGTCACGAAGGTCTCGATGCGGCCCACGGACTGGGTCACCTTCAGGTCCTGCGCGTCGGCGGGCACATCGGCGGCGAACTTCTCGGGCGAGCCGCGCCAGCGGCGGTTCTGGCCCGTGGCCTTGTCCTTCCAGGAGGCAAACAGGCCGTCGTTGACGATGGCCAGGCGGTAGGTGCCGCTTTGCTGCAGGTCCAGGTCGAACACGCTGCGCAGCTTGCCGCGATGGGCATTCTGCGGCGCGACGGCCGAGCCGTCCGGCGCCGAGACAACGAGGTTGTCCAGGCCCAGCGGCACGTGGTTGAAGAAGAACAGGTCGTTGGAGACAGCGGCATCCACCGTGATCCATTCGGCCTTGGACAGCACCGTGGTCGAGGGCAGCAGCCACAGGTTGTGGGCCTGGGCGGCCTGGAAGGCGCCGCAGGCAATGGCGAGGCTGGCAGCCAGACGGACGGCAAAGCGGGTCTTGGACTTCATGAAAAATCTCCTTGGTTCGTGGATGGGTCTGGCACGTGCAGCGATGGCGTCGTCCCCCTCGTGAGGGGGAAGGCGCGCAGCGCCTCGGCGGCTTTCAATTTCAAGGCTTGAGCTCGACGCTGATCTCGCCCAGCTCGCTGCTGCCCTTGGCGCTCAGTTGCTCGGCCTTGGCCGCGGGCCACTTGAAGGGCACGGTGACCACTTCGCGGCCGCCGACTTCGCGCGCGGCCTCGACCACGAGCTTGTATTCACCGGGCGGCAGCTTGGCGAAGGGATTGGCGCCTTCGGTGAAGCTCAGCTGGTGCTTGCCCACGGGACGCGTGGGGCTGGTCACGCCATCGATCGGCAGGGTCAGGTCACGGCCCGTGCGGCGCCACCACTGGCGCATGTCCTTGAGCCACTTCGTGCCTTCGGCATTGCGCATCTTCACGTCGTACCAGACCGACAGCGTGGAGGCCACCGAGGCGTCGGCGCGCTCGATCCACACGGCCACGTAGGGGCGGTGGTATTCGGCGACATCCAGGCGCGGAATTTCCACGCCCACGTTCAGGCCGGCGGCAAAGACCGGGACCGCGCCCAGGCAGGCGCCAAGCGCCATGGTGTAGCGCAGAGAGAAGTGCGGATTCATTGGCAAGGCTCTTTCGGTTCTCAGTGGATCAACAGGAGGGCCAGCAGCATGGGAATCACCAGCCCCATGCCGACCATGGGCCAGGTGAAGGGGCGATTGCCTGCATGCATCTTCAGGATGAACAGGCCCGTGACGGTGAACACCAGGCAGGCTGCGGCAAAGATGTCGATGAACCAGCTCCAGGCGGCGCCCGTGTTGCGGCCCTTGTGCAGGTCGTTCAGATAGGCGATCCAGCCCCGGTCGGTGCGCTCGTATTCGGCCTCGCCATCGGCCAGGGCAACGCGCACCCAGGCATCGCCGCCAGGGCGTGGCAGGGAGACGTACAGTTCGTCGGCCGTCCATTCGGCCTCGCGGCCCTCGGCCTCAAGGCCCCACTGGCCGCGCACCCAGTCCGCAAACGGCGCAGGCACGGGCGCCCGGTCGCGCGGCTGGCTGGCCTGCTGCTGGACCAACTGCACGCGCAGCGCATCGGGCAATGCCGCCTCGCCACGCACGATGCGCGGCTTGGACTCGATCTGCCCCGCATGGTTGAGCGTGAACCCCGTGACGGCGAACAGCAGCATGCCGATCAGGCACAGCGCGGAGCTGACCCAGTGCCACTCGTGCAGTGTCTTGAGCCAGTAGGAACGGCGCCGAGGGTCCGGTTTGGGGGATGTCATCGCAACAGAAAAAGGCGGCAGCGCCACGCGGCGTCAACCATCACGGATGGCGGGCACGGGAGCCCAGGAAAGGAAAGGCCCGGGGATTCTACCGCCCACAAATAAGAATTGATCGCATTTACACAAGCTTTACCGGCTTAATCGTGCGCCACGCCAAGGCGGTGCCAGCATCACCCAAAGTAAAATAAGAATGCTTATCACTTGCATCTCTCATCTTCACCCTTCGTGTCCTGTCCCGCCGTGACTCCCCACCAGGCCCTTGCCCATCTTTACCAGCAGCACCATGGCTGGCTGCGCACCTGGCTGCAGCGCCGGCTGGGCCATGCAGGCGATGCGGCAGATTTCGCACAGGACACCTACGTGCGCGTGATGGAGTCCCGCACGGAACTGTCCGAGATCCGGGAGCCCCGCGCCTTCCTCACCACGGTGGCCAAGCGCGTGATGGCCAACCACCTGCGCCGCCGAGAAATTGAACGAGCCTATCTGGACACGCTGGCGCTGCAGCCCGAGCCGCTGGCGCCCTCGCCCGAGGAACGCGCCATCGTGCTGGAGACGCTGTGCGAGCTGGACCGCCTGCTCGACGGCCTGCCGCCCAAGGTGCGCGCGGCCTTTTTGCACGCCCAGCTGGACGGCATGGCCTATGCCGAGATCGCGTTGCTGCTGCAGGTCTCGGTCAGCTCGGTCAAGCAGTACATGGCGCGCGCCATCAGGCATTGCTACTTCCCGGAACATGCGGCATGACACAGCGCTGCGCTGCCGGGCGCGTCCATGGCGCCGATGGCTCCACCCATAGTGCCGACCACGCGCTGCCGCCTGACGTGGTCCACAGCGCCGTGGACTGGCTGGTGCAGCTGTGGTCAGGCGAGTGCACAGAGGAACAACGCGCGCAATGGCTGGACTGGCGCGCGGCCCATCCGCTGCATGAGCGGGCCTGGCAGCGCATCGAGGCCACGAATGCGCGGCTCAGGCTGCCTGACGCACGCCCGGACAGCGGTCCCCTCAATGGCCCCCTTGCCACGGCCACGCTGGCGCGCAGCCTCAAGACCGCCCAGTCACGCCGCCGCCTGCTGGCCAGCGTCGCTGGCCTGGCCGGCGCAGGTGCTACGGCATGGACTGCGCATGAGCGCCTGCCCTGGCAGGCCTGGAATGCCGATGTCAGCACCGCCAAGGGCGAGCGGCGCTCCCTGCAGTTGCCCGATGGCACGCAGCTGCTGCTCAACACCGAGACGTCCGTGGACCTTGCCTTCGACGACCAGCTGCGCCGCGTGCTGCTGTTGCGCGGCGAGCTGATGGTCACCACCGCCCATGACACGGCCCAGCCCGCGCGCCCCTTTGTGGTGGACACGCCCGCGGGCAGGCTGCGCGCCCTGGGCACGCGTTTCACGGTGCGCCATGACATGGAGACTGCGGATACGCGCGTGGCCGTTTTCGAGGGTGCGGTCGAGGCCCGCAGTCGCACGGGCGAGTTGCTGCGTGTCGACAGCGGCGAAGCCGCAAGGCTCAGTGCCACGCAGGCGCTGCCGGCCGGCGCGGCCGGCGAGGGGCCGGGCTGGGATGAAGGCGTGCTCGTGGCCTCGGACATGCGCCTGGACCGCTTCATCGACGAACTGCGCCGCTACCGACCCGGGCTGATCACGCTGGCACCCGAGGTGGCCGGGTTGCGCCTGTCAGGCGTCTTCCCGCTCGCCGATACGGATCGCATCCTGCAGTCCCTGGTACAGGTGCTGCCCGTGCGCATCCATGTGCCGGTGCGCTACTGGGTGCGCATAGGTCCGGCGTGAAGAGAAGGCGGCGGGACAACCCGGCCCGGTGACATCGGTCTGTACCTTTTCCCATCTCGCGTGACAAGCAGGGGAGAGGCGCTTTGCGGCGCCATGTTTCCTCCCTGATCCAAAGACCGCACCAACATGTCCGACCTCCATCACCAGCGCCGCCTCGCTACCGCGGCGGCACGCGTCCTCCGCCCCGCGCAACCTGCGCCCGTGTTCCACCTGTCCGCATTGACCCTGGCCCTGGCCGCCGCACTGGCCAGCCTGTCCGCCCTGCCCTTGCCCGCGAATGCCCAGGCCCAGGCCCAGGCCCAGACAGGTAGTACCGAGCGCGCCCAGGCCTACGACATTCCGGCAGGACCGCTGGAGGCCGCGCTCACGCGCTTCGCCAAGGCCTCGGGCGTTCTGCTGGCCTATACGCCCGAGCTGGTGCGCGATCTGCAAAGCCCGGGCCTGCAGGGCAGCCATGCGCCGGCCGAGGCGCTGACCCGCCTGCTGGCGGGCTCGGGCCTGGCGGCCGCGACCTCGGGCAACGGCGGCTATACGCTGCGCCGCTCGCAGGCATCGCCTGCGTCCTCGACAGCGCCTGCCGCCTCAGCCGTGGGCGCCACCACGCTGGGCGAGGTGCGCGTCACCGCCAAGGCCGAGGTCGGCAGCGCCACGGAAGGCACGGGCGCCTACACCGCGACCGGACCCAGCAGCACGGCCACGGGCCTGGGCCTGTCGCTGCGCGAGACGCCGCAGTCGGTGAGCGTGATGACGCGCCAGCGCATGGATGACTTCAAGCTGGAGACGCTGACCGACGTGCTGGAGCAGACGCCCGGCGTGGCCGTGGTCCGCCAAAGCGAGATGACCACCTTCAACGTGCGCGGCTCCAGCGTCAACCTGCAGACCGATGGCAGCCGCCAGCTCACCAATGGCTGGGGCTGGAACACGCACATCATGTACTCGCTGGACGATCTGGCCGAGATCGACCGCGTTGAAGTGCTCAAGGGCTCGTCGGGCCTGATCAATGGCGACGGCGCCTACGGAGCCACGGTCAACCTGATCCGCAAGCGCCCCACGCGCGACTTCCAGGCCAGCGTAATGGCCAGCGCGGGCAACTGGGGCACCTACCGTGCCGATGCCGACATTGCCGGTCCGCTGAACCAGGAAGGCAGCCTGCGCGGCCGCCTGGTGGCCTCGCGCAAGAGCGGCGACAGCTTCCGCGACCACCAGCACAGCAACAGCTCCATGCTGTACGGCACGCTGGAATACGACCTCACCCCCGACACCCTGCTGAGCGCCGGCATCACCTACCGCCAGCGCGAACTGCGCGGCTCGGGCGGCACCACGCCCATCCAGGGCTACACGGGCACCGGCCAGTTCGTCGGCTGGATGCCGCGCTCGCTGAACATCGCCGCGCCCTGGTCGGGCTACGAGCAGGAGTCGCTCAACAGCTTCGCGCGCCTGGAGCACCGCTTTGCCAGCGGCTGGAAGGCCAAGCTGCAGATGTCGCATGAAGAGGTGAAGACGCCCGACATGCAGGTCGGCCTGCTGCGCTACGCCCTGCCCAGCTCGGCCCAGTTCGCGGCCTACAAGGACATCGAGTCCCGCAACCAGAACATCAGCATCGACGTTCAGGGCCCGTTCACGCTGTTCGGCCGCCAGCATGAGTTGCTGGTGGGCGCGGGCGCCGCACGCAACCGCACCACGCTGCTGCGCGGCGCGCGCCCCGGCCTGGACCTGCCGCAGGTGGACTTCAGCCAGGGCGGCGCAGCCATCCCGGCGCCAGCGGACAACATCCCCTATTCCAACGACCTGTTCAGCAACAAGCGCAGCTATCTCTACAGCGCGGCACGCCTCAATCTGGCCGATCCGCTGAAGCTGATCGCCGGCCTGCGCGTGACCAACTACGACCAGAAGGATGTGACCGACATCAGCTGGTACAACTACAACATGCGCGAGCACGGCGTGGTCACGCCCTATGCGGGCCTGGTGTATGACGTCAGCCCGAACATCTCGCTGTATGGCAGCTACGCCAGCATCTTCAAGGCGCAAAGCGCCAAGGATCTGCAGGAACGCACCCTGCCGCCCGAGGAGGGCCTGACCTACGAGATCGGCGCCAAGGGCGAATTCTTCGACAAGCGGTTGAACGCCAGCGTCGCCCATTTCTGGATGCGCACCGACAACACGGCCGTGGAAGACGGGCTCATGCCCAATGGCGACACGGCCTACCGCGCGGTCCAGGGCGCACGCAGGCGCGGCTTCGAACTGGAACTGTCCGGCGAGCTGGCCAAGGGCTGGCAGGCCCAGGGCAGCTACGTGACCATCAACAGCAATCTGGACAACGCCGCCACCAGCCCGCGCCACCAGTTCAAGCTGGGCACCACCTACCGCTTCGCGCAGGGCGCGCTGTCCGGCCTGACCGTGGGCGGCGCCGCGCGCTGGCAAAGCGCCATCTCCACCAGCCGCGGCGCCGCCACGCTGCGCCAGGACGCCTACTGGGTGATGGACCTGATGGCGCGCTACCAGATCAACCGCCATCTCAGCATCGCGGCCAACGTCAACAACCTGTTCGACAAGCACTATTTCTCGGGCGTGACCAACTTCAATGCCCAGGGCCTGTACTACACCTGGGGCGCGCCACGCAGCGTCAACGTGAGCATGCGTTACGACTTCTGAGCGCCGAGGGACCGCACCGGCCCTGGGACCCCAGAGCCGCGCGGGCCGGACTGCGCTGTACTGTGTTGTGTCAAGCAGCTGACGCACATGCTTACATAATCTGCTTTTCTGATTCATTTGCGCCCACAATGGCGCGCGAACCCGATTGGAGACTGCATGCGCCTTCCGAGCTTTTCGCAAACCGCCGCCAACGCCGCCCATACCGCCGCCCATACCGCCGATGGAACGCGCCAGAACCGCCGCCAGATGCTGGCCCAGGGCGCTGCCCTGGCCATGCTGTGCTCTCCTCTGGCCCATGCCGCACCGCCAGCGGCAGCACCTGCAGCCCATGCGCCACGGGCTGCCGGCAGCGCCCAGCGCGTGGCGACCAGCCTGCGCATCGTCATTCCGGCCAATGCCGGCGGCGGCTGGGACCAGACCGGCCGCGCGCTGGGCGCGGCGCTGGTGGCCAGCGGCGCGGCCGAGCGCGTGGAGTATGAAAACGTAGGCGGCAAGGGAGGCACCATCGGCCTGGCCCAGTTTGCCGAGCGCCATGGCAAGGACCCCGACGCCTTGCTGATCGGCGGCATGGTGATGGTCGGTGCGGTGGCACTGCAAAAGCCGGCCGTCAACATGTCGCATGTGCAGCCGATTGCCCGCCTGACCAGCGATTACCTGGTCGTGGCCGTACCGGCCGACTCCCCCATCCGCAATGCCAAGGACCTGGTGGCTGCGCTGCGCAGCGACCTGGCCCACCAGTCTTTTGCGGGTGGCTCGGCCGGTGGCGTGGACCACATGTTCGCCGGCCTGCTCACGCGCGCGGCCAAGGCGGCGCCCGAGCAACTGGTCTACAAGCCCTTTCCTGGCGGCGCCCAGGTGGTGGAGGCCTTGCTCAAGGGCGATGCGCGCATGGGCGTGTCCGGCTACAGCGAGTTCAGCGAAGCGCTGGCCAGCGGCAAGCTGCGCGCCATCGGCGTGTCCTCGCGCCGCAGCCTGTTCGGCCTGCCCTCGTTCCGCGAGCAGGGGCTGGATGCGGACATGGCCAACTGGCGCGCCGTCTTCACCGGCAAGCAGGTCAGCGCCGCACGTGCCCAGGCCCTGCTGGGCGCCGTGGAGCAGGCCACGCAGCACGAGAGCTGGCAACGCGCCCTGCGCCAGAACCGCTGGGAGCCTTCCTGGCAGGCGGGCCGCGATTTCAACGGCTTTCTGGAGCTGGAGCACACCACGGCCAGCGTGATGACCTATCTGCTCAAACTCAAGAGCTGAGAAACCGCCGCGCAGCGGGCAGACCACGTGGCGGGCCTGCAACACTGGCTTGGTCATACGCGTATTCCTCTAGCGTGGGGCATTGCCGCTGTGGGTTTTGAGCTACCAAACTTGTAGCAGAATGGATCCAGAGCTATAGTTCCCCGGGACTTGGCTCGGCGCGCGTCCCACCCGGACGCACCCGCCGGCTCACCCACACCATTGCGCAAGGAGAAGCGTCATGAGCTCCAAGGAAAACGCCGCCATCAACCAGCTGTTCGAGAAACTCGAATGCCGCTACGCGTTGCGCGTGCTGTGGGCGCTGCGTGACGGCCATCCTCAGACCTTTCGACTGCTGCAAGACAGCGTGGGCGGCATCACGCCCAACACGCTGAACACCCGCATCAAGGAGCTGCGCGAGTGCGGGCTGCTGGAGCATGGCTCCGACGGCTACACCGTGACGCTGGCCGGCCAGGACCTGCTCAAGCGCCTGTCCGATGTGCAGGCCTTTGCCAACCGCTGGGTGGCCGCGCGCGCCAAGAAGTGATGTCAGGCCGGGCGCGGCACCAGGCGCCACGGCCTCTTCCCGCGCAGGGCCTCCGGCCCGCCGGGTCGTCTCCTTTCCCCCTACCGTTTCTCTCTCAAGGAATACCACCATGGCTTTCACCACCACCGCATCCGGCCTGCAGTATGAAGACACCGTCGTGGGCGACGGCGCCGAAGCCCAGCGCGGCCGCAGCGTGACCGTGCACTACACGGGCTGGCTCTACAACAACGGCGTGCAGGGCGCCAAGTTCGACTCCAGCAAGGACCGCAACGATCCCTTCGTCTTCCCCCTGGGCGGCGGCATGGTGATCAAGGGCTGGGACGAAGGCGTGCAAGGCATGAAGGTGGGCGGCCAGCGCACCCTGATCATCCCGGCCGAGCTGGGCTATGGCGCCCGCGGCGCCGGCGGCGTGATCCCCCCCAACGCCACGCTGAAGTTCGACGTGGAGCTGCTGGCCGTCTGAGCCTGCATCCACAGGTTCATGCAAGGGCAAGGCGCGAAGGTGCCTTGCCCTTTTTCATGGACGGGCCGCCCCAAACCCTCTCGGGGCGCGTGGGAGCCATTCCTCATTCAAGGTGCCTTGCCGAACAGCGCCTCGTGCAGCGGCAGGTAGCTGGCAGGACTGGCCGCCTCGCGCAGGCGCGGCGCCAGCGCCACCAGCTGGTCGTAGCCCATGGCCGCTTCCACGGCAAGGTTGAGCCGGAACCCCTTCAGGCCCAGGTTGGCCGTGATGGCCACGGCCAGCGGATAGGCGTTGCGATAGCGCACGGCCAGCGATGGCTCGGACTGCGCGGGGGCATCGCCTGCCGAATCCGTGGACGAAACCGCTGCAGCAGGCGCGGCAGGGACCGAAGGCACCGCGACGGCCACCACGCCCAGCCGGGGCTCGGCCGCGTCGCGCGGTGCCAGCCATTCGCGCTCCACCAGCGCCAGGATCTCGTCCTGCGTCACGCCCATTCCGGCCACGGCCTGCAGCACCTGCGCCAGGCTGCGCTGCCCGTCAAACAGCAAAAAGGCCGAGCGCAACCGGGGCGAGAGATCGGCATGGCGTTCCTTGAATGCCTGTTGGCCGGCGGACGTTTTCACAAAATGCATGGCGGACGGGATTCTCTGCAAGGGATCGGATCGGACACGGCTCGCAGCGTGTCATGAGCCTCCGGCTCCCAAAAGCGGGTTTTCCAGCACGCACGGGCTTCAGTGGGGCCGGCAATGATCCAGATCTGCCAAAAGCGCAAAAACGGGGCAGAAAATGGCCATCCTCCCGCCCGGCGGCCTCTGCCCGTCAGGGCGCTTTTGCGGGCACGGAACGCGCCGGGGCCCGGCGGCGCGGGTCCAGGCAGCTGACCAGCCAGGTCACCAACAGGCCGGCCGGCACGCCGAAGACGCCCGATGAAATCGGCTGTATGCCCCACCACAGGCGCGCGTGCAGTGCTTCGGGCAGCACGGGCTGCAGTGCCGGCACATGCGAGACCATGTAGTACAGCGTGACGCCCAGCCCGGCCAGCATGCCGGCCACGGCGCCCCGGCGCGTGGTGCCACGCCAGAAGATGCCCAGCACCATGGCCGGCACGAAGGCCGAGGCCGCCAGCGAGAACGATGCCGTGACCATGGGCAGGATGTCCGAGGAACGGCGCGAGGCCACGAAGGCGGCCGACAGCGCCATCACCAGCAGCGCGAACTTGGACAGGATCACGCGCTGCTCGGGCGAGGCGCGGCGGCGGCGCTCGCGAAAGTACAGGTCGCGCACCAGCGCGTTGCTGATGGTCAGCAGCAGTCCATCGGCCGTGGACAGCGCCGCAGCCAGGCCGCCGGCCGCCACCAGGCCGGAGACCACGTAGGGCATGCCGCCCAGCTCGGGCGTGGCCAGCATGATGAGGTCGGCGCCCATGCGGATCTCGCCGAACTGCAGCACGCCGTCGCCGTTGACATCCTCCACGGCCAGCAAGGAGGCATCCACCCGGGCCCACTGCGCCATCCAGTTGGGCAGCTCGTCAAAGCGGATGCCCACGAGGTTGTTCATGACCTCGAACTTGACCAGCACGGCCAGGGCCGGCGCGCTCATGTACAGCACGCCGATGAAGAACAGCGTCCAGCCCACCGAGGCCCGCGCCCCCGACACCGAGGGCGCCGTGTAGTAGCGCGTGAGCAAATGCGGCAGGCCGGCCGTGCCGGCCATGAGGCAGAACATCAGAGCCAGGAAGTTGCGCCGGCTGTCCTCGTAGATCTGCTGCTCCTGGGGCGATCCGTCGGGGTTGCCGGCGAATGGCAGGCTGTGCAGCGGAATGCCGCCCAGCGGCTTCTCGCGCTCGCGCATTTCCTGCAGCTGGCGTGTCCACAGCGCGCGCGCGGCGGCTTCGTCGCGCGGCATGGCGGCCAGTTCGCGGCTGGCGGCCATGATGGCGCCGATATCGCCGCTGCGCGTGCGCAGATCGCGTATGCGCTCGGCCAGCGCCTGGCGCTCGGCGGCCAGAACGCGCGGCACGTCCTTGAGCTTGTCCTCCAGCACCTCGGCGCGCAGGCGGTAGGCGGCGATCACCTCCTGCTCGGCCGGCGAGTCCAGCAGGCGCTGCTCCATCTCCGCAATCTGGCTGAGCTGGGCCGTATAGGCCAGCGGTGCCACGGGATTGCCCATCTGCCGGTAGGCCAGCCAGGACACGGGGATCAGAAAGGCCAGCAGGATCACCACGTACTGCGCGACCTGGGTCCAGGTGATGGCGCGCATGCCGCCCAGGAAGGAGCACAGCAGCACGCCGCCCAGGCCCAGCATGATGCCGATCTCGAACTGCACGCCCGTCAGCCGCGAGGCGATCAGCCCCACGCCGTAGATCTGCGCCACCACATAGGTGAACGAGCAGATCACGGCCGCCAGCGCCGCGATCACGCGCGGCCAGCGCCCGCCGTAGCGCTGCTGGAAGAAATCGGGAATGGTGTAGAGCTTCATCGCCCGCAGGTGCGGCGCGATCAGCATGGCAACCAGGCAAAAGCCGCCCGTCCAGCCCAGCAGGTAGGCCAGTCCGCCGGCCTGGCCCGGCACGCCGGCAAAGCCCTGCAGGTACAGCGCCCCCGACAGGCTGATGAACGAGGCCGCGCTGACCCAGTCCGCCGCAGCCGCCATGCCGTTGTAGAAGGGCGGAATGCGCCGGCCCGCGACGTAGTACTCCTCGGGGTCGCTGGTGCGCAGGTACACGCCGATGGCCGCATAGACCATGACGGTGAAGAACAGGAAGATGGGGCCTATCCAGTGGCGCGACAGGCCTTGCTGCTCGGCCCAGAACATGAGGGCCAGAAAGCCGAGCACGCCGAGCGTGTACAGGGCCACGATGCGGTGCAGCCGCCAGTGGGAGGAGTGGGAGGCCGCCGTCAGCGGTGCTCGCTCAGCCATGGCCGGGAGGCGATGGCGGTGCGGACGGTTGCGTATCGGCCGATGGGGATGCGGGAGCCGGTGCCGTCGCAAAAGCGGCCCGGGCCTCGCGGCGCTCGAAATGGTCCATGGACAGACAATAGACGATGACGATGGCCAGGAACATCAGGACTGCCCCCTGGGCCGCGAACCAGTAGGCCAGCGGCCAGTCCGGCATCAGCGCCTGCAGGTCACGCGCGTAGTAGCAGGCGCCAAAGGAGACGGCGACCCAGACCGCGAACAGCACGGCCTTGAGCCACAGATGGCGGATGTCGTGCAGGTCGGGGGCGAAGGTCTCGCCTTCGGACGGTCCCCCGACCGCGTCGTCATGCAAGTGCGCTTTCGGCGTATGCATGGCGACGCTGCCAGCCCTTACTGCGCCAGGCGCTGCCAGGTGGCGACCACGCTGTCGGGATTCAGCGAGATGGAGGCAATGCCTTCGTCAGCCAGCCATTGGGCGAAGTCCGGGTGGTCCGAAGGGCCCTGGCCGCAGATGCCCACGTACTTGCCCTGGTCCAGGCAGGCCTTGATGGCGCGCGACAGCATCTTGCGCACGGCCGGGTCGCGCTCGTCGAAGTCGGCAGCCAGCAGCTCCAGGCCGGAGTCGCGGTCCAGGCCCAGCGTCAGCTGGGTCAGGTCGTTGGAGCCGATGGAGAAGCCGTCGAAGAACTCGAGGAACTCGTCCGCCAGGATGGCGTTGGAGGGCACCTCGCACATCATGATGAGCTTGAGTTCGTTGTCGCCGCGCTTGAGGCCGTTGGCCGCCAGCAGCTGGGTGACGCGCTCGGCCTGCTTGAGCGTGCGCACGAAGGGAATCATGATCTGCACGTTGGTCAGGCCCATGTCCTCGCGCACGCGGCGCAGTGCCTCGCACTCCATGCGGAAGGCCTCGCCGAAGTCCTCGGAGATGTAGCGCGCGGCGCCACGGAAGCCCAGCATGGGGTTCTCTTCCTCGGGCTCGTAGCGGCTGCCGCCGATGAGCTTGCGGTACTCGTTGGACTTGAAGTCCGACATGCGCACGATGACGGGCTTGGGCCAGAAGGCGGCGGCAATCGTGGCCACGCCTTCGGCAACCTTGTCCACATAGAAGGCACGGGGCGAAGCATGGCCGCGGGCCACGGATTCGACGGCCTTCTTGAGGTCGGCATCGACGGCGGGGTAGTCCAGGATGGCCTTGGGGTGCACGCCGATGTTGTTGTTGATGATGAACTCCAGGCGGGCCAGGCCCACGCCCTCGTTGGGCAGCTGGGCGAAGTCGAAGGCCAGCTGGGGGTTGCCCACGTTCATCATGATCTTGGTCTTGATGGCGGGCATCTCGCCACGCTGCACTTCGGTGATCTCGGTCTCGATCAGGCCGTCGTAGATCTTGCCGGTATCGCCTTCGGCGCAGCTGACGGTGACCAGGGTGCCGTCCTTGAGCAGGTCGGTGGCATTGCCACAGCCGACCACGGCCGGAATGCCCAGTTCGCGCGCAATGATGGCCGCGTGGCAGGTACGGCCGCCACGGTTGGTGACGATGGCCGAGGCGCGCTTCATCACCGGCTCCCAGTTGGGATCGGTCATGTCGGTCACCAGCACGTCGCCGGGCTGGACCTGGTCCATGTTGGCGATGTCATTGACCAGGCGCACGGGGCCCGTGCCGATCTTCTGGCCAATGGCGCGGCCTTCGGCCAGCACATTGCCCGTGCCCTTGAGGGCGTAGCGCTGCTCGGCCTGGCCCTTGGCCTGGCTTTTCACGGTCTCGGGGCGGGCCTGCAGGATGTAGAGCTGGCCGTCCGTGCCGTCCTTGCCCCACTCGATGTCCATGGGGCGGCCATAGTGCTGCTCGATGACCAGGGCATAGTGGGCCAGCTGCTGCACGTCCTCATCGGACAGCGAGTAGCGGTTGCGCAGCTCATGGGCCACGTCGGTGGTCTTGACCAGCTTGCCGCTGGCGGCCTTTTCCTCGGGCGAGGCAAAGACCATCTGGATCAGCTTGGAGCCCAGGTTGCGGCGGATCAGGGCCTTCTTGCCGGCCTTGAGCATGGGCTTGTGCACATAGAACTCGTCAGGATTGACGGCGCCCTGCACCACGGTCTCGCCCAGGCCATAGCTGGAGGTGATGAAGACCACGTCCTCGAAGCCCGATTCGGTGTCGATGGTGAACATCACGCCGGCCGCGCCCAGGTCGGAACGCACCATGCGCTGCACGCCGGCCGACAGGGCCACCACGTCGTGGGCAAAGCCCTTGTGCACGCGGTAGGAGATGGCGCGGTCGTTGTACAGCGAGGCGAAGACTTCCTTCATCTTGTGCAGCACCGACTCGATGCCCACCACGTTCAGGAAGGTTTCCTGCTGGCCGGCGAACGAAGCGTCGGGCAGGTCTTCGGCCGTGGCCGAGGAGCGCACGGCGAACGAGGCCGCCTCGTTGCCGCCCTGCAGGCGCACGAATTCCTCGCGGATGGCCTGCTCCAGATCGGCCGGGAAGGGCTGGTTCTCGACCAGGGCACGGATTTCGGCACCGACCTGGGCCAGGGCGCGGACATCTTCCACATCAAGGGCAGCCAGCTTGGCGCTGATCTTGTCGGCCAGGCCGTCGTGGGCCAGGAACTGGCGGAAGGCATGGGCCGTGGTGGCAAAGCCCGTGGGAACGCGCACGCCTTGCGGCAGCTGCGAGATCATTTCGCCGAGCGAGGCGTTCTTGCCGCCTACGGACTCGACATCGGTCATCCTCAGTTGTTCAAACGGAACGACGAGGGCGGTGGCCTCGAACAGTTGAGACATGGGAAAGCTCCAGAAGTTGAAAACCGTCGTGCGCCGCCCCGGCTGCCAAAGCCGGGCACGGTCGATCCATCCACGCAGGCATGCGCGAGGCTTTGCTGTTCTGGTTGGAGGCCGGCAGCGAGCATGGATGGGAAATTGGGAATAATGGGCGCCATTGTAGGCGTTTGCCGTGAACCGACGGCAGCCCCCCCTGTCCAGAGTCCGACCACCATGCACACCCACACCATCTTCGTCATCTCCGATGGCACTGGCATTACAGCCGAGACCTTCGGCACGGCCATCATGGCCCAGTTCGACACCAAGTCGCGCCTGGTCCGCATCCCCTTCGTGGACACCATGGACAAGGTGCACCAGGCAGTGCGCCAGATCAACCATGTGGCCGAGTCGGAAAGCCACAAGCCCATCGTCTTCACCACCCTGGTCAACCAGGACATGCTCGACCTGATCGAGAGCCAGTGCAAGGGCAAGGTATTCGACATGTTCGGCACCTTCGTGCGGCCGCTGGAGCTGGAGCTGGGCCAGAAATCGCTGCACCGCGTGGGCCGCTTCGCCGACATCAGCGAGAGCAAGGAATACCTGGAGCGCATGGAGGCCATCAACTACACGCTGGCCCATGACGACGGCCAGACCCACCAGGACCTGACGGGCGCCGACGTGATCTTGGTCGGCGTCTCGCGCAGCGGCAAGACCCCCACCAGCTTGTACCTGGCCATGCAGTTCGGCCTCAAGGTGGCCAACTACCCGCTGATCCCCGAGGATTTCGAGCGCAAGCAGCTGCCGCCCGCCCTGGTGCCCTCGCGCAAGAAGCTGTTCGGCCTGACCATCGATCCGCAGCGCCTGTCCAGCATCCGCAACGAACGCCGGCCCGACTCCAAGTACGCCAGCCTCGTCAATTGCCGCTACGAGGTGGCCGAGGCCGAATCCATGATGCGCCGCAGCGGCATACCGTGGCTGTCGAGCACGACCAAGTCCATCGAGGAAATCGCCACCACCATCCTGCAGGAGGTGCTGCCCCAGCACCTGGGGCACTAGCCTCCCCTGCGCTGCTCAGGCCGGTACATTCCAGCGCAGCATGGGCTGCTGCGGCAGCGTCTCGACCAGGTAGTCCACCAGGGCACGCACCTTGGTCGGCACGTACTGGCGGTCGCGAAAGCAGGCGAAGAAATCCAGCGTGGTGTCCTCGAAATGCAGCTGCCCCTTGCGCGCCGGGCCCAGGGCCAGCGGCTGCAGCAGTCCTTCGCGCATGTAGCGGTGGGCAATGAAGCTGCCGATCCAGACGATGCCGCCACCGGCCACGGCCATTTCGGTGAGTGCATCGACATCGCTGGCGATGGCGGTCACGCGCAGCTGCGGGTCCACTCGCTTGCCGTCGCGTGAAAACGGCCAGCGCATGAAACGGCCATCGGCCTCGCGCCGGTACAGCAGGCAGGCATGGTCCAGCAGATCCTGGGCCGTCCGTGGCCTGCCATGGGCCTGCAGATAGGCCGGTGATGCACACAGCACGCGCGGCACGGCCGCCAGCTGGCGCACGGCCATGCCGGGCTCCAGCACATCGCGGTAACGCACGCTGATGTCCACATCTTCCTTGAGCACATCCACCTGCCGGTCCACCACCAGCAACTCCAGCTCCAGCCGGGGATGCTGCGCGGCAAAGGCCGGCAGCAGCGGCGCCAGCACATGGCGGCCAAAGGCTGCCATGCAGGCGATGCGCAGCCGGCCCTGCAACTCGCCGTGCAGCTGGGACAGGTCGGATTGCGCTTTTTCCAATTCCTGCAGCACGGGGCCCACGCGCGCCAGATAGCGCTCGCCCGCCTCGGTCAACGCCATGGATCGCGTGGTGCGCGTGATCAGCCGCGTGCCCAGCTCGCGCTCCAGCCGGGCGATGTTCTGGCTGGCCGCCGCCGGAGAAATGCCCAGCTGGCGTGCAGCCGAGGCAATGGAGCCGCCTTCCAGGGCTTTGACGAAGGTCTCGATGGATCGCAGATTAGGCACAGAAAACTATGGATGAAAAATGGATTCATCAATATAGCTTACGAGTGCACCAAGCTGCGGCCCTCTACACGGCAGCACGGGCCTTGCCTACAGTCGTGCACTTGCCGCGCCGAATCGAATCGACAAGCGGCCTGACCGGATCCGTGTCCATGCCTTCTACCTCTGCCTCAATTTCCACTGCAGCCCCCCGCAGCCGCAAGCTGCACCGCCGCTTCGCGCCCATCGTCTTTGCCTTCTACATGTCGGCCATCATGGCGTTTCTGATGTGCTGCGCCATCGTCGGCGCCAACAGCGGCCTGGGCGCCGACTACCTGCAGCGCGTGATGCAGGCCTATGTGCTGGCCATGCCCGTGGCCTTTGTCTGCGTGATGGTGGTGCGTCCGCTGGTAGGCAGGCTGGTGGCCGCCACCGTGCATCTCTGACGCGGCCCGACGCAGGGCCGGATCTTTGTTTTCAGGGGTGCGTTCAGGCCAGCGCCTGCGCTGCCAAGCGCGGCAGGCCTGCCACCAGTTCGCGCCAACCCGGCAGCTCGGCCCGGCCCGGCTTGCGCTCGCCAAAGAACATGGCCATCAGGTCGCCCTGGGCATCGAAGGCCTCGACCGAGGTGACCACGCCATCGGCCGTGGGCTTTTGCACGGCCCAGACGCTGGCGATCAGGTCGCAGCGCAGATGCAGGTTGAAATCCGGGTCCATGACATTGATCCACTGTGCGCCGCCGGGCGTGTCCATGGGCTGGATGTTGTGCACGGGGCCGGTGTGGATCTGTATGCAGCCGCCGCTGTCCACGAAGACCATGATGGGCAGGCCGTCCACAGCCGCATCGCCCAGCAACTGGGCCACGGACTCGGGCGCCAGCCGCGCGCAGTGGCTGGGCACCAGGCGGAAGGCCTGCTGGCGCTCGGCGCCAAACCGGCGCAGCAGATCGAAGAATTCATGCGTGTCCTGCATGGCGGCCCAGGCCGTGCTCAGGCCGGGCACGTCGATGGCCTCGTCGGCCTGCGGCAGCGCACGCGGGCGGGCATGGCGGAACAGGTAACCAGCGCTGGGCTCGGCGAAACGCTGCACCAGCGCCTCCCACGCCTGCAGGTCGGTGGACTCGCGCGCATGGACCTTGTGCACGGCACGGCCCTGCGCATTGAAGAACTGCAGGCTGCGCATGGCTGGCCTGCCGGCCTGGGCAGGCTGCTCGGTCACGGCATAGCCGGCATGCCATTGGGCAAAGAACATTCGCAGGTCGATGTCGCGGCCCAGGGCAAGGCCCACGCCGCCGTTGGCCGAAAGCTTCTGGTAGACCCCGGTCTTTTCGTGGACCGTGGACTCGTTGCGCGTCAGCGCCATCACGGGGCCGCAGTCCTGCAAGCCCTTCAGGATGGCCAGCCATTCGGCGCGCAGCGGCACGGCCTGGAGGCTGCCCTCGTGCTGGCCCGCATGCGCGGCAATGGCGGCGCCTTCCGGCAGGCCCAGGGAATCGGCGGCCTCCTTGGCGCGCAGGCCACCCTGGCGCGCCCGCGCAAAGCGCTGGCGGACTGCGGGAGCATCGACGGGAATCAGGAGCCCGCCCTCCTCGGCATCGTGGACGGCGCTGCTCATTGCAGGGTGTCCAGCGGTGCGTGCCAGAGCGCATGGGGCACCGGCTGGGCTGCATGGGCTCCAGGCAGGGACACTCCGGCCTCGGACACGGCGCGGTGCGAGCGCGACGGCGCGTCCGCATCGGCCACTGCCTGCCAGCGTTGCTGCAGCCGCCCCAGCAGGGCGCGCATGTCATGGGACAAGCCGCCCGCGCAGGCCAGGTTTTCGAGCTGCTCGGCCACCCGGGCGGCCATGGCCGGCCTATGGGTGTCGCAGCAGCCATGGCCGAAGCCGGTCATCAGGGCCAGCGTGGCAGCCAGCGCGGCCTCGTTCTCAGGCAGCAGGTATTCCTCGTCCTGGGCAAGGCTCTCACTCTTTGATGGATGCATGGGGTTCTCCTTGCGTTTCAGTTGGCAGCGTTGCACATGCATGCGCCCGCGCCACAGGCGCATGCTTCAGAAATCCTTGACCATCGACACCCGCACATGGCGGCCGGGCTGGCTGTAGGCGTCGGCAATCGCCGTGTTGGCAGCCAGGCCGCGCACATCGGCCCAGCGCCAGTACTTCTTGTCGGTCAGGTTGTAGATGCCGGCGTTCAGGCGCAGGTCGGGGCGTATGCGCCACTGGGCGCTCAGGTCGGCCACGGTGGCCGAGGGGCTGAGCCAGGCGGCGCTGCCGTTGGACACGTCGCCGGCCTTCTTGCCACTCCAGTGCGAGACGTTGAACTGCACGCCCACGGCAGAGCGCTCATAGCGCACGCCCAGCACCAGTTGCTGGGGCGAGATGGTGTCCAGCGGCTTGTCGGTCTGGGTGTCCTTGCCGTCGGTGTACCCGTAGGCCAGGCGCGTCTGCCAGTCGCCACCGGCCCAGCGGCCCCAGTCGTAGTCGGCCTTGAGTTCGAAGCCGCTGATGCGGGCGCGGCCCACGTTGATGGACTGGTAGATGGCGGGGTTGGCCCGATTGCCGGGCTCGCCCGCAACCAGTTGCTGGTCAACGATGAAGTCCTTGTAGCGCCCCGTGAACACGGCGGCGTCCAGGCGCAGCCTGTCCATGCGCCCACGCAGGCCCAGCTCGAAGGTCTGGCTCTTTTCGGGCCGCAGATTGGGGTTGGGAATGTTCCGGTAGAACGCCACCGGGTTCTCGAAGAAGGCATTGATCTGCCCGGCGTTGGGCGCCCGGAAGCCCGCCGCGTAGTTGCCGTAGACCGACCAGACCGGGCTGGCCTGCAGCATCACGCCCAGCTTGGGCGAGAGCGCGGAGTCGGAGTTACTGACCACGGTGGGCACAAAGCCGTTCTGCCGGGGCTTGATGCTGTAGTGCTCGGCGCGCAGGCCCGGGGTCACGCTCCAGGGGCCGCTGTGCAGTTCGGCCTGGGCGAACAGGGCGGTGGCGCTTTCGGTGGTGTCGGGGAAGCGCTTGAGCGGGAAGCTCTCGCCCACGGGCGGCGTGATGCCGTTTTGCGCGTTGACCACCTTGTTGCGGAGGTAGTCCAGCCCGTAGGTGAACTTGCCACTGGCCGAAGAACTCCAGCGCAGCAGGCGGCTGGCCTGTGCGTGCAGCTGGATCGCGTCCTCGTCATAGGTCACGTCGCGCTCGCGGTAGGGCAGGCCGATGCGCGTCTCGGTGACGAATTCGCGCGCGTCGGACTTCTGGTAGCTGGCCATCAGCTGCAGTTCGTCGGCCAGCGCCGTGCCCAGTTGCTGCCACTGGCCCTGCCAGCTGGCCCGCCAGCGCTTCATGTCGGTGCGCGAGTCGGAATTGGCCACGGTGGCCGAGCGCGCGGACAGCAGGGCGTAGTCGGCGCGCTTGTCCACGTTCTCGAAGGTGAAGACATGCTTTTGCACGGCGCTGGGCGTGAAGACCAGGCGACCCATCAGCGATTCGCTGCGGTCTTTCTCGGGATTGGGCGTGGTGCGCGCCGCGCCCGTCACGTTGTTCGTGCCCATGTTCTCCAGCGCGTGCGAGCGGCCCAGGCCCGCCGACAACAGCCATGCCCATTCGGGGCTGGCACGGCCCGCCACGGTGGCGCCCAGCTTGCGGCCGTTGTCCGAGCCGTCATAGCCGGCAGCCACGCGGCCGGCGATGCGCTTGTCCTTGCCCAGCAGATCGTCTGGCTGCACGGTCACGAAGTTGACCAGGCCGCCCATGCCGTCCGATCCATACAGCGCGGGCGTGGAGCCGCGCAGGATTTCCACGCGCTGCACCAGGCCCAGATCCAGGTAGTCGCGGCCGAAGCTGTTGGCGCTGAAGCTGTAGCTGCGCGGCAGGCGCACGCCATCGACCAGCATGAGCACGCGGTTGCCATCCAGGCCACGGATGTTGAAGCCGCTGTTCTGGTCACGCCCGGCCGACGAGGTCGCCAGCGAGAAGCGCGCCGGGGCGCGAGGCACTTCGACATTGGACAGGAGGTTGACCATCTCGCGGATGTCGCTGGCCTGCTCGCGTTCCATGCGGCCGGCGTCGATCACGTCGATGCTCATGGGCAGGGTGTCAGGGTCCTGCACCTCGCGCGAGGCGCTGATCACCATCTCCTTGAGGGCCGGGGCACGGGTCCGTGCCCCGGACGCGGCCTGCGCCAGCAATTGCGTGTCGGCATCTCCGGCGTTTGCAACGTTTGCGGCGTCTGCGGCGGCCTGCCCCGGCTCCTGGGCCAGGGCAGCGGAGGCGCACAGCAGCGCGCAGGCGGCGGCCAGGGGATGGCGCGCCCGCCGGGCGCTTGATTGCATTGCGAAGTCGTAAGCCATTGCGAAGCCCTCTCTCTGATCAACATGGATGTGCGAGAGCTGGCTTCTGCTTGCAGCAGCTGGCGGGTGGCCCGCCAGCCGTTGGCGCGTCATGTGCTGGCTGGATGAAGAAAAATTATATGCGAATAGTTCTCATTTATTGATTTGATCTGGCGCATGGTCCCCGGAACAAACCCTGCTGGCGCCGCGTGCCGCCAGGCAGCTATCTGTGCGACACCCACAGCGACAAGGCCCGCGCCTGAAGACGCGGGCATGAAAAATAGCCCCCACCCTCCCCTTGCTGCGCCAGGCCTTCTGCCCCTGGTCGGGCGATGAAAAAAGGGCCCGGATGCCATGGCATCCGGGCCCTTTCTCCGGCTTGCTCCGCGCCATGGCGGAGCAGCGGCTGGTCAGTGGCGGATCAGGTGGTCGAAGGCCGACAGCGCAGCCGTGGAGCCGGCACCGGCAGCAATGATGATCTGCTTGTACGGCACGTTGGTGCAGTCGCCTGCGCCGAACACGCCGGGCACGCTGGTGTGGCCCTTGGCGTCGATCACGATCTCGCCGAAGCGTGTCAGCTCCACCGTGCCCTTGAGCCAGTCGGTGTTGGGCAGCAGGCCGATCTGCACGAAGATGCCTTCCAGCGCCACGGTCTTGACCTCTTCCGTCGTGCGGTCCTTGTAGGTCAGGCCGGTGACCTTCTTGCCATCGCCGTTGACCTCGGTGGTCTGGGCGTTGAGGATGACCGTGACGTTGGGCAGGCTGCGCAGTTTCTTTTGCAGCACGGCGTCGGCCTTGAGCTCGCTGGCGAACTCCAGCAGCGTCACGCTGCGCACGATGCCGGCCAGGTCAATGGCCGCTTCCACGCCCGAGTTGCCGCCGCCGATGACGGCCACATTCTTGCCCTTGAACAAGGGACCGTCGCAGTGCGGGCAGTAGGTCACGCCCTTGGTGCGGTACTTGTCCTCGCCCGGCACGTTCATGTTGCGCCAGCGCGCGCCGGTCGAGAGGATGACCGTCTTGGCCTTGAGGCTGGCGCCCGAGGCGGTCTGCACCTCGATCAGCCCGCCTTCCGTGGCGGCCGGAATCAGTTTGGACGCCGTCTGCAGGTTCATGATGTCCACCTCGTAGTCGCGCACATGGCGCTCCATGGCGGCGGCCAGTTGCGGGCCTTCGGTCTTGGAGACCGAGATGAAGTTCTCGATGTCCACGGTGTCCAGCACCTGGCCACCGAAGCGCTCGGCGGCGATGCCGGTGCGGATGCCCTTGCGTGCCGCATAGATGGCAGCTGCCGCGCCGGCCGGGCCGCCGCCGACGATCAGCACGTCGAAGGCATCCTTGGCGGAAATCTTGGCCGCTTCACGCGAAGCGGCGCCGGTATCGACCTTGGCCACGATCTCGGCCAGCTCCATGCGGCCCTGGCCGAAGCGCTCGCCGTTCACAAAGACGGTGGGCACGCCCATGACTTCGCGCTGCTCGACTTCCTTCTGGAACAGCCCGCCGTCGATGGCGGTATGGCTGATCTTGGGGTTGAGCACGGACATCAGGTTCAGCGCCTGCACCACGTCGGGACAGTTGTGGCAGGACAGCGAGTAATAGGTCTCGAAGTGCAGCGGCACGTCGATATTGCGCACCTGCTCCAGCAGCTCGGCCGATTCCTTGGACGGATGGCCGCCGACCTGCAGCAGGGCCAGCACCAGCGAGGTGAATTCATGGCCCAGGGGGACGCCTGCGAAACGCACGCCGCTGTCCACGCCGGGATTGGTGATCAGGAACGAGGGCTTGCGCACCTCGGCGTCGTTGTGCTCGACGACGGTGATCTTGTCGCTCAGCTCGCGGATTTCCAGCAGCAGTTCCTTCAGCTCGCGCGCACCCTGGCTGTCATCCAGCGAAGCCACCAGCTCCACCGGACGCTGCAGGCGCTCCAGGTAGGCCTGCAATTGGGCTTTCAGGTTGTTGTCAAGCATGTCGGACTCCTAGGGAAATACGAATTTTCGGAAAAAAAAGCCCGGGCGCCAGGCACCCGGGCGTCTTCAACAGTTCAACTGTGAACAGGAAGCGGTGTACCGCTTAGATCTTGCCGACCAGGTCCAGGGAAGGAGCCAGGGTCTTGTCGCCTTCTTCCCACTTGGCGGGGCAGACTTCACCGGGGTGGTTGCGGACGTACTGGGCAGCCTTGACCTTGCGCAGCAGATCGACGGCGTTGCGGCCAATGCCTTCGGCGGTGATTTCCACGGCCTGGATCACGCCATCGGGATCGACGATGAAGGTGCCGCGGTCAGCCAGGCCCTGGCCGGGACGCAGGACTTCGAAGTTGTTGCTGATTTCCCAGGTGGGGTCGCCCAGCATCGTGTACTTGATCTTGCGGATGGTGTCCGACGTGTCGTGCCATGCCTTGTGCACGAAGTGGGTGTCGGTGGACACGGAGAAGACTTCCACGCCCAGCTTTTGCAGTTCGTCGTAATGGTCGGCCACGTCGCCCAGTTCGGTGGGGCACACGAAGGTGAAGTCAGCGGGGTAGAAGAAGAACACGGCCCACTTGCCCAGGACGTCCTTTTCGGTCACTTCGATGAACTTGCCATTCTTGAAGGCCTGCGTCTTGAAGGGCTTGATTTGGGTGTTGATCACGGACATTGCTGTTTCCTTTGTGGTTGGTGAGTGAACACAGGACGAAGTCTAGGCCCAGGCAATCGATTGATCCAATGAATTGATTGAATTCATCCGATTGCCAAAAACTATGTGAACATCCTTGGTCTCCAGGCCTGCGGGCTTGACCAGCCCGCCACCGGCCTGAAGAGGCTATTTTGGGCCGAAATATGACAAGGCAATGCAGCAACCCCGCAGCCGCGTCGGCAGCCGGCCCGCAAACGAGAACGCGCCTCATAAGCAGCCAATGCGCGATAACAGGGGTTTGCTTGATCTGACGCAGAAACCCTAGACAATCCACCCCTATAGCGGCCGGCGATCGGCGCGGTCCCCCACGTACAACAAAGGAGTTCCCCATGCAAGGCGACGCACAAGTCATCACCTGGCTGCAAGCCCAGCTCAAGAACGAGCTGACGGCCATCAACCAGTACTTCCTGCACTACCGCATGTACAAGCACTGGGGCTTCGACAGGCTGGCCAAGAAGGAATACAAGGAGTCCATCGGCGAGATGAAGCACGCCGACTGGCTCATGGACCGCATCTTCGTGCTCGACGGCCTGCCCAACCTGCAGGACCTGGGCAAGCTGCAAGTCGGCGAGGACGTGCCCGAAGCCCTGGCTTGCGACCTGAGCAGCGAGAAAACCGCGCAGCAGACCATCAAGGATGGCATCGCCCACTGCGAAAGCGTGCGCGACTATGTCTCGCGCGATCTGCTGCAAAAGATCCTGGACGATACCGAGGAGCACATCGACTACCTCGAAACCCAGCTGGACCTGATCGACAAGGTCGGCATCCAGAACTACCTGCAGTCGCAGATGGACGAAGAGTCCTGAGCATCGGACTCAGGGGCGGCGGCACAGGCCGCACCCCGCACTCGAAACGACGGGCCTGTGTGCCCGTTTTTTCATCTTCTGGCCCGGCTATCGGTCACTCGTCGGCGTATCGCAGCGGAAACAACAGAAGAAAGGTCGTGCCGGTCTGCGCGGCCGACTGCACCTCAATCGTGGCGTCCAGCAATTCCGCCAGCCGCTTGACGATGGACAGGCCGATCCCCTCGCCTGCGCCGCTGCGGTAGCTGGCCGCCGCACCGCCTTGCTGCGGCGCGCCCCCGGTGCGGACCTCCCCGGATGTCGCCGACCCCAGGTGGCCCGAAGGGTCCATGTCCGTGGCCTGCTTGAGGGCGGCAACCAAAGGCGCCGCAGGCGCCATGCCAGGGCCCGTGTCCCCGATGGAGAGCATCCAGCGGCGCCGGTCCTCCCCATCGCCCAGAGCCCATTTCACCGTGACACCGCCCTCCTGGGTGTACTTGAGCGCGTTGAGTATCAGGTTCTGCGCGATGCGGCGCAGTTTCAAGGCATCCCCTTCCACCGGCATCGTCCCCGGCCCCTGCAGGTGCAGGTACAGGCCGCGATCGTTGGCCAGGGCCTGCAGTCCCTCGCACAGATGGGTGATCACCTCGGCTGCGTCAAAGGAGGTCAGTTGGCGATGCTCGCGCCCGGCGTGCAGCTTGGCCAGTTCCGTCACGTCATCCAGCAGATGGCGCAGCGACTGGACGTTGCGGTCCAGCATGCGCAGGAGCTTCTCGCGCGACTGCGCCGGCGCATGCTGCATGCCCAGGCCATGCGTCACATTGGCCACCACGCCGACGTTGCTGCGCAGGTCATGCGCGACCTGCTCCCACAGTTGCGAGCGCTGCAGGTCCAGCATGCTCACGTCATGCAGCGCCGCTTCCAGGTCCCGCACATGGCCCTCGGCCTCCTGCTGCTGCAGGCGGAAATACTGGGTGCTGCTGTCCTGCACGTCGCGCGTGTAGGTGGCGGCCCAGGCCTTGCGCGCAACGGGCATGGCGCCATGCGCATCGGGATGCTCCTCGGCATAGGCCTCCAGTTGCGCCACCATGACTTCGTTGAGCAGGCCCAGCTCGCGCACGACTTCATGCAGGTCATAGCCCTGTTGCCAGCGGTGCAGGCCATGGGCGGCGGCCTGCTCGCCATCGACCGGCGGCTCGGCCGCGCCTGCCGGGGCACCGCCGAGGGCCCGCAATTGCTGCTCGAACGCGGCCAGCACGGCCGGAATGTGATCGTTCAACTGGGTGCGGGGAAGCGCCTCGCCGGCGGTCAGTGCCGGGTCCCGTCTGACGGCCTTGCGCCATGTCTGCAAGAGTCCTTCGCGCTGCGCCGCGAGGGCGTCTGCCAGTATGCAGAGTTCATTTCCTTGGCTTGTCATGGATCGGCATCCGTGGCGGTCTGTAGAGAGGGGAAAAATGCGTTGCGCCAAGGATGGTAAGGCCAAAAACCCGGCCGATCGGGCTCGTGCCGGCGCGCCTACAGGCCGGTGGGAAAGTGCACGCCCGCGCGCTGGGCAGCCTGCACGATGTGCGTGGCCATGGCCTGCTGCGCCAGCTCGGGCCGGCCCTGGGACAGGGCCTCGATGATGGCGGCATGCTCCTCGGCGGTCGCATGGCGCGCGCCGCGCTTGTAATACGGCAGGCGCTGGCTTTCCTGCATGACCTCGCCACTGCCGCGCAGCACGTCGGCAATCGCATGGTTGCCCGAGATGGTGGCGATCTGCAGGTGAAATTCGAAATCCAGGCGCGTGGCCTGCACGAAATCGGCCAGCTCGATGCTCTGCTGCATGGCCTGCAGGTTGGCCTGCAGGGCCGCCACGTCTTCGGGCTGCACCACCAGGGCGGCCAGGCGTGCGACAAAGCCCTCCAGCGCATAGCGCAGCTGATAGACATCGGTGAGCGCATGCGAGTCGGCAAAGCGCCAGGCCTCTGCGGCAGAGGCCGGGGCGTCGGTGGCCTCGGTCACGTACATGCCCTTGCCGGGCCGCGCCACGACCAGGCCCAGCCCCTGCAGCGTGGACAGCGCCTCGCGCAGCGAGGTCCGGCTGATGCCCAGTTGCTCCGACAGGTCGCGCTGCGACGGCAGCAGCGCGCCCACCGGATACACGCCGCCCTCGATCCACTCGCGGATCACGCGGGCGGCATTGCCGGCAACGGCGGTGCTGGCGGAAGGACTGGAAGCGGTGCTGGGTTCCATGCGTTGGCAGGTCTCGGGGTCGGGGGCGGCAGGTGCGCTGATCTTAGCGACTGCGCACCGCTGCCGCACGGTCGTGTGGTCGTGTGGTCGTGTGGTCGTGTGGTCGTGTGGTCGTGTGGTCGTGTGGTCGTGCGGCGTTGGTGCCTCTACTTGTTGACCAGCTTGGCCGGCACCGTATAGGTCAGGAAGGCGCCGAACAGCAGCACGCCGGCCAGCACGAACATGGCGGCATTGGTGCTCTGTGTCGCATCCTTGATGAGGCCGATCATGTAGGGACTGATGAAGCCCGCCAGGTTGGCAAAGGAGTTGATCAGCGCAATGCCGGCTGCCGCACCCGCGCTGGACAGGATGGCCGTGGGCAGGCTCCAGAACAGCGGAGAGGTCGCCAGGCTGCCGCCCGCGGCCAGCGCCAGGGCGGCCAGCGACAGATAGACGTTGCCGCTGAAGATGGCCGACAGCATCAGGCCCGCTGCGCCCACGCAGAACGGCACGATCAGGTGCCAGCGGCGCTCGCGCATGCGGTCCGAACTGCGGCTGACCAGGTTCATGGACACCACGGCCACCGAGAACGGCACGGCCGTCAGCAGGCCGATGTGAAAGGCACCCTCCACGCCCGACTGGCGGATCAGGCTGGGCAGCCAGAACGTGAGGCCGTACTGGCCCATGACGGTGCAAAAGCAGATCAGGGCCATCTTGATGATGCGCGGGTCGGAGAACAGCGCGCGCAGCGTCACATGGCTATCGCTCTTGCTGGCGTTCTCGCGGGCGATGTTGCGCTCCAGCAGGGTCTTTTCCGCCTCGGTCAACCAGCGTGCGGCGCGGATGCCGTTGTCCAGGTACCAGAGCACGGCCAGGCCCAGGATCATCGAGGGGATGGCCTCGAGCAGGAACAGCCACTGCCAGCCGCGCAGCCCCGCCACGCCCTGCATCAGGTCCATGATGCCGCCCGACAGCGGGCCGCCCAGGATGCCCGAGACCGGAATCGCGCACATGAACAGCGCCACCATGCGGGCGCGCCGGTACGACGGAAACCAGTAGGTCATGTACAGGATCATGCCGGGGTAGAAGCCTGCCTCGGCCGCGCCCAGCAGAAAGCGCAGCACGTAGAACTGCGTGGGCGTGCTCACGAACATCATGGCCGCCGAGATCAGGCTCCACATGATCATGATCCGCGAGATGGTGGCCTTGGCGCCTATGCGGTGCATCAGCATGTTGCTGGGCACCTCGAAGAAGAAGTAGCCGATGAAGAACAGCCCCGCACCCAGGCCGTACATGGCCTCGCTGAACTGCAGGTCGGCCAGCATGTGCAGCTTGGCGAAGCCCACGTTCACCCGGTCCAGGTAGGCCGCCACATAGCAGGCCATGATGAAGGGCAGCAGGCGCCAGGCCACCTTGCGGTAGACGGCGGCCTCGGCCGGCGTTTCGCTGGCCAGCGCCGGCGCCGCGCCGGCGACCTCGGCAGATGCGGGAAGAGATGACATCAGGGAGTCCTTGGTTGAGGAGTTGCGACCAACTGGTATTACCGGTATGAAATTACGAAGCGAACGGTACCCCCAGCGCTTTGCCATGTGCACTCGCATTTACCCCAATTCAACGCAAGCAAAACCAATTCCCCGAGGTTTGACAAAAATCCGGTCCAACTGCAAACTGGTATTACCAGTACGAAAACAAGAGGCAAAACTTCGTGAACACCTTGTCAGAGACCCGCCCCGCCAGCCTTTGCCTGCGCGCCCAGCCGCTGACCGCCGAGGCCTTTGCCGAGTTTGGCGAGGTCCTGGACAGCACAGGCCACACACCGCTGCTCATCAACGATGGCATGACCGAGCGTTACCACGCCCTGGCCCGCGTGGACACGGGCGGCAGCGAAGGCCATGGGCTGATCAACCTGTTCCATGCCCGGCCCTATGCGCTGCCCCTGCGGCTGACCAGCATGGAGCGCCACCCCCTGGGCAGCCAGGCCTTCATGCCGCTGGATGCACAGCCCTTCATCGTGGTGGTGGCCCCCCTGGGCGAACAGGTGGCAATCGCCGACCTGCGCGCCTTCATCACCAACGGACGCCAGGGCGTGAACTACCGGCGCGGCGTCTGGCATCACTCGCTGATCGCGTTGAATGCGCCGGCGCGCTTCATCGTGATCGACCGTGGCGGCCCTGGCGACAACTGCGACGTGCTGCCCATCGGCGGCGCCGAGGGCGTTGTGCTGGACCTGGGCAGCGCGCAGGCCTGAATTCGGCCCGCCCCATGAGCCAATGAACAAAGCCGCCCGAGGGCGGCTTTGTGCTGCATGGCGGCCGGCGGACTCAGGCGGGCACCAGAAAGTCCCGGCTGATGCCCTGGCCCAGGTCGTGCACGCGGTCCAGGAACTGCGTGAGATAGGCGTGCAGGCCCGTGGCCAGGATTTCGTCGATGCGCGCATAGCGCAGGTCGGCCAGCAGGCGGCCTGCCTTGCGCTGGGTCTCGCGCGACTGGGCGTTGGCCACGCTTTCCAGGTTGGCCACCACCTCCAGCATGCTGGCCAGCAGCGAGCGCGGCATGTCGCTGCGCAGCATCAGCAGCTCGGCCACGCGCTCAGGCGTGATCACGTCGCGGTAGACCTTGCGGTAGACCTCGAAGGCCGAGACGCTGCGCAGCAGCGCGCTCCAGTGGTAGAAGTCGAACGGCGTGGCTGCCTTGCCCGATGCGCCGTTGCGTGCGCTGCCGTGGTAGTCGCGCTCGATGGCGTGGAACTTCACGTCCAGCAGGCGTGCCGTGTTGTCGGCGCGCTCGATGAAGGTGCCCAGGCGCAGGAAGTGGAAGGCCTCGTCCTGCAGCATGGTGCCCAGCGTCACGCCGCGCGACAGGTGCGAGCGGTGCTTGACCCATTCGAAGAACTGGCCCGGATCGCGCTCCCAGTCGCCCTCGGCCAGCAGGCGCTTGAGCTCCAGCCAGGTCTGGTTCTGGGTCTCCCAGGCCTCGGTGGTCAGGGCGCCGCGCACGGCGCGCGCATTCTCCCGCGCAGCGCGCAGGCAGGAGGCGATGGACGAGGAGTTGCTCTCGTCGCGCACCATGAAGTGCAGCACGGCCTCGCGCTGCACCTCGCCGTGGCGGGCGGCGTAGGAGGGGATCAGCTCGCTGATGGACAGCACGCCCTGCCAGGCCTTGCGCGCCACCTGCGGCGCCTGGGGCAGCATGGAGGTGTCATAGGAGACGTTGAGCATGCGGGCGGTGTTCTCCGCACGCTCCGTGTAGCGGGACATCCAGTACAGATGATCGGCAGTACGGCTGAGCATTCAATGTCCTCCCTCGTTTGACTCACCGGCCCCGAGCACCCAGGTGTCCTTGGTGCCGCCGCCCTGTGATGAATTGACCACCAGCGAGCCCTCCTTGAGCGCCACGCGCGTGAGGCCGCCGGCCACCATGCGCACCTGGTTGCCGCTGAGCACGAAGGGCCGCAAATCGATGTGCCTTGGTGCGATGCCCTGCTCCACCAGGGTGGGGCAGGTGGACAGCGCCAGCGTTGGCTGCGCGATATAGCCGCCGGGATTGGCGATGAGCGCGCGGCGGAAATCCTCGATCTCGCCGCGCGAGGCGGCAGGCCCGATCAGCATCCCGTAGCCACCGGCGCCGTGGACTTCCTTGACCACCAGCTCGTCCAGGTGGTCGAGCACGTAGCGCAGGTCATCGGGCTTGCGGCACAGCCAGGTCGGCACGTTCTGCAGGATGGGTTCCTCGCCCAGGTAGAAGCGGATCATCTCCGGCACATAGGGGTAGACCGATTTGTCATCGGCCACACCCGTGCCCGCTGCATTGCAGATGCTCACGTTGCCGGCACGGTAGGCGCGCATGAGGCCGGGGCAGCCCAGCGTGGAGGTGGGGCGGAAGACTTCGGGGTCGAGAAAATCATCGTCCACGCGCCGGTAGATCACGTCCACGCGCTGTGGGCCGCGCGTGGTGCGCATGTAGACCACGTCCTTGTCCACCACCAGGTCCTGGCCCTCGACCAGCTCCACGCCCATTTGCTGGGCCAGGAAGGCATGCTCGAAGTAGGCGCTGTTGTGCATGCCGGGCGTCAGCACCACCACCGTGGGCTCGGGCGTGCCGGCCGGCGCGCTGGCGCGCAGCGTCTCCAGCAGCATGTCGGGATAGTGGGCCACGGGCTCCACGGGATGGCGCGAGAACAGGTCCGGGAACAGCCGCATCATCATGCGCCGGTTCTCCAGCATGTACGACACGCCCGAGGGCACGCGCAGGTTGTCCTCCAGCACGTAGTACACACCCTCGCCCTGGGCATTGGCGGCGCGCACGATATCGATGCCGGCAATGTGGGCGTAGATGCCGCCCTGCACCGCCAGGCCCCGCATCTCGGGCCGGTACTGGCTGTTGTTCAGCACCAGTTCGCGCGGCACCAGGCCCGCGCGCAGGATCTCCTGGTCGTGATAGACATCGTGCAGGAAGCGGTTGAGCGCCGTCACGCGCTGCACCAGGCCCGCCTGCATTCGCGACCACTCATGTGCGGGAATGACGCGCGGTATCAGGTCGAAGGGGATGAGGCGCTCGTTGCCGGCGCCGCTTTCGTCCTTGTCGCCGTAGACGGCGAACGTGATGCCGACGCGCCGGAAGATGATCTCGGCCTCGGCGCTGCGCGCTCGCAGCGTCTGTTCGGACTGGCGCGCAAGCCATTGCGCGTAGTCCTTGTAGTGCAGGCGCACATCGCTGCCGTCGAACGGCGTCATCGTGTACATCTCGTCAAATGGATGCATTCGTCACCTCCTGTCGCTGCATGTGTACGGGGTCTAGCAAGCTACGGGCCAGCCCTCGTATCGCACCAGTGTAGCGATAGGTAACCTCAATCCGGACAAGCGGTATCCAGCATATGCATCCTGCTCCGCCATCGGCGCACGCCCTATCCGCCCTGCCCCTGCGTGACGTGCACATCCCAATAGCGGCGCGCCCTTTCCCGCTCGCAGACCAGGTGCACGGGGTCCGAAGAGCGCCAGTGCGCCGCGCCGCAGCGGGCCGACTGCACCACGCCGGCGCCATGGGCCTCATAGCGGCGCACCACCTCGGGGACAGGATGGCCATAACGGCTGCGATATCCCGCCTGCACCATGGCCCAGCGCGGTGCCAGGGCCTGCACCAAGGCGGTGCTCGATGAAGTGCGGCTGCCGTGGTGGGGCACCAGCAGCCACTGCACGGGCGTGAGGGCGCCGGCCCTTGCCAGTGACCGCTCCTGCCCAGCCTCGATGTCACCGGCCAGCAATGCCTGCACGCCAGATGCCGAGCGCAGCAACAGCACGCAGCTGCCCGCATTGGCATGGGCCAGCGCCCGTGCGGAGGGCAACCGTTCGCCGGCAGACGGATGCAGCACCTCCAGCCGCACGCCATCCCATTCCCAGTGCTGGCCCGCCTGGCAGCGGCGCACAGCGCCCAGGCCGGCCAGCGCAGGGTCAAGGATCACGGAATCCGACCCCCAGACCTCCGCCTGCGGCTGCGCGGCATGCACGGCCAATGCACCGCCCGTGTGGTCATTGTCGCGGTGGCTGAGCCACAGGGCATCCAGCCTCAGACCCAGAGCCTGCAGCAGCGGCACCAGCACCCGGTCGCCGGCATTGCTGTCCAGGCCGTACTGCGGCCCCGTGTCATACAGCAGGCTGTGCCGCGCCGTGCGCACCAGCACGGCATTGCCCTGGCCTATGTCCACGGCCATCAGGTCGAACTCGCCATGCGCCGGTGATGGCGACGGCCACCACAGGGCCGGCAGGCACATGGCCAGGCCCCAGCAGCGCCATCCGGCAGGCACCGGAGCCACCAGCGCCAGGCCACCGCACAGCGCAGCCAGCCCTGCCCACAGCGGCGGCTGCGGCAGTTGCACCACGGCCCATGCCCACTGGTCCAGCCATTGCAGCAGCTCCAGCAGCGGGGCCAGCGCCAGCGCCGCGCCTGTCCACAAGGGCGGCCACAAGGCCCCCAGCAGGGCCAGCGGCGTGACCACGAAGGTCACCCAGGGAATGGCCGCCAGATTGGCCAGCAGGCCCGACAGCGACAGCTGGCCGAACAGCATCAGGCCCAGCGGCGCCAGCGCCAGCGAGATGCGCCATTGCTCGCCCCACAAGGCCAGCGCACGGGCAGGCAGCGAAGGCCGCTGCGCGCCCTGCATGCGCGCATCGGTGGCCAGCAGCACGCCCACGGCCACAAAGCTCAGCCAGAAGCCAGCCTGCCACAGGGCCCAGGGGTCCAGCACCACGACCACGGCCAGCGCCAGGCACCACACGGCGGGCCAGGGCCAGCGCAGTCCGGCGCCGCGCAACGCAGCCACGCTGGCCAGCATGCAGACGGTGCGCTGCGCCGGCAGTCCCCAGCCGCTGAACAGCGCATAGCCGCCCGCCAGCAGCACGCCGGCCAGCAGGGCCGCCTGCGGCGCCGGGCACCACAGGCAGGCCCGTGCGCTGCAGCGCCACAGCCGCCCCACCACCAGTGCTGCCAGCCAGGCGAACAAGGTGATGTGCAGGCCGGAAATGCTCATCAGATGGGCCACGCCGGTATGCCGGAACAGCGCCCAGTCATCCCGCGCAATGGCCTGCTGATCACCCATGGCCAGGGCGGCCACCACACCCAGCATGCGCGGCGCATGGGCAGGGTCCAGGCCGATGCGCTGCAGGGATGCCGCAAGCGCGGCTGTGCGACCCAAGATGGCATCGCGCATCTGCTGGCGCCAGCGCTGCAGGGCATGGCTGCCGGTGTCGGCCAGTTGGCGTGCAGCGGGCTGTTCGCGCACATGGCCCGTGGCCTGCACGCCCTGCTCCCACTGCCACAGCTCATAGTCGAAACCATGGGGATTGCGCGCGCCATGCGGGCGCTTGAGCCGCACGGTCAGCGCCCAGCGCTGGCCAGGTCGCAGATCGGGCAGCATGGCAACACCCCTGGACTGCCGGCCCCGGGGGGCGTACCAGGACAGTTCGATCAGTGCAGGAAACGGCGCCAAGACCTCTTCGCTGCCGACGATCCGAGCCTGCTCCACCTCCATGCGCCAGCGCATGCCCTGGGCCATGTTCTGGGGAAGCGATGCCACGACGCCGACGATGCGCAGGTCACGCCCCTCCAACGGCGGAGACAGCGACTGGCCCGCAAAGTCCTGGGCCCGCCAGCCGGTCAACCCGCCCACCAGCAAGGCAGCGCAGACAGCGGCCCACAGGCGGTGCACACCACGGCCGCGCCGGCCTGCCCATGCCCTCCATGCCAGGCCTGCCAGCCCCATGCCCGCCAAGAGCAGATACATCCACAGCGGCCACAGGCGCGGCTGCGTGACCTGCCAGGCCGCACCGGCCACGCAGCCGAGCAGCAGGGGCGTCCAGGAAGACGGCGAGAGGGTTTGGGCAGGTGCCGCAGGGTGCATCCACACATGCTAGGAGCGGATGCCGCGCAGCCACCATGCACCGCCTCGGATTCAGACAACAATCAGACTGACGGAAGCCCAGGCCCTGACATGCCAGGGTGCAAGGGGCTGTGTCACACTGTCCGCCACCCCGGCACTGGTGCCGGATTTTTCTTGTCTCGAAGGAATCAACGATGAGCGTTTACGAACAACTGAAGGCCCTGAACATCGAACTGCCGTCGCCTGCCATCCCGGCGGCGGCCTACGTGCCCTATGTGCAGACGGGCAATCTGGTGTTCCTGAGCGGCCATATCGCGCGCAAGGACGGCAAGGTGTGGGCCGGCCAGCTGGGCCGTGATCTGCAGACTGCCGACGGCCAGCAGGCCGCGCGCGCCATCGCCATCGACCTGATGGGCACGCTCCAGCATGCCGCCGGCGGCGACCTGGGCCGCGTGCGCCGCATCGTCAAGCTGATGTGCCTGGTCAACTCCACGGGCGACTACACCGAGCAGCACCTGGTGGCCAACGGCTGCAGCGAGCTGCTGGGCCAGGTCTTCGGCGATGCCGGCACGCATGCGCGCAGCGCCTTCGGCGTGGCCCAGATCCCGCTGGGCTCCTGCGTGGAAATCGAGCTGATCGCCGAACTGGCCTGATCGGCAGCATGCCGCCGCACGGCGCCGCCGTGCTCGCAGGCGGCTAGAAACTCTCCCATTGGCCATCCTCGGCTGCCGGTGCGGCAGGCCGGGGCGCCGAAGCCAGCTTGGGCGCCGCCGCCCTTGCTGCGGCAGGCCGCGCGGCAACCGGCCCGACAGCCGCAGGCGCCACGGCTGCTGCCGGCCGCCTTGGCGCTGTGGCCGCGCTGTGCGCAGTGCGCGCCGCCGACGCAGCCTGCCTTGCGAGCGTCGTCGGCGAAGGCGCCAGGTGCGCCACCTTGAACACCGCCACCGTCCGCGACAATTGCTCGGCCTGCTCTCGCAGGCTTTGCGCCGCGGCTGCGCTTTGCTCGACCAGGGCCGCGTTCTGCTGCGTCATCTGGTCCAGCTGTCCCACGGCCTGGTTGACCTGGGCCACGCCCGCGCTTTGCTCCGAAGAGGCCGCCGTGATCTCGCCGATGGTGTCGGCCACGCGCTGCACGGACTGCACGATGCCCTCCATGGTGGTGCCGGCATCGCCCACCAGGCGGGCGCCGTCCTCCACCCGCTCCACCGAGGCGCCGATGAGCTGGCGGATTTCCTTGGCAGCCGCCGCGCTGCGCTGTGCCAGCGTGCGCACCTCGCTCGCCACCACGGCAAAGCCCCGGCCCTGCTCTCCGGCGCGGGCCGCTTCCACGGCGGCATTCAGCGCCAGGATATTGGTCTGGAAGGCAATGGAGTCGATGACGCCCACGATGTCGGCAATCTGCCGGCTGCTGTCGTTGATGCCCTTCATGGTCTCGACCACCCGGGCCACGACCTCGCCGCCGCGCTGCGCCACCTGTGACGCACCCGCCGCCAGGCTGCTGGCCTGCTGCGCACTGCTGGCACTTTGCTGCAGCGTGCTGGTGAACTGCTCCATGGCGGCAGCCGTCTCCTGCAGGTTGCTGGAGGTCTGCTCGGTGCGCACGGACAGGTCCTGGTTGCCGGTGGCGATCTCGGCGCTGGCGATGGCGATGCTGTCCGTGCTCTGGCGCACCTGCTGCACCATGCCCGACAGCGATTCGCTCATGGCCTGCAGCGAGCGCAGCAGGTCGCCGAATTCATCAGCACGCTGTGCCTGTCCCTGCACGCCTGCGCTCAGGTCGCCTGCGGCAATGCGTTCGGCCAGTTCGCTGGCCTCGGCCAGGGGCCGGCGGATGCTGGCAATCAGGAAATGGGCGCCGATGACGATGCCCAGCAGCAGCAGGCCCACGGCCGCAGCGGCAAAGCCCACAGTGAGCCTGCGCGAGGCGGCCATCTCTTCCTGGCTGCTGCGCACCACCTGCTCCTGCATCTGCACGAAGTCGCGCAGCGACTGCAGATAGGCATCCACGGCAGGGTTGTAGGACTGCTTGACCAGGACCAACGCCTGCTCCTGCCGGCCATCGGCCTTGAGCTGGCGTGCCTGGGCACGCAGTTCGATCATGGTCTTGCGGGCTGCCGCAATCCTGGCCATCTGCGCCTTGTCTGCGTCGGACAGGGGCATGGCTTCCAGTGATTTCTGCACCTCGGTGATCCGCGCCGAGGTGGCGGAGATCACGTCCTTGAACTCGGCCTCGACGGCGGCATCACTACTGACCACCACGGCCTGGGTACGGGCTGCGTTGGTTTCGGTCAGCCCCATCCAACGCACGGCGGCCTGGACCCGCGCCTGCATCTCCTGGGTCACCGCCTCGGACCGGGCCTGGACCTGGGCCGAGCGATAGCCCGACAAGCCGACCACGCCCACCAGCGCCACCACGATGGCGGCCACTGCAAGCCACAGCTTGTGTGCCATGCGAAGTCGCAGCATATCCAGTCTCCCTCATTTTGGAAGACTCCATGTTGAGGCCTGCAGCAGGGCACGGAGGCCGGAAAAACCCAGAGAAAACCCCTGATCCGCCCCTTTCGCGGAGGGCATTGCAGGGGCGGCCGCGCTCTTACTCCACGCGCGTCACGCTTTGCGGCTTGAAGCCCAGGTCGGCCGACTTGCCCTTGCGGCCGCGCGTGCCACGGGCATTGTTGAGACTGCGGATCTCCAGCGTCTCGCTGCGCTCCTTGCCGCCGCGGCCCACGCCATCGATGCGGATGCTGCGCGTGTAGGCGGCAGCGCCCGCCAGCGTGTCCTTGTCCTCCAGATCGAGCAGCATCAGCCCGCGACCGCCCTTGGCCATGTGCTTGAGGCTGGCGATCTCGAAGGTGAGGATGCGGCCGCCCGTGGAAGCGCAGATCACATGCGTGGCCGGCAGCAGCAGGCCCGCGCCCTGCTCACCTTCCTGCGGCTCGGCACGTGCGCCCATGGGCACGCCGTAGGCCGTGGACGGGGCGCACAGCGTCTCGCCGTCGGCCAGCGTGACGAAGGCCTTGCCCGCCTTCTGGCGCGAGACCATGTCGCTCACCATGGCCACGAAGCCGTAGCCACCCGACCCCGACAGCAGCAGCGCCGTGCCCTCGGCACCGGCGAAGTAGTACAGGATCTGGGTGCCGGCCTCCAGCTCGATGAGCGTGGTCACGGGCTGGCCATCGCCGCGCCCGCCGGGCAGTTGGGCCACCGGCACCGAATAGATGCGGCCGTTGCTGCCAAAGGCCAGCAACTGGTCCACGGTGCGGCACTCGAAGGTGCCGTGCAGGCTGTCGCCGGCCTTGAAGCTCAGCGTGCCCGCATCGACGCCATGGCCCTGGCGCGTGCGCACCCAGCCCTTGTCCGAGATGATGACCGTGGTGGGTTCATTGACCACCTTGACTTCGGCGACGACCTTCTTTTCCTCCTGGATCAGTGTGCGGCGCGCATCGGCGAACTGCTTGGCATCGGCCTCGATCTCCTTGCAGATCAGGCGGCGCATGGTGCTTTCGCTGCCCAGGATGTCTTCGAGCTTGCCTTGCTCCGTGCGCAGCTCCTTGAGTTCCTGCTCGATCTTGATGGCTTCCAGCCGCGCCAGCTGGCGCAGGCGGATTTCCAGAATGTCATCGGCCTGGCGCTCGGACAGCGCAAAGGCATCGATCAGCGCCTGCCTGGGCTCGTCGCTGGCCCGGATGATGGCGATGACCTTGTCGATGTTCAGCAGCACGGCCTGGCGGCCTTCGAGGATGTGGATGCGGTCCAGCACCTTGGCCAGCCGGTGCTGGCTGCGCCGCGTGACCGTGGTCTGGCGGAAGGCGATCCATTCCTCGAGCATCAGGCGCAGGCTTTTCTGCACGGGGCGGCCATCGAGGCCGATCATGGTCAGGTTGATGGAGCTGGACGACTCCAGGCTGGTATGCGCCAGCAGCGCCGTGATCAGTTCCTGCTGCGGCACCTTGCCGGTCTTGGGCTCGAAGACCAGGCGCACCGGCGCATCCTTGCTGGACTCGTCGCGCACGCCGTCGAGCACGGCCAGCATGCTGGCCTTGAGCTGGGTCTGTTCCTGGCTCAAGGCCTTCTTGCCGGTCTTGACCTTGGGATTGGTGATGTCCTCGATCTCTTCGAGCACCTTCTGCGCCGAGACGCCGGGCGGCAGCTCGGTCACCACGATCTGCCACTGGCCGCGCGCCAGCTCCTCGATTTTCCAGCGCGCGCGCAGCTTGAGGCTGCCACGGCCCGTGCGATAGGCGTCCTGGATGTCGGAGGCGCTGCTGATGATCTGCCCGCCACCCGGATAGTCGGGGCCGGGGATGATCTGGAACAGTTCCTCGTCGCTGAGCTGGGGCCGCTTGATCAGGGCCACGCAGGCGTCGGCCACCTCGCGCAGGTTGTGGCTGGGGATTTCCGTGGCCAGGCCCACGGCAATGCCGCTGGCGCCATTGAGCAGGGCGAACGGCAGGCGCGCGGGCAGTTGCTGCGGCTCCTGCGTGCTGCCGTCGTAGTTGGGCACGAAGTCCACCGTGCCCATGTCGATCTCGTCGAGCAGCAGGCCCGTGATCTTGGACAGGCGCGCCTCGGTGTAGCGCATGGCGGCTGCGCCGTCGCCGTCGCGGCTGCCGAAGTTGCCTTGGCCATCGACCAGCGGATAGCGCTGGTTGAAGTCCTGCGCCATGCGCACCAGCGCGTCGTAGGCCGACTGGTCGCCGTGCGGGTGAAAGCGGCCCAGCACATCGCCGACCACGCGTGCGCTCTTGACGGGCTTGGCTGCCGTGTTGTGGTTGGGACCGCTGTAGCTCAGGCCCATGCGGTCCATGGCGTACAGAATGCGCCGCTGCACGGGCTTGAGGCCGTCGGTCACATCGGGCAGTGCCCGGCCCTTGACCACGGACAGTGCGTATTCGAGATAGGCCCGTTGCGCGTACTGGCCCAGGTCCAGTGCATCGCCGGCCGCCTGTTGTGCCAGATCCAGAGAGGTTTGGTCGCTCATGAAGAAATTCGTGATCTCAAAAAATGCAATGAATGCCGCTCATTGCGGCGTGGGCAGTCCTGTGGGCAGCGTCATGCGCACCCGGGGTGTGGTGCCCGGCAACGCCGCTGCTGCAGGCGCTGCAGGGCCCGCGCGCTCGCGCCCGCCCTGCAGCTGCTCGTAGATGCCGAGCACGGCCTTCACGTAATTGCGGGTTTCCTGGAAGGGAGGGATGGCCTGGCCCGCGCGCCGCACGGCGCCCTCGCCTGCGTTGTAGGCGGCCAGCACCAGGTCCAGCCGGCCGGGGAACAGCCCCATCAGATGGTTGAGGTAGCGCGCGCCGGCCGGCACGTTGACGGCCGGATCGGCCAGTTGCTGCTGCACGCTGCGCTGGCGGCTGGCCTCCACGCCGAAGCGCTGGGCCGTGGCCGGCATCAGCTGCATCAGGCCGACCGCCCCCTTGGGCGAGATGGCCTGCGCGTCAAAGCCCGACTCGACGGCGATCACGGCCTTGAGCAGGTCGTAGTCCACGCCCGTGCGGTCCGCCGCCTTGCGCAGATGGCCGCGCACGCTCTTGTAGCGCGGCGAGATGTCGAAGAAGCTTTGCAGCCGCGTATGCGCCTGCAGCCTGCGGCCGGCATCGCCGCTGCCGTCAGCGTCGGCAGCGGCCTCGGCCTGCACCATCGGGGGCTTGAGCCCCTGCTCGGTGCTGTCATAGACCGAGCCGCGAAAGTACAGCCTGTAGCGCTCGTCCAGCGCCTCTGCAGCGAAGTGCGTGATGCCGCGCTCGTCCACGAAGGCCCAGAGATCGGCATGCGCCGGCCGTGCCAGCCCCCACAGCGCCAGGGCCAGGCCCAGCGCCGCCAGCGCGCGCACCCCGGCGCCGCGCGCCAGGTGCGGGCGGTGCTTCAGGGCGGCGCGGAGCACAGTCATGGGTCAGATGTCGACTTCAATGGCGTCGCCATGGAGCTCCATGAGCTCGCGGCGCGCTGCGGCCTCGCCCTTGCCCATGAGCTTGGTGACGACCTGCTCGGCCGCCGCGAAGTCCAGGTTCATGAACTGCACGGGCAGCAGGCGACGCGTGTCGGGGTTGAGCGTGGTCTCCCACAGCTGCTCCGCATTCATCTCGCCCAGGCCCTTGAAGCGGCTGATCTGGCATTTCTCGCGCGGCACGCCGTCCTTGGCCGATTTGTCCAGGATGGCGGTCAGCTCGCCCTCGTCCAGCGCGTACATCTTGGCCGCAGGCTTCTTGCCGCGCGCAGGCACGTCCACACGGAACAGCGGCGGCAGCGCCACATGGATGTGGCCGGCCTCAATGAGCTTGGGGAAATGGCGGAAGAACAGCGTCAGCAGCAGCACCTGGATGTGCGAGCCATCCACGTCGGCATCCGAAAGAATGCAGACCTTGCCATAGCGCAGGCCCGACAGGTCGGGCGTGTCGTTGGGGCCATGCGGGTCCACGCCGATGGCCACCGAGATGTCATGGATTTCGTTGTTGGCGAACAGCCGGTCGCGGTCCACCTCCCAGGTGTTGAGCACCTTGCCGCGCAGGGGCAGCACGGCCTGGGTTTCCTTGTTGCGGCCCATCTTGGCGCTGCCGCCGGCCGAGTCGCCCTCGACCAGGAAGACCTCGTTCAGGCTCAGGTCGCGGCTTTCGCAATCGGTGAGCTTGCCCGGCAGCACGGCCACGCCCGAGCCCTTGCGCTTTTCGACCTTCTGGCCCGCCTTCTGGCGGGTCTGCGCGGCCTTGATGGCGATCTCGGCCAGCTTGCGGCCCCATTCCACGTGCTCGTTGAGCCACAGCTCCAGCGCGGGGCGCACATAGCCGCTGACCAGGCGCACGGCATCGCGCGAGTTCAGGCGCTCCTTGATCTGGCCCTGGAACTGCGGGTCCAGCACCTTGGCGTTGAGCACATAGCTGGCGCGCGCAAAGACGTCGTCCGGCATGAGCTTGACGCCCTTGGGCAGCAGCGAGTGCATCTCGATGAAGGCCTTGACCGCCTGGAACAGGCCGTCGCGCAGGCCGCTGTCATGCGTGCCGCCGGCGGTGGTCGGGATCAGGTTGACATAGCTTTCGCGCAGCGGTGCGCCGTCCTCGGTGAAGGCCACGCACCAGGCGGCGCCCTCGCCTTCGGCAAAGCTGTCGTGGTGGCGGTCGGCAAAGCCCTCGCCCTCGAACAGGGGGATGACCGCCTCGCCATGCAGGCTTTGCTGCAGGTAGTCGCGCAGGCCGCCCTTGAACTGCCAGGTCTGGGTGTCGCGCGTCTTCTCGTTGACCAGGGTCACAGACACGCCGGGCATGAGCACGGCCTTGCTGCGCAGCAGGTGCATCAGCTCGCCCATGGGCAGCTGGGGCGATTCGAAATAGCGGGCATCGGGCCACACGCGCACGGTCGTGCCCTGCTTGCGTTCGCCCGCGGCCAGCGGCCGCGACTGCAGGGGCTCGACCACGTCGCCGCCCGAGAAGGCGATGGTGGCCACCTTGCCCTCGCGGTGGATGCAGGCCTCAAGCCGCGTGGCCAGTGCATTCGTGACCGAGACGCCCACGCCGTGCAGGCCCCCCGAGAAGCTGTAGGCGCCGCCCTTGCCCTTGTCGAACTTGCCGCCCGCATGCAGCCGCGTGAAGACCAGCTCCACCACGGGCGCCTTTTCCTCGGGATGCATGCCGAAGGGGATGCCCCGGCCGTCGTCTTCGACGCTGTAGGAGCCGTCGGAATGCAGGGTAAAGCGGATTTTCTTGCCGAAGCCGGCCAGTGCCTCGTCGGCCGCGTTGTCGATCACCTCCTGCAGCACGTGCAGGGGGTTGTCGGTGCGCGTGTACATGCCGGGACGCTGCTTGACGGGCTCAAGGCCCTTGAGCACGCGTATCGAGCCTTCGGAGTATTCGCTGGCGGAAGTGGGAGATGGTTTGACTGCCATGGGGGCGGATTGTAGTGCGCGGCCCGGCTCAGTGCTGGATGCATTCACAGTCATTGACAGTGACTATCCCGAAAAAGCCGCCGCCATCAAGGGCCGCGCTGGCGCATGGGCGACCCAAGCGGCACAGCGCAAAACCCGGAGTTTCGCTAAAGTTTGCCGCATGCAAAAAAACAACCAACCCATGTCCATGGTGCAGATACTGCTGTGCGGGGGCGCAGTCGTGACGCTGTCCATGGGAATCCGCCACGGCTTCGGCCTGTGGCTACAGCCCATCACCCAGGAGATGGGCTGGACGCGCGAGTCCTTCGCGCTGGCCATCGCCATCCAGAACCTGTCCTGGGGCGTGCTCGGCATCTTCGGCGGCATGCTGGCCGATCGCTTCGGCGCCTTCCGCGTGCTCCTGGTGGGCGCGCTGCTGTATGCGCTGGGCCTGGCCGGCATGGCCATGGCGCCCACGACAACCTGGTTCGCCCTGACGGCCGGCGTGGTGATCGGCGCAGCGCAGGCAGGCACCACCTATGCCGTGATCTACGGTGTGCTGGGCCGCCAGATTCCCGTGGCGCGGCGCAGCTGGGCCATGGGCGTGACGGCGGCGGCGGGCTCCTTCGGCCAGTTCTTCATGGTGCCCGTGGAAGGCAGCCTGATCTCGAACTTCGGCTGGTCCAACGCCCTGCTGCTGCTGTCGCTGTGCGCGCTGATGATCATTCCGCTGGCCTTCGGCCTGCGCGAGCCCGGCTTCCAGCCCGGCAACGCCCGTCCCGTGCGCGACCAGAGCGCGGGCCAGGCCGTCGCCGAAGCGCTGCGCACGCCCAGCTTCGTGCTGCTGACGGCCGGCTACTTCGTCTGCGGCTTCCAGGTGATGTTCATCGGCGTGCACATGCCCAGCTACCTCAAGGACTACGGCCTGGCACCGCAGGTGGCCAGCATCTCGCTGGCGCTGGTGGGGCTGTTCAACATCGTTGGCACCTACGTGGCCGGCAACCTGGGCCAGCGCCTGCCCAAGCGCTACCTGCTGTCCACCATCTACTTCACGCGCTCGGTGGTGATCGTGCTCTTCCTGCTGGCGCCGCTGACGCCCTGGTCGGTCTACATCTTCTCTGCCGCCATGGGCCTGCTGTGGCTGTCCACCGTGCCGCTGACCAATGCCACCGTGGCACAGATCTTCGGCGTGCAGCATCTGTCCATGTTGAGCGGCATGGTGTTCTTCAGCCACCAGGTGGGCAGCTTCCTGGGCGTCTGGCTGGGCGGCTATCTCTATGACCACACGGGCAGCTACCAGGTGGTCTGGTACCTCGCCATCGGCCTGGGCGTGGCCGCCGGCCTGCTGAACCTGCCCATCCGCGAAGCCCCCGTGGCACGGTTGCGCGCGGCCCAGGCCGCTGCCTGAGATGACGACATCCATGACGACATCCACCAAGCCCCGCCCACGCATCCTGCGCAGGCTGGCGCTGTGGGCCGCCGTGCTGCTGGTGCTGGGTCTGGTCTTCATGCTCTACCTGCAGCCGCAGTTCATGCTGGGCATGGCAGACCAGATCTGGGCCTGCTTCTGAAATGGAAGCGGCAGCTGCGAAGGCCTGCCGGCACAATGTCGGCCGCTTTCACTTTATTTCCAAAATTGCACATGCACGCAGCCAAGCCGCCCTCGCCCTGGATCCAACGCTGGTCACACCTTCTGGCGCCCCAGGCCTCGGTGCTTGACGTGGCCTGCGGCCCCGGCCGGCACATGCGCTGGTTCCATGCGCGTGGCCACGCCGTCACCGGCGTGGACCGCGACGCCCAGGCCCTGGCCGGCCTGCAGGGCGTGGGCGAGCTGCTGTGCGCCGACATCGAAAACGGCCCCTGGCCCCTGCCCGGCCGGCAGTTCGGCGCCGTGGTCGTGACCCACTATTTGTGGCGCCCGCTGTGGCCGGCACTGCTGGACAGCGTGGCCCCCGGCGGCGTGCTGCTGTACGAAACCTTTGCCCAGGGCAACGAGGCTTTCGGCAAGCCTTCCCGCCCCGATTTCCTGCTGGCGCCCGGCGAGCTGCTGCAGGCCTGCGCGGGCTGGCACATCGTGGCCTACGAGCACGGCCAGCTGGGCGAGCCCGATCGCATGGTCCAGCGCATTGCGGCACTGCTCCCCGATGCAACAGGCCGGGAACCCGTGGCCATGCTGGCGCATCAGAAGGCGTCAGGCTCTGCAATCGCCTGAATCCCTACAGGCGCCCGCCTTGGGCCTGCCTCCGACACTCGTTAGAATGATCCTTTCCCGTTTTTTCTTGCGGACATGACATCCTCCTCCGTCGCTCTCACTGGCAGCATCGTTGCCCTCATCACGCCCATGCACGAGGACGGTAGTGTTGACTACCCGGCGCTGCGAAAACTCATCGATTGGCATGTGGCCGAAGGCACGGACTGCATCGGCGTGGTGGGAACGACAGGTGAATCCCCCACCGTCAACGTGGAGGAGCACTGCGAAATCATCCGCGTGTCCGTCGAGCAGGCTGCGGGCCGCGTGCCCGTGATGGCCGGCTGCGGCGCCAACAGCACGCACGAAGCCATCGAGCTGGCCCGCTACGCCAAGAAGGTCGGCGCCGACAGCCAGCTGCAGGTCGTGCCCTACTACAACAAGCCCACGCAGGAAGGCCAGTACCAGCACTTCAAGGCGATTGCCGAAGCGGTGGGCGACCTGCCGGTGGTGCTCTACAACGTGCCCGGCCGCTCCGTGGCCGACATGCAGCACGACACCGTGCTGCGCCTGGCGCAGATCCCTGCCATCATCGGCATCAAGGAAGCCACGGGCAACATCGAGCGCGCCCAATGGCTGATCCGTGAAGTGCCCAAGGACTTCGGCGTGTACTCCGGCGATGACCCGACCGCTGTAGCCCTGATGCTGTGTGGTGGCCATGGCAACATCAGCGTCACGGCCAACGTGGCACCGCGCCTGATGAGCGATCTGTGCAAGGCGGCCCTGGCCGGCGATGTGCGCACCGCCATGGACATCCAGCTGCGCCTGATGCCCGTGCACAAGAACCTCTTCGTCGAGGCCAACCCCATTCCCGTCAAGTGGGCCGCAGCACGCCTGGGCCTGTGCGGCCCGGCCATGCGCCTGCCGATGACACCTCTGAGCAAGAACCTGGAAGCCACCGTGGAAGCCGCCCTGGGCTCCGCTGGCCTGCTGTGAGGCGCCCCGCCCCACCGACCGAACGCACCAAGGATATTCGCGTGAAACAGCCCATTGCACGTCTGAGCCTGCTGAGCCTGGCCATCGGCCTGACAGCCTGCACGACCACGTTCCAAGAGAGCAAGATCGACTACAAGAGCGCCGGCAAGCAGCAGGCGCCCACCCTGGAAGTCCCCCCGGATCTGACCCAGCTGTCCACGGATTCCCGCTATGCCGTGCCCGGTGGCGTGGTCTCCGCCGCAGCCATGGAAGCCAACTCCAAGGCGCAAAAGCCCAGCGAAGGCCGCACGGCCACCGTTGCAATGGGCGATGTGCGCATCGAGCGCAACGGCGAACAGCGCTGGCTGGTAATCAAGCGCCCGGCTGACCAGCTGTGGGAGCCCGTGCGCGACTTCTGGCTGGAAAACGGCTTCATCTTCACCACCGAAGACCGCCAGCTGGGCATCATCGAGACCGACTGGGCCGAGAACCGCGCCAAGATCCCGCAGGACGTGATCCGCAAGACGCTGGGCAAGGTCTTCGACGGCCTGTACTCCACCAGCGAGCGCGACCGCTTCCGCACACGCCTGGAGCGCTCGGCCGACGGCTCCACCGAGGTCTACATCACGCACCGCGGCATGCAGGAGGTCTACACCAGCGCCCAGAAGGACCAGACCATCTGGCAGCCGCGCCCCTCGGATCCGGAACTGGAAACCGAATTCCTGCGCCGCCTGATGGTCAAGCTCGGCGTGAGCCAGGAGCAGGCCGATGCCGTGGCCAAGGCCAACACCACCACGGCAGCCGCCACCGGCAGCGTGCGCATGGAATCCGCCAACGGACAGCCCGTGCTGCAGATCGACGAAGGCTTTGACCGCGCATGGCGCCGTGTCGGCGTGGCCCTGGACCGCACGGGCTTCACCGTGGAGGACCGTGACCGCAGCCGCGGCATCTACTTCGTGCGCTATGTCGCGCCTGACGCCAAGGTCGAGCCCAAGGGCTTCTTCAGCAAGCTGTTCAGCCGCTCGCCCGATGCGGCCGCGCCGGTCAAGTACCAGATCCAGGTGCGCAGCGAAGGCGACAAGTCCACCGTCACCGTGCTCAACACCCAGGGCCAGCCCGAGACATCGGCCAATGCCCAGCGCATCGTGCGCGTCATCACCGACGACATGAAGTAAGCAAGCCTCTTTTCGGGCCTTGGGGCGGCAGCGTCCGCCCTTGGCTTGCAGCCACCGCGCAGTCATTTGCCGGTGGCTTTTTTACTGGACCAAAGCAAAGCGAAGACGAAAAAAAAACCGCAGCCCGAAGGATGCGGTTTTTTTCGCGGCAGAGGCCGAAACCTCTGCCATCGGCGAGGGCCGAATTACTGCTTGGTGGCTTCCTTGGCGGCAGCGTCGGCAGCAGCCTTGGCGGCGTCTGCAGCGGCAGCGTCAGCAGCGGGAGCAGGTGCTGCAGCGTCAGCGGCAGGCGCTGCGGGAGCAGCAGCGTCGGCGGCGGGAGCAGCAGGAGCTTCTGCGGGAGCGGGAGCTGCCGGTGCGGGAGCTTCAACGGCGGGTGCGGGAGCGGGGGCCGGAGCCTCTTCCTTCTTGCCGCAAGCGGCCAGAGCTGCAGCAGCGATCACGGTAGCCAGGATCAGAGAGTTCTTCATCACAGTTTCCTAGAGAGTAGGTAAGAAGACAGTACACAGGAGGGGCCCCGCCACTTGCGCCACCGGATGCGGGCAACCGGTACGCGGCGGCCAGGCCACGTCAAACACATTCATTCGACTTGGAGCGAATTATAGGGAGATTTTTTCGAGGCTGACTGAAACTGACAACCTCTGAACAATTCCGCACAAATCCTCTTGCCAAGTCCGAATGGGGCAGCGAGAAGCTGCCTTGGCGTCCACTGTGTAACAAAACCAGGTTGCTGTCAATTTACTGACGAACCCAAGACAATTCTTTACAAATCTATCGGGGTTCGCCATGAATCAGCAGAACGCTGTCAACGGTGAATGCCCGAACTTAGCATGACTGCGTCACAGCGTCTACCCGGTTCAGGACAGCGGCCCGCCTCGCACCCAGCCGGCGTCAAACCAGGAGGACAGCAGCTCCAGCGCGTCATCGCTGGCCTTGGCCAGATCGGCGCGTGACAGGGCGCGCGTATCGGCCAGCTTGCGCATCAGGGTGGCATCGCGGCCACCGGCCAGATAGCTTTCGCCGTTGATGAAGATGTGTTTTGCGTCATACATCATGCGCGTGCGGCGGTCGAGGACCACGCTCTCGAACATGCCGTGTTCCTCGCCATGCTCGAACCAGACATTGGCCTTGGGCTCGGTCATGTACTCGCCCAGCGCGCGCTCCAGCGCCAGCGGCTCGGCCAGCGCGCGCTCCAGCGCCTTGCGCGCGAAGTCGTGCAGGCTCGACGGAATCTCGCCCGGGGCCTCTACGGCGGGCTGGTCGGGATCGCGGTAGACCATGGGCGCTTCGGGTTCATCGGGCTCGTCGGACATGCGCAGCAGCAGCTCGCGGGCCAGTTCGTCGCGCGCGGGCGAGCGAAAGCCGATGGAGTAGGTCATGCACTCGCCCTCGGCGATGCCGTCATGGGCCCACTTGGGCGGCAGGTAGAGCATGTCGCCGGGCTCGAGCACGAACTCCTCCTCGGGCTCGAAATTCGAGAGCACCTTCAGCGGCACATCGGGCTGCAGCGAAAGGTCCTTCTGGCGGCCGATGCGCCAGCGCCGGCGGCCATGCGCCTGCAGCAGGAAGACGTCGTAGCTGTCGAAATGCGGGCCCACGCCGCCCTGGTCGGTGGCAAAGCTGATCATCAGATCGTCCAGCCGCGCCTCGGGCACGAAGCGGAACTGCTGCATCAGCTGGTGCACGCCGTCGTCGTGCAGATCCACGCCCTGCACGAGCACGGTCCATCCGGGCTTTTGCAGCGAGGGCAGGCTGCGGCGCGACAGCGGGCCGTGGCTGAGCTTCCAGTGGCCACCGTCCTGCTGCTGGATCAGGCGCGATTCCACACCGTCCTCGCCTGCCATGGCCAGCAGCCTGGCGCGGGGAATCAGGGGCTTGAAGCCCGGGATTGCCTGGCGCACCAGCAAGGGCTTCTTGTGCCAGTGGCGGCGCATGAATTGGGAAGCGGTAAGCCCGCCCAGCAGGGCAAGCGGTGTGTTGGTGTCCATGAAATGGTCCGAAGTGAGCGAAGAGACAGGGCGGCATTGTCCTATGCGGGCATTGCCCTGTCCTGGCGCCAGCGCAAGCTGCCCCGCAATGGCTTCGTGGCAGTCAGCCGGCCGGCTTGCGCATGGCCCTGAAATCCGAGGGCGACAGACCCGTATAGATCTTGAAAGCGCGGCTGAAATGCGCGGTGCTGCCAAAGCCGCAATCCATGGCGACCTCGGTGATGGTGCGCTGCGCCTGGGCGGGCTGCAGCAGCTCGCGCATGCACAGCTCCAGGCGGCTGTGCTGTATGAAGGCGCCCAGGCTGGTCTGGCTGTCCGCGAAGGCGTTGTGCAGGTGGCGCTTGCTGCAGTTGAGCGCGGCGGCCACGGACTCCACCGACAGGCCCGGGTCGCGCAGATGGGCCGCCACATGGGCGCGGATGCGGTCCTGCAGCGCCAGTTGCTGCGTGCCTGCCGTGCCCTGCCCGGCCAGTTCCTGCAGCGACAGATGGACCATGTCCACCAGCAGCTCGCCCGCGCGGCGCGCCAGATGCGGCGCCATGCCGGGCAACTCCTGGTAGGTGCTGCGCATGGTTTCCAGCGCGATGCGGGCAATGCCCGAGCTGCCGCCCACATTGCGCCCCATCAGCCCTTCCAGCCGGATGCCCCGTTCCACGATGGCCTGGCGCGGCAGCATCACGATGAGGTGTTCAGACCATTCGGGGTTGGTGACCTCGTACTCCTGCGCCGTGTCATAGATCACCCAGCTGCCCTTGCGCACGCTGGCCTCGCGGTTGTGCTGGCGCACGCTGGCCACGCCCTCCCAGGGCGCGACGATCTTCAGATAGGGGGACTCATGGGCGCGCAGGCCCTGCATGCTGCGCATGACGCGGTGGCGGCCCGCCTCCAGCCGGGTCAGCACCACATCGCCGGCATTGGCCACGCGCACATGGCCTTCGAACAGGCGATCGCCATAGACATCGGTATCCAGGCCCGCAAACAGGCTCGACATCCAGGCGTGCCAAGCCGACGCCGTCTCGCCGGGCGGCAGTCCGTCGGTGCTCAACACCATGGCATCGGTCATGTGCGGTCTCTCCTGCTCGCCGCACGGGTGAAGGATCTGTGTGCGGCCATGAACGTGATTATGGGAAAGTGCAGGCCCATCGCGCCCCTTGGCTTTCCCCGCGGACAGCCAGGACAAGGGTAAACCCCGGAGCCTGTGCACGATCCGTCATGCGCTTTGTGCGCGCAGCGGGCTGCCTGCGCCATCGCCTGCTTCTACGATGACCGGCACGCCCGGCAGCGCCAACGCCCAGGCCACAACCGCATACCAAGGAGACAGTCATGATCGAACAAACCATGCTCATCGCAGGCCAGGCCGCACAGGCCGGCAATGGCGCCACCTTCGAGCGCCGCAATCCGCTGGACGGATCGGTGGCCACGCGCGCCCCGGCCGCCACCCCCGAAGATGCCGTGCGCGCCGTCGAGGCCGCACAAAAGGCCTTCCCCGCCTGGGCCGCGCTGGGTCCGACCGAGCGCCGCCAGATGCTAATGAAGGCATCGCAGGCGCTGGAGGCCAAGACCGAGGCCTTTGCCGCCGCCATGGCCGCCGAGACCGGCGCCTCGGGCATCTGGGCCGGCTTCAACGTGCACCTGGCTGCCAACATGTTCCTGGAGGCCGCATCGCTGACCACCCAGATCAACGGCCAGATCATTCCCTCTGACGTGCCCGGCAGCCTGGCCATGGCCGTGCGCCAGCCCGCCGGCGTGGTGCTGGGCATTGCGCCCTGGAATGCACCCGTCATCCTGGCCGTGCGCGCCATTGCGACGCCGCTGGCCTGCGGCAACACCGTGGTGCTCAAGGGCTCGGAGCTGTGCCCCGCCACGCACGGCCTGATCATTGAGGCCCTGCAGGAAGGCGGCCTGCCGCCCGGCGTGGTCAACTTCGTGACCAATGCGCCCGAAGATGCGGGCGCCGTGGTCGAAGCCATGGTGGCCCACCCGGCCGTGCGCCGCGTGAACTTCACCGGCTCCACGCGCGTGGGCCGCATCCTCGGCCAGACCTGCGCCAAGTACCTCAAGCCCGCCATCCTGGAGCTGGGCGGCAAGGCGCCCTTCGTGGTGCTGGACGATGCCGACATCGACGCCGCCGTGGCCGGCTGCACCTTCGGTGCCTTCGCCAACTCCGGCCAGATCTGCATGTCCACCGAGCGCATCATCGTGGACGAGTCCGTGGCCGGCGATTTCCTGGACAAGCTGGTGGCCCGTGCCACCTCGCTGCCGCTGGGCGATCCGCGCAAGGGCCCCGTGGTGCTGGGCTCGGTGGTGGACATGGCCACCGTGGAGCGTGCCAACCGCCTGATCGACGACGCGCTGGCCAAGGGCGCAAAACTGCTGTGCGGCGGCAAGGCCACCAACACCCTGATGGCCGCCACGCTGATCGACGGCGTCACGCCCGAGATGGACATCTTCCGCGAGGAAACCTTCGCCCCCGTCAAGGCCATCGTGCGTGTGCGCGGCGAGGAGCAGGCCATTGCCATGGCCAATGACAACGAATTCGGCCTGTCCTCGTCCGTCTACACCCGCGACACTGCACGCGGCTGGCGCGTGGCCGCGCGCATTGAGGCCGGCATCTGCCACGTCAACGGCCCCACCGTGCATGACGAGGCCCAGATGCCCTTTGGCGGCGTGAAAAACTCGGGCTACGGCCACTTCGGCGGCCAGGCAGGCATCGATGCCTTCACCGAAACGCGCTGGATCACCATGCAGACCGCTCCCCGCCACTATCCGTTCTGATCGGCAGGACTCGCCGCCCGGCCTGCGCAGCAGCCGGGCAGCCGTGGGAAAATCGCGCCAACGCGGCCGCCGGCACGCCTTCGTCAAACACGGGCGCGCGCGGCGGTCTTTCTTTTTCCCCACCGCGGCATGGGCCGCACAAGCTGCACACCATGGAAATCACAGAACAATGCGTGGTCGCTCTGACCTGGACCCTCAAGGACACCCTGGGCGAGGAACTGGACGTGCTCGATGAGCCCGTGGAGTTCCTGGTCGGCGGCGACGATCTGCTCAAACGCATCGAGGAAGCCCTGCAGGGCCACGGCCAGGGCAAGACCCTGGACCTGCACCTGGAGCCCGAGGAAGCCTTTGGCGACTACAACGAAAGCCTGATCTTCCTGGAGCCGCGCGCCCTGTTCCCGGCCGAGCTGGAGGAAGGCATGAGCTTCGAGGCCAGCGCCCTGCCAAAGGGCTGCAGCGCCGTGCAGCCCGACCTGCTCTACACCGTCACGGAAATCTATCCCGAGCATGTGGTGCTGGACGGCAACCACCCGCTGGCCGGCATTGCGCTGCGCCTGCACCTGAAGGTCGAAGGCGTGCGCGAGGCCACCGAGGAGGAAATCGGCCGCGGCTCGGCCGGCACCGGCTTCTTCCGCATCCAGCCCATGGCGCCGGGCAACGACACGCTACACTGAAATTGCCGCGCTGAAATGGCAAAAGGGCTCCCTGCGGGGAGCCCTTTTGCATGGAGCGAGCCTGGTACTCAGCGAATCAGCTGGTTGTTGTCCACGCGCACGCTCTCGCCTATGCGCAGCTGCGGATTGTTCTGGTAGTCGAACACGCGCGTGCTGCCGTCGTTCAACTGCACGGTGACGCGGTAGACATCGCGCAGGTCGCCAGGGCCGGTGTTCTTCTCGATGGCATTGCCCGCCATGGCACCGCCCACCACGCCCGCAATGGTGGCGATGTCGCGCCCACTGCCCTTGCCCACCTGGCGGCCCAGCACCCCGCCGACCACGCCGCCCACCACGGCCCCGGCGCCTATGCCCGAGCCGCCAATGCCGCTGGGCTGCTGGATCTGCACCAGTTGCACATTGGTCACGCGCCCCTGCTGCGCATAGCCACCGCCGCCCGGGTAGGCCGTGCCGGGCTGGCCGCCGTTGGGATAGCCACCGCTGGGGTAGCCGCTGGTCGGATAGCCCCCGGCAGGGTAGCCGCCACCCGGGTATCCACCCTGCTGGGGGTAGCCTGCGCAGGCGCTGAGCATCAGCGCGGCAATGCAGCCGGCGCCCATGGCGCTCAAGCGATGAATGGAAGGCATGAGAATCTCCTGTGTACTGTCCGTGGATCGATCAAGGGCAGCCACCGTACCGGCCAGCGACTGCATACCGCTTCAACGTCCCAGGCCGCATGCCTGCCGACCGGACAGAACACTTGCTGACAAAAATCAGCCTGCCCGCCCTGCCTCAATTGCGTGCGCGGATGCTGAGCACGTTGCCGTTGTTGCCATCGACGTAGAGCTTCACAGGGCGGCCATCGCCGGTCTGGCCCTTGACCTGGTAGAGGCCGTCCTCCCACTCGATCTCGCGCAGGTCGCGGTAGCCCAGGACTTCCATGCGCTCGAAGATTTCGCGGATGCTCAGGCCCGGCCCCTGGAAGGCGCCGCGCACGGAGGCCACCGTGGTGGCCACGGCCTCGCCGGCCTGTACGGTCACGGATGGCCCGCCCGTGGCGGCGGCCTGGGCCTGCACCTGGGCGACCAGCCCGGCAGTGGCGATCAGAACAATGCCCAGGCCCGTCAGGCCATGGCGTGCAGCGCGGGAAATCAGTTGTCGGATGGAAGGCATAAGGTTCTCCTTGGCATGTGAAGGTCGGCGACTGGGTCGGCGACTGGGCCGGCGATTGGGTCGGCGATTGGGCTGGCGATGCATCTGAAAAGGCCGCATCTGCCGGCTGCTGCGCCTTCGTTTCCGGTGGATTGCGACGGCGTGCAGCCATTGTTCGATGCAGGCCATGAACGCAAGCTGAAGCAGCCGTTCATCCGAGGTTCATCCACGCTGGGCTATAAAGTTTTCCATGCCCACTCCATCCTTCTCCATTCCTCGCAGGTCCTGGATGCTGCTGGCCGCACTGCTGCTGATGGCGGCGGCCCTGGCCTCCTGGACCACGCCCTCGGACGCCGGCGACAGCGACCATGAACTCGCACGCCAGGCCCTGCAGCAAGGCCGCGTGCTGCCGCTGCGCACCGTGCTCGACCAGGTCGAGCGCGACTACCAGGGCCAGGTCATCAAGGTCGAGTTCGAGCATGACGACGGCCGCTTCATCTACGAGATCCGGCTGCTGCAATCGGGCGGCCGCGTGGCCAAGCTCAAGATCGATGCACGCGATGGCAAGGTGCTGAGCTTCAAGCGCAAGGACTAGACGCAGATGCGAATCCTCGTGGTGGAAGACGAGCCCACGCTCTGCGGGCAACTGGTACAGGCCTTGCAGCAGGCAGGCCATACGGTGGAGACGGCCGCGGACGGCGCAACGGCCCAGTACCTGGGCGAGGTCGAGGAATTCGACGCCGCCGTGCTGGACCTGGGCCTGCCCGTGCGCGACGGGCTCACCGTGCTGCGCGCCTGGCGTGCGCAGGGCCGGGTCATGCCGGTGATGATCCTCACGGCGCGCGGCGCCTGGCATGAGAAGGTGGCCGGCATGGATGCCGGCGCCGACGACTATCTGGCCAAGCCCTTCCACATGGAAGAGCTGATGGCCCGCCTGCGCGCCCTGCTGCGCCGGCTCAGCCCGCACGCCAGCGCCCAGTGGCAATGCGGCTCCATCGTGCTGGACTCGCGCCATGCCCGCGTGAGCGTCGCCGGCCAGCCGCTGACGCTCACCAGCCATGAATTCAAGGTGCTGGCCCTGCTGATGCAGCGCGTGGGGCAGGTGATATCGCGCACCGAACTGTCAGAACACATCTACCCGCAGGACAGCGACCGCGACTCCAACACCATCGAGGTCTTCGTCGGCCGCCTGCGCAAGAAGCTGCCGGCCGGCAGCATAGAGACCGTGCGCGGCCTGGGCTACCGACTGGTGGAAGGCGCGCCCGCTGCATGAACGCGCCACAGGAAAGACAGGTATCCCGGCTTGGCGATTCGCTGCGCCTGCGCCTGCTGGCCGGCACGCTGGCCTGGGTGCTGGCGGCCGTGCTGCTGGCCGGCTGGGGGCTGCGCGGCCTGTTCCGCGACCACATCGCGCAGCAGTTGCAGGCGCAGCTGGTGCTGCAGCTCGACCAGCTCAGCGCAGCCGTCAACAGCCTGCCCGGCGGGCGCATCGAGGTCGGGCTGGCCGTGGGCGACCCGCGCCTGGCGCAGCCGCTGTCAGGCCTGTACTGGCAGATCGACCAGGTGAGCGATGGCGCGGGTCCGCCCGAGAAGGCCGGCTTGCTGCGCTCTCGTTCGCTGTGGGACCAGACGCTGGACTGGCACCAGTTCCGTGCCGACGCCGGTCGCCCGGATGAGCACCACGAGGACACGGCGCTGAACACCGGCATGCTGCCCGATGGCCAGGGCCACCAGCTCGTGGCCGTGGCACGCCCCCTGCAATTGCCCGAAGCCGACGCGCCGCCGCTGCGCCTGATCGTTGCGGCCGACAGCGCCCTGCTGGCCGAGCCCATGCAGCGCTTCACCACCATGCTGATCGCCGCACTGGGCACGCTGGCGGCAGGGCTGGTGCTGGCCGTGGTGCTGCAGCTGCGCCTGGCGCTGCGGCCGCTGCAGTTGCTGCGCAAGGGCCTGTCCGACGTGCGCAAGGGGGCAACGCCGCGCCTCGAAGGCCGGTTTCCGCAGGAACTGCGCCCCCTGGTGCAGGAATTCAACCATGTGCTGGATGTGAACGCCGACATGGTGCAGCGCGCGCGCACGCAGGCCGGCAACCTGGCCCATGCGGTGAACACGCCGCTGTCCATCCTCGGCAATGCCGCCGCGCAGGAAGGCGGGGCGCTGGCCGAACTGGTCCGAGAGCAGGTCGCCAGCGCCAGCCGCCAGGTGGACCACCATCTGGCACGCGCCCGCGCTGCGGCCCGCCAGGCCACAGGCCTGCGCACGCCGCTGGAGCCGCCGCTGGCCTCGCTGGTGCGCACCATGGAGCGGCTGCACGCCGGCCGCGGCATCCGCTTCGCGCTGAAGGGCGATGCGCAGCCTTGGGACTTTCTGGGCGATGGCCAGGACCTCATGGAAATCCTGGGCAACCTGCTGGACAACGCCGGCAAATGGGCAGCCCAGGCCGTGAGCCTGGAAGTCCAGGGCCTGGAGCACGATCAGGCCGGCGGCCCCTTGCAGCTGACGGTGGACGATGACGGCCCCGGCATCGAAGACGCCGACCTTGGGCGCATCTTCGAGCGCGGCGAGCGCCTGGACGAACGCAGGCCCGGCGCAGGCCTGGGCCTGGATATCGTGCGTGACCTGGTGCAGACCTATGGCGGCAGCATCGCGGCCAGCCGCTCGCCGCTGGGCGGACTGCGCATGCAGCTGCGCCTGCCAGGGGCAAAAAGACAGGCGTGACGGCAGGAGCCGCGCAGCAGCGGCTCTGTGCCCTCTCAGGGGCCTTTCAATGCCCTCTCAGCGCGCGCAGCACCTGCACCAGGGTGTCTGCCTGAGGGAACAGCCAGTCGGCCAGCGCGCCAAGCGCCACGGCGGCCACCAGTGCGCCCAGCACCGGCTTCCAGCTCAGGCGCAGCGCGGCCAGCAGCCAGCCCTCGCGCTCCACCACGTAGAGCGTGCGCGCCATCAGCAGCGCAAAGGCCACCTCCACCGCCACGGCCAGGAACAGGTCGGCCCCAAAGACCAGCCACAGCAGCGACCCTGCCCCCGTGACCGCGACCAGCAGCGCCGCAAACACCAGCAGCACGGGGACCAGGACGACGGCGCCGTCGTCCAGCCCATCGATGCCCGGCAGATCAAAGCCCTTCGATGCGGAAGACGCAGCCTCGGACAGCGCGCCGCCGTCATCCCAGCTGCCGCTGGAGCCACCGCCGCCATACGAGCCGCCCTGCCCGCTGTCGAATCCGCCAGTCTCCGGCGTGCGGGCCGGTGAAGAACCACTGCCGCCGGGCGTCACATCGGGAACATCGGACACATCCCAGTCGCGGCGCAGCATGCACTCGGCCCACAGGCGCAGCAGCAGCAGGTACAGCAGATAGCCGCAGGCCAGGGCCACGCCATAGCGCAGCGCCATGCTGTGCATGCCCGCGTGCAGCAGGCCCAGGCTCAACAGCGACATGCCGGCCAGGCTTAACCCACCCGTCAGTGCCGCATGCAGGCGCAGCCAGTGGCGCTGCTGCAGGCGGCGGCGCATGCGGTCTTCCTGCGTCAGCATCACGCGCGTCCATGATGCAGATGGGCAGTGGCGCGTGCGCCGGGATGGCCTGGCCATGCGGATTCCTCCCTGGAGCGATGCCCGGGCAGCGCGGCTGCGGGCGTTTTCTGGCTGAGCGCCTTATTGCTTGCCTGTAGAGCCGTAGCCGCCCGCGCCGCGCTCGGAAGCCGACTCGAACTCCTCGACCACATTGAAGCTGGGCTGCACCACGGGCACGATGATCAGCTGGGCCAGGCGGTCCATGGGCTGCAGCGTGAAGGCCGTGGTCGAGCGGTTCCAGGCGCTGACCATGAGCTGGCCCTGGTAGTCGCTGTCGATCAGTCCGACCAGGTTGCCCAGCACGATGCCGTGCTTGTGACCCATGCCCGAGCGCGGCAGGATCATGGCCGCGTAGCCGGGGTCCTTGAGGTACATGGCCATGCCCGTGGGCACCAGTTGCCATTGGCCGGGCTCCAGCGTCAGCGGCGCATCGATGCAGGCGCGCAGGTCCAGTCCCGCGCTTCCCGGCGTGGCGTAGGCGGGCATGTTCTCGCGCAGGCGCGCGTCAAGGATCTTGATATCAACGTTCATGGAAACAATCTGGGGAGCGCCTCACGGCAGGCTCTCTTGAAAAGCAAAGCGCGCATTGTGCCCCGCGCCGTCACCCGGACGACTTGAGCCCGCTGCGAAAGCCTTTGACGATGGCATTGATGATGGTGAGCAGCAGGATGAAGGGGCCGATGCCCGGAATCACCACGGCCAGGATCAGGCCGATCACGATACCCAGCAACTGGCCCGGACCTATCTTGAAGACCGTCTTCTTGACGGCCTTGGCGGCGGAGGACGCCTGGGCTTGCTGTGCCCGCGCCGCCTGCCGGCCGCGATCGGCCCTGCCACCATTCCTGTCGCCTGCAGACGGCTGGCGTCCCGGCAAGGCGGGCACCGAAGCCTGCTGCGCGGCGATGCGCGCCTTCTCGGCCGCAGCCTGCACCTGCTCGCGCACGCGCTCGACCACGGACTGGGACTGCGCGCCCGGCGTGGCCACCGCATCGGTGAAATCGCTGCGTCCCTGCGCCATCCAGCCGTGGGCCGCAGAGCGGTACAGGGGGCTGGCGCGCAGCAGCTCATCCACATAGCGCACATAGTCGCCGTGGCGGGGGCCTTCGTAGGTGTTCTGTGACATGCGGGCCTTCGGTTGTGTCAACGGACGGGTGGCAGGCGCCGGGCGATCTCGGCCACCAGCTGGCGCGCCAGCAGGGACTTGGAGGCGTGCGGCAGCTCCATGGTGCCGGACTCGTCGATCAGCAGCAGGGCATTGTCATCCCGCCCAAAGGTTGCGGGACCGATATTGCCCACCAGCAGCGGCACCTGCTTGCGCAGGCGCTTGGCGCTGGCGTGCTGCAGCAGGTCATGGCTTTCGGCGGCGAAGCCCACGCAGTACAGCCGGCCGCTGCGTGCGGGCTCGGACTGCGCGGCGGCCGCCAGGATGTCGGGGTTCTCGACGAAGGTCAGCGTGGGGGTCTGGCCCGAGCCGTCCTTCTTGATCTTCTGGTCTGACGCCGTGGCCGGGCGCCAGTCGGCCACGGCCGCCGTGGCGATGAACACGCCGGCTTGCGGCAATTGCTGGTGCACGGCATCAAACATCTGCTGCGCCGATTGCACGTCGATGCGCTGCACGCCGCGCGGCGTGCGCAGGTGCACGGGCCCGGCCACCAGGGTCACCTGGGCGCCCGCCTCGCGTGCGGCACGCGCAATGGCAAAGCCCATCTTTCCGCTGGAATGGTTGGTGATGCCGCGCACGGGGTCGATGGCCTCGAAGGTCGGGCCCGCCGTGACCAGCACCTGGCGGCCCTGCAGCAGCTTGGGCGTGAAGAAGGCAGCCAGCTCCTCCATGATTTCCTCGGGCTCCAGCATGCGGCCGTCGCCCACCTCGCCACAGGCCTGGTCGCCCGTTCCCACGCCCAGCACCAGCGCACCGTCGGCCGCCACCTGCGCCAGGTTGCGCTGCGTGGCCGGGTGCGCCCACATCTCGCGGTTCATGGCAGGCGCCAGCAACAGGGGCACGCGGTCCATGGGGCGCGCCAGGCACATCAGGCTCAGCAGCTCGTCGGAGCGGCCCTGCACCAGGCGTGCGATGAAGTCGGCGCTGCAAGGCGCGATCAGCATGGCATCGGCCTCGCGACTGAGGTTGATGTGGGGCATGTTGTTGGGCTCGCGCGCGTCCCACTGCGAACCATAGACCGGACGGCCCGACAGCGCCTGCATGGTCACCGGCGTGATGAACTGCTCTGCCGCCTCGGTCATCACCACCTGCACGGTGGCCCCGGCCTGCACCAGCAGGCGCACCAGCTGGGCAGATTTGTAACAAGCCACGCCTCCGGAGAGGCCGAGCACCAGATGTTTACCTGCGAACACTTCAGTCATGGCGCGCAATTTAGCAGAGCCGGAGCATCCGAGCAGCCCCGCGCGGCGCGGCGAATTCGGCGGCGCATCTATAATCCTGCTTTACCACCACCAATAAAAGACATGACCAAATTTGTCTTCGTCACAGGCGGTGTGGTGTCTTCCCTGGGCAAGGGAATCGCCTCAGCCTCCCTTGCTGCGATCCTCGAATCGCGCGGCCTCAAAGTCACCCTCATCAAGCTGGATCCCTACATCAACGTGGACCCGGGCACCATGTCGCCCTTCCAGCACGGTGAAGTGTTCGTGACCGATGATGGCGCCGAGACCGATCTGGACCTTGGCCACTACGAGCGTTTCATCGAAACGCGCATGAAGCAGTCCAACAACTTCACCACCGGCCGCATCTACCAGAGCGTTCTGGAAAAGGAGCGCCGCGGCGACTACCTGGGCAAGACCGTGCAGGTGATCCCGCACGTGACCAACGAAATCCAGGAGTACATCAAGCGCGGCGCCGGCCTGGGCACGCCTGACGCTGTCGATGTCGCCATCTGCGAAGTCGGCGGCACGGTGGGCGATATCGAGTCCCTGCCCTTCCTCGAAGCCGTTCGCCAGCTGGCCCTCAAGCAAGGCCCCAACAACACGGCCTTCGTCCACCTGACCTACCTGCCCTGGATTGCCACGGCCGGCGAGCTCAAGACCAAGCCCACGCAGCACACCGTGCAGAAGCTGCGCGAGATCGGCATCCAGCCCGACGCCCTGCTGTGCCGCGCGCAGCACCAGGTGCCGGAAGAGGAGAAGGAAAAGATCTCGCTGTTCACCAACGTTCCCGAGTGGGGCGTGATCTCCATGTGGGACGTGGACACCATCTACAAGGTGCCCCGCATGCTGCACGAGCAGGGCCTGGACGGCCTGATCTGCGACAAGCTGCGTCTGAACACGCCGCCCACCAACCTCAAGCGCTGGGACGACCTGGTCCACGAGACCGAGCACCCGCAGGGCGAGGTCAAGATCGCCATGGTCGGCAAGTACGTCGAGCTGTCGGACGCCTACAAGTCCGTCAACGAGGCGCTCAAGCACGCCGGCATGCAAAGCCATGTGGCAGTGAAGATCACCCACGTCGATTCCGAGACCATCAGCGACGCCAATGCGCGCGACAAGCTCTCGCAGTACGACGCCATCCTCGTGCCCGGCGGCTTCGGCTCGCGCGGCGTGGAAGGCAAGATCTCCACGGCCCGCTACGCCCGCGAGAACAAGGTGCCCTACCTGGGCATCTGCCTGGGCATGCAGGTGGCCACCATCGAATACGCCCGCCACGTGGCCGGCCTCGAAGGCGCCAACTCCACCGAGTTCGACCCCAAGTCCGCCAACCCCGTGATCGCCCTGATCACCGAGTGGAAGGATGCCGACGGCACGGTCAAGACCCGCGACGAGAACTCCGACCTGGGCGGCACCATGCGCCTGGGAGCCCAGTCCTCCGATGTGCAGGCCGGCACGCTGGCCCACAGCATCTACGGTGATGTGGTCACCGAGCGCCACCGCCACCGCTACGAAGCCAACGTCCAGTATCTGGACCAGTTGCGCGAAGCGGGCCTGGTGATCTCGGCGCTGACGCAGCGCGAGCAGCTGACCGAGATCGTCGAGCTGCCCAAGGAAGTTCACCCCTGGTACATCGGCGTGCAGTTCCACCCCGAGTTCAAGTCCACGCCGTGGAGCGGCCACCCGCTGTTCAATGCCTTCGTGAAGGCTGCGATCGAACGCCAGAAGGCGCCGCGCAAGCCCTGATCCCGCACCGCCGCCCACCATTTCCCAAGGAATCCCCACCATGAACCTCTGCGGCTTCGATGTCGGCCTCGACCGGCGCTTCTTTCTCATTGCAGGCCCCTGCGTCGTCGAGTCCGAACAGCTGCAGATGGACGTGGCGGGGCATCTCAAGGAAATCACGGCGGCCCTGGGCATCCACTTCATCTTCAAGAGCAGCTACGACAAGGCCAACCGCAGCTCGGGCGCCAGCTTTCGCGGCCCGGGCATGGACAAGGGCCTGGAGATCCTGGCCAAGGTGAAGAAGGACCTGCAGGTCCCCATCCTGACCGACGTGCACACCGAGGCCGAAATCCCGGCCGTGTCCCAGGTCGTGGACGTGCTCCAGACGCCGGCCTTCCTGTGCCGCCAGACCGACTTCATCCGCGCCGTCGCCCAGTCGGGCCGGCCGGTGAACATCAAGAAGGGCCAGTTCCTGGCCCCGCATGACATGAAGAATGTCATCGACAAGGCCCGCGCGGCTGCAAGGGAAGCCGGCCTGCCCGAGGACAGCTTCATGGCCTGCGAGCGCGGCGCCAGCTTCGGCTACAACAACCTGGTCTCGGACATGCGCAGCCTGTCCATCATGCGCGAGACCGGCGCGCCCGTCGTCTTCGACGCCACGCACAGCGTGCAGCTGCCCGGCGGCAACGGCACCAGCAGCGGCGGCATGCGCGAGATGGTGCCCGTGCTCTCGCGCGCGGCCGTGGCCGTGGGCGTGGCGGGCCTGTTCATGGAAACCCATCCCAATCCTCCCTGCGCTCTCAGCGACGGCCCCAACGCGGTGCCGCTCAAGCACATGAAGGCACTGCTCGAAACCCTGGTCGCGCTCGACGACGTGACCAAGAAGAACGGCTTCCTCGAAAACGACTTTGGAGTCTGACCCATGGCCAGCGGCTACATCATTGCGTCCGTCACCGTCACCAAGCCCGAGCAGTACGAGGAATACCGCAAGTGGAGCACCGAGGCCATGCGCGTGCATGGCGCCGAAGTCTGCGTGCGCGGCGGCAAGGTCGAAGTGCTCGAAGGCGACTGGAACCCCGGCCGCACCGTGATCCTCAAGTTCCCCAGCTTCGAGGCCGCCCGGGCCTTCTACGACACGCCCGAGTACCTGCGTGCCCGCGAGGCGCGTGAAGGCGCATCCATCATGCGCATGGTCTGCGTGGAAGGCGTCTGACGGCCAGCCACCCCGGCTAGTCAAGAGCGCAGCGCATACAAAGCCATACAACCAATTTGTGCACAATAGCCGCCGCCCGATCGCAGATACTGCGCCGCGGAGCACGGCTGTGCCCGGTGGCACGGCAGCCAGCCACGCCATCGACCACCCATACCGCTTGCCCGGCAAGCACCAGGGCGCAACCTCACCGGAACCCGCCTGCACACCGATTTCAAAAACCGCAAAGGAAATGCCATGAGTGCAATCGTTGACATCGTAGGCCGCGAAGTGCTGGACAGCCGCGGCAACCCCACCGTCGAGTGCGACGTGCTGCTGGAATCGGGCGTGATGGGCCGCGCCGCCGTGCCTTCGGGCGCGTCCACCGGCTCGCGCGAAGCCATCGAACTGCGTGACGGCGACAAGAGCCGCTACCTGGGCAAGGGCGTGCTCAAGGCCGTCGAGCACATCAACACCGAAATCTCCGAAGCCGTGTTGGGCCTGGACGCCTCCGAGCAGGCCTTCCTGGACAAGACCCTGATCGACCTGGACGGCACCGACAACAAGGGCCGCCTGGGCGCCAACGCCATGCTGGCCGTCTCCATGGCCGTGGCCCGCGCCGCTGCCGAAGAAGCCGGCCTGCCGCTGTACCGCTACCTGGGCGGCATGGGCGGCATGCAGCTGCCCGTGCCGATGATGAACGTCATCAACGGCGGCGCACACGCCAACAACAGCCTGGACCTGCAGGAATTCATGATCATCCCCGTGGGCGCGCCGTCGTTCCGCGAAGCCGTGCGCTGGGGCGCCGAAGTCTTCCACGCGCTCAAGAAGATCATCCACGACAAGGGCATGAGCACGGCCGTGGGCGACGAAGGCGGTTTTGCGCCTTCCGTGGAAAACCACGAAGCCGCCATCCAGCTGATCCTGCAGGCCATCGAAAACGCAGGCTACAAGGCCGGCGAACAGATCGCCCTGGGCCTGGACTGCGCCGCCAGCGAGTTCTACAAGGACGGCATGTACGTGCTGGCCGGTGAAGGCAACCTGACGCTGACCGCCACCCAGTGGACCGACATGCTGGCCGGCTGGTGCGACAAGTACCCCATCATCTCCATCGAGGACGGCATGGCCGAAGGCGACTGGGATGGCTGGAAGATCCTGACCGACCGCCTGGCCGCCAAGGTCCAGCTGGTGGGCGACGACCTGTTCGTCACCAACACCAAGATCCTGAAGGAAGGCATCGACAAGAAGATCGCCAACTCCATCCTGATCAAGATCAACCAGATCGGCACGCTGACCGAAACCTTCGCCGCCATCGAAATGGCCAAGCGCGCAGGCTACACGGCCGTGATCTCGCACCGCTCGGGTGAAACCGAGGATTCGACGATTGCCGACATCTCGGTGGGCACCAATGCCGGCCAGATCAAGACCGGCTCGCTGAGCCGTTCGGACCGCATCGCCAAGTACAACCAGCTGCTGCGCATCGAGGAAGACCTGGGTGACATCGCCCACTACCCCGGCCGCGAGGCTTTCTACAACCTGCGCTGAAAAGCGTTAGGCTTGCAAGCCATCCGGCCTGCAAGCCTTTTTCCTTTCCGCAACATCTGCTGCCATGGTCAACCGCGTCGTCCCCCTTGTCCTGCTCGCCCTGCTCGCCGCCGTGCACGCGCAGTTGTGGCTGGGCCATGGCAGCGTGGCCTACGTCAAGGAACTGCAGCAGCAGATCCACGACCAGAACGTGGCCAATGCCCTGGAAAAGGCCGAGAACGACCGCCTGGCCTCCGAGGTCAACGACCTCAAGGACGGCCTGGCCATGGTCGAGGAAAAGGCCCGCAGCGAGCTGGGCATGGTCAAGCCCAACGAGATCTTCGTGCAGATCGTGCGGCGCTGAAGGTTGGGATTTTTTGCACCAAGGCCGGCTTCATGCCGGCCTTGTGCTTTTGCAACAAGGCGCCTGCGCCCCTTACCGGGCCCGCGCTCAAGCCGAGACAGGTACTTGGACACAGACCACTTGCTCCCGCCCCCGGTGATTCTTCTGGGATCGCCGCCCGCGCTCGCGCTTTCCATGGCCCATGCATTGCGCCAGGCCTGGCGGCACCACGGAGCATCTCCTGCTGACTGGCAATGCCTGGCGGCCGAGCCGGGGCAGTCTCTGCCGGAACATGGGGCTGTCTACCTGCTGGGACTGGATTGGAGAGCCTCCGTCACCGAGCACGAAGGGGTGAGCAATGGCCCTGCCGCACAGCTCCAGCATTGGCGTGACCAATTGCAAAGCCAGTCACGCGACTACGTGGTGCTCTACGGCAATACCGCCCGGCAATGGCAACAGCTGGCCGAGTCGCTCAGGCTCAAGGCTCCGCAAATGGACTGGTCCTGGCTGCCCGCAAGCCCCGCGCAACGCAGCGCACGCCTTCGCCCCTACGGCTGCGAGCAATGCAGCGACCCGGACTGCGAGCGGCGATTGTTCGACGCGCTGCGCAGCGGGCGAGACTGACTTCGAGCGTATTTACTGGACGTTCGTCGAGGTCGGCGGCTGCTTGCCGGCCTCGGTGAACAGCTGGGCGGCATCGATGGGATCGAACTCGTACTGCTTGCCGCAGAAGTCGCAGCCCACCTCGATATTGCCGCGCTCCTCCAGGATGCTGTCCACCTCTTCAATGCCCAGCGAGACCAGCATGGCGCCCACGCGCTCACGGCTGCAGGTGCAGGCAAAGCGCGGGCGCTCTTCATCCTGTTGAGGGACGAAGCGCATCAGCTTTTCTTCCCAGAACAGGCGTCGCAGGATGGTTTCCACATCCAGCGTGAGCAGTTCGTCGCGCGTCAGGCTGGCGGCCAGCGTGGCGATGCGGTTGTAGTCCTCGTTCAGGCCGATGGCGTCCTGGCCCGATTGCTCGCTTTCGGTGGCGGAGGCCAGGTTGGCCTCACCCTTGACCGGCATGCGCTGGATCAGCAGGCCGGCAGCCAACTGGTCATTGGCGGCCAGCACCAGCACGGTGTCCAGCTGCTCGGACTGCAGCATGTAGTGCTGCAGTGCATCGGACACCTTGGAGAATCTGCGGCCTTGCGCATCCTGCAGCGGCACCACGCCCTGGTAGGGCTGCTGGCCCGGCTGGCGTCCCTTGGGGTCCAGCGTGATGGCGCAACGACCACCACCGTTCACATTGAGCAATTGCTCCAGCGTGGCGCCTTCGGGCGCCTCCCCGATCAGGGTGGCGGTGGCGCGCAGGCCGAAGTCGGACTGCACCTCGGCCACGGCCAGCTTGACCGGGCCGTCGCCCATGACCTGGAAGACCAGGGCGCCGTTGAACTTGATGTTGGACTGCATGAGCACGCCGGCAGCCGCCATTTCGCCCAGCAGTTCGCGCACGGCAGCGGGGTAGGCGCCGGTCTCGCCGTTGCCCGCGCGGCGTTGCAGGATTTCCTGCCAGGCGTCGGTGAGGCGGACGATGGAGCCGCGCACGGGCAGGCCTTCGAAGATGAATTTATGCAGTTCAGACACGCTGATGGATTCCGTAAAAAAGTGCCGGGCCTCGCTCAGCCCAGCTTGCGCAACCCGGTCTTGAACCGGCGCGCATTATCGACATAGTGTTGGGCGCTGCGGCGCAAGCCTTCGATCTGCTCGGGCGTCAATTGGCGCACGGCCTTGGCCGGGCTGCCGATGATCATCGAGCCATCGGGAAACTCCTTGCCCTCGGTGATGAGGGCACCTGCGCCGACCAGGCAGTTCCTGCCGATCTTCGCGCCGTTGAGCACCACGGCACCGATGCCGATCAGCGACTCGTCGCCGATGGTGCAGCCATGCAGCATGACTTGGTGGCCCACGGTCACATGGCGCCCCACGACCAGCGGCTTGCCCAGGTCGGCATGCAGCACGCTGGCGTCCTGGATGTTGCTTCCCTCGCCGATGGAGATGCTCTCGCAGTCGCCGCGCAGCACGGCGCCGAACCAGATGCTGGCGTCTTCGGCCAGCTGCACATTGCCCATCACCTCGGCGCTGTCGGCCACCCAGGCCGATGCTGCCACTTCAGGGGCCACTCCATCCAGTTCATAAATCGCCATGGGTCTTTGTCTCCGTCAATTATTGGTGATGGCAGGAAACCTAGAATTGTAGGGATGGAGTTACGTCACCGCGCCCTTGAGGTTTTGTGCCTCCCGGACCCCGAAGAAAAGGCCGCCGCCGCGTTGGACATGTATGCACGGCAGGCGCTTTATTCAATAGCAGCGCAGGCACCGGCCCTGTCCGATCCCGCACCGGACCTGCCCGGCCGCCCGCTGCGGCCCGAGCTGCGCCACCACACCGCCGTTGCAAGGCGCTCGCCGGCCACGCCCGAGGGCCGGGCCGTGCTGATCCACGCCATTGCCCACATCGAGTTCAACGCCATCAATCTGGCGCTGGATGCCGTCTGGCGCTTTGACGGCATGCCGCAGCAGTACTACCTGGACTGGCTGCAGGTGGCCGCCGAGGAGGCCAAGCACTTTCGCCTGCTGCGCGAGCATCTGCGCGCGCACCTGGGCCACGACTATGGCGACTTCCCGGCCCACCAGGGCCTGTGGACCATGTGCGAGAAAACCGCGCATGACGTGGTGGCCCGCATGGCCCTTGTGCCACGCACGCTGGAGGCACGGGGCCTGGACGCCACGCCCCAGATCCAGAACAAGCTGCGCAACACGCGCGCGCCGGATGCGCTTGCGGCCGTGGACATCCTCGACATCATCCTGCGCGAGGAAGTGGGCCACGTGGCCATAGGCAACCACTGGTACCGCTGGCTGTGCGCACGGGAAGGCCTGGAGCCGGAGGCGCACTACCAGCACCTGACGCAGCGCTACGAGGCACCGCGCCTGCGCCCGCCCTTCAACGAGCGCGCGCGCCGCGCTGCAGGCTTCACCGATACCGAACTGGCCTGGCTGCAGCAGGTCTGAAGAAAGACTGCCACAGCCGCGCGGACAGGCCCGTCCCGTCCGCATGGCCGCACAATGGTTTACAAACTAGGATGGGTCCGACTCCGCAATCGGACTTGTCCCAGCAGACACTGCCTGTCGGCATATTTATTCAGAACATTCCTACAATCAGATCTGCTGCTTACCGTGCCTCTTCGACCGAACACTCCATGACCGAATTGCCTGTCCATCTCTTCAACGATGCCCCTGCGGCCAGCCCCGCGTCCACAGACCGGGGAATGATCGCGCGCCAGGCCATCGTCAACGGGGTGCAGCAGATCATCGGCTACGAGCTTTTCAACCGTTCGCGCGCCTACCCGGACCACACGGCGGCCTCGGACGTGTCCCTGGTGTTCACGGCCCTGTCGCATGCCGGCGAGGAGGACCTGGTCGGCACCAAGTTGATGTTCGTCAACTGCACGCATGAAAGCCTGGCCGGCGGGCATCTGGAGCTGCTCAACCCCGACAAGGTGGTGCTGGAGATCCCGCCGCTGGGCCTGGCCGCACAGCAAGAGGTGCAGGCCCGCCTGCCCATCCTCAGCAATCTGCGCGCGCGCGGCTTCAACCTGGCCTTCAATCACACGGTGCTGGAGTCCGCCTATGCGGCCTGGCTGCCCCTGGCCGACTACATCAAGTTCGACCTGTCCGTGCTGGCCCCCGATCAACTGGCCGTGCTGGTCAACTTCGCCGGTCGCCACACGCGCGCCGAGCTGATCGCCGAGAAGGTGGAAAGCGCCCAGCAGCATGAGCAGGTGGGGCGCCTGGGCATACAGCTGTTCCAGGGCTTCTGGTTCGCGCGGCCCACGGTGGTGCGCACCAAGCTGCTGTCGCCCTCGCAGCAAAGCATCGTCCAGCTGCTGAATCTGGTGCGCCAGCAGGCCAGCACCGATGCCATCGAGGATGTGCTCAAGAAGGATGCGGGCTTGGCCTTCAACCTGATGCGCCTGATCAATTCCGTGGGTTTTGGCGTGCAACGCGAGATCACCTCCTTCCGCCAGGCCGTGATGCTCATGGGCCTCAAGAAGCTGTTCCGCTGGGCGGCCATGCTGCTGACCGCATCGCGCAACGGCGGGCCGCCGCCGGCCATAGGCCAGACCGCCGTGATCCGCGGGCGGCTGATGGAGCTGCTGGCCCAGGAATCGCTGAGCGAGGAAGACTCCGACCAGGCCTTCGTCGTCGGCATCTTCTCGCTGCTGGGCAGCATGCTGGACCTGCCGCAGGACGTGGCCATGAGCCTGATCCCCGTGCCCGATGCCGTCTCCGCCGCCGTGCTGCGCCACGAAGGCGTGCTGGGCGAGCTGCTGATCCTGGCCCAGGCCTGCGAAGCCAGCGACGACGCAGCCTTCAACCGCAGCGCAGACGCACTGCGCCTGAGCAGCCAGCAGATCAACTGGGCCCATCTGCAGGCCCTGGCCTGGACCGATCAACTGGCAGACAGCTCGCTATAGTCATGAGCTATCGCACGCAACTCAACGCCGCCGCTCCTTCATCTTTCTCAGCTTCCAAATGACTACCAACGACAACTCCTCCGCTCCGCCACCACCCCTGCCAGAAGGAGTGGAGGACGGACAGGTGGCCGTCATTGCGCGCCAAGCCATCGTCAACGAGGCGCGCGATGTCTTCGGCTATGAACTCTTCGATCGCTCCACAGCCCAGCATGCGCACACGGCGGCCTCCGATGCCGCCCTGCTGTTCAACGCACTGTCGTATGCGGGAGCCGAGGCGCTGGTGGGCAAGAAGACGGTCTTCATCAACTGCACGCATGACAGCCTGGCCGGCGGCCACCTGGAACTGATCCACCCCGACAAGGTGGTGCTGGAAGTGACCACGCTGGGCGAGAACGCCACCACAGCCGATATCGAAGAGCGCCTGCCCACCTTCCAGGCCCTGCGCCAGCGCGGTTTCCGCCTGGCCTTCAACCAGCACCTGCTGCGCCGCGCCTATGCCAGCTGGCTGCCTGCGGCCGCATTCATCAAGCTGGACATGCAGACCTTTGCGCTGGCCGATGCCGAGACCCTGGTGAATTTCGCGCGCGCCCATACCAATGCCCAGATCGTGGCCGAAAAGGTCGAGACCTCCGAGCAGTTCGAGCGCATGCGCGACCTGGGCGTGCGGCTGTTCCAGGGCTTCTGGTTCGCCCAGCCGCAACTCGTGCAGGCACGCACCATCCGCCCCACGCAGGCCACCATCATCCAGCTGATCAACCTGGTGCGCCAGCAGGCCAGCACGGACGAGATCGAAGCCCTGCTCAAGAAGGACCCCACGCTGTCCTTCAACCTGCTGCGCTTCATCAACTCCTCGGGCTTCGGCCTGTCCTGCGAGATCACCTCGTTCCGCCATGCGGTGATGATCCTGGGCCTCAAGAAGCTGTTCCGCTGGGCCGCGCTGCTGCTGACCACCTCGCGCGCGGGCGGCACGCCGCCGGCCGTGGGCCAGACCGCCGTGGTGCGCGGACGCCTGATGGAGCTGCTGACGGCCGAGCTGCTCTCGCCCGAGGAATGCGACAACGCCTTCGTGGTGGGCGTGTTCTCGCTGCTGGACGTGATGCTGGGCCAGCCCATGGAAAAGGCGCTGGAATCCATCGCCCTGCCCCAGCCCGTGATCGATGCGCTGGTGCACAACAAGGGCGTGTTCGCGCCCTTCCTGGAGCTGACGCGCGCCTGCGAAAGCGGCGACGACGAAGGCTTTGCGCGCGCCGCCAACGCCTTGCAGCTGTCCAACCACCAGGTCAACTGGGCGCACCTGCAGGCCCTGGCCTGGGCCGACAACCTCACGGCGGACGACGCCACGGTCTGAACGGGTCAGCCACCATGGCAAAGGGCTTGCGGCCGGGAAGCCGCAAGCCCTTTTTGCATGCCACGCGCCGCAGCGGTATCAGTTCAGCTTGATGCCTGCAGCCTGGATGATGCGCGCGTTGGACTGGGACTCGGCCTCGATCTGGCGCGCGAAATCCTCCGCCTTGCCGCCCGTGGCCACGTTGTCGGTGGCCTCCAGCTTGGCACGCATGTCGGGCTGGGTCAGCACCTGGTTGATCTCGGCATTGAGCCTTTGCAGCACGGGCGCGGGCGTTCCTGCGGGCGCGAAGATGCCGAACACCGAGGTCATGTTGGCGCTCTTGTAGCCCAGCTCGGCCAGCGTGGGCACGCCGGGCAGCGACTCCAGGCGCTGGGGGGCGCCCACGGCCAGGGCCTTGAACTTGCCCGCCTTGATGTGCTGCAGCACGGCCGGCCCGGCGTTGGTGGAGAGCACCTCGAACTGGGCGCTCAGGCCATCATTGAGCTGCTGGCCGCCGCCCTTGTAGGGAATGTGCGTGATCTTGGCCTGCGAGGCATACATGATCTGCTCGAGCATGATGTGGCCCAGCGATGCCAGGCCGGCCGTGGCCCAGCGGACTTCGCCGGGCTGGGCCTTGGCCTGCGCCACCAGTGCCTTGAAATCGGTCGCCGTGGAGCGGGCCGTGCCCAGCAGCAGCACGGGCGAATACATCACGCTGGTCACGGGCACGAGATCGCGCTGCGGATCGAACAGCGGCTTGCCCAGGTGCGGGCTCAGCGTCAGCGGGCTGATGGAGGAAAAGCCCAGCGTATAGCCATCAGGTGCGGCCTTGGCCACCAGGTCCAGGCCGATGGCGCCGCCGGCGCCGGCCTTGTTGTCCACCACCACGGGCTGGCCCAGGCGGGCGGCCAGCTTCTCGCCCAGGGCGCGCGCCACCACGTCGCTGACGCCACCGGCCGGATAGGAAACCACCACGCGGATGGGCCGGCTGGGCCAGGCAGCATCGGCGGCCGACGCGGACATCGGCAAGGCCGCAGCAGCGACCGTCGCCGCCAGCATGGAAGTCACCAGCACATGCCGGCGCAGGAAATCAGTCATCGAAAACTCCGCAGAAACACATCGAACACGGCGGTGATTGTTCTGCAAAGCGCATATCCCCGGGACAGGCTTTGCCACTTCGACGATTTCAACGGCAGAAACACCCAAACCGGCGAACCTTCCACATCCAATCAACCACGCGGATGGTGCAAAGCGTGCAATGCCTTGAGCCGCTCGCGCGCCACATGGGTGTAGATGGTGGTGGTGGAGATGTCGGCATGGCCCAGCAGCATCTGCACCACGCGCAGGTCTGCGCCATGGTTGAGCAGGTGGGTGGCGAAGGCATGGCGCAGCGTGTGCGGCGACAGCGGTGCCGTGACGCCCGCAACCTGCGCGCAGCGCTTGACGATGACCCAGAACATCACGCGGCTCATGGCCGCTCCGCGCTGGGTCACGAAGACCGCATCGCTGCGCTGCCCGCCCAGGATGGCACCGCGCGCCGTGGCCAGGTAGCGCTCCAGCCACCAGTGCGCCTCCTGGCCGAAGGGCACCAGCCTTTCCTTTTGCCCCTTGCCCGTCACGCGCAATACGCCCGAGCGCAGATCGATGCCATGCAAGGGCAGATCCACCAGCTCGCTCACGCGCAGGCCGCTGGCATACATCAGCTCCAGCATGGCACGGTCACGCAGGCCCAGTGGCGTATCGACATCGGGCGCCCTGAGCAGCGCCTCCACCTGCGCCTGCGTCAGCGTATGCGGCACGCGCGGCGGCTGCCGGGCCGCCAGCATGCGTGCCGTGGGATCGGCGGCAATGCGCTGCTCGCGCAGCGCCCAGTGGTAGTAGCGGCGCAGCACCGTCAGCCGCCGGTTGGAAGAACTGGCCTTGGTCTGCTCCACCCGCACCGCGAAATAGCCCTGCAGCTCCAGCTCGCCCGCCGCATCCAGCGCCAGCGGCGGCCGCTGGTGCGCCAGCCACCGCCCCCAGGCCGTCAGATCCCGGCGATAGGCCGCCAGCGTATTGCGCGACAGCCCGTCCTCCAGCAGCAGCGCATCCATGAACAGGTCCAGCGCATCCAGGCTGGCCGGCAGCGGCGCCGGCCAGGACGCAGGATCGGCAGCAGATTCGGCTTCGGCAGCCGATGGGGAAGCGATGGAAGCAACAGGCACTTGGGACATCCCATCAAGCCTACAACGAAAAAACCCGAGGTCCGCAAGGAGCCTCGGGTTCTGAGCCAACCGCTCAAGGCGGTGCTTACTCCAGCGTGAGTTTCTGCTGAGCAACCACCTTCTTGTACGTCTCGTACTCGTCCTTGATCTGCTTGGCGAACTCTTCAGGCGAGTTGCCGATGACCAGGGAGCCCGTGTCCTCGATGCGCTTGCGCACGGCCGGATCCTGCAGCACCTTGCGCACGGCGGCGTTGATCTTGTCCACCACGTCCTTGGGCATGTTCTTGGGGCCCAGGATGCCGTAGTAGGCCATGCGGTTCACCGGCTCCAGGCCCACTTCCTTGAAGGTGGGCACATTGGGCAGCACGGCCAGGCGCTGGGGCGCGGCCACCACGATGGGCACCAGGCGGTTGTCCTTGATGAAAGGCAGGGCCGAGGGCAGGTTGTCCAGCACCATGGGCACCTGGCCCGCCACCACGTCGTTGAGCGCAGGGCCCGCACCGCGGTAGGGGATGTGGGTGACGAAGGTGTTGGTCAGGCTCTTGTACAGCTCCATCAGCATGTGCTGGATGCCGCCCGTGCCCGAGGAGGCATAGGAGTACTTGCCCTGGGACTTCTTGAGTTCGGCCTCGAAGCTCTTGTAGTCCTTGGCGGGGAACTTGGGGTTCACCGCAATCACGTTGGGCGTGGCCGCCACGTTGATGATGGGCGTGAAGTCCGTCAGTGTGTTGTACGAGATCTTGGGGTTGATCGCGGGGTTGGTCGCCGTGGTCGAAACCGTGGCGATGCCCAGGCTGTAGCCATCGGGCTGCGAGCGCGCGGTTTCCATGGCGCCGATGACGCCGCCGCCACCGCCGCGGTTGTCCACCACCACGGGCTGGCCCAGTTCCTTGGTCAGGGGTTCGGCGATCACGCGGGCGATGATGTCGGTCGTGCCACCGGGGGCGAAGGGCACCACCAGCTTGATCGGCTTGGTGGGATAGGCCTGGGCCAGGGCTCCGGTGCTTGCGAGGACAAGGGTCAGGCCCATCCAGCTGCGACGATTCATACAAGATCTCCTTTTGGGGGTCGTGTTGACGAAGAAGGTTTCATGGACATCCGCAAGGCCGTGCCTGCGGATGGATGGTCTGCGAAATGAAGGCTCGCAAACGCTGCCACGGAACAGCCATGGTGGGGCCTGGAGCCCGCTGCGCGCTTGACGGTCGTCAGGACCTGCGCTTTCGGATCGGCTGTGTGGACCCCAGCGATGCTAAGGCCCGAGGCCCGGTTGTCACAGTTTGTCGCAGCACTGATTTCCCGGTGTTTACCCCTAGCCTCGCGCCATGGTTTTTCGGGAGACGCGGTGACTGCGGGTATGCGCTTATGCTCTGCCCCCGTGAACTACGCCGTGCTGCTCTTCCCCGATTTTTCGCTCATCGTGCTTGGCTACGTGCTGTGCCGCTTCACACAGCTCAACCGCACGGTCTGGCAGGCAGTGGAGGCGCTGGTGTACTACCTGCTGTTCCCGGTGCTGCTGTTCCACTCCATCGTCAAGAGCCCGGTGGACTGGGGTGCCACCTCCCACTTGCTGGCCGCTGGCGTGTGTGCGGCCCTGGTCGGCATTGCCCTGGCTTACAGCCTGCCCTGGTGGCCGGGCCTGCGCGGCCGGATCGACACACGCGAGCATGCGGGTGCCGTGCAGGTGGCGTTTCGCTTCAACTCCTTCATCGGCCTGGCGCTGGCCAGCCGTCTGGCGGGGCCTGAGGGCCTGCTGTTCATCTCGGTGCTGATCGGCGTGAGCGTGCCGCTGTGCAATATCGCGGCCGTCTGGCCCATGGCGCGCGGGAGCAACCAGCATTTCCTGGGCCAGCTGGTGCGCAATCCGCTGATCGTGGGCACGCTGTCGGGCCTGGTGTTCAGCGCGCTGGGGCTGAAGCTGCCGGCGCTGATCGAGCCTTCGATCTCCCGCATAGGCGCAGCCTCCATCGCGCTGGGCCTGATGTCGGCCGGCGCCGGCATGCAGTTCGGCGCGCTGGCCGCCGGCAAGCTGCTGGCCGTGTGCCTGCTGGCCGTGCGGCATCTGGTGCAGCCGCTGATCGCCTATGCCATGGTGCGGGCGTTTGGCCTGAGCGGTGCGCAGGCCCTGATCCTGATGGCCTTCTCTGCCCTGCCCACCGCATCGTCGTGCTATGTGCTGGCCGCACGCATGGGCTACAACGGCTCGTATGTGGCGGGGCTGGTCACGCTGTCCACGCTGCTGGGCGTGCTCAGCCTGCCGTTTGCGCTGAGCCTGCTGCAGTTCTGATGCCGCTGTGCCACGGCGCCCCTACAGCACGGCACGCATGTCGTCCGTGAAGGCGGCCGTGATGTCGTCCTGGCGTGCGCGCTTCTTGGCCACCATGGTGATGTCCACGTCATAGCTGAAGAGGGATTCGTCCAGCGCATGCAGCAGGCCGGCAGCCACATAGGGCGCCGCGTAGTGCTCTGGCAGGTAGCCCAGGTGGGCGCCTGACAGGATGAGGATGGCGGCCGCCTCCATGTTGTCCGCCTCTGAGGTGACATGGCGCGGGCGCCCCGTCAGCGGTGCCTGCGGCAGCGGATAGGTGCGCCAGGTCCAGTCGGCCTCGCCCGCCTCCTGCGCGCCGATGCGGCCCGCGCGTGCGGCAAAGGGATGGCTGGCGCTGCAATAGGCCACCTGCCTTTCGCTGAACAGCAGCGTGTATTCCAGCGCCGGGGCGCGGTGCAGGAAATAGCCCACGGCGACCTGGAGCTCGTCGCGCAGCAGCATCTCTTCCAGCTCGCGCGGCCCGCGCACCAGCACAGACAGGCGTACGGCCTCGTCGCGCTGGCGAAAGCGCTGTATGGCCCGCCCCATCAGCGCGTTGTATTCCATGGGTGCATTGCCGATCAGGCCGATGGCCAGGCTGCCGACCAGCTGCCTGTGCATGTTGCGCGCCTGCGCACTGAAGCCTTCCAGTCCCTGCAGGGCGGTGCGAGCCATATCGACGAAGCGCCGGCCCTTGGCCGTCAGGCGAAAGCCGCCGCGCCCGCGTTCGCACAAACTGAAACCCAGCCGCGTCTCCAGTGTGGACAGCTGACTGCTGAGCGTGGACTGCCCTACGCCAAGGCTGGCCTGCGCCGCCGACACGCCGCCCGCGTCAACGATGGCCAGAAACACGCGCAGCAGCCGCAGGTCCAGGTCTGAAACGGTATGGAGCATGGGGTTTTCACTCGGGAAAGATCGATTCTTATCGATGTTTGTAAATGGAACTTGAAATGGATGCAATCCGGGCTGCTGTCTAGCATCCACGGCTGTTGCAGCACATCTGGATTATCCAAAGAGGGACTGCAATACAGAACAAGAGGGACGGGCCAGGGAATTCACTTCCATGGATACCGCTGTTTCAAGAGGCCCCTGCCAACAGGGCCGCAACAAAAGGGAGACAAACCATGTTGCTCGATATCTCGGTCGTGGTGATCTACGCGGCGGCCATGCTGCTACTGGGCTGGTACGGCATGCGCCGCGCGAAGACGCAGGAGGACTTTCTCGTGGCCGGCCGCAACCTCGGGTCAGGCCTGTACATGGGCACCATGGCCGCCACGGTGATAGGCGGCGCCAGCACCGTGGGCACGGTGCGCCTGGGCTATGTGTACGGCATCTCCGGATTCTGGCTTTGCGCGGCGCTGGGCGCGGGCCTGCTGGTGCTGAACCTGTTCCTGGCCAAGCCCCTGCTCAGGCTGCGCATCTGCACCGTGACCCAGGTGCTGGAGCGGCGCTACAGCGCCCGCACCAAGCAGGCCAGCGCCCTGGTGATGCTGGCCTACTCGCTGATGCTGGCGGCCACGTCGGTGATCGCCATCGGCACCGTGATGCAGGTGCTGTTCGACCTGCCGCTGTGGATCTCCATCCTGGTGGGCGGGGGCGTCGTGGTCATCTACTCGGCCGTGGGCGGCATGTGGTCGCTGACGCTGACGGACATCGTGCAGTTCGTGATCAAGACCGCGGGCCTGATGCTGATCCTGCTGCCCATCTGCCTGTACCGCGTGGGCGGCTGGGATCAGCTGGTTGCACGGCTGCCTGCGTCCAGCTTCGATGTCACCCACATCGGCTGGGACACCATCGCCACCTACTTCGTCATCTATTTCTTCGGAATCATGATCGGCCAGGACGTGTGGCAGCGCGTGTTCACGGCCCGCAGCGAACGGGTGGCCGCCGTGGCGGGCAGCCTCGCCGGCGTGTACTGCGTGGTCTACGGACTGGTCGGTGCCCTGGTGGGCATGACAGCGCGCGTGCTGCTGCCGGACCTGGACAACGCCAACAATGCCTTTGCCGCCATCGTGCAGGCCAGCCTGCCGGATGGCATCCGCGGCCTGGTCATCGCTGCCGCACTGGCGGCCATGATGTCCACCGCCAGCGCCGCCATGCTGGCCGGCTCCACCGTGCTGGCCGAGGACCTCGTGCCCCTGCTGCGGGGCGGCCGGCCGCTGGTCGATGTGCGCTGGCACCGGTTGCTGACGCTGCTGGTGGGGCTGGCCGTGCTCGGCATCGCCCTGGTGGTGGACGATGTGCTCAATGCCCTGACCACCGCCTACAACCTGCTGGTGGGCGGCATGCTGGTGCCGCTGATCGGCGCCATCTACTGGCGCCGGGCCACCACGGCGGGTGCCATCGCCAGCATGCTGCTGGGCTGCGCCACGGCCGTCGCCTTCATGGTCAGGGACGGCCTGGCCGCCAACACGCCCATCTATGCCAGCCTTGCCGTGAGCACGGCCAGCTTCATCCTCATCAGCCTGGCGCAGCGCACGCAGCAGCGTTCGCTGTCGGGCATTCAATCCTGATCCCGGCACTGAATCGGAGACGACATGACGCTTTTCACACCAGACAGGCTGCAGGCGCTGCGCGCACGCTTCGGCGGCGCCAACGAGTCCGTGATCCACGACCCGCATTTCCGCGCCGTGGCCGCCCACATCATCGACGCCAGCGGCACGCGCAACGCACCCTACGCAGGCATGCCCACGCTGCTGGACGCGCCCATGCGTCCCATGGACTGGAGCCGCCCGGATTTCGGCGACCTCCAGGCCGCGCTGATCGGCGTGCCCATGGACCTGGGCATCAGCAACCGCAGCGGCTGCCGCTTCGGCCCCCGGGCCCTGCGTTCCATCGAACGCGTGGGCCCCTACAACCATGTGCTTCGATCCACTCCCACACGCGAGCTGCGCGTGGCGGACATCGGCGACGTGCCGCTGTCCAGCCGCTACAGCCTGGAGCAGTCGCACCGCGACATAGAGTCGACCTTCGCAAAGATCCATGCGGCCGGCGTGATTCCGCTGGCCGCTGGTGGAGACCATTCCATCACCCTGCCCATATTGCGCGCACTGGGCCGCGAGCGGCCACTGGCCCTGGTGCATTTCGACGCCCACTGCGACACCGGGGGTCCCTTCGACGGCAGCCGCTTCCACCACGGCGGCCCGTTTCGTCAGGCCGTGCTGGACGGCGTGCTCGACCCCACGCGGACCATTCAGATCGGCATACGCGGCGCAGCCGAATATCTCTGGGAGTTTTCCTATGAGTCGGGCATGACCGTGATCCACGCAGAGGAGCTTCCCGCGCTGGGCGTGGACGGCGTCATTGCCCGCGCACGCGAGGTGGTGGGCGATGCGCCCGTCTACGTCTCCTTCGACATCGACTGCCTGGACCCGGCCTTTGCGCCCGGCACGGGCACGCCCGAGGTCGGTGGAATCACCGTGCGCGAGGCACAGGCCATGGTGCGCGGCCTGGCCGGCATCCACATCGTGGGCGGCGATATGGTGGAGGTGTCTCCAGCCTACGACGCCACCACCAACACCGCCCATGCGGGGGCGCAGATGATGTTCGAAATCCTCGGCCTGATCTGCGCACGCCACGCCGGGAGTGGCGCCGCCAAGCCTGCCTAGGCCCCCTGCCCGCCCTCCGCATCCCGCAGCAACCCCAGCGGCGTGCTGCCGTAGCGTGCCCTGAACCGCCGGGAAAAATGCGCGGGTGAGCTGAAACCGCAGTGCTGCGAGATCTCCGCGATGCCCAGCGTTCCCGGCTCCGTGCCACGCAGCAGCGCATGGGCGCGCTCCAGGCGATAGGCCATGAGTTCGGCGCTGAGGCTGGTGCCTTCGCGCGACAGCTGGGATTGCAGCGAGCGCACGGACAGCCCCAGCCTGGACGCCACGCGCTCGGGCCCCAACGCCGGGTCCGGGTACTGGCGGGCAATGAGCTGGCGCACCCTGCGCAACAGCACGTGCATGGGCGCGCCGGGTCGGGCCGTCGCCATGTCGGCGCTGGCCTGCAGCACGGTCTTCACGGTGTTGATGACCAAGTCGGACAGCCTGGCGGATTCGGCCTCGGGCAAGGGGTCCTGCCACGCGGCCAGCAATTGCATCTGCTGGACCAGCAGCTGAAGCGATGCACAGTCGGGCAGGCTGCGTGCCAGCAGTTGCGAAGCCAGGCTGCCACGCGAATCGATCAGTGCCAGCGGCACGGCCAGCACCACCAGGTCCACGGCCTCTTTCTGCCAGATGCGGTAGCCGCGCCGCTCATCCAGCAGGAACAGCTGGCCGGGTTGCGCCTGCAGCCTCCTGCCCGCAACCGCCATGCCCGGCTCCCCGGATGACGCCGAGGCATCCGGTACGTCCGGCACGTCCGACAGGTCAGGTACGTCAGGTGCATCCGGTGCGAATACCTGGGCTCCACCTTTGGCATAGAGCACGCACAGCAGGCAGGGCGGGCCTGCGCGCTGGCCATCGGCATGCAGGCGCTCCATGCCATGTTCGGCCGCCATCTGGATGCGGTTGAGCACCACCGCGCCCACGCAGCGCGACGTCAGCACGGCCTCGAAGCGCTCGGGCTGCGCGACCAAGGGCGTGTGCGGCATCTGCGCCTCGCGGCTGGCATCGCTCCAGAACTGCGCTCGCGAAAGCGGCGCGATATGCACCGTGGACCAGCGGTTGTACGTCATACATTCCTCGCCCTGCGCTCGGCGCGCAGCCTCTTTTTGTGATGGGTTGCACGGACAGTCGGCCGCACCCGAGTGTTGGGGCCAGGCAAGAGGCGGCAGGTCCACGCGACAGCATGAACCCAGGATTTTCGGGATTGCGGCCCGATCAGGCCATTGGATGATTCTGAAAATTCACCGGGGTGAATTCCTAGGCCTGTGCGCCGCACCAGCCCGCACCAGCCGGATCAGCGCGTATCAGCGCGCAATGGCAGGCAGCCGCTCGCTCCACAGCGTGGACTGGTTGCGGCCGTTGCGCTTGGAGTAGTACAGCGCGGCGTCGGCACGCTCCAGGCAGCCCTGGGCCGAGGCATCGCTGCGCTGCAGCTCGTACACGCCCAGGCTGATGGTGATGTGCAGGTCGCCGGCCAGGCCCGCATCGATGGCGCGCGCGGCCACGGTTTCGCGCAGGCTTTCGGCGCGGCGCAGGCCCACCTCGGCATCGGTGTCGGACAGCAGCACGGCAAACTCCTCGCCACCCAGCCGGCCCACCATGTCTTCCTTGCGCATTTCCTGCGCCACCGAGGCCAGCAGCTCCTTGAGCACGATGTCGCCCACCGCATGGCCGTAGCCGTCGTTCACCTGCTTGAAGTGGTCTATGTCCAGCATGATCAGCGTGGAATGCGCCACCAGTCCGCTGCGCAGATGGTCCAGCTCCATCGCCAGCCGCTCCATGAAGGCGCGGCGGTTGGGAATGCCGGTCAGCGCGTCGGTCAGCGCCAGGGTCTCCAGCTGGGATTCGCGCTGCTGCCGCTCCGTCGCATCGTGGAAGACCCAGCAGTGGCCGATGGAGCGATCACCGTCGCGCAGCTGCATGCCCTCGATCTCCACATAGTGGTCGTCGGGCAGCGCATGCAGGGACCGGCCAGCCACGGGCCCGGCGCTGAGCACGCCAGCCACCGAAGGCGGCAGCAGCTGGATCAGCGCCGGCATGCCCAGCCCCACCAGGGCGGCAGGCGCCATGTCCAGCCGCAGCGCGGCCGCCAGCATGCGGTTGGCGGCCAGCACCTGACGGCCCTGGGCGTCGGTGACCAGAATGCCTGCGGGAAAGCGGTCGATGATGGCCTCCAGCCGGTGCTGGGTCTCGGCCAACGCGGTCTCGGCTCGCCGGCGCGCGTCGGTATCGATCATGGTCCAGATGACGCGGCCGTCGTCCTCGTCGGGGTCCAGCAGCGAGCCCTGCATGTCGAACCAGTGGCCCGAGCCCGAAGGCATGCGCAAAATCCATTCCGTGCGCACCGTGCCGCGTGCGTTGAGCTGTGCGTAGAGCTGGCCGAAGCGCTCGAAGCTCTCGTCGCTGACATGCAGGGCGCGAAAGTTCACGCCGCCGGGCAGCCGGTCTGTCTCGATCTCGAAGGTCTGCACCGCGCGCTCGTTGGCATAGAGGATTTCGCGCTGGGGACCGGCCATGACGATCAGGGCGCTTCCCCGGTCCAGCAAGGCCTTGATGAGTCGGGACTGCTCCACGCGCTGCTGTATGTCGGTGTGCGTCCCCAGCATGCGCACGGGCTTGCCGTCGGCATCGCGCTGGGTGATTTCGCCGCGCGACTCCACCCACAGCCAGCTGTCGGCCGAGCTGCGCAGCCGCATCTCCACGCGGAAGTCGGCCCCGGCCTCGGCATGGCGCTGCAGCCGCGCCAGCATCCGCGCCCTGTCCGAGGGATGGACCATGGCGCAGAAGGCGTCATAGTTCATGGGGAACTGCGCGGCCTCGAAGCCCAGCATCTGGTAGCAGCGGGCATCCCATTCCACATGGCCGCTGCGGCAGTCCCATTGCCACAGGCCGTCGCGCACGGCGCCCACGGTCAGGCGCAGGCGTTCCTCGCTGTGGCGTATGGATTCCTGCATGGCCTGGTCCTGCGTCACATCGTGCACATAGCCATGCCACAGCAGGGAGCCGTCTTCCTCCTGCTGCGGCCGGGCGTGACCATGCAGCCAGCGCAGCTCGCCTGCAGGGCCGTAGACGCGGTACTTGTGCTCCCAGACACCCTTGCTGCCCACGCTGGCCTGCACCGAGGCCGCCAGGGCCGGCAAATCCTCGGGGTGGACCCGCTTGAGCAGTTCATGGTCGGCAAACCTGGCGGCATCGGCCTTGGCGCCATGCAGTTCGAAGAATCCGGGGCTGGTGAAAGGGAACCGGAACTGTCCATCCGCGCCTATGCGGAACTGGAACAGCCCGCCCGGCACCTCCTGCGCCAGCCGCGCAAAGCGCCGCTCACCCTGCAGCCGCATGCGCTCGCTGAGCTGGCGCTGGCGCGCCAGCCACAGCGTCAGCAGCATGCCCAGCAGCAGCACGGCCGTGCCTATGCCGTTGCGCAGCAGGCCGCGCTCCAGCGATGCCTCCAGCGGCTCGAAGATGGCTTTCTTGTCCAGCCCTGCACTGACGATCAGCGGATAGCCCTCCACCCGGCTCCAGGCATACATGCGCTGCACGCCATCGACGGACGATTCGGCCTCGTAAGTGCCGCGCTCCAGGGCCGGTGCGAACAGCGCCACGCGCACATCGGAGACCGAGCGGCCCATCACCTGCTCCTGCCCCTGCGAGCGCGCCAGGTAGGCGCCATCGGTGCGCAGCAGCAGGATGACGTCGTTGGCGCCATCGAAGATGGACTGGAAATAGCGCGAGATGTATTCGGGCGACAGCGACAGCACCAGCACGCCCGAGAACTGCCCCTGGCGGTACAGCGCGCGGCTCAGCTGTATGGTCCATTTGTGGGAGACACGCCCCTGCACGGGGCGGCCGATGAACATGCCCATGTTCTCGCGGTTGGCATGCACCTGGAAATGCTCGCGGTCCCGGATGGAGACCTTGGCAGCCCGCGTCTGCGCCTCCTGCTGGAGGTTGGAGTACACGATGTCCCCTTTCTCGTCGGCCACGGCGATCTGCAGGAAGGTGCCGGCCGGGTAGGCGTCGAACGTGGTCTGCACGGCACGCCGGAACCCGTCGACATCGCCACCGGCAAAGTCGGACTCCAGGCCGCGCATGGTGTAGTCCAGGCCGGACAGCAGGGTCTGCACCTGCACCGACACCGCATGCGACATTTGCCCCACCCGCAGCCAGGACTGGGACTCGGTAAAGCTGCGCTGCGTGCGGTGGCTGTCCACCAGCACCGTCCAGTACGCCACCGTGGCCAGCAGCACGCAGCACAGTCCCACCCAGACGGCCACAGCGGTCTGGGTCAGCGGTTCTGCGTTCAGCAGGCGGGACAGGCTGCGGGGAGGCTTTGCGCGCATATCAAACATCATGTTGAGTCACACAGGCCCCGCGCCTTCAAGGGCAGTGGCCCGCAACAGGCCGCCGGGGGGCACTCCGACAGAGCGCAACAATTGTTTCACACACAAGCGCCCTGGTCTTATCAGCTCAATCCGATCTTTGCGACAGCGCCCAGGCCACGTGCTCGCGCACCAGGGCGTCCGGATGTTCGGCGCGGCTGGACAGCGCCTGCTGCAATGCCGCGTTGCCGGTGTCACGCCAGGCATTGCCCAGCGCCACGGCCACATTGCGCAGCCAGCGTGCATGGCCTATGCGCCGGATGGGACTGCCTTCGGTCAGGCGCAGAAAGGTCGGCTCGTCCCAGGCAAAGAAGTGCACCAGTTGCCCGCCGGACAGGGCCTCGCGCGCATCGAAGTCGGGCAGGCGGCTGGGCTGGGCGAACTTGTTCCAGGGGCAGGCCAGCTGGCAGTCGTCGCAGCCATAGATGCGGTTGGCCATCAGCGGCCGCAGCTCCTCGGGAATGGCGCCCGCATGCTCGATGGTCAGATAGGAGATGCAGCGCCGCGCGTCCACCCGGTGCGGCGCCACGATGGCGCCCGTGGGGCAGGCCGTGATGCAGGCCGCGCAGCTGCCGCAGTGCGCGGTCACCGGCGCCGTGGGCTCCAGCGCAAGGTCCACATAGATCTCGCCCAGGAAGAACATGGAGCCCGCTTCGCGATTGAGCACAAGCGTGTGCTTGCCGCGCCAGCCCTGGCCGCTGCGCCGGGCCAGCTCCGCCTCCAGCACGGGCGCGGAATCGGTGAAGGCGCGGTGCCCGAAGGGGCCGACTTCCTGTGCAATGCGCTCGGCCAGTTTCTGCAGCCGGTTGCGCAGCACCTTGTGATAGTCGCGCCCCCGGGCATAGACGGAGACAATGCCCTCGTCGGGCCGCTGCAGCCGCGTCCACTCCACCGCTTGCCAGGCGCCCGGCGCATCGGCAGGCGTGTCGCGCGGCAGGTAGTCCATGCGCGCCGTGATCACGCTGACCGTGCCCGGCACCAGCTCGGCAGGCCGGGCGCGGCGCAGGCCGTGGGCCTGCATATAGTCCATCTCGCCATGGAACCCTTGGGCCAGCCACTGCATCAAACCCGGCTCCGCAGAAGACAAATCCACGCCGGCCACGCCAATTTGGGAAAATCCCAGCTCGCGGGCCCAGCCTTGCATCAAAGGAACCAATTGACTGCTGCACAACATACTCCCTCGATTGTAGAAAGCGCCCAGCCGCAGGATGCGGAAACTGCGGGCCGTCGCTGGATATGGGGCAGCGAGGAAGACACGCAGCGGTTTGCGCAGCAGCTCGCGGACCATCCCGCGCTGCGCAACGCCTACGTCACGCTGCACGGCGACCTGGGCGCAGGCAAGACCACGCTGGTGCGGCACTGGCTGCGCGCACTGGGCGTACAGGGCCGCATCAAAAGCCCCACCTATGCCGTGGTGGAGCCGCATGAGGCGCCGGACCTGGCCATCTGGCACTTCGACTTCTACCGCTTCGATGACCCGCGCGAGTGGGAGGATGCAGGATTTCGCGATATTTTCGCCAGCCCCGGTCTCAAGCTGGCAGAATGGCCCGAAAAGGCCGCAGCGCTTACGCCTGCGGCAGATATAGCTATTCATATCGAAGCAATCGACGAGACGCAGCGCCAGGTGACCTTGCTCGCCGGCACGCCCGTCGGACGCGCCGTGATCCAAGCACTCAAGGCATGAGCGACGCCAACTCCTCCTCCTATCCGTCCGGCCTGTCGCGCCGCAATCTTTTGCAGGCGGGCTCCATCGTGCTGCTGCTGGGCCGCCAGCACATCGCGCACGGCGCCACCATCGTGGCCGTGCGCGTCTGGCCCGCGCCCGAATACACGCGCGTGACCATTGAGTCCGACCGGCCGCTGGCTGCCAAGCAGTTCTTCGTGGACCAGCCCCCGCGGCTGGCCGTGGACATCGAGGGCATCGACCTCAATCCCGCGCTGCGTGAACTGGTGGCCAAGGTCCGCTCCGACGATCCCAACATCGCCTCCATCCGCGTGGGCCAGAACTCGCCCAGCGTGGTGCGCCTGGTGATAGATCTCAAGCAGCCCGCCAAGCCCCAGGTCTTCACGCTGCAGCCCGTGGCGGCCTACAAGCACAGGCTGGTGTTCGACCTGTACCCCGCCAAGGCCGTGGACCCGCTGGAGGCGCTGATCAGCGAGCGCCTGCGCGATGCCTCCGGCGACGATACCGCCGTCGCATCGGCACCGCCGCCGCCTCCACCACCGCTGCCCCGGCCCTCAGGCCCCACGGCGCCAGCCCCCGACCCGTTGGGCGACCTGATCGCCCAGCACAGCAGCGGCTCCGGCGGCAAGACGCCTGCACCGCCCGCCGTAGTGGCACAGGCACCTTCCCCTGCCGCTCCGGCCCCGGCGCCTCGCCCTCCCGCGCCTGCGCCCGTTCCGGCCCCTGCCCCCATTGCCGCGCCCAACATCGCCACCTCGCGCCAGACCGACCGCATCATCATCGTGGCGCTGGACCCCGGCCACGGCGGCGAGGACCCCGGCGCCACCGGCCCCAGCGGCACGCGCGAAAAGGACGTGGTGCTCAAGATCGCCCACCTGCTGCGCGACCGCATTAACGACACCCGCATCGGCGGCAGCCCCATGCGCGCCTTCATGACGCGCGATGCCGACTTCTTCGTGCCCCTGGCTACGCGCGTGGAAAAGGCCCGGCGCGTGCAGGCCGACCTCTTCATCAGCATCCACGCCGACGCCTTCACCACGCCGGCCGCGCGTGGTGCAAGCGTCTTTGCGCTCAGCGACAAGGGCGCCTCCAGCACGGCCGCGCGCTGGCTGGCCAACAAGGAAAACCAGTCCGACATCGTCGGTGGCCTGAACATGGGCTCGCAGGACCAGCATGTGCAGCGCATGCTGCTGGACATGAGCACCACGGCCCAGATCAAGGACAGCCTCAAGCTCGGTGGCGCCCTGCTCGGCGAGATCGGCAACATGGCCAAGCTGCACAAGCCGCGCGTGGAGCAGGCCGGGTTTGCCGTGCTCAAGGCACCCGACATTCCCAGCGTGCTGGTGGAAACCGCCTTCATCAGCAACCCCGAGGAAGAGGCCCGGCTGCGCAGCAGCGCCTACCAGGTGCAACTGGCCGACGCGCTGATGCGCGGCATCCGCAACTACTTCGCGCACAACCCGCCTCTGGCACGCAGCCGCTCCGTCTGACAGAGCCAAAAGGCACGAGCGCAGGGCACGGGCGAAGGGCGCGGGCGATGCCGCCCGCAGCCGCTGTCGGACGGCAAAGACGCGACACTTCCGAGCCGCCCGGCGGCAGCTCGGGCAGATCTCCTACCGCTGCCGCAAGCCCTGAATGAGAGCATGCAAACATGTTCCACACAGTGCTTGCGCCATACGCCACTCACGGCGACAAGGCAGGCCATCACAGGAGATGAACATGAAGACACGCCTTTATTCCATTGCCGCCGCAGCAGCCATTGCCCTGTTCTCTGCCGGCTGTTCCACCAATCCCAGCAGTGCACAGATCGGTACCGGCGTAGGCGCCGTGGCCGGTGGTGTCGTGGGGGATGCCCTGTTCGGCAGCACGCTGGGCACCGTGGGCGGTGCAGCCGCCGGTGCACTGATCGGTAACGAGGTGGGCAAGCGCAACGACCGCCGCTGATCCCCACTCCCGCTCCATGAAAAAACCCCTTGCGCCATGAAGGTGCAAGGGGTTTTTTCTATGCGCGGAAAGCTCAGGCGGCCGTCTTGGGCGCGCGCCCCGCGCGCCAGGCGCCAAAGATCGCGATCAGGCCCGGCACCAGGATCAGGCCCCAGATGATCTTCTCCAGGTTCTCGCGCACCCAGGGCAGGTTGCCGAAGAAATAGCCGGCTGCGCTGATGCCGAACACCCAGACAATCGCCCCGCCCACATTGAAGGCAGTGAACTTGCCCCGGTTCATCGCGGCTACCCCGGCCACGAAGGGCGCAAAGGTGCGGATGAACGGCATGAAGCGGGCCAGCACGATGGTGATGCCGCCATAGCGCTCGTAGAACGCGTGGGCCTGGTCGAAGGCGCGGCGGTTGAACCAACGCGAGTCCTCCCACTGGAACACCTTGGGCCCTATGTAGCGGCCGATGGTGTAGTTGCACTGGTCGCCCAGCACGGCCGCCACCAGCAGCACGGTGCAGGCGATCGAATAGTCCATGAGGCCCACGCCGCACAGCGCGCCGACGATGAACAGCAGCGAGTCGCCAGGCAGAAAGGGCATGACCACCACGCCCGTCTCCACGAAGACGATGAGAAACAGCAGCGCATACACCCAGGGTCCATAGGCCACGACAAAGGCCTCCAGATGCTTGTCGATGTGCAGGATGAAGTCGATCAGGAACTGAATGATTTCCAAAAGAGAGTCCTCCGCGGCGGGCGCCGCACCGGCCCGTACTGTACTTCGCCGACATGCCCCCACGGCCAAGCCGGAGCCGGTCACGCCATCGCACACACCGGCGCTTGCAGGAATCTACAAATGCTTGAAATCAAGCTTGTTTTGTTACACAACTTGATAAAACTCTACGAAAAACTCATGAGTGCGTCAGCTTTTTGCAGGCAAAGTGCTTCCATGCCGTCGGCAATGCCGGCCCGGCCTCACCACCATCGCCAAGACACAAGGAAGCAAGCCATGAACAAGACCCTTCGCACTTTCGCGCACAAGTCCGAACGCCAGTCCGGCTCCACGATGGGCCGCACCCTGGCCATCGCCGCCCTGCTGACCGGCGCGCTCGCGATGGGCGGCTGCGCCCACCGTCCCAACAATGCGCAACTGGGCACGGGCGTGGGCGCCGTGGCCGGTGGCGTGCTGGGCAGCGCGCTGTTCGGCACCACGCTGGGCACCGTGGGCGGCGCCGCGGCCGGTGCGCTGGTCGGCAACCAGATGGGCAGCAACAGCGACCGCGCAGGCCGCCGCCGCTGACCCTGCAGCCACCCTCATTCAAAGAGTGCCCCCGGCTCCGGCCTTTGTTGCCGGGGACGCCTCTTGGAGCCGCTTTCGCGGCTCCTTTTTTTTGTGGGCGCCGGCGCTGCACACCCCATTCCCACAGCCCGCAAGCGGTGGATGCGAGCCCCTAGAATTGCCGCGTGAACGCATCCATCCCCTCCTCCGACACCCTCCCCCGCCGCCCCATCCGCGACCTGCCCGACGAGCTGATCAGCCAGATCGCGGCCGGCGAAGTCGTCGAGCGCCCTGCCTCGGTGGTGCGCGAACTCGTGGACAACGCACTGGATGCGGGCGCCCGCCAGATCAACGTGCGGCTGCTGGCCGGCGGCGTGCGGCTGATCTCGGTGGAGGACGACGGCGGCGGCATCCCGCGCGACGAGCTGCCCGTGGCATTGCGCCGCCATGCCACCAGCAAGATCACCGACCTGCACGACCTGGAGACCGTGGCCACCATGGGCTTTCGCGGCGAGGCGCTGGCGGCCATCTGCTCGGTGTCGGAGGCATCCATCCTCTCGCGCCCTGCGGGCCAGGACTCGGCCTACCTGCTCGATGCGCGCAGCGGCGAGCTGCGCCCCGCCGCCCGCAACCAGGGCACGACGGTCGAGGTCAAGGAGCTGTTCTTCTCCACCCCGGCCCGCCGCAAATTCCTCAAGAGCGACGCCACAGAGCTGGCCCACTGCATCGAGTCCGTGCGCCGCCATGCGCTGGCCCGACGTGGGCTTTGCCATCTGGCACGAAGGCAAGCTGGTCGAGCAGTGGCGTGCCGCCGGCAGCATGTCGGACGAAGCCCTTGCGCGCCGCCTGGGCGATGTGCTGGGCGACGCCTTCGTGCAGAACTCCGTGACGGTGGAGCACTGGTCGGGCGCCGTCCACGTCACGGGCCGCGCGGGCATTCCCGATGCGGCGCGCTCCCGGCCCGACCACCAGTTCTGCTACGTCAATGGCCGCTTCGTGCGCGACAAGGTGCTGACCCACGCCTCGCGCAGCGCCTACGAGGATGTGCTGCACGGCCACAAGCAGCCTGTCTATGCGCTGTATGTGGAGATCGACCCTGCGCGCGTGGACGTGAACGTGCACCCCACCAAGATCGAGGTGCGCTTTCGCGACAGCCGCGAGGTGCACCAGGCCGTGCGCCACGCCATAGAGAACGCGCTGGCCGCCCCGCGCGCGGCGGCGGCCGCCGCCGCTGCCGCCGAGGAAGCCGCCCGCACCCCGGAGCTGGCCCCTGCCGCACCGGCCACCGCGCCCAAGGTGGCGGCCCCCGCCTGGCCCCAGGCGCGCATGAGCTTTGGCGATGAACAGGGCGGCCACAAGGTCAGCAACATGGCGGGCCTGTGGGCACCCATGCGCGAAGCCGCGCCGGCCCCCGTGGCGCTTCCTGCCCAGACGGCCATGCAGGCTGCCGGTGCCGCCGAAGTCGCGGTGGACACGCCCGGCGTGCAATGGCCTGCCGGCGATGTGCCCGCCAGCTACGCACCCGCTGCACAGCCCCAGCCAGCCGCTGTCTCCGAGCCTTCACCTGCGAACTTCACGCCCCCGGCAGCGGACACCCCTGCCGCTGCCGAGGAAACCATCTGGCCCCTGGGTCGCGCCGTCGCCCAGATCCACGGCGTCTACATCCTGGCCGAGAACGCCCAGGGCATGGTCGTGGTGGACATGCATGCGGCGCACGAGCGCATCGTCTACGAGCAGCTCAAGAATGCCGTTAACGCGGCAGAGCAAATCCCCAGCCAGCCGCTGCTGATTCCCGCCACCTTCGCCGCCACACCCGAGGAAGTGGCCACGGCCGAGGCCCATGGCGACACGCTGCAGGCCCTGGGCATGGAGGTTTCCCCCTTCTCGCCCAAGACGCTGGCCGTGCGTGCCGTGCCCGCCACCCTGGCCCAGGGCGATGCCGTGGAGCTGGCGCGCAGCGTGCTGGCCGAGCTGGCCCAGCACGACGCCAGCACCGTGGTGCAGCGCGCGCGCAATGAGATCCTCGCCACCATGGCCTGCCACGGCGCCGTGCGCGCCAATCGCCGCCTGACGCTGGACGAGATGAACGCCCTGCTGCGCCAGATGGAAGTCACCGAGCGCTCCGACCAATGCAACCACGGCCGCCCCACCTGGCGGCAGATGAGCATGAAGGAGCTGGACGCGCTGTTCCTGCGCGGTCGCTGAACCTGCCCGGCTGCCGTCAGCACCGTCTACACCGTCAGTCGCGCATGTTCGCGAAGGCCGCGAGCTGCTCGTACTTGCGGTCTTCCTCGGCGATCAGGCGCGCCAGGTCCTCGCGGCCGGAGGCGGGCACCATGCCTGCATCTTCCAGGCGCTTGCGCACGGCGGGCTCGGCCAGCGCCTCCTGAAGGGCCGCCGTGATGTGCTGCGCGGTGGCGGCGGGCAGCCCGCGCGGCGCCATCAGCGCAAACCAGCCCACCAATTCATAACCGCGCAGCGGCGCCAGCTCGGCCATGGCTGGAACCTGGGGCAAGGCGGACAGGCGCTGCGCGCTGGTGACCGCCAGCGGCACGATGCGCCCGCTCTGCAGAAATGGTTGCGCCGCCGTGGGCGAGAGCATGGCCAGGTCCAGGCTGCCGCCCGCCAGGTCGCTGGTCAACGGCGCCACGCCGCGGTAGGGCACATGGGTGATGGAAACACCGGCGCGCTGCTTGAACAGCTCTCCCGCGAAATGCAGGGTCGACCCCACGCCCGAGCTGCCGTAGCTGAGCTTGCCGGGCTGGCGGCGCGCCAGCTCCAGCAAGTCGGCCATGCTCTTCACGCCCAGGCCCGGGCGTGCGGCCAGGATCAGCGGGCCGGTGGCCACCAGGCCCAGCGGCGTGAAATCGCGGCGGCCGTCGTAGCGCTGCGCGGGGTTGACGATGCGCGTGGCCACCAGCTCGTTGCTGGCCCCCACCAGCAGCGTGTAGCCATCGGCCGGTGCCGAGGCCACGCGCTGGGCCGCAATGGCGCCGGCCGCCCCACCCACGTTGTCCACCACCACCGTGCCGCGCAGCCGCGCGGCCAGCGCATCGCCCACCACGCGGGCGGCCAGGTCCACCGAACCACCGGCCGGGTATCCGACGACCAGCTTCAAGGGCTTGGAGGGAAAGCCGGCCTGTGCAGCAGCCGGCAAGGCCAGCCCCAGCGCGGCTGCGCCCAGAAGGCTGCGGCGGCTCAGGACCTGGCGGGCCTCGGAGGAGAGAGGAAATGCAGTGCGCATGGTGGCAATCGCAGATGAAGTCGTGAAAGGGAATCCGGTGCGGGCGCGGCGCCTCAGGCGACGGACAGAAAACGCCGGGCCAGCTTCACCCAGTAAGTGGCGGCCAGCGGCAGGATGCGGTCGTTGAAGTCGTAGCCGGGGTTGTGGACCATGCAGCCGCCCGTGCCATGCGTGTCGCCCACGCCGTTGCCCACGATCAGGTAGCTGCCCGGGCATTGTTCGAGCATGAAGGAGAAGTCCTCGCTGCCCGTCAGCGGCTGCAGGTCGGGGATCAGCGCCTGCTCGCCCAGCCAGTCGCGCGCCACCTCGCGGGCAAAGGCCGTGCTGGCCGCGTCGTTGACCAGGGCTGGGTAGCGCCAGCGGTAGTCCACCACGGCCTCGGCCCCCAGCGTGGCGGCCTGGGCATGGGCCAGCGCGGTGATGCGTTCGCGCAGCAGGGCACGCACCTCGGGCCGGTAGGCGCGCACGGACAGGCGCAGCTCCACCTCGCCGGGGATGACATTCGGTGCATCGCCGCCATGGATGGCGCCCACGCTGACCACGGCCATGTCGCGCGGATCGACATTGCGCGAGACCACGGTCTGCAGCGCCAGCACCAGGTGAGCCGCCGCCAGCACCGGGTCGGCCGACAGGTGGGGCGCCGAGCCATGGCCACCCTTGCCGCGCACGGTGATGATCACCGTGTCCGACGAGGCCATGAACGAGCCCTCGCGAAAGCCGAACTGCCCCTCTGCAAAGCCCGGCATGTTGTGCAGCGCAAAGATGGCATCGCAGGGGAAAAGATCGAACAGGCCATCCTCCACCATCTTGCGCCCCCCGCCCAGGCCCTCCTCGGCCGGCTGGAAGATCAGGTGCAGCGTGCCGTCGAAGCCGCGCGCCTGGGCCAGTTCGCGCGCGGCGGCCAGCAGGATGGCGGTATGGCCGTCATGCCCGCAGGCATGCATGCGGCCCGCGTGGCGGCTGGCATAGGGCAGGCCGGTCTGCTCGTGGATGGGCAGCGCGTCCATGTCGGCGCGCAGGCCCAGGCGCCGCGTGCCTGCTCCGACCCGCAGCGTGCCGACCACGCCCGTGCCTCCCAGGCCCCGGTGCACTTCGTAGCCCCAGGAGGCCAGGCGCTCGGCCACCAAGTCGCTGGTGGCGAACTCCTCGAAGGCCAGCTCGGGATGGGCATGCAGGTGATGGCGCAGGGCCACCATCTCGGCCTGCGTGGCGCGTATGCCGGCAAGCACCGGATCGGCGGCTTCGGCCGTGGTGGAAACGGGCGGGTCAATGTTCATGCCCGCAGTCTAGGAAGCGTGGGCAGCGGGAGGAAGACCGCCAGCGCCTGCCCTGCCAGGCATTGCCTGTCATCCCCCGGCATGCGCCCATCACAGCAATGGCAGGAATGGCAGAGATGGCAGACATGGCACGAAACCTGCAAGATCGGCCCATGAATTCTCAGCCCCACCCCGATGCCGGTCCCGCCATGAAGCTGCACCAGATGCGCTACCTCGTCGCCGTGGCCGGCTGCGGCAGCGTGCGCGCCGCGTCACGCGCGCTGGGCATCACGCAGTCGGCCATCACCCAGGCCCTGCGCGAGTTGGAGGAAGGCCACCGCCTTGCGCTGTTCGAGCGCCAGAGCAGCGGCATCGTCCTCACGCCAGCCGGGCGCACGCTGCTGCGCCACGCCCAGCTGATCACCGGGCAGATGGCCCAGGCCGAGGATGAAATGGCACGCCTGCGCGACACCTGCGCCGTGGCGCGCCTGTCCGTGGGCGTGACGCCCTGGGTGGGCCAGAGCCTGCTGCCCCATGTGCTGCGCGCCTTCCGCGCCGAACTGCCCCAGGTACGCCTGGAACTGTTCGAGGGCCTGTCGGCCGTGGCCCATCCGCGCCTGCGCGAAGGCACGCTGGACCTGCTGATTGGCCGCGTGCCTTCGGGCCCCTCGGGCGGCGACCTGCATGGCACGCCACTGTTCCGCTACGACGCCACCGTCGTGGCCCGCACCGGCCATCCGCTGGCAGGCGCACGCTCGCTGGCCGAGCTGATGGACTGCGACTGGCTGCTCAACTACACGCCGCCCGAAGAGGACGACCTGGTGCGGCGCCTGTTCCTGCGCCACGGCCTGCCCGTGCCCGTGGGCCACATCCACCTGGTGCATTCGGCATCGCTGCTGCTGCACCTGATCGCGCACAGCGACATGCTCTCGTTCTGCCCTTGGCCGCTGATCGAGTCGGGCGTGCCCCAGGGCACCCTGGTGCCGCTGTCCCTGCGCGAACAGTTCGAGCCCCACACCGTGGGCGTGGTCCAGCGCGGCCACGGCCCCCTGCCCTGGGTGGCCGAGCGCTTCGTGCACCACCTCATGGAGCAGGTCCACGCCTGCCGCCACAGCCCGGACCCGGTGCTGCAGCGCGTGTTCCGCTCCATCGACGTGCTGGCCTGAGGGCGGCTCAGCGCAGCGCGGCCTGGGCCACCGGCACGTTCGCCGATTCGCCGGCCGGCACATCCCAGCCCCCGCCCAGCGCGCGGATCAGGCCCACGGCTGCCTGGTACTGCGCGGACTTCACCTGCAGCGCCTGGCGGCGGTTGCGCAGTTCGCTGCGGCGGGCATCCAGCAGGTCCAGCTGGCTGACGTAGCCATTGCGGTAGCGCGTGTCCGAAAGGCTGGTGGCACGCTGGGCGGCCACCACGGCCTGGCCCTGCACGGTGGACTGCTCCTGCAGGATGCGAATGGACGACAGTTGGTCCTCCACCTCCTGGAAGGCCACCAGCGCCTGCTGCCGGTAGGCGGCCAGCGCGGCATCGAGCTGCGCGTCGGCGGCCTGCACGCCGGCCTCGCGCCGGCCGCCGTCGAACAGCGGCAGCGACAGCAAGGCGCCCACGCCCCAGGAGCGCATGGACCACTTGAACAGGTCACCAACCTCGGGCGAGGCATGGCCGGCCGCGCCGGTCAGCGAGATGCTGGGAAACCATGCCGTCTTCGCCACGCCCACGCGCGACTGCGCGGCGAACACGGCGCGCTGGGCAGCCGAGATGTCGGGCCGGCGCATGAGCACCGTGGCCGGCACGCCGGCTGGAATAGAAGGCAGCGCAGTGGTCCAGGCGCCTTCGCCCAGGCCGAAGCGCGAGGCCGAGTCGCCCACCAGCACGGCCAGCGCATGCTCGACCTGGGCGCGCTGGCGGTCCAGTGCCAGCGCGTCCGATTCGGTGGCCGACAGCTCGGCCTGAATGCGCGCCACGTCCAGCTCGGCAATGTCGCCGGCCTGCAGCCTTCGCTCCGACAGACGCAGCGTGTCGCGGTAGGCCTCCACGGTCTCGCGCATCAGGGCGCGCTCGGCGTCCAGTGCGCGCAGCTGCAGATAGGTCTGTGCGACCTCGGCCTGCACGGCCAGCCGCGTGCTTTGCAGCAGGGCCTCGCGGCCCTCGGCGTCCAGCCGCGATGCGTCGGCCGCCTGGGAAATGCGGCCGAACAGATCGACCTCATACGACAGGTTCAGCCCCGCGTTGACCAGGGTGGCAGGCCGTGTGCCCGAGGCCTTGTCCAGCCCCGCGCCGCGCGTGGCCCCTGCGCCCAGGCCCAGTTGGGGCAGGCGCTCGGCATTGGCGCTGCGCGCCAGGGCGCGGGCCTCGGCCAGGCGTGCGGCCGCAGCCTGGATGCTCTGGTTGTCCAGCGTGGCCTTGTCCACCAGCGCGTCCAGCGCCGGGTCGGCAAAGGCCAGCCACCATTGGCCTCGTGCCTGGGCTTCAGCGGGCAGGGCCTGGGTCCAGCCCGCCTGCGGCGCGGCGCCCTGCTCCTTGAAGGCGGGGGCGGCCGGCAGCTCGGGCAGGCTCTGGGACACGCTGGCGCAGCCGGCCAGGGCCAGCGCCGCCACCAGGGGCAGCAGACGCCTGGACAGTTTCGAAAGCGATGGGATCTTCATGATCGGTTCCTGTTCTTGTGGTGTGGGCTCATTCATGCTCGCCACGCGCAGCAGAGGGCATGGGCAGCGCGCCGCCACCCGAGGCATGGCCGTGGGCGGGTGCATGTGCAGGGGCCTCTTCCTCCATCTCTGGACCATGCTGCTTGAGCGGCCGGTTGCCTGCCAGGCGGCGCATCAGCACGTAGAACACGGGCGTGAGGAACAGGCCGAAGGCCGTCACCCCGATCATTCCCGAGAACACGGCCACGCCCATGGCACGGCGCATTTCCGAGCCGGCGCCCGTGGACAGCACCAGGGGCAGCACGCCCATGACGAAGGCCAGCGAGGTCATCAGAATGGGGCGCAGGCGCAGCCGGCTGGCCTCGATGGCGGCCTGTATGGGCGTGCGGCCCTCGAACTCCAGCTCCCGTGCGAACTCCACGATCAAGATGGCGTTCTTCGCACTCAACCCCACCAGCACAATGAGCCCGATCTGCGTGAAGACATTGCTGTCCCCGCCCGACAGCCACACGCCGGTCATGGCCGCCAGCAGGCCCATGGGAACGATCAGGATGATGGCAATCGGCAGGGTCAGGCTCTCGTACTGCGCGGCCAGCACCAGGAAGACCAGCAGCAGGGCCAGCGGGAACACGATCACCGCCGAATTGCCGGCCAGGATTTCCTGGTAGGTCAGGTCGGTCCATTCGAAATCGATGCCCTTGGGCAGGGTCTCGGCCGCGATGCGCTTGATGGCGTCCTGCGCCTGGCCCGAAGAGAAGCCCGGTGCGGCACCGCCGTTGATGTCGGCCGTGAGGTAGCCGTTGTAGCGCATGGCGCGCTCGGGGCCGAAGCTGGAGTCCACCTTCATCAGCGCCGACAGCGGAATCATCTCGCCCGAGCTGGAACGCACTTTGAGCATGCCCACGTCCTCGGCACGCGCGCGGTAGGGCGCGTCGGCCTGCACGCGGACGCTGTAGGTGCGGCCGAACTTGTTGAAGTCGTTCGCATACAGGCTGCCCAGGTAGATCTGCATGGTGTCGAAGATGTCCGTCACCGGCACGCCGAGCTGGCGCGCCTTGGTGCGGTCGATGTCGGCATACAGCTGGGGCACGTTGACCTGCCAGCTGGTGAACATGCCGGTCAGCTCGGGCGTCTGGTAGGCCTTGGCCATGAAGGCCTTCACGGCCGCATCCATCTGGTCATAGCCCAGGGAGGCGCGGTCTTCCAGCTGCAGCTTGAAGCCGCCCGTCGTGCCCAGGCCCGCCACGGGTGGCGGCGGGAACATGACGATGAAGGCGTCCTGGATGCCCGCGAAGGCCTGGTTGAGCTGGCCGGCCACGGCGCCGCCGCTCTGGTCGGCGCGCTTGCGCTCGTCAAAGGGCTTGAGCGTGGCGAAGACGATGCCCGAGTTGGAGCTGTTGGTGAAGCCGTTGATGGACAGGCCCGGGAAGGCGATGGTGTCCTCCACGTTGGGGTTGTCCTTCATGATCTCGCCCATGCGGCGGATCACCTCGTCCGTGCGGTCCAGCGTGGCACCGTCGGGCAACTGGGCAAAGCCGATCAGGTACTGCTTGTCCTGCGCGGGCACGAAGCCCGAAGGCACGGCCTTGAACAGGCCGAAGGTCACGGCGATCAGCGCCAGGTAGATGGCCAGCATCAGCGCCTTGCGCGAGATCACGCGGCCCACGCCGCCGCTGTAGGCCTCGGAGCCCCGGTGGAACATGCGGTTGAAGCCGCGAAACAGCCAGCCGAAGGCCCGGTCCATGCCGCGCGTCAGCGCGTCCTTGGGCGCATCGTGGCCGCGCAGCAGCAGGGCCGCCAGCGCGGGCGACAGCGTCAGCGAGTTGATGGCCGAGATCACCGTGGAGATGGCGATCGTCACCGCGAACTGCTTGTAGAACTGGCCAGTGAGGCCGCTGATGAAGGCCAGCGGCACGAACACCGCCACCAGCACCAGGGCGATGGCGATGATGGGGCCGGACACTTCGCGCATGGCGCGGTAGGTGGCGTTGCGCGGCGTGAGACCGGCCTCGATGTTGCGCTCCACGTTCTCGACCACGACGATGGCGTCATCCACCACGATGCCGATGGCCAGCACCAGGCCGAACAGGCTCAGCGCGTTGATGGAAAAGCCCAGCAGATGCAGCACGGCGAAGGTGCCGATCACCGACACCGGCACGGCCAGCAGCGGGATGATGGAGGCGCGCCAGGTCTGCAGGAACAGGATCACCACCAGCACCACAAGCACGATGGCCTCCAGCAGCGTGTGCACCACCGATTCGATGGAGGCGCGCACGAACTGCGTGGGGTCGTAGGCGATGCGGTACTCCAGGCCCTCGGGCATGTTCTTGTTCAGGGCCTCCATGGTCTTGCGCACGTTGGCCGAGATTTCCAGCGCATTGGAGCCCGGCGCCTGGAACACGCCCATGCCCACGGCCGGGTCGTTGTTCAGCAGCGAGCGCAGCGAATAGTCGGCTGCGCCCATCTCCAGGCGGCCGATGTCGCGCAGGCGGGTCACGGCGCCGTCGGAGCCGCTCTTGACGATGATGTCGCCGAAGTCCTCCTCGCTTTGCAGGCGGCCCTGGGCGTTGATGGACAGTTGCATGTCCACCCCCGGCAGCCCCGGCGAGGCGCCGACCACGCCGGCCGCAGCCTGCACGTTCTGGCCGCGGATGGCAGCCACCACATCGCTGGCCGACAGGCCGCGCTGCGCCACCTTCTGCGGGTCCAGCCACACGCGCATGGCGTAGTCGCCGCCGCCGAAGATCTGGATCTGGCCCACGCCTTCGAGGCGCGCCAGCGGGTCCTTCACGTTCAGCACCGCGTAGTTGCGCAGGTAGTTGATGTCATAGCGCTGGTTGGGCGAGACCAGGTGCACCACCATGGTCAGGTCGGGTGCGCTCTTGACCGTGGTGATGCCCAGGCGGCGCACCTCTTCCGGCAGGCGCGGCTCGGCCTGCGAGACGCGGTTTTGCACCATCTGCTGCGCCTTGTCGGGGTCGGTGCCCAGGCGGAAGGTGACGGTCAGCGTCATCACGCCGTCGCTGGTGGCCTGGCTGCCCATGTAGAGCATGCCTTCGACGCCGTTGATCTGCTCTTCCAGCGGCGTGGCCACGGTCTCGGCGATCACCTTGGGATTGGCGCCCGGGTACTGGGCGCGCACCACCACGGACGGCGGCGCGACCTCGGGGTATTCCGAGATCGGCAGCCCGCCCATGGCGATCAGGCCGGCGATCAGCATCAGCAGCGAAAGCACGCCTGCGAAGATCGGCCGGTCAATGAAGAATTTGGATAGGTTCATGGTGTTTGGCTCCGCCACGGCAAAGCGCGGCCCATGCCGCCTGCGGTCAGGCGGCATTTCAGAGGCAGGAAAGGTGTGCGGCTAGATCAGGACTTGGTTGCGTCAGCCACTTGTTCGGCTGCCTGCCGGGTGCCCGGCTGGCGGGCATCAGCCCGCGCATCCATGGACACCTCCTTGGGCGCGACCAGGGCGCCGGGGCGGATGTGCTGCAGTCCGTTGACGACCACGCGCTCGCCGGGCTGCAGGCCCTGGGTCACGTTGCGCAGGCCGTTGACCGAGGCGCCCAGGGCCACCTCGCGGTAGACGGCCTTGTTGTCGCCGCCCACCACCATCACGTACTTCTTGCTCTGGTCCGTGCCGATGGCGCGCTCGCTGACCAGCAGCATGCTGCTGTCGCGCGCCTGGCCCATGCGGATGCGGGCAAACTGGCCGGGCATGAGGGCGCCATCCTTGTTGTCGAAGGCAGCGCGCACGCGCACCGTGCCGCTTCGGGCATCGACCTGGTTGTCGATCAGCTGCAGCCGGCCTTCGAAGGGCGTGCTGCCGGCCGTGGCCGTGCCCATCTGCACGGGAATGCTGTCGATCTTGGCTCGGTTGCCCGCGCCGCCGCCGAGCTCCTTGAGCGCGCGCGTGATGACCTGCTCATCGGCATCGAAGCTCGCATAGATGGGGCTGACCGAGACCAGCGTGGTCAGCACCGGCGCGCCCGGGCCTGCGGCCACCAGGTTGCCCACGGTGATCTCGCGCTTGCCGATGCGGCCAGACACGGGGGCGCGCACCTGGGTGTAGCCCAGGTTCAGCCGCGCCGATTGCAGGGACGCCTGGGCCGCGCGCAGATTGGCCTCGGCCTCGCTGCCTGCGTTGATGCGCTCGTCCAGCTCGCGCTGGGCAATCGCCCGCTCGTCCCACAGGCGGCGTGCGCGCTCCTGCTCGCTGCGTGCATAGGACTGGCGTGCCTGGGCCGAGGCTACCTGCGCTTCGGCACGCTCGACCTCGGCCGCATACGGTGCGGGGTCGATGGTGATCAGCAGATCGCCCTGCTTGACCAGCGCGCCCTCGCGAAAGTGCACGGCCTGCACGGCGCCAGCCACGCGCGAGCGGATGTCCACGCGCTCCACGGCTTCGAGGCGGCCCGAGAACTCGTCCCAGGCGGTGACCTCGCTTTCGGCGACCGTGGCCACCGACACGGGCGTGGCGGCGGGCTGGGCGCTGGCGGGCGCGTCATCGGCCTTGGCCTCGATGCCGTGCAGGCCGAACAGGCCGGCGCTGACGGCGAGGATGGCCGCAGCGGCGGCAGGCAATCTCCAGCCCTTGCGCTGGGCCGAAGCGAAAGAAGGGGAAGAAGAGGATGAGGTGGATTCGGTGGACATGGTGTTTTTTTGCGAAATTCAGGGAACACGATGCCCGCCCGGCGCCTGAACGCGCCGGGAAGGCGGAAGGGGAAAACGGGGCAGCAGGTGTCGCCGGCTGCGGCGGCGCGGGGCCTAGCCCGGTGCTGCGGGCTTGTTCATGGTGGCCTCGAAGAAGTCATGCACATGCTGGAACACGGCGGCGCTGCAGGCCGTACAGGCCTCGGCCTCGGACAGGGCCTGCGGCCAGTTCGACGCGCTGGGCAGCACATGGCTGCTGGCTGTCACCCCAGCCGCGCGCAGGCGGGCCGCATAGGCCTGGGCCTCGTCGCGCAGCGGGTCGTCGCCACCCACCAGCACCAGGGCCGGCGGCAACTGGGCCAGGCGCAGCGAGCTGCCGGGCACGGCATAGGGATGCATGGCGTCCTTGGGGCAGCTCAGGTACTCGCGCCAGCCCGTGGCCCAGCGGCATTCGCCGGCCTCGGGCGTGGCCTCGCGCTGCGAGGCGGTGCCGGTGCAGGGATCGAGCATGGGCGACACCAGGATCTGGCCCGCCAGCGGCGGATGGCCCCGGTCGCGCGAGATCACGGCCACGGCAGCGGCCAGGTTGCCGCCCGCCTCCTCGCCAGCGAGGAACAGCGGCGCGCCCTTGCCCGCCATCTTCACGCGGTGCTTGTACAGCCACTGCAGCACGGCGTAGCCCACCTCGATGGGCTGGGGAAACGGATGCTCGGGCGCCAGCGGGTAGGCCAGCGACACCACGACGGCGCCCGCCTCGGCCAGCAGCCGGCCAATGTAGCGCCCGTTGTCCAGCGTGCCGCAGACAAAGGTGCCGCCATGGAAATGCAGCACCAGCGGCGAGACCGTGCCGGGCCTGCGCTGGCCATAGGCGCGCGCAGCCACGGTGCCGTGCTCGGGCAGCTCGATGGAGAATTCTGTTTCGGCAATCTGCGCCCCGGCGGCGGGGCCGTTCGGAAGCGACGAGGAAGTGGACATGGCGCGAACCTGCGGCAATGGTCGATGGTTGGAATATAGGCGGCGCCGGCCATGTCTGAAATAGCAACGCAGCCATCGCTCTGTTTCCGTTTCACGAACAATCGCCCGATACCGCGCATGTGAGAATTCCGCCGAGCCGGCATTCCCTTGCCGGGCGCTGCAGGAGCAACTTTCCATGGACCAGATCCAGGCCATGCGTGTCTTCGTTCGCGTGGTGGAAGCCGGCAACTTCACCCGCGCCGCCGATTCGCTCGACCTGCCCAAGGGCACGGTCACCAAACAGATACAGGCGCTGGAGGCGCGCGTGCGCGTCAAGCTGCTCAACCGCACGACGCGGCGCGTCACCGTCACGCCCGATGGCGCGGCCTACTACGAACGCGCGGCACGCCTGCTCAACGACTTCGACGATCTCGAAGCCAGCATGGTCAACACCCAGACCGCGCCCAGCGGGCGGCTGCGGCTGGACGTGGGCAGCTCCATGGCCCGGCTGATCATCATTCCGGCGCTGACCGAATTCTGCGAACGCTATCCCGACATACAGATTGACCTGGGCGTGGGCGACCGCCTGGTGGACCTGATCAGCGACAACGTGGACTGCGTGATCCGCGGGGGCGAGCTCAGCGACCAATCCCTGGTGGCGCGGCGCATCGGCTCGATGAACTGGGTCACCGTGGCCTCGCCCGCCTACCTGGCACGCCACGGCGTGCCCCAGCACCCTTCCGAGCTGGATACGAAGCACCAGATCGTCGCCTTCTTCGCGGGCCATACGCGGCGCATGTACCCGCTGGAATTCCAGCGGGGCGATGAATCCATCGAGGTGGCGGGCAACTACCGCATCGCGGCCAACGACAGCAATGCCTACACGGCCGCCGTGCTGGCGGGCTTTGGCATCGCGCAGCTGGTCACCGCCTTTGCCCAGCCGCTGATCGACAGCGGCGAACTGGTCGAGGTCCTGCCGGAATGGACCCAGCCGCCGCTGCCCATTCACGTGGTCTATCCGCCCAACCGCCACCTCAGCGCCAAGGTGCGGGCCTTCGTGGACTGGGCGGCCGACCTGTTCGCGCGCCATCCCCAGCTGCAGCGCAGCTGAAAGGCCGTCGATGGGATGGCCGGGCGGGCCCAAGCCCCGTCCGGCTGCAAGGCCTTCCTAGCCACTCTTCATGTCAGCTGGCATGGCGCCAGCCATTCCCATTCGCCATGGCCATGCACGCCACCGGATACGGCTGATCCAGGCCGCTGCCTGCCCGCTCACTGCGGCACGCAGGCCCTGACCATGCACCAAATACCGTCGGCACCTCTCTGGAAATGCACCGAAAAACGGCATTCAGGCACCAAGCACGGGCACCGTTCACCAAAACGATGCATGACGGCATAACTTTTTGGCATAATTTTGGTTTGCACTCACCCCTTCCCGCAGCCGTTTTTTAGTCAGAGGTTTTTCCATGAAGTACGAGTCCGTCGGCCAATTCCTTGAAGAAGTGGCGCAACGCAACCCCGGCCAGCCCGAATTCCTGCAAGCCGTCACCGAAGTGATGGAAAGCCTCTGGCCCTTCATCGAGAAGAACCCCAAGTACGCCGAACTCGGCCTGCTGGAGCGTCTGGTCGAGCCCGAGCGCGTGGTCATGTTCCGCGTGAGCTGGACCGACGACAAGGGCCATGTGCAGGTCAACCGCGGCTTCCGCATCCAGCACAGCATGGCCATTGGCCCCTACAAGGGCGGCCTGCGTTTCCACCCCTCGGTCACGCTGTCCGTGCTCAAGTTCCTGGCTTTCGAACAGACCTTCAAGAACGCGCTGACCACGCTGCCCATGGGCGGCGGCAAGGGCGGCTCGGACTTCGATCCCAAGGGCAAGAGCCCCGCTGAAGTCATGCGCTTTTGCCAGGCCTTCGTCACCGAACTGTTCCGCCACGTGGGCCCGGACACCGACGTGCCGGCAGGCGACATCGGCGTGGGCGGCCGCGAAGTGGGCTTCATGGCCGGCATGTACAAGAAGCTGTCCAACAGCGCCGCCAGCGTGTTCACGGGCAAGGGCCTGTCCTTCGGCGGCTCGCTGATCCGCCCCGAAGCGACCGGCTACGGCACCGTCTACTTCGCCCAGGAAATGCTGGCCACGCGCGGCCAGTCCTTCGCAGGCAAGACCGTCTCCGTCTCGGGTTCGGGCAACGTGGCCCAGTACGCCGTGGAGAAGGCCCTGCAGCTGGGCGCCAAGGTGGTATCGGTCTCCGACTCCTCGGGCACCGTGTATGACCAGGACGGCTTCACCACCGAGAAGCTGGCCATCCTGATGGACGTGAAGAACCACCGCTACGGCCGCGTGGACGAGTACGCCAAGCTGGTGGGCGCCGAGTTCCTGCGCGGCAAGACGCCGTGGCACCTGAAGGTGGACGTGGCCCTGCCCTGTGCCACGCAGAACGAACTGACCGAGGAAGACGCCAAGGTGCTGATCGCCAACGGCGTGGTCTGCGTGGCCGAAGGCGCCAACATGCCCTCGACCATCGAAGCCGCCAAGGCCTTCGAGAAGGCCGGCGTGCTGTACGCACCGGGCAAGGCCAGCAACGCCGGTGGCGTGGCCACCTCGGGCCTGGAGATGAGCCAGAACGCGGCCCGCCTGTCCTGGCCCGCCGAGGAAGTCGATGCCCGCCTGCTGCAGATCATGCAAGGCATCCACGCCGCCTGCCTGAAGTACGGCAAGCGCGAGGACGGCACGGTCAGCTACATTGACGGCGCCAACATCGCCGGCTTCGTCAAGGTGGCCGACGCCATGCTGGCCCAGGGCGTGATCTGAGCGTCAGCGCTTCCCATCCCTGACGAAAGCCCATGCAGCCTGCTGCATGGGCTTTTTTCATGGCTGGGCCGCACCACAGAAAGCGCGACGGCCTTGGCCACTGAAAGCCAATTCTCAGAATTGCTCAGATTCGCCGGCCAACGGGAGAGGACACTCAGCGCGCCCTGTCTTCACCCCCGTTCCCCATGCTCCCTGGACCCATCACCAAAGCGCTGCTCGTCGGCGCCGCTGCCCTGTCGCTGGGCAATGCCTTCGCCTACGAATCCCTCGGCTTCAAACCCAATCTGGATGCCAACGGCTACTGCATATCCACGACTGACACGACGCCTTCATCGCCCAGCTATCTTTTCTCTGCACAGATGACCAGTGGCGTCATCCGCTGCGGAACCGACAGCAGCGGCTGGATGAGCTTTCGCATCAGCGGCGCGGCCTATCCCTTTGCCTCCTGGTCCGTGACGGCTCTCTCCGGAAAGATCAATTTCCAGTCATTCGTGATGCGCAACAGCACGGCCAATCCGTTGCCACTGACCATCACATCGGGCACCGTGACGTACAGCAAGACGGCGCCTGTGGGCATCTCCACCATCACGCTGGACGAGCCCATCACCAACAGCGGCGCCGTGAAGATCACTTTCTCGGCCACCGACATCGTGGGCGTGGACCTGCAGTCCGTTTCCGTCGAACCCTTCATTCCCCTGAGCATCAGCCCCTCGACCTTGCCCAGCCCCCAGGTCGGCAGCCTGTACTCCCGGACGCTGACGGCAACCGGCGGTCTGGGCGCACCCTACACGTTTGCACTGCAAAGCGGAACGCTGCCTGCAGGCCTTGAGCTGGACCCCGCCACAGGCACGATCAGCGGCACGCCCACGGCCGCAGGCAGCACCTCGTTCACGATCCGGGTCACCGACAGCAAAGCCAATACGCTGGACCGCAGCTACACGCTCAATCCCATCAAGATCCCCGAGCCCCAGGCAGCCACCGTGACCGCGACGCCGACAGCCGTCGCCGTGGGCGAAACCACCACTCTGGCCCTGAGCGGCGGCATAGGCAATGCCGTCCCCGCCTTCCAGCTCCTGAGCGGGCCATGTACGGTCAGCGGCAACCAGTTGACCGGCACGGCCACCGGCACCTGCGTCGTGCGGGGGACCAAGGCCAGCAGCGATCCCTTGAACTACGCAGCCGCAACCGGCACCGTCTCCGTGACTGTTCTCGGCCTCACACAGCACGCCGATGGAACGAGCAGGACACAGTTCACGCAAGGCCTGCCCAATGGCACCTGCACGTTCCGCCATGTCGCATTCACCAGCGCCCTGCCCGGCCCCTTGCCCGCCGGCTTCACGGCCGTGCCCGACATGCCCAGGCCCGTGCTGGAGTTTGAGACCCGGGACTGCACCGTCGGCGACACGCTGACCATGCAGGTGACGCATGCGGACGTGCCCGCAGGTGCCGTTCTGCTGAAATGGAAGCCGCTGGCAACGCCTGCCCAGTGGGTGAAGATTTCCAGCTTCAATGGTGGCACTGCCAGCTACACCGTCACGGACGGCGGCGATGGCGACGATGACGGAGCCCAGGACGGCGCCATCCTCGACCCCGTGGTCGTGGCCATGCCTGCGGCAGCCGCCACCACCACCGCAGTGCCCACCCTGTCGCAGTGGTGCCTGATAGCCATGTCGGCCCTGCTGGCCCTGTTCGGCATGACCCGGATGCGGCGCCGCCAGGTCTGACGCGTGCGCTCCATTGCGGGCCGTGCCAGGCGGTCAGAAACCGGCCCGGCCTGCCCACGGGCCGAAGGCAACGTGTTTGCGCACGCTGCCTTTTTTCATGCCTGCGACCTGTTCCTGCTACCTGTTCCTGCTACCTGTTCCTGCTACCTGTCGCGCACCGCATCGGCCAGCGCCGCCCAGGCCTTGAGCGTCAGCGCATGCGTGAAGGCCGCGCCCGCCACCGGGTGCGATGACAGCTTGACCACCACCATCTGCGCGGCCGGATTCACGTGGATGAACTGGCCGTGTATGCCGGCGGCCTCGTAGGCGCCATCGGCGTTGTGCAGCACCCACCACTGGTTGCGGTAGCTGTAGCCGGGCCGCGCGGCCTGGATGCCGCGGAACTTGAACTGCTCGCGGTCGCCGCCGCGCGCAATGTCGTCCAGCACCGCCTTGTCGAAGATCTTGTGACCGTTGAAGCTGCCGCCCAGGCGCAGCATCTCGCCCACGCGCGCCAGATCACGCGCCGTGGCGTTCAGGCCCGCGCCCTGCAGCGGCGTGCCGGTGCTGTCCACCATCACATAGGCGTCTTCCTGCATGCCCAGCTTCTGCCAGATGTTCTCGCTCATGAGATCGCTCCAGCGCCGGCCCGTGACGCGCGAGACGATCCAGCCCAGCACCTCGGAATGCACGGTGCGGTAGACAAAGCCCTCGCCATGCGTGCCTTCCTTGGGCAGCGTCTTGAGGAAGTCGTACACATTGGTCGGCCCCGCGTAGCCGGGCGGACGCGGCAGCATGCCCGAGGCCCAGGAGTAGCCGAAGATCTCGGTCTTGGGGTCGGTGTAGTCCTCGCGAAAGCGCACGGCGCCCGTCATGTCCATGACCTGGCGCACCGTCATGTCGCCCCAGGCCGAGCCTTCCAGCTCAGGCACGTACTTCGTCACCAGCGCCTGGGGGTCGACGCGCCCCTCGTGGGCCAGTTGCGCGGCCATCAGGCCGGTGAACGACTTGGTGACCGAGAACAGCAGGTGCGGCGAGCTGGCCTGCATCTGGTTCTGGTAGCGCTCGAAGACCACCCGCCCCTTGTGCAGCACCACGATGGCGTCGGTATAGGTGCGGTCCAGCCACTGGTCCACGGTGACGGGCTGGCCCTTGTCGTCGTCAAAGCGCAGGCCGCCCAGGGCCATGGGCGCTTCGGGCAGGGCCGAGGGCGCCGCCGCGCCGCGCCGGATGTTCTGCGTGGGCTGGATTTCGCGCAGGTGCTGCACCACCCAGCGCAGTTGCGGATAGCGGTAGCCGTTGGACACATCCACACGCTTGTCTGCGGCCGGCGGAAAGCCCTGCATCAGCCCCAGCTGCTCCAGGCGCACGCTGTCGGGCGGCGGCAGCGCAGGTGCTGCCGGTGCCTGGGCTGCAGCCCAGCCGGGCAGCAGCGTCAGCAGGGCCATGGCATGCCGGGAACGCCGAAAGAGCTGACTGACCATCGCTGTCTCCTTGATTTTTTGGAAACAGCCAGTCTTGCAGAAAGACCCTTGCGGGTCATGGGTGTTCGCCCACCCACAGGCCGGCGGGCTGTCGTCTGCGCGACGCCTGTTTCAGCGGCGCATCAGGGCGGAATCGCACCAGCGCTGGGCGACCTGGGGCGAGGTCATGCAGACCGTGTCGTGCGTCACCGTGGTCACGGCGCGCTCCAGCAGCTGGATGTCGGCCTCGTGCTGGCGCGCCACATGCGGGTCCTCGAAGAAGATCACGCGCTGGCAGCGGCGGTCCAGCACCAGGTCGGCGATCTGCGCATCGCCGCCCAGCGGGCCGCTGTTGTAGCGGTCCACCCAGGGCCGGTCCTCGGGCCAGCCACGGCTCCAGGCCATTTCGTTGAGCCTCTGGCCCGTGGTGCCCGTGCCCACGCGTCGGCCAAAGCGCGACAGCAGCTCGAAGTTGCGCGCCGCGAAATCCAGCATGGTGGGCTTGAGCGCATCGTGGGCGATCAGCGCCAGCGTCTGCTGCCCGTAGTCGTGGAAGCGCTGCGCGCCGGCATCCCTGGGAAGGCCGGCATGGATGCGCTCCATCTCGATCCAGTCCCGCGCCGAGGCCACGGTGGACAGGAAGGGCTTGCCGTGGATCACGCATTGGCGCTTGAGCGCCACGGCCTCGGGGAAGATGGAGGACGGATCGACCGGGTCGGTCAGATAAATGGCGCCGTCAATCGTGCGCTCGTCGCCTTCCACGCCCACCACCTCAGCCACCAGCTTCATCAGCCCGCCTTCGCGGCCATAGGGATAGCGGCGCAGGCCCCGGTAGGACGCCAGCATGCCGGCGGCCTGGATGGCGTCGAAGGTACGGCCCACGGCATGCAGGCCCAGCTGCAGCTCGCGGATGCCGGACTCACAGGCGCGCAGCCAGCCGAACAGTGCGGCATCCTCGGTTTGGTGGTGGATTCGGTTGGCGGCCAGGCCCAGGCGTATCGGCATACAGGTTCACTCATCAACAGTGGGGAGAGGTCCGCATCGCCTTGTCGGCCCGCGAACCAGCGGCAAGAATAGCGCCAATCCATGACAGCGCCGGCCCGCAGGGCAGCGGCGCTGAACTTTTGGCCGGCCCGTGCATCCATTGTTGCGTCATGCCCTCAATGCTTCCCTTTCTGTGGCCCCGAAGGCGCCTGCACCGGATCACGGCGGCGCTGGGCGTGGCCGCGCTGCTGGCGGCCAGCGGCTGCTCCGTGCTGGACACCAAGCAGCGCGAATGGATCTTCCAGCCCAGCGACCGCAGCTGGCCCGGCGCCAACACGGCCGGCATGGAAGATGTCTGGATCGACATGCCAGCGCAGGACGGCGCCCGCCTGCATGCGCTGTGGCTGCCCCAGCCGGCCACGGCCGGCAACGCCCCCGTGCTGCTGTACCTGCATGGGGCGCGCTGGAACGTTGCCGGCTCCTCGCCGCGCATCCGGCGGCTGCACGAACTGGGCTTTTCGGTGCTGGCCATCGACTACCGGGGCTTTGGCAAGAGCAGCGCCGGCCTGCCGTCCGAGGAATCGGCCGCCGAGGACGCACGCGCAGGCTGGGACTGGCTGGGCCGGCACGCTCCGGACCGGCCGCGCTTCATCTTCGGCCATTCTCTGGGCGGCGCCATCGCCATCGACCTGGCGCGCAGCGTCCAGGACGAGGCCGGCGTCATGGTCGAGGCGACCTTCACCAGCATTCCCGACGTGGTCCGCAGCTTCCGCTGGGGCTGGCTGCCCGTGGGGCCGCTGATCACGCAGCGCTTTGCCTCCATCGACAAGGTGGCCGGCATAGGCTCGCCGCTGCTGGTCGTGCACGGCAGCGCCGATCCGCTGATCCCCGCCACGCTGGGCCGCCAGCTGTTCGACGCGGCCAGCGAGCCCAAGCGCTTCGTGCTCATCGAAGGCGGTAACCACCACAACACCCAGTCGCGCGCCATGGAGCAATACCGGCAGGCGCTGGACGAGCTGTTCGGGCTGCGCCTGCTCGCACAGGCGCCCACAGCGCCAGCTGTTGCACCTCAGGTATTGCGCTAACATCCGCGCCTGCGGTGCAGGCCGCACCCGGACCCGCGGGAAGGGTTGAACCCACCTGTATGCGCCCCTGCGGCGCGTTCTTTCTTGCCACATGCCTTTGTGCTGCCAGATTGCGGGTCGTTGGCCTCAGGGGCCTGTTCACACGGATCCAGGGATCCGTGTGAACAGGCCCCTTGCATGGAGGTATTCCTGTGAAACGCATTCCCGCCCAGCCCGACATGGGCCATCTCAAGAAACAGGCCAAGCAACTGCTGGCCGCCTATCGCGCAGGCTCGGCCCAGGCCATGGAGTCCATGCGCTCCCACCTGCCAGCAGCCAAAGGCCTTGCCGATGAGGCGCTCGCCGCCAAGGACCTGCGGCTGCACGACGCCCAGTCCTGCGTGGCGCGCGAGCACGGTTTCGCTTCATGGAGCGAGCTGTCAGGCTACGTCGAGGCATGCCAGCGCCTGGCGGCGGACCCCGAGAAATCCCGGCTGCACTGGCTGGCCCTGGTCTATGCCGGCGATGTGGCGGGCGGCACGCACCGCGCGCAGCCCGCGCTGGCCCGGCGCCTGCTGGACGAGCGGCCGGAACTTGCGGGCAGTGATGGCAGTGATCCCTGGGTGGCCTGCGCCACCGGCAAGCTGGCCGTGCTGCGCGAGGCCGGGCGCAACGACCCCGGCTGGCTGCGCCGTGCAGGTGGGCCGTTGGCGCTGCCGCCGCTGATGGCCGTCACCCATTCCTGCCTGCTGCGCCTGCCCGAATTCACCGAGCACCTGCACGCATGCGCGCGCTGGCTGCTGGACGCGGGCGCAGACCCGCTGCAGACCATAGGCAACCGCTGGCCACCCGCCTCTCTGCAGTCCCCCTCCGATACCGAGCGGCTGTCGGCCCTCTATGGCGCAGCAGGCCAGAACCATGATGCGCAACTGACGCAGATGCTGCTACAGGCCGGTGCCGACCCCAACGATGGCGAATCGCTCTACCACTCTCTGGAAGGCACGCCCGCCAGCCGCGAATGCACGCGGCTGCTGCTGCAAGCCGGCGCACGCGTGGACGGCAGCAATGCCCTGTTCCGCGTGCTGGACCTGGACGATGTGCAGGCCCTGCGCCTGCTGCTGGACCACGGCGCCGATCCGAACGAGGACAACGGCCAGGGCGAATGGGGCCGCCCGCTGCTGTGGGCCATCCGCCGGCGCCGCTCGCCCGCCCATGTGCAGGCGCTGCTGGATGTCGGCGCCGATCCGTCGGTCCGCACGCCGCAGGGCCTGCGTGCCGCTGCACTGGCGCAGCGCTTTGGCCTGGCCGACGTGGCCGCCCTGCTGGAACAGGCTGCGGGCAGCGAGCCCACCACGCCGCAGGAGCAGCTCCTGGCCGCCTGCGCCGTGGGCGACGCAGCACAGGCCCGCCGTCTTGCAGCAGCCCACCCCGGGCTGCTCCAGGGCCTGGCGCCCGAACAACTGCGCATGCTGCCCGAACTGGCGGCCCTGGGCTGCATGGACGCCGTGCGCTGCATGGTGGAACTGGGCTGGCCCATCGCCGCGCGCGGCGGCGACTGGGATGCATCCGCACTGAACCAGGCCGTGTTCCGTGGCGATGCCGCCATGGCGCGCTTCCTGCTGGAGCACGGCGCACAGTGGACCGAACGCCACGCCTATGGCGACAACTGCGCAGGCACCCTGTGCTGGGCATCGCTGAACCGGCCCGAATCCACGGAACCCGGCGGCGGCGACTGGCTGGGCTGCGCCCAGGCCCTCATCGACCACGGCATGCCCCTGGCCAGGCCCGACCCCGAGGCGCCCGGCTGCGTGCTCATCGACGGAAGTCGGCAGCGGTATCCGGAGGAGATCGTGGATTTGCTGCTGGGTGCGGCTGCCGGCTGAAGGCCCTCAGTCCCGGCTGGCCTGCCAGCGCCGCAGCACGAAACCCGCCCACAGCGCCGTGAACACGGCCGCGCCAAATACCCAGCCCGACAGTGCGCCCGCCATGCTGCCCGACAGCAGCGTGCCGATGGTGCAGCCCAGCCCCGTCATGGCGCCCCAGCCCAGCAAGGAGCCACCAGCCAGGCCGCGTGCCGCATCGCGCCAGGTGGGGCGGCGCGGCGTCCACTGGCGGCTGGCCACGGCAGCGCCCCAGGCGCCGGCCACCAAGCCCAGCAGCAGCACGGCATGGGGCGTGAGCAGGCTGTTGAGTACGGCCGTAGCGCATCCGCCCAGGGTGTCGAGGCCGTGCAGGCGCTCGGGCACCCAGCCGCCGGCCTGGGCCCAGCCGCGCACGGTGCTGCCCAGCGTGGTGGTCACGCCCAGCGGCCGCATGCGCACGATGGCGGCGGCCGCGATCAGGCCCACGGCCAGGCCGCCCAGCGCGGCGTTCCAGCGGCCTTGCCACAGTGACAGCCACAGCTGGCGCAGGCCCGGTGGCTGCGCCGGTTCTGCCGCAGGCCGGGGCTGTGCGCGGCCCGAGCGCCCATGGATGCGCCAGACCCAGGCCGCCAGCAGGCCCAGCACGGCCAGTTGCAGCGCCAGCGCGCCGCCATAGCCCAGATGGGCCGGCAGCCAGATGACGGGTGCATCGGCAATGGCCAGGCTGTAAAGCGGGTTCCAGCTGCGAAACCCCAGCACGAAGCCCAGGCCCGTGCCGACCAGGGCAAACGGCGCCACGGGCGATCCCTCGCCCAGCCGGTACCAGTGGGCGCTGATGCACGAGCCCGAGACCGACATGCCCGCGCCAAAGGCCAGGCCCGCAAGGACCAGCACCCAGCTCACGGGACCTATGTGCATGTCAGGCGGCAACTGGCCCGGCTGGGGCACGGCCACCCAGCTGCCCAGCACCACGGTCATGCCCGCCGATCCCACGGCCAGCGCCAGCAGGATGGAGAGCACGCCGCGCGGGTCGCCGAACTCGAACCAGTCGCGCGCATGGCAGTAAAAGCAAAAGCGCGAGCGCTGAAGCACCAGCCCCAGCAGCAGGCCCAGCGCCAGCGCAAAGACCAGGGTGCGCCCGCCGCCTTGCAGCTGCAGCTGCGCCGCCACAGGCCAGGCTGCGGCCAGCACGGCGGCCAAGGGCAGCCATCTGGTCCAGTCCCTTGCCCTGTGCCTGCCATTCACGTTCTGCGTGTGCTCACCGGTCACGCTTGTCATTCCTGCCCCCTTTGTTGCCATCCACGCATAAAAAAAGGGGCCCGCAGTCTGCGGGCCCCAAAGGAGCCGAGCTTTTGCCAAAGCCACTCGTCACCACCCCTGATCCGTCGAACCAAGAGCACCGACACCCCTCGCCCGGCCCCCGCCTTCAAGACAGGTTGATCGACTGCAGGATCATTTCGCGGCCCAGACCGTACCAGCCGGGTTGTTGATGGGCACACCCACGGAGTTGCCGTATTCGGTCCACGAGCCGTCGTAGTTGCGCACCTGGTAGCCCAGGATCTTGGACAGCGCAAACCAGGTGTGGCTGGAGCGCTCGCCAATGCGGCAGTAGGTGATGACGGGCTTGCTGCCGTCGATGCCCACGCCCGCATAGAGCTTCTTGAGTTCTTCGGCGGACTTGAAGCTGCCGTCCTCGCGCACGGCCTGCCCCCAGGGCACGTTGACGGCGCCGGGGATGTGGCCGGCGCGGATGGCCAGCTCCGGCACGCCGGCCGGGGCGAAGACCTTGCCCTGGTATTCGTCGGCCGAGCGGATGTCGACGAGCCGGGCGTCGCTGCGCCCCTCGGCCGAGGCCAGCGCATCGGTCAGGCGCGCGCGCAGCGCGGTGTTGACCTTGCCCACGCGGTAGGTGGTGGCCGCATATTCCGGGGCGCGGTTGTTGAGGGGGCGGTTCTCGGCCTCCCACTTCTTGCGGCCGCCGTCCAGCAGCTTGACGTTCTGCACGCCATAGATGTCGAAGACCCAGGCCCCCCAGGCCGCGAACCAGTTGTTGGTATCGCCGTACAGCACGACCGTGTTGCCTTCCTTCACGCCGGCCTGGGACAGCAGCTTCTCGAACTGCTCCTTGCCCACGATGTCGCGGCGCACCTTGTCATTGAGGTCGTTGTGCCAAGAGAAGTTGACGGCGCCCGGCACATGGGAGCGTTCGTACAGGCCGGGGTTGACGCTGACCTCGACGATGCGCACATCGGCGCGGTTGAGGTTGGCCGCCAGCCATTCGGTGCTGACCAGCGGGCCTTCGGGCACAGGCGCATTGGCATGGGCCGCACCACCGACCAGGGCCACGCCCCACAGCAGGGTGCACGCCCCCTGGCGCAGCGCGGCGGGAAGGGAGGAGAAAGCGGTCAGCGTTGCCATTGCGGTCCTTTGTTCACAGTTGCATTGATCGGGTTGATTCCTCTGCAATGCAATGTAGGCAGGGCCCGGCCGGTTCCCAACTGCGCAATCCGCAGATGGATATGCACCGCCCGAACATGGACAGCGGCACCCCTTGTTCTCTGCTACCCTCGGTCGCCTATGTCAGCGCCCCTGTCTCCCGCCGCCGCGCAAGCGCAGCCGGCCATGTCCCCCGTCCTGGTCGTCGTCCTGCTCGGCCTGCTGCTGGGACTGCAGCCGCTGGCCACCGACCTGTACCTGCCGGCCCTGCCGTCGATACAGGCGGCCTTCTCCACCCAGGTGTCCCAGGTGCAGCTCACGCTGACGGCGTTCCTGCTGGCCTTCGGCTGCTCGCAACTGGCCTGGGGGCCGCTGTCCGACCGCTTCGGGCGCCGGCCCATCCTGCTGGCGGGCATGTCCATCTACGTGCTGGCCGCGCTGGGCAGCGCCAGTGCCGAGACCATGGAGTCGCTGATCGCCTGGCGCGCGCTGCAGGGGGCATCGCTGGGCGCCGGCGTGATGTGTGCACGCGCCATGGTGCGCGATCTGTTCGCACCGCACCTGGGCGCCCAGGTCATGTCCAAGGCGCTGACCGGGCTGGGCGTGATCGCCTTCCTGAGCCCCGTCAGCGGCAGCCTGCTGGTGGATTCGCTGGGCTGGCGCTCGACCATGCTGGCCCAGGCCGTGATGGGCGCGCTGGCCCTGCTGCTGGTGGCCCTGCGCTTCACGGAGACACTGGCCCGCACCAATCCCACGGCGCTGCAGCCGCTGGCCCTGGCGCGCAACTGGATCACCATCGTGCGCCACCCGGGATTCCAGTCCTACCAGTTGCTGACCTGCTGCACCTATGCGGCCCTGTTCACCAACCTGGCCGCATCTTCCTTCACCTATATCCATGTGCTGGGCGTGAGCCGCACGGGCTACGGCCTGCTGATGGGCAGCAATGCGCTGTGCTACATCGCGGGCACCTTCCTGTGCCGCTGGCTGCTGCAGCGCATGGATGTGCGGCGCGCCGTGCAGATTGCCGGGCTGGCCAGCCTGCTGTCGGCCACGGCCATCGGCATTGCGGCGCTGGCCGATGCGCGCAGCCTCTGGGCCTATGCCCTGCCCTTCTATATCTTCCAGATCGCCCATGGCGTGCACATGCCCTGCGGCCAGAGCAATGCCATCGCGCCCTTCCCGCAGTCGGCGGGCACGGCCTCGGCGCTGAACGGCTTCACCATGATGCTCATCGCCTTTGCCATGGGACACTGGCTGGGCCTGCACCTGGACGGCCAGTCCACCCGGCCCATGGCCTTCGGCATCTGGTTCTGGGGCGTGTGCACGGCCCTGGTCGCCTGGGGGCTGGTGCGCCGCCACGGCCGGGTCGATGGCCACCGCTGATTCCACTTTCCTGCGTTCCCGTTTCTCGAATGTCCACCGCTTCCCCGCTCCCCTGCCTGGCCATCGCCGGCCCCACCGCTTCCGGCAAGACCGCTGCCGCCCTGGCCCTGGCCAGGCTGCTGGCCGAACGCGGCCAGGCCGCAGAAATCATCAGCGTGGACTCGGCCCTGGTCTATCGCGGCATGGACATCGGCACGGCCAAGCCCACGCCCGAAGAACTGGCTGCCTGCCCCCATCACCTGATCGATATCCGCGACCCGCTGCAGGCCTACAGCGCGGCCGAATTCGTGCAGGACACGCAGCGCCTAGTGGCCGAGATCCGCGCGCGCGGCGCCCTGCCGCTGCTGGTGGGCGGCACCATGCTGTATTTCAAGGCCCTGCAGGATGGCATTGACGACATGCCGGCCGCCGACCCTGCCGTGCGCGAGCGGCTGGACGCCCAGGCCGCGCAGATCGGCTGGCCCGCCATGCATGCGCTGCTGGCCCAGGTCGATCCCGCCACGGCCGCACGCCTGGCGCCGGCCGACAGCCAGCGCATACAGCGCGCGCTGGAGGTTTGGCACGTGTCGGGCAAGCCGCTGTCCAGCTTTCATACGCGCAGTGGCAAGAATGCCGAACAGGGCCTGATCAGCCCCGGCGGTTTCTTCTCGCTGGAGCCGCAGGACCGCGCCTGGCTGCATGCGCGCATCGCCCAGCGCTTCGACGCCATGCTGGACGCCGGCTTCATCGACGAGGTGCAACAGCTGCGCGCGCGCGGCGACCTGCACCTGGACCTGCCCTCCATCCGCTGCGTGGGCTACCGCCAGGCCTGGGAATCGCTGGACGGCCTGTACTCCATGAACTCGCTGCGCGAACGCGGCATTGCCGCCACGCGCCAGCTGGCCAAGCGCCAGATCACCTGGCTGCGCAGCATGCCCGCCCGCCATGCCATTGCCTGCGATGCGCCCGATGCCCAGCAGCAACTGCTGCAGGCAGCGATGGCCGTGGTGGCTGCAGCAAACCAGGCCCGCAACGGCTGAACAGGAAACCGCCTTCATGACTGCCGCGCCCCGGGACAACACGCCACTGACTCAGCCGCCGCTGCTTCAGGTCCAGGGCCTGGCGCGGCGCTACCGCAACGACGGCGGCACGGAAACCGCCGTCTTCGAGAACGTGGACTGCAGCGTGGCGCGCGGCGAGTTCGTGGCCATCGTGGGTGACTCGGGCGTGGGCAAGTCCACCTTTCTCAACTGCCTGGCCGGGCTCGATGAATGGCAGCATGGCCGCGTGCTGCACGAAGGCCAGGACCTGTCGGCCCTGGATGAAACCGGCCGTGCGCTGTGGCGGCGCAGCCATGTGGGCTTCGTGTTCCAGGCCTTCCATGTGCTGCCCCATCTGGATGTCTGGCACAACGTGGCCCTGCCGCTGATGCTGCTGCAGCGGCTGGATGCGGCGGGCCGCCAGCGCGTGCAGCAACTGCTGCAGGCCGTCGGGCTGCAGGGGCTGGAGCAGCGCCTGCCCTGGCAGCTCAGCGGCGGCCAGCTGCAGCGCGTGGCCATTGCACGCGCCCTGGTCCACGGCCCGGCCCTGCTGCTGGCCGACGAGCCCACCGGCAACCTGGACCCCGGCACGGCCGCACAGGTCATGGAACTGCTGCTGCAGCAGACCCGGGAACACCAGGCCGCCCTGGTGCTGGTCACGCACTCCATCGAGGCCGCGCGCCGTGCCGACCGCGTGCTGCGCCTGACCGCACAGGGCATGCAGCCCGCCTAGCGCCAGAGACCATCCGCCCATGCTCGCACTGCTTCGCACCTTTTCCTGGCAGGAGCTGCGCCAGCATCCCTGGCGCACGGCCACCGCCTTGGTGGCCATCATGCTGGGCGTGGCCCTGGGCTTTGCCGTGCATGTGATCAACCAGTCCGCACTCGATGAGTTCTCGCGTGCCGTGCGCACGGTCAGCGGTCAGCCGGACCTGGAACTGCGTGCCATGCAGGGCGGCCTGCCCGAATCGCTGTATGGCCGTGTTGCGCAGCAGCCCCAGGTCAGCCTGGCCGCACCCTGGATCGAAGCCACGGCCCTGGCCGGCACCGCCACGCCGGTGCAGTTGCGCGTGCTGGGCGGCGATGCGCTGCGGCTGGCGCCCGTGGCGCCTGCGCTCATGCCCCGGCTGTTCGATGGCGGCGGGCGGCTGGACCTGTTCGCGCCCGATGCGGTCTTCCTCAATGCAACGGCACTCGAAGCCCTGGGCCTGACGCCGGAGCAGGCGCGGCACACGCCCCTGCCATGGCAACTGGGCGGGCGCGCGCAGACCCTGCGCATCGCGGGCACGGTGGCCGCATCCGGCCCGCCGCTGGCCGTGATGGACATCGGCGCGCTGCAGGACGGCCTGCAGCGCTGGGGCCAGGTGGACCGCATCGATGTGCTGCTGGCCGAAGGCGCCACGCGCGAGTCCCTGCTGGCCGAGCTGCGCCGCCTGCCCGACTGGCCCGCCCAGGCCCTGGCCAGCCGCCCCGGCGACGACCAGCAGCGCATAGCCGAGATGTCGCGCGCCTACCGCGTCAACCTCACGGTGCTGGCCCTGGTGGCGCTGTTCACGGGGGCGTTCCTGGTGTTCTCGGTGCTGGCGCTCAGCGTGGCCCAGCGCGCGCCGCAGTTCGCCCTGCTGGCCGTGCTGGGATTGACGCCGCGCCAGCGCCTGGGCCTGGTGCTGCTGGAATCGCTGCTGCTGGGCATGGTGGGCAGCGCGGCCGGCATTGCGCTGGGCGCGGGCCTGGCCTGGCTGGCCCTGCACCTGCTGGGCGGTGACCTGGGCGGCGGCTACTTTGCCGGCGTGCAGCCCGCGCTGCAGTGGAGCGCCGGCGCCGCGCTGACCTTTGGACTGCTCGGCGTGGCCGCCACCGTGGCTGGCGGCTGGTGGCCGGCGCGCCAGGCCATGGAGTTGCCGCCCGCCGCCACGCTCAAGGGCCAGGGCGCGGGCTCCGAACGCGCGGCGCGCGGCCTGCCGGCCCTGCTGCTGATGGCGGCCAGCGTGGCCCTGGCCTTTGTGCCGCCCGTGGCCGGCATTCCCCTGGCCGCCTATGCCGCCGTGGCCCTGCTGCTTCTGGGCGGCATGGCCGCCCTGCCCTGGTTGCTGGGCCAGCTGTTGCGCCTGGTGCCGCAATCGCTGCTGCGCCAGCCGCTGGCCCTGCTGCCCGTGGAGCGCGCACGGCGCATGCGCCGCAGCACCACCGTGGCCGTGGGCGGCGTGGTGGCCAGCCTGAGCCTGGCCGTGGCGCTGACCGTGATGGTGGCCAGCTTCAGGGACAGCATGATCGCCTGGCTGGACGCTGTGCTGCCCGCCCCGCTGTACCTGCGCACGGCCGGCAGCGCAGGCCGTGCCGATGCCGCGCCCCTGCCCGCCGATCTGGCCGCGCGCATTGCCGCCCTGCCTGGCGTGCAGCGCGCCCAGCCCATGCGCAGCACCAGCCTGTGGCTCAGCCCGGATCGCCCCGCCGTCAGCCTGCTGCTGCGTCCGCTGCATGGCCCCCAGGGCCAGCAGTTGCCGTGGATACAAGGCCCCTTGCAAGCGCCCGCTGGCAGCACGCCCGTCTATGTCAGTGAAGCCGTGGCCCAACTCTATGGCGTGCGGCCGGGCCAGGAGTGGCCGCTGCTGGCCCAGGCCCTGCCGTCCGAAGATTCCCGCGTGTTTGTGGCCGGCATCTGGCGCGACTATGTGCGCCAGTTCGGCGCCATCGCCATGGACTGGGAGGACTACCAACGGCTTGCCGACGGCAGCGCCACCACGGCAGGCCCCACCGAAATCGCCATCTGGCCGGACGGCGACGACACGGCCACGGCGCAGCAGCTTCAGGCGCGCATCCAGTCCCTGCTCGCCGGGCCGGGCGCCGCGCAGGCACTGGAGTTCGCCAGCAGCGGCGCGCTGCGCGAGCGCTCCATGCGCATCTTCGACCGCAGCTTTGCCGTGACCTACTGGCTGCAGGCCGTGGCCATCGGCATCGGCCTGTTCGGCATTGCCGCCAGCTTCAGCGCCCAGGTGCTGGCACGGCGCAAGGAATTCGGCCTGCTCGCCCACCTGGGCCTGACGCGGCGCGACATCCTGGCCGTGGTGGCTGGCGAAGGCATGGCCTGGACCACGGCAGGCGCCATCGCCGGCAGCCTGCTGGGCCTGGGCGTGGCCGTGATCCTGGTGCACGTGGTGAATCCGCAAAGCTTTCACTGGACCATGGAGCTGTCCCTGCCGTGGCCCCGCCTTTTGGCGCTGGCTGCCAGCGTGATCGCAGCAGGCACGCTGACGGCATGGCTGGCCGGGCGTGCGGCTGCAGGGCGTGAGGCAGTGCTGGCGGTCAAGGAGGATTGGTAAGAGGCAGCCTGCGACAATGGCCGCCATGCCGCACACCACCTCTTCCTGGCTGCACGAGGCCATCAACCGCATCGAGGCCGATTACCAGCGCAGTGCCGACACGCACCTGATCCCGCTGCCCCTGCCCGGCTTTGCCGGCCTGGGGATCGACCTCTACCTCAAGGACGAATCCACCCACCCCACGGGCAGCCTCAAGCACCGGCTGGCGCGCTCGCTGTTTCTCTATGCGCTGTGCAATGGCTGGGTGCATGAGGGCTCGACCATCGTCGAGGCATCGAGCGGCTCCACGGCCGTGAGCGAGGCGTATTTCGCGCGCCTGCTGGGCCTGCCTTTCGTGGCCGTGATGCCGCGCAGCACCTCGGCCGAGAAGATTGCGCTGATCGAGTTCTACGGCGGCCGCTGCCATCTCGTGGACAGCGCAGGCCAGGTCTACGACGAGGCACGCGCCGTGGCTGCGCAGACCGGCGGCCACTACATGGACCAGTTCACCTATGCCGAGCGCGCCACCGACTGGCGTGGCAACAACAATATTGCGGAGAGCATGTTCACCCAGATGCGGCGCGAGCGCCATGCCGTGCCGCGCTGGATCGTGGTGGGCGCGGGCACGGGCGGCACCAGCGCCACCATTGGCCGCTATGTGCGTTTCCAGCGCCATGCCACGGGCATCTGCGTGGCCGACCCCGAGGGCTCGGTGTTCGCCGCCTACCACCGCACGGGCGATGCCACCCTCACCGCACCGGGCTCGCGCATCGAGGGCATAGGCCGCCCGCGCGTGGAGCCCAGCTTTGTGCGCACCCTGGTGGACCGCATGGAGGAGGTGGCGGACTGCGATTCCCTGGCCGCCATGCGCAGCCTGTCCGCACTGCTGGGCCGGCGCGTGGGGCCGTCCACGGGCACCAACTACGTGGCCATGCTCAGGCTGGCCAGCGAGATGCGCCAGCGCCGAGAGCGGGGCTCCATCCTCTCGCTGCTGTGCGATGCGGGCGAGCGCTACCTGCCCACCTACCATGATGCGGACTGGGTGATGCAGCGCATTGGCGACTGCGGGCCGGCCCAGGCACGCATCGCGCAGTTGCAAAGCTGATCCATGATGCACCTGCCCCGCCGCCATCTGCTGGGACTGGCTGCCGGCCTGGGCCTGGGGGCGGCAGGACTGCCCGCCCAGGCACTGCCGCCACGCACGCTGGTCTTCCCGCGCGACCATGGCAGCCACCCCGGGCTGCGCACCGAGTGGTGGTACATCACCGGCCAGGCACGCGCGGCGGGCCAGGCCTGGGGTTTCCAGATCACCTTCTTCCGGTCACGCGTGCAGGCCACGCAGGAGCTGCGCTCCGCCTTTGCGGCGCGCCAGTTGCTGTTTGCCCATGCGGCGCTGTGCGATGTGCTGGGCGCCCGCCTGCACCACGACCAGCGCATCGCGCGCGCAGGCTTTGGCATTGCCCAGGCCAGCGAGACCGATGCCGACCTGCGGCTGCAGGACTGGTCGCTGCAGCGCACCGATGAAGGCACCGGTAACGGCGAGGCCGAACGCTACACCACCCGCATACGCAGCACCGCATTCGCACTGGACCTGCGCTTCGAAACCCGCGAGCACCCGCTGCTGCAGGGCCGCGCAGGCCTCTCGCGCAAGGGGCCGGAACCCGAGCAGGCCAGCTACTACTACAGCCGCCCGCAACTGCAGGTGAGCGGCACCCTGGAGCTGGCAGGCCAGCGCATGGAGATCGAAGCCGCGCGCGAACCCGGTGACAACCGCGCCTGGCTGGACCATGAATGGAGCCAGGCCCTGATGCACCCCGAGGCCGTGGGCTGGGACTGGATAGGCATGAACCTGTTCGACGGCGGTGCGCTCACGGCCTTCCGAGTGCGCCGGGGCGATGGCAGCGCGCTGTGGGCCGGAGGCTCGCTGCGCGGCGCCGATGGCAAGGTACAGGTCTTCGCCCACGATGCCGTTCGGTTCACACCGCTGCGCCACTGGAGCAGCCCCGCCAGCGGCGCGCGCTACCCCGTGCAATGGCAGGTGGACACGCCCGCTGGCCGCTTCACCGTGAACGCCCAGGTCGATGACCAGGAGCTGGACAGCAGCGCTTCCACCGGCGCCATCTACTGGGAGGGCCTGTGCAGCCTCCAAAAGCTGTCCGGCCCGGGCCAGGAGGCGCGAGCCGGTCAGGGATATCTGGAGATGACGGGCTACGCCCGGCCGCTGCAGTTGTAGCTATAGCAGTCAAGAGCATGGGCACGTAGCCCACCCCCTTGAAACCGTCCCAACCCGGCTCTCAAGGAGTACGCTTTTTCTGCAGCCAGGCGATCAGCTCTCCCATGATGCCCTTGCGGAACAGCAGCACGCAGACCACGAAGATCAGGCCGGTGACGATGGTCACCGACTCGCCCAGCGTGGAGAACCACTCCACGCCCGTGAGGCGCTGCAGGAAGCTGCCGAACTCGCCGATCTTGTTCTCCAGCATGACCACCACGGCCGAGCCCAGGATGGGGCCGGACAGCGTGCCCAGGCCGCCCATCAGCGTCATCAGGATCACGTGGCCGGAGGTGGTCCAGTGCACATCCGACAGCGTGGCAAAGCCCAGCACCACGGTCTTGAGCGAACCGGCCAGGCCCGTGAGCGCGGCCGAGATCACGAAGGCCAGCAGCTTGAAGCGCGCCACGTCATAGCCCAGCGAGGTCGCGCGCGGCTCGTTCTCCTTGATGGCCTTGAGCACCTGGCCGAAGGGCGAGTGGATGGTGCGCACGATCAGCAGGAAGGCCAGGACCACGATGACCAGCGTGACGTAGTACATGGTCAGGTCGCTGGTCAGGTCGATGAGGCCGAACAGCTTGCCGCGCGGTACGCCCTGCAGTCCGTCCTCGCCGCCCGTGAAGGGCGCCTGCAGGCACACGAAGAACAGCATCTGGGCCAGCGCCAGCGTGATCATCGAGAAATAAATGCCCTGACGGCGGATGGCCAGCCAGCCGAAGATCAGCCCCAGCAGCGCGCCCCCGGCCGTGCCGGCCAGCATGGCCAGCTCGGGCGTGAAGCCCCAGCCCTTGATGGCGTAGCCCGTCACATAGGCCGCACCACCCAGGAAGGCCGCGTGGCCGAAGGACAGCAGGCCCGTGTAGCCCAGCAGCAGGTTGAAGGCCGAGGCGAACAGTGCGAAGCACATGAGCTTCATCACGAACACCGGGTAGGCACCCAGCATGGGCGCCGCCAGCAGGCCCAGCAGCAGCAGGCCGTAGCCCCAGGGGGCGATGCGTTGAACGAGAGTCTTGGATTTCATGTGGTCGGCCCCTTGTCCTCGTTCTTGTTATTTCTCTTTGCCGAACAGGCCGGCGGGGCGGATGAGCAAAACGATGACCATGATGAAGAACACCACGGTGGACGAAGCCTCGGGCCAGAAGACCTTGGTCAGGCCCTCGATCACGCCCAGGCCCAGGCCGGTGAGGATGGAGCCCATGATGGAGCCCATGCCCCCGATCACCACCACGGCGAAGACCACGATGATGAGGTTCTGCCCCATCAGCGGCGTGACCTGGTAGACGGGCGCCGCCAGCACGCCGGCAAACGCCGCCAGGGCCGCGCCGAAGGCATAGGTCAGCGTGATCATCACGGGCACGTTGACGCCGAAGGCCTCGACCAGGCGCGGGTTCTCGGTTCCGGCCCGCAGGTAGGCTCCAATGCGCGTCTTCTCGATCATGAACCAGGTGGCCACGCAGACCACGATGGAGGCCAGCACCACCCAGGCGCGGTAGTTGGGCAGGATCATGAAGCCCAGGTTGGTCGCGCCTTCCAGCAGCTCGGGCGTGTCGTAGCCCAGGCCCGAGACGCCGTAGACCGAGCGGAACAGGCCCTCGATCAGCAGCGACAGGCCCAGGGTCAGCAACAGGCCGTAGAGGTGGTCGAGCTTGTAGATCCAGCGCAATAAAAAGCGCTCGATCAGCACGCCCAGCAGGCCCACCAGCAACGGCGACAGCACCAGCATCACCCAGTAGTTGATGTTGAAGTAGCTCATGGCCATCCAGGTGACCATGGCGCCCAGCATGAACAACGCGCCGTGGGCGAAGTTGATCACGTTGAGCAGGCCGAAGATCACCGCCAGCCCCAGGCTGAGGATGGCGTAGAACGAGCCGTTGACCAGCCCCAGAAGGAGCTGGCTCATCAGGCCTGGCAGGGAAACACCAAAGATTTCCATGGGATGCAGCTGTCGTGGTTGGCCGGGTGGCGGTTGGGGGTCAGTGGCGGCGCAGCGTTACTTCCACAGCGCGCACTTGGTCTCGGCCTTGGTGGTCCAGACCTGGTCGGCGGGCAGCGTGGCCACGACCTTCAGGTAGTCCCAGGGCTTCTTGGACTCGGCGGGCTTCTTGACCTCGACCAGGTACATGTCGTGGGCGAAGGTGCCATCGGGACGGATCGAGCCCTTGCCGTAGAAGTCGTCGATGGGCGTGCTCTTGAGGTAGGCCATGACCTTGTCGGCATCCGTGGACTTCACGGCCTGCACGGCCTTGAGGTAGCTGGTCACGGCCGAGTAGTCGGCAGCCTGGATGGAGGTGGGCATGCGCTTGGTCTTGGCGAAGAAGCGCTCGCCGAACTTGCGCGTGGCATCGTTCTGGCCCCAGTACCAGCTGGTGGTGAACTGCATGCCTTCGGTGTTCTTCAGGCCCAGGCTGTGGATGTCGGTCAGGAACACCAGCAGGCCCACGGTCTTCATGCTCTTGTTGATGCCGAATTCCTTGGCGGCCTTGATGGCGTTGATGGTGTCGCCCCCCGCGTTGGCCAAGCCCAGGATCTGGGCCTTGGAGGCCTGCGCCTGCAGCAGGAAGGACGAGAAGTCCGAGGCATTGAGCGGGTGCTTGACGCCGCCCACCACCTTGCCGCCCTTGGCCTTGATCACGGCCGTGGTGTCGTTCTCCAGCGCGTGGCCGAAGGCGTAGTCGGCCGTCAGGAAGAACCAGTCCTTGCCGCCGCGCTCGACCACGGCCGTACCCGTGCCCTTGGCCAGGGCCACGGTGTCATAGGCGTAGTGCACGGTGTAGGGATTGCACTGCTCGTTGGTCAGTGCCGAGGAACCCGCACCGCTGTTGAAGTGCACGCGCTTTTTCTCATTGGCCACCTGCGACACCGCCAGGGCCGTGCCGGAGTTGGTGCCGCTGAACACCAGCGAGATACCTTGCGTGTCCACCCACTCGCGCACCTTGGAGGCGGCGATGTCGGCCTTGTTCTGGTGGTCGGCGCTCAGCAGCTCGATGGGCTGGCCCAGCACCTTGCCACCGAAGTCATCGATGGCCATCTGCATGGCGGTGACGGCGTTCTTGCCTTCCACGTCCGCATACAGGCTGGACATGTCGGTCACGAAGCCGATCTTCACCTTCTCCTGTGCCATGGCAAGCGGGCTGGCCAGGCCGGCCGCAGCCAGCATGCACGACAGTGCGGTCAGTTTTGCTTTCATTGGTGTCTCCTTCGCGTTGATGTCTTGGGTTTTTGTCACAGGGCCATGGCAGGAATGCAGCCGGCGAGCCCCAGGCGCCGGCCACGATGGATATCCGGGTCAAACGCCCAGCAGTTCGTTGAGCACGGGCATCTTGGCCTGCAGCTCGGACGCGCCGAAACGCTCGACCACATGGCCGTGCTCGACCACGTAGAAGCGGTCGGCCAGCGGCGCCGCGAAGTGGAAGTTCTGCTCCACCATGACCACGGTGTAGCCCTTGGTGCGCAGCATGGTGATCATGCGGGCCAGCGCCTGCACGATGACGGGTGCCAGGCCTTCCGAGATTTCGTCGAGCAGCAGCAGCCGCGCGCCCGTGCGCAGGATGCGCGCCACCGCCAGCATCTGCTGCTCGCCGCCCGACAGGCGCGTGCCCTGGCTGTGGCGGCGCTCGGCCAGGTTGGGGAACATGGCGTAGATCTCATCCACGCTCATGCCCGGCTGGCCGGTCTTGAGCGGCGGCGGCAGCATCAGGTTCTCTTCGCACGAGAGGCTGGAGAAGATGCCGCGCTCTTCAGGGCAGTAGCCCACGCCCAGGTGGGCAATGCGGTGCGTGGGCAGGTGGATGGCTTCCACGCCGTTGATCCGGATGGAGCCCTTGCGCGCGCCCGTCAGACCCATGATGGCGCGCAGCGTGGACGTGCGGCCCGCGCCGTTGCGCCCCAGCAGCGTGACCACCTCGCCGGGCTGAACCACCAGGTCCATGCCGTGCAGCACATGGGATTCGCCGTACCAGGCCTGCAGGCCCTTGATTTCCAATGCCGGTGCAGTCATCTCAATGCGCTCCCTGCAACTGGCCGTCGGTGGTGCCCATATACGCTTCCATCACTTGCGGGTTGCGCGAAACTTCCTCGTACGGCCCCTCGGCCAGCACGGCGCCGCGCTGCAGCACCGTGATGCGGTCGGCAATGGTGGAGATCACTTTCATGTTGTGCTCCACCATGAGAATCGTGCGGCCGGCCGAGACCTTCTTGATCAACTGGGTCACGCGGTCCACGTCTTCATGGCCCATGCCCTGCGTGGGTTCGTCCAGCAGCATCAGCTCGGGCTCCATGGCCAGCGTGGTGGCAATCTCCAGCGCGCGCTTGCGGCCATAGGGCAGGTTGACCGTGACCTCGTCGGCCAGATCCTGAAGGCCCACTTCGGCCAGCAACTGCATGGCGCGGTCATTGAGCTGCGACAGGCTCTTCTCGCTGCGCCAGAAATGGAACTCCGTGCCCAGCTTGCGCTGCAGGCCGATGCGCACGTTCTCCAGCAGCGTGCAATGCGGGAACACGGCCGAGATCTGGAAGGACCGGATCACGCCACGGCGCGCAATCTGCGCCGGTGCTTCCCGCGTGATGTCCTCGCCATTGAAACGGATGGTGCCGGAGGTGGGCTCCAGGAACTTGGTCAGCAGATTGAAGCAGGTGGTCTTGCCTGCGCCATTGGGGCCGATCAAGGCATGGATGGAGCCGCGGCGCACCGAAAGGTCCACCTTGCTCACCGCCGTAAATCCCTTGAACTCTTTGGTCAGGTTCCGGGTTTCGAGAATAACGTCGCTCATGTGCGCTTCGCCTGCTCCGTTGATGCTGCCAGCCCCCAACGCGTCGCCAGAGGCTCTGGCGGGCGTTGTACAGGGTCGGACGCATCGTAGGCTTGCCGACGTTGTGCACCGCAGCGGGAAAACGCCTACGTAAGTGCTCCTAAGCACAGGCCCTGCCCCGCACTGCAGCATGCCGCATCAAGCCTGGCCTTCGCAAACAATAGAAGCAACCACTCACACTTGAAATAATCAAGCACACACGGGGCTGTAAGGTGCCGCGGTGATAGGCAGGGCCTAGGGTTCTCCAGCATCTCGACCCGGCGCGGCCCACACGGAAGGCCAGAGCGCTTCCAAAGCGATAGCAAACTACCCTTTTTGCGACTTACAGGGCAGCGGCCAATGTCCGCTGCCTTACGGGAAACACCCAGGTCAGCAATCTCCCTGTGGCCTGCTCAGTCACTATGCGAAAAGCCGCGGATATGCTTGAGTTTGTCGCCTCTTCAATTGAAGGGCGACAAAGTCAGCTGGAGCGCTACTCAATCAATAGCAACAAGCAAAGGCCTGGCCTGGAAATTGCCGATCCATTGCAATGCGGGCAATTGTCGTCGCCAAGACAGCAAGTGCCAATCGCCACTTACTGCAGCGTTTCCTTGCTGCCTTCGGGCAAGGCCAATGGAAGGACGGCAATGCCTTCATCCAGCAATTGCATGGCCTGCTCGGGACTGGCCTTGCCGCGGATGGCACGCTCGTCCGTCTCGCCGTAGTGCATGCGGCGGGCTTCATCGACAAAGCGCTCGCCCACGTCCTCGGTCTGCTGCGCCACCTGGCGCGACCATTTCAGCCAGGCGGCCTGCATGGCCTGCAGCTGCTCGCGCGCCTGGGGCGGCATGGACGGTGAGGGAACGGCTGCCGCACTGGCAGCCGATGCGGCTGCAGCAGGCTCAGCCGCCGCAGTCGGGGGCGAGGCTGCGGGCTTGGCGCCAAGATTGATGCGGGGGGCGCTCAGTCGCTTGGTGATGTCGTTGTGGCCGCAGACGGGGCACAGCACCAGCTGGCGCTGCAGCTGGCCCTGGAAATCATCTTCCGAGGCGAACCAGCCCTCGAACAGATGGCCGTGCGGGCAATGCAGGTCGAGCACTTTCATCACGCACCCCCACCCATGAGACAACCGGCACCGCAGCCTCAGCCGCGGCGGTGAATCAGGAAACGATAGACGAAACCGGGGAAGGCCAGCGTCAGGAACAACGCTCCCGTGACGGCATAGAACTCCCAGCCCTGGGGCGCAATCTGCCCCACACGGCGCTCCAGCAGCAGCGCCACGCCGCCGACGATGAAGTACAGCAGCACCATCTCCAGCAGGCACATGGCCAGCGGCTTGCGCTGGGCGCGCAGCGGCCCCAGCTGCAGCCAGCGGGCGTTGAAGAAAGGCAAATTGGCTGCCACAAGGGCAGCCAATATCACGAGCCAGATCGAAGCGGTTTGCGACAAGCCGATGTCCTCACCGCGGAGCCCTGCGTGCAGGGCCCCGCATCGGGAAAGTGGATCAGGAAGCCAGGGCGCGCACAACGGCGTCGGCGCACAGGGCCATCAGGCCACCCGGCAGAAGGCCCAGCCCCAGCACCAGGGCGCCGTTGAGGGTCAGCACCACGCGCACGTCCAGCGAAGCGGAAACGCTGGTGGCGGTGATGGGTTCGTCAAAGTACATGACCTTGACGACGCGCAGGTAGTAGAAGGCGCCGATCAGCGACATGACCACGGCAAACACGGCCAGCGCGATGTACAGGCTGTGGCCCGATGCCACGAGCGCCTGCAGCACCGACAGCTTGGCGTAGAAGCCCACCAGGGGGGGGATACCGGCCATGGAGAACAGGCAGATCGCCATCACGCCGGCATACAGCGGGCTGCGCTGGTTAAGGCCGGCAAAGTCGGCGACCTCTTCGCTCTCGAAGCCTTCGCGGGCCAGCAGCTGGATCACGCCGAAGGCGGCCAGCGTGGTCAGCACGTAGGTCACCACGTAGAACATGGCCGAGCTGTAGGCGTTCTCGATGGTGGCCGGATCGACCTTGCCATCCACCACACCCGACATCAGGCCCAGCAGCACGAAGCCCATCTGCGAGATGGTCGAGTAGGCCAGCATGCGCTTGAGGTTGGTCTGCTGCAGGCCGGCCAGGTTGCCGACCAGCAGCGAGGCAATGGCAAGCACCGCCAGCATCTGCTGCCAGTCGATGGCCAGCGGCAGCAGGCCGTCCACCAGCAGGCGGATGACGATGGCGAAGGCGGCCAGCTTGGGCGCGCCACCGATCATGGTGGTGATGGCCGTGGGAGCGCCCTGGTAGACGTCGGGAACCCACATGTGGAAGGGAACCACGCCCAGCTTGAAGGCCAGGCCGGAGACCACGAAGACCAGACCGAACACCAGCACCTGGTGCTTGATCTCGCCCGAGTTGATGGCCTTGAAGACTTGGCCGATGTCCAGCGAGCCGGTCGCACCGTAGAGCATGGACATGCCATACAGCAGGAAGCCGCTGGCCATGGCGCCGAGCACGAAGTACTTCATCGCGGCCTCGACCGACGCCGTGTGGTCGCGGCGCAGGGCCACCAGGGCGTAGCTGGACAGCGTCAGCAGCTCCAGGCCCAGGTAGATGACCAGGAAGTTGTTGCCCGAGATCATGATGAACATGCCCAGCAGCGCGAGCATGGCCAGCGTGAACAGCTCGCCGCCGCGAAGCATGTCGCGGTCGGCGGCGTAGGGGCGGCCGTAGACCAGGGTGACCATCATGGCCACGGTGGCGAAGCACTTGAGCCAGTTGCCCATGGCGTCGGAGACCACCATGTTGCCCCAGCCATAGAAGGTGTTGCCACTGGAGGCGTACATGCCTTGCAGCACGGCCACCACGCCCAGGGTCAGCAGCGTCAGAACATAGGTGCCCGTGCGGCGCGGGCTTTTGACGCCCAGGTCCACCAGGGCGATCACGCAGGCCATGACCAGGAGAAGGATCTCCGGATAGATGGCCAGCCAGCTGATGTTGTCAATCATCTCGATTCTCTCGTTTCAGTCTGGTCACTGCAGCTTGCTCATGGCCACATGCTTGAGCAGCTCGGCCACGGACACATCCATCACGTCAGTGAAGGGCTTGGGATACAGACCCATGTACAGCACGGCGATGGCCAGCAGACCCAGCACCAGGAACTCGCGGTTGCCGATGTCGGTCAGGCCGCGCACATTGTCGTTGGTGACCGGACCCAGGTAGACGCGCTTGTACATCCACAGGGTGTAGGCGGCGCCGAAGATCAGCGCCGTGGCAGCGCCCAGGCCGATCCAGAAGTTGTACTGGACGGCACCCAGGATCACCATCCACTCGCCCACGAAGCCGGCCGTTGCGGGCAGGCCGCAGTTGGCCATGGCGAACAGCAGTGCGAAGGCCGCGAACTTGGGCATGGTGTTGACCACGCCGCCGTAGGAGGCGATTTCACGCGAGTGCACGCGGTCGTAGAGCACGCCGATGCACAGGAACATGGCGCCCGACACGAAGCCGTGGGCAATCATCTGCACGATGCCGCCGGCAACGCCCAGCGGGTTGAAGATGAAGAAGCCCAGGGTCACGAAGCCCATGTGGGCCACGGACGAGTAGGCCACCAGCTTCTTCATGTCCTTTTGCACCAGCGCGACCACACCCACGTAGATCACGGCGACCAGCGACAGCGCGATGACCAGCCAGGCCCACTTGTGCGAGGCATCGGGTGCGATGGGCATGGAAAAGCGCAGGAAACCGTAGGCACCGAGCTTCAGCATGATGGCAGCCAGCACGGCGGAGCCGCCGGTGGGTGCTTCCACGTGCACGTCGGGCAGCCAGGTGTGCACCGGCCACATCGGCACCTTCACGGCGAAGGCCGCGAAGAAGGCGAAGAAGATCAGCGTCTGGGCCGTCATGGACAGCGGCAGCTTGTGCCAGTCGAGGATCTCGAAGCTGCCACCGGACTGGGTGTACAGATAGATGATCGCGATCAGGGTCAGGAGCGAACCCATCAGCGTGTACAAGAAGAACTTGAAGGCCGCGTAGATGCGGTTGGGTCCGCCCCAGATACCGATGATCAGGTACATCGGGATCAGCGTGGCTTCGAAGAACACGTAGAACAGCAGGCCGTCCAGTGCGCTGAACACGCCGACCATCAGGCCGGACAGGATCAGGAACGCGCCCATGTACTGGTTCACGCGCTCGGTGATGTTTTCCCACGACGCGATCACGACGATCACGGTGATGAAGGCCGTCAGCGGCACGAACCAGAACGAGATGCCATCCACGCCCAGGTGGTAGTAGATGTTGAAGCGCTCGATCCACAGCGCCTTCTCCACGAACTGCATCGCAGCCGTGCTGTTGTCGAACTGCTGGATCAGCGGCAGCGTGACCGCCAGGCCGGCCAGGGCGCCGACCAGGGCCAGCCAGCGCACTGCCTTGACCTGGTCCTCGCGGCCCAGGGCCAGCAGGAGGGCGCCGAATGCGATCGGCACCCAGATTGAAAGACTCAACCAATGCATTTTTGTTCTTCCTCTACTACTTGTTGAGCCACACGAAATACGTCATGAGAGCGAACACGCCCAGCAGCATGACCAACGCGTAGTGATAGAGATAGCCCGACTGCAGCTTGCGCACCCACTGGCCGATGCGGCCGATGAGCTTCCACGAACCGTTGACGATGGCGCCATCGATGATGGCCTGGTCGCCGACCTTCCAGAAGAAGCTGCCGAAGGCGCGTGCACCACGGGCGAAGATGTTTTCGTAGACCCAGTCCACGCCGTACTTGCCTTCCAGTGCCTGGTAGACACCGATCTTCTGCATGGCCGACTTGATGGCCGCAGGGACTTCGGGCTTGACCATGTAGAACAGGTAGGAGACGACGACGCCTGCCAGTGCCAGCCAGAACGGCGCGGCCGTGAAGCCGTGCAGTGCCATGGGCACCCAGCCGTGGATCTTCTCGGCCAGTTCGGCCATGGCGCCGTGCTTTGCGCCATCGACGTGGATCACGCCCTTGAAGAAGTCACCGAACAGCATGGGCATCAGCGCGATGGCACCGATCACCACCGAGGGGATGGCCAGCAGCATCAGCGGACCGGTCACGACCAGGGGCGACTCGTGCGGCTTGGCATCGTGGCCATGGCCGTGGTGGTCGTCATGGGCATGATGGTCATCGTGACCGTGGTGGTCATCGTGGTGCGCGTCCGGGTTCTGGTCGTAGCGCTCCTTGCCGTGGAAGACGATGAAGTACAGGCGGAAGGAGTAGAAGGCCGTGATGAACACGCCGGCCAGCACCGCAAAGTTCGCGAAGCCTGCGCCCGGCAGGTTCGTGGCGTGCACGGCTTCGATGATGGCGTCCTTCGAGTAGAAGCCCGAGAAGAACGGCGTACCGATCAGAGCCAGGTTGCCCAGCAGGAAGGTGATCCAGGTGATGGGCATGTACTTGCGCACGCCACCCATCCAGCGGATGTCCTGGTTGTGGTGCATGCCCATGATCACCGAGCCGGCGCCAAGGAACAGCAGGGCCTTGAAGAAGGCGTGGGTCATCAGGTGGAACACGGCCACCGAGTAAGCGGAGGCGCCCAGGGCCACGGTCATGTAGCCCAGCTGCGACAGCGTGGAGTACGCGATCACGCGCTTGATGTCGTTCTGGATGATGCCCAGCACGCCCATGAACAGCGCCGTGATGGAGCCGATCACCAGGATGAAGCTCAGTGCCGTGTCCGACAGCTCATACAGCGGCGACATGCGCGAGACCATGAAGATGCCGGCCGTCACCATGGTGGCGGCGTGAATCAGTGCCGAGATGGGGGTCGGGCCTTCCATCGAATCGGGCAGCCAGGCGTGCAGCGGGAACTGTGCCGACTTGCCCATGGCGCCGATGAACAGGCAGATGGCCGTCACCGTCACCAGCAGCCAGCCGGTGCCCGGCAGCAGGGTGTTCTGGATCTCGGGCAGCTTGGCGAAGATTTCGCCGTAGTTCATGGTGCCGGTGTAGGCAGCGATCAGGCCGATGCCCAGGATGAAGCCGAAGTCACCCACACGGTTGACCAGGAAGGCCTTCATGTTGGCGAAGATGGCCGTGGGCTTGTTGTAGTAGAAGCCGATCAGCAGATAGGACACCAGGCCCACGGCTTCCCAGCCGAAGAACAGCTGCAGCAGGTTGTTGCTCATGACGAGCATCAACATGGAGAAGGTGAACAGCGAGATGTAGGAGAAGAAACGGTTGTAGCCGTCATCTTCCTGCATGTAGCCGATGGTGTAGATGTGCACCATCAGCGACACGAAGGTCACCACGCACATCATCATGGCCGTGATGCTGTCGATCAGGAAACCGACCTCCATCTTCAGGCCGCCGATTTCCATCCAGGTGTAGATGGACTGGTCGAAACGCGCGCCGTCGAAGATCACGCTGTTGAACGTGATGGCCGACAGGATGAAGGCGATCAGCACGCCCGCGATGGTGAGGGTATGGCTGCCGCCGCGACCGATCTTGTTGCCGCCGAAGGCCGTGCCCCAGATGCCCGCGAGCACGGAGCCCGCCAGCGGTGCCAGCGGCACCGCCAGGAGCATGGATGCAGAGAGTGTTTGACTCATTCTTAAGAACCTTGCAAGTTACGGCGGACTCAACCCTTGAGGGAGTTGAGATCTTCCGCATTGATGCTGGTCTTGTTGCGGAACAGAAGCACCAGGATCGCCAGACCGATGGCCGACTCGGCGGCTGCCACTGTCAGGATGAAGAACACGAACACCTGGCCGTGCATGTCACCCAGATAGCTGGAGAACGCCACGAAGTTGGTGTTGACGGCCAGGAGCATCAGCTCGATGGCCATCAGCAGCACGATCAGGTTCTTGCGGTTCAGAAAAATGCCAACGACGGAGAGCGCGAACAGCATGGCGCCCAGCGTCAAATAATGGCCCAAAGTCAACGTCATGCTTTTGTCTCCACGGCGGGGGTTGCCTCGGCGGCCGGTGCCTGCGGCGCCTGGGTGACCGGCACCTTGACCAGCTCGAGGCGATCCTTTGCGCGCACGCGGATCTGCTGGGCCGGGTTCACTGCCTTGCTGTCCTTGCGCTTGCGCAGGGTCAGGGCGATGGCGGCAATCATGGCCACCAGCAGGATCACGGCAGCGATCTCGACGGGGTACAGGTATTCGGTGTACAGCAGCTTGCCCAGGGCCTGGGTGTTGGAGTACTGCACGGTCTGGCCGGCAGCGTTGACCGTGGCCGCAATGGCCTTGGGCTCCTCGACGCCGCTGAAGCCGCCCATCAGCACCATGCCCATTTCAAAGGCAATCAGTGCACCGATCAGGGCAGCGAAGGGGAAATGCTTCCAGAACCCCTGGCGCACGGCGTCGATGCGGATGTCCAGCATCATCACCACGAACAGGAACAGCACCATCACGGCGCCCAGGTAGACCAGCACCAGGGTCACGCCCAGGAACTCGGCCTTGAGCAGGAGCCAGATGCCGGCAGCCTGCGAGAAGGCCAGGATCAGGTTGAGCACGGCATGCACGGGGTTGCGTGCCGTGACGACCCGGAAGGCTGCAAACAGCAGCACGACCGAGAACAGATAGAAGAAACCAGTTTTGGCGTCCATGGATCGAATCTTTTCAAGTGATCAAGGAGCCGCTTCAGCGGTACTTGGCGTCCGCAGCCTTGGCGGCGGCAATCTCGGGTTCGTAGCGATCGCCAACGGCCAGCAGCATGTCCTTGGTGAAGTACAGGTCGCCGCGCTTTTCTCCGTGGTATTCGAAGATATGCGTCTCGACGATCGAGTCCACCGGGCAGCTTTCCTCGCAGAAGCCGCAGAAGATGCACTTGGTCAGGTCGATGTCGTAGCGCGTGGTGCGGCGCGAGCCGTCGTCACGCACATCGGACTCGATGGTGATGGCCATGGCCGGGCACACCGCCTCGCACAGCTTGCAGGCAATGCAGCGCTCTTCGCCGTTGTCATAACGGCGCAGGGCGTGCAGTCCGCGAAAACGCGGCGACAGGGGTGTCTTTTCCTCGGGGAACTGCACCGTGACCTTGCGGCGGAAGGTGTAGCGGCCAGTCAGGGCCATGCCCTTGGCCAGTTCCCAGAGCATGAAGCTCTTGAGGAAATCTTTGATCGAAAATGGGGTAGCAGCAACCGCAGACATTCTTGCTCCGCTCAGTTCCAGATGTTCCAAGGCGAGTGCATCCAGCCACCCACGACGACCAGCCACACCAGGGTGACGGGAATGAAGATCTTCCAGCCCAGACGCATGATCTGGTCATAGCGAAAGCGCGGGAAGGTGGCACGGATCCAGATGAACATGGACACGACCAGGAAAGTCTTCGCCGCCAGCCAGATCCATCCGGGGATGAACGACAGGAAGTCGAACGGAGGCAGCCAGCCGCCCAGGAACATGATCACGCCCAGGATGGACACCAGCCACATGCTGGCGTACTCGGCCAGGAAGAAGATGGCAAAGCCCATGCCCGAGTACTCGACCATGTGGCCGGCCACGATTTCGGCTTCGCCTTCGACCACGTCGAAGGGGTGGCGGTTGGTCTCGGCCACGGCCGAGATCAGGTAGACCACGAAGATCGGCAGCAGCGGCAGCCAGTTCCACGACAGGACACTGGCACCCATGCTGGCGAACTGGCCCTGGCCCTGGCTCAGCACGATCTGCGTCAGATTCATGCTGCCCGTGACCATGATCACGACCAGGAAACAGAAGCCCAGCGCGATTTCATAGCTGACCATCTGTGCCGATGCGCGCAGCGCGCCCAGGAAGGCGTACTTGGAGTTGGAGGCCCAGCCCGCAATGATCACGCCATAGACTTCGATGGAAGTGATGGCCATGATCAGCAGCAGGCCGGCGTTGACGTTGGCCAGCGCCACTTCGGGGCCGAAGGGGATCGCCACCCATGCCGCCAGGGCGGGCATGATGGCCATCACCGGGCCCACGTAGAACAGGCCCTTGGCGGCAGCCGTGGGCTGGATCAGTTCCTTGGTCAGCAGCTTCAGGCCGTCGGCCAGAGGCTGCAGCAGACCGAAGGGACCCACGCGGTTGGGACCCATGCGAACCTGCATGAAGCCCAGCAGCTTGCGCTCCCACAGCGTCAGGTAGGCCACGGCGCCCATCAGCGGGGCGACGATGGCAACGATGCCCAGCAGGATCCAGAGCACGGGCCAGGCCACGTCGGTCCACCAGGGGGCGGCGATCAGGCCGGCACCGGCCGTCTTGAGTGCGTCAATCATGCGGCGCCTCCCTCACGAGCCTGACGTGCATCTGCCGTCAGTTGCAGCGATGTCGCGCGGCGCACGATGCTGTCGAGCTGATAAATGCTGGCCACCACGGGCGCGGCATGGCCGGCACCGTTGGCGATGGAATTCACGGCAGGCGCACCGTTGCCCAGCAGGTTGGCTGGCACGCTGGTGGCAGCGGCGGTGGCGGCTGCGAGCACGTCCTGCGACGTCTCGTAGTCCACGCCCTGCACGCCCAGCAGGTTGGCCAGCACGCGCAGCACCTTCCAGCCCGGACGGGCTTCGGCCAGCGGCTTGACCACGGCGTGGAAGCTCTGCAGGCGGCCTTCGGCATTGACGAAGCTGCCCGAGGTTTCCGTGAACGGGGCGATGGGCAGCAGCACGTCGCTGAATTCCATGTTGGCCTTGAAGGGGCTCAGGGTCACGACCATCTCGGCCTTGCCCAGTGCCTCTGCGGCGCGGGCGCCGGCAGCGGAGTCGAACACGGGTTCGTTGTTCAGCAGCAGCACGGCCTTGAGGCCGCCGGCCAGCATCTGGCCTGCGTTCAGGCCCGAGGCGGCAGGCTGTGCACCCACCCACTGTGCACCCACCGTGTTGGCGGCTTCGGTCAGGTAGCCGACCGAGGCACCGGTCTGCTCGGCAATCCAGTTGGCCAGCGACAGCAGGGTCGATGCCTGTGCGTGGTGCGCAGCGGCATTGCCCAGCAAGATGGCCTTGCGCTCGCCGCGCAGCAGCGCGGCAGCGATGGCCTGGGCCTCGGCATGCACGTCGGCGGCGGCCACGGGAGCGGCAACGCCCTTTTCCTGCGCCACGGCGGCGGCCACATCGGCCAGCGCCTGGGCCCAGTCCGGGGCAGCCACGATGGACGCCGTCACCGGCATGGCCCAGTCGTAGACACGCTCATTGATGGCGAGCACGGCGCAGCCCTGCTTGGCAGCCTGGCGGATGCGCTGCGCGAACAGCGGATGGTCCTTGCGCAGGTTGGAGCCCAGCACCAGGACGCCTTGCAGCTTGGACAGCGACGCGATAGGCGTGCCCAGCCACTGCACGCCCTGGGCGGCGGTGAACTCGGCATTGCGCAGGCGGTAGTCGATGTTCTCGCTGCCCAGGCCACGCACCAGCTTGCCAGCCAGGTACAGCTCTTCCAGCGTGCTGTGCGGGCTGACCAGCGAACCGATGGCGGATGCGCCATGGTCATTCTTGATCTGGCGCAGGCCGTTGGCCACGTATTCGAGGGCGGTCTGCCAATCGACTTCCTTCCACTCGCCGCCTTGCTTGAGCATGGGGCGGGTCAGGCGTTCGTCGCTGTTCAGGGCTTCGTAGGAGAAGCGATCGCGGTCGGCGATCCAGCACTCGTTGACCTCTTCGTTCTCAAAGGGCACGACGCGCAGAACCTTGTGGTTCTTGACCTGGACGATGAGGTTGGCACCCGTGGAATCATGGGGCGAGACCGACTTGCGGCGCGACAGCTCCCAGGTGCGGGCGCTGTAGCGGAAGGGCTTGCTGGTCAACGCGCCCACGGGGCAGATGTCGATCATGTTGCCCGACAGCTCGGAGTCCACCGTATCGCCCACCACCGTGGTGATCTCGGAGTGCTCGCCGCGGTTGATCATGCCCAGCTCCATCACGCCGGACACTTCCTGTCCGAAGCGCACGCAGCGGGTGCAGTGGATGCAACGGCTCATCTCCTGCATGGAGATCAGCGGGCCCACGTCCTTGTGGAAGACCACGCGCTTTTCTTCCTCGTAGCGCGAGGCGGAGCTTCCGTAGCCCACGGCCAGATCCTGCAGCTGGCATTCGCCGCCCTGGTCGCAGATCGGGCAGTCCAGCGGGTGATTGATGAGCAGGAACTCCATCACCGATTGCTGTGCCTTGATCGCCTTCTCGCTCTTGGTGCGCACGATCATGCCCTGCGTCACGGGCGTGGCGCAGGCGGGCATGGGCTTGGGGGCTTTTTCCACATCCACCAGGCACATGCGGCAGTTGGCGGCGATGGAAAGTTTCTTGTGATAGCAGAAATGCGGGATGTAGGTGCCTGCCTTCTCGGCTGCATGCATGACCATGCAGCCCTCGGCGACCTCCACCTTCTTTCCGTCCAGTTCAATTTCAACCATATGCTTTTCTCGCGATCAGGCGGCGTGGACCGTCTGCTTGGAAGCGTTCTGGATCTTCGCTTCAAACTCGTGGCGGAAGTGCTTGATCATGGCGCGCACCGGCATCGCTGCCGCATCGCCCAGCGCACAGATCGTGCGCCCCATGATGTTCACGGACACCGAGTCCAACAGCTCGATGTCTTCAGGACGGCCTTCGCCGTGCTCGATTCGGTTGACCACGCGCCACAGCCAGCCCGTGCCTTCGCGGCAAGGGGTGCACTGGCCGCAGGACTCGTGCTGGTAGAAGTAGGACAGGCGCAGCAGGCTCTCGACCATGTCGCGCGAGTCGTCCATCACGATCACGGCGCCCGAGCCCAGCATGGAGCCGGCCTTGGCGATGGAATCGTAGTCCATCGTGCATTCCATGATGATGTCAGCCGGCAGCACGGGCGAGGACGATCCACCGGGGATCACCGCCTTGAGCTTGCGGCCCGTGCGCACGCCACCGGCCAGCTCCAGCAGCTTGCTGAAGGGCGTGCCCAGCGGCACTTCGTAGTTGCCGGGCAGGTTCACGTCACCGCTGACCGAGAAGATCTTGGTGCCGCCGTTGTTGGGCTTGCCGCACTCCAGGTACGCAGCGCCGCCGTTGCGGATGATCCAGGGAACGGCCGCAAAGGTTTCGGTGTTGTTGATGGTGGTCGGCTTGCCGTACAGGCCGAAGCTGGCCGGGAACGGCGGCTTGAAGCGCGGCTGGCCCTTCTTGCCTTCCAGCGACTCCAGCAGCGCCGTCTCTTCGCCGCAGATGTAGGCGCCGAAGCCATGGTGCGCGTGCAGCTGGAAGCTGAAGCTGCTGCCCATGATGTTGTCACCCAGGTAGCCGGCAGCGCGGGCTTCTTCCAGCGCGGCCTCGAAGCGCTCATAGGCTTCGAAGATTTCGCCGTGGATGTAGTTGTAGCCCAGGGAGATGCCCATCGCGTAGGCGGCGATGATCATGCCCTCGATCACGATGTGCGGGTTGTGCACCAGGATGTCGCGGTCCTTGCAGGTGCCAGGCTCGCCTTCGTCCGAGTTGCAGACCAGGTGCTTCTGGCCCGGGAACTGGCGAGGCATGAAGCTCCACTTCAGGCCCGTGGGGAAACCTGCGCCGCCGCGGCCGCGCAGGCCCGATTCCTTGACGGTGGCAATCACCTGGTCCTGGGTCAGGCCTTCGCTGCCATCCTTGCCCAGGATCTTGCGCAGCGCCTGATAGCCGCCGCGTGCCTCGTAGTCCTTGATGGACCAGTTGGCGCCGGTCAGGTCGGCGTAGATCTGCGGATTGATGTGGCGGTCGTGAAAGCAGGTCTCGCTGCCCGAAGAGGCAAACTTGGCCAGGACCGATTGTGCGGCGGCGTTCATGCCTTGCCCTCCGCGGCGCGCAGGCCGTCGATCAATTCGTCGAGCTTCTCGTTGCTCATGAAGCTGCACATGCAGCGGTCGTTCACCAGCATCACCGGCGAATCCGCGCAGGCGCCCAGGCACTCGGACTGCTGCAGCGTGAACATGCCGTCAGGCGTGGTCTCGCCCATCTTGATGCCCAGGCGGGATTCCAGATGGTGCAGCGCCTTGTAGCCGTCGCGCAGCTGGCAAGGCAGGTTGGTGCAGACGTTCAGCTTGTACGTGCCCGTGGGGCGCTGGTTGTACATGTTGTAGAACGTGGTGACTTCATGCACCGCGATCTCGGCCATGCCCAGGAACTCGGCAATCACGGCCTCGCTCTCGGCGCTGACCCAGCCCTGCTCCTGCTGCACGATGGACAGGCAGGCCATCACGGCAGACTGCTTCTGGTCGGCCGGGTACTTGGCCACCTCGCGCGCAAAGCGCTCCTTGGTCGCTTCGGTAATCATCGGTCAACGTCTCCAAACACGATGTCCAGGGTACTCAGCACCATCACGGCGTCGGCCAGCATGTGGCCTCGGCACATTTCGTCCATGGCGGACAGATTGGCGAATCCCGGCGGACGGATCTTCAGGCGGTAGGGCTTGTTGGCCCCATCGCTCACGATGTAGATGCCGAACTCCCCCTTGGGGTGTTCGATGGCCGCGTAAGCCTCGCCTTCGGGCACGCGGAAACCTTCGGTGAAGAGCTTGAAGTGGTGGATCAGCTCTTCCATGTTGGACTTCATGCCTTCGCGCGGCGGCGGAGCAATCTTGTGGTTGTCCACGATCACCGGGCCCGGGTTGGCACGCAGCCAGTCCACGCACTGCTTGATGATGCGGTTGGACTGGCGCATTTCGGCCACGCGCACCAGGTAGCGGTCGTAGCAGTCGCCGGTCTTGCCCACGGGCACGTCGAAGTCCATGCGGTCATAGACCTCATAGGGCTGCGACTTGCGCATGTCCCAAGCCACGCCGGAGGCACGCAGCATGGGGCCGGTCAGGCCCAGGTTCATGGCACGCTCGGCCGTCACCACGCCGATGTCCACGTTGCGCTGCTTCCAGATGCGGTTGTCGGTCAGCAGGGTCTCGTACTCGTCGGCGCACTTGGGGAAGCGCTGCGTGAAGTCGTCGATGAAGTCCAGCAACGAGCCGTGGCGGTTGCGGTTCATGATCTCGACCGAGCGCGCATTGCGCACCTTGCTGGCCTTGTACTGCGGCATGGTGTCGGGCAGGTCGCGGTAGACGCCGCCAGGACGGAAGTAGGCCGCGTGCATGCGAGCGCCCGAAACCGCCTCGTACATGTCCATGAGATCTTCGCGCTCACGGAAGGTGTAGATCAGCGTCGTGGAGCTGCCCGCATCGTTGCCGCTGGAGCCCAGCCACATCAGGTGATTCATGATGCGGGTGATCTCCGAATACATCACGCGGATGTACTGGGCGCGGATGGGCACCTCGATGCCCAGCAGCTTCTCGATGGCCAGGCAGTAGGCGTGCTCGTTGCACATCATGGACACGTAGTCCAGCCGGTCCATATAGGGCAGCGACTGGATGTAGGTCTTGCTCTCTGCCAGTTTTTCTGTCGCACGGTGCAGCAGACCGATGTGCGGGTCTGCGCGCTGCACCACTTCACCGTCGAGCTCCAGCACCAGGCGCAGCACGCCGTGCGCTGCCGGGTGCTGCGGACCAAAGTTCAGGGAATAGTTCTTGATTTCAGCCATGGTCGTCCATCAAAAAGGCGCCTGGAGCGCCTTCAGTGCAGGCCCCCGTAGTTGTCTTCGCGGATGATCCGCGGCGTGATCTCGCGGGGCTCGATGGTGACCGGCTGGTACACCACGCGCTGTTGCTCGGGGTCATAGCGCATTTCCACATGGCCCGACAGCGGGAAGTCCTTGCGGAAGGGATGGCCGATGAAGCCGTAGTCGGTCAGGATGCGGCGCAGGTCGTCATGGCCGTCGAAGACGATGCCGAACAGGTCGAACGCTTCGCGCTCGAACCAGTTCGCACCCGCCCAGACGGAAGTGACGGAAGCCACCACCGGGAAATCGTCGTCGGTGCAAAAGACACGAACGCGCAGGCGCTGGTTCAGGCTGATCGACAGCAGGTGGGATACCACGGCAAAGCGCGGGCCTTCACGCCCGACTTCTGCATAGGTGGAGTAGTCCACGCCGCACAGGTCCACCAGGACCTCGAACCGGCAATCCGGGGCGGTGTGCAGAACCTGCATGGCCTCCAGATACTGGGCGGCGGACACTTCGACCGTCACTTCGCCCAGGGCCACGGTCACGCTGCGCGCCTTGTCGCCCAAGGCAGCAGCCACCACATCCCGAAGCACTTCGGGGTGAATCGCAATAGCAGTCATCATCTAGCCCTTAGACGCGAGCGATGGTATGGGTGCGGCGGATCTTCTGCTGCAGCTGGATGATGCCGTAGATCAGGGCTTCCGCCGTGGGGGGGCAGCCAGGCACATAGACATCGACCGGCACGATGCGGTCACAGCCGCGCACCACGGAATAGCTGTAGTGGTAGTAGCCGCCGCCGTTGGCGCACGAGCCCATGGAGATGACCCAGCGGGGCTCGGACATCTGGTCATAGACCTTGCGCATGGCGGGCGCCATCTTGTTGCACAGGGTGCCGGCCACAATCATCAGGTCCGACTGCCGCGGGCTGGCACGGAAGACTTCCGAGCCAAAGCGACCGATGTCGTAACGCGCCGCCGCAGCGTGCATCATCTCCACCGCGCAGCAGGCCAGACCAAATGTCATGGGCCACAGCGAGCCCGTCTTGGCCCAGTTCACCACAGAGTCGTAACTCGTGGTGATGAAGCCTTCTTTCATCACGCCTTCGATCATCGTGTTTCCTTAGTGAACCCGCTTCAGTCCCAGTCCAACGCACCCTTCTTCCATTCGTAGACAAAGCCCACGACGAGAACGGTCAGGAAAATAAGGACAGCGGCGAAACCAGCCCCACCCACGTCCCGAAGCGCAACGGCCCAGGGCAGCAGAAAGGCGATTTCCAAATCAAACAGGATGAACAGGATGGCGACGAGGTAGTAGCGCACATCGAACTTCATGCGCGCGTCTTCGAAGGCCTCGAAGCCACATTCATAGGGGGAGTTCTTGGCGGCATCGGGCCGGTTCGGACCCAGCACATACCCCAGTACCAGGGGGACTACGCCGACACCCATGCCGACGAGAATGAACAAAAGAACGGGAAGATACTGGTCGATGTTCATCGTGTGCGGCTACCTTGAAAGGCATGCCCGCACCGATCAGCCTGATCAGCAGGGCAGGCTCTTAGTTATATCTTGGTGCCGTCGGCGAGACTCGAACTCGCACAGCTTTCGCCACTACCCCCTCAAGATAGCGTGTCTACCAATTTCACCACGACGGCAAGTCTTGATTTCGGCTGGCTCTTTATCTCCGTTGCAAAGATTCCGCCTACCGAACAATCTCTAGATTCTACTCTGAAAAACCCTCGGACCCGGAGGACCGAGGACTTTGTTCGAAATTATTTCGTGGGGATCTGGGCGGCGCCTTCAGCACCGGCAGCAGGCGCCTGGCCTGCAGCAGGAGCAGGCACTTCGCCAGTAGCGCCAGAGGCCGCAGGAGCCGGCGCCGTGATGGGTGCGGCACCTTCCAGCACGCTGCCCGAGCTGACGGGACGCGCATTGCTCAGATAGGCCAGCGCCAGTGTGGCCACGAAGAACACCGTGGCCAGGCCTGCCGTGGAGCGCGACAGGAAGTTGGCGCTGCCCGAGGCACCGAACAGGCTGCCGGAGCTGCCGCTGCCGAACGAGGCGCCCATGTCGGCACCCTTGCCGTGTTGAATCAGGATCAGGCCGATCATGCCGAGAGCCGACAGCATCTGAACGGCGAGGATCACGCTTGCGAATGCATTCATTGGTTGTACCTGCTAGTAACGCGAGAGCTAAAAAAGCGAATGGAAAAACCGCCCCGGCTTACTAGGCCGCAGCGATGATGGTCAGGAAATCGGCCGCCTTGAGCGACGCTCCGCCCACCAGGCCACCGTCAATGTCGGCCTGGGCCAGCAGCTGGGCTGCATTGGAGGCATTCATGCTGCCGCCGTACAGCAAGGCGATGCGATCGGCCTGCTGGCTGGCAGCCGCCAGCTGGGCGCGCAGCACGGCATGCACCTGCTGGGCCTGCTCCGGCGTGGCGGTCCTGCCGGTGCCAATGGCCCAGACGGGCTCATAGGCCACGACCAGCTCATTGATGCACTGACCCACCTGGTGGATCACGGCCGCCAGTTGGCGCTTGACCACTTCTTCGGTCTGCCCCGCCTCGCGCTCCGCCAGCGTTTCACCCACACAGACGATGGGCGTGACGCCCTTGGCCAGCGCAGCCTGCGCCTTCAGCGCCACCACGGCATCGGTTTCGCCATGGTATTGGCGGCGCTCCGAGTGCCCCACCAGCGTATAGCGCACGCCAAAATCCCGAAGCATTGCGGCCGACAGCTCGCCCGTATAGGCACCCGATTCATGCTGCGACACGTCCTGCGCGGCCACGCCGATGGCCGAGCCTTCAAGCTGGGCCCGGGCCTGGGCCAGATAGACGGCAGGCACGGCCACAGCCACGCCCGCATTGCCCCCCTCGGGCAGACCCTCCTTGAGGGCCTTGAGCAAAACGGCATTGGCAGCCAGGCTGCCATTCATCTTCCAGTTGCCGACGATGAGTTTCTTCTTCATGGTTACCACGTCAAAACGATTTTGCCGGTGTGCTGACTCGACTCCATCAGCGCGTGCGCCTTGTCGGCATCAGCGGCAGCAAAGGTGCTATGGATCACAGGACGAATGTCGCCTGCCTCGATGAGCGGCCAGACCTCGCGGCGCAGGGCCTGGGCGATGGCTGCCTTGAAAGCCACAGGCCGCGGACGCAGTGTGGAGCCCGTCACCAGCAGACGGCGACGCAGGACCAGGCCCGCGTCGAACTCTGCCTTGATGCCACCCTGCACCGCAATGATGACCAGGCGGCCATCCTCTGCCAGGCTTTGCACTTCGCGTGCCACATAGCCACCCGCCACCATGTCAAGGATCACGTCCACGCCCCTGCCTTCGGTGATGCGCTGCACCTCCGCGGCAAAGTCCTGCGTACGGTAGTTAATGGCATGGTCGGCACCCAGCTTGAGGCAGTCGGCGCACTTGGCATCGGAGCCAGCGGTCACGATGACCGTGGCGCCGCGCGCCTTGGCCAGCTGGATGGCCGTCACGCCGATGCCGCTGCTGCCACCCTGCACCAGCAGGGTTTCACCCGCCTGCAAGGCACCGCGGTCGAACACATTACTCCAGACGGTGAAGAAGGTCTCGGGCAATGCCGAAGCCTCCACCTCGCTGAGCCCTGCCGGAATGGGCAGGCACTGGGCCACGGGCGCAACGCAGTACTCCGCATAGCCACCACCGGCCAGCAGCGCGCACACGCGGTCTCCCACGCGCAGGCCTGCCAGCCGCATGGCTTCGTCGTCGCCCGACACGATCACCCCAGCCACTTCCAGCCCGGGCAGATCGGAGGCGCCAGGCGGCGGAGCATAGTGCCCCTTGCGCTGCAACACATCAGGGCGATTGACACCACTGGCCGACACCTGGATCAGCAACTCCTGCGCACCCGCAACGGGCAGCGGACGCTCGCCCAGGCGCAATACCTCGGGAGCACCAAAGTCCGTGAGCTCCACGGCACGCATGATTTGCTTTTCCATCTTTCGACCTCGCAATCCCTGTCAAAAATGCCACAAGCGCTGAACAGGTCAGCGCTTTTTGCCAGTCACCACATGCACCTGCAAGGCCACCCCCCCTTTTGGGGAATGGGCCTTGCCGGGCATTACTGCTGCTGTTGCTGTTGCTGCTCGCCCTCGGCAGCCGGACGGCCGCCGTCACGGGGCTCGCGGGGTTCACGCGGCTCGCGGAACTCGCGCTGCTGGCGGGGCTCACGCGGCTGGCGGAACTCACGCTCGGCAGGCGCGGGGCGCTCGCTGCGCTCCATGCCGGCAGGACGCTCGGTCAGCGCCTTCAGCGACAGCTTGACACGACCCTTTTCGTCGGTCTCCATGACCTTGACCTTGATGATCTGGCCTTCCTGCAGGTAGTCGGCGACGCGCTCCACGCGCTCGTGGGCAATCTGGCTGATGTGCAGCAGACCGTCCTTGCCGGGCAGCAGGTTCACGAGAGCACCGAAGTCCAGGATCTTGGTGACCGGGCCTTCGTAGATCTTGCCGATTTCGACTTCGGCCGTGATCTCTTCGATGCGGCGCTTGGCTTCGTCGGCCTTGGCGGCATCGCTGGAAGCGATGGTGATGGTGCCGTCTTCGCCGATGTCGATCTGCGTGCCGGTCTCTTCGGTCAGTGCACGGATGGTGGAGCCGCCCTTGCCGATCACGTCACGGATCTTCTCGGGATTGATCTTCATCGTGTACAGCTTGGGAGCGAAGGACGAGATCTCGGCCTTGGCTTCGCCCATAGCTTCCTGCATCTTGCCCAGGATGTGCATGCGCGCTTCCTTGGCCTGGGCCAGGGCGACCTGCATGATTTCCTTGGTGATGCCCTGGATCTTGATGTCCATCTGCAGCGCAGTGATGCCGCTGGTGGTGCCAGCCACCTTGAAGTCCATGTCGCCCAGGTGATCTTCGTCACCCAGGATGTCGGTCAGCACGGCGAAGCGGTTGTCTTCCTTGATCAGGCCCATGGCGATGCCGGCCACGTGGGCCTTCATCGGAACGCCTGCATCCATCATCGAAAGGCAGCCGCCGCAGACCGAAGCCATGGACGAGGAGCCATTGGACTCGGTGATTTCCGACACCACGCGGATGGTGTAGGGGAATTCTTCCTTGCTGGGCAGGCAGGCCGCCAGGGCGCGCTTGGCCAGACGGCCGTGGCCGATTTCGCGACGCTTGGTCGAGCCCATGCGGCCCACTTCGCCGGTGGCAAAGGGAGGCATGTTGTAGTGGAACAGGAAGCGGTCCTCGAACTCGCCAGCCAGCGCGTCGATGCGCTGCGCGTCGCGCTCGGTGCCCAGCGTGGACACGACCAGGGCCTGCGTCTCGCCGCGCGTGAACAGGGCCGAGCCGTGCGTGCGGGGCAGCACGGAGTTGCGGATTTCGATGGGGCGCACGGTGCGCGTGTCACGGCCGTCGATGCGCGGCTCGCCGGCCAGGATCTGGCTGCGAACGATGCGTGCCTCGATGTCGAACAGCATGCCTTCGACCTTGACGCCGTCGAACTCCACGCCCTGGGCCGTCAGGCCGGCCTTCACGGCGGCGTAGGCTTCGCGGCAGGCTTGCGTGCGGCTTTGCTTGTTGCGGATCTGGTAGGCCGTGCGCAGGGCTTCGTCGCCCAGTGCCGCCACCTTGGCGATCAGCTCTTCATCCTTGGCGGGAGCGACCCAGTCCCAGACGGGCTTGCCGGCTTCGCGCACCAGTTCATGGATAGCTTCGATGGCGATGCGGCCTTGCTCGTGGCCAAAGACCACGGCGCCCAGCATCACGTCTTCAGGCAGTTGCTGCGCTTCGGACTCCACCATCAGCACGGCGGCTTCGGTACCGGCCACGACCAGATCCATCTGCGAATCCTTGCGCTGGGTCTGGCCGGGGTTGAGCACGTACTCGCCATTGATGTAACCCACGCGGGCAGCACCGATGGGGCCATTGAAGGGAATGCCCGACACGGACAGGGCAGCCGAGGTGGCGATCAGGGCGGCGATGTCGGCATCGACTTCGGGGTTCAACGACACGGTGTGGATGACCACGTGCACGTCGTTGTAGAAACCCTCGGGGAACAGCGGGCGGATCGGGCGATCGATCAGGCGGCTGGTCAGGGTTTCGAGTTCGCTGGGCTTGGCTTCGCGCTTGAAGAAGCTGCCGGGGATCTTGCCTGCGGCGTAGGTCTTCTCGATGTAATCGACGGTCAGCGGGAAGAAGTCCTGGCCGGACTTGGCCTGCTTGGACGCCACCACGGTGGCCAGCACCACGGTGTCATCGATGTTGACCAGCACGGCGCCGGAGGCCTGGCGGGCGATCTCGCCGGTTTCCATGGTGACCGTGTGCTGGCCCCACTGGAAGGTCTTGGTGACTTTGTTGAAGATGGACATTGTTGCTCCTTTGGAATGGGTGGACCGATGCACTCATCGGGCCATGATGGAGAGCAATTCAGAACACGATGCCATTCCAGTGCTGGATTTACTGCTATCAAATCAGCAGCACTGGAATGACACAGCTTCGCTCTGTCTTGCATTCTCCGAAGTAAAAAACGCCTGAGCTAGACAGGCTAACTCAGGCGTTTTGATCTCCCACCGTGCTTACTTGCGCAGGCCCAGCTTGGCGATCAGTGCGGTGTAGCGATCAGCGTCCTTGGACTTGAGGTAGTCCAGCAGCTTGCGACGACGGCTCACCATGCGCAGCAGGCCGCGACGACCGTGGTGGTCCTTGGCGTGTTGCTTGAAGTGAGGGGTCAGCTCGTTGATGCGTGCGGTCAGCAGAGCCACTTGCACTTCTGGGCTGCCAGTATCGTTGGCAGAGCGTGCGTTGGACTTGACGACTTCAGCTTTCACGGAAGATGCGATCATTTTTTTTCCTTTGAAATTGGCCCCTCACAGACAAAAGCAGGGAGGCAGCCTTGGTTACTTGCGCCGGGACTGGAAAGGCCCCGACGTGCGTCTTGCACCATGCAAAACCCTGGGATTATAACAAGCGCGCCCAGTCCAGCATCCACACATGCTTTGTGACCCCATGCCATGTCGGCCGACAGCCCGCCCAGAATGCCGCAAAACCTGCAGACATTCATAGATCACGGGAGGGCAACACCATGGCGACGCGTTTTTCATTCACTGCTGCAACCTGGCGCGCACATCGGCAGCAATGCACCCTGCTGTGCCTGGTCGCGGCCCTATGCCTGGCCCTACCGGCCCAGGCGAGCCCTCACCGCTCCGACACATCGGCTGCGCAAGGCGCCAAGCGCAAAAAAGGCGGACAGCGAGTCCGTATTCCAACCCAGCGCAGCAGTTCCGAGGAATCGCCCGAACAACGCGACAAGCGGCTGTACCGCGAATGCCAGGGCCGGCACAACGCCGGGGCATGCGCCGGATATACCCGGCCGCCACCCGGCAGACAGCAGCGCTGAGCGTTCTCCCAACAAAAACAGTCCTACCCCGGAGTCCGATAGCGACAAAGCCGGCAATACCTTGTCACCGTTGGATTTTTTGACGCATCGTCATGCCGGGTGACCCTGCACCAACGGTACGACTCCTAATTGTTGAGGACAGAAACAGATTTGTCTGAAAGACATGTACGAAGAACCCCAATAGATTGAGCAGCGGGCAAAAACAACCAGCGCTTCGCAAGCAGATCGACGGGGAGGGATTCAAGACATGTCATCGACCTGGCCTCAGGCCCACCCGGGCGCAAAAGGCTTCACGGCCATCGAGCTGATGGTGGTCGTCGCCATCCTCGCCGTGCTCACCACGCTGGCCGCACCCAGCTTCCACCTCATCATCGAGCGATGGCGCGTTCGCCAGACCGTGGAGGGCCTGCAGTCGACGCTGCAATACGCGCGCTCCGAAGCAGTCCGGCGCGGGGGCAGCGTCTTCATCCAGAAGCTACCCCAAGGCACCAACGGCTGCACTCTGGCTGCACGTCACGCGGACTGGGGCTGCGGCTGGGTGGTGTTCGTTGACCGCAATGGCAATAAGCGCTGGGATCCCCGGGAAGAACTGCAGCGCTTCGACACTCCCGCTCGCACCCTTGTCATCCGTTCCAGATCCGCCGCCATCATCAGTGTGAACCGGTGGGGACAAATGGGTGGATTCACTGCCATGGGCTTCGCCGTCGCCCCGTCTTCCGCCGGCCTCGTCTCTGCTGCAGCGAAAGGCGTCTGCGTTTCGTCCGGCGGACGTATCCGGGTGGTCGGCCGGGAAGGCATTCCATGCGCCTGACAAGTACCCACGCTCGGCACGCCGAAGGCTTCACCCTGATCGAAACCCTGGTTGCCACCGTCGTCACGGCCTTGGGTGTTCTGGGAATCCTGAGCCTGCAGATGCGCACCCTGGCCGACACCCAAAGCGGCGTGCGCCGCGCTCAGGCCATCCGGTTGATCGAAGACTTCAGCGAGCGCACCCACGCCAATCCCAACTCCCTCGGGCAGATGGGCAATTACGAATCCGATTGGGATCACACCCCTGAATCCACCGCCGACTGCAGCGCCACCCCATGCGACCCGGAAACGCTGGCCAGCTACAACCTCGCGCTATGGAAGGCTTCCGTGCACCAACTGCTGCCAGGCGGAGCAGCCAAGGTCTTCCCTGCAACAGACGACCCCAGCAACGGACGCCACCTGGGCATCGTGATCAGCTGGCGTGAAAACGAGAAATCCAGCAAAGCCGGCTACAAAAAACCCATCGGACTCCATAGCGATGGCACACACGGCGACGAAGCCATGGCCTGCCCCACCGGCAGAACCTGCCACCTGCAGTACATAGCGCTCAGCGCTCGTTGCGCGCCATATCTTGCCAACAACGCAGTCCAGTTCTTCTGCGCAAGCCCATGAAGCACACCCGCATCGCCGCCGCAACCCTGGTGCAGCCTGGTCAACGGGGCTTGAGCCTGGTCGAACTGCTGGTGGGCCTTCTCCTGGGACTGTTGATCATCGGTGTGGCCCTGGGCGCACTCATGGCATCACGCGCCGTCTCCGGCACCGTCAGCGATGCCAGCCATCTGCAGCAGCAGGCATCCCATATCTTCCGCGTCATGGGCCGGCAGATCCGGCAGGCGGGGTCTCTTCGGCTGCTTCTCTCGTCTGGAAAAAAGGGAACAGACACCGTTGACGTGGCGGACCCCGTTGCATTCGAGGCGAGCGCACAAGATTTCGACCCTGCGCACGACACCATCCTGGGCCTTGATGCGCCAGGCCGCGCTCAATACAAGCTCACCGTGGGCTACAGCAACTACACGCAACCGCTGCACGGCTCGGCCATAGAAACTTCACTGCAGCGCAATTGCCTGGGCCAGACCAACAGCCACAACCTGATCCTGAGCCGCTTTGCGCTGGACGCCCGCAAAAACACCCTGCGCTGCACCGGAGCACCCTCTGCGGGAGCCCAGCCACTGGCCCAGAACGTCGCCAACTTCCAGGTGCGCTATCTGATCCAGTCGCCGAAAGGTGATGCACGCCTGCAGTACGTCAACGCAGCCGCTGTGGGCCAGGACTGGTCACGCGTCGTTGCCGCCGAGGTCTGTCTGGTGCTTTTCGGGATCGAAGTCATCAACATGCCCGCCGACAGCCGCTACACCGATTGCGCAAGCAGTGACGGCACAGCCGAATCCATCGACATGACCACGCTGCCGGCGCCCAGGACCCGGCGCCTGCACATGGTCTTTCGCAGCGTGTACCAGTTGCGCAGCCAGGGGATGGCTGGATGACCGCCAAAGCAGCAGGCATGCGGCATGCCCACACCTGTGCCACGCAGCGCCAGAAAGGCGCCGCACTGTTCATCGTGATCACCCTGGTCATGCTTTCCATGCTGCTGGCACTTTGGGCATCGCGCAGCGCCCTGTTCAACGAGATGTTCGTGGGCAACGATGCCGACTACCAACGCGCCCTCGAAGCTGCACAGGCATTGCTGCAGGATGCCGAACTGGACATTCGAGGCGAACAGGCCAACGGCGCCGCATGCATCGCCAACAGCAGCCAGCCATCCGTCTGCCGCAACGCTGCAACCATCACCCAGTTTCCCCAGGAAACCCAGCAGGTAGGTCTGCTGCTGGCCAACCTGAACCGAGCCACCCCCACAAGCTGCCGAGACGCCCTGTGCACCAAGCGCACAGGGCCTCAGGACTTCTGGAACAACGTGGACGAGACCAAAGGGATCACGCTGAGCCAGATGACCGCCACCGATGTAGCCGCACGCTACGGCCAGTTCACGGGCGCCATTTCTGAAGGCAAGAGCAATCCCATCCTGGCAAGCCGTGAGACAGGAAAGGGGGGGTTGGTACTGGATAGAGATCCTGCCCTATGACGCCAACGCAGGGAACTCAGGTCTCATCGCCAACGACTCTCCACGTCTGGCCCTATACATGCAGCCGCAGGTGATCTATCGCATCACAGCCATCGCTCACGGCCGCAAGAACGGCACCCAGGTGGTGCTGCAACAGACCTATGCGCGCCAGAAGCGCCGCGACTGACTCAGAACATCTGACATGCCTTATCTCTTCCACCCTGGGCTCCGAACCCTCCTGCTGCCAGCCGTGATAGCCGCACTCCTGGCCGCGCAAAACAGCCAGGCACAACGTTTCTCTGAGGCAGGCACGCCAGTTTCCCCGGCACAGAGAGAAGACAACGAATTTGCCACGCCCATTGAAGACTGCCCGACAGGCCAGCCAGCCGATGCCAAGGGCCGCAGCAGCTCAGCCACTTCCAACGGCAGCGTGATTGCACAGTCAGGCGTGGACATATTCACGGCACGCTACAGCTCCAAAGCCGCCTGGAGCGGCTGGATCAACGCAGAAACGGTCCAAGCCGACGGGAGCATCACCGCAGCAGCCGGCTGGCAAGGCAAAAGCACGGCTGGCCACCTGGATGCACTCAGTGATCAACAGGTACTCAATGAGCGCCTGATCCTGACCTGGAGTGACAGACTGCAAAGGGGCGTGTCCTTCAAATGGCATGAGCTGGACCGCCCCCAGAAGGCGTCTTTCAGCGTCGATGCCGAAGGCAGGGCAGACAAACTGGGCAAGCACAGACTCAACTTCATACGTGGCGACCGCCGCATGGAAGCTGCGGGACAACCGCCGCGCCCTGACCCGGCCCACCCTTTTCGCCAACGCGGCTCGCGCCAGGGCGATATCGTCAACGCCCAGATCTGGCATAACGGCCGCCCCGTGGACAACTCGCCTTTGCCGGGTTACGCGGCCTATGCGCTCGCCCAGCAGAAGCGCCAGCCCATGATTTACGTGGGCGGCAACGACGGCATGCTGCACGGCTTTTCTGCCACTGACGGCAGCGAGAAGATCGCCTACATCCCCCGTGGCTTGATTTCGGGGCTGGCACGCCTTTCCGATCTCGATTACGACACCCGGCATCGCTACTTCGTGGACGGCTCTGCCATGAGCGGCGACATCAACTCAGGCAGCCATGCATCCCCGCAATGGCGCACCGTGCTGGCAGGCATGCCGGGCGCCGGTGCCAAAGGCTACTTTGTGCTGGACATCACGCACCCAGAGGCTTTCAACGAGCACGGCGCCGGCACGCTGGTCCTGCTGGACCGCACCCAGACCCGCAACAGCGATCCCGGTGACTGCGCCATCTCCGCAGACCTCTGGCAGCGCACCACTTGCCAGGAAGACAAGGACCTGGGCCATATCCTTGCAGCCCCCGTGCGGGACGATGCCAACCCGCAACGCAGCATCCAGATCACGCAGTTGAACAACAACCGCTGGGCGTTGGTGACGGGCAACGGCTACCACAGCACCAACCAGCGGCCCGTGCTGCTGATCCAGTACCTCGACGGCAACCAGGAACTGCTGCGCATCGTGGCCACAGGCGACATCCCCACCGGCACCACACCGGAGACCACCAACAATGGGCTCTCCGCCCCACGCCTCGTGGACATCAATGGCGATGGCCGGCCCGATGTGGTCTATGCGGGCGACCTCCAGGGCAATCTGTGGAAATTCATCATCGCCAGCGATGCCTCCTCCGCTTGGGGCATGGCCTTCAACGGCCGGCCGCTGTACACCGCCATGGGTGGCAGTTCGCCAACGGCCTCTCGCGCGCTGCGCCAGCCCATTACCGCCCCTGCGTCCGTACGCGCCAATGACCGGTACAGCGTCACCACAGGCCCTAAAGGAAGCGATGAACGCGTGACTGTGGGCGGCATGCTGGTGGCATTCGGCACAGGACGCAACATCACCCAGCAGGACACTGGCAACACGGCGGTGCAGAGCATCTATTCCATCCTCGACAACACCCGCTACAAGCTGCTCGCGGACAGCCAGGTACAGCCTTGCACGGATGACTCGGACTCTGAGTGCAAGCTGCCTGCAGGGCAGCGCCCAGCCCCTGTATCCGGCATCGGTGAGCTGGCCAAACGCTCGGTGAGCCATCAGACGCAAGGGGCCGTAGGCCATGGCACCTGGCGAGTGGACTCCGCCACCGACCTCGACTGGACGCGGCACAAAGGCTGGTACATGGGCCTTCCCCTGTCAGGCGAGCGCCTGCTCAAGCCGATGCGCTTCTACGACGGCAGCAACCTCCTCGCGATCTACAGCCAGATACCCGCAAGATCCTCCAAGCGTCCTGGTGAAGCCATAAACCGTCCCGCTGACGCCTGCAATGTGAGCGAGGAAAGCCAATTTCTGACGCTCATTAACATCATGGATGGCAAGCGGCCCAGTGTTCCATTGATGGACAGCAACGGCGACGGCGTCTACGACACGGCGGATCAGGAAGCCTCGCGCGCAACCGTCTCCGGGGGATCCCAGACATTGCTCAACAAAGGCCATCACGCCATTGGCTACGACACCGATGGTCGCCGCAACGTCCTCGCCCGCATGCCCGAGCAATCCCTGCGCCCCAGCTGGCGCCAAATGAAATGAGCCGCACAATGCGCCGCCCTCCTCCCCCGGGCTTCACACTCATAGAGCTCATGATCGTCGTGGCCGTCATGGTCATCCTCGGCACCGTCGCCGTGCCCAGCTACAACGAATACATCCGCGGAGTCCACCGTGCCGATGCCCGCGCCGGCCTGCTGCAGGCCCAGCAATGGCTGGAGCGCGCAGCCACGGCCAACGGGGTCTATCCAACCAAGCTGCCTGCAGACCTGACTTGGACCCGCGATTCCAGCAAGCGCTACACCATCAGCCTGGATTCAGGAAACACCACCGAGGCCTATACCCTGATCGCCACGCGCCGAGGCTCACAGATAGGGCACCGCTGTGGAGATTTCGCGCTGACACATACGGGTGTGCGGGAGACACTGAACCTCGCAACCGGCACCAGCGCGGCGGAATGCTGGTCGCGGTAGCGCCGCAGGCCAGCCACAATCCCCTGCGACAACCCTGGCCCGCCATCCATCCAGCGGCCGCATCCATTCATCCGGTTCGCTCACCTGCCCGCGAGTGCAATGCCTAGCATCTGCGCATGCACGCATTGCACCTACAACGGCTGACACACGCCAAGGCACCCGCCCGACGCCGCAAAGGGTTCACCACCCTTGAGCTGATGGTGGTGGTCGCCATCCTGGCCATACTCACCGCCCTTGCAGCGCCCAGCTTCACCCCATTGATGGAGCGCTGGCGCGTGCGACAGGTTGCCGAGGATCTCCAGGCAACGATTTATTTTGCCCGCTCCGAGGCCCTCAAGCGCGGCGGCAACGTCACTATCGCCAAGGCCGCAAATGGCAATGGCTGCGCCAATGCCACCGGAAACACCCAGTGGGGGTGTGGCTGGCAAGTGGCCAGCGGCAACACGGTGCTGCAGCAGACCGCGCCCCCGAGCCGCGTCCAGATCACCCTCGCCGACAGCACGGGCTCCATTGCCGTGGACCGCTGGGGCATGCTGTCGCATGGAGGAGGTACCGCGGCAGCGGCCATGGATCTCCTGCTCGTTCCCGAAGGCAAGATCGCCAGCGACCGAAGCGCCGTCCGTCTTTGCACAGGCACGGGCGGAAGGATCGTGCAGATGAAGGGCAGCGAATCCTGCTCCTGAACCGTTCTAGAGAAAGCAACATGCACAGACTCCAACGCAGCAAGCCGGCAGAGCGCCGCAACCAACGAGGCCTCACGATGATCGAATCCCTGGTCGCCATCGTCGTGGCGGCGCTGGGCATCCTGGGCATTCTGGGCACGCAGATGCGTACGCTGACGGATACCCAGACCACGGTCCGGCGCGCACAGGCCATCCGCCTGATCGAGGATCTGGGCGAGCGCATGAAGGTCAACCCCAGCGTGCTGAGGGATGCCGATGCCTATGTCGCCGATTTCAACACCACGCCCGCCCCTGGCGATTGCCAGGCGGCCTCGTGCAACCGCACGCTTTTGGCAGCCTACGACCTGGGTGTATGGAAGCAGACGGTCAAGAACACACTGCCCCTGGGCCAGGCCAGCATCTTTCTTGCTCCGGGTGAAGAAGTCGGCGCCAACCGCCGGCAGATCGGCGTGATGGTCGCCTGGCGCGAGAACGAGCGTGACCTGTCCGACAGCAGTCAGGCCAATCAAAAGGCCTACAGGGACAACATCGATGCCACGCAAGTCCGGGCTGCCGATGGCACGCTGAGTTCAGGCGGAGGCGGCACGACAGCAACCTCCTGCCCCGATGGCTACACCTGCCATCTCCAATACCTTCCGCTGGCTGCACGTTGCGCTCCCTACTTCGGCAGCGGTGAAGCGATTCCCCAATACTTCTGCCCAGGATTCTGATCATGGCAGCGCCCCGCATCATGAAACCAAACCTGCCGCACCTGCCGATACGGCCTCGCCGGCATGCCTTTGCCCGTCCCCTGGCTCAGAAAGGCTTCACCCTGCTTGAGCTGATGGTGGGCGTGGCCGTCGGCCTGCTGGTCGTCGCCGTGGCCACGGCCGCGCTCATGGTGTCCCGTGGCGTGTCCGGCACGGTCAGCGACGCCAGCGGCATCCAGCAGCAAGCGGCCTATGCCATGCGCGTCATCGGCCTTCAGCTGCGCCAGGCGGGCTCCCTGTACCTGAACCTCGATCCCAGAAACCAGAAGCCCGCGGCTGCCCTGGTGACCTCGACACCCGTGGCGTTCGAGACGACGGCTAAAAGCGACTCCGGCCTGGAGTTTGACCCGTCGCTCAATACGGTCAGTGGAACGGCCACGCCCACCACCCTGACCGTCGGCTATCGCCGCTACAAGGAACTTGTCTACACAGATGCCGCAGAGCAGTCCCAGGTGCGCAACTGCGTGGGCGGGCCAGCCAACAGCAGTGCAGACCAGCGCATAGACAACGTCTTTCAGCTGAGCGGCAGCCAGTTGCAATGCAGTGGCAATGGCGCGGCCGCGCAGACCTTGGTACAGAACGTGGCCGATTTCCAGGTCCGCTATCTCATCCAGGACAACACCAAGCCGGGCTCGCCGGGCATCCAGTATGTTCCATCGGCCAACGTCGATGCCTGGACGACAGTGGAGTGGAGCAAGGTACGGGGCGTGGAAGTCTGCCTTGTCCTCTATGGCAATGAGCCCATCGATCTGCCTGCGGGCAGCAGCTATGTCGGCTGTAATGGCACATCCGTCAACATGACCACGCTCACCGGCCAGCGCAACCGGCGCATGCACATTGCCTATCGCAATGTCTTCCAACTGCGCAGCCAGGGCCTGATCGGCTCCGTGCTCTGAATTCACGAGAAAGCCAGCAATGCATCGCAAGACTGCCAACCATGCCTCTCGGCAGCAGCGGGGTGTCGCGCTGTTCGTCGTCATCATTTTCGTCATGCTGTCCATGCTGCTGGCGCTCTGGGCGTCACGCACATCGCTGTTCAACGAGCTTGTCGTCGGAAATGATGCCGACTACCAGCGCGCCTATGAGGCCGCTCAGGCGCTGCTGCAGGATGCGGAACTCGACATTCGCGGCGAAAAGGCCGACGGCACTGTCTGCACGGGTCAGGACAATGTGTGCCGCACCAGCACCACGGCCAAGATTCCGCTGGAAACCCAGGAGATCGCCCCTCTATTGTCCTCTTTGGGTACCGGTTGTTCACAGGGCCTTTGCGGCAAGCGCGGCGACAAACAGGACTTCTGGAATAACAGCGACGAAAGGCTGGGACTCACACTGGCGCAGCTGACCACGGCAGGAGTGGGGGCCCGATATGGCCAGTACACAGGCGCCTCGCTGGGCTCCACCAGCAAGCCCGCCAATCCCATCCTGGCCGACACCAGCGCGGCCGATCGCGGCGGCTGGTACTGGATCGAGGTGCTGCCCTACCTGAACACCAAGAACATGGGACTTATCGCAGACACCCCGACCAACCTGCTGTCGCTCAACCTGAAGCCCTATGTGGTGTACCGCATCACGGCCCTGGCCTATGGCCGCAAGCCCAACACCATGGTGGTTCTGCAGCAGACCTATGCACAGCAAAAGCGCAAGAACTAGGTGGCCCACGGCCCAGTCACTGCACCCGCAAACGAATCCGACCACTCGGCACAAACATCAAGAGGCGCAGACATGAAACGCAAGCCCCCTATCCCTCACCAGCTGTTCTCCCGCACCCTACTGTCCTGTGCCGCTGCGACGGCCCTGCTTCCGCAAGGCGCTTGGGCCCTGGACCTGGCACAGTCGCCGCCCGGTACCAAGGAGCCGTATGTGGCTCCCAACGTCATCATTTCCATCGATGATTCAGGGAGCATGAACTTTCGGCTTGACACGGAAAGTGCCAGCGGCGCCAGCAGCCAGACCGAGCCCAATTCGGATGGCACTTGGCCGATGACTAGCCGCCGTGTCAACGTCCTCAAGTATGCACTCGTCGGAAAGAACGGATCCGGCGGCATCTTCCGTGATACGACGCTGCTGCCCGACAAGAAAATCCGGCTGGCATGGCAAGGCATGTGGAACAACGGCAACTCGTCCAATGCCGACAATGTGGACAGTGCCGACAGCCGAGGCGCCGTCCAGATGAATACGAACTCCATGCGCCCGCTGCAAAGCACGCATCGTGCGAACTTCATCTCCTTCATCAGCAACCTGAATCCTGGCGGTGGCACACCATCGCATCTGATGTTCAGCCAGGCCGACAGCTACATGCGACGCGGACTCAGCAAGAATGGCCCTTGGGCCAGCGATCCAGGCAATACGGGAGCGCCCTATCTTGCCTGCCGCCGCAATTACCACATCATGATGACCGACGGACGCTGGAACGGAACCGCCACCGGTGTCCCCGACAGCACCCGACGGGACAATGCCACCAACCTGGCGCTCAGCGACAACATGGTGTATGGCGGCAGTGGCGCGGCCGACCAGAAAAAGTCCGCCCTTTACCGCGACACATCCACAGGCACCACCCTGGCCGACTGGGCCTTCTATAGCTGGGCCACCCCGATGCAGACCTCGGGATTGACTGGGACCATGCAGCCGACCGCGGACTACCGCAAGGCACCGTCCGTGGAAACATTCACCAACGACAGCGGCAGCTCCGTCACGCTGGATCGCTACTGGAACCCCCGCTACAACCCGGCCACCTGGCCGCACATGGTCACCTACACCATTGGCTTCAGCAAAATGGCGTTCGATTGGAGCTATTCCTCCATTACACGTCCGACGCAGATGGTGCCATTCGGCTATGACGGCAGCTTTCCGGATCTGGCCAAGGGGAGCACCACCTGGCCCAATCTGACAGCCAGCACAGAGTCGCGCAATGCACTGGACCTCTGGCACGCTGCCCTGAACGGCCGCGGCCGCTTCTATGCGGTGGAGAAAGGCGAAGACCTGGAAAAGGCCTTCCGGGAAATCTTCGGCCAGATCAACACTCAGACGGACCCCGACCTGACATCCACGGCCACCAGCGGCTCCAATGCGTCGCGAAACGACGTTGGCAAGTTCACCGGTGCCTATGAGCCGCAGAATTACTGGAAAGGCTTCGTCACGGCGGAAACCGTGCAGAAAGACGGCACGACCGTCTCGACCGCCAGCTGGGGAGGGAAGAATACGGCCGACAAGCTCGATGCCATCTCAGACATCAATACCCGCCTCATTCTCACATGGAGCAACAAATGGGACTCCAACAGATATAGGGGTGGCGTGCCATTCAAGTGGGCCACCGATGATTCCTTTCTCAGCAGTGCGCAAAAGGCATCACTCGGCCTGAACTCCAATGATGTCATCGCCAAGACGGGGACCAAAGGCGAGAATATTCTCAACTATGTCCGTGGTGATCGACGCTACGAAGGCTCTGAAACCAGCGGCTACACGACGAGCAGCCCTTTTCGTGAGCGCAAAAGCCGCCAGGGCGACATCATCAACTCTGTCGTCTGGTTTACTGGAAAGCCGTCCAGCAACTATGCTCTTCCGGGCTATCTGAGCTTCGTTAGCGGAAGCTCACGTCCGGCCGTGATCTATGTCGGAGGCAACGACGGCATGCTGCATGGATTCTCTGCCGTGGATGGCAGCGAGAAGATTGCCTATGTCCCCAGAGGCATCATTCCCTCGTTGAAGTCTCTCGCCGACCCTACCTTCAACACCAGCCATCGATATTTTGTCGATGGTTCCCCGATGACCGGGGATGTCTATTTGAGCTCCGGATCGAACTCCTTCTGGCGCACCTTGCTGGTAGGTACTCTGGGAGCCGGCGGCAAAGGCTATTTTGTGCTGGACGTGACCAATCCGGACAGCGCAAATCTCAGTGGAGGAACACCCGGATTTTCCGAGGCGAATGCCCAGGCGCTCGTCAAGCTGGACCGGTCCCGGGATGCGTCGGAAACGCCGACATGCCCCTTGACAGGTATCAGTGCGGCCGAGCTTGCGGCATGCACCCAGGAAGTGGCGGAAGACAGGGACATCGGGCATATCACCGCACGCCCAGTGCTGGATGAGAATGACCCTATGCGCACCACGCAGATCACCGCCATGAACGATGGACGCTGGGCCGTGGTGATGGGCAACGGATACAACAGCTCCAACCAGCGGCCAGTACTGTTGATCCAGTACCTGGACGGTAACCAGGAACTGCTGCGCATCCCGGTCACGGCCGATATCCCCGGAACGGGATTGGCTGCGGACAATGGGCTTTCCGCCCCCAGCTTGGTCGACATCAATGGAGATGGCCGCCCAGACGTGGCCTATGCAGGAGACAACCTCGGCAATCTTTGGAAATTCGATATCACGAGCGCTCGCCCAAGCAAGTGGCAGGTAGCGCTGGGTGGTCAGCCTCTTTTCACGGCAAGAGGACCGACCGCACTGAATTCCTCTCTGCGCACGAATGTTCAGCCCATCACGGTTGCACCGACTGTGCAGGCCAATGACCGTACCATGGCCAAGGGTTCGGGCAAGGACGCAAAAATCGTTCGCGTCGGAGGAATGATGGTAGCGTTCGGAACGGGGCGTAACGTCACGAAGGATGATCCCAACAATGTTCAGGTACAAACCCTGTATTCTGTGCTTGACGAAACCCGCTACCGGTTCACAGACAATACCAGGACGCTGATCGAAGTCCATCCAGGCGATGCTTCCTGCAGCCGGGGAGGAGATTGCATACCCACGCCAAAGGCATGGGGCGTCGGGGTGACAACCGCCAAGCTGGCCAAGCAGACCATCACCGAACTCGGCAATGGTGATTTCGCCACCGTCGATACTGTTGACAAGCTGGGCGTTACTACATGGAGCGACTTCAATGGCTGGTATATGGATATGCCTGCCATCGGAGAGCGGCTCCTCAAGCCCATGGAGTTCTACGATGGCAGCAATATTTTGGTCATGTATTCCCAAGTACCAGCCAAGGGATCGAATGTGGATGTCAGCGTGGAAAGCTGCGAATCCACGTCCGTAGATGAAGAGCGTCAATACCGCACCATGATCAATATCATGGATGGCCTTCGCCCCACGGTACAGTTGGTGGACATGAACAAGGATGGAAAATACAACAGCGATGATTCAGGTGTATCGCGAGCCCGGGTCAGCAAGGGATCGCACAACCTGATCACACAGAAAAAGAATATTCTGGATATCGACGCCAAGAACAACAAAGAACCTCTGGCTCCAATGCCAGAAGAGTCCTTGCGCCCCAGCTGGCGCCAAGTCAAATGACCATGCCTCGTTCTACCAACACGATCATCATGAAAAGAAAAAATCAGGGTTTCACTCTCATCGAATTGATGATCGTCGTGGCGGTTGTCGGAATTCTTGGAGCCATTGCCATACCGAGCTACTCCGAGTACATACGTCGCGGGCACCGCGCGGAGGCCAGGGCAGGCCTTCTGCAGGCGGCGCAATGGCTTGAAAGGGCTTCCACGGCCACGGGGACCTACCCCCTGACCGCAGCATTTCCCAGCGCGCTTGCCACGGTGCCTTCCAATCGATACGACATCTCACTGAACTCGACCGATGGAAGAACTTTCACGTTGACGGCAACCCCCAAGGGCGCCCAGACAGGCGACAAGTGCGGCAACTACACCTTGACGCAAAGCGGCTTGCGTGGGGCCAACGGAGCCACGACAGGCACCATCGTTACTGACTGCTGGGGCAAGTGAGCACCGGGTAAATGCCAATCCGCCAAGCGCTTACCGAGCCCAGGCTTGCTACCATCCTGGCACCATGACAAACACCGTGCCACACATGCACCAAGCGCTTGGGCTCGCCGCCCAGGCGCTTTTTCTTTCCTCTCCCAATCCGCGCGTGGGCTGCGTACTGGTGGCACCTGACGGCAGAGTCGTCGGCCAAGGGTTCACTCAGCAGGCTGGTGGCCCACATGCCGAAGTGATGGCGCTGCGCGATGCCGCGGCACAAGGCGAGAATGTGCGCGGAGCCACCGCCTATGTGACGCTGGAGCCTTGCTCGCACCAGGGCCGTACGGGTCCCTGCTGCGATGCCCTGATCGCCGCTGGCGTTGCCAAGGTGGTAGGCGCACTCACCGATCCCAATCCCCAGGTAGCTGGCCAAGGTTTTGCGCGGCTGCGTGCTGCAGGTGTACAGGTGGAGGTGGGACCAGGTGCCGCCGAATCGCGCGAACTGAACATCGGCTTCTTCAGCCGCATGCTGCGCGGCATACCGTGGGTGCGCATGAAGGCGGCCAGTTCCCTTGACGGCGCAACCGCATTGCACAACGGTGTCAGCCAATGGATCACCTCGCCCGAGGCACGTGCCGATGGCCATGCCTGGCGCGCGAGGGCCTGCACCCTGCTGACGGGCATAGGCACGGTGCTGGAAGATGACCCGCGCCTGAACGTGCGGGACGTGGCTACGCCGCGCCAGCCGCGCATCGCTGTTGTGGACAGCCGGCTGGACATGCCGCTCACCGCCCGGGTACTCCAGGCCCCGGCCGGCTGTCTGATCTACACCAGCAGCCGGGATGCATCGAAAACCAGTGCACTGCAGGACCTGGGCGCGACCGTCATTCCCGTGCCCAACGCGCACGGCAAGGTGGACCTGTGCGCCATGCTGCGTGACCTGGCGGCGCGCGGCACGAACGAGCTGCATGTGGAAGCCGGCTTCAAGCTCAATGGCTCGCTGGTACGCGAGGGGCTGGTCGATGAACTGCTGCTGTACCTGGCCCCCAAGCTGCTGGGGACGGGTGGCATGGGCATCGCCAGTTTCGGGCCGCTGGACGCGCTGTCCGAGGCCCTTGCATTGGCACTGCATGATGTGCAACGCATCGGGCCAGATCTGCGCGTTGTGGCCCGCGTTGTGGACCGCGCCAGCTTCTGACGCGAACAGCGGCTTCCTGGACCACCGGCTGGCGCAGCCGTCCGACACCCGATTGACCGATCCTTGGGCCAAATCTCCGAATCATGTCCGGCGCTCGCAACTTACAGCCCCTTCCACCCACCAGCCTGTTTCGAGGCCTGCGGACCACGCTTGTCCTGCTGGTGTCCGCCGTGGTCTGCGGCTGCGCAAGCAGCTTGCCCTCCCAGGTCGATCGCCCCGTCACTGCAGCGTTGGAAGCCCCACAAAGCACGCCATTGGGGTCTTTAGTTCAGCAATTGCGGCCTGCCAGCGTCAAGCCTCAAACCTCCGCCTTCACCCTCCTGTCCGGTGCCCAGGCGGCCTATGGCGCCCGGTTGGCACTGGTCGAGGAAGCGCATCAGACGCTGGACCTGCAGTACTACGCCATCCATGCCGACGAGAGCACGCAGCGCCTGCTGCGCGGCGTGGTCGAGGCAGCACGGCGTGGCGTGCGCGTGCGCGTGCTGCTGGACGATTTCCACAGCACGGGCGCGAATGCGCAGGTCATGCGCCTGGCCTTTGTGCCGGGTATCGAGATGCGCATGTTCAATCCCCTGGCGGGCGCGCGCAGCTCGGCGCTGGGCCGGGCCTATACGCTGCTGACGGATTTCCAGCGAGCCCAGCAGCGCATGCACAACAAGCTGTTCATCGCCGACAACGCCATGGGCGTGATCGGGGGGCGCAATCTGGGCGATGCGTATTTCGATGCGGACAGCGCCAGCAATTTCGTGGACCTCGACGTGCTGGCGGCGGGGCCGGTGGTCGGCGACCTGTCACGCAGCTTCGACAGCTACTGGAACAACCAGCGCGCCTATCCCGTCCAGTCGCTGATCAGCCTCAAGGAACTCAAGCAGTTGCGCGAGCGCTTTGCGGGCGATGATGACCAGGCGCAGGAGGACGACCCCACACCTGCCGTTCCCGCAAAGGAGACAAAGGCAGATGACCAGACGGCTGAACAGCGCCGGATCATCTGGGACCAGCAGCCCATGGATTTGCGAAAGGCTCGCTGGACCTGGGCATCGGCCGCCGTGCTGGTGGATGAACCCGCCAAAATTCCGCTGGACAGGGATGACGGCCCAGGCCCCATCACAAGCGCTGGCACGGATGCGTCTGCACAGGCCAGCCCCGCGTCGAACAGCCCGCAGGCCAGGCCTGCCGGCACGCTGCCCATGGGCCAGCCGGCTGGCGCCCTGCGCCAGGCGGCGCGTCCGGTGCTGGAGGCCGATTCGGTGGTCGATGGCCTGCTGGCCCTGGTGCGCAAGACCCGGCGCGATCTGCTGGTGGTCTCGCCCTATTTCGTGCCGGGCCCGGACATGATGGAGGCGTTTCGTGGCGCACGGCAACGCGGAGTGCGCGTGCGCATCCTGACCAATTCGCTGGCCTCCAACGATGCACCTTTGGCCCATGCCGGCTATGCGCGCCACCGCAAGGCGCTGCTGGAGATGGGCGTTGAACTCTACGAAATGCGCAGCACGGCGGCCAGCGTCCGCTCTGCATTCGGCTCGGGCAGCACGGGTGGCGGCGGTCCTTCGGGTTCCACAGGCGCATCGCGTGCAATGCTGCACTCCAAGCTGCTGGTGGTGGACGGGCATCTGGTGGCAGTCGGCTCGATGAACCTGGATCTGCGCTCCCAGTTGCAGAACACCGAGATTGCCCTGCTCATCGCCAGCCGCGAGTTCGGCCGCCTGGCTACGCAAAGCATTGACGAGGGCCTGCAAGATGGCAGCTGGCGCGTCGAGCTCGACAAGGATGGCGAGCTGGTGTGGCGGGCCTCGGAAGACAGTGAGCGCGGTGACGAGCACAGCGAGCCCGATGCCAGCTGGGGCCTGCGCCTGATGCTCAAGCTCATTGGCCCGCTGGCGCCCGACCATCTGCTGTGACCGGCTGATCGCGCTAGAGCCCGGCCCACTCCTGGCGCCGCGCCAGCGCTTGCACCCACAACGTGATATCGCGCTGGTCAGTCTGCGTGCGCACTTCCTGATAAGCCTGCTCGGCTTCGGGAAAGCGGCGGCGCAGCAGGTTCAGCCATTGCTTGAGACGGCCTGCGCGCTGGCGCGGCTCCAGATCCTCGCAGACCATGTCCCAGAAACGCTGGACCTGCGGCACCAGATCGCTCCAGAACACCTGTGCTGCAACATGTTCTGCTGGCATCTGCCCACCTTCCACGGCAGCGCGAATGGCCAGCGCCAGGCCTGGGTCGGCAACGATCCCCCGGCCCAGCATCAGATCGCCGCAGCCCGATTGCTCGCGGCAGCGCAGCGCATCCTCCACCGTCCAGATCTCGCCATTGGCCACCACGGGCACGGTCACGGACTCGCGGATGCGCGGGATCATGTCCCAGTAGGCAGGCGGACGGTAGCCGTCGAGCTTGGTGCGGGCGTGGACGACGATTTCGCAGGCGCCACCGGCCTGCATGGCCTGGGCGCATTCGGTCATCAGTGTCGTGTCGTTGAAACCCAGGCGCATCTTGGCCGACACAGGCATGGCCGCCGGCACGGCAGCACGCACGGCACCCACCACGCGCGCGATCTGCTCCGGGTCCTGCAGCAGCGCAGCACCGCCGCCATGGCGGTTGACCACTTTGGCGGGGCAGCCGAAGTTCAGATCGATGCCTTCCGGACCCAGGCGCGCCAGATTGGCCGCATTGGCCGCCATGCTGTCCGGGTCCGAGCCCAGCAGCTGCGCACGCACAGGGACACCTGCCAGCGTCCGGCTGCCGTTGTTGAGCTCCGGCATGGTGCGCAGGAACACCTTGTCGGGCAGCACGGTCCCCGTGACGCGGATGAACTCCGAGACACAGCGGTCTGCGCCACCCACGCGCGTGAGCACATCGCGCAGCACGAAATCAAGCAAGCCCTCCATGGGCGCCAGCAACAGTCTCATCACCTATGTCGCGAGGCCTGCGCCCCGTCTTCCTGTTACAGATCAAACAATATTTCTGCGACCGGCATCGGCCGCCAGCCCCTGGAAATCAGCGCCCGCCCATGCGATGGCAGGCGATTGTGCGCTTGCCGCAGAACACCGGTCGGACCAGTTGTCATGGCTTCTTCACGCCACGGTCATTCATGTAACGTGCAATCGGGGCTTGTCGGACTCCCTGCCCCCACCATGCTGCTGCAAAGAACCGCCAAGGCCCTTGAAGAGCTGCAGCCCGGCCGCCGCAGCCTGCCGCTGCGCGAGCGCTCGGTGCTGCTGATGGCCGATGGCCGCACCGAGGAGCAGTTGCAGCAGGTCCTGGGTGCACAGGCCGGTGAACTGATCGAGCAACTGATCGCCAGCGGCCACCTGCAGCGCCTGGCTGGCCAAGCCGCCGAATCATCACCCCCGGCTCATGCTCAGGCCCCCTCCATGGCACCGGCCGCTGCGAAGGAATCCAGCCCGCCCGGCACCGCTGCCACGCTGAATCTTGCCGGCACACGCATGTACCTGTTCGATATGTGCGAGCGCATGTTCGCCAACCGCCATGAGGACAAGGCCCAGGTGCTGCGCCATCTGCTGCGCGAGGCGCGAGATCTTGAGGCACTGCAGGCCGCCGCCCTGCAGTTGCTGCAGACCGTGCAGGAACATGCGGGCGACGAGCGCGCCGATGCCCTGCGCGAGCGCCTGCGGCATCTGCTGCCCCAGGAGGCAGCGACGGCACAGGGCGCCTAGACGAAACGAAGGGTGGACGCGCGCGCGATCAGCGCGGCGCCAGCCGCCACAGCGAGGTGAGCTCGGCGGCGCGTGCCGCGTGCAGCGGATCGGTGGAGTCCGCAGCCTTTCCATGGCGCGGGCGGATGTCCTCGCGGCCCAGGACCTGCAGGCCTGCGGCATCGATCCAGCCCAGCAGTTCCTCGCGCGATCGCAACTGCAGGTGCTCGGCCAGATCCGACAGAATCAGCCAGCCTTCGCCGCCCGGCAGCAGATGTGCAGCAAGGCCCTCGACAAAACCGCGCAGCATGCGGCTGCCTTCGTCATAGACGGCCTGCTCCAGCAAGGAGCTGGCCTTGCCCGGCAGCCACGGTGGATTGCAGACCACCAAGGCGGCCCGGCCTTCAGGGAACAGGTCGGCCTTGCGCAGGCTCACGCGCTGCGCCAGACCCAGCCGCTGCAGGTTGTCCTGCGCGCAGGCCAGTGCCCGGTCGCTCAGGTCGGTGGCCACCACCTGTCGCACGCCACGGTGCAGCAAGAGAGCGGAAAGCACACCCGTACCCGTGCCGATATCCCAGACGGCGGCATCGGCCTGCTGGGCCACGGCGGGCAGGGGCGCCTGCGCCACCAGATCCAGGTACTCGCCGCGCACCGGGGAGAACACGCCGTAGTGAGGATGAATGCTGAACTCCGGCATGCCCGGCACGGCCAGGGCCACGCCCTTCTTGCGCCACTCATGTGCGCCCAGGGCACCCAGCAGTTCACGCAGGGGAACGATCACGCTGTGCGCACCCTGGTCGGCGGGAATCTCGCCCCAGGCTTCGCGACAGGCTTCGCTCCAGTCCGGTGCGCGGCGCAGGGCACAGTGCCAGCGGGTATCGAGCTCGATCATCACGCTGGACAGGATGCGCGCACGCTGCGCCAGTGCCTGGCGGTGCAGGTGGAAGGCGTGGGGAAAGACCGGCTTGGCGTCTTCCTTGCCGGCGCGGCGATGGCGCGCCTTGGCGGAAGTCTCACGTGCGGGCTTGTCGAGGCGGCGGCCCAGGGCCGACAGCAACTGCCGGGCATTCTGGAAATCGCCGCGCCACAGCATGGCCTGGCCTTCGCAGGCCAGGCGGTAGGCGCTGTCGGCGGCCAGGCTGTCGTCAGCGATGACGATGCGGCGCGGTGCGGTCATGGTGCTGTCCGCGCGCCACAGGGCAACCTGTGTGGCCTCGTGCTCCTGCCACTGCAGCAGGGACCAGTTCTGGGAAGAGGACAAGGCCTGCTGCTCCGTGAGTGATGGGTGGATGGTTTGGCGAATCGATCAGTTCAGTGCGCGCTTGAGCCGCACTTCCTCGATCTTGAGAGCGCCGACCTGGGCCGTCTTGGCGGTGGACATTTCGCGCTTGAAGCCGGCGAGCTCATGGAAGCGCAGCGCGCGTTCATTGCGCAGCGGCACCCACGAGGTGACATTGGTGCAGCCTTCTTCGAGCAGGCCGTCGCGTGCGGCGTCCCACAGGGCCACGCCCACACCCTGATTCCAGTGCGTGGGAGCGGCATAGATGGCCCAAATTTCACCGGTGGTCTGGCGCGACTTTTCATCGCGCGAGCGGTCGAAACCGACGAAGCCGACGATCTTGTCGCCGTCGATGGCAACCTGAACCTGGGGTTCGCAAAATTCGATGGCTTCGCGCCAATAGGCCTGGCGTTTTTCTACCGACGACATGCTCTTGAGCTGGTCATCGGGAACCAGACCGCGATAAGCCTCCATGGCGGAAGCAGTATGGATCTGGGCAATCGCTTTTGCATCGCGGAGAGTGGCTGGACGAACCTGGATACTAGACATGGAAAAACCGAAACGAAAACAGGTGAAAATAGAAGGGCGTGATTTTCACAGGAATCGCGCTTTTTGCGTGCGTTGCGGCTCTTAGCCATGCACGCAAGTACGGCTGTGCTCGTTTTCTTGCCCTCGGCATTGGGATGTGCTATGTGCTCTCCAAAAAAGAGCAGCTGGCGCACGCGACACAAGGCTTGGCAAGGAATCAGTTGACAATTTCTCACGATGCAGGCAAGCCCGGCAACGGCGAGAAATCACCCCCTCGCTCACAGCCAGCGGCGCATCAACTCCATGATGCGGTCGAACCTTGCGCCATAGGGCGGATACAGCATCGAAGCCCCCGACCAGCGCGACTGCACGAACACCGCCTTCTGATGGCTCAGCCGTGCAAAGCCCTGCTCCGAATGGTAGGCACCCCAGCCGCTGTCGCCCACGCCGCCGAAGGGCAGGTTCTCATGGGCGAAGTGCAGCAGGGTGTCGTTGACCGTCACCCCGCCGCTGATGGTGCGTGACAGCACGGCATCACGCACTTTCTCATCGCGGCCGAACCAGTACAGCGCCAGCGGCCTGGGCCCCGCATTGATGGCCGAGACCACGTCATCCAGCCTGTCGTAGCTGATCACGGGCAGGATGGGGCCGAAGATCTCCTCCTGCATGAGCTGCATCTGGCTGGTGGCATTGAAGACCAGGGCCGGCGCCATCTGGCGCTCCACGGCATCGCCCCAGGCCATGTCGGCGCTCTCCTGGCCGGCTCCGCCATCCTCCATCCACTCGACATGCGCCCCCATGCCCTGGGCCTGGCGCAGCATCTGCCGCAGGCGCGCCAGGTGGCGCTTGGTGAGGATGGCCGCATAGTCCGGATTGCCGGCAAAGCGCGGGAACAGCCGCCGCGCCGCGGTGCGAAAGGCCTCGGCAAACTCCGCCTCCTGCCCGCGCGGCAGCAGCACGTAGTCGGGGGCGATGCAGGTCTGGCCCGCATTGACGAGCTTGCCATGCGCGATCTTGAGCGCGGCCTCCTTCAGGTCGCAGTCGGTGGAGATGATGCAGGGCGACTTGCCACCGAGCTCCAGCGTCGTCGGCGTCAGGTGCGCCGCCGCCGCCTGCGCCACGCGACGGCCCACGGCAGTCGAGCCGGTGAACAGCAGATGGTCGAAGTGCAGGCCCGAGAATTGCGTGGCAATGCTCACATCGCCTTCGATGACGGCGAATTCCTCGGGCGCGAAAAACTGCCCCACCAGCGCTGCCAGCTGGGCCGAGGTGTGCGGCGTGAGTTCGCTGGGCTTGAGCATGACGCGGTTGCCCGCCGCCAGGGCCGTGATGGCCGGCCCCAGCGCCAGCTGCACCGGATAGTTCCACGGGGAAATCACCCCCACCACGCCCAGCGGCTGGCGCTCTATCCATCCCCGGCCGGGCATGAGCATCAGCGGCGTTCGCACCCGCTGGCGCCCCGACCAGCGCGCCAGATGGCGCAGCGTGTGCTTGAGCAGGTTGCGCAGCACGAACAGCTCCACCATCTCGGTCAGCCGCGGCGAGCGCATGCCGAAGTCGGCCTGCACGGCGGCGGCCAGCACGGGGCCGTGCTCGTCCAGCAGCTTTTGCATGCGCAGCAGGCGTTCGCGGCGTACCAGCAGGGGCACGTCCACCTGCGCCCGGCTGGCCTGGTACTGAAGGTCGAAGACGCGGTGGAGATCCAGCTGGGTCATAGGCTCAATGGTAAGAAGACACTTGCATGCGCCGCATTCCAAGGATGCGTCGCGGCACATGTTGGCATGCAGCGGCAGGAAAAAAAAGGGAGCCTTGCACGGGCTCCCGAGGGTTTCAGACTATACGGGCCGCCACGCGCGGCCTGGGCACGAAGATGCGCAGGCCGCGTAAAGGCTGCAGCAAGACGCTTCAGGGCTCGCGCACTTCACGGGGCTGAACGTCGGTCACCTCGCCCGCACCCGGCAGTACGCCGGCACCGGCGCGGCGGCCACCGCCCTCGGCAGCGCCATAGGCGCGCTGCGGACGCTGTGCCATCCACTCGGAGCCGGAGCGGTACACGGTCTGCCATCCCGCCCGCGGGCTCATGCGCATGGCCCAGGGCATCACCGGCTGGCCGGTGAGCCTGGCCCACAGCGCTCTCACGGCCCAGACCAGGGCCAGCAGCGCCGCGGCGGTCAGCAGGCTGACAAAGAAGACCAGGCCCACAAGCATCAGCAGGATGCGAACGGCCCAGCGGGTCAGGGTGGCGACAAAATCGTTCAAAGCAAAGCCTTTCTTGGCTGGCCCGGTGCGTCAGGCGGGGTCTGCCGCATCGAACCGGAATACGCCCGGCTCCTGTACCGGGTCCACATGTACCGCAATCGTGCTCTTGGGCGGGAAGCGCCCTTCGAGCAGCAGTTTCGACAGCGGATTCTCGATCCGCTGCTGTATCGCGCGCTTGAGCGGCCGGGCCCCGAAAACGGGATCGAAGCCCACCTTGGCCAGTTCGGCCAGTGCCTGGTCGGACACCTGCAGCGCAAGGTCCATTTTCTCCAAACGTCGCTCCAGCAGCTTGAGCTGAATCCTTGCGATCGACTCGATATTCTTCGCGTCGAGCGCGTGGAAGACCACGGTTTCGTCGATGCGGTTGAGGAATTCGGGTCGGAAATGGTTCTTGAGTTCCCCCCAGACCGCATCTTTCACATCATCGTAATCCTCGCCGACCATGGCCTGGATCAGCAAAGAGCCTATGTTGCTCGTCATCACGATGACCGTGTTCTTGAAGTCCACGGTGCGGCCCTGGCCATCGGTCAGGCGGCCATCGTCCAGCACCTGCAGCAGCACGTTGAACACGTCGGGATGGGCCTTTTCCACCTCATCGAGCAGCAGCACGCTGTAGGGCTTGCGGCGCACGGCCTCGGTCAGGTAACCGCCTTCCTCGTAGCCCACGTAGCCCGGCGGCGCACCAATCAGGCGGGCCACGGAATGCTTTTCCATGAACTCGCTCATGTCGATGCGCACCAGATGGTCCTCGCTGTCGAACAGGAAGCCGGCCAGCGCCTTGCACAGCTCGGTCTTGCCCACGCCCGTGGGGCCCAGGAACAGGAAGGAACCGGTAGGCCGGTTGGGATCGGACAGGCCCGAGCGCGAGCGGCGAATGGCATTGGCCACGGCCGAGATGGCCTCGTCCTGGCCGACGACGCGGTCATGCAGACGGTCTTCCATGCGCAGCAGCTTGTCCTTCTCGCCCTGCATCATCTTGGCCACGGGAATGCCCGTGGCACGGCTGACCACTTCGGCAATTTCCTCGGCGCCCACATGGGTGCGAAGCAGCCTGTGGGCGGGCGCGCCGCCCTGCCCCTGCTCGTTGGCCTGGGCTTCGTTGAGCTGCTTTTCCAGCGAGGGCAGCTTGCCGTACTGCAGCTCGGCCACCTTGTTGAAGTCGCCCTTGCGCTTGAGCTCCTCGATCTGGATGCGGATCTGGTCGATCTCCTTGCGGATCTGCTCGGAGCCCTGGGCGCTGGCCTTCTCGCTCTTCCAGACCTCTTCCAGGTCGGCGTACTCGCGCTCCAGGCTGCCGAGCTCCTCCTCGATCAGTTGCAGGCGCTTTTGCGAGGCCTCGTCCTTTTCCTTCTTCATGGCCTCGCGCTCGATCTTGAGCTGGATCATGCGGCGCTCGAGCTTGTCCATGACCTCGGGCTTGGAGTCGATCTCGATCTTGATCTTGGCCGCGGCCTCGTCGATCAGGTCGATGGCCTTGTCGGGCAGGAAGCGGTCGGTGATGTAGCGGTGGCTCAGCTCGGCCGCAGCCACGATGGCCGGGTCGGTGATGTCCACGCCATGGTGGGCCTCGTAGCGCACCTGCAGTCCGCGCAGGATGGCGATGGTGTCCTCCACGGAAGGCTCTTCGACCAGCACCTTCTGGAAGCGCCGCTCCAGCGCCGCATCCTTTTCGATGTACTTGCGGTATTCATCGAGCGTGGTCGCGCCGATGCAGTGCAGCTCGCCGCGCGCCAGGGCCGGCTTGAGCATGTTGCCCGCGTCCATGGCGCCGTCGGCCTTGCCGGCGCCGACCATGGTGTGGATCTCGTCGATGAACAGGATGATGCGGCCCTCTTCCTGGGCCACTTCCTTGAGCACGGACTTCAGGCGTTCCTCGAAGTCGCCACGGTATTTGGCGCCGGCCAGCAGGCCCGCCATGTCCAGCGACAGCACGCGCTTGTTCTTGAGGCTTTCGGGCACCTCGCCGGCCACGATGCGCTGGGCCAGGCCCTCGACGATGGCGGTCTTGCCCACGCCGGGCTCGCCGATCAGCACGGGGTTGTTCTTGCTGCGGCGCTGCAGCACCTGGATGGAGCGGCGGATTTCGTCGTCACGCCCGATCACCGGATCGAGCTTGCCGATGCGCGCGCGCTCGGTCAGGTCCATGGTGTATTTCTTGAGGGCCTCGCGCTGGCCTTCACCTTCGGCGCTGTCCATGGTCTGGCCGCCGCGCACGGCGTTGATGGCCGACTCCAGGCTGGAGCGCGTCACGCCGCTTTCCTTGAGCAGTTGGCCTGCGCGCGTGGAAGAGCCGCTGCTGTCGGTCAGCGCCAGCAGGAACAGCTCGCTGGCAATGAACTGGTCGCCGCGCTTGAGGGCTTCCTTCTCGGTCGCCTGCAGCAGCCGGCCCAGCTCGGAGCCGACCTGCACCTGGTCCTGGTGCTGCACGCGCGGCAGATCAGCCAGGGCCTTCTCGGCCGCGGCCTGCAGCTGGCCCACGTTGGCGCCGGCGCGCTGCAAGAGCGAGCGCGGACCATCGTCCTGGCGCAGCAGCGCCACGAGCAGGTGCAGGGGTTCGATATTGGATTGGTCACCGCCCAGGGCCAGCGTTTGCGCGTCGGCCAGGGCTTCCTGGAACTTGGTTGTCAGTTTGTCGATTCGCATGGTGTTTCTTTTCGCTCCTGAAACAGGGTCATTGCGATTTATCTGATACCGGCAGGGCAAATTTCAAGCCATGCCCGGCCTGCAAGGACAGACGCTTGCGCCAGATCAAGGCCGGCGAGGCCGGCCATCCTTCTCAAGCATTGCGCTGAAAGATCGAGAACTGCGTAGGCGTAACGCCCAAATGCGCCCGGAAGCTGCGCACCAGGTGGCTGGCGCCGGAAAAGCCGCAATCCAGTGCCAGCTCGGCCAGCGGCGGCACGTTGCGCGCAGACAGGGCGCGCCGTGCCCGGGCCAGGCGCTGCTGCAGCACCCATTCGTGCACCGTGCAGCCCATGCTCTGGCGGAACATGCGTGCGAAATGGAATTCGGAGAGGCAGGCCTGTCTCGCCAGTGCCGGCAGCGACACGGCCTTGGAGTCATGCAGATGCGCCTCGACATGGGCCAGCACCCTGCGCCGCATGGCCGCAGAAAGCCCACCCAGCGGCCGCTGCAGCGCCTGCAGCTGGCGCGGCGTGGCGGACTGCAGCACCAGCCGGTCCACCAGCTGCTGGCCAATGGCATCGGCCGCCAGTTGCTGCTGGGGGTCCTGCCAGTCCAGCTGCATCAGCGCACGGGCACCGGCGTGGAAGGCCTGATCATCCCCGTAGATCTGCGCACGCAAGGTGCGCGAGCGGGGCTCGGCATCCAGCATGCGGACCACGCGCCCGGCCCAGGCCAGGTCGGACACATACAGGTGCAGGAACTGCACGGGCGAGCGCACCAGCCAGTGCGATTCGTCCTCTGGCGTGAAGATGCAGATGCGCCCCGGCGCCCCCATGGCCTCGGGCCGCGCCTTGAGCTGCGAGCCCTCGCCCCCGGCCAGGTAGACCGACAGCGTGTGGTGACCGGGCTGGCAGTAGCACACCTCGTCGTCCACATTGGCCCAGACGGCCAGCTCCACCCCCTCGCTCAGGCGCACGCGCCGCTGCAGCCGGGCCTTGGAGCGTGACAGCACCTGGCACAGGTGGCTGGAGGGCAGCTCGGGCAGCGGCGTGGGCGTCATGGCAGCGATTGTGGTCCCGCAGCCATACCGACGCATGGCGCCAGGCCATCAAACCGCAGGAATCTGCCATGCCCGCCCAGCCTGCGGCGCCATCATCACCGGCCATGACTGCCACCCTCTATGCCCTGGTCGTGCTGATCTGGGGTTCGACCTGGATCGCCCTGAAGCTGCAGCTGGGCGCCGTCCCCGTGGAGCTGTCCATTGCCTACCGCTTTGCGCTGGCCGCCGTGCTGATGTTCGCCTGGCTGGCCTGGTCGCGGCAGCTGCGCGTGCCCCGCGGCCCGGCGCTGCCGCGCGTGCTGGGGCAAGGTCTGTGCCTGTTCAGCTTCAACTTCGTGTGCTTCATGCATGCCAGCGAAACGCTGGCCAGCGGCCTGGCCGCCGTGGTGTTCTCCAGCGCCAATCTCTGGAACGCGCTGCTGGCGCGCATCATCCACGGCCGCAGGCTGGCTCCCCATGTGCTGGCCGGCAGCCTCTTCGGCCTTGCAGGCCTGGTGGCGCTGTTCTGGCCCGAGCTGCGCGCAGGCCGGCATGCCAGCCTGCCTGGTCTGGCCTGGGCGGTGCTGGGCACGCTGTGCTTTTCCTGCGGGAACATGCTGTCGGCTTCGCTGCAGTCCATGGGCTGGCGGCCGGCCCAGACCAATGCCTGGGGCATGCTGGCCGGCACGCTACTGCTGACCGGCTATGCGCTGGTGGCGGGCCTGCCCTGGCGCTTCGATGCCAGCTGGACCTATGTGGGCTCCTGGCTGTACCTGGCCATTCCAGGCTCGGTGATTGCGTTCACGGCCTACCTGACCTTGGTGGGCCGGCTGGGCCCGGAGAAGGCGGCCTATGCGACGGTGCTGTTCCCCATTGTTGCGCTCAGCATCTCGGCGCTTTTCGAGGGCTATGTCTGGACGCCGCTGGCCGTGGGCGGGCTGCTGCTGGTGATGTTCGGAAACCTGCTGGTGTTCCGCCCGCCGCAATGGTTGCGGGGCGCTGCGCTCAAGGCCTGAAGGCGCGCCGCCTCACTGGCGCCAGCGCGCCAGCGCCTCTTCGTCGCTGACGCGCGCATCCACCCAGCGCGCGCCCTCGGGCGTCTGTTCCTTCTTCCAGAAAGGCGCCAGCGACTTGAGGTAGTCCATGATGTATTCGCAGGCCTGAAAAGCCATGCCCCGGTGCGATGCGGTGACGGCCACGAGCACGATCTGGTCCAGGGGCTGCAGCGGACCGATGCGGTGGATGACGCGCGCGCCATGGATGCCAAAGCGCTGGACCGCCTCGTCGATGATGGCCTCGATGGATTTCTCGGTCATGCCCGGGTAGTGCTCCAGCTCCATGCTGGCCACGGCGGCGCCTTCATTGCGGTCACGCACCGTGCCTATGAAGCTGCAGACCGCGCCCACGCGCGCATCGCCGCCGCGCAGGGCGGCGAGTTCGGCCGATACGTCGAAATCCTCGGTCTGGATGGATACACGGGCTGCTTGCATGCCCGCATTGTCGCAGGGCGGCGGCGCGCCAGGGTGTGATGAACGCGGTAGCATTGCCCTCCCCCGCCGCCGGCCTTTTGCTGCAGCGGGCCATGCATGGCCACACTCACGATCACCACCCCCGAATACACGCTCTACCCGTCGCCGCGCAACGAGCAGCGCGTGGTCTACGAGCATCAGCTGTTCGTGTCCCATCCCTACACCATCATCCATCTGCCCGACTACAACTTTCGCGGCAAGGCCACGCTGTTCGCAGCCCACCGCCTGGCCGACGGCAAGATGGGCCAGCTCGTGAGCTGCGAGCTGGCCGAGGACCTTGCTCGCTTCGAACGCCTGTTCGAACCCGATTGAGGCGCGCATGGACGAGACCAGCCAGATACAGCCACCGCCGAGCTTTGCCGCCCTGTATGCCGACCGGCACGGCCGGCTCAAGGCATCGATTGCAGACGTGGTCGGGCGCTATGAACTGTGCGAGGACCTGGCCAGCCACCTGGTCGAGCAAGCGCAGACGCTCTATCACTCCGGCAATTCCTCGGAGCAAGGCGTGCTGCTGGGCATGCACGCGGGCCTGGCGGCCGAGGGCTCCATCGTCAGCCCTGGCGAGGCGCGCTGGATCGTGCAGCGCCTGGCCGAGCTGCTGGAGTGGCAGGCACCGCTGCTGCCCGATGCATCACCCCCTCCCGGCGCCGAAGGCGCAGCCTGAAGGCCACCCACCACCCCTCACCCAGGCGCTCAGGCGCTCAGGCGCGCTACACTGCGCGCCATGCCTGCAATCTTTGCCTTCCCCACATGCCACGGTGATGCCGTGCGCCTGTGCCTGGGCAAAGCCTGCAAACCCCAGCTCGTCTGACCGGAGCTGAGGTTCCGTCCAGATGAGCGACGGAACCGGCCCGGCAGCCTCCATCTTCCCTTCCCGCATCCCTTCAGGCGCCTGCCTTTCCGCCCTCGGTCTGGCCGGTGGCTGCGTCCGGTCGTTCATTGTTTGAATCAACCGAAGGGATCTTCCATGTCTTTGCCTTCCACCACCTCGCCGCAAGCCCGATTCCAGGGGCTGTGGCTTCCGCTGGTCACGCCCTTTCTTCCTGGAGATGAGGCGGCGGTGGACCACGGGGCTCTGCGCGCCCTGGTGCAGCACTACAACGCCACCGGCATCGCCGGCTACGTGGCCTGCGGCTCGACCGCCGAGGCCGCCGCGCTGAGCGAAGCGGAGCACGATGCCGCCCTGTCCACCATCCTCTCAGCGGCCCAGGGCATGCCCGTGGTCATGGGTGTTTCCGACTGCCACCTGGGGCATGCGCTGGCCCGTGTCCAGGCACTGAACGCCCTGCCGCTGGCCGGCATTCTGGTGCCCGCGCCGCATTACATACGCCCGTCGCAGGCAGGCCTGCTGCAGTGGTTCACGGCGATTGCCGAGCGCAGCGCCCATCCGGTCATCGTCTACGACATTCCCTACCGCACCGGCGTGGTGCTGGAGCTGGCCACGCTGCGTGCGCTGGCCGCACATGAGCGCATCGTGGCCATCAAGGATTGCGGGGGCGATGCCGCCAAGACCCAGGCGCTGATCGCCGATGGGCAGCTGCAGGTGCTGGCCGGCGAAGACGCGCAGATCTTTTCCACGCTGGCCCTGGGCGGTGCGGGAGCGATTGCTGCCAGCGCGCACGCGCATACACGGCACTTCGTTGAGTTGATGCAATGCCTGGAGCGTGGCGACCTGCCCGCTGCCCGTGCGCTGTGGCAGCCGCTGCAGCCGCACATCGCCGCCTGCTTTGCCGAGCCCAATCCCGCACCCATCAAGGCCTTGCTGGCGCAGCAGGGCCGAATGCCGGCAACGCTGCGTGCGCCCATGCAGCCTGCATCGGCCGCGCTGGCGCAGCGGCTGGCCGGGATTCAGCTGCCGCTGCTGCCGTCTGCAGACGGTGTTGCAGAGCGCAGGTCGGCATAGCGGTTCAGGATGCGTTGCACCTGACCGTGCGTCCACTCGCCGCCCCGGGCCGCGGCAATGCCGCGGGCATTGAGTTCGGCGGCCATGGCACGGTGCGTCAGGCCGCGCGCCTGCAGTTCGGTGAACAGCGCCTCATGCTGCTGGGCGAAGGCATCGGCCGTGGTTTTGCGCTTTTCCACGGTGGCGCGCAGGTTGTCTGCGCCTGCGCGGCCCAGTTGCACGCCGCGCGCCTTGGCTTCGGACAGGGCCTTGCGCGTGCGTGCGCTGATGGCCTGGTCCACGGGCTTGTCGGTGGTCATTTGGGTCAACCTCCGGTCACGGGAGGGAAGAAAGCCACCTCATCCCCCTGGCGAATGGCGGCACCGGCATCGCACAGGACCTGGTTCAGCGCCATGCGCACGGCCTTGCCAGGGGCCAGCGCTTCGGCGGCTGCACCGCCACGCGCAATCAGTTCCTCACGCAGCGCGCCCACGGTGGCGGCCTCGGTGGACAGGGTTTCGCTGCCCGTGCCCAGGGCTTCGCGGATGGAGGCGAAATAGCGCACGGTGATGGTGATGGCCTGGCTCATGACAGCAGCTCCGAAAAGGCGATGAAGCGCACCCGGTCGCCCGGCGCAATGGCCTGGCCCGGCGGGTTGTCCACCACGCCGTCGCCCCAGGCCGCCGAGGTCAGCACGCCCGAACTCTGGTTGCGGAACAGCTCCAGCCCGCCGCTGTCGTTGTAGCGCACGCGCAGGAATTCGCGGCGCTTGTCCCCGCGCGGCCAATGGAAGTCGGCGCGCACCTCGACCGAGCGCGGCAGCGCCTGCTGCACGCCCTGCAGGCGCAGCACGAAGGGGCGTACCAGCAAAAGGAAGGTGACGAAGCTGGAGACCGGGTTGCCGGGCAGGCCGATGAAGTGGGCAAAGCCTTCGCCCTCGCGGTTCACACGGCCATAGGCAAAGGGCTTGCCGGGCTTGACGGCGATCTGCCAGAGGTCGAGCTGGCCCAGCGCCTGCACGGCGGGCTTGACATGGTCTTCTTCGCCGACAGACACCCCGCCGCTGGTCAGGATCAGGTCATGCGCGCGGGCCGCTTCGCGCAGGGCCTGCACGGTGGCCTCGCGCCGGTCGGGGACGATGCCAAAGTCGGTGACCTCGCAGCCCATGCGCTGCAGCAGGGCGCGAAGGAAGAATCGGTTGCTGTTGTAGATGCTCCCGGGCGGCATCTGTTCGGGCGCCACGGTGCCCGGCATGACCAGCTCGTCGCCTGTGGAGAACAGGGCCACGCGCGGCTTGCGTGCCACGCGCAAAGAGGCCAGGCCGATGCTGGCGGCCAGGCCCAGCTCGGCCGGCGACAGGCGCGTGCCGGCCGCGATGACGGTGGCGCCGCGCCGGATGTCTTCGCCAGAGCGGCGTATCCATTGCCCGGCCTCGGGCCGCGCCTTGATGCGCACGCGGCCGTCTTCCAGGACTTCGCAGTCTTCCTGCATGACGATGGCATCGGCACCTTCGGGCACCGGAGCGCCCGTGAAGATGCGCGCCACCGTGCCCACGGCCAGCGGCTGGCCCATGGCGCCTGCGGGGATGCGCTGCGAGACGGGCAGCTCGGCATTGCCCTGGGTGCATTCGGCGCTGCGCACGGCGTAGCCGTCCATGGCACTGTTGTCCTGGGGCGGCACTTGCAGCGGAGAGACGGCATCGGCCAGCAGCACACGGCCATCGGCATCGAAGCTGTCCACGGTGTCATCGCCGGCCAGCGGCAGTGCCTGGGCCAGCAATTCGGCCAGCGCTTCGTCAAGGGGCTTGAGCGGGGCTCGCATGGTGTTTTCCTAATTTCGAGGGAGGCCTGGGGCACGGTAGCGCAGTTGCTGCGCATGCTCCAGCAGCCATTGCAGTATCTGCCCTGGCGCATTGAGATCGAGCACGGGCTGGCGCGGCGGCTCTGGCAGGCGCTGCGGTGCGTCGGTGGCAATGGCCAGCACATGGGGGTCGTGCGGATACAGGGGCGCCTGGGTCTTGCCGGCGCTGGCGCGCTCGGGCTGATCGCGCCAGATCTCTATCTTGGGCAGGTCGGCGTGCTTGAAGCCTTCGACCAGCACCCAATCCACGCGCGGATCGAGTTCGGCCAGCATGTCGTGCACCGACAGCTCCGTGGGACGGGGGAATTCGCGCATCAGCGCCAGACGGCGATCCGAGGCCAGCACCACTTCATAGGCGCCCGCCTTGCGGTGGCGCCAGCTGTCCTTGCCCTCGTGATCGACATCGAAATGGTGGTGGGCATGCTTGACCACCGAAACGCTGAGCCCCTGCGCACGCATCAGCGTGATCAGGGGCTCCACCAGGCTGGTCTTGCCCGAGCCCGAGTAGCCGGCGAAGCCTATGACCTTCATCGCCATGCACTCCTGCTGCGGACCTTTGGGCAGCCCGGCTGCGGCATCAGTCGCAATGCCGGGCGATATAGGCCTTGACCTGCTCGGCATCGGCCGGCAAGTCGGTCACGCGCTTGGGCAGGTCCTCGATGCCTTCGAACTTGGCCGGGCGATCGGGCAGGCGGCCCAGCGCCTCCTCGATGGTGGCGGCGAACTTAATGGGCAGTGCCGTCTCCAGCACGATCATGGGCACGCCGGCCTGCAGCTGCTCGCGCGCCACCTTGACGCCGTCGGCCGTGTGCGTGTCGATCATGGTGCCGAAGCGCTCGAAGGTATCGCGGATGGTGGCCAGGCGGTCGGCATGCGTGCTCTTGCCGCTGACGAAGCCGTAGCGGGCAGCAGCTTCCTGGAACAGCGGATTGCCGCCCAGGTCGAAGCGGCCCTGGCGTGCCACGCCCTCGGCGAACAATTCGCGCGTGGCCTGGCCATCGCGGCCCAGCAGGTCGAACACGAAGCGCTCGAAGTTGCTGGCCTTGGAGATGTCCATCGAGGGGCTCGATGTCTCGTAGGTGTGCTCGCTGCCGCGCACCACGTAGGCGCCCGTGCGGAAGAACTCGTCGAGCACATCGTTCTCGTTGGTCGCCACCACCAGGCGTGCGATCGGCAGGCGCATCTGGCGCGCCACGTGGCCGGCGCAGATGTTGCCGAAGTTGCCGCTGGGCACCGTGAAGCTGACCTTCTGGTCATTGCTCTGCGTGGCCTGCAGGTAACCGGCGAAGTAGTAGACGACCTGGGCCAGCAGGCGGGCCCAGTTGATCGAGTTGACCGTGCCGATCTTGTACTTCGCCTTAAAGGCGTGGTCGTTGGAGACGGCCTTGACGATGTCCTGGCAGTCGTCGAACACGCCCTCGATGGCGATGTTGTGGATGTTGGCGTCCTGCAGGCTGAACATCTGGGCCTGCTGGAAGGGGCTCATGCGGCCGCGCGGGCTGGTCATGAACACGCGCACGCCCTTTTTGCCGCGCATGGCGTACTCGGCCGCGCTGCCGGTGTCACCGCTGGTAGCGCCCAGGATGTTGAGTTCCTCGCCACGGCGGCCCAGTTCGTACTCGAACAGGTTGCCCAGCAGCTGCATGGCCATGTCCTTGAAGGCCAGCGTGGGGCCGTTGGACAGGGCTTCGAGCCACAGGCCGTCTTCCAGCTGGCGCAGCGGCGTGATCTTGGCCGTGCCGAACACCTGCTGCGTATAGGTCTTGGCGCACAGGGCGCGCAGATCCTCGGCCGGGATGTCGTCGATGTACAGGCTCAGGATCTCGAAGGCCAGGGCAGCGTAGCCCTGCTCCTTGTAGATGCTGCGCAGCTCGCCCAAGCGGGCGGCATCGATCTGCGGATAGTGCTCGGGCAGGTACAGCCCCCCATCGGGCGCCAGGCCCTCGAGCAGGATGTCGCAAAAGCGCTTGCGGTCCGCGTGGCCGCGCGTGGAAAGATAAAGCATGTCGCTTCCTCGTCAGTATTCTGTGAGACGGGGCGCGGCCGATGCCAGGGATGCCGAGCAAGGGCCGCCCCGCAGCGAGGGCGTCGTCCCCCTCCCGCGTGCGAGAGAGGGGGAAGCGGCGCAGCCGCTCAGGGGGTGTCTTAGTTCAACTCTTCCTTGCGGATGCGGTTGATAGGGGCCAGCACCGTGGGCAGTTGCTGGATCTGGGCCAGGGCCGTGTCCATATCGCCTTCGCGCGTGGCATGGGTCAGGATGATCAGGTCGGTCTGCGGCACGCCCTGGCTGCCTTCGCTGTCGCCGCTCACTTCGCCGGCCTCTCGCTGCAGCAGGGCGTCGATGCTGATGCCCATGCCCGCGAGGATGCTGGTGATCTTGGCCAGCACACCGGCTTCGTCGGCCACGCGGATGCGCAGGTAGTAGCTGGTGACCACCTCGCTCATGGGCAGCACGGGCAGCTCGCCACCTGCGGCGACCAGCGTGTTCGACTGGAAGGCCAGCGGGGGCACGCGGTGCTCGGGATCGGCCGTGTGCAGGCGGGCGATGTCCACCAGATCGGCGATCACGGCGCTGGCCGTGGGCTCGGAGCCCGCGCCCTTGCCGTAGTACAGCGTGGTGCCCACGGCGTCGCCATGCACGACGACGGCGTTCATCGCGCCTTCCACGTTCGCGATCAGGCGCTTGGTCGGCACCAGGCTGGGGTGCACGCGCAGCTCGATGCCCTTGTCCGTGCGCTTGGTGATGCCCAGCAGCTTGATGCGGTAGCCCAGTTGCTCGGCGTACTTGATGTCGGCCGCAGACAGCTTGGTGATGCCTTCCACATACGCCTTGTCGAACTGCACGGGAATGCCGAAGGCGATGGCGCTCATCAGCGTGACCTTGTGGGCGGCGTCCACGCCTTCGATGTCGAAGGTCGGGTCGGCTTCGGCGTAGCCCAGGCGCTGGGCTTCCTTGAGCACCACGTCGAAGTCCAGGCCCTTGTCGCGCATTTCGGACAGGATGAAGTTGGTCGTGCCGTTGATGATGCCGGCCACCCACTGGATCTGGTTGGCCGTCAGGCCTTCGCGCAGCGCCTTGATGATGGGGATGCCACCGGCCACGGCCGCTTCGTAGGCCACCATCACGCCCTTCTCGGCGGCGGCCTTGAAGATTTCGCTGCCATGCACGGCCAGCAGGGCCTTGTTGGCCGTGACCACATGCTTGCCGGCGGCAATGGCTTCCAGCACCAGGGCCTTGGCAATGCCGTAGCCGCCGATCAGCTCGATCACCACGTCGATCTCGGGGTTGGCAATGATCTCGCGCGCATCGCCGACCACCTTGGCCGTGTCGCCCACGACGGAGCGGGCGCGTTCCGTATCCAGGTCGGCCACCATGGCAATCTCAATACCGCGGCCCGCACGGCGGCGGATCTCTTCCTGATTGCGCTGCAGCACGTTGAAGGTGCCGCTGCCCACGGTGCCAATGCCCAGAAGGCCTACTTGGATCGGTTTCATAAACTACTTGCCAGTCAAAAAACGCTGCGGCGCCCAGAGGGTGCGCGCCGGCAGCCGGTAAAAAGCAATGGCCGGCGGAAGGCCCTCTCCTCCACCGGCCCGCACAGCTCAGCCGCGGTCCGTGCCGTGGCGCTTGCGGTATTTCTCGAGGAACACTGCGAGACGGCGGATGGCCTCGCGCAGGTCGGTGTCGTGCGGCAGGAAGACGATGCGGAAATGGTCGGGGTGCGGCCAGTTGAAGCCTGTTCCCTGCACCAGCATGACCTTGGTCTCTTGCAGCACTTCCAGGAAGAACGCCTGGTCATCCTTGATCGGGTAGATCTCGGGGTCCAGGCGCGGGAACATGTACAGCGCGGCTTGCGGCTTGACGCAGCTCACGCCAGGGATTTCGGTGATCAGCTTGTGGGCCAGATCGCGCTGCACGCGCAGCCGGCCGCCCTCCTGCACCAGCTCGTCGATGCTCTGGTGGCCGCCCAGCGCCGTCTGCACGGCCCATTGGCCGGGCACATTGGCGCACAGGCGCATGTTGGAGAGCATGTTCAGGCCCTCGATATAGTCCCGGGCCGCCTTCTTGTCGCCCGAGACCACCATCCAGCCGGCGCGGTAGCCGCAGCTGCGGTAGGCCTTGGACAGCGAGTTGAAGGTCAGCGTCAGCACATCGGTGGACAGGCTGGCGAGCGGCGTGTGCACGACATCGTCGTACAGCACCTTGTCATAGACCTCGTCGGCAAAGATCACCAGCCCATGCTCGCGGGCCAGCGCCACGATGCTTTGCAGCAGCTGCTTGCTGTACAGGGCGCCCGTCGGGTTGTTGGGATTGATGACGACGATGCCCTTGGTGCGCGGCGTGATCTTGGCGCGGATATCTTCCAGGTCGGGCATCCAGCCGTTGGACTCGTCGCACATATAGTGCACGGGCGTGCCGCCCGACAGGCTGGTGACGGCGGTCCACAGCGGATAGTCGGGCGCCGGCAGCAGCATCTCGTCGCCGTCGTCCAGCAGCGCGTTCGTGGCCAGGCTGATCAGCTCGGATGCGCCATTGCCCAGGTAGATATCGTCCAGCGTCACGCCCAGGATGCCCTGGCGCTGGGTCTCGTGCATCACGGCCTTGCGCGCCGCGAAGATGCCCTTGCTGTCCGAGTAGCCTGCCGAATTGGGCAGGTTGCGGATCATGTCCTGCTGCACTTCCTCGGGGGCATCGAAGCCGAACACGGCCAGGTTGCCGATATTGAGCTTGATGATCTTCTGCCCGTCCTCTTCCATCTTCTTCGCCGCGTCCATGATGGGCCCGCGGATGTCATAACAGACGTTGGCTAGTTTTGCGGATTTGAGAACGGTTTTCATGCTGAGAATATGAAAGTGGCCGGCGCGGGCTTGCGGCCTTCATGCACGCCAAAGTGCCCCATGCACCCTGGTGAAACCTATAATTTGACCACAGTTCCGCAATGCAGCATCGCCCTGGCCCCGGCCATGTGGCGGCCACCCCCATCGCGCAGACCGCGCCACCCTCATCCATGAAATTCCACGCCGACAAATCCGAAGCACAGAGCATCACGGGCTATGGCCCCGGCTGGGTCGCCGTGGACAGGGAAAAATTCGAGCACAGCCTGCTGGTAGGCGCCAAGGGCCTGCGCCAGGCCTGGGACTGCGTCCGCTTCGAGGACCTGACGCCCGAGCATTTCGAGGCGCTGTCCCAACTGGATGCCGAGGTCATCATCCTGGGCAGCGGCCAGCGCAACCGCTTCCCGCCGGCAGCCTGGCTGCGCCCCCTCATGGCCCGGCGCATAGGTCTGGAAAGCATGGACACGCAGGCCGCGTGTCGCACCTACAACATCCTTGCCAGCGAAGGCCGTAACGTCGTCGCGGCCCTACTCTTGGAGTAGACTCCTGCCCCCCTGATTGGGTGAAATCCCGTTTTCAGGGTAAAATTGCAGGTTGCGGTTGGGGGCATTTCCGATAAAAGCAAAAACACAAACACGGCCCTCGGCATTTCAACGACTACACCCGAGAGATATAAGCGCATGGCGATCGTTGTCAACAAACCCCTTCCCGAATTTGAAGCCAACGCTACCGGCGGGATCAAGGTGACCAACACCTCCCACACGGGCCAGATTCTGATCCTGTATTTCTACCCAAAGGACAATACGCCTGGCTGCACCACTGAAGCCATGCAGTTCCGCGACAAGTACAAGGACTTCGTGAAAGCTGGTGCCACCGTGTTTGGCGTCTCGCGCGACAACATGAAGTCGCACGACGATTTCAAGGAAAAGCTGGAACTGCCGTTCGAGCTCATCGCCGATACGGAAGAGAAGATGTGCCACATGTTCGGCGTGGTCAAGAACAAGATCATGTACGGCAAGAAGGTGAAGGGCATCGAGCGCTCCACCTTCCTGGTGGGCACCGATGGCCTGCTGGTGCAGGAATGGCGCGGCCTGAAGGTCCCCGGCCACGTTGACGAGGTGCTCAAGGCTGTCAAGACCCTGAAGGCACTGAAGCAGGCCGCCTGATAGCGACAATCTGACAGGCGACAAAGCGTCGGCCGACATATTCAGGCCATCAGCCTATGCATAATGGGACGATGCCTCTTAGCAAAGACGCTTTTCCCTGTCACCCCACCAAAGCCGCCTCGGTTTCCAGGCGGCTTTGTGCTTTTTGATCCCTGTTGAGGAACGGTTCGTCCACTATGCCCCTGCCCCCCGCACCCGGCCGCCGTGCCGCCAAGCTCTCCCCCGAAGCCTTTCTTCCCGTGCGCGGTGCCCAGCACGCAGACCCCCTGCCCGCTGACGATCTTCCCGATGCAGCCGAGGCCGTAGCTGCCGCCGCGACGCGCAAGCGCAAGCCGGCCCCCGCCTCCAACAACACCGCCACAGCCTCAAAGCCCGCACCGGCGCGCGGCCGCAGCACCAAGCCCGCATCACCGGCACCGGCGCCCGCGACTGCAGCACCTGCCAACCGGCAGCGCCGCGCAACCGACAATTCCAACGCAACGGCAGCGCCGTCCAGCGCCCGCTCGGCCAACAGATCCTCCACAGAAGCCAAGCCGGCAGCACTGCTGGCAGCGCCGGTTCGCCCGCGCCGCACGCGCACAGGACCGAAGACGCTGTTCGTGCTCGACACCAACGTGCTGCTGCACGACCCGACCAGCCTGTTCCGCTTCGAGGAACACGACATCTTCCTGCCCATGGTGGTGCTGGAAGAACTCGACGGCCACAAGAAGGGCATGACCGAAGTGGCGCGCAACGGCCGCCAGGTCAGCCGCACGCTGGATTCGCTGGTCGCCTCCCAGCCCTCCGAAACGCTGGACAAGGGCCTACCGCTGAATGCCACGGGCCAGCGCAGCGCCACGGGAATGCTGTATTTCCAGACGGAACCGCTGGAAACCTCGCTGCCCGACAGCCTGCCCCAGGGCAAGGCGGACAACCAGATCCTGGGCGTGGTCGCCGCGCTGCGCAAGAAGTTCAGCGAGCGCGAAGTCGTGCTGGTGTCCAAGGACATCAACATGCGCGTCAAGGCACGCGCGCTGGGCCTGGCGGCCGAGGACTACCAGAACGACAAGGTTCTGGACGACGGCGATCTGCTGTATGCAGGCGCCCTGGCCCTGCCCCAGGACTTCTGGGCCAAGGCGGGCAAGAACGTCGAGAGCTGGCAGGAAGGCGCCATCACCTACTACCGCATCAGCGGCGCCATCGTCGACCAGCTGATGATCAACCAGTTCGTCTACCACGAGGCACCGGGCGAGCCCAGCCTGTTCATGCGCGTGACCGAGATCCGCGACAAGACGGCCGTGCTCAAGACGCTCAAGGACTTCGGCAATCCCAAGTACGCCGTCTGGGGCGTCACGGCACGCAACCGCGAACAGAACTTCGCGATGAACCTGCTGATGAACCCGGACATCGACCTGGTCACGCTGACCGGCACGGCCGGCACCGGCAAGACCCTGCTGGCCCTGGCCGCCGGCCTGTCCCAGGTGCTGGACGATCGCCGCTACACCGAGATCATCATGACGCGCGCCACGGTGAGCGTGGGTGAGGACATCGGCTTCCTGCCCGGCACCGAGGAAGAGAAGATGGGCCCCTGGATGGGCGCCCTCGACGACAACCTCGAATTCCTGGCCAAGGGCGATGGCGGCAATGCCGGCGAATGGGGCCGCGCGGCCACCAATGAGCTGATCCGCAGCCGCATCAAGATCAAGAGCATGAACTTCATGCGCGGCCGCACCTTCCTGAACAAGTACGTCATCATCGACGAGGCCCAGAACCTGACGCCCAAGCAGATGAAGACCCTGATCACGCGCGCCGGCCCCGGCACCAAGATCATCTGCATGGGCAATCTGGCGCAGATCGATACGCCCTACCTGACCGAAGGCTCCTCGGGCCTGACCTACGCCGTGGACCGCTTCAAGGGCTGGCCGCACAGCGGCCACATCACGCTGGCGCGTGGCGAGCGTTCGCGCCTGGCAGACTTCGCCAGCGAGGTGCTCTAAGCCATGGCGATCAGCTGGATCACCGCGTTGAAGCTGGTGCCCTGGGGCGATGTCATCGAGGCCACGCCCCAGGTCGTCAAGGCCGCCAAGAACCTGCTGCGCAAGAAAGACGCTGCGCAGGAGCTCGATGCACAGCAGCCTGCGGCCGTCGAGCCGCTGGCACCGCCGCGCTCGGCTGGCGAACAGGCGCTGCAGCTGATCCAGGCCCAGGACGCACGCATCGTGCAACTGGAACAATCCCAGCGCCAGTCGCTGGAATTGATCGAAAAGCTGGCAGAGCAGAACGCCCAGATCGTGGCCACCGTGGGCGCGCTGCGCACGGGCGCCCAGCGGCTGGCCTGGGCATGCGCCATCCTTGGCATCTGCGTGGCGGGCCTGCTGATCCAGGTCTGGCGCATGTAGATCGCCAACCACCCAAAGCAAACGGCCCCTCGGGGCCGTTTTTCATTGCAGGCACAAAGCCCGGGTATCCCGATCAGTACTCGTCGCCGCCACCGTAGCCCACAGCCAGGTTCTCGAAGCGCGTCTGGTTCTTCTGGAAGAACACCTTCACCGTTCCCGTGGGACCGTTACGTTGCTTGCCGATGATGACTTCGGCAATGTTCGGCTCCTTGCTGTCCTTGTTGTAGTAGTCATCACGGTAGATGAACATGATGATGTCGGCATCCTGCTCGATGGCACCCGATTCGCGCAGGTCGGACATCATGGGACGCTTGTCGGTGCGCTGCTCCACCGAGCGGTTGAGCTGTGACAGGGCAATCACCGGGCACTGCAGTTCCTTGGCCAGCATTTTCAAGCCCCGCGAAATCTCGCCCAGCTCGGTCGCACGGTTGTCGGAACTGGCAGCCGAGCCCGAGCCGCTCATCAGCTGCAAATAGTCCACCACGATCAGGCCCAGCTTGCCGCAGGTGCGCGCCAAGCGCCGCGCATTGGCGCGCAGTTCCGTGGGGGACAGGCCCGGAGTCTCGTCGATGTGCAGGGACACCGTGCGCAGCCGCTCGATGGCTTCCGTCAGGCGCGGCCACTCGTCGTCGTTGAGCTTGCCCGTGCGCAGATTGCCCTGGTTGACGCGGCCGATGGAGCCGACGATACGAACCGCCAGCTGGGCCGCGCCCATTTCCATGGAGAAAATGGCGACCGGCAGGCCCTCGTTGAGCGCCACATGCTCGGCGATATTCACCGCAAACGAGGTCTTGCCCATCGAGGGACGGGCAGCCAGCACCACCAGGTCGCCAGCCTGCAGGCCGCTGGTCATGCGGTCCAGATCGACGAAACCCGTGGGCACGCCGGTCACGTCCATGGGGTTGTCGGCCATCTCCTGGACACGGTCCAGCAAGTCCACCACCAGCGTGTCGAGCGACTGAAAGCCCTGCTTGTTGCGTGCACCCTCTTCGCCGATGGCCAGGATCTTCTGCTCGGCCTCGTCCAGAATGCGATCGACCGTCTTGCCCTGCGGATTGAAGGCATTGGTGGCGATGTCGTCGCTGGCGGTCACCAGTTTGCGCAGGATGGAGCGCTCCCGCACGATCTCCGCATAGCGCCGGATGTTGGTGGCGCTGGGCACGTACTGCGCCAGCTGGTTCAGGTACAGCAGGCCGCCGATTTCCTCGGCCTTGCCCATGCTCTGCAAATGCTCGTAGACCGTGATCACATCGGCCGGCTTGCTGCCGTTGATCAGCTTGCCGATGGCCTCGTAGATTAGCTTGTGCTCATGGCGGTAGAAATCACCATCCACCAGCAGATCACCAACACGCTCCCAGGCGTTGTTGTCCAGCAGCAGCCCCCCTAGCACGCTGGACTCGGACTCCATCGAATGCGGCGGCACGCGCAACTGGGCCACCTGCTGGTCGCCAGCAGGCAGCGGTGCGAACGCATCATCGAGATCGAGCGGGGGCATTACGGACGACATGGAATTCCTGGAGATGAGCCCGCCATCGTAGCGGCTGGCAAAAGGCCGCGCCACCCGGCGTCATCACCCTGGCACGGCAAAGCAAAAAGCCGCCCTAAGGCGGCTTTTTGGTGATACGGGACAAGCCCCGGATCAGGAGTGGTCGCCGTAGACCGACACCGTCACTTCGACGCTGACGTCGGTGTGCAGTGCCACGACCACGGTGGCGTCGCCCACGGTCTTGATGGGACCGTTGACCAGGCGAACTTGCGACTTGGCGACGGCAAAGCCGGCCTTGGTCAGCTCTTCGGCGATGTCGGCGTTGGTCACCGAGCCGAACAGGCGGCCGTCAACGCCAGCCTTCTGGGTCAGCTTGACGTTTGCGCCGTTGAGCTTTTCGCCCAGTTGCTGAGCAGCAGCCAGCTTTTCAGCCGCTTGCTTTTCCAGTTCGACGCGCTTGGCTTCGAACTCGGCCTTGGCGGAAGCCGTGGCACGACGGGCAGCGCCCGTGGGGATCAGGAAGTTGCGGGCGTAGCCGTCTTTGACCTTGACGATGTCGCCGAGGCCACCGAGGTTCACAACCTTGTCGAGCAGAATGACTTGCATGGTTGTATTCCTTAGATCTTGTGCTGGTCAGAGTAAGGAACCAGAGCCAGGAAGCGGGCGCGCTTGATGGCCGTGTTCAGCTGACGCTGGTAGATGGCGCGCGTGCCGGTCAGGCGAGCGGGCACGATCTTGCCGTTTTCACCGATGAAGTCACGCAGGGTGTCCACATCCTTGTAGTCGATTTCTTCGACGCCGGCGACGGTGAAGCGGCAGAAGCGCTTGCGCTTGAACAGCAGCGACTGCGTGTTGCGCTTGGGGCGCTTGTCCTTGTTGAATTTCTTGAACGTGGCCATTTCTGGACCTCTTGAAAATTAGTTTTGTTGAATGTCCTGGATGTGGAAAACCAGCAATTTGCCGTTGCGGGGCGTTGCCAGGAAGCCTTGGAACTTCCACTGGCTGCCGAGCGCCTGGCGGGCCAGCTTTTCAGCCAGCGCGCCAAAGGCCACCGCCTTGACAGATGCCGTCACGCTGCGTTCGCTTCCTGCTTCCTTTTGCCGCGACGCGTGTTCGAGTCGCAGTTCAAGGGCGGGCAGCCCTGCCGGCGTGTAGCGCAGTGCTTGAAGCTCTGCGATGGCGGCCGTCAGTGCAACGTGGTTCTCCACTCCTTCAGGTTCTGAAAGGGCTGGGCTCAGGCCTGTTCGGTCTGGCTGGCCTTGCGGGCTTCTTCACGCTCGACGGTCTTCATCATCGAGGAAGGCGCAGTGTCGGCCTTCTTCTTCTGAACCGTCAGGTGACGCAGCACGGCATCGTTGAACTTGAAGGCATGCTCCAGCTCAGCCATCACAGCCTGGTCGGCTTCGATGTTCAGGCACAGGTAGTGGGCCTTGGCGAGCTTGTTGATCATGTAAGCCAGTTGGCGACGGCCCCAGTCTTCTTCGCGATGGACCTTGCCACCGCCAGCGGTGATCATGCCCTTGTAGCGTTCCAGCATGGCGGGAACCTGCTCGCTCTGATCCGGGTGGATCAACAAAACGATTTCGTAATGACGCATATCGACTCCTTTTGGGAAAACGCCGCCCACTGCGTCTTGTAGCGGTGCGGCAAGGCAAAGCATTGGATTCTAGCGCAGCCCTCTTCCATCTGTACACTCCGCACTGCCCGAGACCCCGGATTCGTGTGGGGCTTTTGCTCCTTCGCCCGGCTTTTGCCCCCACCGTGTGCACCTGCAGTGCGCATGCACAGGCACAAAGCCCTTGAAAATACACCGATCCGCTCGCATCTCGATTCAAGATCGTGCAATCGCCAAGCCTGGCCTCCAGCGCGGCGATCTTTTTGTTTTGTAGCTGAAGTCTCCATCCATGTCCGAACAAAACTCCAACCCCTTTCAAGACGCAGCCCCGGAAGAAATCGAAGCCGCCATGGCGGCCAACGCCGCCGACGAGCTGCAGCGCCTGCAGGCCGAGCTGGCCGAACTCAAGGCCAAGAGCGCCGAGCTGGCCGACCAGTTCCTGCGCGCCAAGGCCGAGGCAGAGAATGTGCGCCGACGCGCGGAAGACGAAGTCTCCAAGGCCCGCAAGTTCAGCATCGAGAGCTTTGCCGAAAGCCTGCTGCCCGTCTGCGACAGCCTGGATGCCGCACTGGCCATCCAGCAGGCCACGCCAGAGCAGCTGCGCGAAGGCGCCGACGCCACGCTGCGCCAGCTGACCTCGGCCCTGGAGCGCAACAAGGTCGTGACCATCAACCCGGCAGCCGGCGAGAAATTCGACCCCAACCTGCACCAGGCCATCAGCATGGTGCCTGCCCAGCAGGAAGCCAACACCGTGGTGTCGGTGCTGCAAAAGGGCTACCTGATTGCCGACCGTATCCTGCGCCCGGCCCTCGTGACCGTGGCCCAGCCCCAGTAAGCGTGCGCTCACGGCATCGCTGACAAAAAAGAGGCAAAGCCCCTTGAAGCAGCGCCTGCCGGCCACAAGTTAGCAGTCATTCAAACATTTCACAGAACGCGGAGAAAACTCAAAATGGGAAAAATCATCGGTATTGACCTGGGCACCACCAACAGCTGCGTGGCCATCATGGACGGCAACACCACGCGCGTGATCGAGAACAGCGAAGGTGCACGCACCACGCCTTCGATCATTGCCTACCAGGAAGACGGCGAGATCCTCGTCGGCGCCTCGGCCAAGCGCCAGGCTGTCACCAACCCCCGCAACACCATCTACGCCGCCAAGCGCCTGATCGGCCGCAAGTTCGACGAGAAGGAAGTGCAAAAGGACATCGACCTGATGCCCTACACCATCTCGCGTGCCGACAACGGCGACGCCTGGGTGGAAGTGCGCGGCCAGAAGCTGGCCCCGCCGCAGATTTCCGCCGAAGTGCTGCGCAAGATGAAGAAGACCGCCGAGGACTACCTGGGCGAGCCCGTGACCGAGGCCGTGATCACCGTGCCCGCGTACTTCAACGACGCCCAGCGCCAGGCCACCAAGGACGCCGGCCGCATCGCCGGCCTGGAAGTCAAGCGCATCATCAACGAGCCCACGGCAGCTGCGCTGGCCTTCGGCCTGGACAAGATCGACAAGGGCGACCGCAAGATCGCGGTGTATGACCTGGGTGGCGGCACGTTTGACGTGTCCATCATCGAAATCGCCGATGTGGACGGCGAAAAGCAGTTCGAAGTGCTGTCCACCAACGGCGACACGTTCCTGGGCGGCGAAGACTTCGACCAGCGCATCATCGACTACATCATCACCGAGTTCAAGAAGGACCAGGGCGTTGATCTGGCCAAGGACGTGCTGGCCCTGCAGCGCCTGAAGGAAGCTGCCGAGAAGGCCAAGATCGAGCTGTCGAATTCGGCCCAGACCGACATCAACCTGCCCTACATCACGGCCGATGCCTCGGGTCCTAAGCACCTGAACATCAAGCTGACCCGCTCCAAGCTGGAAAGCCTGGTCGAAGACCTGATCGAGCGCACCATTGCGCCCTGCCGCACGGCCATCAAGGACGCAGGCGTTTCCGTGTCCGACATCGATGACGTGATCCTGGTCGGCGGCATGTCCCGCATGCCCAAGGTGCAGGAGAAGGTCAAGGAATTCTTCGGCAAGGAACCCCGCAAGGACGTGAACCCCGACGAAGCCGTGGCCGTGGGCGCCGCCGTGCAGGGCCAGGTTCTGTCGGGCGACCGCAAGGACGTGCTGCTGCTGGACGTGACGCCGCTGTCGCTGGGCATCGAGACGCTGGGTGGCGTGATGACCAAGATGATCACCAAGAACACCACCATCCCGACGAAGTTCGCACAGACCTTCTCGACGGCCGACGACAACCAGCCGGCCGTGACCATCAAGGTGTTCCAGGGCGAGCGCGAGATGGCTTCGGGCAACAAGATGCTGGGCGAGTTCAACCTCGAAGGCATTCCGCCCGCAGCGCGTGGCGTGCCCCAGATCGAAGTGGCCTTTGACATCGACGCCAACGGCATCCTGAACGTGTCCGCCAAGGACAAGGCATCGGGCAAGGAAAACAAGATCACCATCAAGGCGAACTCGGGACTGTCCGAGGACGAGATCCAGAAGATGGTGAAGGACGCCGAGCTGAACGCAGCCGACGACAAGAAGAAGCTGGAACTGGTCCAGGCCCGCAACCAGGGCGAAGCTGCCGTGCACAGCGTCAAGAAGAGCCTGGGCGAGCATGGCGACAAGCTCGACGCTGGCGAGAAGACCGCCATCGAGAGCGCCGTCAAGGACCTGGAAGAGGCCCTCAAGGGCGAGGACAAGGACGCCATCGACGCCAAGACCACGGCGCTGATGACGGCCAGCCAGAAGCTCGGCGAGAAGATGTACGCCGATGCGCAGGCAGCCGGCGGCCCCGAGGCAGCAGCAGCCGCCGCAGCGGCAGGTGCAGCAGGCGCCTCGGCCGGTGCAGCAGCCGCTGACGACAACGTCGTTGACGCCGAAGTCAAGGAAGTCAAGAAGGACTGAACCCAGCGCGTGGTCCCTTGACGACCGCTTGCCGCCGCGCTCGGCCCTGCCAAGGGGCTGACGCGGCGTTCCTGTTCTCACTGACTGGCTAGCAAACACCATGTCCAAACGCGATTTTTACGAGGTCCTCGGCGTTGCCAAGAACGCCTCGGACGACGACATCAAGAAGGCTTATCGCAAGCTGGCGATGAAGTACCACCCTGACCGCAACCAGGGGGATGCTGCAAGCGGGGCGGAAGAGAAATTCAAGGAGGCCAAGGAGGCCTACGAGATGCTCTCCGACAGCAACAAGCGCGCGGCCTACGACCAGTACGGCCATGCAGGCGTGGACCCCAACCGCGGCATGGGCGGCGGCGCTGAAGGCTTTGGTGGCTTTGCCGAAGCCTTTGGCGACATCTTTGGCGACATGTTCAACCAGGGTGGCGGCAGACGCGGCGGCGCCGGTGGCGGCCGCCAGGTCTACCGCGGCAACGATCTCAGCTACGCCATGGAGATCACGCTGGAGGAAGCCGCCCACGGCAAGGATGCGCAGATCCGCATCCCCAGCTGGGATGGCTGCGACACCTGCCACGGCAGCGGCGCCAAGCCCGGCACCAGTGCCAAGACCTGCACCACCTGCAACGGCATGGGCAGCGTGCAGATGCGCCAGGGCTTCTTCAGCGTGCAGCAGACCTGCCCGCACTGCCGGGGCACGGGCAAGATCATTCCCGAACCCTGCACCAGCTGCGGTGGCCAGGGCAAGGTCAAGCGCCAGAAGACACTGGAAGTGAAGATTCCAGCCGGCATCGACGACGGCATGCGCATCCGCTCCTCCGGCAATGGCGAACCCGGCACGAATGGCGGGCCTGCGGGCGATCTCTACATCGAGATCCGCATCAAGGACCACGACATCTTCGAGCGCGACGGCGACGACCTGCACTGCAACGTGCCCGTGAGCTTCATCACGGCAGCGCTCGGCGGCGAGATCGAGGTGCCCACCCTGTCGGGCAAGGCGGCCATCGACATCCCCGAAGGCACCCAGGCCGGCAAGCAGTTCCGCCTGCGCGGCAAGGGCATCAAGGGCGTGCGCTCCAGCTATCCCGGCGACCTTTACTGCCACATCGTGGTCGAGACGCCCGTCAAGCTGACCGAGTACCAGCGCAAGCTGCTGCGCGAGCTGGAGGAATCGCTCAAGAAGGGCGGCGCCAAGCATTCGCCCAGCGGCGAGAGCTGGACCGACAGGCTCAAGAGCTTCTTCAGCTGATGCAGCACTGAGCCCCCAACAAAAACGCCTCTTCCGAGGCGTTTTTCATTGGTGCATGCTCAACAGGGCTCAGGGAGCGGGTTTGGCCTTCCAGGCCGCCGCCTGGCGCTCGGTGCGTGCACGCTCGGCCGCGCTCAGCGGCTGGGCCATGCTGTCACGCTTGGCGGCCAGCGAGGTGTCCCTGCCCGCCGCCAGCAGCATCCAGAAATAGGCCTGGGACGGGCTGCGCTCCACGCCCTTGCCCGACGCATAAAGACTGGCGAGATTGGACTGCGCCAGCGCATCGCCCTGCTGGGCGGCACGCTCCAGCCATCGGGCGGCCTTCTCGTCGCTGGCGGGCACGCCCTGGCCATTGGCATACAGCACGCCCAGGTTGGACTGGGCTGCGGCATTGCCCTGCTCGGCCGCCTTCTCCAGCCAGTGGGCGGCCTGCGCCATGTCGCGATCGACCACGCCACCCTCGACATAGAGCATGCCGGCATTGAATTGCGCATCGACATGACCCTGGCCTGCCGCCGCCACAAACCAGCGCAGCGCCTGCGCCACGTCCTCGGCCACGCCCCTGCCAGTGGCATACATCACGCCCAGGCTGTACTGACCGGCCGCTTCGCCTTGCTCGGCCGAGCGCTGGAACCACTGCACGGCCTGCGCGGGGTCCTTGGCGGCTCCGCGCCCCTCGGCCAGCATCAGGCCCAGGTTGTTCTGGGCCACGGCATCGCCCTGCTCGGCAGCCTTGCGATACCACTGCACGGCCTGGGCATCGTCACGCGCCACGCCACGGCCATTCGCATACATCAACCCCAGGTCGGACTGGGCTGGCGCATAGCCCTGCTGCGCAGACTTCTCATACCACTGGGCCGCCGTCTCGGCACTCAGGGCAACGCCCTGGCCGCGCTTGTACAGCGAACCCAGCGCGTACTGGGCGCTGGCCTCGCCCTGCTCGGCATGCTGGTGCAGCGCTGCAACCTCGGCCGCACTCAGACCGGGCTCGCCCTTGGGGGTATGGCCCACTGCGGCTGCGGCAGCTCCGGCCGCAACGGCCCCTGCCGCCACGCCAGCGGCAGCGGCAGCGGCCTTGGCCGGCGCATTGCGGGTTGGAGAGGGCGCCGACTTGCCCCCGGTCTTGACGGCGGCCTTGCCCGCCGGCTTGGCTGCCGCTTTGGCTGCAGGTCTGGCTGCAGGTTTGGCCGGTGCCTTCGCACCGCTCTTGGCCGTGTTCTTCGCTGGTGGCTGCGGCTTGGCAGACGCCGGGACGGCCATGCAGGACAGGGCTGCGGCCAGCAGCAATGACAGGCCTGCAGGCAGGGCTCGCAGGCCCGTCGGGTATCGATCGTTCATATGCTCTTATTTTTGCAGCAATCCATGCAGGCGACTGGCGCAAAGATTGACAAATTCTTTCAGTATGCAACCGGCGTTCCGACAGGAAAGGCCGACCGCAGCCATCGCCAGGGAGCATGACCCCCATCTCCATGAAATCGCACGACATCACCAAAGACATCGCGCTTGAAGATGACAGATCGATGACTTGTGCGAGAAAATCCATCCAACTTCTCCTAACGAGAAGCCTGAACCCCACCACATGAAGAATTCAGAGCGCAGTTTTGCACGGCGCATAGACCTTACCTCCCTGCAGCTGTTCGTGGCTGTCTGCGAACTTGGCAGCATCGGCCGCGCGGCCGAGCGTGAGTTCATTGCAGCCTCGGCGGTGAGCAAGCGCCTGTCCGATCTCGAAGCCACGGTGGACACAGCCCTGCTGTACCGACACAGCCGTGGCGTGACCTTGACGCCGGCCGGCGAAAGCCTGCTGCACCATGCCCGCAACGTGCTGTACGGCCTGGAGCGCATGCAGGGCGAGCTGTCCGAGTACGCCGATGGCGTGCGCGGCCATGTGCGCATCCACGCCAACATGTCTGCCATCGTGCAGTTCCTGCCGGAAGACCTGGGCGTGTTCGCGCGCAAGCACGGCCAGGTCAAGATCGACCTGCAGGAGCAGCTCAGCCCCGCCGTACTGGCTGCCGTACAGGAAGGCACGGCCGACATCGGCATCTGCTCCATGGCGTACATGCCGCTGGGCAATGGCCAGGCCACTCCCGTACTGCAGCACCGCCCCTACCGCGAGGATCGCCTGGTCGTCGTGGTGCCCGAGCAGCACGCGCTGGCGCACAGCGACAGCGTGGCCTTTGCCGATGTGCTCGAATGGGACATCGTCAGCCTGCAGGCCGGCTCCTCCATCAGCCTGGCCATGCGTGCGGCCGCCGCACAGGCGGGGCATGCGCTGCACCAGCGCATCCAGGTCACCAGCCTGGATGCCATGTGCCGCATGATCGACAACGGCCTGGGCGTGGGACTGATCCCCGACCGCGCCTTCGAGCTCATGCACGGCGTGGGCCATCTGCGCGCACTGGAGCTCAGCGACGACTGGGCTCGGCGCGAGCTGAGCATCGTGGCGCGTGACTTCGACGCGCTACCCGTCACGGCCCGCCTGCTGGTCGAGCACCTGAGCCCGCCGGCCAGCGCATCCTGAAGCCACTTGGCCGCTGGATGCCCCCAAAAATTTCCCCACGACACCAACCATTCGAGAACGCCATGGGACGCACCCTCTACGACAAGATCTTCGACGAGCACGTCATCCACACCGAGGATGACGGCACCGCCGTCCTCTACATCGACCGCCACCTGGTGCACGAAGTCACCAGCCCTCAGGCCTTCGAAGGACTGCGCATGGCCGGCCGCAAGCTGTGGCGCATCAGCTCCGTGGTCGCCACGGCCGACCACAACACCCCCACCGACGGCTGGGAGCGCGGCTATGACGGCATTGCCGACCCCATCAGCAAGGAACAGATCACCACGCTGAACACCAACATCGGCGAGTTCGGCTCTGCGGCCTTCTTCCCCTTCATGGACAAGGGTCAGGGCATCGTCCACGTCATGGGCCCCGAGCAGGGCGCCACCCTGCCCGGCATGACCGTGGTCTGCGGCGACAGCCACACGTCCACGCATGGCGCCTTCGGCGCACTGGCCCACGGTATCGGCACGTCCGAGGTCGAGCACGTGATGGCCACCCAGACCCTGCTGGCCAAGAAGGCCAAGAACATGCTGATCAACGTCAGCGGCAAGGCGGCCCCCGGCATCACGGCCAAGGACATCGTGCTGGCCATCATCGGCAAGATCGGCACGGCCGGCGGCACGGGCTACACCATCGAGTTCGCGGGCGAAGCCATCCGTGACCTGAGCATGGAAGGCCGCATGACGGTCTGCAACATGGCCATCGAAGGCGGCGCGCGCGCAGGTCTGGTGGCCGTGGACGACAAGACCATCCAGTACGTCAAGGGCCGCCCGCTGGCCCCCACCGGCGCCGAATGGGATGCCGCCGTCTCCTACTGGAAGACGCTGCACTCCGATGCCGATGCGAAGTTCGACCGCGTGGTCGAGCTGCAGGCCAGCGAGATCGTGCCGCAGGTCACCTGGGGTACCTCGCCCGAGATGGTGCTGGGCGTGGATGCCCGCGTGCCGGACCCCGACAAGGAAAAGGATGCCAGCAAGCGCGGCGCCATCGAACGCGCGCTGACCTACATGGCGCTGGAGCCCGGCAAGGCGATCGACGACATCTTCGTGGACAAGGTCTTCATCGGCTCGTGCACCAACAGCCGCATCGAAGACATGCGCGAGGCCGCCGCCGTGGTCAAGAAGCTGGGCCAGAAGGTGGCGCGCAACATCAAGCTGGCCATGGTCGTGCCCGGCTCCGGACTGGTCAAGGAACAGGCCGAGCGCGAAGGCCTGGACCAGATCTTCAAGGCGGCAGGCTTTGAATGGCGCGAGCCCGGCTGCTCCATGTGCCTGGCCATGAATGCCGACCGCCTGGAGCCCGGCGAGCGCTGCGCCTCCACCAGCAACCGCAACTTCGAAGGCCGCCAGGGCGCGGGCGGACGCACCCACCTGGTGAGCCCCGCCATGGCTGCAGCCGCCGCCATCCACGGCCACTTCGTGGACATCCGCAGGTTCTCCTGATCCGATCCCGCAACTGCCCCGCCTGCACACCATGAAGCCCTCCTTCTCGATCCTACTGATCGGCCTGGCCTTCACCCTGGCCGCCTGCAATACCGTCAAGGGCATTGGCCAGGACGTGCAAAGCGCGGGCAGCGCCATCGAACGCGCCGCCCGCTGAACCCTGAATCCGATACAGCCATGCAACAATTCACCGTGCACAAGGGCCTTGTCGCCCCCATGGACCGCGAAAACGTCGATACCGACGCCATCATTCCCAAGCAGTTCCTCAAGTCGATCAAGAAAACCGGCTTCGGCGTGAACCTGTTCGACGAATGGCGCTACCTGGACCATGGCGAGCCCGGCCAGGACCCGGCCTCGCGCAAGCCCAACCCCGACTTCGTGCTCAATCAGCCGCGCTATGCGGGCGCCTCCATCCTGGTCGCACGCAAGAACTTCGGTTGCGGCTCCAGCCGCGAGCACGCGCCCTGGGCCCTGGACCAGTACGGCTTTCGCGCCATCCTGGCGCCCAGCTTTGCCGACATCTTCTTCAACAACTGCTTCAAGAACGGCCTGCTGCCCATCGTGCTGCCCGAGGCCACGATCGACATGCTGTTCAACGAGATCGCGGCCTTCCCCGGCTACGAGCTGACCATTGATCTGGATCGCCAGGTGATCGTGCGCCCGCAGGGCGAGGAGATCCCTTTCGATGTCATCGCCTTTCGCAAGTTCTGCCTGCTCAACGGCTTTGACGATATCGGCCTGACGCTGCGCCACGCCGACAAGATCCGCGCCTACGAGGCCGAGCGCCTGGCCACCAAGCCCTGGCTGGCACACACGCTGGTGCAGCGCTGATCGATCTCCACTTGCGCGCATCAATGGGCCGCAGGCGTTGCTGAACCAGCCGCCGGCGGCCTTCCACCATCCGAACAGTCTCTCAAAAGGAACACCATGAAAATCGCAGTCTTGCCCGGTGATGGCATCGGCCCCGAAATCGTTGCGGAAGCCGTGAAGGTGCTGGGCGCCCTGGGCCTGGACTTCGACATGCAGACGGCCCCCGTGGGCGGCGCTGCCTACGAAGCTGCCGGCCACCCGTTGCCCGAATCCACGCTGAAGCTGGCCATGGAGGCCGACGCCGTGCTGTTCGGCGCCGTGGGCGACTGGAAGTACGACACGCTGGACCGCCCGCTGCGCCCCGAGCAGGCCATCCTGGGCCTGCGCAAGCACATGGGCCTGTTCGCCAACTTCCGCCCGGCCATCTGCTATGCGGAACTGACCCACGCCTCCAGCCTCAAGCCCGAGCTGGTCGCGGGCCTGGACATCCTCATCATCCGCGAGCTGACCGGCGACATCTACTTCGGCCAGCCGCGCGGCCGCCGCGTGGCCACCGACGGCCACTTCCCCGGTGCCGAGGAAGCCTTCGACACCATGCGCTACTCCAAGCCCGAGATCGAGCGCATCGCCCATGTCGCCTTCCAGGCCGCGCAAAAGCGCAGCAAGCGCGTGACCAGCGTGGACAAGGCCAACGTGCTGGAAACCTTCCAGTTCTGGAAGGACGTGGTCACCGAAGTGGGCCAGCAGTACCCCGATGTGCAACTGGACCACATGTACGTGGACAACGCCGCCATGCAGCTGGTCAAGGAACCCAAGCGCTTTGACGTGGTGGTCACGGGCAACATGTTCGGCGACATCCTGTCCGACGAAGCCTCCATGCTGACCGGCTCCATCGGCATGCTGCCCTCGGCATCGCTCAACTCCAGGGGCCAGGGCCTGTACGAGCCCAGCCACGGCTCGGCCCCCGACATCGCCGGCAAGGGCATTGCCAATCCGCTGGCCACCATCCTGTCGGCCGCGATGATGCTGCGCTTCTCGCTGAACCAGGAAGCCGCCGCACAGCGCATCGAAGCCGCCGTGCAAAAGGTGCTGGCCCAGGGCCTGCGCACGGCCGACATCTACAGCGAAGGCACCACCAAGGTCTCCACCCGCGAGATGGGCGATGCCGTGGTGGCCGCACTGGCCTGAAGTCCATGACGGCCGCCAGCCTCCAGGCTTGCGGCTGTCCCTGTGGCGGGCAGGTGCTGCCCTGCTCCGCCACAACATGGCAAAACGTCAAAATAGACGTCCAGTTTTCGCCGATTCGACGAAGATATTCATCAAAATAGACATTCTCTTTCCTGGCGTATTCGATAGAATGACGTCTCTTATGTTTGCCGACCGCCCGTTCCTCCTGCTGAACATTGCACCCGCCGCCCTGGCTGGTGTGGCTGCGCGCGCAATCACCTCCACAACCATTACGACAATCAAAGGCTGACCCAGCCCGGTTCGTCGTGCGCCCTCACCTGGCCTAGACGAGCCGGGCGACAACAGTCTTGATCAAGCACTGTTTTCACACTGAAAGGGCGTTTCAAAAATGAGCAAGCAATTGGTAGGCCTCGTCGGCTGGCGCGGCATGGTCGGCTCCGTGCTGATGGACCGCATGCAGGCAGAGGGCGACTTCGACCTGATCGAGCCCGTGTTCTTCTCCACCTCCAACGCCGGCGGCAAGGCCCCGGCCATGGCGAAGACCCACACCGAGCTGCGCAATGCCAACGACATTGCCGAGCTGTCCAAGTGCGACATCATCATCACCTGCCAGGGCGGCGACTACACCAAGGAAGTCTTCCCCCAGCTGCGCGCCTCGGGCTGGAACGGCCACTGGATCGATGCCGCGTCGTCGCTGCGCATGGAAGGCGATGCCGTTATCGTGCTCGACCCCGTCAATGAAGGCCTGATCCAGTCCAAGCTCGCCGCGGGCGGCAAGAACTGGATTGGCGGCAACTGCACCAACTCCATCTTGCTGATGGGCCTGGGCGGCCTGTTCAAGGCCGGTCTCGTGGAATGGGTCAGCTCCATGACCTACCAGGCAGCCTCCGGTGGCGGCGCCAACCACATGCGCGAACTGCTCAAGGGCATGGGCGTGGTGCACGCTGCCGTGGCCGACGAACTGGCCACGCCCGCATCCGCCATCCTGGACATCGACCGCAAGGTGGCCCAGACCATCCGCACCGACGTGCCCACCGAATTCTTCGGCGCGCCGCTGGCCGGTGGCCTGATCCCCTGGATCGATGCGCAGCTGGACAACGGCCAGTCCAAGGAAGAGTGGAAGGGCCAGGCCGAGGTCAACAAGATCCTGGGCACCGAGCAGACCATCCCTGTCGATGGCCTGTGTGTGCGCATCGGCGCCATGCGCTGCCACAGCCTGGCGCTGACCCTCAAGCTCAAGAAGGACCTGCCCCTGGAAGAGCTGGAAGCCATCATCAAGTCCGGCAATCCCTGGGTGAAGTGGGTTCCCAACGACCGCGCCATCACCGTCAAGGAACTGACCCCTGCCGCCATCACCGGTGGCCTGGAAGTCGGCGTGGGCCGCGTGCGCAAGCTGAACATGGGCCCCGAGTACCTGTCGGCCTTCGTGATCGGTGACCAACTGCTGTGGGGCGCCGCCGAGCCGCTGCGCCGCATGCTGCGCATCCTGCTCGCCGCCTGAGCATCGCCGGCTTGAGCCAACACAAAAAGCGCCATGTCCCGGGCCGGGACATGGCGCTTTTTTCGGCTTTAAGCCCTGGGCAATTGGGCACAATGCCCAGGTCTCTTGTCCATTGGCTGTAGGTGGTTGCCTACAATCACCAAAGATACATTGTGTTTCTTCTCGTTGCCGTTCGACAACAACTATTGGCGTTCGCCGGCAACCAGACGCTTGCGATCCTATAGCGTGGCCGACAATGCGACCCAAGCACCTTGGTAGATGGCGTGCCATCTATCCCCGGGTAAATTTCAATTACATGTGCAAGCGCGGGCATTCCCACAATAACAATAGTGCCTGCCCAATTGCATCCACACAGGTTTGACGCTTTATGCATCGTTGGAAACTCTCTGTGCTGGCCACTGCGGCCGTCGTCTCGGTCGCACTGCCCGCCTCCGAGGCCTGGGCACTGGCTCTGGGCCGGGTGAACGTGCAATCGGCCCTGGGCGAGCCCCTGCGTGCCGAAGTCGAAATCCCCCAGATCACCGCCGCTGAAGCCGAAGGCCTGCGCGTGGGCGTGGCCTCTCCCGGCGTCTTCCGCACCCAGGGCATGGAGTACAACGCCACCGCCAGCCAGGTGCGCGTCAGCGTGCAGCGCCGCGCGGATGGCTCGGCCGTGCTGCGCCTCACAAGCACACAGCCCGTCAACGAACCCTTTGTCGATCTGGTGATCGACGCCAGCTGGGCCTCGGGCAACCTGCAGCGCAACTACACCCTGCTGCTGGACCCGCCCACCCTGCAAAAGCTCCCGCCTGCCGTGACGGCTGCAGCCCAGGCCTCGGCACCCGAGCCCGCCGCAGCGCCGCGCCGCGCAGCCCCCACCCCATCGCAAGCTGCATCGCAAGCCGCTGCAGGCAACACCGAGGAAAGCCGCCCCGCGCCAGCAGCCGCGCGCCGTGCCGCCCCGGCAGCCCGCGAGCGCGCCGCAGCGGCTCCCGCGTCGTCCGAGGCCTCCGAAGTCCGCATCAAGGCTGGGGACACGGCAGGCCGCATCGCCGCCGCCCACCTGCCAGCCGGCGTTTCGTTGGACCAGATGCTGGTGGCCATGCTGCGCACCAATCCCAAGGTCTTCATCAACGGCAATGTGAACCGCATGCGCTCCGGCGCCGTGCTCACCGTGCCGGACGAAGCCACGGCCCAGGCCACCTCGCCGCGCGAAGCGCGCCAGATCGTTGCCGCCCAGTCCCGCGATTTCAACCAGTTCCGCCGCCAATTGGCCAGCGCCGCGCCGGCCGCGCCCGTGGCCTCCGCCAACCGCGAAGCATCGGGCAGCGTCCAGGCCCAGGTCGAAGACCGCAAGCCGTCCACCGCAGCACCCGACAAGCTCACCCTGTCCAAGGGCGCCGTCAAGGGCGTGGAGGCCGACGAGCGCCTGGCCAAGCAAAAACAGTCGGACGACCAGGCATCGCGCACGGCCGAGTTGCAGCGCAACATGTCCGAGCTGAGCCAAATCGCCGCCGCCACCAAGCCGGCCGAAGGTGCTGCTGCAGCACCTGCCTCGGCAGCCAGCGGCACGGCAAACGGCGTGGCTGTGCCGGGCGCGCCGAACGTGCCTGCAGCGCCTGAAGCTGCAGCACCCCAGACAACTCCCGCGGCCCCGGCGGCGCCCGCCGATGCAGCTGCTGCGGCCTCTGCGCCCACCGCTGCTCCAGACGCCGCAGCCAATGCAGCCGGCTCGGCAGCGCCCGCAGCAGAAGCCGTGCCCGCCACGCCCGCTCCGGCCGAGCCGCCGAAGCCCAAGCCGGCACCCGCTCCCGCAGCACCGATCGCCGAGCCCAGCTTCATCGATACGCTGCTGGAAGATCCCACCATCCCGCTGGCCGGTGCTGCCCTGCTGGCCCTGCTGCTGGGCTATGGCGGCTACCGCGTCATGCAGCGCCGCCGCGCCGCTGCCGCCTCCAGCGAAAGCGCCTTTGGCGACAGCCAGCTTGCAGCCGACTCCTTCTTTGGCGCCAGCGGCGGCCAACGCGTGGACACCGGCACATCGAGCCAGCTGTCCGGCACCTCCATGCATTACTCGCCCAGCCAGCTTGATGCGGGCGATGTGGACCCCGTGGCCGAGGCCGACGTCTACCTGGCCTATGGCCGCGACCTGCAGGCAGAGGAAATCCTCAAGGAAGCGCTGCGCACCGACCCCAACCGCACCGCTCTGCACCAGAAGCTGGCCGACATCTACGCCAAGCGCCATGACCGCAAGGCCTTCGAGGCCGTCGCGCAGACCCTGCATGGCCTGACCCAGGGCAAGGGCGTGGACTGGCAGCGCCTGGCCGACCAGGGCCGCATCCTGGACCCAGAAAACGCTCTCTACCAGCCTGCAGGCGCCGCGCCCCTGTCTGGTGCCGCCGTTGCCGGTGGCGCCGCAGTGGCTGCTGCCGGACTGGCTGCCGCCTCGCTGGCCAGCCGCCCCCTGGACATGGATGCGCACCGCGAAGGCCCTGCCACCCTGCCCATGGACCTGGACATGGACCTCAACATGGACCTGCCCGGCGGCCTGGCCGATGCCAGCCTGCCCGCGCAGCACGCCAGCCCCCTGCCCGCACCGGCCCCCATGCCCAGCGAACAGGACTTCGCAGCGCTGGAGCCCACGCTGCGCGCGCCGCTGGAAGCCACGCCCTCCGCAAAGGACGACACACCTCGCATCGAGCCCCACGTCGAGCCTCCTGTTGCATCGCTGGACATGCCCGGCTTCCAGCCCACGGCCCACGCCTCGCTGACGGACGCCCTGAACCACAGCAACGCCATGGACGGCATGCAGCCGACCGAGATGCTGTCGCTGGACATGCCCGGCACGCAGGCGTCCGACAGCTTCCCGGCCACCGAGCCCTCGCCCCTGACCAGCTCCACCACGGACGACAGCCATGCCAAGACCGAGCTGCTGTCGCTGGACGCCATGGAGTTCAACCTGGAAGGCCTGAGCACGGAGGCACCCGCCCCAACGCCGGCAACGCCCCAGGCAGGCGGCGTGCTGGAGACGGCGGCCAAGGCCAAGCCCGAACCGGCCGAGTCGCTGGAATTCGACCTGGGCAGCCTGTCCCTGGACCTGGGCAACGACGCCCCTGCCGTCGCAACCCCGCCCTCGGCTCCTGAAGACCCGCTGGCCACCAAGCTCGCGCTGGCCCAGGAGTTCAACGCCATCGGCGACAGTGACGGAGCCCGTACACTGATCGAGGAAGTGATCGCCGAGGCCCACGGCGATCTCAAGGCCAAGGCCCAGCGCCTGCTGGCCGAGATAGATTGAAGCCCGGCGGCGCCTGCCCAGGCGCCGCACCGGTTTCGCGTGACAGGGCGGCGCAAGCCGCCATGGAAAACTGACAACTTGATGCACACCCAACCCATGCCGGAGGCCTCGCAATGCGCGTAGCCCTCGGCGTCGCCTACAACGGCCAGCGCTACAGCGGCTGGCAAAGCCAGCTGTCTGGCAACACCATTCAAGACCATCTCGAAGCGGCCCTGGGCCGCTTTGCCGCTCAGGAGGTGCACACCCTCTGCGCGGGCCGCACCGATGCCGGCGTGCACGGCCTCATGCAGGTCGTCCACTTCGACACCCCGCTGGACAGGGCCCCGTTCTCCTGGGTCCGTGGCACCAACACCTTCCTGCCGCCGGACATTGCCGTGCAATGGGCCCAGCCCGTGCCCGATGCCTTCCATTCGCGCGCCTGTGCCACGGCAAGGCGCTATGCCTATGTGCTGCTGCAATCGCCCGTGCGCCCCAGCGTGGAGGCCGGGCGCGTGGGCTGGGTGTTCCATGCGCTCGATGGTGATGCCATGCAGGCCGCCGCCCGGCACCTGCTGGGCGAGCACGACTTCAGCTCGTTCCGCGCATCGGGCTGCCAGGCCAAGTCCCCCGTCAAGACGCTGCACCGCCTGTCCATCACCCGCCGCATGGCAGGCGATGGCGCCCAGATGGCCGCAGCCAGCTCCATGCGGCCCGGCGACGCGGCCATGGAATGCTGCTACTGGCGCTTCGAGTTCGAAGGCAGCGCCTTCCTCCACCACATGGTGCGCAACATCATGGGCTGCCTGATCGCCATCGGCCAGGGCGCGTATGCGCCGCAGTGGATGCAGCAGGTACTGGACGCCCGTTCCCGCGATGCCGCCGCGCCCACCTTCTCGCCCGACGGCCTGTACTTTCTGGGCCCCGTATACGATCCTTCATGGGGCCTTCCTTCGCGCAGCCCGGCCTATGATTGGCTCCCGTGAACGGACAAGCCCTTCCCCATTCTTCAGCCCCCATGCAGCGCACTCGAATCAAGATCTGCGGCCTCACCCGCGAACAGGACGTGGACGCCGCCGTGGCTGCGGGCACCGATGCCGTGGGTTTTGTGCTCTACGCCCCCAGTCCGCGCGCCGTGACGGTGCAGCGCGCTGCAGAACTGGCGCGGCGCCTGCCGCCCTTCGTGACCCCGGTGCTGCTGTTCGTCAATGAAAGCGCCGCCAACGTAATGGCTGCCTGCGCCGCCATCCCGGGCGCCTGCGTGCAGTTCCACGGCGATGAGTCCCCCGAGGACTGCCTTGCCGCCACATCGGGCGGCACCCGCGCCTTCCTGCGCGCCGCACGCATTCCCCTTGGTCCCGACGCCGCGCGCTTCGACCTCGTAGAATATGCCCAGCGTTACTCGAAAGCCCAGGCCATACTGCTCGACGCCCATGTCGACGGCTATGGTGGTGGCGGAAAAGCATTCAATTGGTCACTCCTTCCACCAAACGTCGCCTCTCACCTCGTTTTGTCTGGTGGACTCACGCCTGCAAACGTGACCGATGGCATCTTGCAAGTGCGCCCGCGAGGACTCTCGCTGGCCGTTGATGTCAGTTCCGGCGTCGAGGCCGATGGTCCCGACGGCAAGCCCCTCAGGGGCATCAAGGACGCCGGCAAGATACACCGATTCATCGCCGCCGTGCGCGCGGCCGATGACCAACTTTTGCAGACAAGCCATGTTCGAATACCAGTACCCTGACGCATCCGGCCACTTCGGCCGCTTCGGCGGCAGCTTTGCCAGCGAAACCCTGACACACGCTCTGACCGAGCTGCGCGACGCCTACGCCAAGTACCAGAACGACCCGGAATTCGTTGCCGAATTCCAGTCCGAGCTGGCCCACTTCGTCGGCCGTCCCTCGCCCGTCTACCACGCGGCACGCATGTCGCGCGAGATGGGGGGCGCGCAGATCTACCTCAAGCGCGAAGACCTCAACCACACGGGCGCGCACAAGATCAACAACGTGATCGGCCAGGCCATGCTCGCCCGGCGCATGGGCAAGCCCCGCATCATTGCCGAGACCGGCGCGGGCCAGCACGGCGTGGCCACGGCCACCATCTGCGCGCGCTACGGCCTCGAATGCATCGTCTACATGGGTGCCGAGGACGTGAAGCGCCAAAGCCCCAACGTCTACCGCATGCGCCTGCTGGGCGCCACCGTGGTGCCGGTGGAGTCGGGCAGCCGCACGCTCAAGGACGCGCTCAACGAAGCCATGCGCGACTGGGTGGCCAACGTGGACAACACCTTCTACATCATCGGCACCGTGGCCGGCCCCCATCCCTACCCGGCGATGGTGCGCGACTTCCAGAAGGTCATCGGCGAAGAGTGCCTGACGCAAATGCCCGAATTCCTGGGCGCCGACCGCCAGCCTGATGCCGTGGTCGCCTGCGTGGGCGGCGGCAGCAATGCCATGGGCATCTTCCACCCCTACATCCCGTTCGAGAACACGCGTCTGATCGGCGTGGAGGCGGCCGGCGAAGGCCTGGACAGCGGCAAGCACTCGGCCTCGCTGCAGCGCGGCAGCAGCGGCGTGCTGCACGGCAACCGCACCTTCATCCTGCAGAACGAGAACGGCCAGATCACCGAGACGCACAGCATCAGCGCCGGCCTCGACTATCCCGGCGTCGGCCCCGAGCACGCCTGGCTGCAGGAACTGGGCCGGGCCCAGTACGTGGGCATCACCGACCAGGAGGCACTGGACGCCTTCCACTACCTGTGCCGCACCGAAGGCATCATTCCCGCCCTGGAGTCCAGCCATGCCGTGGCCTATGCCATGCAACTGGCCAAGACCATGCGCGCCGACCAGTCCATCCTCGTGAACCTGTCCGGTCGCGGCGACAAGGACATCGGTACCGTGGCCGACCTCTCGGGCGCCGATTACTACGACCGTCCCTCCATGCGCGGGCTCACGGTCAAGGGAGGAGCAGCTCAATGAGCCGCATCACCACGACTTTCGCCAAACTCCAGGAAGAAGGCCGCAAGGCCCTGATCCCGTACATCACCGCAGGCTTCCCGTTCGCGGCCATCACGCCGTCGCTGATGCACGGCATGGTGGAGGCCGGCGCCGACGTGATCGAGCTGGGCGTGCCCTTCTCGGACCCCATGGCCGACGGCCCCACCATCCAGAAGGCAGGCGACCGCGCCATCGCCAATGGCGTGGGCCTGGTGCAGGTGCTGGCCTATGTGCGCGAGTTCCGCCAGAAGAACCAGACCACGCCCGTGGTGCTGATGGGCTACGCCAACCCGGTGGAGCGCTACGACCAGATCCACGGCAATGACCGCTTCGTGGACGATGCGGCCGAGGCCGGCGTCGATGGCCTGCTCATCGTGGACTACCCGCCCGAGGAGTGCGAGGCGTTCGCCGCGCAACTGCGTGCGCGCGACATGGACCTCATCTTCCTGCTGGCGCCCACCTCCACCACCGAGCGCATGCAGCAGGTGGCACGCGTGGCCAGCGGCTATGTCTACTACGTCTCGCTCAAGGGCGTGACAGGAGCAGGCACGCTCGACACGGCGGCCGTGGAAGCCATGCTGCCGCGCATCCGCGAGCATGTGAGCATTCCCGTGGGCGTGGGCTTCGGTATCCGCGACGCGGCCACGGCCCAGGCCATTGGCCGGGTGGCCGATGCCGTGGTCATCGGCAGCCGCATCATCGAGATGCTGGACGGCCAGCCCCACGAAAAGATCGTCCCCCTGACCATCGACTTCCTGCGCGGCGTGCGCAAGGCACTCGACGCGTAGGTCGCATAATGCAGCCCTTGCATGCGGCCCGGTGCCGCATGCCCTGCGCCTGAAAAGGAAACACCATGTCCTGGCTTGAAAAACTCCTGCCTGCCAAAATCCAGCAAACCAACCCCACGGATCGCCACCAGCAGATCCCCGAGGGTCTGTGGATCAAGTGCCCGAGCTGCGAGACCGTGCTCTACAAGGCCGATCTGGAGAAAAACCAGAACGTCTGCCCCAGCTGCAGCCACCATCACCGCATCGGCGCCCGCGCCCGCCTGAACCATTTCCTGGACGCCGAAGGCCGCTATGAAATCGGCCAGGAAGTCATTCCCGTCGACGCCCTGAAGTTCAAGGACAGCCGCAAGTACCCCGAGCGACTCAAGGAAGCGCTGGAGAACACCGGCGAGACCGATGCCCTGGTCGTCATGGGCGGCGCCATCAAGAGCGTCAACGTGGTCGCAGCCTGCTTCGAGTTCGAATTCATGGGCGGCTCCATGGGCTCCGTGGTCGGCGAGCGCTTCGTGCGTGGCGTCGAGACCGCCATTGAGCAGAAGGTCCCCTTCATCTGCTTCACCGCCACGGGCGGTGCGCGCATGCAGGAAGGCCTGTTGAGCCTGATGCAGATGGCCAAGGCCAATGCAGCGCTCACGCGCCTGGCCAAGAAGGGCCTGCCCTACATCTCGGTGCTGACCGATCCCACCTTCGGTGGCGTCTCCGCCAGCTTTGCCTTCGTCGGCGATATCGTCATTGCCGAGCCCAAGACCCTGGTCGGCTTCGCCGGCCCGCGCGTGATCGAGACCACCGTGCGCGTGAAGCTGCCCGAAGGCTTCCAGCGCGCCGAGTTCCTGCAGGACAAGGGCGCCGTGGACATGATCGTGGACCGCCGCGAGCTGCGCGACCGCATTGCCGCATCGCTTGCCATGCTGCAGCGCCTGCCGGCCGACGCGGTCCAGTAAAGCCTCGCGCAGACACAAAAAAGCCGCCGCAGGTTGATGCCTGCGGCGGCTTTTTCACGTCCAGGAAACCAGGGAAACCAGGGAAATCAGGGAAATCAGGCCAGCAGCATCAGGCCCGATCCCTGGATATACCCCAGCACCATCAGCGCGATCTGCAGCAGCACCAGAGCCACCAGTGCCGACAGATCGATACCGCCGATCAGCGGAACAACACGGCGGATGGGCCGCAGCATGGGCTCGGACAGGCGCTGCAGCACGCCATACATCGGCGACTGCGGCTGCACCCACGACAAGATGGCATAGATCAGCAGCACGCCCACCATGCCCGACAGCGCCACGCGCGCCAGGCCGCACAGCGCCAGCCAGGGCAGGGCAACCACGGTGGACTGCCCACCCATCAACAGCCACAGCAGCACGAACTGCAGCATCTGCAGCAGGAAGGCGGCGATCAGGCTGGACATATCCCAGCGCCCGGCCGGCTTGATGATGCGGCGCAGCGGCATCACGATCCAGTCGGACAGCGCAAACACCAGCTGCCCCACGGGGTTGCCGAAGGGCACGCGCTGGGCCTGCATGTACATGCGCAGCAGGCAGACGCCGGTCAACAGGCCAACGACCACGTCGAGCAAAAAGGAAACGATCTGAAAAAGCATGGCGTTGTAGGACTGCGGGAGGAAGATCGGACCACGGCCATCCGGCCTTGGCACAGCATGGGATGATAGCTGCCGCATCCCGCCCATCACATGACCGCCCCTACCGCACTGCACTCCCTGCCGCTGTTCCCCCTGGGCAGCGTCCTCTTTCCCCAAGGCCTGCTTAGCCTTCGCGTCTTTGAAGTCCGCTACCTGGACATGATCCGCAAGTGCGAGCGCACGGGCGCTCCCTTCGGCGTGGTGGCGCTGCAGGCCGGCAGCGAAGTGCGCAAGGCTGGCGCTGCCGCCGAGCAATTACACGCCGTGGGCACGCTGGCCCGCATCGTCCAGTTGCAGCAGCCCCAGCCCGGCCTGCTGCACCTGCAGTGCGAAGGCACGCAGCGCTTTCGCATGCAGGAGCACCGCCAGCTGCCCCACGGCCTGTGGGTGGCCGATGTGCAGATGCTGCCTGCCGATGCCGCCGTGCCCATCCCCAGCCACCTGCTCGCCACCGCCCAGGCCCTGGCCCAGGTGCTGATGCAGCTGCACGCGCGCTCCACAGACGCCGACCATGCCCGACTGCCCAGCGCCGAACAGATGGGCGACTGCGGCTGGGTGGCCAACCGCTGGACCGAGCTGCTGCCCATGCCGATCTCCATCAAACAGCAACTGATGGCGCTGGACAGCCCGCTGGTGCGGCTGGAGCTCGTGGCCGATGTGCTGGAGCGCAGCGGCATAGGCCATGCCCAGGGCCCGGCACCCGGCTCCTCGTCCGCCGGGCACTGACGAATTGGCAGGACAGCGGCGTCATACCGCAGCGGCGTCCGGCACATTGGCAGCACCGCGCACCGAAAGCGCGCCAAAAAACTTAAAATCGCGGATTCAGCCCGCCAGCTGCGGGGCTTGCCGGTGGCATTTGCTGCCGCCGCGGCACCCTCCAGCCCTTTGCGCCTGGCTTTTTTCGGCTTTTCCCGCTTTTTTTCCTCCGGCTTTTTTCCGGCCCCTCGGCGTTTTGCGCTGGCGCTCATTGTCATGACCGAACACAACACCCCATCCGCAGCGGACCAGACCGCTCCCCAGGACGAAAACCAACTCATCGCCGAGCGCCGCGAAAAACTCAAGGCCCTGCGCGAACAGGTCCGTGAACAGGGCGGCGTGGCCTTCCCCAACGACTTCAAGCCCGCCGACCGCGCCGAGGCGCTGCAGCAGGCCCATGCCGACAAGAGCGCCGAGCAGTTGGACGCCGAAGCCGTGCAGGTCAGCCTGGGCGGCCGCATGATGCTCAAGCGCGTCATGGGCAAGGCCAGCTTTGCCACCATCCAGGACGGATCGCTGGGCCCCACGCACGGCCGCATCCAGCTGTACATCACACGCGACACCGTGGGCGAGGAGGTCTATGCGGCCTTCAAGCGCTGGGACCTGGGCGACATCCTGGGCGCAGAGGGCACGCTGATGAAGACCAAGACCGGCGAGCTGTCGGTCAAGGTGCAGACGCTGCGCCTGCTCACCAAGAGCCTGCGCCCCATGCCCGACAAGTTCCACGGCATGGCCGACCTGGAGCAGAAGGTGCGCCAGCGCTATGTGGACCTGATGATGGACGAGCAGGCCCGCCGCCGCTTCATCGCACGCAGCAAGGCCGTCTCGGGCATCCGCGAATTCATGGTGGAGCACGGCTTCCTGGAAGTGGAAACGCCCATGCTGCACCCCATTCCCGGCGGCGCCAACGCCAAGCCCTTCGTCACCCACCACAACGCGCTGGACCAGGAGATGTACCTGCGCATCGCGCCCGAGCTGTACCTCAAGCGCCTGATGGTCGGCGGCTTCGAGCGCGTGTTCGAGATCAACCGCAATTTCCGCAACGAAGGCATCTCGGTTCGCCACAACCCCGAGTTCACCATGATGGAGTTCTACGCGGCCTACTGGAACTACCGCGACCTGATGGACTACACCGAGGCCCTGGTCCGCGACGCCGCGCAAAAGGCCGTGGGCACGCTGCAGCTGACCTACGGTGGCAAGCCCGTGGACCTGTCCCAGCCCTTCCAGCGCCTGACCATTCCCGAGGCCATCGTCAAGTTCACCGAGGCGGGCGACAAGGTGGCCGACCGCGATTGGCTGACCAATGCCCTGCGCAAGCTGGGCATGACGGAAGAAAAGGACCGCCTGTCCGCCCGCACCCTGGCCAGCCTGCAGGTGCTGTACTTCGAGGAAGTGGTGGAAGAAAAGCTCTGGCAGCCCACCTTCATCATGGAGCACCCCACCGAGATCTCGCCGCTGGCGCGCGCCAATGACGAGCGCCCCGAGGTCACCGAGCGCTTCGAGCTGTACATCACGGGCCGCGAATTCGGCAACGGTTTCTCCGAACTCAACGACGCCGAGGACCAGGCCGCGCGCTTCAATGCCCAGGTCCAGGCCAAGGACGGTGGCGATGACGAAGCCATGTACTTCGACCACGACTTCGTGCGTGCCCTCGAGTACGGCATGCCCCCCACAGGCGGCTGCGGCATCGGCATCGACCGCCTGATGATGCTGCTGACCGACAGCGCCAGCATCCGCGACGTGATCCTGTTCCCTGCCCTGCGCCGCGAACAGTAAAAACCACGGCATCCAGCGCCTGCGCGCGTTGCCGACTGAAGCCGCCTGCGTTCCCTTGGGAGCCAGGCGGCTTTTCCCTATACTGGCTCGCCATGCACATCCCCACCTACTGGGCGCAGGCGCGCCTGCGGCATGAAAGCCGCCCCACCCACGGCATCACCGTCCAGCGCTGGGGATGGTCCGACACCAGCCAGGAAGCCGCCCAGGCCCACGCACAGGAGCGTGCTGGCAAGGCCCTGGAAGCCGCCCGCAATGCGGCGCTTCCAAAGGGCGAGCCCCGCATGGAATGGAAGAACGAGTACGCGCTCGACGGCTTCACCACCCCCATCCGCGAAGAAGTCCTGCAGCGCCGCGACGGCACGGTGATGACGCGCAACAGCTACGGCGCCAACTGCCTGAACACCGAGCGCGTGGCCATCGCCGATATCGACCTGCCCGAGCCGCCGAGCGCCGTGCGCTTTCCCGTCGTGACCCTGCTGTTGTTGGCTTCGGTCGCCATCTGGCTGGCCCGGCTGGCACCGCACAAGAACAATTCGCGGATGGTGGCCACGGCACTGGTCGTGCTGCTGCTGTTCCTTGCCATGCGGCGCGTGCAGCGCTGGTGGGAAGCACGCCAGGCGCGCCAGCGTGCGGCCACGGACTCGCCGGCCACGCGCGCCATGGAGCGCGTGCAGACCTTCCACCAAAGCCACCCCGACTGGGGACTGCGCGTCTACGAAACACCCAAGGGCCTGCGCGTCATCGTCACGCATGCCGATTTCGCATCGGACGATCCGGCCGTCGGGCGGCTGTTCGACGCCCTGCAGGTGGACCCGCTCTATGCCCTGCTGTGCGAGCGCCAGCAATGCTTTCGCGCACGTGTCTCCGGCAAGCCCTGGCGCATGGGCCTGACCGGCCTATCCACCTCGCTGCGCAGCTGGCCCGTTCCCGAAGACCGGCAGGAGGAGCGCCGCCAGTGGGCACTTGCCTATGACAGCAAGGCCCAGGGCTTTGCGGCCTGCAGGCTGCTGCAGCAACTGGGTAACCCGCGCATCTGCCCGGCTGCCGACGCCTTTGTGCAGTGGCATGACGAGGCCAGCCGCGCCCGCACGGATCTGCCGCTGGCCTAGCAAAAGCCCCGTGCACACAATCGCACACGGACGCGACACCCGACTTACACTGGCGCCATCCCCACGCCGCGCACTGCGCGGCCCCTTGATCCATTCCTGGTTTCGCAACCATGAAGGCCATGCCCCCCGCTCCACCTCCCCTGCCCACCGACAGCGCCGACTCCCCCGCCATCGAGCCCAGCGGAGCACGCTTCGCCAAGCCGACGGACGAGTCCGCGCCCTTTTGCGTGCTGGTCGTGGAAGACCAGGCCTCGGTGCGCACCAGCCTGGTCAGCGAGCTGCTGCACGCGGGCGTGACCCGCGTGCTGGAGGCCGCCGATGGCCCCAGCGCCCTGGTCCTGTTCCGTGAGCAGCGCCCCGACCTGGTGCTGCTGGACATCCGCCTGCCCGGCGAGGATGGCTACTGGGTCGCCCGCCAGCTGCGCGAGGCCGAGCCCGGCGAGTGGACGCCCGTCATCTTCCTGTCCGGCCTGGACAATGACCTGGATGTGTGGCGCGGCATCGAGGCTGGAGGCGACGACTACCTGGTCAAGCCCGTCAAGCCCATCGTGCTCGTGGCCAAGCTGCGCGCCATGCGCCGCCTGCTGGACATGCGCCGGCGCCTGGTATCGCTGTCGGCCGAGCTGCACGAGGCCAACCAGAAGCTCAATGAAATGGTCGAGCTCGACCAGCTCACGGGCCTGGTCAACCGCCGAGGCTTCGACCGCATCCTGCATGCCGAGATCGCCTCGGCCCGGCGCGAAGGCCAGCCACTGACGCTGATGCTCTGCGACCTGGACCATTTCAAGCGCTACAACGACACCTATGGCCACGTGCATGGCGATGAATGCCTGAAACAGATAGGCCGCCTGCTGCGCGAGGTCTGCGTGCGCCCCCGTGACGTGGCCGCGCGCTATGGCGGCGAGGAATTCGCGCTCATCCTGCCGCGCACACCACGCTCGGGCGCCATGACGTTCGCGCGTGCCGTGGGCCAGATGCTGCGCGTGCTGCGCATACGCCACCCCGATTCGCCCCATGAATCGGGTCTCACGCTGTCGGGCGGCATCACCACCTGCATTCCCGACGAATACACCAGCGCCGAAGCCATGCTCATGCGCGCCGACCAGGCACTGTACGCGGCCAAGGCGCAGGGGCGCGACCGCTTCTTCAGCTTCGAGATGCAGATGGACACGGTGGAGCAGCGCCGCACCTGACTGCCGGGCCTTGCGCCTGCGCTTACGATCGCAGCTCAATGCCGGACGCGCGCGAGCTGCGCATCCGGGTCCCGAAAGCGGATTCCTGTTTCCTGAATGTTTGAAGTTATGCGTCGTTTTCAAGCGCACCTGCCCACCTGGATGCAGGATTGGCTGGAGTTCATCATCCCCGGTGCCCAGATCCTGCTGATCATCGGTGCGGCCTGGCTGCTCAATCGCCTGGTTCGCCGGCTGATCGCACGCGCAGGCCGGCACTACGGCCTGCCGCCGGAGCTGCTGGTGCCGCTGCGCGGCGTGTTCCGCTGGATTCTGATTGCCGCCACCGTACCGCTGGTACTGGAGCGCCTGGGCGTCTCGGCCACCGTGCTGTGGACGGCATTCACCGGCTTTGCCACCGTGGGCGCCGTGGCCTTCTTCGCGGCCTGGAGCGTGCTGTCCAACCTGTTCTGCGCACTGCTCATCGTCATCGTCGGGCCCTTTCGCCTGGGTGACTACATCGAGGTGCTGGACACGGCCGAAAAGCCCGGTGCCAAGGGCCGCGTGATCGACATCAACATGCTCTACACCACCTTGCAGGACGCCCATGCGCCCGATGGCTCACCCAACCTGCTGCAGATCCCCAACTCGCTGATCTTCCAGCGCGTGGTCCGGCGCTGGAAGGGGGGCCTGGGCGCGGATGGCGAGCATGCCACCCATGGCGAGGAGGAGCGCGCCATCCGGCTGACCACGCCGCATGATGCCCAGCCCTCGCAGCCTCCCATGCACACGACCAACTAAGCTCACCTTCCCACGAAAAAAGCCGCCGCCCGGTGCAGGGACGGCGGCTTTGTCGTTCAGCAGCGCTTCAGGGCTTGCGCGGCCGGACCTTGCCGGCAGCCAGCTTGGCGTTGGTGCGCGCCTGCTCCACATCCTGGGCACGTGCCAGGGCCACGCCCATGCGGCGCTTGACGAAGCTCTCTGGCTTGCCGAACAGGCGCAGGTCCGTGCCTGGCACGGCCAGGGCCTCGTCCACACCGTCGAACACCAGGCCTTCGGCATCCTGCCCGCCATAGATCACGGCGCTGGCTCCGGGGTTGCGCAGCGAGGCATCCACGGGCAGGCCCAGAATGGCGCGCGCATGCAGCTCGAACTCGCTTTGCCACTGCGTGGCCAGCGTGACCAGCCCCGTGTCGTGCGGGCGTGGCGAGACTTCGCTGAACCAGACCTGCTCGCCCTTGACGAACAGCTCCACGCCAAACAGGCCCAGGCCGCCCAGGTCATCGGTCACCGCCTTGGCGATGTCGCGCGACTTCTGCAACGCCGCCGGGTGCATGGGATGGGGTTGCCAGCTTTCCACATAGTCACCGGACTGCTGGATGTGGCCGATCGGATCGCAGAAATGGGTCTGCACCTGGCCGTCCGCACCCTTGGCGCGCACCGTGAGCTGGGTGATCTCGTAGTCGAAGTCGATGAAGCCCTCAACGATCACGCGGCCATGGCTCACGCGCCCGCCGGCCATGGCGTAGTCCCAGGCCTTGGCCACGTCGTCCGGGCCGTCCAGCTTGCTCTGGCCCTTGCCCGAGCTGCTCATCACGGGCTTGACCACGCAAGGGAAGCCGATGGCGGGCTGGCCATCGGTGCCGTCGATGGCGGCCTGCAGCTCCTGCTGCGAATCACAGAAGCGATAAGGGCTGGTGGCCAGGCCCAGCGTCTCGGCGGCCAGGCGGCGGATGCCTTCGCGGTCCATGGTCAGGCGCGCGGCGCGGGCCGTGGGGATCACGGTGACCACACCGGCTGCTTCCAGCTCTTCCAACATCGGCGTGGCAATGGCCTCGATCTCGGGCACGACCAGGTCGGGCTTCTCGGCCTCGATCAAGGCCTTGAGCTGGGCCGGATCGCTCATGGTGATGGTGCGCGCGTGGTGGGCCACCTGCTGGCCGGGCGCGTTCTCGTAGCGGTCCACAGCGATCGTCTCCACGCCCAGGCGCTGCAGCGCGATCAGCACTTCCTTGCCGAGTTCGCCGCTGCCCAGCAGCATGACTTTGGTGGCATGGGGGGAGTAAGGGGTTCCAAGGGTGGTCATCTGCGCGTCCGGTGAGCCAGGCAGAGCCTGGGCAAGATAAGAAAGAGAGGGAGGCAGGCCTGCACGGCCCGCAGCAGCCCCCGATCATAGGATGCCGACACAGGCGCCGCCTACAAACCCAGCGCCTGCGCGAGGTTGCGCCGCGCCCGCGCCTCCAGCCGTTGCCGGAACCAGTCGGTGCAGTAGATGGCCTCGCGCTGCATGAAGCCCAGCAGCACCTCGCGGCGCTTGGCGCGATACAGCGGCAAGGGCACCCATTCGTACTCGGCCCGCACCTGTAGCTCGTATTCGGCAAACCGCAGGGGGTCGGCCGCGAGAATGCCCAGGTCGGCATCCACCAGCAGTTGGCCGTCGATTCCGGACGGCTGTGCAGCGTGGCAGGTCGCCATGATCAGACCGTGCACGCGCCCGGCCACATCGGCAGGCAGACCCTGCCCGCGCAGCACGGCGGCGGCCCAGTCGGCGCTGCGCGCCTCGTTGTCCTTGGCTTGCGTTTGGTAGACAGCGTCATGGAACCACAGCGCCAGTGCCACCTCGCCGGGGTGCTCGGCCAGGCCCAGCGCCGGCTGCAGCAGGCCCATGGCCTCGCCCAGATGCTGCAGCGTGTGGTAGTGGCGCTGGGGCTCGCTGTAGCTTTGCAGCAGCTGGGCCAGCACAGGCGGCGGAGCGCTGGCACCCAGTGCGGACCAGGCGCTCTCCCAAGACTCCTGCCAGGTCTGCAGCGATGCATCGTTTGCGGAGGGCATTTGGGCCCGAGGTCCAGCATGGGTCATCGCCAGTTCCTTCAATTTTCAGAAGATGCCGGGCGCCTGCGCCCGCAGCGGCGCACCTGCCGATGACAGCAGCCATGCCAGCAGGCCGCAGTTGAGCACCACGGTGATCCAGAACACCAGTTGGAATGAAGCCTTGCTGGACTTGTGCCGCAGCAGCCCTTGCGCGAGCAGCGCGCCGGGCCAGCCGCACAGCAGTGCCAGCAGGTGCAGACGGCTTTCGCTGATGCGCCAGCGGTCGTGCCTGGCGGCGGACTTGTCGAATCCATAGACCATGAAGGTCACAAAGCTTGCCACTGCATACAGGCCGACCAGTGTCCAGGGCATGCGGCCGCTCCAGGCAACAGCCAGCAGCACGCAGAAGAAGGCAGCGGCCAGGCCCACCGCCACCGGGCCTCGCACAGGTGACTGAGGCCGCGAAGGCATGCCGGCACGGCTTCGCCGCGCAGGCTGCGGGCGGCCGGTCCTTGGTTCATCAATGAAGGCCACATCCTGCGCGCGCCATTTTCCCTGGGCGTTGCGGCTGGGCACGTAGCTGACGCGCTCTCCGCCCTCGGGCCTGCGGCGGCGATCGGTGAAGGACTTGATATGGACAAAGACCTGCGCGCCGCCTCCATCGGGTTCGATGAAGCCAAAGCCCTGCTCGTCCTTCCAGCCGGTGAGACGTCCCTGCTGCCGCATGGCGGGCTCAGTGGCTGCCGGCTGCGGCCGGCCGCGCATCCTGCTTGCCTGGCTCGCCCAGGCAAATGCCTATGTCGCGCGCCATGGTGAGCAGGCCGTGGTCCAGGGGCACGGTGCGCTGGGTGTTGGCCACGCGGGAGATTTCCACGCTGCCGATCTCGCCACCCTGCAGCGTGACCATGCGGCCGAAGCGCCCTGACAGCACCAGTTGCGCCGCATGGTGGCCGTACTGCGTGGCCAGCACGCGGTCAAAGGGCGTGGGGTCGCCGCCGCGCTGTACATGGCCGAGGACCGTGGTGCGCACCTCGCTCCTGAGGTGGGGCTGCAGGCGCTCGCGCAGCACATGGCCGACGCCACCCAGGCGGACCGGGTCGGGGCTTTGCTCGATGCGCTCGCGCACCGTGAGGCTGGCGCCGCTTTCCTTGGCGCCCTCGCCGATGCAGATGATGGTATAGCGCTGACGCTGCTCGCGGCCCCGGCAGAAATCGACGATGCCCTGCAGGTCGTAATCGATCTCGGGCAGCAGGATGACGTCGGCCGCGCCGGCAATGCCGGCCTCCAGCGCCAGCCATCCGGCATGGCGCCCCATGGTCTCGACGATCATCACGCGGTGGTGGCTGTTGGCCGTGCTCTCGATGCGGCGCAGCGCCTCGGTGGCCGTGGCCACGGCGGTGTCGAAGCCAAAGCTGCGCTCGCAATTGGCAATGTCGTTGTCGATGGTCTTGGGCACGCCCACGCAGGTCAGTCCCACCTGTTCGGCCAGGCCATGCGCCAGGCTCATGGTGCCGTCGCCGCCGATGGCCACCACCACGTCCAGGCCCAGCGCCCGGACATTGCGGCCCACGTGCTCCAGCGTGGCCGCATCGCGCAGGGGGTTGGCACTGTTGCTGGTGCCCAGGATGGTGCCGCCCACATGCAGGATGCCCGAGACCTCGTCCCAGCCCAGCGGCTTGACGCCGGGCGGGTCGAGCATCAGGCCCTCGAAGCCATCGGCAATGCCCAGCACCTCGCACTGGCCGTGGTTGATCAGGGACTTGGTGACCGCACGGATCACCGCATTCAGGCCGGGGCAGTCGCCACCTCCGGTCAGCACGCCAACGCGCATGGGAAAACTCTCCTGTGAAACACCGGCCGACGCGCCCTTTACGACACGCACATGCCTTTGCAAAGCCCGCCTTGGCCCTCGGAGCGGCCAGCGGCGGCGTCCTTCAATCCATCAAGGCAGCAGGTCCAGCGCCTGCAGATAGGCCGGCTGGCGCATGAGGTCGTCCCAGGGCTGGGGCACGGTCTCCGGCAGCAGGGCCACGCGGCGCGATTCGCTGTCGGCATCGGGCTGCCAGCGGCCGCTGCGCTGCGCGGCCTCCATGCCGGCCAGCAGCTCGTCCACATGCTCGCCCAGGCCCAGGCTCTGGTTGCACAGCAGCACCATGTCGCAGCCCGCCTCCAGCGCGGCCAGGGCCGCGTCGGTATAGCCGATGAGCTGGCCGTCGATGCGGCGCGCGCCCTCCATGCTCAGGTCGTCGCTGAAAATGGCGCCGTCGTAGCGCAGGCGGCTGCGCAGGATGTCCTTGAGCCACTTGGCAGAAAAACCGGCCGGGCGCTTGTCGACCTTGGGGTAGATCACATGGGCCGGCATCACGGCCGTGAGCACGCTGGACAACCAGGGATAGGGCGCGGCGTCCTCGCCCAGGATGGCGGTGAGGCTGCGGCCATCGACCGGAATGTCCACATGCGAATCGGCCTTGACGAAGCCGTGGCCGGGAAAGTGCTTGCCGCAGTTGCCCATGCCGGCCTGCAGCAGGCCGTGCATGAGGCTGCGGGCCAGCGCGGCCACCACGCGCGGGTCGCGGTGGAAGCTGCGGTCGCCGATGACGCTGCTGGCACCGTAGTCAAGGTCCAGCACCGGGGTGAAGCTGAAATCCACGCCGCAGGCACGCAGCTCGGTGCCCAGCACGTAGCCGGCCGCCGTGGCGGCATTCATGGCGGCCAGGGCGCCGCTGCCTTCCCGGTGCTTGCTGCCCTTGCCGTCGTCCATCCACATCTGGCCGAAGGCGCGCATGGGCGGCAGGTGCGTGAAGCCGTCAGCGCGAAAACGCTGCACGCGCCCGCCCTCATGGTCCACGCAGATCAGCAAATCGGGCTTGACCGCCTTGATATCGGCGCACAGCTGCACCAGCTGATCGCGGCTTTCCCAGTTGCGGGCAAAGAGGATGATGCCGCCGACCAGCGGATGCGCCAGGCGCTGGCGGTCCACATCGGTGAGTGCCTTGCCGGCGATGTCGATGATGAGGGGTGCGTGCTCGGTCATGCCGGGAGTTCCTATGAATCCTGTGGAGTCAAAAAAGCCAGCGTCACGCTGGCCGGGTATCAGGCGCGGCGCTCGACCACGCAGAAGCTGGCCGCGTAGTCGCTCTCGTCGGTCACGGACAGGTGCACCTGCAGGTTGCGCGCCTCGAACCATTCCTTGAGCGCGCCGTGCAGCACGATGGCAGGCTGGCCACTGGGCAGTTTGATGACCTCGCAGCTGCGCCAGGTCATGGGCATGACCATGCCCATGCCTATGGCCTTGGAAAAGGCCTCCTTGGCGGAAAAGCGCGTGGCCACGAAGCGGATGCCGCGCTCAGGCCAGCGCGCGCGGCGGGCACGCCAGGTGGCCAGCTCGCCCTCGGCCAGCACCTTCTCGGCGAAACGGTCGCCATGGCGCTCCAGGCTGGCGCGGATGCGGCGCACGTCGCAGATGTCGGTACCGATGCCGTAGATCATGGATTCGCTCCGCGAAAGCTTCAGGCGCGCGCCGCCATGCCCTGGTCTATGCACTGCTGGTAGGCGCGCACGGTTTCGGCGTAGCCCAGCTCCAGCGCGTCGGCGATCAGCGCATGGCCGATGGAGACTTCGAGCAGGCCCGGCACGCGCGCCACGAAGGCGGCCAGGTTGTCACGGCTGAGGTCATGGCCGGCATTGATGCCCAGCCCGGCATCCAAAGCCGCCTGGGCCGCCGCCGCATAGGCCTGCAGTTGCGCTTCCTGGTCTGCCGTACCCCAGGCAGCTGCGTAGGGTTCGGTATACAGCTCGACCCGGTCGGCACCCACGGCGCGCGCAGCGGCCATCTGGGCGGGCACGGGGTCCATGAACAGGCTGACGCGCACGCCGAGCTGGCGGCATTCGGCAATCAGCGGCTTCAGGCGCTCGGCGTCCTGCGGGAAGTTCCAGCCATGGTCGCTGGTGAACTGATCCTCGCTGTCGGGCACGAAGGTGGCCTGGTGCGGGCGCGTGTCGCGGATGAAGTCCATGAGGTTCTGCGTCGGGTTGCCCTCGATGTTGAACTCCGCCTGCGGCCACTGTTTCATCAGCGCCTGCAGTTCATAGACATCCTCGCTGCGGATATGGCGCTGGTCGGGACGCGGATGGATGGTGATGCCCTGGGCACCGGCCTCCAGGCAGATGCGCGCGGCGCGCGTCACGCTGGGAATGCCCAGGTGGCGCGTGTTGCGCAGCAGCGCAACCTTGTTGACATTGACCGACAGCGCCGTGCGCTGCGAAGCGTGGGGAAGATTCATAGCGATTGCAGATCCATCATCAGCTGGCGGGTGCGCAGCATGGGACTGCCGCAATGGTATTGCAGCAGGGCCCTCAGTTGGGGCTTGAGGGCCAGCGCCTGCTCGGGTTGGGCCACCACATGCAGCGTGGCGTTGAAGGCCTGCCGGGCCTGCAGCGCGCTTTCAATGGCCTGCCATTGCGCAGCGCCCAGCACGGCGCGCTCGCCCTGCAGCGCCGGGCGCAGGCCGCCTTCGGCCACCAGCGCATAGCGGCGGCCTTCGGCCAGCGGCGCCAGCGTGGCGCTTTCCTCATTCAAGGCGGGCAGATGACCCAGTTCGCGCAGCAGCAGCAGCTCGAAGGTGCGCAGCACGGGCTCGATGGCATCGCCATGCTGGCCCGCCAGCACGCGCACCACGCCGGCATAGATGTCGAACAGCGCCGCATAGGGATCGTCTCGCGCCAGCAGGCGCATCAGCAGCTCGTTGAGGTACAGGCCCGACATCAGGGCGTCGCCCTGGGGCATGACATGCCCGCCCACCCACTCGGCACCCTTGAGGGTGTGGATCTCGGCATTGCCCTCGCCGCCCAGGCTGTAGCTCAGGCTCAGCGGCTGCAGCGGCAGCAGCACGGGGCGAAAGTTCGAGGTCGGGCGCTTGACGCCCTTGGCCGCCAGCGCCACGCGGCCCCGGTGCCGCGTGAAGACCTCGAGGATCAGGCTGGACTCGCTCCAGTCGTAGCTGTGCAGTACATAGGCCGGCTCATCCGAGACACGCTTGGCGCTAGCCATGGACAGAGGGCCTTGCGGGGAGGTTTCTCACTCGTAGCCGAAGGAGCGCACGCGGGCCTCGTCGTCGGCCCAGCCCGAGCGCACCTTGACCCAGACTTCGAGGAAGACCTTGGCATCCATGAGCTTTTCCAGCTCCTGGCGGGCCTCGGTGCTGATGCGCTTGAGGCGCTCGCCCTTCTCTCCGATGATCATGGCCTTGTGTCCGTCGCGCTCGACCACGATGGTGGCCGCCACGCGGATGAAGCGCTTGTGCTGCTTGCTGGCCTCTTCCTCGAACTTGTCGATGACCACCGTGGAGGTGTAGGGCAGCTCGTCGCCCGTGAAGCGGAACAGCTTCTCACGCACGGTTTCCGAGGCGAGGAACTTCTCGCTGCGGTCGGTCAGCTCGTCGGGCGCATACATCCAGTCCTGCTCGGGCAGGTACTTCTCGCAGATGCCGAACAGGCGCTCGATGTCGCCCTTGCTCTTGGCCGACATGGGCACGAACTCGGCAAACGGATGGCGCTCCTGCATGCTCTTGAGCCAGGGTGCGATCTCGGCACGGCGGCCCACGGTATCGAGCTTGTTGGCGATCAGCAGCGTGGGAATGCCGGGCTTGAACAGCGACAGCACCTTGGCATCGGCCAGCGTGAACTGGCCGGCTTCCACGACGAACAGGATCAGGTCCACGTCGCCGATGGCGCCCATCACGGTCTTGTTGAGCGACTTGTTCAGCGCCGTGCTGTGCTTGGTCTGGAAACCCGGTGTATCGACGAAGATGAACTGCGTCGCGGCGCGCGAGCGAATGCCCGTGATGCGGTGGCGCGTGGTCTGCGCCTTGCGCGAGGTGATGCTGATCTTCTGGCCCACCAGCGCATTCATCAGCGTGGACTTGCCCACATTGGGCTTGCCGACGATGGCGATCAGGCCGCAGCGCTGCGGGCCTGTCGGCACCTCGGGCGCCTGGGCTTCATCAGGGGCGGATGCCGTGCGTGCTGCGCCGGCGCCGGGCTTGGCCGCAGCCAGCAAGGCATCGAGTTCTGCGGCGGTCTGTGCCGGCGCCGGAGGTTTGTCTTGGTTCATGCGTGTCTTGCTTTCAATAGTTCCAGCATGGCTGTGGCAGCCGTCTGCTCTGCGGCTCTGCGCGAGGCACCCGTTCCCCGGGCCTGCAATTGCAGCTCGGCAATCGCGCAGGCCACTTCAAAGGTCTGGCGATGGGCGGCTCCCGTGGTGGCGACCACCTCGTACTGCGGCAGCTTCATGCGCCGTCCCTGCAGCCATTCCTGCAGGGCCGTCTTCGCATCCTTTTCGGCTGCGCGCATGTGGGGGTTGATGTCCACGCCCTCGAAAAGATGGTGTACCACCTTCTCACCCGCCGCGTAGCCGGCATCCAGATAGACCGCGCCGATCAGGGCCTCGACCGCATCGGCCAGGATGGAGGGGCGTTGCTTGCCGCCCGACTTGGATTCACCCTCGCCCAGGCGCAGCAGATCGGGCAACTGCAGCCTCAGCGCGATCTGGTGCAGCGTGCCTTCCTTGACCAGGTTGGCGCGCACGCGGGACAGATCGCCCTCGGGCATGGAACTGAGCCGCTGGTAGAGCAGGCTGGAAATGGCAAGGTTCAGCACCGAGTCACCGAGGAATTCCAGGCGCTCGTTGTTGTCTGCCGAGAAGCTGCGGTGCGTGACGGCACGCTGCAGCAATGCAGGCTCGGCAAATTGATGCTGCAGCCTCAGCTGCAGCGCATTCAGTAAGGGAGGCACCTATTGGGTCTGCTTCTTAAAACGGTAAGTCAGGTACGCGGGGCCCACGAGATGGATCTCGCGCGAATATTCGAACCCCACCACCACACGGTCATTGATCTTGGTCACTTCGAGATCGCCACCCTTGACGGACGTGAAGTCATCGATGGCGGCGGAACGCTCGAAGCTGGCTTTCACCTCGGCCACGGAATTGCCCTCGCGGGCCGCCTTGTTGGCGGCCTTGACGATGGCCTGGTACTCCAGGAAGACAGGCACGGATTGTGCGCCCACGGCCACCACGCCCACGCCCAGGGCAATCACAAACACCAGTCCCAGAAAGGACAGGCCGCGCTGGCGCGAACGCCGGTTGTTCGATGTCAACATGCTTTTTCCTCCTCCGATGTGAATCCCTCGCGCATGCCCGGGCCACTGCGGTCCTCAGGCATGCATGTGATGTGATGTGATCAATGGAAGCTGCCGATGCGCTTGAAATCCCCGAAGTTCATCCAGACAAAGAAAGCCCGGCCCACGATGTTCTTGTCGGGCACAAAGCCCCAGTAGCGGGAATCCAGCGAGTTGTCGCGGTTGTCGCCCATCATGAAGTACTGGCCTTCCGGCACCTTGCAAGTGATGCCTTCGACGCTGTAGCGGCAGTTCTCGCGGAACTCGAAGCCGCTGGCGCCCTGGATGAAGGCGGGCACGTCCTGGTTCACGATCATGCGGTGTGGCTTGTCGCCCAGCGACTCCTCGTACTGCTTGAAGTAGCGCATCGCATCCTTGTCGAAGAAGTCGGGCAGTGCATTGACCGGGACTTCCTTGCCATTGATCGTCAGTCGCTTGTTCAGATAGGCGATCTCGTCGCCCGGCAGGCCCACCACCCGCTTGATGTAGTCCAGGCTGGGCTGGGGCGGGTAGCGGAACACCACCACATCGCCACGCTGCAGCGGCGTTCCCTGCGTGATCTTGGTATTGATCACCGGCAGGCGCACGCCATAGGTGAACTTGTTCACCAGGATCAGGTCGCCCACGAGCAGCGTGGGGATCATGGAGCCAGATGGGATCTTGAACGGCTCGAACAGGAACGAGCGCAGCACGAAGACGATCGCGATCACCGGGAACAGGCCTGCCGTCCAGTCCAGCCACCAGGGCTGCATGAGGATGCGGCCCTTGGCCTCTTCCGACACCTCGATGTCGGTCTTGGCGATGCCCATGCGGTCGAGCTCTGCGCGGCGTGCCACGGCAGCCTCCTCGATGGCCACGGCAGCGCGGCGGCGGCGCGGCAGGAAGTACAGCCGCTCCGCCACCCAGTACAGGCCCGTGACCACGGTGGCCAGGAACAGCAGCAGCGCGAAGTTGCCCTCGATGAAGCCTGTGTACCAGGCGCCGATATAGCCCACGAAGGCCGCGAGTACGACGGCCGTAATCCATTGCATGGCTTGCATCAATCCTCCACTTGCAGGATGGCCAGGAAGGCCTCCTGGGGCACTTCCACCGATCCGATCTGCTTCATGCGCTTCTTGCCGGCCTTTTGCTTTTCCAGCAGCTTGCGCTTGCGGGTGATGTCGCCGCCGTAGCACTTGGCCAGCACGTTCTTGCGCATGGCCTTGACGGTTTCCCGCGCAATGATGTTGGCGCCGATGGCGGCCTGGATGGCCACATCGAACATCTGGCGGCTGATGATCTCGCGCATCTTGGCCACCACGGCCCGGCCGCGGTACGTGGCCTGGGAGCGGTGCACGATGATGGACAGCGCATCGACCTTCTCGCCGTTGAGCAGGATGTCCACCTTCACCACGTCGGAGGCGCGGTACTCCTTGAACTCATAGTCCATGGAGGCGTAGCCGCGCGAGACCGACTTGAGCTTGTCGAAGAAGTCCAGCACGATTTCGCCCAGCGGCATCTCATAGGTGAGCATCACCTGGCGGCCGTGGTACTGCATGTTGATCTGCACGCCGCGCTTCTGGTTGGCCAGCGTCATCACCGGCCCCACATAGTCCTGGGGCATGTACAGGTGGACGGTGACGATGGGCTCGCGCACCTCCTCGATCCGGCCGGCATCGGGCATCTTGGACGGGTTCTCGACCTGGATGACCTCGCCATCGCCCTTGACCACTTCGTAGACCACGCTGGGCGCGGTGGTGATCAGGTCCTGGTCGAATTCGCGCTCCAGGCGCTCCTGCACGATTTCCATGTGCAGCAGGCCCAGGAAGCCGCAGCGAAAGCCGAAGCCCAGCGCCTGCGAGACTTCAGGCTCGAACTGCAGGGACGAATCGTTGAGCTGCAGCTTTTCCAGCGCATCGCGCAGCTGGTCGTACTCGCTGGCTTCGGTGGGATACAGGCCAGCGAACACCTGGGGCTTGATTTCCTTGAAGCCAGGCAGGGCCTCGGTGGCAGGACCCAGATTGTTGGGAAGCTTCTTTTCCAGCGTGATGGTATCGCCCACCTTGGCTGCCTTGAGCTCCTTGATACCGGCAATGATGTAGCCCACCTCGCCGGCGCGCAGCACGTCGCGGGGCACGTCGGCCGGAGTGAACACGCCCAGGTTGTTGGCTTCATAGGCAGCGCCCGAGGCCATCATCTTGAAGCGCTCGCCACGCTTGAGTTCACCATCGACCACGCGCACCAGCATCACGACGCCGACATAGGTGTCGAACCAGCTGTCGATGATCATGGCGCGCAGCTGGCCATTGGGATCGCCCTTTGGCGGCGGCACCTTGGCGACCACCGCTTCCAGGATCTCTTCGATGCCCATGCCGGTCTTGGCCGAGCAGGGAATGGCGTCGCTGGCATCGATGCCGATGACATCCTCGATCTCGGCCCTGGCATTTTCGGGATCGGCCTGGGGCAGATCCATCTTGTTGAGAACAGCCGTCACTTCCACGCCGAGTTCCAGCGCGGTGTAGCAGTTGGCCACGGTCTGCGCCTCGACGCCCTGCGAGGCATCCACCACCAGCAGCGCTCCCTCGCAGGCTGACAGCGAACGCGAGACTTCATACGAGAAGTCCACGTGGCCGGGCGTGTCGATGAGGTTGAGGTTGTAGACCTGGCCATCCTTGGCCTTGTACTGCAGGGCTGCGGTCTGCGCCTTGATGGTGATGCCGCGCTCTTTCTCGATATCCATCGAGTCCAGCACCTGGGCTTCCATGTCACGGTCAGCCAAGCCTCCGCAACGCTGGATGAGGCGGTCAGCCAGCGTCGACTTGCCATGGTCGATGTGCGCAATGATGGAAAAATTTCTGATGTGGTTCATCAACGGGAAGGACTGCTAGTGAAAGTGGAAAACGACAGGGCCGGCGCGCAAGAAAAAAGGGCGCGTCCATGAACGACGCGCCCCGAACCAACAATCTCTGGCAACTGCGATAGTTGGGACTTTATTGTAGGCAAAACGGGCTGAAAACCAAGCCCTGACAAGGCCTGCAAAGGTCCGAGCTTGATCTGTCACAATTATTTATCAACAGTTTATCAACAGAATCGCCGAGCCATTTCTCGCCCGTCGATCACCGGATAGTGCGGTGCTTTTGCACCGCAACAATCCCCTTTGAAAACAGGTTTCTGACGCCTTGAGCCGTCACGCTTTGGTGGGGCATTTTACCCAATGCCCCAAGGGGCATGGGCGGCTCCGGGTCAGGATTCCGAGGGTATTCCCCAGGATCCGGAAAACCGCCCTCCCCTGCGGCCTCAGCGCGTCGGACGGATCAGCACGTACTGTGCCCATTCCCCACGGCGCACCAGCAGGTTCACCGGCTTGCTCTTGTCCACCTTGGCCAGCGTGGCCTCGAAGCTCTTGAGCCCCGTGATCTCGACATTGGCCAGCTGCAGGATCACGTCGCCTTCGCGCAGGCCCGCACGTGCCGCAGCCTCGACGGCCGCCGTCACACGCACGCCGCCCTTGATGCCCAGCTCCTTCTTCTGGGCATCCGTGAGCTCGGCCAGCGTCAGGCCCAGCGGCTGGGAAACCAGGGTGCTGCCCTTGCCGGTGGCCTTGGCCTGCGGAGCAGCGCCGTCGGGCTCGACCTCGGCGATCACCATGGTCAGATCCTTGGCTGCGCCGCGACGGAAGACGGTGATGGTGCTGCGTGTGCCGGGCTTGGTATTGCCCACCAGGCGCGGCAGGTCGGCCACTTTGTCGATGGCCTTGCCGTCGAACTTGATGATCACGTCACCAGCCTCGACACCCGCCTTGGCAGCAGGCGAATCCGGCTCGACGGCCGAGACCAGTGCGCCCTGCGCCTTGCCCAGGCCAATGGATTCGGCAATGTCCTTGGTGACCGGACCGATCTGCACGCCAATGCGGCCCCGCGTGACCTTGCCGGTGGCGCGCAACTGGTCGCTGACACGCACGGCCTCATCGATCGGAATCGCGAAGCTGATACCCATGAAGCCGCCGGAACGCGAATAGATCTGGCTGTTGATGCCCACGACCTCGCCGCGCATATTCAGCAACGGGCCGCCCGAGTTGCCGGGGTTGATGGCCACATCGGTCTGGATGAACGGCAGATAGTCGCCCGTGTCGCGCTGCTTGGCACTGACAATGCCCGCCGTGACGGAGTTGTCGAGGCCGAAGGGCGAGCCGATGGCCATCACCCACTCGCCGACCTTGAGGCGGTTCACATCGCCGATCTTCACGGCCGGCAGCCCTGTGGCGTCGATCTTGACCACGGCCACGTCGGTGCGCTTGTCGCTGCCCACGATCTTGGCCTTGAACTCGCGCTTGTCGGTCAGCGTGACGATCACCTCGTCAGCGCCTTCAACCACGTGGGCATTGGTCATCACAAAGCCATCGGCCGTCAGGATGAAGCCGGAACCCACGCCGCGCGGCTGCTCCTCGTCAGGCTGCGAACGCGGCTGTGGGCGCTGGCGCGGCACATTGGGCACGGGCAGGCCGAAGCGGCGGAAGAATTCGAGCATGTCCTCGTCCATGCCCAGCGCCTCGGCAGAGTTGGCGGACACCTTCTCCAGCGTGCGAATGTTGACCACGGACGGGCCGACCTGCTCGACCAGATCGGTGAAGTCCGGCAGCCCCCGCACCACGGCGCCACTTTGCGCATGGGCGGCACCCACCGGCACCAGCATTCCTGCGCTGCCTGCAGCAAGCGCCAGAACGCCGGCCAGTGTGCAGGACTGCAGCGTCTTCCATCGAACAGTGGTCATGGTCATCCTTTCCATCTCAATCATTACGTTGCCCCGACGCCATCGCGCCCGGGCGGTTTGTTCGGACACATGGCAGCCGACTTGCTTTCGGACGAACGTCACATTCTGGCGCAGTCCTGGCGAGCATCGGCCAGACGATGGCTCAGAAGCCTGAAAGACGCGGTTAGTTCCCAAATCGGCAGCATGCATGGGGCGCGGGCCGCCGTGCATGGAGCACAAATGACTGCACCCGCGTCCATTTCAATGCCGAAAGGCTGGAGGCGGGTGCAAAAGAAGGCAGGAGAGTAATGCTCTCCTGTGAGATTCAGCGCTGGTTGGCGCGCGGTGCCGAGGCGAAGTTGGCGTTGCGCAGGAAGCTGGCAGGCATCTGCAACGTGGCCGGCCCACTGTATTGCGGATGGGAGGCCAGCAGCGCATCCAGGCGCGGATCACGCAGCATCACGCTCTGCCCGTAGGGTCCGGCCACCGCCACGACCGAGGAAGACTGGGCCGTATCGCCAAGCGGGAAGTCCTGGGCATTGCCAGCCACCGCAACCGGCGCCGACGGAGCACCCGTCTCAAGAGCCGCCAGGGCCCGGCCCGGCGCCGCACCGGGACCGGCAGGCGCGCCCAGCATCACGCTCCAGCCAATGGCAGCCACGGCCGCCACGGAGGCAAAGCCCGCCGCCATCTTCCAGCGGAATACCGAGGCATTGGCCGCATCGCGCAGCGGCGCGCCATTGATCACGGCCCGGTCCTGCGCCGGATGCGCAATTTGCGCCAGCTCTTCAGTGGCCACGGAAACCAGCGGACGGCGAGGCTCATTGGCCAGTTGGGCGCGGATTCCTGAGAGCACATCGTGCCGGCTGTGATGCGCCAATTCCGGGGACCGCAGCACATCGCCCACGAGGTGGTACATGCGCCACTCCTGCTGGCCTGCATCGCTTTCCGCATAGGCCAGCACGGCCTGCAACTCTGCGGCAGAGAGTTCGCCATCAGCCAATGCCGACAATTGTTCGCGCTTCGTCAGATCGTCATTCATGATCAATCACCTGCTTGTCTGCTTTGAGACCCTGTACCCAAAAATGCACCACCCGGCGGCCACAACCCCCGTCACGCCTACCAACGCTTGCCCGACTGGCGCTCCAGCAAAGGCTTGACCCTGGCTGAAATCGCTTCCCGTGCGCGAAAAATCCGTGAGCGCACGGTGCCGATGGGACAACCCATGGCGTTCGAGATTTCCTCGTAGCTCAGGCCTTCGATTTCCCGCAACGTGACAGCCTGTCGGAGATCCTCGGGCAAAGCCTCCATGGCGGCGTTGACTGCCTGGGCAATTTCCTGGGCTGCCAAGATCGTTTCGGGCGTTTCTTCGGTGGTTAGTTCCTGGCTGACCCGGGAAGTTTCATCATCGTCATCCCCGTTGTGTAACGCGCTTTCGGTGATCAGCGGCGAGCGCTTCATGTCCAGCAGCGCCTTCTTGGCAGTATTCACGGCAATGCGGTACAGCCAGGTATAGAACTGGGCATCACCCCTAAACTGGTGCAGGGCCCGATAGGCGCGAATGAAGGTTTCCTGCGCAATGTCCGGCACCAGGTCCACGTCGCGCACCATGCGGCCGATGAGGCGCTCGATGCGGCGCTGGTACTTGATAACCAGCAGCTCGAAGGCCCGCATGTCTCCTGCGTTGGTGCGCTCGACCAGAGCCAGGTCGCTATCGGCAGAAGAAGGCGGGAATTCGGGAGGCGTCATGAAATCGGTGAAGACGGGCCGCAGCGGCCCTGGCGCAGTCATTGCGCCCGTTCTGTAGGTCTGGCCGGGGAATATACAGCACGCCGCAAATCACCCCAGGTTTCCGGACTCTGCCTGCACAACAGGAGAAGCCAGCGGGAGCTGCGCCAATGCAAGGGCCCCGCCGGCACCATGGAATCCAGGGGACGGACCTGCATCCACAACCACGATCCACCATCGGCTCGCACCTGCAGCAGCACCGGCTGTGCAGCCTGGCCTGGGTCCGCCTTGCCGATCGACCACTGCACGCCATCCCAGGCGATGAAACCTTTACCCAGGCTGCGCCATCCATGCCACATGCCTGCAGCAGCAACCAGGCAAACCGCAACGGCCACGGCTGCAGGCCACCACCCAGCCTGGAGATTCAAGGCCCATGCCAGCAAAAGCATGGCGGCCAGCAGCCAAAGCGCACAAAGACATGCTGCCACGGTGCGCAAGGGCTTCAGCGGATGGCGAACTGCGGGCGGCGCATGGCGAGACGGCATGCCTGCAGTGTCGCAAAACCGCAGCATGACCGACATTTATCCTGCTTTCACCTGGCACATGCGCGAAATAAAAAAGCCCGCTCCCTTGCGGGGCGGGCTTTTCATGTGCGTTGCGCAGGCCTCAGATCCGCTTGAACACCAGCGTTCCGTTGGTGCCCCCGAAGCCGAAGTTGTTCTTCACTGCCACCTCGATCGTCGCGTCCCGCGCCGTATTGGCGCAGTAGTCGAGATCGCACTCCGGGTCCTGGTTGTCCAGGTTGATGGTCGGAGGAATCTTTTGCTCGTGCAGTGCCAGCACGGTGAAGACGCTCTCGATGCCACCAGCACCGCCCAGCAGGTGACCTGTCATGGACTTGGTCGAACTGACAACGATTTTCTTGGCGTGATCGCCCAGAGCCGCCTTGATGGCGTTGGTCTCGTTGAGGTCGCCCAGCGGCGTGGAAGTGCCGTGCGCGTTCAGATAGTCGATCTGGTCGGCATTGATGCCGGCATTTCGCAAAGCTGCCAGCATGGCGCGGCGCGGGCCGTCCATGTTGGGTGCCGTCATGTGGCCGGCGTCGGCACTCATGCCGTAGCCGCACAGTTCAGCGTAGATCTTGGCACCGCGGGCCTTGGCATGCTCGTACTCTTCCAGCACCAGCACGCCCGCGCCTTCGCCCAGCACGAAGCCGTCGCGGTCCTTGTCCCAGGGGCGCGAAGCGGCCTTGGGATCATCATTGCGCGTGGACAGGGCGCGCATGGCGGCAAAGCCGCCGACGCCCAGGGGGGAGACCGTGGCTTCCGTGCCACCAGCCACCACCACATCGGCATCGCCGTATTCGATCATGCGTCCTGCCTCGCCTATGCAGTGCAGCCCGGTCGTGCAGGCAGTCACCACGGCAAGATTCGGCCCCTTGAAGCCGAAGCGCATGGACACATGGCCAGCCACCATGTTGATGATGGAGGCAGGCACGAAGAACGGCGTGATGCGGCGCGGTCCGCGCGCAGCCAGTTCCGCGTGGGTGTTCTCGATCAGCGGCAAGCCGCCGATGCCCGAACCGATCACACAGCCGATGCGCGTGGCCAGATCATCCGACAAGGCCTCGCCCGTGGGCAGACCTGAGTCCTGCACGGCTTGCGCCGCAGCAGCGATGCCGTAGTGGATGAAGGTGTCCATGGAGCGCGCATCCTTGGCGCTCATGTACGACTCCACATCGAATCCCTTGACCTCACCCGCAATCTTGCAGGCAAAGTTCGAGGCATCGAACTTGGTGATGAGGTCAATGCCGGACTGGCCGGCCAAAAGATTGGCCCAGGCGTCGCCCACCGTGTTACCCACGGGGGAAATGCAACCCAGGCCGGTCACGACAACGCGACGACGGCTCATGCGTAAAACCTTCTGCTGATCGCTCGGGTCAGGGCCCTATCAGGCCTTCTGGTGGGTGTTGGCGTAGTCGATGGCGTTTTGCACCGTCGTGATCTTTTCCGCGTCTTCGTCGGGGATCTCGATGCCGAATTCATCTTCCAGGGCCATCACCAGCTCCACCGTGTCCAGGGAGTCAGCACCCAGATCAGCCACGAAGGCCTTTTCGTTGGTGACTTGAGACTCTTCAACGCCGAGTTGTTCGGCAATGATTTTTTTGACACGTGCTTCGATATCGCTCATGGTTTCCCTCTGGGGGTTGTGAATGAACCCGCGATTCTAGCTGCTTCGGGCCTCAGGCCCTCTTCAGCCGGCCGTCGCGAGGAAACGGCCTCTTCTGTTGCAAGCAACGCCGGCTTCTGGCAGGGGTCTGCCCGAAGCCGCCGCTGCACTTACATGTACATGCCGCCGTTGACGTGCAATTCCTGGCCGGTGACGTATCCCGCACCCGCAGATGCGAGGTAGGCCACGGCATGGGCGATGTCGCTGGGCTGGCCCAGATCGCCCATGGCGATCTGCGATTTGAGGGCGTTCTTCTGCTCTTCTGGCAGCTCCGCCGTCATGTCGGTGGCAATGAAGCCAGGCGCCACGCAGTTGACCGTGATGCCGCGGCTGCCCAGTTCACGGGCCAGCGCGCGCGTCATGCCGGCAACGCCGGCCTTGGCGGCTGCATAGTTGGCCTGACCGGGGTTGCCGGAGGCGCCAACGACGCTGGTGATGTTGATGATGCGGCCAAAACGCTGCTTCATCATGGGCCGAATGGCCGTACGGCTGACTCGGAAAACGGCCTTGAGATTGGTGTCGATCACCGCATCCCAGTCGTCGTCCTTCATGCGCATGGCCAGCGTGTCGCGTGTGATGCCGGCGTTGTTGACCAGCACATGCAGGCCGCCGTCATTCTTAACGATGCTGTCGATCAAGGCATCGACGGCCGCCCCATCCGTGACATTGAGGTTCACGCCGCGGCAGCCCTCATGGGCCGACAGGGCCTGGCCGATCTTTTCCGCGCCACCGTCGGTGGTGGCCGTGCCGATCACGCGGTAGCCGCGCGCTGCCAGCTCCTGGGCAATGGCAGCACCAATGCCACGCGAGGCACCCGTCACCAGGGCAACCTGGGGCTTGTTCTGGTTGTCAGTCATGCGAGGGATTCTTTCACGTCGGCCAGCGTGGCCGGATCATAGAGGGCAGCGGCCGTCAGGTCCGCGTCAATCCGCTTGGTCAGGCCCATGAGCACCTTACCGGGACCGCACTCGACGAGATGCACGATGCCGCGCGCCTTCATGGCCTGAACGCATTCAACCCAGCGCACCGGGCCAAAGGCCTGGCGATACAGCGCATCGCGGATGGCGTCGGCGTCTTGCTCGACCGCCACGTCGATGTTGTTGAGCACGGGAATCTGCGGTGCAGCCAGCGCCGTGGCAGCCAGCGCCGCCTTGAGCTTTTCGGCCGCAGGCTTCATCAGGCTGGAATGGAACGGCGCCGACACGGGCAACGGCAGGGCACGCTTGGCGCCTGCGGCCTTGAGGGCTTCGCAGGCCTTTTCGACAGCAGCCTTGCTGCCGGCGATAACGGTCTGCGAAGGATCGTTGAAATTGACGGCTTCGACGACTTCAGCGCCACCCAGGGCAGCCGTGACCTCGGCGCAGCCTGCGCGCACCTTGTCGGCATCCAGGCCCAGGATGGCCGCCATGGCGCCCGTGCCCACGGGCACGGCCTCCTGCATGGCTGCAGCACGCAGCCGCACCAGCGGGGCAGCCTGGGCCAGCGTCAGCACGCCCGAGGCGACCAGGGCGGAATACTCGCCCAGCGAATGACCTGCCACGGCATCGGGCAGCGCGCCGCCTTCGGCCTGCCACACGCGCCAGGCGGCCACACCGGCCACCAGCATCACGGGCTGGGTGTTGGTGGTGAGCGCCAGGGCTTCCTTCGGTCCTTGCTGGATCAGCTGGCCGATGTTTTCACCCAGCGCCTCGGAGGCTTCGGCCAGCGTCTGCGCCACGACAGGATGGTCACCCCATCCGTCGAGCATGCCCACCGATTGCGAGCCCTGGCCGGGAAAGACGAATGCAAACTTCTTCATATTTTCAAAAATAAAAGCCGCGCCATGGGAGCCTGCCGACAGGCAGGCATCCCGCATCACATCTTGAGAAGCACCGCACCCCAGGTGAAGCCACCGCCCACGCCTTCCAGCAGCACGGTCTGCCCGGGCTTGACCTGGCCATTGCGCACGCCGTGGTCCAGCGCCAGCGGGATCGAGGCGGCCGAGGTATTGCCATGCTGGTCCACGGTCACCACCACCTTGTCCATGGACAGCTTGAGCTTGCGCGCCGTGCTTTGCATGATGCGGATGTTGGCCTGGTGAGGGATCAGCCAGTCGATGTCGGCATCGGTGAGCCCTGCCTTGTCCAGCGTCGCGCGGGCGGCCTTTTCCAGCACGCCGACCGCCAGCTTGAACACGGCCTGTCCATCCATCTTCAGCAGCGGATCGCCGAGCACCTGGCCGCCGGACACATTGCCCGGCACGCAGAGGATGCCGACATGTTTGCCATCGGCATGCAGGTCGGACGCCAGGATCCCAGGCTGATCGGACGCCTCCAGCACCACCGCGCCGGCGCCGTCGCCGAACAGCACGCAGGTCGTGCGGTCGTTGAAATCAAGGATGCGGCTGAAGACTTCGGAACCCACCACCAGCGCGCGGCTTGCGGCGCCGGACTGGATCATGGCATCGGCCACCGTGAGCGCGTAGACAAAGCCGCTGCACACAGCCTGCACGTCAAAGGCCGCGCAGCCGTTGGCGCCAAGCTTGTTCTGCAGGATGCAGGCAGTGGACGGGAAGACCATGTCGGGCGTCGAGGTGGCGACGATGATCAGGTCGATGTCCTGTGGCTGGCAGCCAGCGGCCTCCAGCGCCTTCTTCGACGCCTCCAGGGCCAGATCGCTGCTGGCCACGTCGGGCGCGGCAAAGTGACGGGCATGGATGCCGGTGCGCTCGACGATCCACTCGTTCGAGGTCTCGATGCCACGCTGGGCCAGTTCGGCTGCCAGATCGTGATTGGTGAGTCGGCGGGGTGGCAGGTAGCTGCCCGTGCCGGTGATGCGTGCGTAGCGTCTCATCTGTATTAGGGCGCCGACGGTCCTGATTCCGACTGCGCAGCCAGCAAAAGAGGCAGGGCTGCGGAGATGCGGGTACGGACACGGTCGAGCAGGTTGTTGCGGGCCGCATCATACGCGCGGTTCAGCGCGTGCTCGAAAGCCAAGGCATCGGCTGACCCATGGCTTTTGAACACCAGCCCACGAAGGCCCAGCAGCGCCGCACCGTTGTGACGCCGATGGTCCACGCGATTCATCAGCGCAGTTAGCACCGGATAGGCAACGATTGCAGCCATTTTGGTGAAGATGTTGCGCTTGAACTCCTGCTTGAGGGCATTGGAGATCATGGACGCCACCCCCTCGGAAGACTTGAGGGCCACGTTGCCCACAAAGCCGTCACAGACCACGACCTGGGTCGTGCCCTTGAAGATATCGTTGCCTTCGACGTTTCCGTAGAAGTTCAGGTGACCGGCCTTGCCGGCCGCGCGCAACAGTTCGCCCGCACGCTTGATGACTTCGCTGCCCTTGATCTGCTCTTCGCCGATATTGAGCAGGCCCACCGAAGGCGCCTCTTCGTTGTTCAGCGCAGACACCAGGGCCGAGCCCATGACGGCGAACTGCAGCAGATGCTCGGCCGAGCAATCCACGTTGGCACCCAGGTCCAGCACCGTGGTGGCACCACCCTTGGCATTGGGCAACTGGGGAGCGATGGCAGGGCGATCGATGCCATCCAGCGTCTTGAGCAGGTAGCGCGAGATGGCCATCAGCGCACCCGTATTTCCAGCAGACACGGCAGCAGCAGCCTGGCCATCCTTGACCTGCTGGATGGCGACGCGCATCGAGGAATCCTTCTTCCTGCGCAGCGCCACCTCGATCGGGTCATCCATGCCGACGACTTCCGAGGCCGGCACCACGCTGGCGCGCTCATGCGCAAAGCCAGCCAGCGCATCAGGCTGGCCGACCAGCAGCAGCCGGGCGTCGGAATGGGAATCGAGGAACTGGCGGCACGCCGCGAGCGTGACGCGGGGGCCGTGATCACCCCCCATGCAGTCAACGGCCAAAGTGATCATGAGCGACTGGCAAGCCTGTTGCAAGGCCTGGAAAGATAGGAACGGCCATCAGAAAAAACAAAAGCCCGCGCTACGAAAACTGTAGCCGCGGGCTCTGCGGGAACGGTCGAAGGTCAGGCTTCGGACTTGTTCTTCAGCACTTGACGGCCGCGGTACACGCCGTTGGGGCTGATGTGGTGACGCAGGTGGGTTTCACCCGTGGTGGGTTCCACGGCGATGCCAGGCACATTCAGTGCATTGTGCGAACGGTGCATACCGCGCTTGGAGGGGGACTTCTTGTTCTGCTGAACAGCCATGATGGCTCCTGTGTATCTGAAAAGGGTTGGTAAAAAACGCGATCAGCCCATTAAAGACACGAGGGGGTTTCGCGCGAAGCCCTTGATTATAGCGCAATCGCTTTTCCCGGCCTCGACCTTTTTTCCGGGCATCTCGATCAGTCTGCGGATTTGCCCACATCCAGGCCGCGAAGGACGGCGAACGGATTGGGCTTGTCCTCGATGGCCTGCTCGAAGTCCGCGTCGCTGGACTGCAAGCTCACAGACTCGGGGCAGACATCGTGACGCGGCACCACGGGCAGCTCCATGAGCAACTCGTCCTCTATGAGTTCGAGCAGATTGAACTCGCGGCTGAGCACCAGCAGGTCCTCATCGCTTTCATCGTCCTCGGACTCGGCTGTGGCTTCATCCGCAACAAAGCGAAAAGACCGATCAACCTGCAGGGTGATGGGCGCCAGGGCCAGGCAGCGCTGGCACACCATGGGCACGACGGCATCGGCCTGCAGATGCAGCCACACCTGACCGGGGCCGCCGGTCTGCTCGACCAGCTCGCCGTCCGCCTGCCAGTGTACCTGGCCGTGCGTGTCACCGGCATCCGGCTGCGCATCCTGGGCCAGACGCGGGAAGACTGACAGTGTTGTCTGGTCCTGAAGATGGCCCTGCGATTGCGCGAAAGCGCGAACATCGAGGCGGGCCGCAGAAAATTCCTTGCTCATGCGGGCAGTGTAAGAGAATCCGGGCATGCAAGCTCCCCACCCCGCCTTAGCCCAGGCTCCCGGCCTGGCGCGTCCCCTGATCCTTGGCTCCACCTCACGCTACCGCCGCGAACTCCTGGAGCGGCTGCGGCTGCCATTCCAGACCGTCTCCCCGGAAGTCGATGAAACACCTCTGGCCGGAGAGACACCGCACGCCCTTTCCCTGCGCCTGGCCCTGGCCAAGGCCCAGGCCGTGGCTGCACTGCACCCCGGCGCCGTTGTCATCGGCTCCGACCAGGTGCCCGAGCTCGATGGCCTGCCGCTGTCCAAGCCCGGCAACCATGAACGCGCCACCGAACAGTTGCGCCAGATGAGCGGGCGCCAGATGAATTTCCACACTGCCGTGAGCGTGGTCTGCCAGGAAACCGGCTTTTCCGAAACCGACGTGGTGACGGTTCAGGTGCGCTTTCGCGATCTCAACGATGCGGAAATCGAGCGCTACCTGCGCGCCGAGCAGCCTTATGACTGCGCAGGCAGCGCCAAGAGCGAGGGCCTGGGCATTGCCCTGCTCGACGCCATCGTCAGCGACGACCCCACGGCACTGATCGGCCTTCCGCTGATCCGCACATGCCAGTTGCTGCGCGCCGCAGGAGCCGTGCTGCCATGAGCGATGCCATCACCAAGCCTCTGACAGGAACGCTCTACCTGGTGCCCGCGCCGCTGGACTTCGGCTGCGATGAGCAAACGCCGCTGACGCAGGTCCTGCCCGATGGGACACTGCGCACCGCTGCACGGTTGACCCACTGGATCTGCGAAAACGCCAAGAGCACACGCGCCTATCTCAAGCGCATCGACGCGCTGCATGCACTGGCCCAGCCCTTGCAGACCCAGCAGATCACCGAGCTGCCGCGCGAGGCCCACAAGAAAGGGGACCATGGTGACAAGGGTGCCGCCGTCTTTGACGCCAAGCCACTGCTCGCCCCCTTGCTGGCCGGACACGACATGGGACTGGTCAGCGAGGCCGGAATGCCCGCCGTGGCCGACCCCGGCAGCTCCATCGTGCGTGCCGCGCACGATTTGGGCATACGTGTCGTGCCGCTGATCGGACCCGTATCGCTGCTGCTGGCGCTGGCCGCCAGCGGGCTCAACGGACAGAACTATGCCTTTGTGGGCTACCTGCCCCAGGATGCCGGTGGACGGGTGCAGCGCATCAAGGAGCTTGAAGCCCTGGCATTGCGCCAAGGCCAGACCCAGCAGTTCATCGAGACGCCCTACCGCAACGCCGCGCTTTGGCAAGCCCTGCTGCAGACACTGCAACCCCATACCCGTTTGGCGTTGGCCTGCGGACTGACACTGGAGAGCGCCCGCATCGAAAGCCGGCTGGTGCGCGAATGGCGCCAGCACAAGGAAGCGCCGGACAACCGCACGCCGGTGGTGTTCTCCATCGGCCGCTGAAGCCGCCCACCAGCGAAAAAGCCCGCCTTCGACAGGAAGGCGGGCTTTTTCGTCTTGGCAGACCGAGCGGGAAATCCCGCAAGAATCAGCGCAGAGCCGGGAGGCTGGAACGCAGTGCCTGCACCGCACCGCCGCCAAAAGCCGCGCCGAAACGCTTGGCCAGGCGCTCGGCCACGTTGTCGCGGCGCGTGTAATCCACCACCTCTTCCGCCTTGACCACTTCACGGGCCACATAGTCAAGACTGCCCAGCTTGTCGGCCAGGCCCATCTCCACCGCCTGCTGGCCGGTCCAGAACAGGCCGCTGAAAGTCTCGGGCGTCTCATGCAGGCGATCACCTCGGCCAGCCTTGACCACGTTGATGAACTGCGAGTGGATCTGGCCCAGCATCTTGTGGGCATGTTCGCGCTGCCCTTCGGACATGGGGCTGAACGGGTCCAGGAAACCCTTGTTCTCGCCAGCCGTCAGCAGGCGGCGCTCCACGCCGAGCTTTTCCATGGCGCCGGTGAAGCCAAAGCCATCCATGAGCACGCCGATGCTGCCCACGATGCTGGCCTTGTCCACAAAGATCTCATCGGCGGCGGCGGCAATGTAGTAGGCGGCCGAAGCGCAGGTCTCTTCCACCACGGCATACAGGGGCTTGTCGTACTTGCCCTTGAGCCGCACGATTTCGTCATTGATGATGCCGGCCTGCACAGGACTGCCGCCCGGCGAGTTGATCAGCAGCACCACGGCGCGCGAGCCCGAATCCTCGAAGGCACTGCGCATGGCGGCCACCACAAATTCCGCGCTGGCGTCGGCACCTGCGGCGATCTCGCCCTTGACCTCGACCACGGCCGTGTGCGGGGAGGAGCTGGTCGTGGTCGCCGTGTCCTTGGCAAACAGCACCCACAGCACCACGAGGATGAGCGCCGTCCACAGCAGGCGGCCAAACAGGCGCCAGCGGCGCGAGGCACGCTGCTCGTTGATGGTGGCGAAGACCAGCTTTTCCAGCACCTCCCGCTCCCAGCCGCTCGATGCCGCCGTGCGCGCATCGGCAGCCGCCGTGGCGGGCGTGGCCCGGGCCCACAGGTCCGCACCCGGGGATGGGTGCGATGCGGAGCCAGGATTTTCCGGAGGTATGGGGGAAGTCATGTCAGAACTCGACGGGTTTCAGGTTATCGGCAGTATGCCAGTGCACCACCCCCGCGCTTTCGCTCAGGGAGATTTTCACAAGGCCGCCACGGCAGGGCCCGCCAGCGCAGGCGCCGCTGTCGGGAGCGTAGGCCGCTCCATGGGTGGCGCACAGCAGCCAGCGTCCGGTGTCATCGAAAAAGCGGTCCGGCTGGTAGTCCATCTCCATGGCCACATGGGTGCAGCGATTCAGATAGGCATGCACCTGTCCCTCGAAGCGGATGGCGAATGCGCGGCAGGCATGACCCGCGTAGACCACGTCGAAAGGCACGGCATTCGCCCCTTCCTGCAAGGCATCGCTGGCGCACAGAACGATGCGTTCAACGGTCAACGGCACACCTCACGAGCATGAATCCACGCGCTGACGCGGGCATGACGACTCAGCCATGGGCCAACAGCCACTGATGCAAATCCGCAACACTCTGCGCCACATGCAACGGCTTCAGCACGCCAAAGCCGTCGGTGGGATGCGCGCCATAGCCCACGCCCACGCTGGCACAGCCTGCATTGCGGGCCAGTTCCAGGTCGTGCGTGGTGTCGCCGATCATCAGCACCCGCGAAGGGTCCGCACCAAATTCGGCCATCAACTCCTGCAGCATCAGCGGATTCGGCTTGCCGGCGGTCTCGTCCGCCGTGCGCGAGCTGTCGAACATGCCGCGCAGCTGCGGGTCCTGCAGCGCATCGTTAAGACCACGGCGGCTCTTGCCCGTGGCCACGGCCAGCAGGTGCCCTCGCTCGCGCAGCGCCGCCAGCATGGGCAGCACGCCGGCGAACAGGCTGATGTCGTCCTGGTGCTTGATGAAATGGTGGCGATAGCGGTTGCCCAGCTCGGGGTATTTTTCGGGCGGCACATCGGGCGCTGCACGCGCCAATGCGGGCATCAGCGCCATGCCGATCACATAGGACGCCGCCTCATCGCTGGGAGGCGTGCCCCCCACATCGGCCACGGCCGCCTGAATGCACTTGACGATCACCGCGGTGGAATCCGACAGCGTCCCATCCCAGTCGAAGGCAATGAGATCGAAGCGGCGCGCACGGTGCATCTCGGAAGAACCAGGATTTGTCATATCTACAAGGAGTCAGAGCCAGCGTCAGCCGGCGAAACGGGCCAGTTCTTCGGGAAGCTCGGCGCGCAGCTCCACCCGCTCGCCACTGGCCGGGTGGGTGAACTGTAGCCGCCATGCGTGCAGGAACATGCGTTTGAGCCCCTGTTTCTGCAGGCGTCGGTTCAGGTCGAAGTCGCCATATTTGTCATCGCCCGCAATCGGGTGCCCCTGGCTGGACAGGTGCACGCGGATCTGGTGCGTGCGCCCGGTCTTGATGGTCACCTCCAGCAAGCTCATGGCCGGCAGTCCCAGCAGGGGCTGGGGCGCCAGCGTGCTGCGAACGCGCACCAGCGTGACGGAACGCATGCCGTCAGGATCATCGGCCGTGGTCACCCGCACGCGGCGTTCGCCGTCGGCCTGCAGGTATTTGTGCAGCGGCAGATCAATCACCTTGTGGTTGGCCGGCCAAGTGCCCTGGACCAGGGCCAGGTAGGTCTTGCCGGTCTCGCGTTCGCGGAACTGGTCCTGCAGATGCGTCAGCGCCGAGCGCTTCTTGGCCACCAGCAAGATGCCGGATGTCTCGCGGTCGAGCCTATGCACCAACTCCAGAAAACGGCTTTGCGGCCGCGCCTGGCGCAATTGCTCGATGACACCAAAACTCACACCCGAGCCGCCATGTACGGCCACACCGGCGGGCTTGTCGATGGCGATCAGGTGCTCGTCTTCCAGCAGACTGGGGAAATCCCTGGCTGGCGCTGGCCGCTCGGCCTTTTCGGCGACTTTTTCGGAAATGCGCACGGGCGGTATGCGGACGATGTCGCCGGTCGAAACGCGGGTTTCCGCACTGACGCGCCCTTTGTTGATGCGCACTTCTCCACTGCGGATGATGCGATAGACATGGGTCTTGGGAACGCCCTTGAGATGGCGTATGAGAAAGTTGTCCAACCGCTGTCCGGCCGAATCGTCATCGACTTCGATCAGCCGCACTGCGGCAGTGGCTGCGTTCAGGGAACGGTCGTCTGCCGGTTTGCCCTCTATAATGTGTTTCACCTGTGCCGAACTATTTATAAGTGGTTGATTCTCATGGAGTTTAGTCCAAACAACCATTTCCCCGCACAGGCAGGTCGATGCCATCCGGTGTCATGCACGCGAAACAGCAGGAAAAGATGGCCTGCGAAATTCGTCGTTGCATCGGTTGTGGCTGACGAATTGAAACACTGATACGGAATCTCAAGCTGGCAGAAGGGGTCGGACCCGGCGTCCACCGCTGCCAGCGGATCAAAAGCGAGCATGTGGATCTTTTGGGCATGGATGGTCACGCTGTGGAGCAGGAAAACGCCTGCGCCCAGGATCATTGCCGCCCCCAAGCCTCCCGCCTGCCCCGCACGTGCAGCAGCTTCGCTTGAAGCTGGACGGCGTGCCTCTCTCATCGCTCTCGTCCCCCTGCCCTTGCCCCCATTGCTGACTTGAGCCAGGTCTCAAGCATCAAGGCATCCGGCGATTCCTTTCGTTTCGACGCGTCAGTCCGGCATCTCGGCTCCCTCGCGAGCCTGTCTTTGATTACAAGTCAAAGGCGTGACGGTCTGGCAGCAGAGGCTGCACTCCGGCGCGCCCCAGAGAAAACGAATAAAGGAAACGCATCATGAAACGGATGCTCATCAACGCCACGCAGTCGGAAGAACGTCGCCTTGCCATCGTCGATGGCCAGAAGCTGCTCGACTACGAAATCGAAATCGAAGGGCGCGAGCAGCGCAAGGGCAACATCTACAAGGCCGTGGTCACGCGCGTGGAGCCCAGCCTCGAGGCCTGCTTCGTCGATTACGGCGAGGACCGCCACGGCTTCCTGCCCTTCAAGGAAATCTCCAAGCAGTATTTCGCCGAAGGCGTCTCCCCCAGCCAGGCCCGCATCAACGAAGTCATCCGCGAAGGCCAGGAACTGATCGTCCAGGTCGAGAAGGAAGAGCGCGGCAACAAGGGCGCGGCCCTGACCACCTTCATCTCGCTGGCTGGCCGCTACGTGGTGCTGATGCCCAACAACCCGCGCGGCGGTGGCGTCTCGCGCCGCATCGAGGGCGAGGACCGTGCCGAACTCAAGGAGGCGATGGACCAGCTTGAGTACCCCAAGGGCATGTCCATCATTGCGCGCACCGCCGGCATCGGCCGCACCGCGCCCGAGCTGCAGTGGGACCTGAACTACCTGCTCAAGCTGTGGAACGCCATCGATGGCGCCGCCAAGTCGGCCAAGGGCGCCTTCCTGATCTACCAGGAATCGAGCTTGGTGATCCGCGCCATCCGCGACTACTTCAACGGCGACATCGGCGACATCCTCATCGACACCGACGACATCTACGAGCAGGCGCAGCAGTTCATGCAGCACGTCATGCCCGAGCATGCCGCCCGCGTCAAACGCTACCGTGACGACGCCCCGCTGTTCAGCCGCTTCCAGATCGAGCACCAGATCGAATCGGCCTACGCGCGCACCGTGACCCTGCCCTCGGGCGGCGCCATCGTCATCGACCACACCGAAGCGCTGGTCTCCATCGACGTGAACTCGGCCCGCGCCATCAAGGGCGGCGACATCGAGGAAACCGCCACACGCACCAACCTGGAAGCCGCCGACGAAGTCGCGCGCCAGATGCGCCTGCGTGACCTGGGCGGCCTGATCGTCATCGACTTCATCGACATGGAGGAGAGCAAGAACCGCCGCGAGGTCGAGAACCGCCTGCGCGACGCGCTGCGCCAGGACCGTGCCCGCGTGCAGTTCGGCACCATCAGCAAGTTCGGCCTCATGGAGATGAGCCGCCAGCGCCTCAAGCCCGCCCTGTCCGAAGGCGCGCACATCAACTGCCCGCGCTGCGGTGGCTCCGGCCACGTGCGTGACACGGAAAGCTCGGCGCTGCAGATCCTGCGCATCATCCAGGAAGAGTCCATGAAGGACAACACGGCCGCCGTGCACTGCCAGGTGCCCGTGGAAGTGGCCAGCTTCCTGCTCAACGAAAAGCGCGGCGAGATCACCAAGATCGAACTCAAGCAGCGCGTCAACGTGATCATGGTTCCCAACAAGTCCATGGACACGCCGCACTACAAGCTCGAGCGCCTCAAGCACGACGACGTGCGCCTGGAAAGCATGGAAGCCAGCTACAAGCTGGCCGAAGAGCTGGACACGGAAACCACGGTGACGCGCCGCTCGCAGGAGCCCACCAACAAGCAGACGCCCATGATCAAGGGTGTGCTGCCCGACATGCCGGCCCCTATTGCCGAGCCCCGTCCCGAAGGCAGCCGCAACCGCCCGGCCAACGGCCAGCAGCGCGATGCCAAGCCTGCGGCAACCGCTGCAGCGCCCGCACCGGCCGTCGCCCCCGTCGTGGTCCGCGAGCAAGGCTTCTTTGCCTGGCTCAAGAGCCTGTTCGGCTTTAGCGCGGCACCTGCGCCGGTCGCAGCGCCTGCTCCGGCCGCCGAAGCCCCCGCTCGCGAAGCACGCCGTGATGGCCGCAACGACAACCGTGGCCGCCGCAACGAACGCAATGGTGAGCGTGGCGAGCGCTCGGAGCGCAATGGCGAGCGCGCTGGCGCCCCCAATGCCGAACGCCAGGCCGGCAACGGTGATCGCAACCGCCGCAATGCCGAGCGTGGTGAGCGCACTGAACGCGGTGAACGCCCGGAGCGTGGAGAGCGCCCGGATCGAGGCGAGCGCGGTGAGCGCGCCGACCGCGGCGAACGCCGTGGCCGTGGTGAACGCAGCCGTGACGGTGAAAGCCGCCAGCCGCTGGAAGCCGTGAACGGCGTGGCCGCTGTCGCTGCAGATGGCAGCACCATCGAGCAGCGTCCCGAGCGCGCCCCGCGTGGCGAGCGCCAGGAGCGCGGTGAAGGTCGCCGCGAACGTGGCGAGCGCGGTGAACGTGGTGAACGCGCCGAACGCAGCGAGCGCCAGCCTCGCCAGTTCGAAGTCGCTCCCGAGACCGAAGAGAACCTGGACAACCAGGCCCAGCAACAGGACCCGTCCCTGGACAATGCTGCCCCCGCCTCCGGCGAAGAGCAGCCGCGCCAGCGCCGTTCGCGCGACCGCTATGGCCGTGACCGCCGCGAGCGTGGCGATCGCGGTGACCGTGCAGAGCGCGCACCGCGCGAAGCGGAGGGCGAAGCCGTCCAGTCCTTCGAAGCCGCCGCTCCCGAGCAGGACCAGCCTGCCCGCCGCAGCTACTTCAACGCAGCCAGCCCTGCCGCCGAAGCCCAGGCTCCTGAAGCCATGGCCGAAGCGCAAGTGCCTGCGCAGCCCGCAGCAGCTGCAGCAGCCCAAGCGGTGCAGCAACCCGTCGCGGCCCCCGTGCCCGAGCAGCAGATTGCCGCTCCCGCGCCCGTGGCTGCGGTGACCCCCGCGCCGGTCGCACCCGCCCTCGTGGTGGCATCTGCACCCGTGGCCGCTCCTGCCGCAGTGGCAGTCGCGCCCGCAGCAGCCAAGGCCGTTGAAGCAACCGCCGAACGCGGCCTGCCCAAGGTCCAGGCCTACCAGTTGCCCATGTCCGAGCTGCAGGCGCTGGCCGCCGCTTCTGGTCTGCAATGGGTGGGCTCCGATGCCGACAAGGTGGCAGCAGCCCAGGCGGCCATCGCCGCCGAACCGCAGCCCGAGCGCGTCGTGCGCGAGCGCCCGCCCGTGGTCGCTCTGGATGACGGCCCGCTGATCCTCGTGGAAACACGCAAGGACCTCAGCGAGCTGCAACTGCCGTTCGAGCAGCAGCCGCAGCCACAGGGCGCGGCCCAGGTCTGACCACAGACAGTGACAACACAGGGGCCCTCGCGGCCCCTGTTTGTTTCCGCCTCCGCCCTCACCTCATCCGTCTCCCCACGCCTTCCGTCCACCTCTTTCCAGGAGCTTCCGTCCCGCCATGCTGTTGCTGCTCTCCCCCGCCAAATCGCTGGACTACGACACGCCACTGCCCCCGAAACTGCCGCACACGCTGCCCGTCTTCTCCGAACAGCCGCTGGAGCTGATCGAAGTGCTGCGCCGCCAGTCGCCCCAGCAACTGTCGGAACTGATGGGCATCAGCGACAAGCTGGCCGCGCTCAACGTGGCGCGCTACGAGGCCTTCAGCCCGCGCTTCACGGCCACCAACGCCCGGCAGGCGCTGCTGGCCTTCAACGGCGATGTCTACGAGGGCCTGCAGGCACGCAGCCTGGATGCCGAGGACCTGGACTGGGCCCAGCAGCACCTGGCCATCCTCAGCGGCCTGTACGGCGTGCTGCGCCCGCTGGACCGCATGCAGCCCTACCGCCTGGAAATGGGCACCCGGCTGGAAACCGCGCATGGCAGCAATCTCTACCAGTTCTGGGGCAGCCGCATTGCCGAGCATCTGAACCAGCGCGCGGCCCGGCAGCCGGCGGGCGAGCGCGTCATCGTCAACCTGGCTTCGCAGGAATACTTCAAATCGGTAGACTTGAAGCACCTCAAGCCCCCGGTGGTGGAATGCGCATTCGAGGATTACAAGAACGGCGCCTACAAGATCATCAGCTTCCATGCCAAACGTGCGCGCGGGCTGATGGCACGATTTGCCATACAACGACGCGCTCGCAGCGCGGCTGAACTCGAAGCCTTCGATCTGGAGGGCTACGCGCTGGCGCCAGCTTCCTCGACGCCTGCGCGCCTGGTGTTCCGTCGCAAGACCGCTGACTGAGCCTCGCCGGCCCCACCGGCCGGCCCCGGCCTCGATGCCTTTGGAGTCCATTCACTGCGGCAAGGGCCGCACTGCACGCCATGAGCCTCAAATCCTCACCAGATTCCCAGACCGCCGCGCAGGACCTGCCCGTGGGTCTCACTCCTGAACTCATGCAATGGGTGCGCGACCAGCGTGCATCCGGCATAGGGCCTGCGGCCCTGCTGCGCTCCATGCGCGACGTGGGCTGGAGCGAAGAACTGGCAAGGCGGGCGCTGGACCTGCCCGAACAGGGCGAGGTGTCGCCACCGGCCGTCGTCGTTTCGGCCTCGAGCCTGCCCGAACCGGACCTTGCCCAGGACCCCAGCAGCATCGATGTCGGCGACCGCCAGGTCCAGGTGCTGGTCAGCATGCGCAACCCGCGCATCGTGGTCTTCGGCAACCTGCTCTCGCACGAGGAGTGCGACGCCATCATCGCCGCCGCGCGTCCGCGCATGGCGCGCTCGCTCACCGTGGCCACGCAAAGCGGCGGCGAAGAGATCAATGACGACCGAACCAGCAACGGCATGTTCTTCCAGCGCGGGGAAACCGGCATCGTCAGCCAGCTGGAAGAACGCATCGCCCGCCTGTTGCGCTGGCCGCTGGACCATGGCGAGGGCCTGCAGGTGCTGCACTACGGCCCGGGCGCCGAATACAAGCCCCACCACGACTACTTCGCGCCCGGCGAACCCGGCACGCCCACCATCCTCAAACGCGGCGGCCAGCGCGTGGGCACCCTGGTCATCTACCTGAACGAGCCCGAACGGGGCGGCGCCACCATCTTTCCCGAAGTGCCGCTGCAAGTCGTGCCGCGCCGGGGCAACGCCGTCTTCTTCAGCTATGAACGCCCCGACCCCTCCACGCGTACCCTGCACGGCGGCGCGCCCGTGCTGGCCGGCGAAAAATGGATCGCCACCAAATGGCTGCGCGAGCGCGAATTCCACTAATAACCAGCGAACCCGGGCGCACCCACCCTTATTGACCTTATATGGCCACCCATGCCTGCGGGCATGGAAATTCAGTTAGCTTCAAAGCCTGGGTCCACGCGCTCCGCGCGGACCGTCCAGGCCTGACCAGCGCCGGCACGGCCGGCCCTTTTTCCATGAACACTCCCGAACAATCCCAGCTGGGCAAAAGCTCCGCCTACATCGACCAGTACGCCCCCTCGCTGCTGTTCCCCCTGCCCCGCGCGCCCAAGCGCGAAGAAATCGGCATTCAGGGCAGCCAGATGCCCTTCTTCGGCGCCGACCTGTGGACGGCGTTCGAGCTGTCCTGGCTCAACCTGCGCGGCAAGCCGCAGGTGGCGCTCGTGCATTTCACGATTCCCTGCGAGACCCCCAATCTCATCGAAAGCAAGTCCTTCAAGCTCTACCTCAACAGCTTCAACAACACCCGCCTGGCCGACGCGGCCGAAGTCCAGGCACGCCTGCGCACCGACCTGGCCGAAGCGTTGTGGCGCGGCAGCGAGCAAAAGGGAAGCATCGGCGTGAAGATCATCGGCCTGGACCGCTTCGACCAGGAAATGGTGCAGGAGCTCGACGGTCTGCTGCTGGACCGCCTGGATGTGGAGTGCACGCAATACCAGCCCGCCCCCGAGCTGCTGCGCGCCAACCATGAAGAAGGCCCCGTCACCGAAACCCTGGTCAGCCACCTGCTCAAGAGCAACTGCCTGGTCACGGGCCAGCCCGACTGGGGCAGCGTGCAGATCCGCTACAGCGGCGCGCAGATCGACCAGGAAGGCCTGCTGCAATACCTGGTGAGCTTTCGCAACCACAACGAATTCCATGAGCAATGCGTGGAACGCATCTTCATGGACATCTGGACGCGCTGCCGCCCCCTCAAGCTCTCGGTCTACGCACGCTACACGCGCCGTGGCGGCCTGGACATCAACCCGTTCCGCACCAGCCATCCTGGCTCCTTGCCGGCCAACGTGCGCTCGGCGCGGCAGTAAAAGAGGCGGCCGGCCCTTCCCCTCACCGCAACGTAAACACCTCCAGCGACCGCTCCAGCGACTGGGCGCTGGCGCGCAGCGAGCCCGCTGCGCCGGCCGATTGTTCGACCAGGGCGGCGTTTTGCTGGGTGACGGAGTCGAGCTGGGCCACGGCGTCGTTGACCTGGGCGATGCCTACGGATTGTTCGCGCGTGGCGATGCTGATCTGGTGGACCAGGTCGCTGACGCGGCCCACGGCGTCGACCATGCCGTCGATGGTGCGGCCTGCGGCGTCCATGCGGGCGTTGCCATCGTTGATGCCGTCCACGGTGCGGTTGATGAGGCCGCTGATTTCCTTGGCGGCCGAGGCGCTGCGCTGGGCGAGGGCACGCACTTCGCCGGCCACGACGGCAAAGCCGCGGCCCTGCTCGCCTGCGCGTGCGGCTTCGACGGCGGCATTCAGGGCCAGCAGGTTGGTCTGGAAGGCAATGCTTTCGATCACACCGATGATCTCGCCCATGCGGCGCGAGGAGCCGCGGATGTGCTCCATGGCAGCGCCCACTTCCTGGATGGCGGCGCCGCTCTTGCCGGCGACCTGGCGGCTCTGGTCGCTTTCATGGGCCATGAGCTGGGCCGTGTCGGCGGTCTGCGCCACGGTGCCTGATATCTCTTCCATCGAGGCCGCCGTCTGCTGCAGGCTGGTGGCCTGGGATTCTGTGCGCTGCGCGAGGTCGAAGCTGCCCTGGGCGATCTCGTGGGCGGTGGTGGCAAAGCCGCGCATTTCGGTGCGCACGTCGCCGACCACGGCGCGCAGGTTGATCTGGATTTGCTGCAGCCGCTGCATCAGGGCGCCCATGGGGCCGCTGTAGTCGTGCTGCATGTTGGTGCCCAGCTGGCAGCTGGCAATGTCGGCGGCAAAGCCGCTGGCCTGCTCCAGGCCCGCCACGCAGCGCTGCTGGAAGCGCCACAGCACAAAGCTGCCCCCCGCCAGCAAGGCGGCCAGGCGCGTGCCCCAGGCTGTGGCGCCCTGCCAGCCCAGCAGGTCGGGCAGCATGGCCGCCAGGCCCACGCCGCCCAGCATCAGCGCCATGCGGGCTGTCAGGCCCAGGTCGCTGCGGCGGTCCCACAGACCGGCCAGGCCCAGGCGGCGCAGTTCGCCGCCGCGCAGTCGCAGGGTTTCCTGGCCGGCATCGGCTTCGGCGCGCATGCGGGCATAGAGGGCTTCGGCGGCCTCGATCTCGTCCGGCCGGGGCTTGGTGCGCACCGACAGGTAGCCGCGCGGCCGGCCGCCTTCCATGATGGGCGTGACGTTGGCGCGCACCCAGTAGTGGTCGCCGTTCTTGCGCCGGTTCTTGACCAGGGCGGTCCACGGGTAGCCGTGGGCGATGGTGCGCCACATGTCCTTGAAGGCGGCGGCAGGCATGTCCGGGTGGCGGATCAGGTTGTGCGGCTGCTCGATCAGTTCCTCGTAGGTATAGCCGCTGACCCGCACGAAGGCTGGGTTGCAATGGGTGATCTCGCCCTTGGTGTTGGTGACGGATACCAGCAGCTCATCGCCCGGAAAGTCGTAGTTGAGCTGGCTGACGGGCAAATTCACGCGCATGGGTACCACTCCTTTGGGATGTCTCTTGTTCTTGTGAAATGGCATGGCAAAACGCTCTGAAGCCACCGGAATCCATCAAACGGAAACACAAATTCACATTTCCAAATCATCTCACAGCACGGCAACCGCAGTCTCATGCTCGGAACTGGTGCATGGTCTTACAGCGTGTGCGCCAGATTTGTGGTGATGATTCAGAACAGTTGAGGTGTAAAGGGATCGCTGTCCGGCGCGGGCTGGGCCGGTCCCCTGAGCAGTTGCTCGCGCGCCAGCGGGTCGTGGGCGGTAGCGTTCCAGTCGGCCGTGCGAACGAGGTTGCCCACGCGCACGCCCAGCAGGCGCAGCCGCTTGGCCAGGGGCACGCGCTTGAGGCATTGGCCTGCGGCGCGGCGCAGGGTGGCGGCATCGGCCATGGGCAGCTCCAGCGTGTGGTCGCGCGTGGCGGTCTTGAAGTCGTCGTAGCGCAGCTTGATGCCGACGGTGCGGCCCATGTAGCCCTTGCGCTGCAGGTCCTGGGCCAGGCGCTCGCACAGGTCGGTGAAGATGGCGCTCAGTTCGGCCCGGTCGCGCACGGCGTGCAGGTCGCGCTCGAAGGTGGTTTCGCGGCTCATGGAGACGGGCTCGCTGTGCGTCACCACGGGCCGCTCGTCGCGCCCCCAGGACACGCCATGCAGCCAGTTGCCGTAGGCGAGGCCAAACCATTGCACGAGCTGGGGCAGGCTTTGCGTGGCCAGCTCGCCAATGGTCTGTATGCCCAGCGATTGCAGCTTGGCATCGGCCTTGGGGCCTATGCCGTTGATCTTGCGGCAGGCCAGCGGCCAGATCACGGCCTGCAGATCGTCGGGCTGGACGATGGAGATGCCGTTGGGTTTGTTGAATTCGCTGGCCATCTTGGCCAGCAGCTTGTTGGGCGCCACGCCGATGGAGCAGGTCAGGCCCGTGGCGTCGGTGATGGTTTTCTGGATCAGCCGCGCCAGCACGCGCCCGCCTTCGCGCTGGCCACCGGGCACATCGGTGAAGTCGATGTAGACCTCGTCCACGCCGCGGTCCTCCATCAGCGGGGCGATGGAGACGATGATCTCCTTGAACATGCGCGAGAAGCGCCGCACCTCGGCAAAGTCCACGGGCAGCATGATGGCCTGGGGGCACAGGCGCGCGGCCTTCATCATGCCCATGGCCGAGCCCACGCCGAACTGGCGCGCCGGGTAGGTGGCCGTGGTGATCACGCCCCGGCCCACGTAGTCCTTGAGGCGCGAGAACTCGTCCACCGGAATCTCGTGCAGCCGGCCGGCGTAGCGCGCGTCCAGCGCCTCGTCGTGCGCGCGGCGTCCGCCGCCGATGACCACGGGCAGCCCCTTGAGCTGCGGATAGCGCAGCAGCTCCACCGAGGCATAGAAGGCGTCCATGTCCAGGTGGGCGATGCGGCGCGGGGGCGCAGCATCGGCAGGGCTTGTGGGTGTCGTGGGTGTCGTGGGTGTCGTTTCAGGCACGCCGCCATTATTGCGGCAACTGTGCATTCATACAGCCCACAGGGCTTGTTCACACAGGCCCCGGACCATTCATCCCTGCAGGCAGATCAGCACCAGTCCCAGCACCATCAGAGCCATGCCGATCATTTCCTGGCGGCTCAGGCTTTCGCTGAGCACGCGGCGCGAGACGATGTAGCTGAACACCACCTCGACCATGCCCAGCGTGCGCACGGGTGCCGCGCCCTGCATGGCGTAGGCGGTGAACCAGGCCAGCGAGGCGGCCGCGCCCATGCCGCCGGCCAGCAGCGAGACGCGCCAGGCGCGGAAGATGGGGCGCAGGCCCTGCGCGTGGGTGCGCGCGATCCAGGCGCCCAGGCCCAGGGTCTGCATGAGCTGGGCGATCAGCACGCCCCAGGCGCCTGACAGCCAGGGAGATATCTCGCCCAGGCGCGCCAGTTCCACGGCGCCGCCCCGATAGCCCACGGTGGCAATGGCAAAGCAGGCACCGCAGGCCAGGCCGTAGAGTGCCGAGCGGCTGGCCCAAGCCGACAGCGACAGCATCTGGCCGCGCGGCGGCAGCGACAGGATGAGCACGCCAAAGGTGGCCAGCGCCATGGCCGCCAGCGCCACGGCGGTGGGCAACTCATGCAGGAAGATGCCGGCGAACAGGGCCACCTGCAGCACCTCGGTCTTGGACAGGGTGACGGCCACGGCGAAGTTGCGCTCCTTCATGGCCAGCAGCAGCGCCGCCGTGGCCGCGACCTGGAAGAAGGCCCCCAGCGCGATCCAGCCCAGGTAGGCCCATGAGAACCGGGGCAGCGTCCAGGCGCCATCGCCTCCCAGGTACAGCGCCAGCAGGTAGATGCCGGCAAACGGCAGGCCGTACAGAAAGCGCACCAGGGTGGCCGGCAGGGTGCCGAGCTCGGCGGTCAGCGAGCGCTGCGCCGTGTTGCGCACGGTCTGGGCGGCTGCGGCGAACAGCACCACGGGCACCCACAGCCAGGTCAGGTCTTGGAGGGAAGAAAGCATGTCGGCAAAAAAGGGAAGGCACCGCCGGCAAGGCGCGGGCGACTGAGTGCCGGCCAGCATAGCCGCCGGTCGGGCACCAGGCGCACGCGCTTGGAGAAGGCTGCCGCGCCCGGCAGCGAAACAGAGGCCGGCCAGCCAGCGCTGCACGCGCGCCCTGCTCTGGCCAGGGCAAGCAGGCTGCGTTGTGCAGCAGCACGGCCGTCGTCAATGGCGAGCGGGCCTGCGCGGCGCGCTACAGGTCGCGCCGGATCAACGCACCCTTGAACAGCACCGGTCCCGTGGGCCCGGTCTGGCTGGGCACGCCGCCCTTGGGCTCCAGGCTGATGGCCAGGGCAGGCACGCCCTGGACCTCGGCGGCCGCGGCGGTCAGCTTGACCAGCTTGTCGCGTCCCAGCACGCCCAGCGATTGCGGGCCGCCCTGGGGCGGCAGGGCCCACAGCTGCAGTGATTTGTCGGAGGCCTCATGGAAGTCGCCCACGCGCTGCAGCACCAGGGTGTTCTTGCCGGGGTCGAAGGTCACGAGCATGGAGGCATCGGCCTTGTCGTCGGCCAGCACGGCCACGTACTGGATCTGGGGCGCGGCCTGCAGCGCAGCCTGGGTGGCCTGCAGCTGGTTGTTCAGCACGGCCAGCTGGCGCTCGCCGCTTTGGCGCAGGTCCTGGTGCGACCACAGCCCCACGGCCACGGCCGCCACGGTGGCGCAGGCGCCCAGCACGGCGGCGCCGCGCCACCAAGCCAGGGCGCGGCCCACGGCGGATTCCGTGCGCCGGGCCATGCCAGGCGCATCGTCGGCGCGCCGCCGGTGCGCCTGGGCGGCGCGGGCCTTTTCGGCCTGCAGCAGGTTGTCGATACGGACCCAGACCGCATCGTCAGGGCGCACGGGCGCCTGCATTTCGGACAGGGCCGACCAGCGGCCCTGCCACAGCAGGGCGGCGGCGCGCACCGGGGCCTGGTCACGGGCCAGTTGCTCGAAGCGGCGGCGTGCCGCGCCCCGCAGCGTGCCCAGGGCGTAAGCGGCGGCCAGCCGGTCCAGCAGTTCGGGGTGTCGGGAAATATTCATGGCAAATCCTTTGGCCGCTCAGAGCATGTCAACTGCTTCACGCATGGCGTGACAGGCAGCGGCGCAGCTGCTCCAGGCCGCGCCGTATCCAGGTCTTGACCGTGCCCAGCGGCAGTTGCAGCTGGCCCGCCAGCTCGCCATGGCTGAGGTCGCGCAGATAGGCCAGGCTGACCACCTCGCGCTGGCGGCCTTCCAGCCGCTCCAGGCACTGGTACAGCGCCACGGCCTGTTCGCTGGCCTCGGCCAGTTGCAGCGGGCCCTGGCTTTCATCGTCCCCGCCGCCATGGGCCGCCAGTTGCGCCTCGTCGAACTCTTCGTTCAGGTGCAGGCGTTCGGCGCGGCGCCGGCGCAGAAAGTCCAGGGCCCGGCTGCGCACCACCAGGCCCATCCAGGCCAGCGGCGGGCTCAGCGTGCCCCGGTATCCCGAGGCGCTGCGCCAGATGTGCAGGTAGCTGTCCTGCAGCACGTCTTCGGCCCAGTCCTTGTGCCGCAGGATGCGCAACGCCAGCCCGTACAGCCGGGACGAGGTGGCCTCGTACAGGCTGCGGAGCGCGGGCTCGTCCTGCGCTGCGATGCGGTCCAGAAGGTCCATCAGCTCTTGGTCGGTTGGTGTGGTGCCCATGCACGCATTGTGGGCGAGCGGGCGGCCCCATGGCCCGCACTGTTGCGTGGCCGCCCGGGGGCTTGTTCTGTCTTTCGATCGGATTCAAGGGGCATATCGGTGCTCAGCCGGGGGGTTGCAGAAGGTCTGGCAGGGGTCTCCCGGCTTGCACCGGCCCTCCGTGAGCAATACGCAGCGCATTGCGAACCGGATGCGGATAAATTTTTTTTCCATTCAGGTGAATCCAGCCGCTGCCTTGCTGCGTATTCCCTGTGTCGCGCCCCGGACAGCGGTTCAAGGCGACACACCTCAACCCATCGATCTGGAGACCTTCATGAGCTACATCCTCCCCCTCGGCCTGGCCACCATGGCCGCACTGACCCTTGGCGCCTGCTCCTCCATGGACATGGGCAAGAGCTATTCCCAGTCCGACCTGCCGGCCGCCGTGCAGGTGCCCGCAGGCCACAAGGTTGCCATGGAGACGGTGGGCATAGGCCAGATCACCTATGAATGCCGCGCCAAGAAGGACCAGGCGATGGAGCAGGAATGGGCCTTTGTCGGCCCCGATGCGCGTTTGACGGACCGCCAGGGCCGCGTCATCGGCCGCTACTTCGGCCCGCCCGCCACCTGGGCGCACCAGGACGGCTCCAAGGTCACGGCCACCCAGGTCGCCGTGGCGCCGTCCAGCGCGGGCAACATTCCCATTCAGCTGGTCAAGGCCGAGCCCGCCACCGGCATGGGCGCCATGCAGGGCGTGACCTATATCCAGCGCGTGGCCACGCGCGGCGGCGTGGCCCCTGCCATGGCCTGCAACAGCTCCACGCTGGGCCAGAAGCAGGTCGTGCAGTACCAGGCCGACTACATCATCTGGAAGGCCGCCTGACGCGGCCCGGCCCTCCTACGGCCTGTCGCCCCTGGCCCCGAAGGCCGAGGGCGGCATGCCGAACTGGCGCCTGAAGGCCAGCGAATAGGCGCTGTGGCTTTCATAGCCGGCCTCCAGCGCCACCTGCACGATGGGCCGGCCGGCCAGCAGGGCCTGCATGGACGACAGCAGCCGCGCGCGCTGCCGCCAGCGGCCAAAACTCATTCCCGTGGCCTGCAGAAAGTGGCGGTGGAAAGTCTTCTCGCCCATGGCCAGCCGCGCGGCCCAATCAGCGGCGGTGGCGGTTGCGGCGGCAAAGCCATCCGCCCCGTCTGCCTCGGCCAGCGCATGGCAGACAGCGGCCATGCGCGTATCCTGCGGCCAGGGCAGGTGAAACGGCACCACGGGCGGCTGGCGCAGCTCCTGCAGCAATAGCTCGACCACCATGGATTCACGCCGCCCCGGCGGTGCCGATGCAGGCCAGCGCGCCACCTCGCTGATGAGCTCGCGCAGCAGGGGAGAGACCTCGATCACGCAGTCCGAACCCGGCAGGTCTGCAGCGGCCTGCGCATCGACGAACAGGCTGCGCACCTGTACCGCGCCGCGCATGCGCAGGCCGTGGGGCACGCCCGAGCGCAGCCAGACGCCGCGCGTGGGCGGCACCACCCAGCGCCCGCTGCCTGCGCGCACCTCCAGCACCCCCTGCACGGCGTAGAGCAGCTGGCAGCATTCGTGGGAGTGTTCCTCCACCTCCAGCCCCGCCGGATAGTCGGCGGCCACGCCCGTGACCGGCAGCGGTGCGGCGGCCTGCAGCTCGGGCAGCCCGGCATGGCTGCAGGGAACGGCGGCTGCCGAAGCCGGGGCATGGGTCGTGCGCATATTGTCCAGATCCATATAGAAAATGAGAAATTCTATAAAGACAGACAAGCACCCTGCCCGCAAACTGACACCTGTTCCCTGTGATTCACCGCCATCGCACCATGCACCGCCTGCCCTCGCCCTCCCTACTATCCCTGGCCCATGGCCGGGGTCCGGGCGCCTGCGCAGGCGCCGCATTTCGCACCGACTCTCCCTGATCCCGGCCTGGCGCAGCTTCCCCACACCGGGAAGCCAGGAGAGCGGGGCCGCCGGCCGATCCGGTGGCTGCAAACCCCAGTGTTTCCTGCGAGGCCCGCATGCTGAAGAATCCCGCGTCCAGATACCTTCCCTTCCCCGCCGTCGACCTGCCCGAGCGCCAATGGCCCTCACGCCAGCTGAGCCAGGCGCCCGTGTGGCTGTCCACCGACCTGCGTGATGGCAACCAGGCCCTGTTCGAGCCCATGAACCGCGAGCGCAAGCTGCGCCTGTTCCATGAACTGGTGCGCATAGGCTTCAAGGAGATCGAGGTGGGCTTTCCCTCGGCCTCGCAGACCGACTACGGCATCGTGCGCCACCTGATCGACAACGGGCTGATCCCCGGCGACGTGACGCCCATGGTCATCACCCAGTTGCGCGAGGACCTGATCCGCGCCACGGTGGACAGCGTGGCCGGAGCGCGGCGCGCCATCGTGCACTTCTACAACGCCATTGCCCCGGCCTGGCGCGAGATCGTCTTCGGCATGCAGGTGCCCGAGATCATCGCCATGGTGGAGCACCACATCGCCCTGCTGCGCGAACTGACCGATGCCCACCCCGAGACCGAATGGGTGCTGCAGTACTCGCCAGAGACCTTCTGCATGGCCGAGCTCGACGTGTCGCTGGCCGTGTGCAACGCAGCCATCCGCGCCTGGGATGCAGGCCCCGCACGGCCCATGATCATCAACCTGCCGACCACGGTGGAGGTGAGCACGGCCAATGTCTTCGCCGACCAGATCGAGTGGATGCACCGCCGCCTGGAGCGGCGCGAGCACATCGTGCTGTCCGTGCACCCGCACAACGACCGGGGCACGGGCGTGGCCTGCGCCGAGCAGGCGCTGCTTGCCGGCGCTCAGCGCGTGGAAGGCTGCCTGTTCGGCAATGGCGAGCGCAGCGGCAACCTCGATGTGGTGACGCTGGCGCTGAACCTCTACACGCAGGGCATCGCGCCGGGACTGGACTTCTCGGACATCGCCGCCGTGGCGCGCATTGCGGAGGAATGCACGGCCCTGCCCATCCACCCGCGCCACCCCTATGTGGGCGACCTGGTGTTCACGGCGTTCTCGGGCTCGCACCAGGACGCCATCGCCAAGGGCTTTGCGGCGCAGCGGCCCGATGCGCCCTGGCGCGTTCCCTACCTGCCCATCGACCCGCAGGACCTGGGCCGCACCTACGACAGCATCGTTCGCGTCAACAGTCAGTCGGGCAAGGGCGGCATTGCCTTTTTGCTGCAGCGCGACCATGGCGTGACCATGCCGCGGCGCATGCAGGTGGAGTTCAGCGCCGTGGTGCAAAAACAGGCGGACGCCTGCGAGGCCGAGCTGGCCAGCGACGACCTGTGGAAGCTGTTCGAGGCGACCTACCTCTCACCCCTGCAGCTTCCCTGGCACTACCGCAGCCACCACCTGTTCGACAGCGCCCAGGGCCAGGGCATTGCGCTGGAAGTGGTCCGGCCAGACGGCCTTCGGCTGCAGCTGTATGGCGAAGGCAGCGGCCCCATCGATGCCGTGGCCGCCGCCCTCGGCCAGCACCTGGGCGTGGCGCTGCGCATTGACCACTACGAGGAGCGCAGCCTGGGCCAGGGCGCCGGGGCCATGGCGCTGGCCATCGTCGAGGCCGCCCTGCCCGGCGTGGCGGGCACGCGCTTCGGCGCGGGGCGCCATGCCAACATCGTGACCGCGTCCGTCCTGGCCGTGCTGCATGCGGCGGGCCGGCTGGTGGCGGCGCAGCCGGAAAGCCGGCGCGTACCTGCCCAAGCCTGAGGCGCAGCCTGAAAGGAAAAAGGACCGCCAAGGCGGTCCTTTTTTCGTGCGGCTTTTGCCGGTTCAGCGCACGGCGCCCGGATAGGTTCCGGGCAGCAGGATGCTGCGGTCCACGGTATCGATCTGCGTATGGCCGCAGAAGGCCATCGTGGTCTCCAGCTCCTTCTGGATGATCTGCAGTGCGCGCGTCACGCCGTCCTGGCCGTAGGCGCCCAGGCCGTAGAGGAAGCTGCGGCCGATCATCGTGCCCTGGGCGCCCAGGGCACGCGCCTTGAGCACGTCCTGGCCGCTGCGGATGCCGCCGTCCATCCAGACCTCGATGTCCTTGCCCGCCGCCTCGGCAATGCCGGGCAGCGCCTCGATGGACGAGGGTGCGCCGTCGAGCTGGCGGCCGCCGTGGTTGCTGACGATGAGCGCATCGGCGCCGCTGTCGGCCGCCAGTCGCGCGTCCTCGGCGTCCATGACGCCCTTGAGGATGAGCTTGCCGCCCCAGAGCTTCTTGATGCGCTCCACATCGCCCCAGTTCAGGCTGGGGTCGAACTGGCTGGCGGTCCACGACGACAGCGAACTCATGTCGGCCACGCCATCCACATGGCCGACGATGTTGCCGAAGGTGCGGCGCTTGGTGCCCAGCATGCCCAGGCACCAGTGCGGCTTGGTTGCCAGGTTGGCCAGGTTGCGCAGCGTGGGCTTCGGGGGCGTGGACAGGCCGTTCTTGATGTCCTTGTGGCGCTGGCCCAGGATCTGCAGGTCCAGCGTCAGCACCAGGGCCGAGCAGTTGGCGGCACGGGCGCGCTCGATCAGACGCTCCATGAACCGGCGGTCGCGCATCACATAGAGCTGGAACCAGAACGGATGGCGGGCCGTGTGCTCGGCAATGTCCTCGATGGAGCAGATGCTCATGGTGGACAGCGTGAACGGAATGCCGAAGGCCTGGGCCGCGCGCGCGCCCAGGATCTCGCCATCGGCGTGCTGCATGCCGGTCAGGCCCGTGGGCGCAATGGCCACGGGCATGGCCACCTGCTGGCCGATCATGGTGGTGCGCGTGCTGCGCCCCTCCATGTTCACGGCCACGCGCTGGCGCAGCTTGATCTTCTGGAAGTCGTCCTCGTTGGCGCGGTAGGTGCCCTGGGTGTAGGAGCCCGAGTCGGCGTAGTCATAGAACATGCGCGGCACGCGGCGCTGGGCCACGACGCGCAGGTCTTCGATGCAGGTGATTTTGGAAAGGTCGGTGGACACGTTTTCTGGCTTTCTGGAACCCGCATGCCGCGGGACTGCCGAGCATGGTAGTGCGCAGTGCGCGTTCCAGTCACCCGTTCGGGTTTGAAGTGATTTGTGCGCCGATTGAAATTTTCTCTCTCGCAGCCCAACCGAGGGCTAACGCTAGTGTGCCAACCAGCCATGAGAGCGACGATCCGCCCCGCACAACATCCTAAAAACTCTTCAGGAGACGCTCCTATGGTTTGGCAGCAGGTCTACGACCCTCTTTCCAACATGTGGCTGTCCACACTGCTCGCGGCCATCCCGGTCGTGGTCATGCTGGTGGGATTGGGCTTTTTGCACATGAAGGCCCACCTGGCGGCCGGCGCCGGGCTGATTGCGGCGCTGGTGATCGCGGTCTTCGTCTACAACATGCCGGCAGGCATGGCCGGGCGCGCGGCGCTGTTCGGCGGCTTCACGGGGCTGCTGCCCATCGGCTGGATCGTTCTGAACATCATCTTCCTGCACCAGCTGACCGAGAAGAACGGCAGCTTCAAGATCCTGCAGGACTCCATTGCCGGCATCACCGAGGACAGGCGCATCCAGCTGCTGCTGATCGCCTTCGCCTTCGGCGCCTTCTTCGAGGGCGCGGCCGGCTTCGGCACGCCCGTGGCCGTGACGGCGGCCATCCTCATCGGCCTGGGCTTTTCGCCGCTGGCCGCCTCGGGCCTGTCGCTGATCGCCAATACCGCGCCCGTGGCCTTCGGCGCGCTGGGCACGCCAGTGATCACGCTGGCCAAGGTGCACGGCTACGACCTGATGGAGGTCACCGCCATGGTCGGCCGCCAGCTGCCGTTCTTCTCGGTGCTGGTGCCGTTCTGGCTGATCTGGGCCTTTGCCGGGCGCAAGGCCATGATGGAGATCTGGCCCATCATTTTGGTGACCGGCGTGTCCTTCGCCATTCCGCAGTACCTGGTGTCCAACTTCATCGGCCCCGAACTGGTGGACATCATCGCGGCCATCGTCTCCATGGTCTGCACGGTCGGCTTCCTGCGCATGTGGCAGCCCAGGACCATCTGGCGCTCGACCTCGCTCAAGGGCCATGAGAACAGCGGCGGCGAAGCCCAGGCGCCCCGCGCCGTGACCCAGCACCCGCGCGCCGACGTGATCCGCGCCTGGACGCCCTGGGCCATCCTCACGGTCTTCGTCTTCATCTGGGGCCTGCCCTCGGTCAAGGCCGCGCTCAACGGCCTGTTCGCCCCGGCCTTTCCCATGGAAGGCCTGCACAACCTGATCGAGAAGGTGCCGCCCGTCGTGCGCCAGCCCACCAAGGAAGGCGCCATCTACACGCTGAACCTGCTGTCGGCCACGGGCACGGGCATCCTGCTGTCGGCCATCGTGGGCGGCCTGGTCATGAAGTACAACCCCGTGCAGCTGGTCAGCCAGTTCGTGCGCACCATCTGGCTGGTGCGCTATTCGCTCATCACCATCGTGCTGATGCTGGCCCTGGGCACGCTGACGCGCTACTCGGGCACGGACACCACGCTGGGCCTGGCCTTCGCCAACACGGGCGTGTTCTACCCCTTCTTCGGCACCCTGATGGGCTGGCTGGGCGTGGCGCTCACGGGTTCGGACACGGCATCGAACGTGCTGTTCGGCGGCATGCAGAAGGTGGCGGCAGAGCAGTTGGGCCTGTCGCCCAACCTCATGGGCGCGGCCAACAGCTCGGGGGGCGTGATGGGCAAGATGATCGATGCGCAGTCCATCGTCGTCGCCTCCACGGCCACGCGCTGGTTCAACCATGAGGGCGACATCCTGCGCTACGTGTTCTTCCACTCCGTCGCCCTGGCCTGCCTGATGGGCATCTTCGTGACGCTGCAGGCCTATGTCTGGCCGTTCCGCCTGATGGTCAATTGAGCCTTGCGCATCTGCGCCAGGCCCCAGCCGCCCGCATGCGCCGGGCGGCTTTTTTACGCCTGGGGTACGCATCGCTGCATCAACAGATGCGCAGCGGCATTTATGGTTGTACCATGCAACCATATTCAAACCCTGCACGGCCCCAAGGAGCACCCATGCCGCAGCACGATCTTTCCCTGGTGGATGGCATCCGCGCCGCCTCGCGCCAGATGGTGCGCGAGCTGGGCTTCATGCAGGCCACGCTGGCGGCCACCGACTATCCGCCCTCGGCCGTGCATGCCATCCTGGAGATCGGCGCACAGGGGCGCATGGCGGCCTCGCAGCTGGCCCTGGTCCTGGGGCTGGAGAAATCCAGCGTCAGCCGCATGGTGCGCAAGCTGGTGGAGGCGGGCGAGCTGAAGGAGGCCGCCGATGGAGAGGATGGCCGCGTCAAGCAGCTGGCCCTGACCGCCAAGGGCCGGCGCACGCTGGCCGCCATCGAGGCCTTCGGGCGCCAGCAGGTGACGGCGGCGCTGGACCGCATGCAGGCGCCGCAGCAGCAGGCCGTCGCCCAAGGGCTGGCACTGTACGCCCGGGCGCTGCAGGCGCACCGGCAGGAGGAGCCCCTGCCCCAGCCCGTGCCCGCACAGATACAGGTCCTGCCCGGATACCGGCCCGGCTGCCTGGGCCGCATCGTGGACATGCATGCGCGCTTTTATGCGCGCCACGCAGGCTTTGGCGTCTTCTTCGAAAGCCGCGTGGCCAGCGGCCTGGCCGAGTTCGCAGGCCGGCTGGACAAGCCCTGCAACCAGCTGTGGACGGCGCTGGACGGCGACCGCATCGTGGGCTCCGTGGCCATCGATGGAGAGGACCTTGGCAAGCACCCCGAGGACCGCCAGGCGCATCTGCGCTGGTTCATCCTGGAAGACGGCCTGCGCGGCGCCGGCACGGGGCGCCAGCTGCTGCAGCAGGCCCTGGCGTTCTGCGACCAGCAGGCCTTCGAGGCCACCCAGCTGTGGACCTTCCGGGGCCTGGATGCAGCACGCCGGCTCTACGAATCGTCAGGCTTCACCCTGGCCGAGGAATGGCCAGGCCAGCAATGGGGCGAGACCGTGATCGAGCAGCGCTTCGTGCGGCCACGCCCTGCCGCAGCGGCATGGGCAGGCCAGGCCCCCTGAGTCAGGAGCCCTGCTCGCCCGCCACCAGCACGAAGGCAATGCGCGCAGGCCGGCCCGAGCGGTTGGCCCAGGCATGGTTGGTGCCGCGCTGTATGAGCACGTCACCGGCGCGCAGCACGGTTTCCTGGCGGTCCAGGATGGCGACCAGCTCGCCCTCCAGCATCAGCGCGTAGTCCACGGTATCCGTGCGGTGCATGCCCGGATGCTCGCCGGGCTGCACGTCGCGGTGGGCGTCGCCGTACATGCGTGTAAAGGTGGCATGCAGGGCACGCGCCAGCTCCTGCGGATCGGCAGGTTCGGGCGGAATGTCCAGGATGCGCAGCACCGTGCCATAGGGCGGCGGTGCCACGCCCTGGTGGATGGCAATGGTGTCGGGCGCATTGATCTGCGCGGGTGAGGCATCGGTGCGCCACAGGTTGGTGATGCGGTAGCCGGGGCGTTCCTCGACCAGGCGCACGGCGGGCGAGGCGCCGTCCTCTGCAATGAAGGAGCGGCCCTGTGCGTCGTTGGCCGTGATCACGCGGCGGATGGGGGGCAGGCTGGAATCGGTCATGGATGGAGAGATGGCGGAAAGGAGGTCACTGCGCATGGCGTTCGGCCGCTGCGCCCTGTTTGCGGAATTCGTCGTGAATGCGCCGGTCCCACTGGCGGCGGTCCTGGTGGAAGACCACCTGGTCGCCGCGCTGGGCCACCTGCCTGACGGCATCGGACCGCGCTGCGGCGGCGCAGGCAGCGTCCAGCCGACCCAGCACCGCCTCGGGCACGCCACGCGGCACGAACAGGCCCGCAAACGATTCCTCCTGCACCGCCATGCCCAGTTCCTTGAAGGTGGGGACCTCGGGGAAGGCTGGGTGGCGGCGCTCCGAGGCCACGGCCAGCAGGCGCAGCTTGCCCGCGCGTATCTGGGGTGCAGCCGAGGCCGCGATGCTGCTGACGAAGTCCAGCCGCCCGGCCAGCAATTCCTGTATCGAGCCGGCATCGCCCTTGTAGGGCACATGCACAAGCTTGAGGCCCTGGTCGCGCTCCAGCTGGTCCATGGCCAGGAAGGGCGCCGAGTTCGGTCCCGGCGATCCGTAGCTCAGCGAGCCCTTCTTCGCCGCCGCCACCAGCTCGCCTATCGTCTTGAAAGGGCTGTCTGCGCGCACGCTGACGCCCAGGATGTTCTCCGTCACGCCGCACAGCGGCTGCACGCTGTCGGGCCCCAGCTTCAGGCCCTTGACGTAGTGGGGCTGCACGGTGATGGGGGTCATGGGCGTGAAGGCCAGCGTCAGCCCGTCGGCCGGCGCCTGGGCCAGCACATTCATGCCGATCACGCCCGAGCCCCCGTCGCGCGAGACCACGACCACGCTCTGGCCCAGCTGCTTGCGGAACTCCTCGGCCAACGTACGCGCCATCACGTCGGTGGAGCTGCCCGCCGCCCAGGGGTTGATGAGGGTCAGCGGCCGCGACGGGAACGGCTCCTGCGCGGTGGCCAGGGTGCAGCCCAGCGCCATCAGGGCGCCGAGCCACTTGCGGGTGGTCATGCTGTGTCTCCTTGTCGTTGTGTGATGGCTGCGCATGTTAATTCAGTCAGTCGACTGAATCAATCCATGTCACCACCATGCCATGGTTTGGTGCGGCAAGGGCCTGGCGCTGTCTATGATCCGCAGCCATGACGTCCAGCACCGATGACACCGCGGCCGAGGAACCCCGCGCCCAGGCCCGCGAACGCCTTCTGCAAGCCGCCGAGCAGTTGTTTGCGCGGCATGGCTACGCGGGCACGTCGCTGCGCGCCGTCATGGCGCTGGCCGATGTGGACACGGGCGCCATCCACTACCACTTCCGCAACAAGCTGGGCCTGCTCAAGGCCTTGTTCGAGCAGCGCGTGATGGCCGTCAACGGACAGCGCCATGCGCTGCTGCAAAGGCTGGAGCAGCAGTCGCCGCAGCCCGCCGTGGAGGACATTCTTCGGGCCTTCATCGCCCCTGCGCTGCGCGCCGCCCACAGCGAGGGCGAGGCCGACTTCAACCGCGTCACGGCCCTGTGCTCGGTCGATCCCGACCAGGCAGTCAGGGAGGTGGTGTTTGCCGCCTACGACGAGGCTGCCAAACGCTTTGCGGCCCTGCTGCGCCAGGCTCTGCCGCAGCTGTCGCAGCACGATTTCCAGTGGCGCCTGGAATGCATGTACGGCGCCATGATGTACATCCGCTCCGACAACGGCCGAGTCAGCCGCATGCTGGGCGGCGGCCACCGCGCCGACCCCGTGGAGCATGTGATCGACGAGCTGGTGGCCTTCACTGCGGCGGGCTTCCGTGCGGCGGGCATCCGCGCGGCGGGCCCCCGCGCGGCGCAGTGATCACGACCGGCGCCTGATCAGCGCCCGCCCGCGCGCGAAGCCACCACGCCGGCGCCGCGCACCTCCACCTGCACGCTGTCCAGCACCTGCCCCTTGGCATCGACCAGTTCCAGCCGGTGGCGGCCGGGCCAGGGCATCCAGGCGGCGGCAGCACCCCGGCCGATCTCCTTGGGCGCAGGCTCGGCCGCGCCGGGCGGGGCGGCGCTGACCATGCGCCAGCGCAGGCTGGCGTCCTGCCATTCCTGCGTGGCTGCCGTGCCCGAGGGCCGGGCCGACAGCTGCACGCGCTGGCGGTCTGGCGGAATGTCGGGATCCAGCGCGAGGATGGTGCCGTTGGCCGGGCGCGCAATGCGCACGGGCGAGGCCGCCGAAGTCCCGCGTGTCGATGCGGATGCGGCAGGCAGGCCGCTGCCCGCCATGGCGAACAGGCTCTGCTGCGTGCCCGCCACGAACCATTCGCTGCGCGCGCTCTCCAGCGGCAGGCCCGAGGCATCGGGACCGAAGCGCACCGCCTGCTGCAGCACGCCCGCCGGCGCCTTGGGCGCGCGGCTGGGTGTGCGGGCATGCAGGAAGCCCATCACGGCGGCCCAGACAGGTGCCGCGCCGCTGGTGCCACTGACCGAGTGCATGGCCTCGCCGCGCGCATTGCCCACCCACACGCCCACGGTGTAGCGCTGCGACCAGCCCACGGCCCAGTTGTCGCGCATGTCCTTGCTGGTGCCGGTCTTGACGGCCGACCAGAAGCGCGTGGCCAGCACGCTGTCCGTGCCGAAGGTGGGCGCGCGCGCCATGGGATCGGACAGGATGTCGCCCACGATGAAGGCCGCGCGTGAGTCGATGGCCTGCACGGGCGCAGCCGACTTTTGCGCTGCGGACCCCGCGCCCGTGGGCTGCGCCGCCCAGCGCACGGGCGTCAGTTGCCCACCGTTGGCCAGGGCGCGGTAGGCGTTGGTGAGCTGCAGCAGCGGCACCTCGGCGCTGCCCAGCGCCAGGCTGAAGCCGTGATAGCCGCCGCTTTCGCGCAGTGGCAGGCCCAGGCGCTGCAGCTGCGAGAAGAAGGCATCGGGCGTGACCATGACCAGGGTGCGCACGGCCGGCACGTTGAGCGACGACGCCAGCGCCGTGCGGGCCGAGACCCAGCCCTTGAAGCGCCGGTCGTAGTTCTGCGGAATGTAGAGCCCGTTCTGCGTGGGAATGTGGGCCGATGAATCCTCGATCAGCGAGGCCGCCGTCAGCCGCCGCTCGGCAATCGCCTGGGCATAGAGAAAGGGCTTGAGCGTGGAGCCGGGCTGGCGCATGGCCGTGACGCCGTCCACCTCGGCCGCCTGGCTCAATTCGCCCGACGAGCCCACCCAGGCCAGCACCTCGCCCGTGGCGTTGTCCAGCACGACGATGGCGCCGTCCTCCACGTTGCGGCCCTGCAGCTCGCGCAGTTGCTGCTGCAGGCTTTGCACGGCAAAGCGCTGCACGGGCGCGCTCAGCGTGGATCGCACGCGCGCCTGGCCCCTGGACTGCGGCTCGGCCAGCAGGCGGCGCGCCAGGTGCGGGGCCTGGCCTTCGCTGGCCGCCCATTGCCGGCGCAGCAGCACGCTGGCGGTGAGCAGTTCCATGGCCGTGCAGTCGCGCGCCGCCGCATCCTCGGGCGCCAGCGACTGCAGCACGCCGCAGGCGCGCCGGCCCACGCGCTCGGGCGAGGCGTTGGGGGCACGCACCAGGGCGGCGGCAATGGCGGCCTCGCGCGCGTCCAGCCCGTGCGCGGCCTTGCCGAACAGGGTGCGCGACAGCGCATCGATGCCCACGATCTCGCCACGGAAGGGCACCAGGTTCAGGTAGGCCTCCAGGATCTGGTCCTTGCGCCAGCGCCGGTCCAGCACCTGGGCCGAGACGGTCTGGCCCAGTTTCTGTACTACGCTGCGCCCGCCCGGGCCCTGGCGCCAGTCGCCGTCGAGCAGGCCCGCCAGCTGCATGGTGATGGTGCTGGCGCCGCGCGTGCGCTGGTTCCAGAGGTTGCCCCAGGCGGCGGAGGACACGGCCGCCCAGTCCACGCCGCTGTGTTCGTAGAAGCGCTTGTCCTCGCTGACGACCAGGGCCGTGCGCAGCGCGGGCGAGATGTCGGCCAGGGCCACCCAGTCGCCACGGCGCACGCTGGCGTCGGTGCGCTGGCGCTGCAGCACCTCGCCCTCGCGCGAGAGCAGTTCGGTCTCGGAGGAACGGTGGCCTTCGCGGACCTCGGAAAAGCTGGGCAGCGCCTGGGCGGCACCTGCCGCCGCGAACAGCAGCGCGGCCGCCAGGGCCGCGCGGGGAAGACGCATGAAGGGAGAAGGTCGCCGGGATTCGATCATGGAGCCGGCATTGTCCGCCTTTGCACCAGCGGCTCAGGAAGAATGGCGTATGCCCTTCTTGAGCTTGAAGGACAGCAGCACCATGAGCACGCCGAAGACCACCGCATACGTGGCCAGCACCCAGAGCATGGCCATCATGCCCGCGCCCGGCTGGGCCAGCACGAAGGCGCCGAACAGCACGGACAGCACGCCGCCCAGGATCAGCAGCCACTCGCCCGTGATCTCCTTGCGCAGCCGCACGGCCGCCACGATCTGCAGCAGGCCCGTGACCAGGGCCCAGGCGCCGATGTACAGCGTCATCACCAGGGCCGTGACGCCGGGCGCGACCACGGTGAGCACGCCCACCACCACGCCGGCCAGGCCCCACAGCAGCAACACCCACCAATGGCGCATCTGGTCGCGCCCCTGGATGGCCGAGTACACGCCCAGCAGGCCATCGACAAAGGTGAAGGCGCCGAAGGTCAGCACCAGCGCCGCCAGCGATACCGCCGGCTGCGCCCAGGTCAGCACGCCGAAGGCGATGGCGACCAGGCCGCGCAGCAGCAGCACCCACCAGGTGCGGTGAAGAATCGTGGACAGCGGATTGGGGCTCATGGATGCTCCTTCAAAACAGTCCCCATGACCTTGGAGCAGGCCCGCAGCACTGTCTGTAGGCCAAGGCCGGCTTGGCGGCGGTCCCTGACCTGGATCAAGCCAGCTGCAGCAGCACGGGCTGGTGGTCCGAGAGCCTTGTGTCGCTGTCCACGGCCCAGCCACGCACATGGCCGCGCAGGCTGTCGCTGACCCAGGCGAAATCGCAGGCGCCGGGCTCGGGGCCCCATTGGCGGTCGAACAACCGGAAGGTGGGAGGCTGGGGCTGGTCCGGGTGCAGCACGCTCCAGCTGTTGTGCCACTGGCCGGCGCTCAGGGCTCCCTGCTCGCCGGCCGCCCAGGGGGCGGACAGGCCGGCGTATTCGTCCTCATGCGGCTCGAAGTTGAAGTCGCCGCAGAGCACGGCATGCGGCGTGTGCGGCTTGGTCTGCTGGGGCGAGCCATCGCTGGCGGGCTGGGGCGGCGCCTCGGCCTGGCCCAGGGCCTCGATCTGCAAGGAACGCAGCGCCAGCGCCTGGGCCATGCGCTGGCGGCGCGAGAAATATTCGAGGTGGGTGCTCATCACCCGCACGGGGCCCAGCGCGGCATCCATCACCGTGGCCGCCGTGCAGCAGCGCGGCATGCTGCGCACGCCGCCATCGTGCGGATACGGCAGGCGGTGGTGGGCCAGTTGCAGCACCGGCAGGCGCGTGGCCACCAGGTTGCCGAAGCGCTGCCGGCCCACGGCCGTGAACTCGTCCACGGCGGCACCGAAGAAGACCTTCCAGCCTTCGGGCAGGGCCTGGCGGATCTGCGCCACCTGGTCGCCGGGCGCACCCTGCAGGCCGGGATAGTGGATGGCGATTTCCTGCAGGCACAGCACGTCGATATCGGCCATGGACAGCGCATGCGCCACGATGCGCGCCGGGTCCATGCGGCCGTCCAGGCCCAGGCACCATTGGGTGTTCCACGTGAGGATCTGCATCATGCGGGCAGCGGCTCGCGCAGCTGGAACAGGTTGCCTTCGGGGTCCATTGCGTTGCAGACGCGAAAGCCCGGCCCCTGCCAGGACTGCTCCCACAGCTGGCCGCCATGGGCGATGACCAGGGGACGAACGGCCGCGAAGCTGGCCACGGTGGCAAAGAATTTGAGGGCCACGTTCTCGCGCGGCTGGGGTGGCTCGGTGATGGTGATGTGCCGCGCAATCGCCTCGGGAATGGCGTGCAGTACCAGTTGCAGGTCCGGCGACTGCAGCACCATGAGCTCGCTCGTGTGGTGCAGCATGCGCATGGCCAGCACCTCCATGTAGAACAGCGCCAGCCGGTCAGGCTGCTTGGCGTAGATGAACAGACCTGCGGATGCGGGACCGGACATGGTGGACCTCGGGGTGAAAGGCTGGGACAAGGAACTTTAGCACCGCCCTCACTTGATCCCCGCACGCATGAAGCTCTGCACGAACTGGCGCTGGAACAGCACGAAGGCCACCAGCAGCGGGCCCGAGCTCATCAGCGTGGCGGCCGTGATGGTGGCCCATTCCACGCCAGACTCCACGCTGGAGAACACCTGCAGCCCCACGGTGAGCGGGCGCGCCTGCACGCTGTTGGTGATGATCAGCGGCCACAGGAAGTTGTTCCAGTGAAAGCTCACCGACACCAGCGCAAACGCCAGGTACACGGGCCGCGCCAGCGGCACGTAGACGCGCCACAGGATCTGCAGGGTGCCGGCACCCTCCACCCGCGCGGCCTCGTCCAGTTCCCGGGGAATGCCCAGGAAGGTCTGGCGCAGCAAAAAGATCGCAAAGGCCGATGCGAAGTACGGCAGGCCGATGCCCAGCAGCGTATCGACGGCGCCCAGGCGCGACAGGGTCTGGTAGTTCGCCACCAGCAGGATGTCCGGCATGATCATCAGCTGCACCAGCACCAGGGCAAAGGCCAGGCCCTGGCCGCGAAAGCGGTAGCGTGCAAAGGCATAGGCGGCCAGCGTGCCCAGCACCAGCTGGGCCGCCAAAATCATGACCACCAGCACGGCCGTGTTCAGGAAATAGCGCGCAAAGGGTGCGGCCTGCCAGGCACGGCGAAAGTTCTCCAGCGTCCAGGGCGCGGCCAGGTCGAAGCGTGCCGAGTATTCGGGCGGATGGAAGGCCGTCCAGAACGCATAGGCCAGCGGCAGTATCCACAGCAGGGCCAGCAGCCAGGCGGCCAGCGTGTCCAGCCAGGTGGCGCCGTACAGCGCGGGCGGCGCATGGCGCGGGGCAATGGGTGCGGCGCTCATTGGTAGTGCACCTTTTTGTCGAGCACGAAGAACTGCAGCAGCGCCACGGCCGCCAGCACGGCGACCAGCACCACGGTCAGGGCCGCCGCATAGCCCGTGTCCCAGAACTTGAAGCCCACTTCGTACAGGTGATAGAGCAGCAGCGTGGAGGCGTTGTCCGGCCCGCCGCGTGTGAGGATGAAGAGATGGTCCACCAGGCGGAAGGCATTGATCACCGCATTGACCAGCACGAACAGCGTGGTCGGCATCAGCAGCGGCCACTGCACGCGGCGCAGGAAGTACCAGCGCGAGGCCCCCTCGATGGCCGCCGCCTCCTTGAGGCTGGGGTTGAGGGTCTGCAGCGCGGCCAGGTAGAAGATCATGAAAAAGCCCGCCTCCTTCCACACCGCCACCACGGTCACGCAGGCCAGCGCCGTGGACGGGTCGCCCAGCCAGTTGTGCGCGGGAAGGCCCAGTGCGCCGCGCAGCTGCTCCAGCAGCCCGTACTGCGGCGTGTAGAAGAACAGCCAGATGTTGGCCACGGCAATCATGGGCAGCACCGTGGGCGTGAAATACGCCATGCGCACGAAGGCGCGGCCGGCCAGCCTCTCGTTGACCCACAGCGCCATGGCCAGCGCCAGCGCCATGGACAGCGGAATCGTGGCCGCCGCAAACCACAGGTTGTTGCGCACGGCCTGCCAGAACACCGGGTCGTCCACCATCACGGCGTAGTTCTCCAGCCCCACCCACGGCCCCGGCTGGCCGCCGCGCGGCGTGGCATGCAGGCTGTCGATCAGCGTGGCCACGGCCGGCCAGTGCGTGAAGGCCACCAGCAGCACCAGCGCCGGCAGCAGCATCAGCCAGGCATGGACGGCCTGGCGGCCGCGGACAAGGGAGGCGGGAGCGGAGCTCATGCGGTCAGCGGCACTGCGCCATCACTTGTAGCGGCGCAGGATGCGGTCTGCTTCCTTTTGCGCATCCTGCAGGGCCTGGGCCGAGGTCTTGCTGCCGTTGAGGGCGGCCTGCACGGCGTCGTTGAGCACCTTGGTCACGCGCTGGTTCTCATGCGTGGAGAACTCGGCCACCGATACCGGCAGCTGGTCGCGCGCCACCAGGGCCTGCGGGAAGTCCTGGCCGTACTTCTTGAGCGCGGGCGTGTCATAGGCGGCGGGCGAGACGGCAACGTAGCCGCTGTCCATGCTCCACTGCGCGGCCAGCGGGGGCTGGGTGACCCACTTCATGAACTGGAAGGCCGCCTCCTGCTGCTCCCTGGGCGCCTTCTTGAACAGGTAGAAATTGCCGCCGCCCGTGGGCGAGCCCTTGCGCACGTTGCCTGCGATCTGGCCCACGCCGAAGTCGAATTTGGCATTGGCTCGGATATTGGTCAGGTTGCCCGTGGTGGTGACGATGATGGCCGCCTTCTTTTCCATGAAGTCCTTGGGCGTCGTGCCCCACTCCACCACGCCGGCCGGGTGCACGCCCTCCTTGACCAGGCCCACCCAGAAGTCCAGCGCCTCCACTACCTGGGGGCTGTCCAGCGTGACCTGGGTGCCGGCCTCGTTGGCCAGCAGCACGTCATTGGGCGTGGTCAGCGTCTGCAGCATCCAGTAGGCGAAGCCCGTGGACGGGATCTGTATGCCGTACTGCACGACCTTGCCGCTGGCGTCCTTCTTCGTCAGCCTGTGGGCGGCTTCCTTGAGTTCCTTCCAGTTCTGCGGCGCCTTGTTCGGGTCCAGGCCGGCTTCCTTGAAGGCTTCCTTGTTGTAGTACATGACCACGGTGGAACGCTGGAAGGGCACGCCCCAGGTCTTGCCGCCCGTCTGGCTGTTGGCCATGAAGGCCGGATAGAAGCCCTTGAGCCAGGCCCGGTCGGCATCGGTCTTCACGAAGTCGTCGATGGGGGCGATGGCGTCCTCGTCGATCAGCGTGAACATGTCGGTGGACAGCAGCACCGAGCTGGCCGGCGGCTTGCCCGACTTGTGGGCCGTCAGCGCCTTGACGATGGTCTCCTGGTAGGTGCCCGCATAGACGGGCGTGATCCGGTACTGCGGATGGGCCTTGTTGAACTCGGCCGCATAGCCGTCGATCACCTTGGTGATGGGGCCGCCCACGGCCACGGGGTAGTAGAACGGCACCTCCAGCGGCGTCTGCGCGCTGGCGGTGTTCAGCAGGCCCGTGGCGGCCAGGGCGGCTGCGGCTGCGAGGGTTTTGAGGAAGGCATGGCGTTGCATGGCGGACTCTCCTGGAAGGTGCTTCGGGTGCGAAAGCCGGAACGGCTGAAACGGTGAATTGGCGAAGGAATTGGGGGCCGGTGCCTCGGCCTCAGGCCGTGCAGCGCCGCCCCTTTTCGTCAAAGAAATGCGTGGCCTCGCGCGTCCAGCACAGGCCCACGAGCTGGCCCGGCTGCAGGCCGCCGAGCTGGCTGCCAGCGGTGCGCACCATCAGTTGCTCGCTGCCCACGCGGCAGCGCAGCACCAGGTCGGCGCCCAGGTATTCGAGGCTTTCGATGTCGGCAGCGACCACGGGGCCGCTGCCCACATCGCCATGGAGCGACAGGCGCATGTCCTCGGGCCTGACGCCCAGCCAGCGCGCCTGGCCCGGCTGCTGCAGGCCGGCGGGCGCGGCGCTGGCATGGCTGCCCGCGATGTGCAGGCCGTCGAGGCGCGCGATGTTCATGGCCGGCGTGCCGATGAAGCGCGCCGCAAAGGTGGTGGCGGGCCGGCTGTAGATCTCCTGGGGCGCGGCGCACTGCTCCACGCGCCCCTGGCTGAGCAGCACCACCTGGTCGGCCATGCCCATGGCCTCGGCCTGGTCGTGCGTGACATAGACCACGGTCAGGCCCAGGCGCCGCTGCAGCTCGCGCAGCTCGGTGCGCATTTCCTGGCGCAGCTGGGCGTCGAGGTTGGACAGGGGCTCGTCCATCAGGCAGACCCGGGCCTGAGCCACCAGGGCGCGGCCCAGCGCCACGCGCTGCTGCTGGCCGCCCGACAATTGCCCGGGCCGGCGCGCCAGCAGCGCGTCCAGGCCCAGCAGCGCGGCGGCCTCGTCGATGCGCCGGCGCGCCTCGGCCGCCGGCACCTTGCGCACGGACAGGCCGAAGCCGATGTTCTGCGCCACCGTCAGGTGCGGGAACAGCGCGTAGTTCTGGAACACCATGGCAATGCCGCGCCGTGCGGGCGGCAGATGGGTGACGTCCTGCCCGTCGATTCGCACGCGGCCCGAGGTGGCGCTTTCCAGGCCCGCGATGATGCGCAGCGTGGTGGACTTACCGCAGCCCGAGGGACCGAGCAGCACGCAAAAGGATCCGGGTTCAATGCGCAGATCCAGCGCCTGCAGTGCCGTGGTGCCGCCCCAGGACTTGGCGACACCTTCCATCTCGATCAAGGACATCACGCCAGTCTAGGAAGGCTGTGTGACAGGCCCGTGTCGCGCCACCAGACTGGCGGCTCAGGCAGCTCAGGCAGCAGGGTGCCGTCTGTGCCAGTCCGTGGCCTGCTGGAACGCCCAGCCCGCGCGCACCAGCAGGTCTTCGCGGAAGTCGGGGGCCACGAACTGGAAGGCCACGGGCGCGCCCTCAGAAGTGCGTCCGCCGGGCAGCGTGATCGTGGGGCTGCCCGTGAGGTCGAACGGGCAGGTGTAGCGCAGCATGCCCGAGAACAGCTCGGCATCGGAGCCGAAATGCGCCATGCGTTGCAGCGTGGGGGCCGCAAAGGCCGTGGCGGGGACCAGCAGCAGATCCACCTGCGCGAAGAGTGCACGCACCCGGCCCGTGAAGTCCGCGCGGCGCAGCAGCAGCCGCTGGTAGTCGGTGGCGGACAGGCCCAGCCCCAGGTCGATCAACCCGGCGAGCCCGGGGCCATAGGCCTCGCGCCGTGCAGGGAACGTGGCGCCATGCGCCACGGCGGTCTCCACCGCGCACAGCGCCGGCCAGTCCTCCACCGCCTGGGTGGCATCGGGAAAGCGGACTTCCTGCACGCTGGCCCCCAGGCGCTGCGCCACCGCCAGGGCCTGCTCCACCGCCTGGCGGGAGGGGGCATCCACGCCGTCCAGTGCCCATTGCCGGTCCATGCCCAGGCGCAGGCCGGAGAATCCGCGCGTCATCATGGCCAGATAGTCGGGCACGCTGCACTGGCTGGCCGTAGGGTCCAGCGGGTCCGCCCCGGCGATGGCCGCGAGCATGGCTGCGGCATCGGCAGCACTGCGCGCCATCGGGCCTATGTGGTCCAGGGACGCGGCCAGTTCGAAGGCGCCGTGGCGGCTCACCCTGCCCCAGGTGGGCTTGAGCCCCGTGATGCCGTTGGCGGCCGATGGAAAGCGGATGGAGCCCCCGGTGTCCGTGCCCAGCGATCCGAAGCACAGCCCCGCCGCCGTGGCCACGCCCGAGCCGCTGGACGAGGCCCCGGGCCACAGCTGGGCGCCCCAGGGGTTGACGGGGGCAGTGATCTCGGGATGGTGGTCGGCGAAGGCGCCTTCGGTCTGCTGCAGCTTGCCCAGGATGACGGCGCCGGCCTCGCGCAGCCTGCGCACCACGGTGGCATCTTCCGTGGGGCGATGGTCGCGGTGCAGCGTCATTCCATGCGTGGTGGGGACGCCCCGGGTCCACAGCAGGTCCTTGAGCGCCAGCGGCACGCCGTGCAGCGCACCGCGGCGGCGGCCCTGCGCGATCTCGGCGTCGGCGCGGCGGGCGTCCTCCAGCGCCTGCTGCGCCATCACCGTCACGTAGCTGTGCAGCCGCGCGTCCACGGCCTCGATGCGCGCCAGCATGTGGCGGGTCACCTCTTCCGAGGAAATGCGGCGGGACTGGATCTCGCGCCCCACCTCCAGCAGTTCGAGATGGTGCAGTTCGCTGTCGTTCATGGCATGTCTCCCGGCGCCCGGCTCCGGGGCGCCACCGTTGTTGCACTGGAAAAGCCGCACGGGACGCACGGCAGATCCATGCTAGGGAGCCAGCAGCCCCGACGCTTGTTCGTGAGGGTCAGCGACCTTGCTCAGGCGGCCAGCAGGCTGCGGGGCGTGCAGCCGAACGCCTTGCGAAAGGCTCGGCTGAAGTGCGCCGCATCGGAGAATCCATGCGCGAAGGCCGCCTCGGTCACGCTGGAGCAGCGCCCCTGCATCAGGGCCTGGCGGCTGGCCTGCAGCCGCAGCTGCCATACCAGGCCCATGGGCGTCTGGTTGCGCCGCGCAAAGGCCCGCGTCACGGTACGCGGCGAGACGTTGTGCTGCTGCGCCAGCCATTGCAGCGAGAGCTCGGGCGAGCCCAGGTTGTCCTGGATAAACGCCTGGATGCGGCCGTGCAGGTCCCGTTCCGCGCGGGGCTGCACGGCCATTTCCTGCATCTCCAGCGCCAGGGCCAGCACGTCGAGCAGCGCCATGCCGAAGCGCTGCGCCAAGGCATCACCGTGCGGCGCAGGCGGCATGGCGATGGCCTCGCCGAGCATGGCCCGCAGCGGCGCCACGGCCGGGGCATGGCCATGCAGCGCCCGGCCCGCGTGCAAGGGTGCACGGGCAAAGCGATTCAACAATTCGCTGCGCGGAATGCGCATCAGCAGGATATCGCGGGGCGCCACCGAGAATTCGAAAGGCTGCGCAGCGTCATAAAGCACCAGATTGCCCGCACTCAGCCGGGCCACTTGCCCGCCCTGGCGCACCTCGGCCTGGCCCTGGAGCAGATAGCCCAGCCACAGCTCGTCGCGGGCATGCAGGCGCAGGTGGGCTGCGTTGCGCACCCAGCGGTGGCTGGGTGCCGACATGGCACTGATCTCCAGCAGTCCCAGGGAGCGCACGGACAGCGTGGCCCCGAAGCCGCCGGGACCTGCACCATCCCCCTGCGCGCGGTGGCTGTCGGCCGGGATGCAGTGGCGGCAGACCACCTCGTGCCAGTAGTCGAAACGATGGCGTGGCTCCTGCGAATGGGTAGAGTATTCGAGCTGCATGGCAGCGCCCAGTATCCGCAGGCGGCCGCCGGCTGGCACCCCGGTGTTTACCCAAAGGCCCGGGGTGCCGAGACGGCGGCACTGCGCAGCACGGCTCAGCTGTGGCCCGGAGCCCGGTTCAGCAGATGCGTGCGCTGGTCGGCGCTCAGCGACAGGTAGCGCTCGTAGTGGCGCAGGATGTCGGCGATGACTTCCTCGCTGCGCAGGTACTGGATGTCGTGGCCCAGGCGACCGTCCTCGAAGAAGGTGATGGGCTCGTAGACATGGCGGCGCTCCTGCTCGCTGGCCGCCTCGCTCACCAGGAAGGTGGGCACCGTGCGGCGCGTGGCGCGCACGCCGTAGACGAAGTCGCGCAGCGAGGGATCGGGCACGGTCAGGCGCACGGCGCCCTCGCCGTCCAGGTCCTCGGTGACCACGGCCTGCACGCCGCGCCTTTGCATCTCGGCGGCCACCTCGTTCATGGCCGGCAGCACCACGCCGGCCAGGAACCTGCGCACGTCGGCGCGCGAGGGCTGGTGCACGATCTGCTCCAGGCGCTTGCGCCAGTGCTGGCCGCTCCAGAAGCTGGTGGCCGGAGCCAGGTCGGGCGAGAAGTGCGCGCGGTCGGCCTGCAGCCCGCGCCACAGCCCGTAGCACAGCGCCAGCATGATGACGGCCACCGGCAGGGCCGCCACCAGGGTCATGGCCTGCAGCGCCTTGAGGCCGCCGGCCAGCATCAGCACCATGGCCGTCACGCCCAGCACGGCAGCCCAGAACAGCCGCTGCCAGACCGGCGAACGCGCATGGCCGCGCGAGGCGATGTTGTCCACCACGAAGGCCCCGGAGTCCGCCGAGGTGACGAAGAACACCGCGATAAGCACGATGGTGAGCCAGGCCACGGGCTTGAACCAGGGCAGGTACTCGAAGAAGCGGAACAGCAGCGCATCCACGTTCGAGGCCGTCTGCCCCAACGCGCCCATGGCCACGTGGGTGTCTATCCAGATGGCGCTGTTGCCGAAGGCCGTCATCCACAGCAGGTTGAAGGCCGTGGGCACCAGCAGCACGCCGGTCACGAACTGGCGGATGGTGCGCCCGCGCGAGATGCGCGCGATGAACATGCCCACGAAGGGCGACCAGGAGATCCACCAGGCCCAGTAGAGGATGGTCCAGCCGCCGAACCAGCCTTCCTGGCTGGGCGGCTCGTAGGCGAAGGTGCGGAACGACAGCTGCACCAGGCCAGACACGTAGTTGCCGATGTTCTCGCTCAGCGCCTCGAACAGGAAGACCGTGGGCCCGGCCACGATGACGAAGGCCAGCAGGATGAAGGCCAGCACGAGATTGAACTCGCTCAGGCGGCGCACGCCCTTGTCCAGGCCCGAGACGGCCGACAGCCCGGCCAGGCCGACCACGATGACGATGACCGAGATGCGGAACAGCGCCGTGGAGGTGTCCCATCCCGTCACCGTATGCAGGCCGGCGGCCAGCTGCAGCGCGCCATAGCCCAGCGTGGTGGCGATACCCGCGATGGTGCCCACCAGCGCGAAGGCATCCACGCTGTGGCCGATGGGGCCGTTGATGCGCTTGCCCAGCAGCGGGTACAGGCCCGAGCGCATGGTCAGCGGCAGGTTGTAGCGAAAGCCGAAATAGGCCAGCACCAGGCCCATGGTCCCGTAGACGGCCCAGGCATGAAAGCCCCAGTGGAAGAAGGTGGACTGCAGCGCCTCGCGCGCGGCAGCCGGCGTGGAAGGCACGGCCGTGGGCGGCTTGAGGAAATGCTGCAGCGGCTCGCCCACGCCGAAGTACATCAGGCCGATGCCCATGCCGGCGGCGAACAGCATGGCGGTCCAGGAGATGAAGCTGAACTCGGGCTCCGCATCATCGGGACCCAGGCGGATATCACCGAAACGGCTGGACGCGACGAAGATCAGAAAGACAAGGAACAGCGTGACCGAGACGGCATAGAACCAGTCCATGTGCCCCACCACCCAGGCCTGGGCGCTGGAGAACAGCCGGTCGGCGCTGTCGGGCATGAGGCCGCAGTACAGCAGCAGCAGGCCCAGCACCAGCAGGGAAGGAATGACGACGGGGCCGGAGAACGTGATGCGCGGTGCAGGCTCGGCAGGCGATGGCGTGGCCGCCTGCGGTGCATCCGGTGGCGGAGCCACTGGTGGCGCGGGTGGCGCCGGTCGGGGATCGGTGGTCGTGTCTGGCATATACCCTCTCTCTTGTGATCAATGGTGTGCCCGGGAACCGATTCGCAATGGTGGCGGCCCTGCCCTTGTGGGGCGGGCCGCGTTCCCTGCTCGGGGGATGTCCGCCGGGCAAAGGCCGCAAGTATGCAAGGGCGGCGTGGAAGCAGGCGTCGGACGCCAACGCCAAAGGCTTCCGATTTGCTGACTTCAGGGCCGACGCCCCAGCACGCTGCTCCAGCGCGCCAGCGCAGCCAGTACGGAGGGCCAGAACACGGTATTGGCAATGTCGTGCAGGCTGGCGCCCCAGCGCCAATACCCCAGGCTCGCGATATCGTCGCACATGTCCAGCAGCTCGCCCGTCATGGCCACCGCCAGGGCCGCCAGGAGGGGCGTCCAGCTCCCCAGGGGTCTGCGCAGCACGGCGCAGGCGGCCAGTGCCACCGTCAGGCCCACGTAGATATGCAAGGCGTCCTTGGACAGCCCCGAGGCACCCACGACGGCCATTTTGATGGCCTGGACAGCCGACGGCTCCATCCGCAGCTTTCAGCCAGCCAGCTTGGCCACCACAGCCGGGGCGATGACGCGGTGCGCCGGCGTCACGCCCAGCATGTAGATGCGGCCCAGCGCGTTGTGCACATGGACCACGGTGGACATGGCGGCGGTGAAGGTGCCGGACGGCGCGCCCTCAGGGCCGGGCAGCCGCATGAGGGAGACCTGCACGTCCAGATGCCTGTCGCTGTCGCCCAGCACCACTTCGCTGTCGCTCAGGGCATGGACACGGAAGATGCCGGCGCGGTCGCCCACGCGGTAGCTCGATGGCTGGCGCTGCGCATCGACGCCGCTGAGCGTGCCCAGATCCTTGATGCCGAAGGGCGCCACCACGCGGTTGCGCAGGCGCATCAGAAAGTCGATCCAGCCCGGCGTGCGGCCCATGCAGCGCAGGTACAGCGCCATGGGGCTGCTGCCGTCGTCCGGCAATTGCAGCTGGTAGCTGTCGTGGAAATAGGCGGTCTTGAGGCGGTCCTGCAGGGCGCTGCCTGCGGGAACCGGGGAGAGGATGACTTGTGCCATGGAGCGGAGGGTGATGAAAAAAGGGGGCGGTCCTGCAGCCATCATAGGCCGCAGGGCCGCCCCCTTGTCAGGGCGCCATCAACGCTGCATCAGCGCTTGTCGCTCACCTTGATGCGGGCGTTGGGAACCTCGCCGAACATCTCGGGCGCATACAGCGCCTCCACCCGCGTGGGCGGCAGCGCGAAGTCGCCGGCGTTGTTCAGCCGCACGGTGTACTCCACGCGCGTATTGCCCTTGGGCAGGTACTGGTAGTAGGCGCGGTAGGCCTCGAAGCTGCGCTCTTCATAAGCCAGCCAGCCCGCGCCTTCCGCGCGCTCGCCGCCCGAGGCGATCTCCGAGTCGCGCCCCAGGCCGCCGCCCAGGATGGTGGCGCCCGTGGGCACGGGGTCGGTGATGGCCACCCAGGTCATGTCGGTGCGGGCCTGCACCTCCAGCGTGACGCGCAGCACGTCGCCGCGCGAGTACTGGCCTGCGGGCAGGCTCTTGTCGGCCTGCTCCACGGGCTTGACCGTGCGCGTGACGGTGTAGCCGGCGCTGAACGGCGCCTTCAGCTGCACGGCCGCCACAGACTGCAGCGTGAGCCAGGGCTTGCCGGTGCCCTGCTGGGTCACCGTCAGCTGGCCCTTGCGGGCATCACCCACCGCGCTCCAGGGCAGGAACATGGTGTTGTTGCGCAGGCCGCCGACCACCGTGGTCGCGCCGAAGCTGGACGCCTGGTGCGCCGCGCCCTCGGTGTCGCTGGCGCGCATGCGCGTGACCTGGCTCCACTCCACGCGGGCCTGGGACGCGCCCAAAGCCGCCTGGGTGGCCCCCGTCACGGGCGTGGCCTCGAACTGCTGCGAGAAGCGCTGCAGTGCCAGCGCGCCCCACAGGTTGGCCGTGGTCGTGCCCCAGGCGCCGTTGCTCTGGCGCGAGATGAAGCCATTGGCCAGGCGCGGCAGCTCTTCCTTCCACGTCGGGTCGTCCATGTTGACCAGCATCAGGCGGGCCAGGTTGACCTCGGGGCCCTGCATCAGCCACCACCACTGGTCGTCCTGCTCGTTGCTGAAGGCCACGCGCGTGCCCTGGTAGCTCAGGCGGGCGCGCAGGATCTGCTGGGCCTGGGCCAGCTGCTGTTCGCGCTGGGGCAGCTCGCGCATGTGCTTGAGCAGGGCCACCCAGTCGATGACGGCATGCGTGGGCCAGTCATTGGGCGCGATGGTGATGCTGTCGAGCATGCGCGGATTGGCGCGGCCCGTCAGCGCCAGCGCCTGGATGGCGGCCAGCTTGCGCATGTCCAGATCCTTGCGCGGGCTCCAGAAGCTGCGCTGGATGCGGCCTTCGACGAAGGCGATCAGACCGTTTTCCATGCGCTCGCGCTCGGCCGCCGGCAGCACGAAGCGCTTGTCCACGCCCTGCGCCAGTGCCGAGAGGTTGAGCAGGTGGGCCGTCAGCGTATCGCTGCCGCGGGCCGCACGGCCCGACCCGTCGCCTGCCAGCGGGAAGTAGCTGGCCAGGCCGTCGCCGTCCAGGTAGCTGGGCAGCTGGCCCATCGTGGACTGCCACAGCGTGGCGTCGCTCATGCCCACGGCCTTGCTGGTGACCTGCTCCAGGCAGCTGTAGGGATAGCGCGCCCACCAGTCGCGCACGCCGGGCAGGCCTTCGGCCAGCCTGGGCGCCAGCGACATGCGCAGGCCGCCCCGGCCGGACAGTGCATCGGCCGGCAGCTGCACGGGCAGGTTGATGCTGCCATCGACCTGCATCAGCGTGCCCTGCTGCACCGTCAGCGGCACGGCCGGGATGATGCGCTGGCTGACCTTCAGCCTGTCGCTGGCCGGCTTGTCACCGCCTGCGGTGTCGCGGGCCTCGATCTCCCAGATCAGCGCCTCGGCGCGGGTCTGGCCCAGCTGGGCCGGGGCCGTGACGTTCCAGGCGACCTCGCGCGCCTCGCCCGCGGGAATCTCCACGGTCTGCGCTGCCAGCTCCAGCAGCGTGGCACGCGGCGTGACCTGCACCTTCATGGCCTTGGCCGAGGTGTTGCGCAGCGTGACCATGGCACGGAACTGGTCCTCCTCGCGCACCAGCGGCGGCAGGCCGCTGATGATCTGCAGGTCCTGGGCCGTGCGGATGGGCGCCTGGCCCGTGCCGAACATCGACACGCCATGGTCGGCCACCGCCACCACCTGGAAGGTGGTCAGCGAGTCGTTGAGCGGCACGCTGACCTGGGCCTTGCCCTGGGCATCGAGCACCACGCTCGGATTCCACAGCAGCAGCGTCTCGAACAGCTCGCGCGTCTGGCTGCGGCCACCGCCGCCGCCAGCGGCCACGGCCTTGCGGCCGTAGTGGCGCCTGCCGATCACCTCCATCTGCGCGGTCGAGGTCTGCACGCCCCACTCGCGGCGGCGCAGCATGGCGTCGGCCAGCTGCCAGCTGGTGTTGGGCATGAGCTCCAGCAGGGCCTGGTCCACGACCGCCAGCGCCACCTCGGCGCCAGCGGCGGGCTTGCCGTCGGGCAGCGTGGCGCTGATGGTGACCTTGGCGGTGCCGCGCACCTGGTAGCTGGCCTGGTCGGCCGTGACCTTGACGTCGATGCGGTGGGCCTTGGTGCCCACGCGGATCTCGGCCATGCCCAGGCGGTAGGCGGGCTTGGACAGGTCGACCAGGGCCGTGGGCGCGATGTATTCCTTGCCCTCGTGCCAGAAGGCGTTCCACCACTCGCGCGGCGCCTTGAAGCCCCAGGTGAAGAAGCTGTACCAGGGCACCTCCCGCAGTCGCCCGCGCAGGGCCAGCACGCTCACGTAGACGTTGGGGCCCCAGTCGGGCTGGACCTTCAGCTCCACGGTGGGGTTCTGGCCATTGAGCTGCATGACCTGGGTGCTGACGATGCCTTCGCGTTCCACGGCGACCAGGGCCGTCGCATAGCGGAAGGGCATGCGCACCTGGAAGCGCGCGGTCTCGCCGGGCTCGTAGCTGCGCTTTTCGGGCAGCACGTCCATGCGGTCATGGTCCTCGCCGCCGAACCACAGTTCGCCCTGGCGCGTGACCCAGACGCTGGAGGCGGCCTGGGCGGGCCGGCCGTCCTTGTCGGAGGCGGTGACGATCAGCTCCACCTCGCCGGGCTGCGACAGCTGGGCCTCGCACTGCACCATGCCCTGGGCATCGCTGTTGCCCGTGCACACCGTGCCCATGGACTTGAGCGTGGTCTGGTTGTCGTAGCTGTAAAAGCCCCCCACCAGGCGCTTGCGGCTGCTGGTGGTGACGCGGGAGATGGCCTCCACCTTGACCGGCACGCCGGCCTGGGGCTTGCCGTCCACGCCCAGCGCCAGCGCCTGGAACTGGAGCTTGCGGCCCGTGGTGATCCAGCTTTCGGCGCGCACGCCGGCCACGATGGCCGCGGGCCACAGCATCTGCGTGCTGCGCAGGGTCTGCACCTCGCCGTTGGGATCGGCATAGGTGGCCTCGATCAGCAGCTCGCGCGGCTCGCGCAGCTTGGGCAGATTCTCGATCTTCAGCTTGCCCAGTCCTTCACGGTCCAGCGTCACGGGCAGCTTGTCGGCCACCACCTTGCTTTCCTGGGAGGCCGTGGCCTCCTCGTCATCGCTCTGGCCCGTGTCCTGGGCGCTGCGCGGTGCCGAGAAGCTGAAGCCCTGCCAGTCGCTGCGATCCATCCAGGTGGAACGCACCAGGGCGGACACGCGCACCGGCAGGTTGGCGGCCGGGCCGCCGGAGACGTAGTTCACCTGCACCTGCACCGGCAGGCTGGAGACGCCGACCAGGGCCTGCTTGCCTTCGGGACCCACACGGCCTTCGAGCACGGGCAGACGGAATTCCTCGACACGGAAACTGCCCGTGCCGAAGCGGTTGTTGCGCCCGCGCGAGCCGTTGCCATCGCCGCGCAGCTCCACGGAATACGAGCCGAGCTTGGCGCCCTTGGGCACTGAGAAGCTGTTTTCCGCACTCAGGCCGCCGGTGCCCGTGGAACGCCACTGCAGCGGCTGCGTGTACTGCTGGCCGCTGCCTTCATGGGTGATGACCAGTTGCGTGGGCCGCTGCTCGGGCAGCGCAAAGCCGCCCTGCCCCTGGCCGATGCCGGTCTGGGTGCGCATCAGGTGCTTCATGGACACGGTCTCGCCGGCGCGCAGCAGCGTGCGGTCGAAGATGGTGTGGGCCACCTCGTCGCGCTGGGCGCTGCGGCTGGTGGGCACGTTGAAGCGCCAGGACTCGATGCCGCGCTGCCAGTCGCTCCAGGTGAAGGCCAGCTCCTGCTGGCCGTCCTTGCCCTGGGCGCGTGCGCTGACGAAGTAGGCCGGCGAGCGGTAGCCGACACCGCCCGTGCACTGGGGCGGCTCGGGCGACAGGCCTTCCAGGCGGGCCACGCCGCTGGCGTCGGTGGTGGCCGAGGTCAGCACCTTGCCATTGCAGTCGGAGACCTGGATCTTGGCATTGGCCACGGCCTGGCCCTTGTCCAGCGTGGTCACCCAGGCGGCCGCGTTCTCGCGGCCGAGCTTGAAGTGCACGGACAGGTTGGTCACCAGGGCCGAGGTGCGCACATACATGCTGCGCGCCGAGCCGTAGCGCTCATCGAGCAGCGACTGGCCCAGCAGCGGCGAGGCGATCTCGACCACGTGAAAGCCCGGCGTGAGCGGAATGCCCACCACCTCGAAGGGGCGCGGATCGCCCTTGACGGGCTTGGGCAGCTCCAGCGTCTTGACGTCGCCCTGGCCGGCCAGCAGCGACAGCATGCGCGTCTGCACATAGTCGCGGTTTTCGTTGTCGATCACGGGCGGCAGCGGGCCCTTGATGTCGCGCGAGGCGCGCTTGCGGTCCATGTCGGAGGACTCGTAGTCCGCCACACGGCGCATCCAGGCAATGATCTCGGCATCGCTGCCGGGCTGCTTGGTGCTCACGCGGCTGGCCTCCAGGGACTTGGTGGCCAGCTCGGACTCCACATTGCGCAGCGTCACGGGCAGCAGGGCCGGGCCGTCCGGGCCTTCGGCATAGCGCTCGACGATGCCGAAGGGCGAGGCCGCGAACTTGGCCAGCGGTGGCAGCGCGCCCGTGGCCACCTGCAGCGGGAACATGTCGCCATTGCTCAGGCTGCGGCCTGCCGCGTCCTTGAACTGCGGAGGCAGCTCCACCGTATAGCGCGCCTGGGCCTGCATGGTGGCCGGGAAGCTCAGGTTCTGCACCAGCGAATCCTCGCTGAGCTTTTCGCCGTATTCACCGTCGATCACGGGCGCCACCTTGGAGGCGCCGCTGCTCAGGCGAATGCCCTCGGCCAGCTTGCGCGGCACGGGTGCGTTGAAGCTCAGGCGCATGGGGCGGATCGGCAGGCAGGCGGCCTGGGCGTTCTCGCGCTCGCAACTGAACTCGGCCGCGAAGGGCTCGCGCACGCGGTACTCGAAGCGCTTGTCCTGGCGGCTGGCCACGCCATTGGGCGTGGCGATGCCGGCACCGAAGACCAGCTTCATGGTCGTGCCCGCCGTCAGCCGGCGGTTGCAGGCCAGCGTGGCGTACTGCAGCGGGTTCTTGGCGGCGGCCTTGTCCCAGCCGCGGTGCTTGAGCAGCTCGTCGCGCTCCTTGCCTTCGATCAGGCGCACGGGTATGCGCTCGCCCACGCCTTCGGCCGTGCACCACATGTGCTGCTGCAGGCTTTGCACGGTGGCCGGGCCCGACAGGCGCAGCGCGAAGTACTGCTCCTCGTCGATCTGTTCATAGGTGTCGGGCGCCATGTCCAGCACGGCCGGGCCGCCGGTCTGGAACTGGTAGCTGGCAGCGCCCGTCACGGCCGTGCCCGCAGGCGACTTGTAGCCGGCCACCATCTGGGCCGTGCAGCGCACGCCTGGCGGCAGGGCCTGCTTGAAGTCGAACACCCATTCGCGGTCGCTGTTCCAGCGGCCCGTGCCCTGGGTGGCCGCCGCATCGCTGCAGCTGAGCGTGACCGGCGCGGCCGCCTTGGGGTCGCCAAAGCGCACGGCCGTGCCATCGAACTGCACCACCACCTGCTCGACCTTGGCCACCTCTCCCTGCGGGCTGAACTGGCGCACGCCCACGGCCTGCGCCGTCAGCGCCGCCGATCCCAGCAGCAGGCCCAAACCCCACCGGCCCCAGGGCCGGCTGTGCGCCGGAGCCCCCTGCAACCCACTGATCGCTTTCGTGCGAAGCACCCCCATGGCAATCCCTTCTGTCGGGCTCAGATGGCCCGCTGTTTTCTTGGAATGAGCAGGCTTTCAGCACTGCGATGCGAACTGTCCGCATGACACGCTGCAAATGAAAAACCCTGCGCTGCAGGCAGGGCTCGGCGGCAAGGGCTGGAACAAGGCGCAGGCCTGTCGCCCGCATGCACCGAATGCAGGGCCGCATCCGCTGCGGCTGAAAACCACTGCGCGGGATGATACCGGCCCGCATCCGCTGCAGGCCCTGCTGCGGGTGCCCGGAACCGGGTCTGCGGTGTATCCATCTGTAAGACATCGGCGCATCAACACGTCATATCCGTGCAATCACAGGGCTCACCTCCCACCACAGGCCCCGTCAGACTACATACAGCGTGCTGCCTATACTGCGCGGATACAACACAGGGAGAGAGTCCGTCCATGAAGCCGAACCACGTTGCCGTGCCTCAGCCGTTCTGGCACCGGATCAACCAGTTCTTCGCCTTTCCGTTGCAGTCACAGCCGCTGGGCTATGCGCTGCTGCTGTCGCTGGGCAGCCTGCTGTTCAAGGCGCTGTTCTTCCTGCCCGCACCCCTGGCCATCGGGCTGGTGCAGATCGGTATCCTGCTGGCCGCAAGCCGCTATGGTTTCAAGGTGGCAGCGCTGGGTTCGCAGGGCATATCGCGCGCTGCGGACTATCCTCGCCACCTGGACCCGGACTGGACCCATCTGCCCTGGAAGCTGTTCGCCATTTTGGTGGTGCACGGCATCATCGTCGGCTGGTGTGCGCGGGTGAGCCTGGGCATGGCGCAGCTGGCCCTGCTGCTGCTGTCCTTTTTGCTGCCGGCCAGCATCATCGTGCTGGTGCAGACGACGGGCTTTTTCTCCGCACTCAATCCGCTGCTGATCCTGGACACGGTGCGCATCATCGGCAAGCCCTATGCGCTGCTGTGCTTTTTTCTGTTCCTGTTGAGCAGCGGTGCGCAGATCGCCATGTCGCTGCTGCTGCCGCTGTTCAGCGGGCTGATCCTGCTGCCGCTGTTCAACTTCGCCATGATCTATTTCGGCTGGGTCATGGCCAGCCTGCTGGGCTATGTGATGTACCAGCACCATGAGGCGCTGGGCATCGACGCCGTGCCCCAGGCAGACAGCGGGCCCGACGGGGCGCCTGCGCGCACGCCCGAACAGATCGCCCGCCAGCAGCTGGACGAGGACGTGGCCGAGCACGTGGCCGCTGGCGACCTGGCCGCCGCGCTGGGCCTGGCCTACGAGGACCAGCGCACCCACCCCGACGACACGCATGCCCAGCGCCGCTACCACCGCTTGCTGCTGCTGTCGGACAAGACGGCCACGCTGCTGGACCACGGCCGGCGCTTCATCGCCCTGCTGCTGCGCCAGGGCCAGACCGCCGAGGCGCTCAAGGTGTTCCAGGCCTGCCGCGCCAAGGAAGCGAGCTTTGCGCTGGACGATGCCGACCAGACACTGGCCCTGGCGCGCAGCACCTGGCGCGCGGGCGATGCTCAGGCGACGCTGACCCTGATCTCGGGCTTCGACAAACGCTTCAAGGGCCATGCCGCCGTGCCCCATGCCTATGAACTGGCGGCGCGCCTGATGCTGCAGGGCTTCGGGCGCCGGGACATGGCCCAGGGCATCCTGGCCACGCTGCAGGCGCGCCATCCCGACAGCGAGGCCACGCAGGAGGTGCGGTGGCTGCTGCGTGACCCGGAACCGGAACAGGGACCAGACCCGCGCCCGGCCCCGCACTGATCACGCCGTGGCCTGGGACCGGGCCTGCCCGTCGAGCAACAGCCGGGTCACGGCCTCATCGGGCGCCCAGCGCTGCAGTTGTGGCAGCCAGGCGCGGGCGCGCTGTGCCAGCCCCTGCTGCAGCAGGCCGTTGACCAGCAGGCACAGCGTCTCGCCCAGGCCCGGCTGGCCGGGTGCTGCCTGCAGCAGCGCGTGGCACAGCTTCTCGGCATCGTCGAACGCACGGGCACGCGTGAAGCGGCGCACCAGCCTGGCCATGTCCTCGGGCGCGATCCTGGCGCCTGGGCGGGCCAGGTCCAGGTAGATGCGGTAGCTGTCGTGCTGCCAGGCCAGCGTGGCGGCATCACGGGCCGGCAGCCTGAAGATGCGCCGGGCCGCCCGGTGGAAGTCCTCGCTGGCAGGCGCATAGCGGGCTGCGGCAAACCAGGCGCGCAGCACCTCGGTGTCGGCAGGCCGCAGCTGGGCGGCGGCGCGCCAGGCGCGCAGGGCGCCCTCCATGTCCAGCGCCTGGCCCAGGCGTCGCGCGTTGGCGACATGTGCGTCGAAGCCATCGTCCGGCGCCGAATGGCGGCCAGCCAACGCCGCCCGTGGCTTGCGGCGCAGATACAGGGCCATCAGGGTCGCTCCTGTGAGCAGGCCGCCCAGGTGGGCCATGTAGCCTGCGCTCTGGCCACTGAAAAAATGCTGCAGCACTTCATTGGCGATCCAGGCTGGCAGCAGGATCAAGGCGGGCGCAGTGACGTAGTTGAAATAAAAAAACAGCTGATAGAAGAAACGGACACGCCGCAGCCGGTACATGACGGCGTACATGCCCATCAGGGCCGCCACGGCGCCCGAGGCGCCCAAGCCGTAACTGCCTGTGCCTGCATAGGCCCAGCCCGAAAGCACCGAGCCACCCACGGCGCCCAGCAGATAAAACAACAGATAGGTGCCGCGCCCCAGCATCAACTCGACCGAGAAGCCGAACATGAAGAGAAACAGCATATTGCCCACCAGGTGGCTGGTGTCGACATGCAGGAACGCTGCGGTGATCCAGGTCACCGGGCGCATCGGCGCGTCCAGCGCATAGTTTTTGGCCCAGCGCGTGGTGAAAGGTTCCGGCTGCAACGCCTCGTAGCGGCTACGGTCGGTCTGCCAACGCTCGTGCAGGGGATCGCTTGCGGGCACGATCTGCCCGCTGCGCAGCAGCGCCAGGAATTTCGGCTCCCGCTCCATGCGCTGCAACAGCGGCTCGACCAGGCCCCTCTTCTGCAGCGCCTTCGCCTGCTTGGCAATGGGCGAATCCGTGCGCTCCAGCCAGTCCACGAAGCGCGGCAACTCGATGCCCGGCAGCGCGCTGGCGGCATAGAACTGCGCCGCCGCCTGCTGGGCACGCTCCTCGGAACGCTGCGGCCCGAAGAACACCAGCACGTTCACGAGGATGATCAGCAGCGTCATCCACGGCGGATTGCTCCAGCGGGGCCGGTCCTCCAGCGGAATCGCGTAGAACATGCGGGACCGCTGGACGCGCGCTTACTGCGGCTGGAAGCCGCTGGTCTGGATGATGCGTTTCCAGACCTGGGTATAGGCCTGCTCGCGCTCGGCCAGTTGCGCGGGCGGCATGTGGCCCACGGTCAGGCCCAGGGCGGTGAGCTGCTCGTGCACATCGGGCTGCTTGAGCACGGTGGCCACGGCGGCGGAGAAGCGGTCGATGAAGGCCTGGGGCGTGCCGCGCGGCGCGTAGATGCCGTAGTAGGGCGTGTCCTCGAAGCCCTTGACGCCCTGCTCGGCCAGCGTGGGCACTTCGGGCATGGTGGCCTGGCGGCGCGTGCCCAGCACGCCGATCACGCGCAGCTTGCCGGCCTTGTGGTTTTCCATGAAGTCCTGCACCGAGGCGATGCCGGCCGGGATCTGGTTGCCCAGCATGTCGGCCAGCATGGGCGCGCTGCCCCGGTAGGGCGCGGCCACCAGGTCCAGCCTGTAGTGCTCGCCCAGCAGCCTGACCAGGAATTCCGGCGTGGACGCGGGCGCGGGAATGCCGATGCTGCCGCGCTTTGCGCCCTGGCGCACCCACTCCACATACTCGGCAAGGTTGCGCGCCGGCGTGTTGGCGGAGACCGCCAGCGCGTTCACGAAGGTGGCAAAGCCGGCCACGGGAACGAAATCATGGCCAGGGTCGAAACCCGGCTTCTTCACCACCTGGGGCAGGATGGAGATGGTGTGGTCGTGCGTGAGGAACAGGGTATGACTATCGGCCGCAGCCGCCTTGAGCTGCTGCGCCGCGATCTGCCCGCCCGCGCCGGGGCGGTTGTCCACCAGCACCGTGGTGCCCAGCACGTCCTTGAGCCGGTCGGCCAGCAGGCGTGCGATGGCATCCGTGCCGCCGCCCGGCGGAAAGCCCACCAGGATGCGGATGGCCTGCCCGGGCTGTGCCCAGGCCAGCGGAGCCAGGGCCGACGAGGCGGCAACGGCAGTCACTGCGCCGGCGGCGCGCAGCGCCCCGGTCAGCAGTTGGCGGCGGGAGGATGTCATGGCGTGGCTCCGGCGAACGGGGGGATCAGCCCAGGCGTGCGTTCAGACGTGCATTCAAGCGCGCCTGATGGCCTGCGAGCTGCTTGCGCACCTGGGCCGGCGCCGTGCCGCCCAGGGTGTTGCGCGCATTGAGCGAGCCTTCCAGGCTGAGCGCCTCGAAGACGTCAGCCTCGATGCCGGGGTTGAAGGCCTGCAGTTCGGCCAGCGGCAGCTCGGTCAGGTCCACGCCCTTTTGCGAGGCCAGCTTGACGGCATGGGCCACGGTCTCGTGCGCATCGCGGAAGGGCAGGCCCTTCTTGACCAGGTAGTCGGCCAGGTCGGTGGCAGTGGCGTAGCCCTTGAGCGCGGCGGCGCGCATGGCTTCGGCGTTGACGGTGATGCCGCCCTTCTTGCCGCCCGTGGCCGGGTCGGCTTGGCCGCCGATCATCTCGGCGAAGATGCGCAGCGTGTCCTTCAGGGTGTCCACCGTGTCGAACAGCGGCTCCTTGTCTTCCTGGTTGTCCTTGTTGTAAGCCAGGGGCTGGCCCTTCATCAGGGTGATCAGGCCCATCAGGTGGCCGACCACGCGGCCGGTCTTGCCGCGTGCCAGCTCGGGCACGTCGGGGTTCTTCTTCTGCGGCATGATCGACGAGCCCGTGGTGAAGCGGTCGGCGATGCGGATGAAGCCGAAGTTCTGGCTCATCCAGATGATCAGCTCTTCGGACAGGCGGCTCACGTGCACCATGCACAGGCTGGCGGCCGAGGTGAATTCGATGGCGAAGTCGCGGTCGCTGACGCCGTCCAGCGAGTTCTGGCAGACGCCTTCCATGCCCAGGGTGCGGGCCACGCGCTCGCGGTCCAGCGGGTAGGTGGTGCCGGCCAGGGCGGCGCTGCCCAGCGGCAGCACGTTGACGCGGCGGCGCAGGTCCAGCATGCGCTCGGCGTCGCGCTTGAACATTTCCACATAGGCCAGCAGGTGGTGGGCAAAGCTCACGGGCTGGGCCACCTGCAGGTGGGTGAAGCCGGGCAGGATCACGTCCACGTTCTTCTCGGCCACTTCGACCAGGGACAGCTGCAGCTCGCCGAGCAGGCCTTCGATCAGGTCGATCTCGCCGCGCAGCCACAGGCGCACGTCGGTGGCCACCTGGTCGTTGCGGCTGCGGCCCGTGTGCAGGCGCTTGCCGGCATCGCCGACCAGCTGGGTCAGGCGGGCCTCGATGTTCAGGTGCACGTCTTCCAGGTCGAGCTTCCACTCGAACTGGCCGGACTCGATTTCCTGCGTGATCTGCGCCATGCCCTTGCGGATGGACTCGTGGTCGGCGGCGGCGATGATGCCCTGGGCCGCCAGCATCTCGGCATGCGCCAGGCTGCCCGTGATGTCGGCCTGCCACAGGCGCTTGTCGAAGAACACGCTGGAGGTATAACGCTTGACCAGATCGCTCATCGGCTCTTCAAAGAGAGCGGACCAGGCCTGGGCCTTGGTGTCGAGCTGGTTGTGCGAGGCGGACGTTGGTTGATTGGCAGACATGTGAGGACGCGATCTTCGATTAGGCGGTGCAGGCGGCGGGCGGCACGCCCCCGCGCGGGCAGGAAGCGAAGATTCTATCGACCTGGGCGGCGCCACGCCCGTGCAGGGGCCTGCATGGGCGGTGTGACCGCTGTGCAGGCCCGCCCGGCATGACCATAATCCGGGCATGCGGCGCGAACCCCACCCGCCGAAACACTACCTGCCGCCCCTTGCCGACCCAGCCGACCCCCACCACCGCCCCGCCGCCACTGCCTGCGGCGCTGGTCTTCGACGCCTGCAACGTCGGCGTGGTACTGCGCGCCGTGCTCTTCGTGCAGGCCGTGGCGGCCACGGCTGCGATGTTCGGTGCCGACTCGCTGCTGCAGTGGCTGGAGAACATGGCCCTGCTGACCGGCGCCAGCCTGCCCGGCACCCTGGTCTGGCTGGTGGCGGCCTGCCTGCTCAAGCATCCGCTGCAGCGCCTGCCGTCCACCGGGCAGTACGCAGCCGGCGTGCTGCTGGGCATGGCGGCCGGGCTGTATGCCTGCGCCATGCTGCAACTGGCCGGCAGCACCAGCGCCCCCTGGCTGGCCAGCGCCATGTCCGGCGGACTGCTGGCGGCCCTGCTGGTGGCCGCCCTGGTGCTGCGCGCACGCGGCCACACCCCCGCCGACACGCAGGCGCGGCTGGCCGAGCTGCAGTCGCGCATACGACCGCATTTCCTGTTCAACACGCTCAACAGCGCCATCGCCCTGGTGCGTGCCGAGCCCGCCAAGGCCGAGGCCCTGCTGGAAGACCTCAGCGACCTTTTCCGCTACGCACTGGCCGAGCCGCACAGCACGACCACGCTGGCCGAGGAGATCGAGCTGGCCCAGCGCTACCTGGCCATCGAGCAGGTGCGCTTCGGCGAACGGCTGCAGGTGCGCTGGCAACTGGACCCTGCCGCCCACGGCGCCCTGCTGCCGCCGCTGCTGCTGCAGCCGCTGGTGGAAAACGCCATACGCCATGGCGTGGAGCCCAGCGCACGCGGCGGCAAGCTGCAGGTGCGCACCGAGCGCCGTGGCGATCTGGTGGAGGTGCGCATCACCAACACCCTGCCCACCGAGATCGATTCCGCCAGCGCAGCTGGCACGCGCGGCAACGGCATTGCGCTGGCCAATGTGCGCGCCCGGCTGTCGCTGCTGCACGACCTGCAGGCCCACCTCACGGCGCGCACGCTCAAGGGCCATTTCGTGGTGCGTATCAGCCTGCCGCTGGCTGCGCCTGCCAGCCACCCCACGAAGGCCGTATCGAAGAAGAAGGACCATGCACATCCTGATCGTTGACGACGAAGCCCTGGCCCGCGCACGACTGCGCACCCTGCTGGCCGATGTGGAAGCCTGCACGGGCACCGGCCCGCACCAGGTCAGTGAAGCGGCAGACGCGCGCCAGGCCATGGCCGTGCTGCAGGCGCCGGGCCCGCGCGCCGTGGAACTGGCGCTGCTGGACATCCACATGCCGGGCCAGGACGGCCTGGCCCTGGCGCACGCACTGCGCCGCCTGCCGCTGCCGCCTGCCGTGGTCTTCGTCACCGCCCATGCCGGCCATGCGGTCGAGGCCTTCGACCTGGACGCCGCCGACTACCTGACCAAGCCCGTGCGCCGCGAGCGCCTGCAGCAGGCCCTGGCCAAGGCCGCACGCACGGCGGTGCACCAGACGGCAGAGCGCGACAGCGGCCCCGTGCTGCTGATACAGGACCGAGGCACCACCGTGCGCCTGCCCCTGTCCGAAGTGCTCTACCTCAAGGCCGAACAGAAGTACGTGACCGTGCGCACCGTGGGCCGCAGCTACATCCTCGACGGCGCCCTGGCCGACCTGGAAACCCGCCACGCCGACCACCTGCTGCGCGTGCACCGCAACGCGCTGGTGGCCCGCAGCGCCCTGCGCGCCCTGGAACGCCACGACGACCCCACCGAAGGCGAAGGCTGGGCCCTGCGCCTGCACGGCATCCCCGAACTGCTCATGGTCTCCCGCCGCCAGCTCCCCCAGGTCCGCGCCGCCATCCGCGACGAAGGACAGCCCGGCTGAGGCGCAGGGCTCAAGGAGCCCGGCCCAAGACAGCCCCCCGCGTCAGAAAGCACGCCCGCAACACAAGCATGACCCAACGCGAGGGACACCGAGCAAGGGCCTATGCCGGCCGCGCCGCCCCGCAGCGAGGGTGTCGTCCCCCTCGGGGGGAAGGCGCGCAGCGCCTCAGGGGGCTACATTTTTCTAGACAAATCCCACATCGCATCCACCAGCAGATCGACGTCCCGCGCGTCATGCCACAGGTGCGTGGAGACGCGCACGCCGTAGTGGTCTGCCGCCGCGCCGATCACGGGGAAGTTGGAGTTGCGGATCACAAAGCCCTGCGGATAGTCGCTGAGCATGCGCGCCACGAAGGTCGATGACTTGGTCCCGTTCATCACGTCGTCCTTGTTCTGGAACGGGTTGAAGCAGGTCAGCGCCGACAGCAGCTTGGGATCGTCCTTGGGCGAGTACAGCGAGTCCACGCCCCAGCGCTCGACGATCTTCTCCTTGAGGTAGGACGACAGCGTCAGGTCATAAGTCTCGATCTTCTTGCGGCCGATGCTGTCCCACTGCGCGCAGGCCTGGGCCAGCGCCATGAACATGGGCGTGTGCACGCTGCCGCAGGATGTGACCGAGGCGGCGATGTCGTAGGTCTCCTTGGCCGTGGTCGTGCGCTCCAGCGCCGGGTAGGCGCTGGTGTGCACCGGGTACCACTTGGGCAGGGGCAGCGGGTTGGAGGCGCGCATCTTGTTGCGGATGATGAGGATGCCCGTCGAGCCCGGGCCGCACTGCCACTTGTGACCCGCGCCCGACATGAAGTCCATGCCCAGCTCCGCATAGTTGTAGGCCATCATGCCCGGCAGGTGGGCGCCGTCCACGATGCTGATCAGGCCATGCGCCTTGACCACGCCCATCAGGTCGGCAATGGGCAGCATGGTGCCGGTCTTGTAGGTGGGCGAGGACCACATCATGGCGCGCACGCGCTTGCCCTGTGCCTTGAGCGCGCGGATGCGCTCGTCGAACAGGTTCACATAGGTGGCCGCCGTCTGGTTGTTGCCCACGGGCAGCGCAATGCGCGAGACCTCGATGCCGTAGCGGTCCTGGGCGATCTTCAGGGGTGTGTCGCCGCCGCCGTGCTCGTGGTTGGTGGTGACCACCACGTCGCCGCGCTGCCAGTCGATGCCCAGGATGGCATGGCACATGCCCGAGGAGGTATTGGCCGAGAAGGCCAGTTCGTCGGCATCCACGCCAAAGCCCGGCGCCACCTGCTTGCGCAGGTCCAGCAGGTTGCTGTAGCCGTTGCCCGAGTCGGCGGCCTTCTTGCGGTTTTCGGTATCGAACACATCGAGCACCAGCTTGGGCATGGAGCCGGCCGTGCCGATGTTCATGTAGGTCTTCTCGGGCTTGAGGATGAACATGCTCTGCACGTCGGTCCAGAAGGCTTCGTCGCGCATGAGCTGCTCGCGCAGCGCGGCGGCCGAGGTCTGGGCGTTGCCGCTGCCGCAGGCGGCCAGCAGCGGGCCCAGCGTGGCGGCGCCGGTGCCGTAGCCCAGCATGCGCAGGAAGTCGCGGCGCTTGGAAGTCCAGCGCGCGGGATAGCCGGATTCGCCGGCGGCCGCAGTGGCGGTCAGGGATGTGGCCTGCTCGGCCGCGATCTGGGGGTGTCGTGCGTTCATGCGGTCCTCCTGTCGTTGCGCAAGCGGTCAGCGGCGGCCGACGATGGCCGAGATTTCGATCTTCACATCGCGTGGCAGGCGCGCCACCTCCACCGTGGCCCGAGCTGGGGCGCCGGTCTTGAAGTACTCGCCATAGACCTTGTTCATGGCGGCGAACTCGTTGAGGTCCTTCATGAAGACCGAGGTCGAGAGCACATCCTCATAGCCCAGTCCCTGGGACTTGAGCTTGGCGCCGATGTGGTCGAGCACGGCGCGCGTCTGCTCTTCGATGGTGGCGCCCTGGATGGCCGTGCCCTGTGCGTTCAGCGGCAGCACGCCCGAGAAGTAGATGGTGTTGCCATGCGCCACCATCTGCGAGTACGGGCCGATGGCCGGGTAGATCTGCGTGGTGGACAGCACCTCGCGCTTGTTGGGCGCAGCGCAACCCACCAGCGCCGCCGCCGTCACCGCCACCCCGCATGCCAGCGCCATGCGCCCCAGGTTCGTTCGAATATCCATGGTATTGCCCTTCTCAAACAAAAATACAAGCTGCCACTGCCGTGCCACGCATTACTGCATTGGCGTTATGGAAACACTTTGTCACCATTAACCCAGTCCTCAGAGGCGACCTGAATCATCGATACAAAATGATTCGAATTCGTGATTTCACGGAGAAATTCTAGGCAGGGATCTGGAGCATTCGATAATGAATTTTCCCCTACGCACCACTATGCACACGGACCCACGCAGTGCTACGCAGCCCTTCAACATTCTTTGAAAACAACGGTTTGGCACGGAATCTGCTCAACAACAAGCAGCACATCAGGCATCAGAGGGACGGCGCACCACAATACGGCAAAACGATTATCCAAAACCCCAAAAAGGGGAGTACGCACCAAGAAAATGCATCTCGGATTTCCAGTATCCATGGGATATTGTTTCGCGCCCAAAAACTATTTTCCATGGTGTTTTCCTTGGGATATTCAAACGCCTTTTCACGCACGCGTGAATCTGCGTGGATATACGGGGCGCGCAGGCCATTGGAAAATACAGCGCCTGCCATTCAAAAGCCGCCGCTCTGGCGCTGGCGGCATGCGCGCAAGCCCTGTTGACAAGGTCCGGCCACTGGGCGGAAAAGATCGTCGGTGCACCCCACACAGGCTCCCATGCAACTTCCGCTGAAACTTGCACTTCTGTCGATTGCCGCCATCGCGCTCGCCCTGGGCCTGGTCGCGGCGACCGTGCAGCACCAGACCCTGGAGCTGGCCCATCAGGAACGCGAACTGGTCGAGACCGCCTACCTGCACAGCAAGGAGACGGAGCTGCGCCACTACGTCCAGCTGGCGACCACGGCGCTGACGCGCATCAAGACCAGCGGCGAGGAGCAATCCGTGCAGCGGCGCCAGGCGCTGGAGATGCTGTCGCGCATGCAGTTCGGCGAGGACGGCTACTTCTTTGTCTACGACGAACACGGCAACGTGCTGCTGGATGCGCGCCAGATGGGCCTGTCGGGCGTGGACCTGTGCGATCCCAACAGCCCCGGCGGCGCAGGACCCGCCAGGATCATCCTGGACGCCGCGCGCAGCGGCGGCGGCCTGGTGCGCTACCAGTGGCAAAAACCGTCATCGCTGCGTACCGAGGCCAAGCTCGCCTACGTGGCCACGGTGCCCGAATGGGGCTGGTCGCTGGGCACGGGCCTGTACCTGGACGATGTGGAGCAGGCGCTGCGCCAGATCGACGAAAGCGCCCAGGCCAACATCGCGGCCACGCGCTGGCGCATCTTCGGCATTGCGGCGCTGTGCATCGTGCTCATCGGCGTGGCGGGGCTGGTGTTCAATCTCAGCGATCACCGCGTGTCCAGCAACAAGCTGCAGCGGCTGGCCCAGCGTGTGGTGCATTCGCAGGAAGAGGAACGCACGCGCGTGGCGCGCGACCTGCATGACGGCGTGGTGCAGGTGCTGGTCTCCTCCAAGTTCCTGCTGGAGACGGCCCAGGCCCAGCTCAGGCGGCTGGCCGCGCAGGACCCGGCCACGGCCCAGCGCATGGTGGACCAGGGCCTGGAGCAGCTCAACCACGCGCTGGTGGAGATACGGCGTGTCTCCCACGGCCTGCGCCCCGCCTTGCTGGACGACCTGGGCCTGGCCCCGGCCCTGGCGCTGATGAGCCAGCAGATGCAGGCCGAGGACGGCCTGCGCATGCAGTTCGGCTGCCGCGGCGAGACCCGCTTTCTGCCGCCCAGCCACGCCACGGCCCTGTTCCGCGTGGCCCAGGAGGCCGTGACGAATGCGCAAAACCATGCCCAGGCCACGCGCATCGATGTCAGCCTGCACTTTCAGCGCCGCCGCGTGGTGCTGCAGGTCAGCGACGACGGCCAGGGCTTCGACATGCGCCGCGTGCAGCGCGACCGCCAGGGCGGCATCGGCCTGCGCAACATGCGCGAGCGCATCGAAGGCCTGGGCGGCCACCTGTCCATCAGTTCGGGGCGCCGGGGCACCCGGCTGGTCGCCGTGCTCTACCGCGATGGCGGCATGCCGCTGTCTCCCTCACCGGAATTCGAACTCCCACGGGCCGCTGCATGAACCCCATGATCCGCATCCTCCTGGTGGACGACCACCCTCTCGTGCGCGACGGCGTGTCCATGCGCCTGCAGGCCACGGACCATATCCGTGTGGTGGGCGAGGCCGCCAGCGTGGACCAGGCCCTGCCGCTGGCCCGCGAGCTGTCGCCCGACCTGGTGGTCACCGACATCCGCATGCCGGGCGCCAGCGGCATCGACCTGGCCGCGCTGTTCCGCGATCAGTTCCCGCTGGTGCGCGTGCTGGTGCTGTCCATGCATGAGGATCCCGAATACGTGCGCCGCGCCGTGGCACTGGGCGCGCGCGGCTATGTGCTCAAGGACGCGCCTGCGCAGCAGCTCATCGAGGCCATAGACCGGGTCTACGCCGGCGGCCTGTATTTCAGCCCCGGCCTGCAGCCCGTGGCCGAGGAAGACGGCAGCGCGTCCGGACCCCGGCGAGCCCTCACGCCGCGCGAGGCCAGCGTGCTGCAGTGGATCTCGGAGGGCCGCTCCAACAAGGAAATCGCCGCGCTGATGGGCACCTCGGTGCGTACCGTGGAAACCCACCGCCTGCACCTGCGCCGCAAGCTGCGCATCGACGGCCATGCGGCCTTCATCAAGTACGCCGTGGACTATGCCGACCTGCTGGGCAGCACGCCCGTGCAGGCCGGTGCAGGCCGGTGCGGGATAGCCTGAAACGCCGCCCGCTCAGTGCGCGTGCGCCGCGCGGCTGACCACGGTGACCAGCACGATGCCCAGCATCAGCCAGCCCACCTGGGCCACGGTCTCTCGCGCGCTCAGGCGCTTTTGCAGCTGGGGAATCAGGTCGGCCAGCGCCACGTAGATGAAGCTGCTGGAGGCCACGGCCAGGAAGTACGGCAGCAGCTCCTGCAGCTGCCCCACCAGGAAATAGCCGCCAATGCCGCCCAGCGTGGTCACGGCCCCGGCCATGGACACCTTGATCAGCGCCACGCGCCGGTTGGAACTGGACTGGCGCAGCACCACGATGTCGCCCATGTGGTGCGGCACCTCGTGGGCCAGCACCGATACCGCCGCGATCAGCCCCAGGCGCATGTCGGCCATGAAGGCGGAGGCGATCAGCACGCCATCGCCGAAGCAGTGCACGCTGTCGCCGGTCAGCACCGCCCAGCCGCCGTGGCGATGGCCATGATGGTGGTCATGGGAATGGTCATGGGCGTGGCCCTGGTGATCGTGATGTTCGTGGTGATCGTGCTCATGGGCCGGCGGCGCGCCGTGCTCGTGCCCGTGGTGCCACAGCTCGGCCTTGGACAGCAGGAAAAAGAACACCAGGCCCACCAGCAGCGTCACGAACAGGTCATGCGCGCCGGCCTCGCTCTCGAAGGCCTCGGGCAAGAGGTGCATGAAGGCCGTGGCCAGCAGCGCGCCAGCCGCCAGGCTCAACAGCCGCTGCGGCATCATGCCCGGCGAGCGATTGCCTCCCAGCCCCATCAACAACGCGGCCACCCAGACGCTGCCAATACCGGCGGCCAGGGTGGCCAGAATGATTGCTACCAATGTCATAGCGATTTGTGCTTCAACCGTATGCCCTTGCAGGCGAAACCCGCGAATTCTCGCAGAAAGACGGACCTCATCGCAGCCGTGGCCTGCGATCCCATGAAGGAAGCAGGCCACGGTGTCGGGCGCCCTCGGTTTCAGCCTACAGAAGCTGTCAAGCCCCCCTGCGCAAAAAAGCTCAGGGCGCGACGCCGTTCTTGTTGAACCAGGCCAGCATTTTTTGCCAGCCGTCGCGCGCAGCCTGCTCGCGGTAGCTGGGCCGGTAGTCGGCATGGAAGGCGTGTGGCGCCTCCGGGTAGATCACGAACTCCGAGGCCTTGGCCGCTGCCGAGCCCTGCTTGAGCGCCTGGCGCATGCGCTCCACGGATTCCAGCGGAATGCCCGTGTCCTGCCCGCCATACAGGCCCAGCACCGGCGCCTTGAGGCTGGAGACCAGCTCCAGCGGATGGCGTGGCTGCAGCGCCGTCTTGGCGCCTTCCAGCCGGCCGTACCAGGCCACGCCGGCCTTGACCGGGCCATGGGCCGCATACAGCCAGGTGATGCGCCCGCCCCAGCAAAAGCCCGTGATGGCCACGCGCGCCGTGTCGCCGCCCTGGGTGCCGGCCCATTGCACGGCGCCGTCCAGGTCGGCCATGACCTGCTCGTCGGGCACCTTGGAGACCAGCTCGCTCATGAGCTTGGCGATGTCGGTATAGGTCTTGGGGTCGCCCTGGCGTGCATACAGATCGGGGGCAATGGCCAGGTAGCCTGCACGCGCCAGGCGGCGGCAGGTGTCGGCAATGTATTCATGCACGCCGAAGATCTCGGAGATCACCAGCACCACGGGCACATTCTTCTTGCCCGCGGGCGCGGCGCGGTAGGCCGGCACCTTGAAGCCGTTCACGGTGAAATGCACCTCGCCGGCCGTCAGGCCGTCGGCCGGCGTGGAGATGGCGGTCTGCGCCATGAGCGGCGTGGCCGCTGCGGCATAGCCCAGGCCCAGGGCGGTCTGCAATGCCAGGCGCCGCGTGGGCCCCTCTTCGCTGCTGCGCCCCGGAACCAGGGCCTTCAGGTCTTGCTGCTGATCATCACGCATGCATCTCTCCTTGGTGGTGGTTGAGAACCGGCCAAGTCTACGATGCCTGCGTGAAGCTCAATGTGCCTTGTCCCAGTTGGGTCCCAGGCCCACCTCGGCGAGCAGCGGCACCTTCAGGTCGGCCACGCCGGCCATCAGGCGCGGGATCTCGGTACGCACCCAGTCCGACTCGCCTTCGGGCAGCTCGAACACCAGTTCGTCGTGCACCTGCATGATGACGCGGACCTCGGACTGTCTGGCATCGAGCTCGGCCTGCACCGCCACCATGGCCTTCTTGATCAGATCGGCCGCCGTGCCCTGCATGGGCGCGTTGATGGCCTGGCGTTCGGCCGCCTTCTTGCGCGGGCCGCTGCCGCCGTTGATGTCCACCAGGTACAGGCGGCGGCCGAAGACGGTTTCCACGTAGCCATGGTCGCGCGCGAATTCCACCGTCTCGTCCATGTAGCGCTTGACGCCCGGATAGCGCTGGAAATAGCGGTCGATGTAGGCGGCGGCGGCCTTGGTCTCTATGCCCAGGTTCTTGGCCAGGCCAAAGCTGCTCATGCCGTAGATCAGCCCGAAGTTGATGACCTTGGCATAGCGGCGCTGCTCGCTGCTGACCTGCTCCAGCTCCACGTTGAAGACTTCCGATGCCGTCGCACGGTGCACGTCGCGGCCTTCGTGGAAGGCGCGCAGCAGGGACTCGTCGCCCGACAGGTGGGCCATGATGCGCAGCTCGATCTGCGAGTAGTCGGCGCTGGCGATCACATGGCCAGGCGCGGCAATGAAGGCCTCGCGCACGCGCCGGCCTTCGGGCGTGCGGATGGGGATGTTCTGCAGGTTGGGGTCGTTGCTGGACAGGCGCCCCGTCACGGCCACGGCCTGGGCGTAGTGCGTGTGCACGCGGCCCGTGCGCGGCAGCGCCAGCTGGGCCAGCTTGTCGGTATAGGTGCCCTTGAGCTTGGACAGGCTGCGGTGCTCCAGCAGCTTGGCGGGCAGCGGATAGTCCTCGGCCAGCTTCTCCAGCACCTCTTCGTCGGTGCTGCGTGCGCCGGTGGCCGTCTTCTTGACCACGGGCATGCCCAGCTTGTCGAAGAAGATTTCGCCCAGCTGCTTGGGGCTGGCCAGGTTGAAGGGCTGGCCCGCGATGTCGTAGGCCTCCTGCTCCAGCTGCACGATGCGCTGGCCCAGGTCGTTGCTCTGCTTGGCCAGCGTGGCGGCATCGATGAGCACGCCGTTGCGCTCTATGCGGAACAGGGCCTCGCTGGTGGCGATCTCCAGCTCGTAGACGCCGCGCAGGCCGTCGTTGGCCTGCAGCTGCGGCCACAGCACGCGGTGCACGTCCAGGGTCTGGTCGGCATCCTCGCAGGCATAGGCGGCAGCCTTGTCCACGGGCACCTGGGCGAACGGGATCTGGTGGGCGCCCTTGCCGCACAGGTCTTCATAGCTGATGCCCGTGCGGTTGGTGTGGCGCAGCGCCAGGCTGGCCAGGCCGTGCGGGCGGTGCACTTCCAGCACATAGCTTTGCAGCATGGTGTCGTGCACATAGCCGTGCACCTCGATGCCGGCATTGGCGAAGACATGGCGGTCGTACTTGACGTGCTGGCCCAACTTGGGCCGGGCCGCATCCTCCAGCCAGGGCTTGAGGCGCTGCAGCACTTCGTCGGCCGGCAGTTGCTCGGGCGCGTCGGGGCCGGCATGGCGCAGGGGGATGTAGGCAGCGGCGCCGGGCTCCACGCTCAGCGAGATGCCCACGATCTCGGCACGCATCTCGTCCAGCGAGGTGGTTTCGGTATCCAGGGCCGTGAGTTCGGCGGCGTTGATCTTGGCCAGCCACTGGTCGAACGCTTCCCAGGTCAGCACCACGTCATAGTCCAGCGGGCGCTGCTGGACGGCCTCGGCCTCGGTGGTGGCTTCGTCGGATTCGGCCTGCTCCTGGGCAAACATGTCGCCCGTGGACTGGTCGGCACGCGGCTTGGCCGCTGGCTTGCGGCCGGCCTTGACAGCTTCCAGCGCATCGGGCTCGGGCGCGGCACCGCCGAGCATGCGCGCCAGGCCCTTGAAGCCGTAGCGCTCATAGAAGTCGCGCAGCGGCGCGGTATCGGGCTCGCGCGGCGCCAGCGCGTCGAGCACCGGCAGGGTGGGCACTTCGGCGCTCAGGTCGCAGTCGGTCTTCATGGTGACCAACTGGCGGCTCAGCGCCAGCTGGCCCGAGGCGATGGCATCGCGCAGGTTCTGGCCGGCCACGCCCTTGATGCCGTCGGCCGCTGCAATCAGGCCGTCGAGCGAGCCGTGCTCGGCCAGCCACTTGACGGCCGTCTTGGGGCCCACCTTGGACACGCCGGGCACGTTGTCCACGGCATCGCCGACCAGGGCCTGGTAGTCGATCATCTGCGTGGGCGGCACGCCGAACTCGGCCGTCACGCCGGCCACGTCGCGGCGCTTGCCGCTCATGGTGTCCATCACCATGATGTGGGAGTCCACCAGCTGGGACAGGTCCTTGTCGCCACTGGAGATCACCACGTTCACGCCCTGGGCGGCGGCCGTCTTGGCCAGGGTGCCGATCACGTCGTCGGCCTCCACGCCCTGGATGGCCAGCACCGGCCAGCCCAGCAGGCGGACCACTTCATGGATGGGCTCGATCTGCGAGCGCAGATCGTCGGGCATGGGCGAACGGTGCGCCTTGTATTCGGGGTAGAGCGTGTCGCGGAAGGTGGGTCCGCTGGTATCGAACACGCAGACGGCGTAATCGGCCGCCACTTCCTTCCTGATCGCCTGGAGCATGTTGATCATGCCGCGGATGGCGCCCGTGGCAGGGCTTTCCGGGTTGCCGGGCTCAGCGCGCAGGTCCGGCATGGCGTGGTAGGCGCGGTAGAGGTAGCTGGAGCCGTCGATCAGCACCAGGGTCTTGGAATTGCTCATGCGCCGATTGTGCACGCGCCGGCAGGGTGACAGGGCGGGACAGCGCCCGCTGCAAGTTCTACAATGGAGCCTATGCGCGCCGCTCCACTTTTCATCTTCCTGACCCTGGCCGCCAGCTCCGTGCTGGCCCAGAACCCCACGCCTGCCCCGGCTGCCTCCACCGCTCCTGCGACGGCGACCGAGCAGACCGCGCCGGACACGGCCAAGCCCGAGGGCCGCGACCGAACCAATCAGCGCGTGGAACACATCCATGTGGAAGATGGCGGCAGCCGCGTTGACGAGCTGCGCGTGGGCGGCCAGACCCGCAGCATCACCGTGCAGCCCAAGGTCGGCGACATGCCTTCGTATGAAGTGCAGTCCAACGACGGCGCCCGTTCCTCGCGCAACCGCGGCGATGGCGACGGCACCAACGGCACGCGCGTCTGGAACCTCAAGAAGTTCTGATCCTCACCGGACTGTCCGGGCCTCCGGCCCGGCGGCATCCCAGGGGGCAGCACCTGACGGCGCTGCCCTCTTTCCATATCTGACGACAACGATTTCCGCCGAGCCGTGCTGGCCGGCAATGCAAACATGGCCGTTTTCACCGAAGTCTCCGACAAAGATGCGCGCGAGCTCCTGCGCCGCATGTCCCTGGGTTCCTTCAAGGAGCTGCGCGGCATCCAGGGCGGCATAGAGAACACCAACTACTTTCTCACCACTGAACAGGGCGAGTGGGTGCTGACGCTGTTCGAGCGCCTGACGGCCGAGCAACTGCCCTTCTACCTGTACCTGATGAAGCACCTGGCGCAGGCCGGCATTCCCGTGCCCGACCCGCAGGCCGAGACCCGCAGCGGCGACATCCTGCTGAGCGTGTGCGGCAAGCCGGCCTCCATCGTCAACCGCCTGCCCGGCAAGAGCGAGCTGGCGCCCCAGCCCGCGCACTGCGCCGCCGTGGGCGAGATGCTGGCGCGCATGCACCTGGCCGGACGCGACTACGATCGCCAGCAGCCCAATCTGCGCAGCCTGCCCTGGTGGAACGAGACCGTGCCCACGGTCATCCCGCACATAGACGCACCCACGGCCGACCTGCTTCGCTCCGAGCTGGCCTTCCAGAACCATGTGGCCGCCTCGCCCGCCTATGCGGCGCTGCCGCGCGGCCCCGTGCACGCCGACCTGTTCCGCGACAACGTGATGTTCGATGGCGAGCGCCTGACCGGCTTCTTCGACTTCTACTTCGCAGGCGTGGACAGCTGGCTGTTCGACCTGGCGGTGTGCCTCAACGACTGGTGCATCGAACACGCCACAGGCTCCCATGACGCGGCCAAGGCCAGGGCCATGATCGACGCCTACCAGTCGGCGCGCCCCCTGACCGCCGCCGAGCGCGAGCTGTTCAACCCCATGCTGCGCGCGGGCGCGCTGCGCTTTTGGATTTCCCGCCTGTGGGATTTCCACCTGCCGCGCGAGGCCTCCATGCTCGTTCCCCACGACCCCACCCATTTCGAGCGCGTGCTGCGCCAGCGCCTGGCCCACCCGGTGGCGCTGGACTGACGTCCGAAGGCCGCCACAGCGCGGCCGACAGAGGGCTTTGCGGTCCACGGGCCGCGCGTCCTCGGGTACAGTCCCCGTTCGGGCGCCAGCGGCGCGTCCCATGCCAGAGGCCATGCCCCATCCAGGCGCCCCGACTTCCTCACCCCATGAAACTTCTCATCGTTCCCGCCCGTACCGGCCTGCAATGGGTGCAGCAGGGCATCCGCACCTTCCGCCAGCAGCCGCTGGCACTGGCGGCGCTGTTCTTTCTGTCGATGGCGGCCATGTCGCTGGTCACGGTGCTGCCGCTGATCGGCCCCGTGATCGCGTTGGGCCTGCTGCCGGCCACCTCGCTGGCCATGATGGTGGCGGCGGCCGAGGCATCGCACGGGCGTGCGCCCACGCCGGCCCTGCTGCTGGTGGCCTTTCGTACCGGGCGCCAGCGCCTGAACTCCATGCTCACGCTGGGCGCCATGTATGCGGCAGGCTTCCTGCTGATCATGGGCCTGTCCATGCTGGTGGACGACGGCCAGTTTGCCAACGTCTACCTGGGCGGCGAGCCGCTGACGCGCGAGATCGCCGAGTCGCCCGACTTCCAGGCCGCCATGTGGCTGAGCATGGGCCTGTACCTGCCGCTGTCCCTGCTGTTCTGGCACGCGCCGGGGCTGGTGCACTGGCACAACGTGCCCCCGGTCAAGGCCGTGTTCTTCAGCCTGGTGGCCTGTGTGCGCAACATCGGCGCGCTGGTGGTCTTCGGCCTGAGCTGGATGGGCGTGTTCATCGTGGCCGGCATCGTGATGGCCCTGATCTCAGCCGTGCTGGCCCAGGTGCTGGGCAGCATTGCCAACGGCCTGATGATCGGCACGGCCATGCTGCTGGCAGCCATGTTCTTCACCTCCATCGTCTTCACCTTCCGTGACTGCTTCGCAGCGCCCGATGAAAGCGATGGCAGCGACGCCATTGGCACCGAGCCGCCTGCGCCGCCCGGACTGTCCGGCTGAGCGCTTCGCCACTGCACCCCACAAAGCCCCTTTCAAGGGGCTTTTTCTTTGGACCTTTCTTCGGGCCCTTCTTCGGCCCCCTCTTCGCGCCTCTTCTTTGTTTTTTTGACGGGCCGTATCGCCTGGCACCCCTCGCCTGGCGGCTGTCACATGACGCTGTCACAGTTTCGTCATGCGGATGCCATCGCTCTGTCACACCGGCTGCCTAGCATGCCGTGCGGATGTCAAGCCAGCGAGTGCGCGGCGGCATCCCGGCCCATCCCGCCCCCGATGGGTTGACGCTGACAAACCCATAACGGAAGCCCCATGTCCCAATCCACGATGCTCTCCCGCCGCAAGGCGCTGCAATTCCTGACCGGCGCCCCCCTGCTGCCGCTCGGCTCCGCCGTGTCCGCCACCGGCCTGCTGACCGCCTGCGGCGGCGGTGACGACGGCCCCGCGAAGAACTATGTGGCAGCCAGCTTCACCTCCATGGCAGCGCCCACGCTGGCCAACCCCCAGGCCATGGCCAAGATGACCGTGGCCTCGCAGCTCAAGGTGCAGTTCAGCGACAACAGCGAGCAGAGCTTCGACCTGGGCTACCAGCCGTTCTTCGTCACCGGCGATGAAGTGTCCGATGGCAAGGGCGGCAAGATCCTGGCCGGCGGCTACTACGACATCAACAACAACAAGATCATCGACCGCACCGTGGCCGGCAGCGAGCGCCACTTCTTCTCCGATTCGCCCGACGGCACCTCGCTGCTGACCGTGCCCAATGCCAAGGTGGACGGCGTCAAGGGCAAGCCCGTGTTCGCCGTGGTGCAGTTCGAATACACCACCTGGGCGCAGGATGGCAAGACCGACATGTACGGCAAGCTGCCCTCGCCCATCGCCGTGCTGACGCTGGACCAGGACCAGACCACCGGCAAGCTCAGCCTGGTCAAGTACCACAACGTGGACACCTCCAAGGTGCACGGCCTGTGGATCACCTGCGGCGCCAGCCTGTCGCCCTGGGGCACCCATCTGTCCAGCGAAGAGTACGAGCCCGACGCCTTCGCCACCGGCAATGCGCAGTTGCAGGCCTTCAGCCAGAACCTGTATGGCGACCAGACCAAGGCCAACCCCTACCACTACGGCCACATGCCCGAAGTGACGGTCAACGTGGACGGCACTGCCAGCATCAAGAAGCATTTCTGCATGGGCCGCATCTCGCACGAGCTGGTCCAGGTCATGCCCGACCAGCGCACGGCGCTGATGGGCGACGACGCCACCAACAGCGGCTACTTCGTCTTCGTGGCCGACAAGGAAAAGGACCTGTCCTCGGGTTCGCTGTACGTGGCCAAGGTGGGCGCGGGCTTCTCCATCGACCCCGCATCGGGCAGCGCCGCCGCGCTGACCTGGATCAAGCTGGGCTCGGCCACCAGCGCCGAGATCGAGCAACTGGCCAACACACTCAAGCCCACGGACATCATGACTGTGGCCAAGACCGATCCGGGCGACGCCAGCTACACCAAGATCACGGCCAACGGCAAGGTCGAGTGGATCAAGATCAACCCCGGCATGGACAAGGCTGCCGCCTTCCTGGAAACCCACCGCTACGCAGCCTTCAAGGGCGCGAGCATGGGCTTCACCAAGATGGAAGGCACGACCGTCAACGCCAAGGACAAGGTGGCCTACTCGGCCCTGCAGAACTGCGAAAAGTCCATGGTGGCCGGTGATGCGCTGAACGTGGCCGGCAACGGCGTGTCCATCCCCAAGCAGCTCAAGGCCGGCGCCGTGATGGCACTGAACCTGCGCGGCGGCCAGAAGGACACGGCAGGCGCCGCCATCAACAGCGAGTGGATGCCCGTGGACACCAAGGCCCTGCTGGCCGGCGAAGACATCAGCGCCGACGCGCTGGGCAACACCGGCAACCCGAACAAGATCTGCAACCCCGACAACCTCAAGTTCTCGGAGAAGATGCGCACCCTGTTCATCGGCGAGGACAGCGGCCAGCACGTGAACAACTTCCTGTGGGCCTACAACATCGACACCAAGCAGCTGTCGCGCCTGATGTCGATTCCCGCAGGCGGCGAATCCACGGGCCTGCATGCCGTGGACGAGATCAACGGCTGGACCTACATCATGAGCAACTTCCAGCACGCCGGTGACTGGGGCGCCATCCACAACGTGGTCAAGCCCACGCTGGAACCGCTGATCAGCGCCAACTATCGCGGCAAGTTCGGTGCCGCCGTCGGCTACCTGACGGGCACCGCTGCCCAGCCCAAGCTGTCGGCCTGACCGCCGCCATAGCGCCCCGCCGCCCCGCCGCCCCGCCGCCCTGCGGCGAGTGGCGCCGCCACACAAAGGCCATGGATTTCCATGGCCTTTTTGCATGTCTGCGCCGCAATTGCATGGATGTCATGAACCCGACTCTTAGCGTGCAAAACAAGAGTCATTCTCACCTGATCGCTATAATTTCTGATGCATTGCGGCGTCGCTCGCCCGCCATCGCACCATCTTCAGCCCCGCCGGATCACGCCCCTCAAGGCCCGGCAGGCGCACGCAGAGCCACACCACAGGAGAGACTCCATGACCGAACCTTCCCGCATCCTTCGCAGCACCGCCGCATGGCTGGCCGCCGCCGCCGCACTGGCGGTGCCGGCCGCGCATGCCGACTATCTCTGGCTGCAGCAGGACGCAGGACAGGCCCGGGCCTATGCCGGAGAGCTGCGCAAGCCGCTGGAACAGCTGCCGGCCCTGGAAGACGCCAAGCAGGTCCTGCCCGACGGCAAGAGCCTTCCCCTGAAGGCCGATGCCAATCATTTCACCGCGGACGCAGGCCAGGGCGATGTGCGCATCGCCGCCACGCGCCCCGGCGCCAATGGCGTGCTGACCTACTACCAGGCCCGTTTCGGCCGCAATGACACCAAGGCCGTGAACGACCTGGAGCTGGTGCCGACCACGGCGGGCGGCGATACGTTCCAGCTGGTGTTCAAGGGCCGCAAGGTCGCGGCCAGCCAGGTCAACGTGCAAACCAGCGAGGGCTGGTACCGCACGCTCACGCCATCGCAGGACGGCACGGTGAGCTTCAAGCCCTACTTCCCGGGCCTGTACGTGCTGGAGGTGACGGCGCGCGTGGACAACGGCTCGGTCACGCTGGACGGCAAGAAGTACACCGACGTGCGCCACACCACGACGCTGAGCTTCGAAGTCAAGCCCTGACCGCCGGGCGCGGCAGCCCGCGCCTCACTCCACGACCGTGAGCTTGGCAATGGACAGCGCCAGCCACTTCGTGCCGTGGCGGCCAAAGCTGACCTGGGCACGCGCGTCGTCGCCCGTGCCTTCCAGGGCCAGCACCTTGCCTTCGCCGAACTTGTTGTGGAACACGTTCAGGCCCACGCGCAGGCCGTGGCCCGGAGCGGCCTTTTGCGGCGGCACGGGCGGGCTGGCGAAGACCTCACTGCGCCAGCCTTCGGCCTTGTTGCCGAAGCCGCCGCGATCGCGTGAACCATAGCCACCACCGCCGCCGCCACCGGGGCGGGGTGCGTAGCTGCCAAAGCCGCCCTGCTTGGGGGTGATCCACTTGAGCGCCTCATCGGGCAGCTCGTCGAAGAAACGGCTCTTGACGTTGTAGCGCGTCTGCCCGTGCAGCATGCGCGTCTGCGAATGGCTCAGGTACAGGCGCTTGCGCGCGCGGGTGATGGCCACATAGGCCAGGCGGCGCTCTTCCTCCAGGCCGCCCCGGTCCATCATGGCGTTCTCATGCGGGAACAGGCCCTCTTCCACGCCGCCGATGAAGACGGCGTCGAACTCCAGCCCCTTGGAGGCATGCACGGTCATCAGTTGCACGGCGTCCTGGCCGGCCTGGGCCTGGTTGTCGCCAGCCTCCAGCGCCGCGTGCGTCAGGAAGGCGGCCAGCGGCGACAGTGTCTCGCCGGTATCGGCATCGACCATGCCGGCCACGGTGCCGGCCGGCGGCGTGAGCGGCGTGTCCAGCAGCGGCTGCGCAGGGTCCAGGCCCTGGCTGGCCGGGCTTTGCGTCAGCGCCCTGGCGCCGTCGTGCTCGTCCAGCGGCAGGGCCACGGCGTCGCGGCCAAAGCCTTCCTGGGTGACAAAGCTCTCGGCCGCGTTCACGAGCTCCTGCAGGTTCTCGATGCGGTCGGCGCCTTCCTTTTCGTTGCGGTAGTGCTCGAGCAGGCCGCTTTCTTCCTCGATGGCCTCGATGATCTCGCGCAGCGTGCGGCCCTGGGTCTGCTCGCGCAGCACGTCGATCTTGGCGACAAAGCCTGCGAGCTTGGTGCCCGGCGCGCCCGGCACTGCCGAGACGGCATCGTGCAGCGAGCAGCCCGCGCTGCGCGCCGCGTCCTGCAGCGTCTCCACGCTGCGCGCGCCGATGCCGCGCGGCGGGAAGTTCACCACGCGCAGAAAGCTGGTGTCGTCGTGCGGGTTCTCCAGCAGGCGCAGGTAGGCCAGCGCATGCTTGATTTCGGCGCGCTCGAAAAAGCGCAGGCCGCCGTACACGCGGTAGGGAATGGCGGCATTGAACAGCTGCGATTCGATCACGCGGCTTTGCGCATTGCTGCGGTAGAGCACGGCGATTTCCTGGCGCTGCCAGCCGTCCTTTTTCACGAGCTGCTGGATTTCCTCGACCATCCACTGCGCCTCGGCCATGTCCGTGGGCGCTTCGTAGATGCGCACGGGCTCGCCCGGGCCCTGGGTGGTGCGCAGGTTCTTGCCCAGGCGCTGGCTGTTGTGGCTGATGAGCGCGTTGGCGCAGTCGAGGATGTTGCTGTAGGAGCGGTAGTTCTGCTCCAGCTTGATCTGCTGGCGCACGTCGAACTCGTGCACGAAGTCCTGCATGTTGCCCACGCGCGCACCGCGAAAGGCGTAGATGCTCTGGTCGTCGTCGCCCACGGCGATCACGCTGCCCGTGGCCTGCAGGCGGCCATCCACCATGTCGCCCGCCAGCTGCTTGAGCCACTGGTACTGCAGCTTGTTGGTGTCCTGGAACTCGTCGACCATGATGTGGCGAAAGCGCCGCTGGTAGTGGGCGCGCAGCGCGGCGTCGTCGCGCAGCAGCTCGTAGGAGCGCAGCATCAGCTCGCCGAAATCGACCACGCCCTCGCGCTGGCACTGCTCCTCGTAGAGCTGGTAGATCTCGACCTTCTTGCGCGTGTCCGGGTCATTGGCCACCACGTCGCCGGGGCGCATGCCCTCTTCCTTGCAGCCAGCAATGAAGTACTGCAGCTGCTTGGGCGGAAAGCGCTCGTCGTCCACGTTGAACTGCTTGCACAGGCGCTTGACGGCCGACAGCTGGTCCTGCGTGTCCAGGATCTGGAAGGTGGACGACAGCTTTGCCGCCTGGTGGTGGGCGCGCAGCAGCCGGTTGCACAGGCCGTGGAAGGTGCCGATCCACATGCCGCGCACGTTGTAAGGCAGCATGGCCGACAGGCGGGCCAGCATTTCCTTGGCCGCCTTGTTGGTGAAAGTCACGGCCAGGATGGAGCCCGGCGTGGCCTGGCCCGTCTGCAGCAGCCAGGCGATGCGCGTGGTCAGCACCCGCGTCTTGCCCGAGCCCGCACCGGCCAGGATCAGCGCGTGGCCGGCCGGAAGCGTGACGGCAGCGAGCTGCTCCTCGTTGAGGTGGGTCAGCAAAGGGGAGTTGGGGGCGGGCGCGGCACCGGAGGTGCCGTCGAGCAGATCGATCGGGAACATCCTGGCATTGTAGAAAGCACCTTGCCCCCCAGGGAAACCGATGCCGCATTTCCCGCAATCGGCCCACAATCGGCACGCGCAGCGCGCCCTTGCAGGTTCATAACGCCATCCCTATAACCGCTATATCGACAGGGTGCCCAGGCCCGTCGCCGGCAACGTATAGAATCAATCACCGGGCCCAAGTTTCTTGCGGTCCGGTTTTTTGTGCCCGGGCCACAGCCGCCCTGGCGACGCGGCCCGCCCGCGCCGCCCGCAAGACCGGCCTCCAAGCCAAGCGCCCCATCGCGGAGGGATGTTCCTGCCGCGACCTTTCATGGAGCTTGGAATCAAATGGAAATCTTCGACTACGACAACATCCTGCTGCTGCCGCGCAAGTGCCGCGTGGAAAGCCGCTCGGAGTGTGATGCCAGCGTGGAGCTGGGCGGTCGGTCCTTCCGCATCCCGGCCGTGCCGGCCAACATGAAGACGGTGGTGGATGAGAGCATCTGCACCTGGCTGGCCCAGAACGGCTACTTCTATGTGATGCACCGCTTTGACCTGGACAACGTGCAGTTCGTGCGCGAGATGCAGGGCAAGGGCTGCTTCGCCTCCATTTCGCTGGGCGTCAAGAAGCCCGACTACGACACCGTGGACCGCTTCGTCGCCGAAGGCCTGTGCCCCGAATACATCACCATCGACATCGCCCACGGCCATGCCGACAGCGTGAAGAACATGATCGGCTACCTCAAGGAAAAGCTGCCCAAGTCCTTCGTGATCGCCGGCAACGTGGGCACGCCCGAAGCTGTGATCGACCTGGAGAACTGGGGCGCTGACGCCACCAAGGTCGGCATCGGCCCCGGCAAGGTCTGCATCACCAAGCTCAAGACGGGCTTTGGCACGGGCGGCTGGCAGCTGTCGGCGCTCAAGTGGTGCGCGCGCGTGGCGACCAAGCCCATCATTGCCGATGGCGGCATCCGCAGCCACGGCGACATCGCCAAGAGCGTGCGCTTTGGCGCCACCATGGTGATGATCGGCTCGCTGTTCGCGGGCCACGAGGAATCGCCGGGCCAGACCGTCGAGGAAAACGGCCAACGCTTCAAGGAGTACTACGGCTCGGCCTCGGACTTCAACAAGGGCGAGTACAAGCACGTGGAGGGCAAGCGCATCCTCGAGCCCGTCAAGGGCCTTCTGGCCAACACCCTGATCGAGATGGAGCAGGACGTGCAAAGCTCGATCAGCTACTCCGGCGGCAAGAAGCTGATGGACATCCGCAAGGTCAACTACGTGATCCTGGGCGGTGACAACGCAGGCGAACATCTGCTGATGTAAGCGCGCTGCGCGCCAGCACCCCAAAGGCGGCCTCGGCCGCCTTTTTTGCGGCTGCGCACCGGGTGGCACGCGGGCGCGGCTCAGCGCCACCATGCCATGAACTAAAAATTTGGCGCGTCTTCCTGCAAGCGCACAAAAAATGCCGCATAATTGCGGTCTCGTTTGCAGCGCAGACTTGTTTTTGGGGCTCTTAGCTCAGCTGGTAGAGCAGCGGACTCTTAATCCGTTGGTCGAGTGTTCGAATCACTCAGGGCCCACCAAAAATTCCTTTTCAGCCTGGATTCATCCAGGCTGATTCCTTCGGAATACCCGAGGGGGCTCTTAGCTCAGCTGGTAGAGCAGCGGACTCTTAATCCGTTGGTCGAGTGTTCGAATCACTCAGGGCCCACCAAGAATTTTTTGCCTGATCTCATCAGGCATCCACGCAGAAATACGTGGGCTCTTAGCTCAGCTGGTAGAGCAGCGGACTCTTAATCCGTTGGTCGAGTGTTCGAATCACTCAGGGCCCACCACCAACACCCAGAACAAGGCACTCGGCGCGACAGCGCTCAGTGCCTTTTCTTGTTGTATTCCATCAGCACAGACATATTGCTGCTGCCAGCCTTGGCCACCCACTCCCGGCCAAAGCGCTCCCCCATCAAATCCAGCATGTGGCGCAGATCCGCCGAAGGCGCGGCCACGGATACCTTGTTGTCGGCAAGGATCTTCTTGCCCAGCTCATCGGCCTGCTGGGCCAGCGCCCAGCCCTCTTTTTCAGCCGACTCGGCAGCGCGGCCGATGGCCTGGCGCTCAGGCTCGGTGAAGCCCCTCCAGGCAAGTTCGCTGACGCAAAGCATGTTCTTGGGAATCCAGGCCTTGATATCCAGAAACACCTTCATGGCCTTCCAGGCCTGGATGTCGGCGCCCGTGGCGCTGGAGGTAATCATGGCATCGATGCCACCTTGCTCCACAACGGCACCCAGATCGCCCACGGCAATCACCACCGGCTGCGCCCCCCAGAGCTCGGCCAACCGCTTGGTCGCATCGCTTTGCACACGCAGCCTGAGGCCCTTGAGATCCGCGATGCTGTGGACCGGGCGCCGGCTCAGGAGACCCTGCGCCGGCCAGGGCACGGCAAACAGCAGGCGCGCCCCCTGCTGGGCCAGCAAGAACTCCTGCAGCACGGGGCGGGTCAACTGCCACAGGCGCGCGGCCTCGTCAAAGCCACGCACCATGAAAGGCAGCGAGTCCATGGCCAGCAGCGGGTGGATATCCGCACAGGACGACATGAGCACTTCGCCGAACTGGAGGTCATTGCGCTTGAGCGCAGGAAGCACCTGCGCCATGGGCTTGAGCGCCGAATTGGAAACCACATCGATCTCCAGCGCCTGCTGGGTATCGGCACCCACGCGCGCCGCGAAGTTGCGCAGGTTCTGCGTGTGGAAGATGCCATCGCCATAGGCCGCCGAGAGCTGCAGTCGGCGGCCCTTGGACCAGGCAGCGCCGGCAGTCAGTTGCAACGCAGCCGGAGCCAGACCCGATATCAACGTGCGGCGAGAAACAATCATGAAAGATCCTTGGCGAAAGCGCTCAGAACCATGCCATCCACCCCACGGCGGACCTGTGCATGCTGGCGAAAAAGATAAATTCTATCGATATTTACATCATTTAGATAAAAACTATCAATCCATCCATCGCCCAGGTCATTCGCCAAGCCATCCGTCACACCGGATTCCAGCCAAGCCGCTACAGTGTCACCCTGCCGCAGGCGCAAGGGCGCGCGGCCTTTTTCTGCGCCTGCGGTCTCCCGCAACGCACAACCGCCTCGCCTGCATGCCACAAAATGTTTCCCCGCTCTGGCAGGGCCCGCGCTGGGCCCTGGCCGTCCTGCTTGCCATCCTGGGCATGCTGGGGCCGTTTTCGATCGATACCTACATCCCCGCCTTCTCAGGCATCGCCCAGGCCCTGAACGCCACGCCGCTGCAGATGCAGCAGACGCTGTCGGCCTATCTGTTCGGCTTTGCCTTCATGAACCTTTTCCACGGCGCCATGGCCGACAGCTTTGGCCGCCGCCCCGTGGTGCTGTGGGGGCTGGCCGTATTCACGCTGGCATCGGCGGGCTGTGCGCTGTCGCAGAACATCACGCAGCTGGTGCTGTTTCGCGCGTTGCAGGGCCTGTCCACGGGTGCCGGCATCGTGGTGTCGCGCGCCGTGGTGCGCGACCTGTTTCCACCCGCCCAGGCCCAGCGCGTGATGGCGCAGATCACCATCTTCTTTGGCATCGCGCCAGCCCTGGCCCCTGTGATGGGCGGCTGGCTGTTCATACACCTGGGCTGGGCGGCAGTGTTCTGGTTCCTGACCCTGGTGGGCGTGCTGCTGTGGGGTATCAACTGGCGATTCCTGCCGGAATCCCTGCCACAGGCGCAGCGCCAGCCCTTCCGCTTCAAGCCTCTGATGCACGGCTACAAGGAGCTGTGCAGCGATCCGCGCTTTGTGCTGCTGGCCTTTGCCAGCGGCGTGCCGTTCAACGGCATGTTTCTGTATGTGCTGTCGGCGCCCGCCTTCCTGGGCGACCTGCTGCACCTGCAGCCGCAGCAGTTCTTCTGGTTCTTCGTGATCTCGATCTCAGGAATCATGGGCGGCGCATGGGTGAGCGGCCGTCTGGCCGGGCGCATTCCGCCCAAGCACCAGATCCGCCATGGCTTTCTGATCATGTTCGTCGTGTCCATCATCAACCTGGTCGCCAACCTGATCTGGCCCGCCCACGTGAGCTGGGCGCTGATTCCCGTGGGGGTGTTCGCCTTCGGCTGGGCCATGATGGTGCCCGTGGTCACGCTGCTGGTGCTGGACATCCACCCGGAGCGGCGCGGCCTGGCTTCATCGCTGCAGGCGGTGGTCGGCTCCACGGCCAATGGCATCGTGGCGGGCATGATTGCACCGCTGGTGATGCATTCGACCGTACTGCTGGCCCTGGGCTCGATCAGCATGATGCTGATCGGGCTGGCGTCCTGGATCTACCTGCACCACCGCTGGCCCGAAATCGGGCGGCACGCCTCGGAGGCCTGACAGGCACTGCGGTGCAAGACCGCTAAGCGCGGCCCGCCCGGCGGTCCAGCATTCTTTCCTTGTAGTAGCGCGCCTTTTCGGCATACATGGCCTGGTCGGCGCGCGAGACGGTGGCCTCGACCTGGCTGCCCGAATCGCAGCAGGCCACGCCCATGGACAGGCTGACCGCCTGGCCCGGATAGAACTGGTTGTTGAGCTCCAGCAGCGAGAGGATGCGCTCCTTGACCGCCTCGGCGCCGCGCTCGTCCGAAGCCGGCAAAAGCACCATGAATTCGTCGCCGCCTATGCGCGCCGCGCAGGCAGGCGCATCCACGGCCTTGGTCAGCACTTCGCCCACGCGGCGCAGCATGTCGTCGCCTGCGGCATGGCCATGCTCGTCATTGGCCTCCTTGAGGCCATTCATGTCGATGGCAATCACCGCCAGCGGCCAGGGGCCCTTGCGTGCCAGGCGATTGAGTTCCTCGATATAGAAGGCGCGATTGCGCAATTGGGTCAGCACATCGTGCTTGCCCAGGTATTCGAGGTAGGCCTCGGCCTTCTTGCGCGCCGTGATGTCCACCAGCGACAGCAGCACCAGCCCCCAGTCATCGGCATGGCCATCGAGCACGGCCAGCTGCATGTGGATGTGCAGAGCGTCGCCTGACAGGGCGTAGTTCACCACTTCGCGGTGCTGCACGAGCTTGCCGCTCCAAAGGTCCTGCAACTGATCGGCAAAGGAGTCGATCATCTCGTCACGGAAGATGCGGCCCAGCCGACTCAGCAGTTGCAGCTTGTCGGTGGCGCCGAACATGCGCAGCGTCTGGCGGTTCACGTCCACGACGCGAATCTCCTGCATGCAGCGCGAGACGAATTCCGGGTGTACCTTGAGGAAGGTGGCGAAGTCGCTGATGCCCTGGGCGCGCACATCGTCGAGCAGGCGCTTGATGGCGCTGAAATCCTCGACCCACAGCGACACGGGCGAGTACTCGAACAGGTCGCGCGAGTACTGTTCGCTGCGGTGCAGCTGGCGCGCGCTGCGCATCTCGGCCGTCACGTCTTCCAGCGACACCAGCACGCAGTCCCAAAGCGCTTCATGACCGGGCAGGATGCGGCCACGGATCTGCACATCAAGCCGCCGCCCGTCCAGCGTGTAGTTGGCGGTGCGGTTGGCAAAGCTCAGAGAGCCCTGCCACAGATCCTCCAGCTCGCAGGCCAGGCCCGCGTGCATGTCATCGCGGAACACCTGGCCCAGGCTGGCAAGAAAGGTCTGCTGGTCACTGGCGCCGAACAGGTCCAGCGTGCGCTGGTTGACGCGCACCACTTTGAGCGCCGCGCTGCACTGCTGCAGCGCCTGGGGGTGGGCCAGGAAATGCGCCTGCAGATCGGTCACGCCCTGTGCACGCCACTGGTCGAGCAGCCGCTTGAGCGCGCTGTAGTCCTCCAGCCATAGCGAGACGGGGGCCAGTTCGAACATGTGTTCAAAATCCACACTGGACGCGATCAAAGACTCCACAGGGCACCTCCGCGCCGCGATTATGGCAGTCACAGAGCCCGCCAGACAGCAGGTTCTGCACCATCAAGGACAGGCCGCACCACGCGAGGACGCAGATAGCCGAAAAAAAACCGGCCCCGAAGGGCCGGTCTGCATGCAATGCCGAGATCGATCAGCGCACGACGCGCTTGCGATCACCGCCCTGGGGCGAGTAAGGCTTGGGAGCGCTCTTGCCGAAGGCAGGACGGCGCTCGCCGCCGCCGAAGCCGCCACGGGATTCGCCACCGCCAAAGCCGCGCGACTCGCCGGATGCACCACGGAAGCCGCCTTCGCGGGGAGCGCCGTCACGGCGATCGCCGCCACGCGGAGCACCACGGTCGCCGCTGAAGCCACGGCCTTCACCGCCACGGCCAAAGCCGCCTTCGCGCGGGGCCTGGCTGTAGCCGCCTTCACGCGGAGCCTGGCTATAGCCGCCTTCACGCTGACCTTGGCCCTGGCCGAAGCCGCCTTCGCGCTGGCCACCGCCAAAGCCACCGAAGCCAGCCTTGCGGCCATAGCCTTCGGAATCACGGCGTGCGCCGAAGCCACGATCGCCACCGCGATCACCGAAGCTGCGCTCGCGATCCCCGCCAAAGCCACGATCACCACCGAAACCGCCACGGCCACCGCCGCCGGCACCGCGGCGATCGCCGCCACGGCTTTCAAAACCACCGCCGCCACGACGGCCGCCGCGGCCTTCGTTGCTGCTGGGTGCGCGCTGTGCGGGTTCCAGGCCAGGAATCACTTCGGCCTTGAATTGCTGGCGGCTGTAGGCCTCGATATCGAAAATGCGACGACGGTCACGGAATTCCGCGAACGTGACGGCCACACCTTCGCGACCGGCACGGCCCGTGCGGCCGATACGGTGGGTGTAGTCCTCTGCCTTCATGGGCAGGCCGTAGTTGAAGACGTGGGTGATGGTGGGCACGTCGATGCCGCGTGCCGCCACATCGGTAGCCACCAGCACCTGCACCTGACCGCTGCGCAGCGCCATCAGGCGGCGGTTGCGCAGGCCCTGGCTCAGGGCGCCGTGCAGTGCCACGGCGGAGAAGCCGTCTTGCTGCAGGTCATTGGCCAGGCCGTCGCACTCGACCTGGGTCGATGCGAAAACGATGGCCTGGTTGATCGTGGTGTCGCGCAGCCAGTGGTCCAGCAGCTTGCGCTTGTGCTGGGAGTTGTCGGCCCAGAACAGCACTTGCTTGATGCTGGCGTGCTTTTCCTGAGGCGTGTCGATGGTGACCTTCTTCACGCCGGAGCCGCCGTCATGCATCACGCGCATGGCCAGTTGCTGGATGCGGGGCGCGAAGGTGGCGCTGAACATCATGGTCTGCTTGCGCTGTGCCGTCAGGTCGTTGACTTCGGCCAGATCGTCCGAGAAGCCCAGGTCCAGCATGCGGTCGGCTTCGTCCACCACCAGGAACTGAACCTGGTCGAGCTTGATCTGCATCGAGCGCTGCAGGTCCAGCAGACGGCCGGGAGTGGCCACCACGAGGTTGGCGTTCTGCAGCTTGGCGATCTGCAGCTGGTAGGGCATGCCGCCCACCACGTTGGCGATGCGGATGCCGCGGCAGTGCTTGACCAGCTCGATGGCGTCATGCGCCACCTGCTGTGCCAGCTCGCGCGTGGGGCACAGGATCAGGGCGCCGGGAACGGCTGCCTTGAAGTTGCGGGGATTCGTGGGGTCCTTGCGCTTGTTGCGCTTGGGCGTGGGCTGGCCGCTGGCCGTTGCTTCGGCGCACTGGCGGTCATATTCGGCGCGGATGGCGGCTTCTTCGTCAGCCTTTTGCTGGATCAGCGTGTGCAGCACGGGCAGCAGGAAGGCAGCGGTCTTGCCCGAGCCGGTCTGGCTGGACACCATCAGGTCGATGAAGGCCTGGTCATCGCTGCCCATGGCCAGGGGAATGGCTTGCGCCTGCACGGCCGTGGGCTGGGTGTAGCCCAGATCGGCAACGGCACGGACCAGCTCTTCAGCCAGGCCCAGCTCGATGAAGGCATTGGGCAGTTCGGGGGCTGCTTCAACAGCCTCGGCGCCTTCGGCGATTTCCACGACTTCGGCGGCGGCCAGGGATTCGGCGGCCTGCTCGGCGCTGGCAACGGCGGCGTTCAGCACGGAAGATGCTTCAGCGGCGGAAGCAAAAGAGGAATCGGCAGCGGCAATGATGCCCTGCTCTTGAGAGATATCGTTCATGAATGGCTCTAACGAAAAGCACGCGCAGTCAGCGATCTGGCACGCTTTTCTCGACGGTTGGGTCAACATCCACCGTCAGACTTAACCGGCCCTTCGCAAAAGGGCGGATGGGCATTTTCGGCTGGTCCGAAACCGGTGGTCCCGCCATCCATGAAAGCCTTCATGGTGGTCTATGGACACCGACCGCAGACACACAGCGCAGGGGCCCTTGTGTGATGGAGATGTGCAAATTGCCCCTTGTTGATGGGGGCAAGCTGTAGATTGTCGCACTCCCCGGGTTTTCCCGCAAGCCCCTGGCACAAAAAATGGCCGGGGCCGCCAGATTCAGACGCTCAGCAGGCGCGCACGGTAGTGCGCCAGCTCATCGATGGACTCGTGCACATCGGCCAGTGCCGTGTGGCGCTGGGCCTTCTTGAAGGACGCATAGGCGTCGGGCTTCCAGCGTCTGGCCAGTTCCTTGAGGGTGCTGACATCGACATTGCGGTAGTGGAAGAAGTTGTTGAGCTTGGGCATGTAGCGCTCCATGAAGCGCCTGTCCTGCCCGATGCTGTTGCCGCACAGCGGGGCCTTGGCCTTGGGAACGTACTGCGAGAGGAACTTGATCAGCGCAGCCTCCGCATCGGCCTCGCTGATGGTCGATGCCTTGACGCGATCGATCAGGCCGCTCCTGCCATGTGTGCCCTTGTTCCAGGCATCCATGCCATCGAGTAGCGCATCTGCCTGATGGATGGCAAATACCGGCCCTTCGATGCGAATGGCCAGGTCCGGACTGGTGACGACCACGGCGATCTCGATGATGCGATCGGTATCGGGCTGCAGCCCGGTCATCTCGCAGTCGAGCCAGACGAGGTTGAGATCGGATTTGGCCAGGGTGATGGACGTGCCGGGTTCGGCGGGGACGGGAATGCAAGCGCTGGCGGCTTCGGAGGCTTCGGACATGGCCCAAATTGTCGCCTACACTGCGGCCACATGGCCTTCAACCCCGATTTTTCCTCGACGCTGTCCCTGCTGTTTGCCGCAGCCGTGCTGGCCCAGTGGCTGCTGCGCGCCTGGCTGGCCTCGCGCCAGGTCCGCCATGTGGCACGCCATCGGGCCGAGGTGCCTGAGGCCTTTGCGCAACGCATCAGCCTCGCGGCCCATCAAAAGGCCGCCGACTACACGCTGGCCAAGGCCCGCATCGCCCTGATCGAGATGACGCTGGGCGCCGTGGTGCTGCTCGCATGGACGCTGCTGGGCGGGCTCGACGCGCTCAACCAGTGGCTGCTGGAACTTATGGGCGCCGGCCTGTGGCAGCAACTGGCACTGCTGGCCGGCTTTGCCCTGATCTCCGGGCTGGTGGAGCTGCCGCTGTCGCTCTACCAGACCTTTGTGCTGGAGCAGCGCTTTGGATTCAACCAGATGACGCTGCGGCTGTGGCTGACCGATGCCATCAAGTCCACCGCCATGGGCGCGGCCATCGGCCTTCCCCTGGCGGCCCTGATCCTGTGGCTCATGGGCTCGGCCGGCGACCTGTGGTGGCTGTGGGCCTGGGCCGTGTGGACGGCGTTCAACCTGCTGCTGATGTGGATCTTTCCGACCTTCATCGCACCGCTGTTCAACAAGTTCGAACCGCTGGCCGAAGGCACGCTCAAGGAGCGCGTGAGCGCGCTGATGCAGCGCTGCGGCTTCACGGCCAAAGGCCTGTTCGTGATGGATGGCAGCCGCCGCTCGGCCCATGCCAATGCCTATTTCACGGGCTTCGGCCATTCCAAGCGCGTGGTGTTCTTCGACACCTTGCTCAAGCAGCTCGACGCCGACGAGGTGGAGGCCGTGCTCGCGCACGAACTGGGCCACTTCAAGCACCGCCACATCCTCAAGCGCATGCTGCTGATGTTCGCCGCCAGCCTGGCCGGCTTCGCACTGCTGGGCTGGCTGTCGCAGCAGCTGTGGTTCTACCTGGGCCTGGGCGTGCGCCCCGGCCTGGACCTTGCGCTGGGCCATGGCGGGATAGGCGCCGGCAACGAGGCCGTGGCACTGCTGCTGTTCCTGCTGGCCGTGCCGGTGTTCAGCTTCTTTGTCACCCCGCTGTTCTCGGCCCTGTCGCGCCGCGACGAGTTCGAAGCCGATGCCTATGCCATGCAACAGGCCAGCGGCGCCCATCTGGCCTCGGCACTGCTCAAGCTGTACGAGGACAATGCTTCAACGCTCACGCCCGATCCCTGGTACGTGGGCTTTTACTACTCGCATCCGCCCGCCCTCGCCCGGCTGGCACGCATGCCTTCTCCGACCTGACCCTTTCACATCCACCATGAGCACACAACGCTTGCAACAACAGGACTGGTCCACCCAGCAGCGCCGCGCGCTGACGCCGGACGAATTGCGCACCGCACTGGCGGCCCTGCCGGGCTGGCAGCTCGATGGCGATGCCATCGCCAAGAGCTACGCCTTTGCCAATTACTACGAGACCATGGCCTTCGTGAACGCGCTGGCCCTGATCGCCCACCAGCAGGACCACCACCCCGACCTGACCGTGAGCTATGGCCGTTGCGGTGTGCGCCTGAACACGCATGACGTGAACGGCATCTCGTCCACCGACATCGAGTGCGCAAGGCGCATCGATGCGCTGCTGGAGCGTCCATGAATCCCACCCCGGCATCCCATGGCTGAGCGCTCCGCATTGCGAGAAGGCCTGGTCGTCTCCAGCCATGGCCGCCACTGCGTGGTCGAGACCGAAGAAGGCGCACGCCACATCTGCCATCCGCGCGGCAAGAAGAGCCAGACCGTGGTCGGCGACCGCGTGCGCTGGCAATTGCCACCCGCCGGCCAGGGCGAGGAAGGCACCATAGAGAAGGTGCTGGAACGGCGCAACCTGTTCTACCGCCAGGACGAGATACGCACCAAGTCCTTTGCGGCCAACATCGACCAGGTGCTGATCCTGATCGCGGCCGAGCCGGTGTTCTCCGAAAGCCAGCTGGCCCGTGCCCTCATCACCGCCGAAGCCACCCACATCAAGCCCCTGATCGCCCTGAACAAGCGTGACCTGGCCGAGCCCTTCGCCGATGCCTGGGAGCGCCTGAAGCCCTATCGCGAGATGTACCTGGGCCAGGAAACGCCGCACTACGAGGTGCTGTCGCTGTCGCTGGCCAACGAAGGCGAGGCCGACCGGCAGTTGCTGATGCAACACCTCAAGGGCAAGGCCACCTTGGTCCTGGGCCCGTCCGGCTCGGGCAAAAGCACCTTGATCAACCTGCTGGTGCCCGGCGCACGCGCGGCCACCAACGAGATCTCGCAGGCGCTGAACTCCGGCAAGCACACGACCACCACGACCAGCTGGTACTGGATGGACGAAGAGCGCACCACGGCGCTGATCGACTCACCGGGCTTCCAGGAATTCGGCCTGCGCCACATAGAGCCCACGGACCTGCCCCGCTGCATGCCCGACATCGGCGCCCATGCGCAGGAATGCAAGTTCTACAACTGCACCCACCTGCACGAGCCGGGATGCGCCGTCATGCCGCGCGTGGAAGACGAGGAAACCGGAATGGATGCCGACCACGACATCAGCGCCAACCGCTACTACATCTACGCTGAGCTGTTCGATGAATTGAGCCAGGCGCAGAAGTACTGACCTCCTCAAAACAACGACCCGGCTGCATCAGGAAGGGCCCACTGCTGCCTGGCAAGACAGGCAGGGCTCGCCTCCTGCGGCGCAGCGATCAGCCCAGCAAACGCGCCAGCGACAGCAGGGCCAGCAGCAGCAGCCAGACCACGACCGAACGCCAGACCAGGCCGACCACGCTGCGCAGATGGCCGATCTCGGGCTCTCGGCCCGGCGTGGCTTCGCTGTCCACATCGAGATCGATCTCCTCGCCGTCGTCGCGGGTCACCGAGATGCCTTCGCGGCGCTTGAGTGCCTCGCCGCCCAGGCGCACGTTGATGGCACCCGAGGTGGCGGCCAGGATCACGCCATCGTTGTCGTTGGGAAAGCGCTGGGCATGGAAGCGCCAGCCTTCGATGGCTTCCTCGAAGCTGCCGACCACGGCAAAGGACAGCGCCGTCAACCGTGCAGGCAACCAGTCGATCACGGTCCAGGCCAGCCGGGAGGTGTGCTGCAACTGGGGACTGACCTGGGTGCCGCCCGCCAGGCCCTTGCGCGACCAGGAGCGCGACAGGTGCTCGGTCATGCGGTAGAACACGGCGCCTAGCGGGCCCAGCCCCAGCGCTGCCAGCGCAGAGAACCAGAACAGAACGCCAAACACATGGCGATGCGCGGCCAGCACCGAGTACTCGATCACATGGCGCACGACCTCGCTGCGCGGCACCTCGCTGGCATCGACCTGCTGCCAGTGAGCCAGCGCCTCGCGCGCGGCATACTCATCGCCTGCATCCAGCGCATCGCGGATGCGTGTGAAGTGGTGGCTGAACTGGCGAAAGCCCAGCGTCACATAGAGCACGGCCACATTCCAGACCATGGCCAGCGGCCAGCCCACGCCCCACAGCAGCAGCAGGTAGATGCCCGTCACCAGCACGCAGGGCAATGCCACCGCCACGGTCCAGGCCAGCCAGCCATGGTGCGCCTGGCCGGCATCGAAGTTGCGGCGCACCGAAACCGTCCAGGCTCTGTAGCCTGTGTGCACGAGATTGGCCGGCGTCAACGGGCGCGCCTGCTCGATCAGCAAGGCGATCAGAATGGCAAAGAAACTCATCCGGCCATCATACTGGCGCATGCAGACAGGTCAGTGACCCTGGGGTGGCACGGCCCGCGATCCGGGCATCAGACCGACAGGAATCGGTAAAGATTTCGCAGCATGCCGGCCGTGGCGCCCCAGATGTAGCGCTGGCGATCACCATCCTGGTAGGGCATTGCAAACCATTCGCGCGGCACGCCGTTCCAGACCATGGCGTGGCGCTCATGGTTGGCAGGATCGAGCAGGAAGGCCAGCGGCACCTCGAACACATCCGCCACCTCGTAGGGATTGGGATTGAGGTGCGCCCGGGGATCGACCAGGGCCACCACCGGCGTGATCAGGAAGGCCGTGCCCGTGATGTAGATGGGCAGCGTGCCCAGCACTTGCACATCGCTGGCGGCCAGTCCGACTTCCTCATGCGCCTCGCGCAGGGCCGTGGCCTGGGCAGAGGCATCCTCCGGATCGCGCTTGCCGCCCGGAAATGCCACCTGCCCCGAATGCGTGGACAGGTGGGCCGTGCGCTCGGTCAGCAGCACCGTGGGCTCGGGGCGCAGCACGATGGGCACGAGCACGGCGGCATCGGTGGGCTGGCGATCGCTGAAGCGCTTCTCGCGCACCACCTCGGGAGCCCACTGGGGCGGCAGCGCAAAGCGCTGGCGCAAGGCCTCGGGCGTGCGGGCCTCGGGGGGCACGGCAGGCAGGTGGCTGTCCTTGCCAATCAGTTGCGCCATGCGCGGGTCGGCGATCGACGGCACGGCTGCGGGCATTGGGCCGCCGGTCGGCACGGGAATGGCGGTATCGGGCAGTGAGGACACGAATGAAGGCTTGTGATGGGCAACGGCCGGACAACAAAAAAGCCGCTACAGGCGACTGTAGCGGCTTTCCAGCTGTGACGCAGGTGCTTAGGCTTCGGCAGAAACCTTGACACGCGACGGCAGCTTTTCCTTGATGCGGGCCGACTTGCCGCTGCGCTCGCGCAGGTAGTACAGCTTGGCACGACGCACATCACCGCGACGCTTGACTTCGATGCCGGCGATCAGGGGCGAGTAGGTCTGGAACGTACGCTCCACGCCTTCACCGCTGGAGATCTTGCGCACGGTGAAGCCGCTGTTCAGGCCACGGTTGCGCTTGGCGATCACCACGCCTTCGTAAGCCTGCACGCGCTTGCGGCTGCCTTCGACCACGTTCACGCTCACGATGACGGTGTCACCGGGGGCGAACTGGGGGATGGTCTTGTTCAGACGGGCGATTTCCTCTTGCTCGAGGATCTGGATCAGATTCATGGTCAACATCCAATCGATCTTGTCCGCGCCAGGATTGGCAAGCGCCGGGATTGGCGCCATGGCTGCTTTGTTCGTAGCAGCGGCCGGATAGAGGATCGAAGAATCGCGGATTATAGCCCGGAGACGTTTTTTGCCAAAAACCCCTCGTCCTTGGCGTTGAGCAGGCCCTGGGCGCGCGCCTGCTCTATCAGCTCGGGCCGGTGCTTGGCCGTGATGGACAGGCGCTGGTCGCGGCGCCAGCGCTCGATCTGCGCGTGGTGGCCGGACAACAGTGGCGCCGGCACTTCACGCCCTTCCCAGACTTCGGGGCGGGTGTAGTGCGGGCAATCGAGCAGGCCGTCGAGCGCCGGATTGAAGCTGTCCTGCTGGAAACTGCCTTCGTCATTGAGCACGCCGGGCTGCAGCCGTGCGACGGCATCCAGCAGGGCCATGGCAGCGATCTCGCCACCAGAAAGCACGAAGTCGCCCAGGCTCAACTGGTGCGTGACATGGCTATCGATGAAGCGCTGGTCCAGGCCCTCGTAGCGGCCGCACAGCAAGATTGCGCCCTGTCCCTGCGCCCAGTCGGCCACCACGGCATGGCGCAGCGTGGTGCCGATCGGCGAGAACAGCACCACGGGAGCCGGCTCGGGCTCGCCTGCATCACGGCGCGCCTGCCGGGCCGTCTCCAGGCAGCGCTGCAGCGGCTCGGCCATCATCACCATGCCCGGACCGCCGCCAAAGGGGCGATCGTCCACGCGCCGGTAGTTGCCCTGGGCATGGTCGCGCGGATTCCACAGGTGCACGCCGACCTGGCCCGAGGCATAGGCACGGCGCGTGACGCCGCTTTCAAGAAACGGCGTGAACAGCTCGGGGAACAGCGTGATGATGTCGAAGCGCATGGAGGTCGGCGATCAATAGTCGGGCTGCCAGTCGGCAACGATGGTCTTGCCCGGCAGATCCACCTTGTCCACATAGGCATCGACAAAGGGAATCATGCGCTCGCGCTCCTTGCCATCCTCCTCATAGGTCAGCACCAGCACGGTCTGCGGGCCGGTGGACAGCAGGTCGCGGACGACGCCCAGGGCCACGCCCTCGCGGTTGACCACGGACAGGCCCAGCAGATCGACCCAGTAATACTCGCCATCTTCGGGCTGCGGGAAATCGCTGCGCGCCACGAAGATGCGCGCGCCACGCAGGGCCTCGGCGGTATTGCGGTCGTTCACGACAGGCGATGTGGCGACGACGGAATCGGAGTGGACGCGCGCCTGCTTGACCGGCAGCAGCACCGTACCGGTGAACTGCCGCGCACCCTTCTCGGGGGGCTGCAGATACCACTGCTTTGCAGTGAACAGGGCCTCGGGGTCGGCACTGAAGGCGGCCACCTTGAACCAGCCCTTGATGCCCCAGGCATCGGCGATGCGCCCGACCTCCACGGCATCGGCGGGCAGGACGCTGGCTTCGAGTTCAGGCATGTGGCTCATGGCAGTCGGTAGGCAGTAGATGGACAGTCGATGCAGATCGTTGCAGATCCGTGCAAGGCGATCCGGAGGGGAAAACAAAAACGGGCTCCGTCAGACAAGCCAACGGAACCCGATTTCAGAAGGGATGCTGAATTAGGCAGCAGTCTTCTGGGTGGCCTGCTTGATCAGGCGCTCTGCGGTCTCGGAAGCCTGCGCGCCAACGCCCTTCCAGTAGTTCACGCGGTCCAGAGCAACGCGCAGACCCTCTTCGCCGCCACGGGCGTTGGGGTTGTAGAAGCCCAGGCGTTCGATGAACGAACCATCGCGACGCACGCGCTTGTCAGCGGCAACGATGTTGTAGAACGGACGGGCCTTGGAACCGCCGCGAGAGAGTCGAATGACGACCATGATTTTCCTTCGGGTGGGCGCAGCCACCACACAATTAACTAGACAATGAATGGCTGCACATGTTTTGCGGCGTTTGAGACACGCGACATGGCCACCCGGCCAGCGACACGCCGTAAAGCCAGCGATTATATCCAACTTCCCTTTCCATGCCTACCATTCGCTCAAGCCTGGACGGCGATCTCGCCGCCATCACCTCCATTTACCGCCACCACGTGCTGCACGGCACGGGCACGTTCGAGACCGATCCCCCTGCCGAATCGGACATGGCAACGCGCCGCGCGGACGTGCTGGCCAAGGGCCTGCCCTATCTGGTCGCCGTGGACGAACAGGGCCAGGTGCTGGGCTTTGCCTACGCCAACTGGTTCAAGCCGCGCCCGGCCTATCGCTTCTCCGCCGAGGATTCCATCTACGTGCATGACGCGGCGCGTGGCCAGGGCGTGGGCCGCTTGCTGCTCGATGCGCTGTCGCGCGAATGCGAGGCGGCCGGCGTGCGCAAGCTGCTGGCGGTGATCGGTGACTCGGCCAATGCCGGCTCCATCGGCGTGCACCGCGCCGCGGGCTTCACCCCGGCGGGCACGCTGAGCTCCATGGGATGGAAGTTCGGCCGCTGGCTGGACATCGTTCTCATGGAGAAGACCCTGGGAGACGGCAACCGCAGTTCGCCCGAATAATGGGTGCATGAACCGACCCAGCACGCCTTTGCCTCAGCCCGCTCAAGCACAGCAGGGGGCTGCGCGCTCCAAAAGCAAGACCCTGACGACCTGGCTGGCCTTTGTCGGCGGGCCGCTGGGGCTGCACCGCTTCTATCTGCATGGCTTTGGCGACTGGCTGGGCTGGCTGCTGCCCGTGCCCACGGCGCTGGGCGTTTACGGCATCGAGCGCGTCCAGCAACTGGGGCAGGACGACCAGCTCAGCTGGCTGCTGATTCCGCTGCTGGGCTTCACCATCGCCGGCTGCGCGCTGCGCGCCATCCTCTACGGGCTGACCGACACCGAAGCCTGGAACCGGCGCCACAACCCCGGCGTTGATTTGCAGGCGCAGGCCGGGCGCACGGGCTGGTCAACCATCTTTGCCATTGCGCTGTCCCTGATGCTGGGCGCCGCCGTGCTCATGGCCAGCATTGCCTACAGCTTCCAGCACTACTTCGAGCACCAGGTGGAGGAAGCGCGCAAGATTTCCCAGTGATGCGCAATGCCTCTCCTAAAAAGAAAGACCGCCATTGGCGGTCTTTCTTTTTGGCGATGGCTCTAGCTCAATACAGCTGGAGGCTGATCCAGTAGGCAATCGATGCCACGAAGGCGCTTGCGGGAATCGTCAGCACCCAGGCCCAGACGATGTTGCCTGCCACGCCCCAGCGCACGGCGCTGGCACGCTGGGTGGAGCCCACGCCGACGATGGCGCCCGTGATGGTGTGCGTGGTCGAGACCGGCACGCCCAGGAAGGTCGCGAAGAACAGCGTCAGCGCGCCACCGCTTTCGGCGCAAAAGCCTCCCACGGGCTTGAGCTTGGTGATCTTCTGGCCCATGGTCTTGACGATGCGCCATCCGCCGAACATGGTGCCCAGGCCGATGGCCAGGTAGCAGCTGACGATGGTCCACAGCGGCGGCTCCGCGTCGCCGGCATTGGCATAGCCGGTGGCGATCAGCAGCAGCCAGATGATGCCGATGGTCTTTTGCGCATCATTGCCGCCGTGGCCCAGGCTGTAGGCGCCGGCGGAGACCAGCTGCAGCCGGCGGAACCAGCGGTCCACCCGGTTGGGAGCGGCGCGGCGGCAGATCCAGGCCACCAGCACCATCATCAGCGAGCCCAGCAGGTAGCCCAGCAGCGGCGAGACGAAGATGAAGGCCACGGTCTTCCAGATGCCACTGGCGATCAGTGCGCCCGCGCCGGCCTTGGCGATCACGGCGCCCACGATGCCGCCGATCAGCGCATGCGAGGAGCTGCTGGGGATGCCGTAATGCCAGGTGATCACGTTCCAGGCAATGGCGCCGACCAGGGCGCCGAAGACCACGTGCGTGTCCACGATGCCGGGCTGGACGATCCCCTTGCCCACGGTGGCCGCCACGCTGAGGTGGAAGACAAAGACCGCCACCACGTTGAAGAAGGCCGCGAAGGCCACGGCCTGTGTGGGCTTGAGCACGCCCGTGGAGACCACGGTGGCGATCGAGTTGGCAGCATCGTGGAAGCCGTTCATGAAGTCGAACAGCAAGGCCAGCACCACCAGCAGGATCACGACCCACAGGGCCGCTTGTACGGATTCCATAACGAAACGACTCCGCGAGGGCTCAGGAATTCTCGAGGACGATGCCCTCGATCAGGTTGGCCACGTCCTCGCAGCGGTCGGTCACCGTCTCCAGCAGCTCGTAGATGGCCTTGAGCTTGATGACTTCGCGCACATCGGGCTCTTCGCGGAACAGCTTGCTCATGGCCGAGCGCATCACCCGGTCGGCGTCCGATTCGAGGCGGTCGATTTCCTCGCAGGTCTTCATCGCCGCGTCCACCACCGATGGATCGGAGATGCGCGACAGCAGCTTGACCGCATCGCGCAGCCGCTCGCAGCAGCGTACGCACAGGTCGGTCAGGCGCGTGATCTCATCCGTCATGTGGCGCACGTCGTACAGCGCCATGGTCTCGGCCGAGTCCTGGATCAGGTCGGCCACGTCGTCCATGGTGTTGATCAGCGAGTGGATGTGCTCGCGGTCCAGCGGCGTGATGAAGGTCTTGTGCAGCGCCTTGGTGACGTCATGCGTCACGCGGTCGGCGGCACGCTCGGCGTTGTTCACGTCCTCGTTGTACTTCTCGCGAAGATGAGGATCGTTGTAGTTGGCGACAAGCTGCGAGAAGGCATGCGCGGCATCGACGATGCGGTCGGCATGCTGGTTGAACATCTCGAAGAAATTGCCTTCGCGTGGCAATAGTTTGCCAAAAAGCATGAATGCTCCTTACCGGGAAAAGTGGGAACCAGGCGACTCACTGCGTCACATTGCGGATGCTTGGCATGGCTTCCCGGCTTGAACGGGGCGAAGTGTACCCTTGAGTCCCAAGCGCGTTTTTGCGCGCCGGCGCGCCGCCTTGTCAGCCGCTGCGAAAAATAAAATACACCGCGCCCACCATGCACAGGCCGGCCCAGAGGAAGTCCCATTTAAGGGGCTGGTTCAGGTAGAGCACGGCAAAAGGCGCGAACACCGACAGCGTGATCACCTCCTGGATGATCTTGAGCTGCGCCACGCTGAACTGCGTGTGGCCTATGCGGTTGGCGGGCACCTGCAGCAGGTACTCGAACAGCGCAATGCCCCAGCTGACAAGGGCTGCCACGTACCAGGGCGACGAGGCATGGTTCTTCAGGTGCCCATACCAGGCAAACGTCATGAAGACATTGCTCATGGCCAGCAGGACCACGGTCTGCAGCCCGACAGGGATGTGTTGGAGCCAGTTCATGTGAGGTGCGCCCGGGTGCTGGAAGGCCTGAATTATCGCGCCCGCAGCGCCAGAAGCTGGATTTTCGATTTCTTTCTAAAAATTGCTTTTTTGCGCGAATTTTCTCGAAAAACCTGCTTCATCGCACAGATACGCAACATCCCGCATCGATGGGCATTCGATGAATCTTCATCAAATCGTCATATTTTTGCCATATCCCGTCGATGGCACGGGACATTCCAGCAACCTCTGCACAGGCGGCTGCCCCGGAGTTCACTCGCCCAGGTAGGCGGCCCGCACGCGCGAATCGCTGAGCAGGGTCTGGCCGGGCCCGGTCATGGTGATCAGGCCGGACTCCATCACATAGCCGCGATCGGCCAGCGCCAGCGCACGGCTGGCGTTCTGCTCAACCAGCACCAGCGTCACGCCCAGCGCATGCACATCGCGCACCACCTCGAAGATCTTGTCCACCATGATGGGCGACAGGCCCATGGAGGGCTCGTCCAGCAGCAGCACCTTGGGCTGGCTCATCAGCGCGCGCGCCATGGCCAGCATCTGCTGCTCGCCACCCGACATGGTGCCGGCCAGCTGGTCGCGGCGCTCCTTCAGGCGCGGGAAGATGCCGAACATGCGCTCGATGTCGGCGGCAATGCCGGCCTTGTCGTTGCGCGTGTAGGCGCCCATGAGCAGGTTCTCGGTGATGGTCATGCGCGCGAACACGCCGCGCCCCTCCGGCACCATGACCAGGCCCTGGGCCACCAGATCCCAGGCGCCCACGTTGCGGATGCTGCGGCCCAGGTAGTGCACGTCGCCGTCCGCCATCTGCAGGCTGCGTGTGACGGCCTTCATGGTCGTGGTCTTGCCCGCACCGTTGGAGCCGATCAGCGAGACCAGCTCGCCCTGGCGGACCTCGAAGTCCACGCCCTTGACGGCCTGTATGCCCCCATAGGCCACCTTCAGTCCCTGGACCTTCAACAGCACCGGCGCGGACACGCCCTTGTCTTGCACTTGCTCACCCATGGTTCAGTGTCCTCCGGTGCCCAGATAGGCTTCGATCACCTTGTCGTTCTTCTGCACCTCGGCCGGCGTGCCTTCGGCGATGGGCTTGCCATAGTCCAGCACGGTGACGCGATCACACAGGCCCATGACCAGCTTCACGTCGTGTTCGATCAGCAAGATGGTGCGCTGGTCCCGGCGGATGCGGTCGATCAGCTCGCGCAGCTGCACTTTCTCGGTGGCGTTCATGCCGGCGGCAGGCTCGTCCAGCGCGATCAGTTGCGGGTCGGTGGCCAGCGCCCGCGCGATCTCCAGGCGGCGCTGGTCGCCGTAGCTCAGCGTGCGGGCCTTGAAGTCGGCGTATTTGGAAATCCCCACGTAGTCCAGCAGTTCGCGGGCCCGCGCGCGGATCGCGGCTTCCTCGGCCTTGAAGCCTGGCGTGCGGAACACCGCGCCGATCAGGCCCGAATGCGTGCGCACATGGCGCCCGACCATCACGTTCTCCAGCGCCGTCATCTCGGCAAACAGCCGGATGTTCTGGAAGGTGCGCGCAATGCCGGCCTTGGCCACCTTGTGCACGGCCGAGGGCTCGTAGGCCTTGCCGGCCAGTTCGAAGCTGCCGCTGTCGGGCGTGTACAGGCCCGTGATCACGTTGAAGAAAGTGGTCTTGCCCGCGCCGTTGGGACCGATCAGGCCGTAGACCTGGCCACGGCCAATGGTCATGCCCACATCGGACAGGGCCTGCAGTCCGCCAAAGCGCTTGGAAATGCCCGAAACCCTGAGCACCGGGGAGGTGGAGCCGTTGTCTGCCGTGTTCGCCATCTGCGTTGTCTCCATGCTCAGGACTGGTGCGGCAGGTTCTTGCCATGCTCGGGCGACGGCCACAGGCCCCGCGGACGCATCAGCATGATGACGATCATGGCCAGCGCGATCAGCAACTGGCGCAGGATGGAGGCGTCAAGCCGCCCGTCGGTCATCTGCTGCAGAGGCCCGGCCACATAGCGCAGCACCTCGGGCAGGGCCGACAGCAGCACCGCCCCCAGGATCACGCCCGGCAAATGGCCCAGGCCGCCGAGCACCACCATGGCCACGATCATGATGGACTCCATGAGGCTGAACGACTCGGGCGAGACGAAGCCCTGGAAGGCCGCGAACATGGCGCCCGAGACACCACCGAAGGAAGCGCCCATGCCGAAGGCCAGCAGCTTCATGTTGCGCGTGTTGATGCCCATGGCCTTGGCGGCGATCTCGTCCTCGCGGATAGCCATCCAGGCGCGGCCGATGCGCGAGTCCTGCAAGCGCCAGCAGATCACGATGCTGACGAGCACCAGGAAGAGGAACAGGTAGTAGTACAGCGTGACCGAGCTGATGTCGTAGCCGAAGATCTCCTGGCGCTTGGCCAGGTCCAGGCCCAGAATCTTCACCGAGTCGATCTGGCCTATGCCCTTGGGGCCGTTGGTGATGTTGACCGGCTGGTCCAGGTTGTTCATGAAGATGCGGATGATCTCGCCGAAGCCCAGCGTGACGATGGCCAGGTAGTCCCCGCGCAGCTTGAGCACCGGGATGCCCAGCAGTATTCCCGTGATGCCCGCCAGCAGCGCCGCCAGCGGTATCACCAGCCAGATGGAGGTATGCAGCCCGTCAGGGAACATGGCGGCAAAGCCCTCGAAGGTCTCCGCCAGATGCGGCGAGGCCATCAGCGCGAACATGTAGGCGCCCACGGCGTAGAAGGCCACGTAGCCCAGGTCCAGCAGGCCTGCATAGCCCACCACCACGTTCAGGCCCAGTGCCAGCAGCACATAGAGCAGGGCCAGGTCGGCGATGCGCACCCAGGCATTGCCGAAGTACTGCAGCACCAGCGGCAGCACCATCAGCGCCAGGCCGCCCAGAATCCATTGCACGGTCTTCTTGCTGTTCATGCGGGTCTCCTCAGGCGCGGTCGGCCACACGCTCACCCAGCAGGCCCGAGGGGCGCAGCGTCAGGATGATGATGAGCACGATGAAGGCGAAGATGTCGGTGTAGTGGCTGCCCAATACGCCGCCCGTGAGGTCGCCGATGTAGCCCGAGCCTATGGACTCGATCAGCCCCAGCAGCATGGCGCCGACCACGGCGCCGGCCAGGTTGCCGATGCCGCCGAACACGGCCGCCGTGAAGGCCTTGAGCCCCGGCAGAAAGCCCATGGTGTGGTGGGCCGTGCCGTAGTTGGAGGCGTACATGATGCCCGCGATGGCCGCCAGCACGGCGCCGATGATGAAGGTGGCCGAGATCACCACGTCGGGCTTGACGCCCATCAAGGCCGCCACGCGCGGATTCTCGGCCGTGGCCCGCATGGCCCGCCCGAGCTTGGTGTAGTTGACCAGATAGGTCAGCGATGCCAGCGCGATCGCCGTGACCACCAGCACCAGGATCTGGGTGGGCGTGATCACCGCCGTGCCGATCTCGAAGGGCGTGCTCGGCAGCAGCGTGGGATAGGCCTTGTAGTTGGGCTTCCAGATGATCATGGCCAGCGTCTGCAGCAGCAGCGAGACGCCGATGGCCGTGATCAGCGGCGCCAGGCGCGGACTGCTGCGCAGGCGGCGGTAGGCCACTTTCTCGATCACGAAATTCAGTGCCGCGGCCACCACGCAGGCGATCACGGTCGCCAGCAGCAGGATCAGCCAGCCCGGCGCACCGGGCATGGCCTCCTGCATCAGGCCTATGCAGCTCCAGCTGGTCAGCGCGCCGACCATGAGCACCTCGCCATGGGCGAAGTTGATGAGCTGGATGATGCCGTACACCATGGTGTAGCCCAGGGCGATCAGGGCGTACATGCTGCCCAGGACCAATCCGTTGATGACCTGCTGAAGCAGTATGTCCATATGCGCTCTCCCCTTTAGTCCAGGATGGAGACATTCAGCGTGCCTCGCATCCAAACGAACGGAGCCAGCAATGCCATGGTGGTGGAAGCTCTCCCGCCGCATCCTGGCTTGTGGCCCGGAAACCGCAGGGGATTGGCGATTCTAGGCACCCCCCGGTGGCCTGCAACGCCTTGTTGCAGGGGGGTTTCCCGAGGCTTTACAAGCCACGTGCTCTTATGTAGCACTGCAGCAATTTGCCGTAGCCAGCATGAACTCCTACCATCAGCGGCAGTGCCGCCAGCCAGCGGTGGCCACGGAGAACCCCGATGAAATACCACGGCAGCTGCCACTGCGGCGGCATCGCTTTCGATGTGGAAGGCGAACTCACCCAGGCCATGGCCTGCAACTGCTCCATCTGCGCACGCAAGGGCGCGCTCATGTGGTTCGTTCCCCGCGAACAGCTGCAGCTGCAGACGCCCGATGAACAGATGCGGACCTACACCTTCAACCGGCACCTGATCCAGCACCGCTTCTGCCCGACCTGCGGCATCCATCCGTTCGGCGAGGCCATCGATCCCCAGGGCCGGCACATGGCGGCCGTCAACGTGCGCTGCCTGGAAGGCGTGGACCCCGAGGCGCTGCGCATCACGCGCTACGACGGGCGATCGGCCTGAGGCTGGCTGCAGGCCCGCAGCGCTTGTTCCTCCACATCGCGCAGGCGGTCCTTGCCGAAGTAGATCTCGTCGCCAACAAAAAAGGTGGGCGATCCGAAAGCGCCACGGTGGAAGGCCTGCTCGGTATTTGCCAGCAGCCGCGCCTTGACTTCGGGCGTCTGGCTTGCGGCGATCAGGGCTGGGGCGTCCAGGCCCGCCCCGGACAGCTCGGTGCCGATCACCTGGGCATCGTCCATCTTGCAGCCCTTCTCCCACATGCTGGAGAACACCGCATCCACATAACGCTCGAAGCAGCCCAGGCCCTGCGCCGCCACGGCCCCGCGCATGATCTGCAGGGTGTTGACGGGAAAGTGCGGATTCATCCGGAAGCGCGTGAGCCCATGCCTTTGCACGAAACGCTGCAGTTCCAGCGCCTCATAGGCGCGCTTGTTGGGAATGTCGGCATTCGCCTCGGCCGGTGAGCGGTTGTTGGCCAGCTTGAACAGGCCGCCCAGCAGGACCGGCACATAGTCGAAGCGGATGCCGCTGCGCGCCTCGATTGCGGGGATGACCTGGTGGCAGAGATAGGCGTTGGGGCTGCCGAAGTCGAAGAGGAATTGCACGTTGGGTTTCATGGCACGGCCTGCATCAAATGGGATGGAACATCGAAGCGAAGGGGCTGAAGCGGCTGAAGGGACGCAAATGGCTGAAGGGCCTACCAGGACTCCATCCAGGGGCGGATTTCGGTTTCATGCGTCCAGGCATCGCGCGGCTGCTGGTGCAGTTGCCAGTAGAGGTCGGCGATGTGGTCGGGATTGAGGATGCCGTCCTGCTGCTTGAGGGCATAGCGCTCGGGAAAGTTGCTCCGGATGAACTCCGTGTCGATGGCGCCGTCGATCACGGGGTGGGCCACATGGATGCCCTTGGGCCAGAGCTCGCGCGCCATGCTCTGGGCCAGCGCGCGCAGGCCGTGCTTGGCGCCGGCAAACGCCGCAAAGCCCTCGCGCCCGCGCAGGCTGGCAGTGGCGCCCGTGAAGATGATGGTGCCCCGGCCGCGCGGCAGCATCACCCTGGCCGCCTCCCGCCCCATCAGGAAGCCGGCGAAGCAGGCCATCTCCCAGACCTTGAAGTAGACGCGCGCCGTGGTTTCGGTGATGCCAAAGCGCACGTTGGCGCCGATGTTGAAGACGGCGACCTCGATGGGTGCGATCTCGGCCTCGATCTTCTGCACCAGGGCCACCATTTCCTCTTCCTTGCGCGCGTCGCTGCCAAAACCATGGGCTTCACCCCCTGCAGCGCGGATCTGCTCGACCAGCGGCTGGAGTTTGTCGGCATCGCGGCGGGTGACGCAGGCGATATAGCCTTCGCGCGCAAAACGCCGGGCAATCGCCCCGCCCGTGGCGTCACCGGCACCGATGACGAGGATGGCTTTCTTGTCGGTCATGGAATCTCCGTGGATGAAGAAGTCAGTTCATTTTTTGAACTTTATGCACGGTAGGTTTAAAATCTGAACCCGTCAAGCGGGGAACTGCCCAATGAAATGGAACGAACTGGAAGAGGAGCGCTGCTCCATCGCACGCACGGTCTCGGTCATCGGTGACCGCTGGACGCTGCTGGTGCTGCGCGACTGCTTTCTGGGAGTGCGCCGCTTCGATGAATTCCTGGGGCGCCTGGGCATTTCACGCCCCATGCTGTCGGACAGGCTGGCCAGGCTGGTCGAGGCCGGCGTGCTCAAGAAGGTGGCCTACCAGGAGGCGCCGGTACGGCACGAGTACCGCCTCACGCCCAAGGGGCTGGACCTGCATCCCGTGGTCATGGCCATCGTGCACTGGGGCGATGTACACATGTCCGGCGAGGAAGGCCGGCCCTTGCTGCACCGGCATACGGTGTGCGGCCACACGTTCGACCCCCTGGTCGTCTGCTCGGAGTGCCACGCCCCCCTGCACGCGCGGGACGTGGCGGTGGAGCCCGGCCCGGGCGCCTAGCCCCGGCACCGGCCTGCCCTCACCGGCTTCGGCTATGCGCCGCCAGCCTCTTCGTCCCACTTGCGCAGCACGGCCAGCTTCTCGCCGATCTTGATCTCCAGGCCCCGCGGCACGGGCTGGTACCAGCCCGGCTCCGCAATGCCTTCGGGCAGATAGGTCTCTCCGGCCGCGTAGGCGTTGGGCTCATCGTGCGCGTAGCGGTATTCATGGCCGTAGCCCAGCTCCTTCATGAGCTTGGTGGGCGCGTTGCGCAGGTGCACGGGCACCTCGCGGCTCCTGTCCTGCTTCACGAAGGCCCGGGCCTTGTTGTAGGCGTTGTAGCCGGCGTTGCTCTTGGCGGCCATGGCCAGGTAGATGACGGCCTGGCCCAGCGCCAGCTCGCCTTCGGGGCTGCCCAGGCGCTCATAGGTCAGGGCTGCGTCGTTGGCGATCTGCATGGCGCGCGGGTCGGCCAGGCCGATATCCTCCCAGGCCATGCGCACGATGCGCCGCGACAGGTAGCGCGCATCGGCGCCGCCATCGAGCATGCGCGTGAGCCAGTACAGCGCCGCATCGGGATGGGAGCCGCGCACGGACTTGTGCAGGGCCGAGATCTGGTCGTAGAAGTTGTCGCCGCCCTTGTCGAAGCGCCTGGCATTCAAGGTCAGCGCGTTCTGCACGAACTCGGCATCGATCCGCGTGACGCCCGCAGCGCCGGCCGCCGTCTGGCATTGCTCCAGCAGGTTCAGGAACCGCCGGGCATCGCCATCGGCATAGCCGACGATGGTGTCCCGCGCCAGGTCGTCGAACTCCAGGCCGCCCAGGGCCTTTTCCTGCGCCCGCAGCAGCAGTTGCCTGAGTTCATCGTCGGTCAGGGATTGCAGCACATAGACCTGCGCGCGCGACAGCAGTGCCGAATTCACCTCGAAGGAAGGGTTCTCCGTGGTGGCGCCGATGAAGGTGACCAGCCCGCTTTCCGCATAGGGCAGCAGCGCATCCTGCTGGGACTTGTTGAAGCGGTGGATCTCGTCCACGAAGAGGATGGTGTGCCGGCCCATGGCCAGGTTCTGCTGCGCCTGCTCCATGGCCGCGCGGATGTCCTTGACCCCGGAGAACACCGCAGACAGCGCGATGAACTCGCACTTGAAGGCCGTGGCCGTGAGCCGTGCCAGCGTGGTCTTGCCCACGCCGGGTGGCCCCCAGAAGATCATGGAATGCGGCTTGCCTGACTGGAAGGCCAGGCGCAGCGGCTTGCCCTCGCCCAGCAGATGGGACTGGCCCACGACCTCGTCCAGGGTCTTGGGCCGCAGGGCTTCGGCCAGTGGTGCGGAGGGCTCCTGGGTGAACAGATCAGCCATGGGCCAGCTCCGTCGCAGGCAGCGCCGCGCAGAAGGCGCTCGGCAGCCCATGTGCCGGATTCGCTGCCGAGGGGAACAGATGCAGTTGCAAAACCATGACGCCATTGTCCACGCCATAGCGGCAGCGGGTGCGCCAGCCCCTGATGCCTGTACCTGGCCGCGGGGGATGAAGCCATGGATCGCCAGCTGGGATCCTGGACATCGCCTGCAGGCATGTCACTCACATGACATGAATGGTTTGCATGCATCTCATTAAGAGCAATCACTGACATTTTTCACCCGCTTCGGGCCACCGCCCTAAAATGCTGCCCTTTGCGGAGCCGGCCGCGCGGCATGCGCGGCCATCGGGCCTGCGCCATTGCTGCCCCATCCGCTCCGCGCCTCCCACCGTTTCCGGAACTGCCTGCCATGCGGCAAGGCGGGACCTTTTCATTTCTGCATCCATGCAAACACTCAAGACCCGGGACCTTATCGCCCTAGGCTTCATGACCTTTGCGCTGTTCCTCGGCGCGGGCAACATCATCTTTCCGCCCATGGTCGGCCAGGGCGCCGGCGAGCACGCGGCCGCTGCGGCCACGGGCTTTCTGCTCACGGGCGTGGGCCTGCCGCTGCTCACCGTGGTGGCGCTGGCGCGCGTGGGCGGCGGGCTCGATGCGCTGACCTCGCCCGTGGGCCGCAAGGCCGGCATGGTGCTGGGCCTGCTGATCTATCTCATCCTCGGCCCGCTGTTTGCCACGCCGCGCACGGCCACCGTGTCGTTCGAGATGGGCTTTGCGCCCTTCGTGGGCCACAGCAGCACTGCGCTGTTCATCTACTCGGCGGTGTACTTTGTGCTGGTCATGGGCCTGTCCCTGTTCCCCGGCAAGCTGATCGACACCATCGGCAAGCTGATCACGCCCGTGCTGATCCTGGCCCTGGTAGTGCTGGGTGCCGCCGCCGTGCTCCTGCCGGCCGGTGCCGCCACCAGCGCCAGCGGCGACTACCTGGTCGCGCCCCTGACCGAAGGGTTTCTGGAGGGCTACCAGACCATGGACGCGCTGGGCGCCCTGGCCTTCGGCATCGTCATCGTCAACGCCATCCGGGACCGGGGCATCTCCCACACCGGGCTGCAGACGCGCTACGCCATCATCGCGGGCGTGATCGCGGCCGTGGGCCTGGGCCTGGTGTATCTGTCGCTGATCCATCTGGGTGCCACCAGCCAGTCCATCGCCCCGCAGGCGCAGACCGGTGTGCTCATCCTCACGCGCTATGTGGATCACACCTTCGGCCCCATCGGCAGCCTGCTGCTGGCCGTGGTGATTTCCCTGGCCTGCCTGACCACGGCCGTGGGCCTGGTCAGCGCCTGTGGCGCCTACTTCAGCGAGATGCTGCGCCTGCCCTACCGCGCGGTGGTGGTGGCCATTGGGCTGGCGTGCATCCTGGTGTCCAACCAGGGCCTGGCCCAGCTGATCGCCCTGTCCGGCCCCGTGCTGGTGGGCATTTATCCGCTGGCCATCGCCCTGGTGGTGTTGAGCCTGCTGTCAGGCCTGTGGCGCAATGCGCAGCGCGTGTTCGCGCCGGTGCTGGCCGTGGCGCTGGTGTTCGGTCTTGTCGATGCCGCCAAGGCGGCCGGCTGGCAGGACTGGCTGCCGGCCTTCCTGAACAGCCTGCCGGGCAACGGCATGGGCTGGGCCCTGCCCGTGGCAGCCACCCTGGTGCTGGCGGCGCTCCACGACCGGCTGCGCCCGGCCCCGGCCACCGCGTTCAGGCCGTCCTGAAACGCGCCATGAGTTCGACCAGCTGATGGGCCTGCTTGCGCAGGCTCTCGGCGGCCGAACTGGTCTGCTCCACCAGCGCGGCGTTCTGCTGGGTCCCCTCCTCGATGCGGACGATGGCGCTGTTGACGTGGCTCACGCCAGCGCTCTGTTCGCCGCTGGAGTGGCTGATGGCGCCGATCATGCGCGAGACCTTGGCAATCACCTCCTGCACCGAGGCCATGGTCGCACCCGCGCTGTCCACCTCCTCGGCCCCCAGGGCCACGCGCTGGGCGTTGGCCTGGATCAGGTCACGGATTTCCCGCGCCGCGCCCGAGCTGCGCTGGGCCAGCGTGCGGACCTCGGCGGCGACCACGGCAAAGCCCCGGCCCTGTTCGCCGGCCCGTGCGGCCTCCACGGCCGCATTGAGCGCAAGAATATTGGTCTGGAACGCAATGCCGTCGATCACCTCGATGATGCTGACCACGCGCTCGGACGCATCCTGGATGCTGCGCATGGTGCCCACGACGGCAGAGATGGCATCGCCACCGCGCGTGGCGATGTCGCTGGCGGACGAAGCCAGCAGGTTGGCCTTCTCTGCGTGATCGGCATTGCCGCGCACGGTGGAGTCGAGCTGGTCCATGGACGAAGCCGTCATCTGCAGGGCCGATGCCTGCTGCTCGGTGCGCTGGGCCAGGTCGCTGTTGCCCGCCGCGATCTGCGAGCTGGCGGATGCCACCTGCTCCGCATTGCCGCGCACTTCCACGACGATGCTGCGCAACTGCTCCTGCATGGCGCCCAGCGCCCGCAGCAGCTGGCCCAGTTCGTCTGGCCCGCCGCTCGCTATGGCATTGGTCAGATGGCCCTGGGCCACCTTCTCGGCCAGTTGGACCGCGCTGCGCAGCGGTGCCACCACGGCACGGGTGATGAGCCAGCCAATGGCCACGCCGGCCACGGCCGCCACCAGCATCAGCACCAGGCTCAGCTCAGTGGCGTGCTTGCCGCTGCTGTAGGCATCGTCGGCCACCGCCTTGCTCTGCGCCGCAATGCCGGCCTTGAGCTGGGAAAGCAGCTCGGCCGGCTCGCGGTCCACGCCGCGCACGGCCATGTCGCCTACTGAGGGGTCGAAGCCCGTGGCCTCGAATTTGTCCAGCCCCACGCGGTAGCCTTCGGCCATCTTGCGGTGCTGCGCCACAAAGCCCTGGGCGATCTCGCGCAGGGAGGCATCGTCCACCAGGGCCAGCAAGGCCGAGGTCTTGTCCTGCACGGCGCGCTCATCGGCCAGAAAGCCCTTCCAGTGCTGCTCGCGCAGCGCGTTGTCCGAGCCGCGCAGCAGCACGTTCTTCCATTCCTGGACCTGGGTTTTGAAGTGGCCTTCCACCTCGGCGGCGAGGCGTTCCGCCGCCATGTGGCGCTGGACATCGCCGTGAAAGACGCCTAGGGATCGATGGGCCGACCAGAGTCCGAAGAATCCGGCAGCGAGGGTGAATAGCAGCGCCATGGCAATGGCGAGCGGCAACTTGCGACTGAGGTTCATAAAGGCATGCGAGAGCCGGCCAGCATGTCCTCGGAGGGACGTCGAAACAATCGCTGGCCGCAGGCCGCCATTGTCTCGACGATATTAGGCAAAACCATTACAAAACCTCACAAACTGCGCACTGCAGCCTGTGACCGGCCTGGATGGTTGCCCCGCGCGGCAGCGCGGCTTACTGCTTGAGCACGTCGGCGCCCGCTGGCACCTTGAAATCGAAAGTCGAGGCCGGCAGGGATGCCTGGGTCTGCAGCTGGCTGAAGCGGATCAGCGAACGCTGGCCAAAGCTGTCGAGGATGTCCAGCGCCGAAAGCTGGCCATCGGCCGCAAAGCCCACGCGCACGCTCTTGAGCTGGCCGTTCTTGTCCTTGGGACTGGCCTGGACCCATTGCAGGCCATCCTGCTCGGGCGCGGATTGCAGATCGAAGTCGGCGCTCAACGCCTTGAGATCGTTGGCCGACGCCAGGATGGCGGCCGGCGTGCTGCCCAGGGCCTGGGCCTGGGGGCGCTGCGTGACCTGGTTGAGGTCGGCGTCATAGAGCCACAGCGTCTTGCCGTCGGCGACGATGGTCTGCTCGAACGGCTTGGTGTAGACGAACCTGAACTTGCCGGGACGCTGGAATTCGAACTGGCCGCTGGAGTTCTTGGTGCGCGGCGGCTGGCCATCCTTGGACGGGGCCGTGACGGCCTGGGTGAATTCGGCGCGGCCGGCCTGGGAATTCTTCATGAAGGCTTCCAGGCTCTTGAGGCCATCGGCCCACGAGGCCGTCGCGCTTGCCGCGATCACAACTGCAGTCAACAGACGTTTCATTCTTTCTCCATGATTGCGGGGAAGCGGGCTCATTCCCCGGCGCGCGCGGGCACCAGCACTTCGCGCTGCCCGCTGGCCGTGAGACCGCTGACGAGGCCCGCCTTTTCCATATCTTCCAACAGGCGCGCCGAGCGGTTGTAACCAATCCTGAGCTTGCGCTGCACATACGAGATGCTGGCCTTGCGGTCCTTGAGGACCACTTCCACGGCCTGGTCGTACATGGGGTCCTTCTCGCCGTTGCCGCCGTCGCCGGACTCCGAGCCGAACTCGCTGTCGCCCTCGGCCGTGCCGCCTTCGAGCACGCCTTCGATGTAGTCTGCCTCGCCCTGCTCCTTGAGGTAGCCCACCACGCGGTGCACTTCCTCGTCCGACACGAAGGCGCCGTGCACGCGCACGGGCAGGCCCGTGCCGCTGGCCATGTAGAGCATGTCGCCCATGCCCAGCAGGGATTCGGCGCCCATCTGGTCAAGCACGGTGCGGCTGTCGATCTTGCTGCTGACCTGGAAGGCGATGCGCGTGGGGATGTTGGCCTTGATCAGGCCGGTGATCACGTCCACGCTGGGGCGCTGGGTGGCCAGGATCAGGTGGATGCCGGCCGCGCGGGCCTTCTGGGCCAGGCGCGCGATCAGCTCCTCGATCTTCTTGCCGACCACCATCATCAGGTCGGCCAGCTCGTCGATGACGATGACGATGTGCGGCAGGCGCTGCAGCGGCTCGGGCTCCTCGGGCGTGAGGCTGAAGGGGTTGGGAATGGATTCCTCGCGCGCCTTGGCCTCGTCGATCTTGGCGTTGTAGCCCGCCAGATTGCGCACGCCCAGCTTGCTCATGAGCTTGTAGCGGCGCTCCATCTCGGCCACGCACCAGTTCAGGCCATTGGCAGCCTGCTTCATGTCGGTGACCACGGGGCACAGCAGGTGAGGAATGCCTTCGTAGACCGACATTTCCAGCATCTTGGGGTCGATCATCAGCAGGCGCACATCGCGGGCCTCGGCCTTGTACAGCAGCGACAGGATCATGGCGTTGATCCCCACCGACTTGCCTGAACCCGTGGTGCCGGCCACCAGCACGTGCGGCATCTTGGCCAGATCGGCCACGACCGGATTGCCCACGATGTCCTTGCCCAGGCCCATGGTCAGCATGCTCTTGGCGTCGTGGTAGACCTGCGAGCCCAGCACCTCGGACAGGCGGATGGACTGGCGCTTGGCATTGGGCAGCTCCAGCGCCATGAAATTCTTGCCGGGAATCGTCTCGATCACGCGGATGGACACCAGGGACAGCGAGCGCGCCAGATCCTTGGCCAGGTTCACGATCTGCGAGCCCTTAACGCCCGTGGCCGGCTCGATCTCGTAGCGGGTGATCACGGGGCCGGGCATGGCGGCGACCACATGCACATCGACACCAAAGTCCTTGAGGCGCTTTTCGATCAGCCGGCTGGTCATCTCCAGCGTTTCGGGCGAGACGCTTTCCTGGCGCTGCTGCGCCGCATCGAGCAGATCCACCTGGGGCAGCTTGCTGTCGGGCAGTTCGGAGAACAGGGGCTTCTGGCGCTCCTTGACCACGCGCATGCTGGGTATCGCAGCCTCCTGGAGCACGGGTTCGATGATCTGCACGGGCTGCGGGTGCTGCACGGCGCTTTCCGTGCGCTCTTCCTGCACCACTTCCTCGCGCTCGCGCGCAGCGCGGCGGCCTGCGGCTTCGTCCCGGGCCTTTTCACGGCGCGCAAAAAGAAAGAGCACCCAGCCGTCCAGGCGTGCGCCCATGGATTCGGCCAGATGACCCCAGGAAAAGCGGAACACCATGGCCAGGCCGATCACGGCCACGCAGATGCCGATCAGGCCCGAGCCCATGAAGCCCAGCCACTGCAGGCTGTGGTACCCCAGCATGTAGCCGAAGACGCCGCCGGCCGGGCCGGGCAGCACGCTCTCGAAGCGGTACAGGCGCGTCCACTCCAGTGCGCAGCTCGCACCCAGCAGCAGCAGCAGCCCGCCCCAAAAGCGCAGGCGCCGGCGCCACAGGGGCGGCAGTGGCACACCGTCGCGCGGCACGCCGCCGCGCAGCCAGCGCGCAAAGGAAGACAGCCAGGTCTGCAGCGAGGCCAGCACCAGCCACCAGACCGACATGCCGAAACCGAAATAGCAGGCGTCGGCCAGCCACGCTCCGACGCGGCCCATCCAGTTGGCGACCAGGCGCGCGTGTCCCGCCCCGGAGGTGGACCACGCTGGATCCTGGGGCGAGTAGCTGAGCATGGAGGCAAGCCAGAACACCAGGGCCAGCAGCCCCGCCAGCAGCAGCATTTCGTGGCCGAAGCGCGCCACCATGCCGGGGCGCGCCGCAGACCTGGATTTGCCCTTGGCGGATGTGGAAGCGTTCAGAGCGTTCAATGAGTAAGTCATACGCAGGCGGGAGCTTACCCCAGCCCCCTCGGACTGGCCGCAAAAACAGCCAGGGCGACCCGCAAGCGTAATGCAAGCACTTGCAACAGAGCATGACACCGCCGCATGACGGCGCCACGTCGATCATTTTTGACAATCCGGGCCATTGATCCATATGGCAACGGGAACCTGACTGCGGAGCGATACTCCACAGCTGTTCCCGATGTATCTTTTTTTCTGCACGCCGACTGCCGGCGTGCGCCTTTTTCAAGAACTGCATCCATGTCTTCTACCCAACACGCCAAAGTCCTGATCCTCGGCTCCGGCCCTGCCGGCTACACGGCCGCCATCTATGCCGCGCGCGCCAACCTCAACCCGCTGCTGGTGACCGGCATGGCCCAGGGCGGCCAGCTGATGACGACGACCGAGGTGGACAACTGGCCTGCAGACGTGAACGGCGTGCAGGGCCCCGAGCTGATGCAGCGTTTTCTGGAGCACGCAGAGCGCTTCAAGACCCAGGTGGTGTTCGACCACATCCACAGCGTCGATTTCTCCAAGCGCCCCTTCACGCTGACCGGCGACTCCGGCACCTATACCTGCGACAGCCTGATCATCGCCACCGGCGCCTCGGCCAAGTACCTGGGCCTGCCCTCCGAAGAGGCCTTCATGGGCCGCGGCGTCTCCGGCTGCGCCACCTGCGACGGTTTCTTCTACCGTGAGCAGCCCGTGTGCGTGGTCGGCGGCGGCAACACGGCCGTCGAGGAAGCCCTGTACCTGTCCAACATCGCCAGCAAGGTCACCCTGGTGCACCGCCGCGACAAGTTCAAGGCCGAGCCCATCCTCGTGGACAAGCTCATGGACAAGGTCCGGGCCGGCAAGATCGAGCTCAAGACCCACTTCGTGCTCGAAGAGGTGCTGGGCGACCAGTCCGGCGTGACCGGCATCCGCATCAAGAGCACCCAGGACGGCCATGCCGAGGACATCCAGCTGCAGGGCTGCTTCATTGCCATCGGCCATGCGCCCAACACCGAGATCTTCAAGGGCCACCTGGAGATGGACGAGACCGGCTACATCATCACCCAGGGCGGCCTCAAGGGCTTTGCCACGCAGACCAGCGTGCCCGGCGTGTTCGCGGCCGGCGACGTGCAGGACCATGTCTACCGCCAGGCCATCACCAGCGCAGGCACGGGCTGCATGGCCGCGCTGGACGCCCAGCGCTTCCTCGAACAGGAATAAGCAGGACGCCACCCCGCCCGCCCTGCTCTCCCGCAGGGCGGCAAAAGCCCCTGGCTGCAGCCGTGTTTGGCTGGCCCAGGGGCTTTTCTGATGGAGGCGCTATAATCCGTGGCTTTGCTGAATTTGAAGCGCGCCTTGCTTGCATGGCCAGGACACTTTCAGCATGGGGTTACCGCCACCCTTTATGGCGAGGTGAGGTTGCCGGCAAGCCATGCAGCAAATGCAGGGCATCAGCGTCGGCGGCTGTACAACTATCGGAGTGTCCTCATGGCACGCGTATGTGAAGTAACGGGCAAGAAGCCCATGGTGGGAAACAACGTTTCCCACGCCAACAACAAGACCAAGCGTCGTTTCCTGCCCAACCTGCAATACCGCCGTTTCTGGGTTGAGAGCGAAAACCGTTGGGTGCGCCTGCGCGTTTCCAGCGCTGCTCTGCGCCTGATCGACAAGAACGGTATCGACTCCGTGCTCGCAGACCTGCGTGCCCGTGGCCAAGCCTAAATCCCTCAAGGAGAAACACCATGGCTGCTAAAGGCGGACGCGAAAAGATCAAGCTGGAATCCACTGCAGGAACCGGCCACTTCTACACCACGACCAAGAACAAGAAGACAATGCCCGAGAAGATGGCGATCATGAAGTTTGATCCCAAGGCTCGCAAGCACGTCACGTACAAGGAAATCAAGCTGAAGTAATTCAGCCTGTTCCCGGTACCGACAAAAAACCGCCCGGCGCAAGCCCGGCGGTTTTTTTGCGTCCGCTTTGTGTTGGCTTTGTGCTCGCTTTCCGTCTGTTTTTCGTCTGTTTTTCGCCTGTCACCCACTGCGCGCCGGCTGACCCAGCTGCGCACAGGCCATGGCACCCAGCTCGCGGCAGGCCTGCTCGATCACGGCATCCACCGGCAGGGTGCAGCCCAGGCGCATGCAGTGCTCGTAGCGCCCCGAGTTCGAGAACATGCTGCCCGGCGCCGTGCGGATGCCGCGCGCCAGCGCCTGCGTGAACAGCGCGGACGTGGACACGCCAGCCGGAAACTCCAGCCACAGGCTGAGCCCGCCGGGCGGCAGGCTCAGCCGCGTGCCCAGCGGGAAAAACCGCGCCACCAGCTGCGCCATGCCTTCACGCTGGCGCCGCAACTGCTGCTTGAGGCGCTGCAGATTGCGCAGATGCGCGGGCGAGCCCACGCAGGCGGCCGCCAGCAACTGGGCAAGGGTCTGGGTGCCCCGGCTGCGCGCGAACTTGAGCATCTGCACCCGGCCATGCCACTGGCCAGCGTTCATCCAGCCCTGGCGCAGGCCCGGCGCCATGCTCTTGTTGAAGGCCTCGCAATAGATGACATGGCCCGGCAGGCGATCCCAGGCCTTGACGGGGCGCACGGGCTGGCTGCTTTCCACGAACAGTCCATAGGAGTCGTCCTCGATCAATGCCACGCCGTGGGCGCCGCACAGATCGACCAGCCTGGCCTTGTGCTCATCGGGAATGCGCGTACCCAGCGGCATCTGCAGCTCGGGTACGACCACCACGGCCTTCAGGCGCGGCTGGGTCTGCAGGGCCAGCTCCAGCGCCTCGATGGACAGGCCGGTGCGCGGGCTGCAGGGAATCTCCAGCGCCTGCATCTGCAAGGACTCCACCACCTGCAGCAGGCCGTAGTAGGTCGGCGACTCCACGGCCACCACGTCGCCGGGCGAGGCCACGGCGGCCAGCGCCAGGCTCACGGCCTCGGAATTGCCCGTGGTCGCCAGCACATCGGCCGGTGCCACATGGATGCCCGCCGCCAGCGCGCGCCGCGCCATGGCGCGCTGGAAATCGGGGTGGCTGCCCATCATGGAGCGCCCCAGCACCAGCAGGTCGGGCTGCTCGCGCAGCAGCCGGGCGGCGGTCTGGTTCAGGTAGCCGCGATCGAACAGTTCGGGCGGCGGCGTGGCACCGCCCAGGTCCACGCGCACGTCGGCCTGGCGGCCGCGCTCCAGCATCAGCGATATGTGCTCATTGATGCCTGCAAAGTGCTGCTGCGGCAAAGGCTGCACAGGCTGGCTCAAATCCGGCTCGCTGGCAGGCGCCAGGCCTGCAGGCCGGGCATCGCGCACAAAGTAGCCCACGCGCGGGCGGGCTTCGAGCTGGCCCAAGTCTTCCAGATGCCGCAGCGTCTGCAGCGCCGTGGACAGGCTGACCTCATGGCGGCGCATCAGCTCGCGCACGGAAGGCATGCGCTCGCCCGCCTTGAGCGTGCCCAGTTCCATGGCCAGGCTGTAGTCGGCCGCCAGGCGGCGGTACAGGGTCGGAGAGGCGCTAGCAAGGGTCATGGAACAGGTCGAGAACGAATCGGGGACGAGAGGACTTGCCCGCGATCTTGCCGCAAGGCGCTGTTACGCAACAGATACAGATCCATCGACCACAAAGCAGAACAGATCCACCACCATCTGCACTGCTGCGATGCAACAAGCCGCGGGCTGTGCCTGTGCCGATGAAGGCCGCCTGCCTACGCTTGAGGGCCTGGAATCACAGGACACAGACCATGCACAACGCCGACACCCGCTCCTTCGAACTGCGCCATCTTGCCCCCGGCCACGATCTTCACCTGCATGTGCTGGAGGGCAGTGAACTGTTCTGCCGCAACGGCCCGCTGGAAATCACCGCCCCGCAACAGGCCTGGGCGGATGGGGTGCCCGCGCCGGCCCTCAGGCTGCAGCCGGGCCAGGGCTGGCGTGCGGGCGCCGATCTGCAGATACGGGTCCGCTCCTTGTCCCAGGCCATGGCAAGCCTGGAACTGCGGCAGAGCCCCACAGCAAAAAGCCGCATCGCCTCCGAAGAGGGGATGCGGCCCCGGGCATGGTCGGTTGCCGGCTGGCTTCGCGGCCTCAGGCGTGGGCAGCGCGCAGCTTGACGGAAAACTCCTTGAGCGCGGCAATGCCGCTGGCCTCGGCGCGATGGCACCAGGCCTGCAGATGGGCCGTCAGTTGCTCGCGCGACAGCGAGGTGTTCAGCCACAGCTGGCGCAGCTCCTCGCGCATGACCAGCATCTGGTCGAGCACGGGGTGGGCTGCGCGTGCCTGGGCCAGTTGCCCCTGCGCCTGGGCGGGCACCTTGTCGGCATCGCGGTGCAGCCAGCGGCGCGCCGTCTTGAGCAGGGACAGGTCGGCCTGCCGGGCCTTGCGCTGCTTGAGCGCATCGAGCTCGATCTGCACGGCGGCGCGCACGCCGCGCGCATAGCGGGCCATGACCTCGTAGCGGTTGGCGATCACGGCCTCCAGAGTCTTTTCGTCGGCCACGGGCTTGACGGCGCCCATGACCAGCCGAGGCGCCGTCTTCTTGACCTTGGCCCAACCCAGCTTCTGCATGGCGTTGATGTAGACCCAGCCCACGTCAAACTCATAGCGCTTGACCGAGAACTTCGCCGAGGTCGGGTAGGTATGGTGGTTGTTGTGCAGTTCCTCGCCGCCAATGATCAGGCCCCAGGGCACGAGGTTGGTGCTGGCATCCTGGGCTTCGAAGTTGCGGTAGCCCCAGAAATGGCCCAGGCCGTTGACCACGCCGGCAGCCCAGAACGGAATCCAGGCCATCTGCACGGCCCAGATCGTCAGCCCGATGGCACCGAACAGCAGCACATTGATGATCAGCATCAGCGAAGGGCCCCAGATCGAATGCCGGCTGTAGAGATGGCGCTCGATCCAGTCGTCGGGCGTGCCGTGGCCGAACTTACTGAGTGTCTCGGCGTTCGCCGCCTCTTCGCGGTACAGCTCCGCACCCTGGCGCATCACGGTGTCCAGGCCACGTGTCTGCGGGCTGTGGGGGTCGTCCTCGGTTTCGCACTTGGCGTGGTGCTTGCGGTGGATGGCCACCCACTCCCTGGTGACCATGCCCGTGCCCAGCCACAGCCAGAAACGGAAGAAGTGCGAAGGAACTGGCCCCAGGTCCAGCGAGCGGTGGGCCTGGCAGCGGTGCAGGAAAATGGTGACGCCCGCAATGGTGATGTGGGTGGTGACCAGGGCGTACAGCAGCAGCTGCCACCACGACAGCTGCCACAGGCCATGGGCCATCCAATCCACGGCGAGGTTCCAAACCGATCCGAAATCCAGCGACATAACCGAAGCCTTTGGCAAGGCGGCGCCCAGTGGCACCGATGCCTCAATTTTAGGCGATGCGCCCACAAAGGCATTCGGCAATCTCCTGCGATTTACAGCTTATTGCGTCTGCAAGTTACGGCTTCCGGGTCCAAACGGCGGCAAAAAAGCCATCCGTCTCATGGCGCTGCGGCCACAGGCGCAGGTACTGCGTGCCGGTCTCGCCGCCGCTGCACAGCGCATCGCCCTGCTCCACCTTGAGCTGGGCCAGCAGTTCGCCGGCATCCATGGCCACGAAGTCAGAGTGCTCCGCTGCAAAGGCTTCGGCAATGGCTTCATTTTCCTGGGGCAGGACCGAACAGGTGGCATACACCAGGCGCCCACCCGGCTTGACCAGGCGCGCTGCACTGGCCAGGATGGCCGCCTGCTTTTGCGTGAGCTCCTCGATGGCCTTGGCCGACTGGCGCCACTTGAGGTCGGGATTGCGGCGCAGCGTGCCCAGGCCCGAGCAGGGCGCATCGACCAGCACGCGGTCGATCTTTCCGGCCAGGCGCTTGACGCGGTCGTCGCGCTCATGGGCGATGGCCGCGGGGTGCACATTCGACAGGCCCGAGCGCGCCAGGCGCGGCTTCAGGGCTTCGAGCCGGTGGCCGGACACATCGAAGGCGTACAGGCGCCCCGTGCTGCGCATGGAGGCGCCAATGGCCAGGGTCTTGCCGCCTGCGCCGGCGCAGAAATCGACCACCATTTCGCCGCGCTTGGCGTCCAGCATCAGCGCCAGCAGTTGGGAGCCTTCATCCTGCACCTCGATGGCGCCGCGCGTGAAGGCGTCCAGCCGGGCCAGCGCAGGCTTGCCCTGCACGCGCAGGCCCCAGGGCGAGTACGGCGTGGCTTCGGCGGCGATGCCGGCATCGGCCAGTTCCTTTTGCACATCGGCGCGCTTGGCGTTCAGCGCATTGACGCGCAGATCCAGCGGTGCGGCCTGCTCCATGCTCTGGGCAAAGGCCCAGAAATCTTCGCCCAGCTGCTGCTTGAGCGGTGCGACCAGCCACTCGGGCAGGTTGTGGCGGTGCGGCTCCATCAGCTCATCGGGGCGCACGGCATCGCAGGCGTCCAGCCATTGCAGTTCCTGAGGGGACAGCGCCGCGCGCGCAAAGCCGAGCGCCTCCTTGACACCCTGCTCGGACTTGCCGGCCACGCGGGCCAGGGCTTCCTGGCTATGGGTAAAACCCAGGATGGCCAGCCTGCGCTCGCGCGAGCCGCTGCCAGAACGTGCCAGGCTCTCAAAAAGCAGCTTCTTGCGCAGCACGGTGTAGGCGGTTTCGGCCAACGCGGCACGCTCGCGCGGGCCCAGGTTGCGGTTTTCACGGAAAAAGCGTGACACCACGGCGTCGGCCGGGTGTTCGAAAGTCAGGGTGCGCTTGACCAGTTCGGCGCAGGCGTCGAGAAGCTGTTTGGGATGCATGGGCGCAATTGTCCCACTGCCTTGCAAATCCGAGAGGGCCACAGGTCGGAACCCGAAGCAACGCCGGGCTGGCACAGCTACCATGGCGCCCCATGACCGATGACGACCTGCCCCCTCTGATTGCCACGCCCCCGGGCCTGTACCGCCACTACAAGGGCGCCCTCTACGAAGTGCTCGCCACCGTGCGCCACAGCGAAACTCGCGAGTCCATGACGCTGTATCGCGCGCTCTATGGCGAGCGCGGCCTGTGGGTGCGGCCTGCCGCCATGTTCAATGAAACCGTGATCATCGACGACGTGGAGCAGCCCCGCTTTGCACGCTGCCCAGAGCCGGAGCAGCAGGCCTTTCAGAGCGAGGGCCTGTGAAAAGGCCTTTGAAAAGGCACTAGGCCCACATCAGCCCCGCATCAATTGCGCCACGGCGCGCGGGTAGATGAGGTGCTCCTGCACCAGCACGCGAGCGGCCAGCGCCTGCGCCGTGTCGCCGGGCAGCACGGGCACCACGGCCTGCTCCAGGATGGGGCCCACATCCAGCTCGGCCGTAACGCGGTGCACGGTGCAGCCGGCAAAGCGGCAGCCTGCATCGATCGCCCGCTGGTGCGTGTGCAGACCCGTGAAGGCGGGCAGCAGCGAGGGGTGGATGTTGATCATGCGCCCCTCGTAATGCGCCACGAAGCCCGGCGTGAGGATGCGCATGAAGCCGGCCAGCACGATCAGCGAAGGCGCGTGGCGGTCGATCACCTGGGCCAGCTCGGCATCAAAGGCCTCGCGGCTGGGAAACGGGCGGTGGTCCAGCACCTCGGTGGCAATGCCTTGCTCGCGCGCGAAAACAAGGCCCGAGGCCTCGGCCTTGTTGCTGACCACGGCGGCCACGCGGGCGCCGTAACGCCGCGCCCAGTCCTGTTGCTGCGAAGCACGCACAATGGCAGCCATGTTCGAGCCGCCGCCCGAGATCAGGATCACGATATTTTTCATGGGCGGCGATTGTCGCACCGCAGGCCGCGCGGCCTGCGCCAGCCCCGGCAAGGCCCATGGCCCTGCCGGGCCTTGTCACCTCTTCCGTCCAGACCCCCATGCCATTCGATCCCCGCTCCACCCCCCTGACCGCTGTCGAAGCCCGCGTGCTGGCCACCCTGATGGAGAAGGCGCGCACCGTGCCCGACAGCTATCCGCTCACGCTCAACGCACTGGTCACGGGCTGCAACCAGAAAAGCAGCCGTGATCCGGTGATGGAAGTCAGCGAAGGCGAGGCCCAGGAAGCGCTGGACAGCCTGCGCCTGCGCACCATGTCCGTACAGATCAGCAGCGCGCGCGCCACGCGCTGGGAGCACAACTTCCCGCGCGGCGTGGGGGTGCCCGACCAGAGCGCCGTGCTGCTGTCCCTGCTGATGCTGCGCGGCCCGCAGACGGCGGGCGAGCTGCGCATCAACTCCGAGCGCTGGCACCGCTTCGCCGACATCTCATCGGTCGAAGCCTTCCTGGAAGAGCTGCGCGAACGCAGCGAGGAAAAAGGCGGCCCGCTGGTCGTGCTGCTCCCACGCGCGCCTGGCGCACGCGAGCAGCGCTGGGCCCATCTGCTGTGCGGCCCCGTGGACGTGAACGCCATGGCCCAGCCCCCCGCTGCAGCAGGCGCACGGGGCGATGCCCTGGCCCAGCGCGTGGTCGATCTCGAAGCCCAGGTACAGCAATTGCAGGCACGTCTTGCGCATGTCTATGCACAGCTGGGGCTGGAGGAGCCCGGCCAATCCAGCTGAACGCCTGCGCTCAGGCAGCCCCAGCAGCAAGCCCCGGACGGCCCCGCCGCCGGGGCTTGTTGCATCAGGGATTGCCATAGGTTGTCACGCCCTGGACAGTCCAAAAAAGAACGTGCGTGCTACAAAAGCCGGGATTGAAGGAGACACAGTCCATGGACCTGGCATTTACCCCTGAAGAACAGTCCTTTCGCGAGGAAGTCCGCGCCTGGGTGCGGGCCAACCTGCCCCAGGACATCGCGCACAAGGTGCGCCATTCGCTGCGCCTGACGCGCGACGACCTGCAGAACTGGGCCAAGATTCTTGGCAAGAAAGGCTGGCTGGGTTACGGCTGGCCCAAGCAGTTCGGCGGCCCCGGCTGGAGCGCCGTGCAAAAGCATCTGTTCGAGGAGGAATGCGCCCTGGCCTGCGCCCCGCGCATCATTCCCTTCGGCCCCGTGATGGTGGCGCCCGTGATCATGGCCTACGGCTCGCCCGAGCAGCAGCAGCGCTTTCTGCCCGGCATTGCCAGCGGCGAGGTCTGGTGGAGCCAGGGCTACTCGGAGCCGGGCTCGGGATCGGACCTAGCCAGCCTCAAGACCCGTGCCGAGCGCGTGGGCGACAAGTACATCGTCAACGGCCAGAAGACCTGGACCACGCTGGGCCAGTACGGCGAGTGGATCTTCTGCCTGGTGCGCACCAGCAATGAGGGCAAGCCCCAGACCGGCATCAGCTTCCTGCTGGTGGACATGAAGAGCCCCGGCGTGACCGTGCGCCCCATCAAGCTGCTTGATGGCGAGTGCGAGGTCAACGAGGTCTTCTTCGACAACGTGGAAGTGCCGGCCGAGAACCTGATCGGCGAGGAAAACAAGGGCTGGACCTACGCCAAGCACCTGTTGAGCCACGAGCGCACCAACATCGCCGACGTGAACCGCGCCAAGCGCGAGCTGGAGCGCCTCAAGCGCATCGCCAAGGCCGAAGGCGTCTATGAGGACCAGCGTTTCCGTGATGAGATCGCCAAGCTCGAAGTCGAAGTGGTCGCGCTGGAAATGCTGGTGCTGCGCGTGCTGTCGGCCGAGAAATCGGGCAAGAACCCGCTGGACATCGCCGGCCTGCTCAAGATCAAGGGCAGCGAGATCCAGCAGCGCTACTCCGAGTTGATGATGCAGGCTGCCGGCCCCTTCAGCCTGCCCTTCATCGAAGAGGCCATGGAAGCCGGCTGGCAGGGCGACTTCCCCGGCGGCGTGGTGGACAACGCGCCGCTGGCATCGACGTACTTCAACATGCGCAAGACGACGATCTACGGCGGCTCCAACGAGGTGCAAAGAAACATCGTCGCGCAGACGGTGCTGGGCTGATTTTGGCTGGAGTTTCGCTGAACCCAGAAGTGCGCCGGACGCGCTTCGATCAGCTTCGGGAGACAGAAAATGGACTTTGATTTTTCGGATGACCAGCAGCAACTGCGCGACGCCGTGCGCCGCTGGGTGGACAAGGGCTATACCTTCGAGCGCCGCCGCTCCATCGTCGAGGCGGGCGGTTTTTCGCGCGAGGTCTGGGGCGAGCTCGCCGAACTGGGCCTGACGGCCTTGACCGTGCCCGAGGAGCACGGCGGCCTGGGCCTGGGCGCCACCGACGTGATGGTGGTGATGGAGGAGTTGGGCCGCGGCCTGGTGATGGAGCCGCTGGCGCAGGCCTTTGTGGCAGCCGGCGTGCTCGGCAAACATGCCGACGCCACCCTGGCCGGCCAGTGGCTGCCGCGCGTGGCCAGCGGCGAGGCCTTGGTCGTGCTGGCACACCAGGAGCGCCAGGCCCGCTACCGCCTCGATGTCTGCGCCGCCAAGGCCAGCAAAAGCGGCAGCGGCTACACGGTGGACGCCACCAAGAGCGTGGTGCCCGCAGGCGATGCGGCCGATGCCTTTCTGGTGCCGGCCCAGCTGGACGGCAAGATCGCCCTCTTCCTGGTGGAACGCAGCGCCAGCGGCGTCAGCACCCAGGGCTACCGCACCCAGGACGGCAGCCGCGCCGCCGAGCTGCGCTGCCAGGCGGCCCCCGCCACGCTGGTGACGGCCGATGGCCTGGCCGCTCTCACGCTGGCCCAGGACGCCGCCAACGCCGCGCTGTGCGCCGAAGGCGTGGGCGCCATGGAGCAGACCCTGAAGCTAACCACCGAGTACATGAACCAGCGCAAGCAGTTCAACACGGTGATCGCCAGCTTCCAGGCCCTGCGCCACCGCGTGGCCGACATGAAGATGCAGCTGGAGCTGGCCCGCTCCATGAGCTATTACGCCAGCCTCAAGATGAGCGCGGCCGATGCCGAGCGCCACGTGGCCATCGCGCGCGCCAAGGTCCAGCTGGGCCAGTCGCTGCGTTTTGTCGGCCAGCAGTCGGTCCAGCTGCACGGCGGCATCGGCGTGACCGACGAGTACGCGGGCAGCCACTACTTCAAGCGCCTGACGCAGATGGAGATGACGGGCGGTGACACCCTGCATCACCTGGGCATCGTCTCCGCGAAGATGCAGGACACGGCCGGCGTGTTTGCCTGAGGTCTGACCTCACCGCAGCGCACCGCACCAGGCCCCGCAGAAAACTGCGGGGCTTTTTCATGGGCCTTTGCCCATGTCTGCCCGCCGCCTCAGGTCAGCCGGTAGCCCTCCGGCCTGAGCGGTGCCGGCAGATCCGTCTCGCCCAGCGTGCAGCCCAGGCTGATCTCGATGGAGCGGCAGATGGTGTCCAGCGGCAGGTCGTTGCTCTCCAGGCCAAAGGGCTCTTCGAGTTCATCGCCAAGGGCGTCGAGCCCATAGAAGGTGTAGGCCACGATGGCCACGACAAAGGGCGTCATGAACCCGGTCGTGTCCACCAGGCCGAACGGCAGCAGAAAGCAGTACATATAGGCTGTGCGGTGCAGCAGCAGCGCATAGGAGAACGGCATGGGCGTGTTGCGAATGCGCTCGCACGAGGCGGCTGCCGCCGTCATGCGCGTGAAGGTCTTGTCCATGGACGCGGCCAGGCAGGGGTCCATCTCGCCACGGCACACGCACTGCGCCAGATCGCGGCCCATGGACATCATCAGTGCGTCGCAGCGCTGCTCCAGCGGCAGGCCCTGGAGCTGGCGCCATTCCTTGTCCACCAGCCAGCGGCCTGCGGCCACATCCTCGTGCAGCCCGCGCAACTGCGTCCGCAGCAGATGCGCGAAGGCGATCGCCCGGTGCACCATGCGCACGCGCACATCGCTGCTGCGCCGGGCTGGTTCCGGATCGCCGTCGATGACGATCAGGCTCTGGCACTGGCGCGCCAGCGTGCGCGCGCAGATCACCATCTCACCCCAGAGCTTGCGGCCTTCCCAGTAGCGGTCATAGGCGGTGTTGTTGCGAAAGCCCAGGAAGATGGCCAGCGGCAGGCCGATCAGCGTGAAAGGGATGGGCGTCACCGTGATCTTGACGTCGAACAGGTTGCCATGCACCAGAGTGATGATGGCGGCGAACACGATGTTCACGAGCAGCGTGACCTGGATACGCTGGAGCACCGAGCCCCGCAAAATCAGAAACAGCCTGAGGCCGGCGGGGCGATCACGGACGATCATGGGGATATCGCTAGGTATAAACCCTTATTCGATCACACATTGAGCAAGTCAATTGGCTGCGGCCGCGCCCAGATGAAAAAAAAGGCGCCCCGAAGGGCGCCCTGTGTCACGACCGACTGCCGGTCACAGCGGGTTGGCGCGGCGGCGGCGCACCATGCCCCAGCCCATGATGCCCATCAGGCCGGACATCAGGATCAGGCCCCATTCGGAGAGCGTGGGGATGGAGGCCGGGCCCGCAGGGGACGCAATCACCACAGGAGACGCCGCCACTTGGTTGTTGGCAGGAGTCACGTCGTTGTCCGCGCCCGTCGTGACCTGTACGTTGGAAGTGCCTGGAGCCGTCGGCGTGCCGGAGACCGGGCAGACCACCGTCTCGCCTGCAGCGACGGCATCGCCCTGGGCCCAGTCCACACCATTCACTTTGCACTGGCCCACGGTAACACCCGGGGGCAGGCCGGTCACGCCGCAGATCGCATTGTTCGCAGTTGCAGCACCCTGGTTGGTGCAGGAGAACGAAGCTGTCGGCGGATAAGGCACGCCCACCGTGCCCTTGGGCGGCAGTCCGCTCGGGTTCGTGGTCATGTCGCTGGAGGACGCAGCGTCCAGCAGGTTGGTCTGCACCATGGCTCCCATGAGTGTGGCTACGCCATCGCCACCAATGGTGTAGTTGCCGTTGTTGATCTGGTCGCCCGGCGTGCCCAGCGGAACCTTGACCGTCATCTTGAACGTCAGGGTCTCACCTGGTGCAAGGCTGGGGATGCTGCACTTTGCAGGCCCCGTGGAGCCCACGCCACCCACAGGTGCGGTGCAATAGTTTTTCGCATCGACCAAAGAGACAAAGCTGGTGGAAACGCCCGTGCTGTCTTGCGGCATGGCCGGCGTCACCTCGACATTGGTCACCGGCGTACTGGCATTGTTGGTATAGCTGTACGTGTAGGTGATCTCAGTGCCATCGTTCTTGGGGGCACTCACCGGTCCCGACGCCGTGATCCATACCCCCTTGGGCAGGGCGGTGGTGAAGTTGTCCACGTACAGGTGGCCCGAGTGTCCGCTCTGGCTGCAGCCAGCGGCAATCGCTTCCAGTCGAACCTTATCGCCTACACGCAGCACTTCATTGCCAGGCGCCACGTCATAGGCCTGAGGGTCGGTGAACAACTCCGAGTGCCCATTCGCATCCTGGAACGATTTCCAAGCCACACCCGGTTGGCCCGCATAGTGATATTTAAAGAAAAGTTCCTTGTCCACTATCGAAGCAGTTTGTGCATCGAAAGTCTTGACCAATGCAATGGCATAGTACGGACGCTGAGCAGGCGTGTGACCGCTGCCTGGATCATCCAGCACCGGTGCAGCGATGAAACGGATATGGATCTTTCCGTCCTTGTCGATGTCGTCGGCCGTCAGCGTCACTTCCTGCGAAATAGCACTGGCTGTCTGCGGCTGCGGGGTGAACGAGGGCTCTGGCGACACATTGCGAGGGATATGCGTCTCGGTCAGGTTGATGCGGGCCGTGTTGCTGCCGCGCACCGGCAGCAACAGATCGGAGCTGCCCGAAACCCACAGGCGATCCTTGACCGTCGCCTCGGGCGCTGTGACGACCGAGTTCAACGGCAGCTTTCCCGCCGGAGCCGCACGCTGCAGGTCAGCCAGTTTGACGGGGTTGGACGTCAAGGTCGCCGCCGTGCCATTGTTGGTCCAAGCCTCCTCCGTCCAGCCGTTCAGATTCCCCGTCTCGAAATCGCCATTGATGAACGATGCCTGGGCCACGGTGCTTGCAAGCAGCGCAGCTCCCAGTGCCAGGCGCCTTGCCTGGGTTCCGGTCTTCTGTTTGAAAGCACTCCGCTCGGCACGGATAGTCTGTCTTGTCATACCGCTCCTCTCTTTTTTTGATGCTTTCGCACCGTTGAAAAACCTCTATGGCCCACATGGCGACAGCCCCGCAGCTTTCCCGCGCTCAAAAAAAGAGCGAACGGATCCCCTGCGCGGGCTCTGAAAGCCGCGTTCAAAAGGTGGGGAAAGGGAAAGAAAAGTGGCGGGCGCTTAAGGCACGAACACCAGCCCTCGGCCGAACACTGCCCTCACCGGCAGGGCCAGCCCGGAGATATCCAGAGTCTTGCGGCGCAGCCGCGTCAGCTGCGATTCGATGCGGTGGAAGCCGTCATCCACATCGGCATAGCCCATGGTCTCGATCAAGGTCTGCTTGGCCACCATGGTTCCGGGGGTTGCCATCAGGCAGCCGAGCAATTCCAGTTCGCGACTGGTCAGGGCAATGATCTGGTGGTTGGGCGCGACCATGCAGGCCGAAAGGGGGTCAAGGCGCCAGGTCAGGAAAGGTGCCGCCGCCCGGGCCGGCTGGCCCGTGTTGCGGCGCAGCTGGGAGCGGATGCCGGCCACCAGCTCGTTCATGTCGGTGGGCTTGACGAAGTACTGCAGGGCGCCGGCATTGAGGCCGGCGATGCGGCTGTCCAGATCGCCGCGTGCAGTGAGCACCACGACGGGAATCTCCTGCTCGGCCAGGCGCTTGACCAGGCTCAGGCCGTCCTCGCCGGGCAGGCCCAGGTCGACGACGACCAGATCTGCCTTCTCGCGCAGTAGCTTTATGTAGAAGTCTTCTGCAGAATCCGTGCCCCAGGCATGCAAGCCAGACTTTGTTAGAAATCGACACACATTGATACGAATATCCTCATCGTCCTCTACGACGGCGACGGTGAACTCGATCGATGGCTCTAGTGTCTGCTGCATGATGTTTGCCTATTGGTGCGCGGATTTTCATTGGGGCGAACGTCCGCCGCCATGCACGAACACTCTCGAATGCTCACAGTTCAGAGAAACACACAAAAATTTACATTTATTGCATGGATCATGGTCTCGCTCGGGTTACTTGCATTTTTCGTGCTGAGCCCGGCGTCCATGCCCCCCCCTGACAAGGGACTGCGTCTTGGCAAGGACCTGCCCATGCAGGTGCTTGCCGATGCGGGCCGCAGCATGACCATTGAACAGGTCGCGGCCCTGCCCGATGATGCCTTCGAAACCCGGCGCACGCCTCTGAACGAGGGCTATACCCGCCATGCTTACTGGGTGAGGGTTGCCACGCCTGCGCTTGCGCCCACAAGCGGGCTGGCCGACAACGATGCGCTTTGGCTGGAGATCACGCCCACCTATCTGGACAGGGTCACGCTCTACCAGCAGGCGCACGGCCTGTGGCAGGCGAGGGAAAGCGGTGACACCGTGCCCATGGCTCAGCGCATCCATGTGCGCCAGCTGGTGTTTCCACTGCGCGCTGGCCAGCCCTTTGTGCTGCGCATCGAGACCAGCAGCGCCATGCAGCTGTACGCCACGGTCTGGCGCAGCACGGGGCTGATGGCCTGGTTGTCCAGCGTCGAGTGGGCATCGGGTGTGCATCAGGGTGTGAACCTGGTGCTGACCCTGCTGATCGCGGGCGCGGCCCTGGCCCTGCGCATGCGCAGCCTGATGGCCATGACATTGCTGGCCTTCGTGGTGCTGACCCACAACGCCAATGTGCGCGGCTATGCCCAGCTGTGGCTGCCCGAGCCCTGGGCGCCGCATGCGGATGTCTGGGTGAGCGTGGGCGTCTTCCTGCTGCCTGCCGCCTTTGCCTGGCAGGCACGCGAGACCTTGACGCGCGGCACGGCCTGGCGCCGCATCGACCGCATGCTGGTGCTGCTGACCGTGGCACCGCTGCTGGCCGTACTCAGCATACCGACGGGGCACTACACGCAATGGGCCTGGCTGGGGGTCAGCGTGCCCTGGATGGCCAGTCTGCTGAGTGCGCTGGTGGCCTGGCAGAACCTGTTCCGCCAGGGTCCCAGCATCGTCAACCTGCTGGTGCTGATTCCCTACACGCTGCACACGGTCATGGGCATCCACGTGGCTGCGGCCTATACGGGACTGGTGTCTTCCGACATTGAGGCAGGCATGTACTGGCAGCTGGAATCGCTGCTGCTGTACATCCTCATCATCATTGCCGTGGGCGCCAGCCTGGTCGAGAAATTCCAAAACTCCATGGGCAGGCAGGCGCAGCTGGTGGAGTCGCTGGCCCGGTCGGAACATGCGCTGGAAGGACGGGTGCGCACACGCACGGCGGAGCTGCTGCATGCGCAAAACGCGCTGCAGGCCGCCTTGCATGGCGAACGCACGCTGCGGCTGGAGCAGCGCCAGTTCTTCAACATGGTCAACCATGAATTCCGCACGCCGCTGGCCGTGGTGGACAGCGCGGCCACCGAGCAACTGACTTTTCCGTCCACCGACCTCGATTCCCAGCTGGAACGCGCAGCCCAGATTCGCCGCGCCTGCAGGCGCCTCACGGCCCTGGTGGACAACTGCCTGGTCAGCGACCGACTGGACGCGCCTGCGTTCCAGCTGCAGCTCGACCGGGTGCCCGTGATGGACCTGATCGACGATGCCGTGCAGCTCGTGCACTGGTCGCGCCGCCACCATCTGAAGCTGGAGACTGCGGGCGTCCCCGCCTCCTGGGAGTGCGATCCCACCCTGGTGCGCATCGCCCTGTCCAACCTCGTGGACAACGCCGTGAAATACGCCCAGGCCGGAGAAATCGCCGTATGCGCCCGCCAGGACGGACAGGGCAGGCTGGAACTCACCGTCAGCGACGAGGGCCCTGGCCTGGCGCCCGAGTTGGCGCAGCGCATCTTCGAGCTGCACGAGCGCGGAGAGCGTTCGGACCAGACCCGAGGCTTCGGCCTGGGGCTGTGGGTGGCCCGGCGCGTGGCCCAGATGCATGGCGGCGATGTGCAGGTCACGCCAGCCCCGGGCGGCGGCACCTGCTTCACGCTGACGCTGCCCAGCAGCATTCCCGAAGACAGCGGCCTTGCCACAGCTGCAACACAGCCCGCCTCGCCATGCGTATCCTGAACCTGCTGCGTATCCTGAACCGGCTGGCGCTGCCGGGCTGGCTGGTGTTTTCGCTGGTGCTGGTGGTCTGCTTCATTCTCAGCCCGGCCTGGCAGTCCCTGCCGGCAAAGCGCCTGCAACTGGGCACGGACCTGCCCATGCTGGCGCTCGTCGATGCCCAGGGCAACTTCACCATCGATCAGGTGGCAGCCCTGCCCGATACGGCCTTCACCCTGCTCGATACACCGCTGAACAAGGGCTATACGCGCGATGTGTATTGGCTCAAGGTGCAGGCGCCTCACATCGCAGCCGGCAAGGCAGACCCCGAGCACGATCCGCTGTGGCTGGAAATCCTGCCCAGTTACCTGGACCGCGTTGCGCTCTACCAGCACGTGGACGGCGCATGGCGCATGCGCAGCAGCGGTGATACAGCCACCGACGAACCGCGCGTGCACGTTCGGCAGCTGGTGTTTCCGCTGTACTCGGGCCAGCCCTTCATCCTGCGCGTGCAGACCTCCAGCCCCATGCAGCTGGACGCCACGCTCTGGCGCAGCAGCGGCCTGATGACACAGTTCTCGGCCGTGGAATGGGCCTCGGGAATCCACCAGGGCATCAACCTCATGCTGGCCCTGCTCATCATCGGCGCTGCCCTGTCCCTGCGCCTGCGCAATCTGGCCGCCATGGCCGTGGCCGCCATGGCCGTGCTGATCCACGGCGCCAGCGACCGGGGGTACCTGCAGATCTGGCTGCCCGACCATCTCGCGCACTGGGGCCATCTGTGTGTCAGCCTGGGTACCTTGATGCTGCCCGCCGCCCTGGCCTGGCAGATGCGCGAGCTGCTGACACGCGACACACGCTGGCGGCGCATGGATCGGGCCTTGCTCGCCCTGGGAATCATCCCGCTGCTGTGCCTGCCCAGCATACCGCTGGGCCGCTACCAGGACTGGGCCTGGATAGGGGTTGGCGCGCCCTGGGCCATCAGCGCACTGTTCGCCGTGGTGGCATGGAGCAATCTGCTGCGCGAGCGTGCCAATCTGGTCCATGTGCTGATGGTGGTTCCCAGCACCATGTATGGGCTGATGGGCCTGTATGTGACGGCGGCCTATGTCGGCCTGACCAGCCTGCCGACCATAGAAACCAGCGTGTTCTGGCAGCTCAACACCTTGCTGGTCAACATCGTGATCACCGTGGCCGTGGGCGCCGGTCTGATCCAGAAATTCCGGGACTCCATGGCACGCCAGGCACAGCTGCTCGAGTCCCTTGCCAAGTCCGAGCATGCGCTGGAAGAGCGTGTACGCCTGCGCACGGCCGAGCTGCTGCGCGCACAGAACGCGCTGCAGGCCGCACTGCACAGCGAACGCACGCTGCGGCTGGAGCAGCGCCAGTTCTTCAACATGGTCAACCATGAATTCCGCACGCCGCTGGCCGTGGTGGACAGCGCGGCCACCGAGCAGCTGTCCTTTCCCTCGCCCGACATCGACTCCCAGCTGGAGCGCGCCGCACAGATCCGCCGCGCCTGCAGGCGCCTGACGGCCCTGGTGGACAACTGCCTGATCAGCGACCGCCTGGATGCTCCCGCATTCCGGCTGCAATTGCACCGCGCTCCCGTCATGGAGCTGGTCGATGATGCCGTGCAGCTTGTGCACTGGTCACGCCGCCACCACCTGAATCTGGACAGTGCCAATGCGCCCGCCACATGGGAGTGCGACTCCACGCTCACCCGCATCGCCCTGTCCAACCTCGTGGACAACGCGGTGAAATACGCCAAGGCCGGAGAAATCGCCGTGCGGGCGCGCACCGACGAACACGGCCGGCTGGAACTCACTGTCAGCGACCAGGGCCCGGGTCTTGCACCCGAGCTGGCACAACGCATCTTCGAGCGCTTCGAGCGCGGTCACCGCGCGGACCAGGCCCGCGGCTTCGGCCTGGGCCTGTGGGTCGCACGGCGCATTGCGCGCCTGCATGGCGGCGACATACAGGCAGCGCCATCAGCCCAGGGCGGCACCAGCTTCACGCTCACGCTGCCACCGCGCCCCTTGCCCGCACCGCAGGCCAAGACCTTGCAGGCATCGGCTTGAAACATGGCCGGGCGAAGAATCCACGATAATGAAAAGTTCGCCACTGGCGTGGCCTGCTGGCACATGCCGCAGTCAACGCCCGCCTCTCCTTGGCCATAAACACACACCTGTCCATGAGCGCTACTTCCATCCCCGCCGACATCAACCGCAAGCACCTGGAAATGGCTCGCCAGCAAATCGCGAAAGGCGACCTGCAAAAAGCCGCCCAGACTCTGAACAAGGCTCATCGCCAAGTGCCCAACGATGCACGGGTATTCATGTTGGCAGGAATTATGGCGGATCGGGCCGGCAACCATGCGAAGGCCGAGGAAGCATTTGAGCGCTGCATTGAACTTGCTCCGATGTGGCCCCCCGGCCTTCTGGAGTACGCACTCTACCGCGCACGGTTAGACCAATTTACCCCTGCTATCGAAATAGCCGAGAAGGTTGCACGTCTGGAGCCCAAGAACCCGCAGGTATTGGCAAATGTGATCGATATCGCCCATCGAGCTGGCAACCTGACGATGGCAATCAAGCACCTGCGCCGCGGCCTTGAAATTTATCCAGGCGATGCAATGTTGCGCCAGCACTTGGCTACTGACCTAATAGACATAGGCGACTATGCAGAAGCATCTGATATCTGGAAATCTCTGATAAACGAAAACCCAGAAAATCCGGCCTACGTACTTGGTTTGGTCAAATTGAACTTGGCACGTGGTGAGATTTCCGCTGCCTTACCAGACATACTTGCTTTGCAAGAGAAATTTCCAGAAGACGCGTTGCTGACACACTACGCAACCTTGGCCCGTGGCGAGACACCCCAGCATCAGCCAGTGGAAGCACATCGCGGCATTTTTGATGCAATGTCCGAGAAATTTGACCTGCATCTGGTTGGAAAACTAGGGTATCAAGTGCCCAAGCTCGTCGCCAGCCAACTGATATCTCGTCACCCAGATAAGGACTTCAATCTGCTTGATCTGGGCTGTGGCACCGGACTGCTAGGCCTATATCTAGGCCCGATGGAGGGCTACCTGATTGGTGTGGACAGTTCTCTCAAGATGATCGAGCAGGCCGCCAAGCATGGTATCTATGACCGTTTTCACAACGTCAACCTAATGGATGCGCTACAGAACACTCCAGATGGAGAGTACGACGTCATCACCTGTCTGGATGTACTGATCTACATCGGCGATCTGCAGTCAGTCATGCCAAATGCCGCTCGCATTCTGAAGGCCGGCGGTGAATTTATATTTAGCTGCGAGACAGCCGCCGAAGACGGCCCAGACTTGGTCCTCCCAGTCGAGACCCAGCGGTACGCCCACAAGCGCAGCCACGTCGAAGCACTGTGCAAGCAAGCCGGTTTCAGTGTGGCGACGGAAGAACTGGTGCTGCGCCAGGAACGTGGCGAGGCGGTTCAGGGCTTTGTCGTGACGGCAACCAAGACCGCTGCCTGACGGGCCATCAAGCCCACGCCACCTCGTGCGTGGGCGCACCACCGCCCTCGGCGAAGCCGTCCCGTGCCCAGCGCGAACTCCGGGGCACGTGCAGCAGCAGAAACTCCATCTGATCGGCCAGGATCCGCCGGTTGCGCAGGATGAAGTCTTCCCAGAGGCTGGGTATATAGGGTGTATAGAGCAGCGGCATGCGCGCCTGCTCAGGTGTGCGGGCACCCTTGCGGTGATTGCAGGAGCGGCAGGCCGTCACCAGGTTCATCCACTGGTGGCCTCCCCCTGCGGAGATGGGCACGATGTGCTCGCGCGTTAGGTCGTTTTCATGAAAGACCCGGCCGCAATAGGCGCAGATGCAGCGGTCGCGTGCGAACAGCTTGCCGTTGGTCAGGCCGGGCTGCAGGCTGTGCGGATTGATGGCAGGCGCCCCGCGCGTGCCGATGATGCTGTTGATGTGGATGACAGACTGGCAGCCCGTGACGGCATTGTGACCACCGCGGAAACAGGCGACCTCTCCGCCGGACTCCCAGCGCACATCGTCCGCCGCGTAATGCAGCGCCGCCTGCTCCAGCGTGATCCAGGATTGGGGCAGCCCTTGGGCCGACAGCTTCAAGACCTTCACGACACGCCTCCTCTGACACCAAAGTGAACGGGAATGCAGCCAGTGCACAGGGCCTGCAAGGCAGGCCTTATCGAGGCAATATACTCTGTTTCCATGTCGGATTGACAGCCTGCGCTGGCTGCGCGCGTGCCAGCCGCTATTGAAAACAAAGCGTCCCATGAAGATTTTTCGAGGCTTCAACCATCCAGGGCGGGAATCGGCCTGTGCCGTCACCATCGGCAATTTCGATGGTGTCCATCGCGGCCACCAGGCCATGCTGGCCCTGCTGTCGGCCGAAGCTGCACAGCGCGGCGTGCCCACCTGCGTACTGACCTTCGAGCCCCATCCGCGCGACTATTTCGCCCAGACCCTGGGACGGCCTGAAATCGCGCCGGCGCGCATAGGCACGCTGCGCGACAAGCTGTCGGAGCTGGAGCGCTGCGGCGTGGACCAGACCGTGGTGCTTCCCTTCAACCAGACGCTGGCCAGCCAGTCGCCGCAGGCCTTCATCGACGAAGTGCTGGTGGCGGGCCTTGGCGCGAAATACGTGCTGGTTGGCGACGACTTCCGCTTCGGCGCCCAGCGTGCGGGCGACTACGCCATGCTGGATGCGGCAGGCCAGCGCCAGGGCTTTGACGTGGCCCGCATGAACAGCTACGAGGTGCACGGCCTGCGCGTGTCCAGCACCCATGTGCGCGCAGCCCTGGCCGAGGGGCGCATGCAGGACGCAGCGCGGCTGCTGGGCCATCCCTACACCATCTCCGGCCATGTGGTGCACGGCCGCAAGCTGGGCCGCAGCCTGGCCGAGAGCCGCCAAGGCGCGGGCGACGGCTTTCGCACGCTGAACCTGCGCTTCAACCATTGGAAGCCCGCGGCCAGCGGCATCTTCGCCGTGCTGGTCCATGGCCTGAATGAACGACCGCTGCGCGGTGTGGCCAACCTCGGCGTGCGCCCTTCTCTGGACCCGACGGATGTCAACGGCGGGCGCGTCCTGCTGGAAACCCACTGCCTCGATTGGCCCGGCGCGCCGGGAGGCGAAGAGGCCTACGGTAAAATCATCCGCGTGGAACTTCTGCACAAACTGCACGACGAGCTGAAGTACGACAGTCTCGACGCCCTCACCGCCGGCATCGCCAAGGACTGCGATGACGCGCGCGCGTTCTTCGCCACCATCCACACGCCCATCTACACCGAGACCCGTCGCCAGACCACGCGCGACCGAATTTGACGCTCTCCGTCACCTGCCCGGGCGCGGGTGCGCACCAGGCTTCCCTCCCCTTTTTCCGTGCCTGGACCAGACGGTCCGGGCTCTGGCCTGCTTTCAAGGTTCTCCATGTCTGATTCGAAAGTCTCCCCCAACGCCAATGCGGGCTATCGCGCCACGCTGAACATGCCCGACACGCCCTTCCCCATGCGCGGCGACCTGCCCAAGCGCGAGCCGGGCTGGGTCCAGGAATGGGAGGACAAGGGGCTCTACAAGAAGCTGCGCGACGCGCGCCACGGTGCGCCCAAGTTCATCCTGCATGACGGCCCGCCCTACGCCAACGGCAAGATCCACATCGGCCACGCGGTGAACAAGGCGCTCAAGGACATGATCGTCAAGAGCCGCCAGCTCGAAGGCTTCGACGCGCTGTACGTGCCGGGCTGGGACTGCCACGGCCTGCCCATCGAGAACGCCATCGAAAAGCTGCATGGCCGCAACCTGCCGCGCGACGAGATGCAGGCCAAGAGCCGCGCCTTCGCCACCGAGCAGATCGCCCAGCAGATGGTGGACTTCAAGCGCCTGGGCGTGCTCGGCGACTGGGACCATCCCTACAAGACCATGAACTACGCCAACGAGGCCGCCGAGCTGCGCGCCCTCAAGCGCGTCATGGAGCGCGGCTTCGTCTACCGCGGCCTCAAGCCCGTGTACTGGTGTTTTGACTGCGGCTCCTCGCTGGCCGAGTTCGAGATCGAATACGCCGACAAGCAAAGCCAGACGCTGGACGTGATGTTCCCCACGGCCGAGCCCGACAGGCTGGCGGCCGCCTTCGGCCTGCCCTCGCTGGCCAAGCCAGCCTTCATCGTCATCTGGACGACGACGGCCTGGACCATCCCCGCCAACCAGGCGCTCAACGTCAACCCCGAGCTGGAATACAGCCTGGTGGACACCGAGCGCGGTCTGCTGATCGTGGCCTCGGCCCTGGTCGAGAAGTGTCTGGCACGCTGGAAGCTCGAAGGCCAGGTCGTCGCCACCGCCGTGGGCAGGAAGCTGGACCACCTGCAATTCAAGCACCCGCTGGCCGATATGGACAAGGGCTTCGACCGCGTCTCGCCCGTGTTCCTGGCCGACTACGCCACGGCCGATGACGGCACCGGCATCGTGCACTCGGCCCCCGCCTATGGCGTGGACGACTTCAACAGCTGCATGAACAACGGCATGACGCGCGAAGACATCCTGAGCCCCGTACAGGGCAACGGCGTCTACGCACCCGAGCTGCCGCTGTTCGGTGGCCAGCACATCTGGAAGGCCACGCCCGTCATCATCGACGCGCTCAAGCTGGCCGGCCGCCTGATGGACACCAAGACCATCACCCACAGCTACCCGCACTGCTGGCGCCACAAGACGCCCGTGATCTACCGCGCCGCAGCCCAGTGGTTCATCCGCATGGACGAGGGCGAGGGCGTGTTCACCAAGCCCGGCGACAAGCCCGCGCAGACGCTGCGCCAGATCGCACTGGAAGCCATCGAGCACACCCAGTTCTACCCGGAGAACGGCAAGACCCGCCTGCGCGACATGATCGCCGGCCGCCCCGACTGGTGCATCTCGCGCCAGCGCAGCTGGGGCGTGCCCCTGCCCTTCTTCCTGCACAAGGACAGCGGCGAGCTGCACCCGCGCACCATGGAGATCATCGACCAGGCGGCCGCCATGGTCGAGCAGGGTGGCATCGAGGCCTGGAGCCGCGTGACGGCCGAGGACATCCTGGGCGCCGAGGAGGCCGTGCACTACACCAAGAGCACCGACATCCTCGAAGTCTGGTTCGACTCCGGCTCCACCTTCTGGCACGTGATGCGCGGCACGCACGCCGACATGCACCACGACCAGGGCCCCGAGGCCGACCTCTACCTGGAAGGCCATGACCAGCACCGCGGCTGGTTCCATTCGTCGCTGCTGCTGGCCTCGGCCATCTTCGGTCGCGCGCCCTACCGCGGCCTGCTGACCCACGGCTTCACCGTGGACGGCCAGGGCAAGAAAATGTCCAAGTCGCTGGGCAACACCGTCGCCCCGCAGGACGTGAGCAACAAGATGGGCGCCGAGATCATCCGCCTGTGGGTGGCCTCGACCGACTACTCGGGCGACCTGGGCATCGACGACAAGATCCTGGCCCGCGTGGTGGATGCCTACCGCCGCATCCGCAACACGCTGCGCTTCCTGCTGGCCAACGTCAGCGACTTCGATGCTGCGCAGGACTCGGTTCCCACCGAAGAGCTGCTGGAAATCGACCGCTGGGCCCTGGCCCGCGCGGCCCAGTTCCAGGCCGAGCTGCTGGCCCACTACAAGGTCTATGAATTCCACCCCGTGGTGGCCAAGCTGCAGCTGTTCTGCTCGGAAGACCTGGGCGGCTTCTACCTGGACGTGCTCAAGGACCGCCTGTACACCAGCGCGCCCAAGAGCCTGGCCCGCCGCAGCGCCCAGACCGCCCTGCACCAGATCACGCATGCCATGCTGCGCTGGATGGCGCCCTTCCTGTCCTTCACGGCCGAAGAAGCCTGGAAGGTCTTCGGCGACAGCGAGTCCATCTTCCTGGAGACCTACACCGACCTGCCGGCCGGTGACGAGGCCCTGCTGGCCAAGTGGGCGCGCCTGCGCGAGATCCGCGACGTTGTGAACAAGGACATCGAGGCCGTGCGCACCGAAGGCCGGGTCGGCTCCTCGCTGCAGGCCGAAGTCACTGTCTCGGCCCAGCCCGAAGACCTGGCCCTGCTGCAAAGCCTGGGCGACGACCTGAAGTTCGTCTTCATCACCTCGGCGGCCGAGGCCCTGGCGGGCGAGGCCCTGCAGGCCGCCGTCACACCCAGCAGCCATGCCAAGTGCGACCGCTGCTGGCACTACCGTGCCGACGTGGGCATCAACCCCGAGCACCCCAGCCTGTGCGGCCGTTGCGACAGCAACCTGCACGGTGCTGGCGAAGAGCGCCACAAGGCGTAATCAACCCCTGAGGCGCTGCCATGACCCCTACCTTTGCTGCGGTCCCCGAATCCCGCAACAGCCGCATCTGGCCCTGGCTGGCCTGGTCGCTGGCGATCATCGCCATTGACCAGCTCACCAAGCAGTGGATCCTTGGTGCCTACCAGCTGGGCGACTGGACGCCGATCACGGGCTTCTTCAACATCGTGCGGGCCCACAACACGGGCGCGGCCTTCTCGTTCCTGGCCGGAGCGGGCGGCTGGCAGCGCTGGCTGTTCGTGGGCATCGGCGTGGCGGCCACGCTGCTCATCGTCTGGCAGTTGCGCAAGCATCCGGGGCAGAAGCTGTTTTGCTTCTCGCTGGCCAGCATCCTGGGCGGCGCCATCGGCAACGTGGTGGACCGCCTGCAGCACGGCTACGTGGTGGACTTCCTGGACTTCTACTGGGGCCGTTCGCACTTTCCGGCCTTCAATGCCGCCGACATCGCCATCAGCGTGGGCGCGGGCCTGCTGATCCTGGACGAGGTGCTGCGCGCACGGCGGGCCAAAAGAACCTGATCCCCGCCGCGGCGCACGCCACGACAGCCAGCCCAGCCCCTCCTGCGAGGGGCTTTTTCATGGAGGCTGCCGCCAACTGCGTGCCGACGGGCTTTCTCCTCGGGTTTTCCTGAGTGCGTTTTTGGTCAACCGAAATTCTTTTTGATTCGTTTTATTTCTACAATTTTCTTTATTTCGCACCAAACTGTGCGCTCATGCGGCCGACTCTCCTGCGCGCAAGCCGGGACCGGGGTTATATTGGTCCGCTTCTCCGCTCACAGCACATGAAGCACTTACTCAATCTACTGGCCGCCATCGCCCTGCTGGTCTGGGGCACGCACATGGTCCGCACCGGCGTGCTGCGGGTGTTCGGCGCCAATCTGCGCGACCTGCTCGCCCACAGCATGAGCAACCGTTTCTCGGCTGCGCTGTCGGGTTTGGGTGTGACTGCGCTGGTGCAGTCGAGCACGGCCACCTCGCTGATGACCTCGGCCTTCGTGGGCCAGGGCCTGATCTCGCTGCCGGCCGCGCTGGCCGTGATGCGCGGCGCCGACGTGGGCACGGCGCTGATGGCCGTGCTGTTCTCCACCGACCTGTCCTGGCTGTCGCCGCTGTTCATCTTCGTGGGCGTGGTGCTGTTCATCACCCGCCAGGACACCACGGCCGGGCGCATAGGCCGCGTGCTGATCGGCCTGGGCGTGATGCTGCTGGCGCTGCGCCTGGTGGTCGAGGCCACCGAGCCGCTGCTGGAAGCCCCCGCCGTGCGCACCCTGCTGGGCTCGGTCACCAGCGATATCTTCATGGAGTTGCTGCTGGGTGCGCTGCTGGCCGTGATGGCCTATTCCAGCCTGGCCATCGTGCTGCTGATCGCGGCCATGGCCAGCTCGGGCGCGATTCCCATGGAAGTGGCGCTGGGCCTGACGCTGGGCGCCAATATCGGCAGCGGCCTGGTGGCCGTGCTGACCACGGCCAAGTCCAGCACCGAAGTGCGCCAGGTCACCATCGGCAACATGCTGTTCAAGATCATGGGGGTGGCCATCGTGGCGCCCTTCCTGGGGCTGTGGGCCACCTACGTGATGCCGATGATCGACGGCAAGGGCCAGAACATCGTGCTGTTCCACCTGGCCTTCAACATCTTCAACAGCCTGTGCTTCATCGGCCTGACGCAGACCGTGGCGCGCTGGGTGACGGCCCTGCTGCCCAAGCCCGAGGCCAGCTCCACCAGCCTGCTGCGGCCCCGCCACCTGGACCCGTCGGCGCTGAGCACGCCGTCGCTGGCCATTTCCTGCGCCGCGCGCGAGGCCCTGCACCAGGCCGACATGGTCGAGTCCATGCTGATCGGCATGCAGCGCGTGCTGGAGACCGACGACCTCAAGCTGTCCCAGGAGCTGCGCGAGCTTGAAGGCACGGTGGACGATCTGTACTCGGCCATCAAGTACTACATGACCAAGATCTCGCGCGCCGAACTGGATGAGCGCGAGGGCCAGCGCTGGACGGAAATCATCAGCTTCACCATCAACATGGAGCAGATCGGCGACATCATCGAGCGCGTGCTGCTGGACATCGAGGACAAGAAGATCAAGAAGGGCCGCCAGTTCTCCGAGGCCGGCACGCAGGAGATCCGCGAGCTGCTGCACCACCTGCTGGACAACCTGCGCCTGGCAATGAGCGTGTTCCTCAACGGCAATGTGCGCGAGGCGCAGAAGCTGCTGGAGGAAAAGGCGCGTTTCCGCGACCTGGAGCTGGCCTACTCGGCCACCCACCTGGCGCGCCTGTCCGACAACACCGTCTCCAGCATAGAGACCAGCTCGCTGCACATCGACCTGATCAGCGACCTCAAGCGCATCAACTCGCTGCTGTGCTCGGTGGCCTACCCCATCCTCGAATCGGCCGGCGCCCTGGCGCCCAGCCGGCTCAAGGAATCGGCACTGAACAAGACGGCGCGCTGAAGCGTTTCACCAGCCCAGCCAGGCCGCCAGCACCTGGGCGGCCTCGGGCGTGAAGCGGCCCTGCAGCAGCCATTCGACAAGCTGGTCGCGCTCGATCAGCGCAAAAGCCTGGACCTCGCCATCCTGGTTGCCGGGCTCCAGCGCCGGCGGCACGGTGGCGCTGAACCAGTCGATGCGCTCGCGCATGAAGCCCCGGCCCTCGGCCTCGTCACTGGGGCGCTCGAACAGCACATGGCCGCCATGGCGCAGGCCCTGCAGCTCGGCCACGCGCAGGCCGGCCTCTTCCCAGGTTTCACGCTCCACGGCCTCGGCCACGGTATCGCACGCGGCCACCATGCCGCCCATCAGCGTGTCCCACATGCCGGGGTTGGTGGGCTTGTTGTCGGCGCGCTGCTGCACCCAGATGCAGCCATCGGCTGTCTCGCCCACCAAATGCACGGCCTGGGTGGCAATGCCCAGCGGGCGCACGGCGCCGCGCTCCACGGTGGCAATGCGCTGGCCCTGGACGTTGCACACGGCCAGTTGCTCATCGCGCCAGGGGCCGCTGTGGCCCGTGGCACGCAGCACCCGGGCCAGGGCGTTGAGCAGGACCGTGGCATCGCCCTGGCCTTGCAGATGCCATTGGCCGGCCTGCAGGCGCAGTGCCACGCCGTGGGCTTGCATCACATCGTCCGGCAGCAGCGCGGCCAGGCCGTCTTCCATCGAACCTGTTTCCTGCCCCGCCACCAGCAACGGCCGGCGCGGCTGCAGCGCGGGCTGGCGCGTGTCGGCGCGCAGGCGGTCCAGCCAGGCTTTCACGGCCGGGTCAGCCGGATCAGTCAGGCGCTTTTGCACACTCATGGCAGCAGGATGGTCGAGCCGGTGGTCTTGCGCGCCTCCAGGTCCAGGTGGGCCTGGCGCACCTCGGCCAGCGGATAGCGCTGGTCGATATGGATCTTCACGGCACCGCTTTCCACCACGGCGAACAAATCGTCGGCCATCGCCTGTGTGGCCTCGCGGCTGGTGATGTGGGAGAACAGGGTCTGGCGCGTCACATACAGCGACTTGGCCGCCAGCACGGCAGGAGCGAAAGGCGCCACGGGGCCCGAGGCGTTGCCGAAGCTCACCAACAGGCCGAAGCGCCGCAGGCAGGCCAGCGAGCCTTCCCAGGTGTCCTTGCCCACGCTGTCGTAGACCACCTTCACACCCTGGCCGCCCGTGATCTCCTGCACGCGCTCGGCGAAGTTCTCGCTGCGGTAGTTGATGGCATGGGCTGCACCGTTGGCCAGGGCCAGCGCGCACTTCTCGTCCGAGCCCGCTGTGGCGATGAGCTGCAGGCCCAGTGCCCTGGCCCATTGGCAGGCGATCAGGCCCACGCCACCGGCCGCCGCATGGAACAGCACGGCATCACCCGGTGCCAGGCCCTCGACCGGAATGCATTTCTTGAGCAGGTACTGCGCGGTCAGGCCCTTGAGCATCATGGCGGCGGCCGTCTCGAACGCAATGGCATCGGGCAGGCGGCACACGCACATGGCGGGCATGACGCGCACTTCGCTGTAGCTGCCCGGCGGATTGCTGGCATAGGCCACGCGATCGCCCACGCCCAGGTGCTCCACGCCGGCACCCACGGTCTCGACCACGCCTGCGCCTTCCATGCCCAGGCTCAGGGGCATGGGCAGCGAGTACAGGCCGGAGCGCTGGTACACATCGATGAAGTTCAGGCCCACCGCATGGTGGCGTATGCGTACCTCGCCTGGCCCGGGCTCGCCCACGGCGACCTGCACCAGCTCCAGGACTTCGGGGCCGCCGTTGTGGCGGATCTGCACTGCAATACCCATGGGAGCACTCCTGCAAAAAGCGACAAGAGCGGCATCGTGCCATGTTTCGGCCCGCCTCGCGGAAGACGGCAACGCATGGTCGGCGCAAAGAGCGCGCAACGCCTATAGTGGCGAGCCCGAAAGCCGGATGATCCCGATGAGCCAGCCGCTGAAGCCTTCCACCGCCGCCATCCTGACGCTGCCGCCGCTGCTGTGGGCCGGCAATGCCATCGTGGGCCGCATGGTCCATGACCTGATCTCGCCCTTCGCGCTGAATTTCCTGCGCTGGGCCATTGCCTTCATGCTGCTGCTGCCGCTGGCCGGATGGGTGCTGCGCCGGGACAGCGCCGTCTGGCCGCAGTGGCGCCAGTTCGCGCTGCTGGGATTGCTGGGCATCGGCTGCTACAACGCCCTGCTGTACCTGGCGCTGAAAACATCGACGCCGCTGAATGCCACCCTGGTCGGCTCCAGCATGCCGGTGTGGATGCTGGCCGTGGGCCGCATCTGCTGGGGCATTGCCGTGAGCCGCCGCCAGTTGCTGGGGGCCGCGCTGTCGGTGCTGGGCGTCGCCGTGGTGCTGTCGCGCGGCGATCCGCAGGTGCTGCGCCAGCTGCAGCTGGTGCCGGGCGACCTGTTCATGGTGCTGGCCACGATCCTGTGGGCCTTCTATACGTGGCTGCTGTCCAGGACCAGCGTGTCAGGACAGCTGCGCGCGGACTGGTCGGGCTTTCTGCTGGCACAGATGGTCTTCGGCCTGATGTGGTCCGGCCTGTTCACGGGACTGGAGGCCGCATCGGGCCGTTTTCACCTTCAGGCAGGGTGGCCGCTGCTGGGCGCCCTGCTGTTCATCGCCGTCGGGCCGGCCATCCTGGCCTATCGCTTCTGGGGCCTGGGCGTGCAGCGCAGCAGCCCTGCGGTGGCGGGCTTTTTCGGCAATCTGATGCCCCTGTTCACCGCCCTGCTGTCCATTCCTCTGCTGGGCCAGACGCCGCAGCTGTACCACGGGCTGGCCTTCGCGCTCATCGTGGGCGGCATCATGGTGTCTTCGCGCCGGGCATAGCCTTTGGCAGGCCATGCGCCACGGTGCGCACGGGCACCTTGGCCAGCAGCTGCTCGAACGCGCGTATGGGCACGGGCGGGCTGAAAAGGTAGCCCTGGAAATACTCGCAGCCGTAGTGCGCGAGCAGGGCGCGCTGCTCCAGGGTCTCCACGCCCTCGGCGATCACATCCAGGTTCAGGTTGCGCGCCATGCCGATGATGGTCTGCACGATCACGTCATCGGTATGGCGCAAGCCCAGGTGGCGCACGAAGGACTGGTCGATCTTGAGCTGGTTCAGCGGCAGCTGGGTGAGATAGGTCAGCGAGGAGTGACCGGTGCCGAAGTCGTCCATGGAAAAGCACACGCCATGGCTGCGCAGCTGCTTCATTTTGTCGATGGACTCCTGCACGTTCTCGATCACCAGCGACTCGGTCAGCTCCAGCTTGAGCAGATGGGGCGCAATGCCGGCATTGCGTACCTGCTCGATGACCTGGGAGGCGAAGTCCTGGTGCCGGAACTGGCGGGCACTGACATTCACAGCCACCTGCAGATGGCGCAGCCGCGCATCCTTTTGCCAGATCGCCAGTTGCTCGCAGGCCGTGCGGATCACCCACATGCCCAGCGGCACGATGATCTCGCTTTCCTCGGCCACGGCAATGAACATGCCGGGCGGCACCAGGCCGCGTTCGGGGTGGCGCCAGCGCAGCAGGGCTTCGGCGCCTATGACCTCGCCGGCCAGCGTGAACTGGGGCTGGTAGTGCAGCTCGAACTGGGACTGCGCCAGGGCCTGGCGCAGGTCGCCTTCCATGCGCACGCGCTGGTGGATTTCCACCTGCATCTGCGGATCGAAGAAGCACAGGCCGCTGCCGTTGCGCGCCTTGATCTGGTACATGGCGATGTCGGCCTGCTTGAGCAGCTCGGCCGCCGACTGCGGCTGGCGGCCGAACAGCGTGGCGCCAATGCTGCAGGCGCTGCGGTGCAGGTGGGCGCCCAGCACATAGGACTGGTTGAGCCGCGCCAGGATCTTCTCGCCAATGCGCTGGGCCAGCGTGGCCGCCTCGGCAGGCTCGTGCGACAGCTCGCAGAGCATGACCACGAACTCATCCCCCCCAAGGCGCGCCACCGTGTCCGAAGATCGCACGGCGCTGCGCAGGCGGTGCGCCACCTGCTGCAGCAGCTGGTCGCCCACTTCGTGGCCCAGCGTGTCGTTGAGCATCTTGAACTGGTCCAGGTCCAGGAACAGCAGCGCCCCGGTCCAGCCTTCGCGTGCGGCCAGCACTGTGGCCTGGGCCAGGCGGTCCAGCAGCAGGCGGCGATTGGGCAAGCTGGTCAGCGGATCGTAGAAGGCCAGGCTCTCGATCTCGGCCGTGGCCAGCCGGATATCGGTGACATCGTTGTAGGTGATGACCACGCCGTCCTCGGCGGCCAGCCGTGCCGTCATCTGGACAAAGCGGCCGCTGGGCAGTTGCTGCTCAAAGGGCACGCCAGGCCGCAGCACCAGTTGGCGGTGCAGGTCCTTGGCCTCGTCGGCCTGCGCCGGCGCCGCCGCCAGACCCACGGCGCTGGGGCAGGAATCGAGCAGCGATTGCAGGGGCCGCCCAGGCTCCAGCTGGTCCGCGTGCCAGGGGAACATTTCCTCGTAGCAGCGGTTCCAGCGCAGCACGCGCTGCTGCGAATCCAGCAGCAGAAAGCCGCTGACCATGCTGTCCAGCGCCTGGTCCAGCCACTGCTCGGACCGCTGGGCCTGGCGCCGCGCGGCATGCAGGCGGTCCATGTAGCGGTGCACAGTCCAGCCCAGCACGGCCAGCAGCACGCCGAAGATCATCACGGCCAGCACCATCAGCCAGGCAGCCACGCGCCAGCTGGCCAGCACGGAGGACATGGGCAGGCTGGCCGTGACCCACAGATGTCCCTTGGGCAGCGGATGCGCAGCCACCAGGGCGGGCACGCGGCTCAGGCGTGCGGCCATGTGCATGACGCCGCTGGACGGCAGCTGCGACGTCGTCGGCAGCAGCCGCACAGCGGCGACATCGCCATACTGGGGCATGGACAGCAGCAGCTCGCCGCTGCCCTGCTCCAGCGTGACCTCCAGACCGTCCAGCACACCACCCTGGGCCAGCACGGCGCCCAGCGCCGCAGCCGGCACCTGCATCAGCACATAGCCGCCCTGCTCCGCCCGGCTCAGGGGCCGCACAAGGTACAGGATGCGCTCGCCACCCGGCACCTGCGGCGCGACGGAGGGTGGACTTGCCAGCAATTCGGAGCGGCTTTGGCCCGCCAGGCGCTCCCAGGCCTGCGCAGGCAGGTCGATGACCGGGCCATCGCCCGAAGCGGCCAGTTCCCGGCCCTGGATATCGTGCACCGAGGCGCGCTGCGCCAGCGTGTTCTGCCGCACCATGGTGTGCAGCATTTCCTGCAGTTGCGGCTGCGATGCCGATGCGGGGTTGCGCGAACCCAGCAGTTCGTCCACGCCCAGCGCCAGGGCGTCCAGGGATTCCAGGCTGCGGCTGATGGCCGCCTCGGTGCCCAGCACAAAGCGCACCAGGCGCAGCGAAGCTTCTTCCTGCGCCGTGGTCCGCATGCCGCTGAGCAGCCAGACCATGGCGGCCGCCAGGGCCACCGTCAGCAGCACCAGCATCAGCGCCAGGGTATGGCGCATGCCCGCAGGGCTTGCGGCCGCTGCCGGGCCAGGCGCGCGGACGGGGTCGGCCGCCGCCCAGTCCGTCTGATGGGGCTGGCCCGTCATCTCCGGGCTCCCTGCATGGCGTTTGAAATGGGCAGGCTGCGGCAAGGCCGCTGGCCACGATGCAGGAACGGGACTGTCAAGGCTGCACCTGCCCATGGACCGCTCGGCACTGCGCAACCATGCAAGGGACCATTTCCCGGGCCTTGCCGGCCCTGGACCCGTTCATGGAGGCAGTGCACCGGCGCATCAGAAGGTTCCTGCGTACAGGCCGCCGTCGGGCAGGATGTTCTGACCCGTCATGTAGCCTGCGTGCGCGCTGCACAGGAAGGCGCAGATGGCGCCGAATTCATCGGGCGTGCCGAAGCGGCGGGCCGGCACCTGGGATTGCTGCACCAGGCGCACATCGTCCAGGCTCTTGCCGCTCTTGTTGGCGGCGGCCGTGAAGGTGGTGCGCAGGCGATCGGTGTCGAACTTGCCGGGCAGCAGGTTGTTGATGGTCACGCCCTTGGCCGCGATGCCGCTGCGCGCCAGGCCCGCCACAAAGCCCGTGAGGCCGCTGCGCGCGCCATTGGACAGGCCCAGGATGTCGATGGGCGCCTTCACGGCGCTGGAGGTGATGTTGACGATGCGGCCGAATCCGCGCGCAGCCATGCCGTCCACCGTGGCCTTGATCAGCTCGATGGGCGTGAGCATGTTGGCGTCCACGGCCTTGAGCCAGGCCGCGCGGTCCCAGTCGCGGAAATCACCGGGCGGCGGGCCGCCGGCATTGGTGACGACGATGTCGAAATCCACGCCCGGGCCGCCGGCTGCCGACAGCACGGCGGCGCGGCCTTCCTCGGTGGTGATGTCGGCCGCCACGGCCAGCACCTTCACCTGCGGCGCCAGGGCGGCGAGGCTGGCAGCAGCCTCCTGCAGTGCCTCGGGATTGCGCGCATTGATCACCAGGTTCACGCCCTCTTGCGCCAGCGCCTTGGCACAGCCAAAGCCCAGGCCCTTGCTGGCGCCACATACCAGGGCCCACTTGCCCGCGATTCCCAGATCCATGTCTCACTCCTGAACAAAAAAACCTTGCTCGATCCTTGCAGAACGGCAGCGCACATTGTGCGCGAGGCTTCGATGCTTTCACGCCAAACGTGAGAAAACGTGAACTTGCCGGCGCACGGGCCGGCACCCTGGTGCCGCCTTCAGTGCGTGCCGCCGCCGTGCTGGCCACGGAACAGCCTGTGGTGCAGCCTGCGCAGCGACCACCACACACCCAGCGCCACCACGGGAATGGCGACGGCGGCCGTGCTCTCCGGCGACCAGGGCCAGCCCAGCGTCTTGGCGCCCTTGGCCAGGTAGCTGATCAGGCCCGTGAAGTAGTAGGTGATGGCGGCCACGGACAGGCCTTCCACCGTGGACTGCAACTTCAACTGCATGTCCTGGCGCTGGTTCATGGCGCCCAGCAACTGCTGGCTGCTTTGCTGCTGCTCGATCTCCACCCGCGTGCGCAGCAGGCTGCTGACGCGCGAGACGCGCTCGGACAGCGCGTTTTGCCGGCGCGCTGCCCATTCGCAGGTGCTGCGCGCCGGCGTCAGGCGCCGGTCCATGAACTCGCGGATGGTCTGTATGCCGTCGATGCGCGATTCCTGGATGTCCTGAATGCGCTTGTCCACCAGTTCGAAATAGGCCGCGCTGGCGGAAAAGCGCGAATGCGTGGTGGCGTATTCGCTCTCCACCTGCCCGGCCAGGCGTGTCAGCCGATCCAGCAGTGCCGGCTCGGCATCGCGGTCGGCAAGACGGATGGAATGGGCCAGGGCCGCAAGATCCCGCTCGGCCGTGGCCAGTACGGCAGCGGCCTGGCGGGCTGCCGGCAGACCCAGCAGGGCCGCCATGCGGTAGGTCTCGATCTCCAGCAGCCGCTGCACCAGCCGCCCCAGGCGGCGTGGCGACAATGACTCGCCGGCCAGCAGCAGCATGCGCGAGAAGCCATCGGCATGGATGGCGAAGTCGGTGTAGACCTTGCCCGCATCTCCGGCCACGCGCGCACCCACCAGCGTGTCTTCCTGCAGCAGGTGGCGCACCAGATGCGGCTCATTGATTGCCTGCTCCTGCAAGGCCCACAGGTGCAGGCCGCTCAGGCACTGGCCGGGCAAGGCAGCCAGCCAGTCGCGCGGCACGTAGTCGATGGCGGCCTCGGGCTCGCGCACATCGTCCATGCCGGCCTGCGACATGGGCTTGCTGAAGGTCCAGCAAACGAACTCCGTGTGCAGTTCCCAGCGCAGGTGAAAGGCGCCCAGGTCGATCAGCACATGTGTGGTCGCCGCATCGGGCGGCGGCAGGTGGTGGTTGCGCAGCAGGGTGGCCACATGGGCGCGGCTGGCCTCGCGCTGGGCCGCATCGGTGAGCATCACCACATGAGTGATGGCCAGCGGCGCCTGCATCTCCTCGGCGGGGCGGGCGTGGATCTCGTTGTGCAGCAGCACGCGCTGCGGGTGCTGGGATGACAGTAGTGGGGACATCGTGACCTCGAAAGACTGCGCGCTATTGTGCAGTCACGGGCGCGTCGGCTCCCAGGCATCCGGGATCAACAGCTTTCCACCGGGATCGCTTGTTGATAACAAAAAAAAAACGGCCCCGAAGGGCCGTCAAGCAACATGGTTGCAACGCTGAGGCGATCAATCCTCTACGAATGCTTCTTCGCGCTTGTTCTTCACTGCAGGCATCAGCACCACCACCAGCAGCACCACGGCGGCGAGCAGCAGGCCGGCCGAGATCGGACGGGTCACGAACACGCTCCAGTCGCCACGCGACAGCAGCAGCGCCCGGCGCAGGTTCTCTTCCATCATCGGGCCCAGGATGAAGCCCAGCAGCAAGGGAGCCGGTTCGGTGCCCAGCTTGTGGAACACATAGCCCACGAAGCCGAAGATACCCACCATCCACACGTCCCAGGTGTTGTTGTTGGTACCGTACACGCCGATCGCGCAGAACAGCACGATGGACGGGAACAGCCAGCGGTAAGGCACGGTCAGCAGCTTGATCCAGATGCCGATCAGCGGCAGGTTCAGCACGATCAGCATCAGGTTGCCGATCCACATCGAGGCGATCAGGCCCCAGAACAGCTCGGGGTTGCTGGTCATCACCTGCGGGCCCGGCTGGATGTTGTGGATGGTCATCGCGCCCACCATCAGCGCCATCACGGCGTTGGGCGGAATGCCCAGCGTCAGCAGCGGAATGAAGGAGGTCTGCGAGCCGGCGTTGTTGGCCGACTCGGGAGCGCACACGCCGCGGATGTTGCCTTGGCCGAAGGGGACTTCGCCCGGCTTGAGCTTGGTCTTCTTCTCGATCGTGTAGGCAGCAAAGGCCGACAGCATGGCACCGCCACCGGGCAGGATACCCAGGGCAGAACCCAGGGCCGTGCCGCGCAGCATGGCCGGAATCATGTGCTTGAAGTCTTCCTTCGTGGGCAACAGGCCCGTCACCTTGGCGGCGAACACTTCGCGCTCGTCTTCAGGCTTGGACAGGTTGGCAATGATTTCGCCGTAGCCGAACACACCCATGGCAATCACGACGAAGTCGATACCGTCGGTCAGCTCGGGAATGTCGAAGCTGTAGCGGGCAACGCCGGAGTTCACGTCGGTGCCGACCATGCCCAGCAGCAGGCCCAGCACGATCATGGCAATGGCTTTGAGCAGCGAGCCCGAAGCCAGCACCACGGCGCCGATCAGGCCCAGGGTCATCAGCGAGAAGTACTCGGCAGGGCCGAACTTGAAGGCGACTTCCGTCAGCGGAGGCGCGAAGGCGGCCAGGATCACGGTGCCCACGCAACCTGCGAAGAACGAGCCTATGCCTGCGGCAGCGAGAGCGGGTCCCGCTCGCCCCTTTCTTGCCATCTGGTAGCCGTCGATCACGGTCACCACGGACGAGGATTCACCAGGCAGGTTCACCAAAATGGCGGTGGTCGAGCCACCGTACTGCGCACCGTAGTAGATACCGGCCAGCATGATCAGCGCCGCCACCGGAGGCAGGGCGTAGGTTGCTGGCAGCAACATGGCGATCGTTGCCACGGGGCCGATGCCTGGAAGCACGCCGATGAGCGTACCGAGCAGACAGCCGACGAAGCAGTAGATCAGGTTCTGGAAAGTGAAGGCGACGCCGAAGCCGGTCGCCAGGTTCTGAAAAAGTTCCACGGACGATGCTCCTGCTTAGCCGGTGATGAAGCTGGGCCAGACGGGGAACTGAAGATTCAGTGCCCACACGAAGGCCACATAGCTGCCCACAGCAAGGACGGTGGACAGAATTGCCACTTCCTTGAACTTGAAGCTATGGCCGCCCAGGCTGGCGATGAACACCAGCGCGTAGATGGCGACGATCAGACCGAACTGGGGAATGCCCAGATTGGGAACGCCGACCAGCAGTACGCCGAACGCGAAGTTCGCAGCCAGGACGAAGAACACTTGCTTCCACGCCCACTTGCCGATCTTGTCACCGCCCGAAGGACCCTTGGTCAGGCCGGTGAAGCAGATGGCCGTGCCCAGAATGGACATCAGCACACCCAGGATCAGCGGGAAGTAGCCCGGGCCCATGCGGGCACCGGTGCCGACGGTGTAGTTGGTAGCGCCGATCGCAAAAGCGAGGCCGATAACCAAAAACATCACGCCCGAAAAAAAGTCTTTCTGACTCTTGATTTTCACGAGAATGTCTCCTTACGGAATCACGACCCGGCGATTTTGCGTTCAGAAAAACTGTGTCTGGATGTGGATTCCACCTACAAAGGGCATACCCTCATGTCCTACCCGCATGAATGAAAAAGGGTGCCAGCAGGGGGCACCCGATCCATCCATGTCAAAGGCCTGCGCAAGAGCAGGCACTCACGCTCCAACCCACCAATCGCCTGCCCGTCATCCCAGCAAGGGCGTGCTGGCCATGACCTCGTCCAGCGTGGTCACGCCTTCGGCCACGCGCAGGGCACCTGCCAGGCGCAGCGGGCGCATGCCGTCCTGCACGGCCTGGCGGCGCAGCGCATCCATGGAAGGCGAGGTGTGGACCTGCTGCTTGAGCGCCTCGCTCACGGTCAGCAGCTCGTACAGCCCCATGCGCCCGCGAAAGCCCGTCATGCGGCACTCCACGCAGCCCACGGGCTTGTAGGGCTGGTAGCTCCCTGACAGTTTCCAGGGCCGCACGGCCTCGGCCAGTGTGGCGGCCGAGGTCTCCTCGTCGCGCTGCTTGCACTGCGGGCACAGCGTGCGCACCAGGCGCTGGGCCAGCACACCGAGCAGCGTGGCATTGATCAGGTAGGGCGGCACGCCCAGCTCCATCAGCCGGCTCACGGCGCTGGGCGCATCGTTGGTGTGCAGCGTGGAGAACACCAGGTGGCCGGTCAGCGCGGCCTGCACGGCCATTTCGGCGGTGGCCAGGTCGCGGATTTCGCCCACCATGATGATGTCCGGGTCCTGGCGCATCAGCGAGCGCAGTCCCTCGGTGAAGCCGAAGTCCAGCTGCGGCTGCACCTGGGTCTGGTTGAAGCTGGGCTCGATCATTTCGATCGGGTCTTCCACGGTGCTGACATTGACCGCCTCCGTGGCCACGCGCTTGAGCGTGGAGTACAGCGTGGTGGTCTTGCCCGAGCCCGTGGGCCCGGTCACGAGGATGATGCCGTGCGGGCGGCGCACCAGCTCGTTCCAGCGCTGGGCGTCATGGCTGGTGAAGCCCAGTGCATCCAGGTCCTTGACCGTGTTGTCGGGATCGAAGATCCGCATCACCAGCTTCTCGCCAAAGGCCGTGGGCAGCGTGGACAGGCGCATTTCCACCTCGTCACCGCGCGGGTTGCGGGTCTTGATGCGGCCATCCTGCGGGCGGCGCTTTTCCACCACGTCCATGCGCCCCAGCAGCTTCACGCGCGAGACCATGGCATTGAGCACGCCCATGGGCACCTGGTAGACCGGGTGAAGCACGCCGTCGATGCGAAAACGGATCACGCCCTGCTCGCGCCGAGGCTCCATGTGGATGTCGCTGGCGCGCTGGTCGAAGGCGTATTGCCACAGCCAGTCCACCACGCGCACCACGCCCTGGTCATTGGCGTCGAGCTGCTTGCTGCTGTTGCCCAGCTCCACCAGCTGCTCGAAGCTGGCCGCGCTGGCGGCGCCGCCCGCCTTCTCGGCTGCGCGCACCGATTTGGCCAGCGCAAAGAATTCGCCCGTGTAGCGCTTGAGGTCCAGCGGACTGGCCAGCACGCGGCGCACCTTGCGGCGCGCCTGGCGCTCGACCTCGGCCACCCAGTCGTCGATGAAGGGCTCGGCCGTGGCCACCACCACTTCCTGCGGCGAGACCTGCACGGGCAGCACCTTGTGGCGCTCGGCATAGCTGGCGCTCATGATTTCGCCGACGCGGCCCGCATCCACGCGCAGCGGGTCGATGCGCAGGTAGGCCATGCCGCTGCGGGTTGCCAGGTACTGGGTCAGCTCCTCGATGTCCAGCGCGCGCCCGTCGCCGGCGCGGGCCATGCCCACATTGGCCAGCCGGACCAGCGGGTGCTGGGTGCTCTCGGCCTGCGAGCAGCGCGCCACGGTGCGCTGGGCCTCTTCGGCCGTGATCACGCCGTCGGCCAGCAGCCACTGCACCAGCCTGCGCCAGTCCAGGGGACCCGAAGGATTGCTTGGAACAACGGCGGTCTTGGGCTGCGTGGTGGAGGTCGGATCGGACATGGCGTTGGGCCGGAAGCTGAACTGCGTCCTATGGTAAGCCTGCCGGCCGCCCTGCCCGGCCAGCCCCGCTCTACCAGGGCCGTTCTACCAGGGCCGCACGAAGATCTTGGGCCAGCGCGTCGTGGGCAGGTCCCAGCGGGCCTGCACCTGGGCGCTGGCAGCCTGCAGCGCGGCGGGGTCGAGCGCGCGTGGCGTGCGCTGGGCCAGCACCACGGTGTTGCCCTCGCGCGTGGGGCGGAAGGCCCACATGGCCTCTTCGCCAAAGGCTTCGGCCATGCGCGCCAGACTGCGCTCGTAGCTGGAGGTGCGGCCGAACAGGTTGACGGTCATGATGCCGTCCTCGGTCAGCAGATTGCGGCAATCGGCATAGAACTCGGCGCTGTCCAGCACGGGCGCGGCCGCATCGTGGTCATAGAGATCAACGGCCAGCGCATCGACCGTGCCCAGCCACTGGCTCTTGCGGATTTCCTGGGCCGCATCGGCCAGCACCACGCGCAGCGTGTCGCTGTCGGGCGGCAGCTTGAACCAGCTGCGGCACACGGCCAGCACCTGCGGGTTCAGCTCGATGGCCGTGGTGCGCATGCGCAGCTTCTTGTGACAGAACTTGGTGATGGCGGCCGCGCCCAGGCCCAGCTGCATGGCATGGCGGCCGGCCACGCTGGCGGGCTCCATGAACAGCAGCCAGCCCATCATGCGCTGTACGTATTCGAGCTCGATCTCGAACGGCTCGCGTATGCGCATGGAGCCCTGGATCCAGGGCGTGCCCAGGTGCAGGTGGCGCACATCGCCATCGTCGGAGACGCTGACTTCGGGCAGCTCGAGGTCTGCGGCGGTGGTGGCGCTGGAGGAAGAGGATGGGGCTGCCTTGGCGGCGCCGCGGGTCTTGCGTATCACGTCGGGAACAGTCAAAAAAATCAGAGCAATTGATGGGCAGCCAGCGCCTCGCGCCAGGCCTGGACCTTGCGCGCGAAACTCCAGCTCGCGTTGGCCGGGCTGGTCGATGGCAGCTTCACGGCGGCCAGGCCCAGCGCCTGCGTGCGGCCGGCATGCTTGTAGCTCTCGCCACCGTTGTGCAAGGCCAGCGCCAGTTGGGGGCAATGCGTGCGCAGCGCCACGAAATCATTCACCTCGGCCGCGCGGATGGCACTGTCCAGGCTGCCTTCGCGCTCGCAGCTGGCATACACGTCCCACAGGCCCAGGCCGCGGGCCAGCAGCCATTCGCAGCGGCCCGCATAGTCGTCGCGGCCGGGCTGCGGATGCCCGGGCCACAGGGCCTGGAGCAAGGGCCAGAACTGGTTTTGCGGATGGGCATAGTACTGATGCAATTGCAGCGATCGCAGGCCCGGAAAGCTGCCCAGCACCAGGGCTCGGGTCCGCGCATCGGCCACCGGCGCCAGGCCCTGCCAGCGCGGGGCGCCGGGGGGCGGCAGGTCGGGAACGGTCAAGGACATGGCCGGCATTGTCGCCCAGCGGTCGCCGGGCTGCTGGCAGCGGGCGGCAAGACCGCTCAGGTTCAGGTTCCGCTCAAGCCTGGTTCAGGCCATGGCGGGCAGGCCTCGCAGCGCGGCACGCGCGTTGCGGCCCGTGGCCTCGGCCAGGGCCTGGGGCGTGATGCCGCGCAACTGCGCAATCACGTCCGCAATGCGTGCCAGCTCGGCCGGCGTGTTGCGGCCCTGGGCCTGGCCCTGGGCACGCTGCCCGGCCGTGGTGTAGAGCCAGTGCGGCGGAATGTCGGGGGCATCGGTTTCCAGCACCAGCGCATCCAGCGGCAGGGCGGCTGCCAGCTCGCGCAGCTTGAGCGCCCGGTCATAGGTCACGGCCCCGCCAAAGCCCAGCTTGAAACCTAGGTCGATGAAGGCCTGGGCCTGCTGCACGCTGCCGTTGAAGGCATGGGCAATGCCGCCCGCCACAGGCCGCGCGCGCAGGGTCTTGAGCAGCCGGTCACTGGATTTGCGCACATGCAGGATGACGGGCAGGTCGAACTCGCGCGCCAGCGCGATCTGCTGCTCGTAGAACCAGATTTGCCGGTCCGCATCCAGCCCGGGCACGAAGAAGTCCAGGCCGATCTCGCCCACGGCCACCAGTTGCGCATCGCCGCGCAACCGCGCCAGCGTCTCGCGCAATGCGGCAATGTCCTGCTCGCGGGCATTGGGCGTGTACAGCGGATGGATGCCCAGCGCATAGCTGTCGCCATGGCGCCGCGCCAGCGCCACCACCGTGTCCCAGTGCTCGCGCGCCACAGCCGGAATCACCAGATGCGCAACGCCTGTCTCGGCCGCCTGCGCGCGCACGGCATCGCGGTCGGCATCGAATTCAGGGGCGTCGAGGTGGCAATGGGTGTCTATCCAGGCGAGCATGGCCGCATCATGCCACCGGCCTGCACCCGGCCCGCCAGAGGCAGGCAATGCGAAAACCAAGGGCAAACCCTGGGCTTATTGCGAGCTGGCTCCGTTTGACAAAATCAATACCCGAAACACTTGGCGGTCCATATAAATACATAAAGAAACATTTACCCCCCCCCCCCCCCCCCCC
>NZ_MYFL01000001.1:299749-444558 GCF_002193035.1 Delftia sp. K82 | reverse complement strand
AAAAAAAAAAACCAAAAAAAAAAAAAAAAAAAAATTTCCCCCCCCCCCCCCCCCGCGTCGAGCTCTCGCAACACCGGCAGGCATTCTTTGGAGAGAGGAATTTCCCATGAAGCGCTCAGCATGGAGTCGGATCCTGGACCTGGGTGGCGCACGCCGCCAGGCGGAACTGAATGGGCAGTTGGCAGCCATCCACAAGTCCCAGGCCGTGATCGAGTTCGATCTGCAAGGCCATGTGCTGGCCGCCAACCAGAACTTCCTGGACACCATGGGCTATGAGGAAGGCGAGGTCATCGGCCAGCACCACCGCATGTTCGTGGACCACCAGATGAGCGAGTCGTCCGAGTACGCCGCGTTCTGGCAGCGCCTGGGCAATGGCATCCACGACGCGGGACGCTACCGCCGCATTGCCAAGGACGGGCGCGATGTCTGGCTGCAGGCCAGCTACAACCCCATCTTCGATCGCCATGGCAGGCCCTTCAAGGTGGTGAAGTACGCCACCGACATCACCGAGCAGCAGCGCCGCAACGCCGACGCCGAAGGCCAGCTGGCCGCCATCTCCAAGGTGCAGGCCATCATCGAGTTCGACCTGCAGGGCAACATCCTGCATGCCAACCGCCTGTTCCTGCAGGCCATGGGCTACACGCTGGATGAGGTCACGGGGCGGCACCACAGCATGTTCGTCCAGCCCCATGAACGCCACAGCCCCGAATACGCGCAGTTCTGGCGCAAGCTGGCCAGCGGCCAGCACGATGCGGGCCAGTACCTGCGCATCGGCAAGCACGGCCGCCAGGTCTGGATCGAGGCCAGCTACAACCCCATCCTCGACGCCGATGGCCGGCCGTTCAAGGTGGTCAAGTACGCCCGCGATATCACGCGCCGCTTCACGGCCGCGCAGACCCTGGGCGAGGCCATGCAGGGCCTGAGCGAAAGCGCCGAGCACGCAGGCCAGGCCAACGAACTGGCCCGCCAGGCCTGCCTGGTGGCAGAGCAGGGCGGACGCACGGTGCACGAGGTCATGGGCACCATGGAGTCCATCAGCGCCAGCTCGCGCAAGATCAGCGACATCATCGGCGTGATGGACGGCATCGCCTTCCAGACCAATATCCTCGCGCTCAACGCTGCCGTGGAGGCGGCCCGCGCAGGCGAGCAGGGCCGGGGCTTTGCCGTGGTGGCAGGCGAGGTACGGGCACTGGCACAGAACAGCGCCGCCGCCGCCAAGGAAATCAAGCAGCTCATCCACACCTCGGTGGAGCAGGTGGCACTGGGCGCCAATCAGGTGCGCCAGGCCGGCGGCACCATGCAGGAGATCGTGGACTCCTCGCACCAGGTCACGGCCATCATGGGCGATGTGGTGCAGGCGTCCATGGCCCAGTCGGCGCGCCTGCGCGAGGTGACGGCCGACCTGACGGCGCAGAGCGCGGCCGTCGCGGATGCATCCAGGGACCAGGCGCAGCGCAAGCCGCTGCCGGCATCCATCGTTCCCGCTGCGCCGCAGATCAAGTCGGCCCCGGCAGCGGCCGTGCTTCCCGTAGGCGCCCAGCGCCTGCCAGGCACCTTGCTGCGCATGGCCTGAGTCCAGACTCAGGCCTGCCGGTCAGGCCAGTTGGCCCTGCACCAGGCGCACCATGCGGTCGCAGCGCGCCGCCAGCTGCTCATCGTGGGTGACCATGACGAAGGCCGTGCCATGGCTGCGCGCCAGCTCCAGCATCAGGCGGAACACGGTGTCGGCCGTGCTGCGGTCCAGGTTGCCGGTGGGCTCGTCGGCCAGCACGCAGGCCGGCTGGGTGACCAGGGCGCGGGCAATGGCCACGCGCTGGCGCTCGCCCCCCGACAGTTCGGCCGGACGGTGCAGCATGCGTTCGCCCAGGCCCACGGCCGCCAGCATGCGTGCGGCGCGCTCCATGCACTCGGCCCTGTCGTCGCGGCGTATGCGCAGCGGCATGGCCACGTTGTCCTGGGCGCTGAATTCGGGCAGCAGATGGTGGAACTGGTAGATGAAGCCCAGGTGCCGGTTGCGCAGCGCGCCCTGCTTCTGGGCGCTGAGTTCATGCAGGGGCTCGCCCTTGAGGGTGACGCTGCCGCTGGTGGGGGCGTCCAGCCCGCCCAGCAGGTGCAGCAGCGTGCTCTTGCCCGAGCCCGAGGCGCCGACAATGGCCAGCGTCTCGCCCGCACGCACCTGCAGATCGACACCTGCCAGCACCTGCACGTTGAGCCGTCCTTCGGCAAAGCGCTTGGTCAGGCCGCGCGCATCCAGGACCACGGCGCCCTGCTGGGACACTTCGAAACCGGGCATCACATTCACTTCATTCATAGCGCAGCGCCTCGGCGGGGTTCACGCGGCTGGCGCGCCAGCTGGGATAGATGGTGGCGACAAAGGCCAGGACCAGGGAGATCACGGCGATGGGCATGATGTCGCTGTACTGCGGATCGCTGGGCATCTTGCTGATCAGGTAGATGTCCTTGGGCAGGAAGTTGGCGTGCAGCAGGCGCTCGATGGCCGGCACGATGACATCGATGTTGAAGGCGATGCCCAGGCCCAGCAGCAGGCCCGCAAAGGTGCCGATGACGCCCACCATGGCGCCCTGCACCATGAAGATTCCCATGATGCTGGAAGGCGAGGCGCCCAGCGTGCGCAGGATGGCGATGTCAGCGCGCTTGTCGGTCACCGTCATCACCAGCGTGGACACGAGGTTGAACGCGGCCACGGCCACGATGAGCGTGAGGATGATGAACATCATGCGTTTTTCCAGCTGCACGGCCGCGAACCAGGTGCGGTTCTGCTGGGTCCAGTCGCGGATCAGCAGGCGGTCGGTGATGGTGTGGGCCAGCTCCATGGCCACGCGCGGCGCCTCGTGCAGGTCCTTGAGTTTCAGGCGGATGCCAGTCGGCCCTTCCAGGCGGAACAGGCGCTGCGCGTCCTCGTAATGCATCATCACCAGGGCCGAGTCGTATTCGTAGTGGCCGGAGTCGAAGGTGCCGACCACATGCATCTGCTTGAGGCGCGGCACCACGCCGGCCGGCGTGACCTGGCCGCCCGGGGCGATCAGCGTGACCATGTCGCCCTGGCGCACGCCCAGCGAGCGCGCCAGCTCCACACCCAGCACCACGTTGAATTCACCGGGCACCAGGTGCTTGAGCACTTCGGCATTGGTGGCGGCCACATCGGTGACCTCGCCCTCGCGCGCCGGATCGATGCCGCGCACCAGGGTGCCCTTCATGTCCTCGCCACGCGCCAGCAGCGCCTGGGCCGCGACGAACGGGGCGGCGCCCAGCACGTCAGGGTTGGCGCGCGCCTCGCGCATGGTGCGCTCCAGATCGGGCAGCGCCGCGCCCTGGGGCGCGAAGATCTCGATGTGCGAGACCACGCTGAGCATGCGGTCGCGCACTTCCTTCTGGAAGCCGTTCATCACGCTGAGCACGATGATCAGCGCCGCCACACCGAGGGCGATGCCCAGCATGGAGACGCCGGAGATGAACGAGATGAAGCCGTTGCGGCGCGTGGCACGCCCCGCCCGGGTATAGCGCCAGCCGACGGCCAGTTCGTAGGGAAATTGCATGGGCATGCATTGTGTCATCGCCCACAGGCCCTGCATGGCGGCAGGCTTTGCCGTCGGCGTGTCAGCGCCGGTGCCGTCCGCGGTCCACACGCGGCAGGGCGTCGTAGCGGCCCTCTGCCTCCAGCGTCAGCGCATGGCGCTGCAGCCTGGCCAGCAAGGTATCGAATTGTGCGAGTTCCTCGTCGCTGAGCACGGACACCAGGTCCAGGTGGATCTGGGCCATGCGCGGCAGGATCAGGCCGTACATGCGCCGCCCCTCGGCCGTCAGCGACACGGCCACGCGGCGGCGGTCGCCGGGCATGGGGCTGCGCTGCACCCAGCCCTTTTCCTCCAGCCCGCTGAGGGCGCGCGAGGTGCGTGCGCGGTCCAGCTGCGCGCGTTCGGCCAGCTCCGACGACAGCAGGCCCTCGTTGGCAGCCACCGTGGCCATCACGCCCCACTCGCGGCGCGTGATGCCGAAATGCGCCTCGCACATGCGCATGGCCACGCCGCCCGCTGCACCGAAGTAGCGGTTGATGCGAAACAGCAGCATCTGCTGGATGGAGGTGGGAGCGGGACGGGTATTCACGGGGAACAGTTGATTAGATCAATTGCTGCGGGGACTTCTACAGTGGCCCCGTCCGGAAAGGAGACAACGGGAGCCACCGTCCGGAGCCGGCCTGGGGATTCTCGCAAAGCCCGGCGCCCCCGCAGCGCAGAAAGTTCGCCACCATGTTTTCCCTGTTCCAAGCCACCCATGCCACCCATGCCTTGCGCAGCCCGCTGCTGCGGGCCGGCCTGGCCCTTCTGCTGGGCCTGGGCTCCGGCGCTGGCGCCCGGGCCGATGCGGCCGCCGATGCTGCAGCCTGGCCCGCCAAACCCGTGCGCATCGTCGTCGCCTTCGCACCCGCCGGCGCTGCCGACATCCTGGCGCGCAGCCTGGGCGAGGTACTGCAGCGTGAACTCAAACAGCCCTTCGTCGTGGACAACCGGCCCGGCGCGGGCGGCAACATCGGCACCGACAACGCGGCCAAGGCGCCCGGCGACGGCTACACGCTGCTGGTCGGCATCGACACGACCTTCACCGTCAATCCCTTCATCTACAAGAGCATGCCCTTCAAGGGCACGGACCTGCGCCCCGTGATGATGATTGCCTCGCAGGGAATGATGGTGGCCGTCAACCCGCGCACCGGCCTCAGGACCCTGGACCAGTTCATCGCCCAGGGCAAGAGAAACGGCCTGACGCTGGGCTCGGCCGGCTACGGCACGCCGGGCCACCTGGCCTCGGCCATCCTGACCCATGCCACGGGTGCCAAGGTCAGCCACGTGCCCTACAAGGGCAACGCCCCGGCCAGCACGGCCGTGCTGGCGGGCGAGGTGGACGGCGGCATCATCAGCTCCTCGGCCATGCTGGGCCAGGTGGCGGCCGGCAAGGTCGTGCCGCTGGCCGTGACCACGCGCCAGCGCAACCCGCTGGTGCCCGGCGTGCCCACCGTGGGCGAGCTGGGCCACAAGGACCTGGAGCAGGGAGTGCTGTTCGCCCTGTGGGTGCCTGCCGCCACGCCCGAGCCCCTGGTCGCAAGAATCCAGTCCGCGCTGGAAAAGGCCATGAAGGATCCGGCCCTGCGCGAGCGCATGCGCGCCAACGACCTGTTCTACGAAGGCCTGACCGGCCCGGCCGCTGCCGAACGCATACAGGCGCTGGCCGACCGCTACCGGACCGTGATCCAGTCCACCGGAATGAAGATGGAATGAGCGCCGCCGCTTCCCGCCCACGACCCTGCACAGAGCGCATTTCCATGTCCCGTCCCAACATCCTCTTCATCGTGGCCGACGACCTCGGCTATGCCGACCTCGGCTGCTACGGCGGCCGCGCGGCCGACTTCGGCCAGGTGTCTCCCGTGCTTGACCGCCTGGCCGCCGGCGGCCTCAGGCTCACCCAGGGCTATGCCAACTCGCCCGTGTGCTCTCCCACGCGCTTTGCCCTGGCCACGGCGCGCTACCAGTACCGCCTGCGCGGTGCAGCCGAGGAGCCCATCAACAGCAAGACACGCGGCACGCCGCTGGGCGAGAAGCTGGGCCTGCTGCCGGACATGCCCACCGTCGCCTCCATGCTCAGGGATGCGGGCTACCGCACGGCGCTGATCGGAAAATGGCACCTGGGCTACCCGCCGCACTTCGGCCCGCTGCGCTCGGGCTACGAGGAATACTTCGGCCCCATGTCGGGCGGCGTGGACTACTTCACCCACCTGAGCAGCTCGGGCCAGCACGACCTGTGGGTGGGCGAGGAGGAACACCATGACGAGGGCTACCTGACCGACCTGCTGTCGCAGCGCAGCGTGGACTTCGTCCACCGCATGGCCCAAGGCGATGCGCCCTTCTTCCTGAGCCTGCACTACACGGCGCCGCACTGGCCCTGGGAAACGCGCGATGACCGCAGCACGGCCGCGGCGCTGGGCGCAGGCATTGCCCACCTGGACGGCGGCAACATCCACCAGTACCGCCGCATGATCCACCACATGGACGAAGGCATAGGCTGGATCGTCGAGGCGCTGCGCGCCAACGGACAGCTGGACAACACCCTCATCGTCTTCACCAGCGACAACGGCGGCGAACGCTTCTCCGACAACTGGCCCCTGGTCGGCGGCAAGATGGACCTGACCGAGGGCGGCATACGTGTGCCCTGGATTGCGCACTGGCCAGCCGTCATCGCACCGGGCCGCAGCAGCCCCCAGCACTGCATGAGCATGGACTGGTCGGCCACGGTGCTGGACGCCGCCGGCGTGCAGGCGCCAGAGGGCCATGCGCTGGACGGCATCTCGCTGCTGCCCGTGCTGCGCGCCGAAGATGCCGAATTCCCGCGCACCCTGCACTGGCGCATGAAGCACCGCGGCCAGCGCGCGCTGCGCGACGGCGACTGGAAGTACCTGCGCATGGACGGCATCGACTACCTGTTCGACCTTGCGGCCGACGAGCGCGAGCGCGCCAACCAGGCAGCGCGCGCGCCCGAGCGTCTGACCGCCATGCGCAGCGCCTGGGAAGACTGGAACCAGGGCATGCCGCCCATCCCCGAGGACGCCACTGTCAGCCTGGTCTCTTCGGCCCGCGACATGCCCCAGCGCTGAACCGCGCTCCAAGGGGAAAAACGAAGGCGCCGGCACTGCGGCACCCCATGCCCGACAATAGCGGCCATGCTTTTGACCGCGCCCCTGGTGTCCTCCACCCAAGCCCCGCTGGAGGAAACGACCGAATGGATCATTCCCTATGCCGGCGGTCCGTCCTCGGATGCAGCGGATGACGCTGCCGTCGCGGCCGTCTGGGGCGGACTGGAGCTGCCCCATCTCCAATCCCTGCTGGCGCTGATGCAGCCCGCGCCCGCACAGACCGGCACGGAGATGGATTTTTCTCCCCCCCACGAACGCGCCCTGGCGCGCTCGCTGGGCCTGCCCGATGTGCCGGGCCTGATTGCCTGGGCCGCCTGGCAGGCCGGTGAGACGGCGCAGGCCTGCGCCTATGTCACGCCCTGCCACTGGCACATAGGCGCAGACCAGGTGCACCAGAGCGATCCCGCCACCACACCCCTCAGCGATGATGAATCCCGCCAGCTGCTGGCCCTGCTGGCGCCCTGGTTCGCTGACGACGGCATCGTGCTGGAGTACCAGCAGCCGCAGCGCTGGCTGGCGCGCGGTGCGCTGTTCGATGACCTGGCCACGGCCTCCATGGACCGCGTCATCGGCCGCGACGTGCGGCCCTGGCTGCCCGATGCGCAGCAGGCGCGCGCCCTGCACCGCCTGCAAAGCGAGGTGCAGATGCTGCTCTACACCCATGTCTTCAACGATGCCCGCGCCGCGCGCGGCCAGGTGCCCATCAACGCCTTCTGGGTCCACGGCGCCGGGCGCCTGCAGCCCGGCACGGCCACCGGCGTCAAGGCCGCCGTGCAATGCCTGGACGACCTTCACGCCGCAGCCCTGCAGGGCAACCCCGCTGCGTGGCGCGAGGCCTGGAAGGCGCTGGACGCCGGGCTCATCGCCCGCCTGCTGGAGCGCGTGCGCGCAGGCCACCCGCTCACGCTGACGCTGTGCGGCGAACGCCATGCCATCGCATGGAGCAGCCGCCCGCCGCGCTGGCTGGACAGGCTGACGGGCCTTTTCGGCCCCCGCGCCCTACCCGACCTGGGCCGCATGCTCTGACACATTGCCCATGAAAATCATCCCCCGCGAGATCCCTGCGCAGCAGGCCTCGGCACTGCGCCAGGCCGGCGTCCACCCGCTGCTGGCCCAGCTCTACGCCGCACGCGGCGTGTGCTCCGCCGACGAGCTGGACGACACGCCTGCACGCCTGCTGGCCCCCTCCGGCCTGCTGGGCATGGAGGCCGCCGTGCGGCTGCTGGCCGATGCCATAGAGCGCGGCCTGCGCCTGTGCATCGTGGCCGACTACGACTGCGACGGCGCCACCGCCTGCGCCGTGGGCTGGCGCGGCCTGCGCATGCTGGGCGCGACCGAGGTCAGCTACCTGGTGCCCGACCGCGTGGTGGACGGCTACGGCCTGACGCCGCCCATCGCACGCCGCGTCAAGGAAACCGGCGCCGAGGTGATGGTCACCGTGGACAACGGCATTGCCAGCGTCGAAGGCGTGGCCGAAGCCAAGGCCCTGGGACTGCAGGTGGTCGTCACCGACCACCACCTGCCCGGCAACCACCTGCCGCTGGCCGATGCCATCGTCAACCCCAACCAGCCCGGCTGCAGCTTCGAGAGCAAGTCCATGGCCGGCGTCGGCGTGATGTTCTACGTGCTGCTGGCCCTGCGTGCCGAGCTGCGCGCGCGCGGCCGCTTCGACAAGGCCAGCCAGCCCCGGCTGGAGGCCCTGCTGCCCCTGGTCGCCCTGGGCACGGTGGCCGACGTGGTCCGGCTGGACGCCAACAACCGCCGTCTGGTCGCCCTGGGCCTGAAGCAGATCCGCCGTGGCCAGATGCAGCCGGGCCTGCTGGCCCTGTTCGAAGCCGCTGGCCGCAAGGCCTTTGCGGCCACCACGTTCGACTTCGGCTTTGCCCTGGGCCCGCGCATCAATGCCGCAGGCCGGCTGTCCGACATGACCATCGGCATCGAGTGCCTGACCACGGACGATGCGGGTCGCGCCGCCAACCTGGCGCAGATGCTGGACGCCATCAACCGCGAACGCCGCGAACTGGAAGGCGGCATGCGCGAGCAGGCCCTGCTCATGGCCGAAGGCCTATGCGAGGACGGCATGACGCCGCCGGCCGCCATCAGCGTGTTCGACCCCGACTTCCACGAGGGTGTGGTCGGCATCGTGGCCTCGCGCATCAAGGACCGCATGCACCGGCCCAGCTTCGTCTTCGCCGCCAGCGGCGCGCCGGGGCACGAGCATGAACTCAAGGGCTCGGGCCGCTCCATTCCCGGCTTTCACCTGCGCGACGCGCTGGACCTCGTATCCAAGCGCCACCCCGGCCTGCTGCTGCGCTTTGGCGGCCACGCCATGGCGGCCGGCTGCACCATTGCCGAGGCCGGTTTCGCGGTGTTCGAGAAGGCCCTGGCGCAGGTGGCACAGGAATGGCTGGACGCGGCCACGCTGACGCGCCGCATAGAGACCGACGGACCGCTGGACCCGGATTTCCGCAAGCCCGAAATGGTCGAGCAGCTCAATCTCGCGGTCTGGGGCCAGGGCTTTGCCCCGCCCACCTTCAGCGAGCAACTGGAAGTGCTGTCACAGCGCCTGGTCGGTGAAAAGCACCTGAAACTGCAATTGCGCCATCAGGGCGAAACCGTGGACGGAATCTGGTTCGGCCATACCGACCCGCTGCCGCCATCGGCCTGCATTGCCTTTCGCATGGACATCAATGAATGGCGCGGAGAGCGCAAGGTGCAATTCCTGATCGAGGGAGTGCATTCGGACGCGTCCTAGAGACCCGGGGCGCCATTCACGGTGCCCCTCGGTTAATATCCCCGGTTTTTGCAACAAATTATTGCAAATTCATTCCAAGAAAACCGGGGAAATACTCATGACCTCTCGCCTGTGGCCTTGCACGGCCATTGCCATCACCCTGGCCGCCGGCCTTTCCGGCTGCGCCACCACCGAGCAATCGCGCACGCTTGAAACGGCCAAACCCGCTTCTGCATCCAGCGTCTATCAAGGCCCGCGCAGCCCCATTTCCGTGGGCAAATTCGACAACCGCTCCAGCTTTCAGCGCGGCATTTTCTCGGACGGCGTCGATCGTCTCGGTGGCCAGGCCAGAACCATCTTGGTAACCCATCTGCAGCAAAGCGGCCGATTCAGCGTGCTGGACCGCGACAACATGTCCGAGACCCGCCAGGAAGCGGGCTTCAACAAGCAGGAGCAGTCGATCAAGGGCGCCACCTACGTCGTGACCGGCGACGTGAGCGAGTTCGGCCGCAAGGTGCTCGGGGACCGCCAGTTCTTCGGCGTGCTCGGCCGTGGCAAGGAGCAGGTGGCCTATGCCAAGGTCAGCCTGAACATCGTCCGGGTACAGACCTCCGAAGTCGTCTATTCGGTACAGGGTGCCGGCGAATACAGCCTGTCGAACCGCGAAATCGTGGGATTCGGCAGCACGGCCGGCTATGACTCCACACTCAACGGCAAGGTACTGGATCTGGCCATCCGCGAAGCCGTGGACAAGCTGGCAGCCGGCATTGACAGCGGCGCATGGAAGCCCGCGCAATGAAACGCCCCATCCATTCGGCAGCGGCCCTGGCCGCGCTGGCCATCTGCGCCACTTTGGCCGGCTGCGCTGCGCCGCGCCAGCCGCTGTATGCCTGGAATGACTACCAGCCCCAGGTCTACCAATACCTCAAGGATGACGGCAGTACCGGCGCCGAGGACCAATTGCTCAAGCTGGAAGAAGCCCGCCTGAAGGTGCAGGCCGAGGGAAAGGCGCTGCCGCCCGGCTACCGCGCCCATATGGCCATGCTCTATTCCCGAACCGGCAACAACGAAAAGACGGTGGAGCAATTGGCCGAGGAAAAACAGCATTTCCCCGAGTCCGCCACCTTCATGGACACGCTGCTGCAAACCTTCACGGCCCGCAAGAATTGACATGCGCCTGACCGATCACATCAAGACCCTGGCACTTGCCATGACCGTGGCGCTGACCGGGTGCGCCACCACAGCGCCCTACGACTATGCGGCGCTGCGGGCATCCAAGCCTGCCTCCATCCTGGTCATGCCTGCGCTGAACCAGTCCCCGGAAGTGAATGCACCGGCGGGCGTGCTGTCCCAGATCACGCTGCCGCTGGCTGAGGCCGGCTACTACGTTCTGCCCGTGGCTGTCACCGAGGAAATGTTCCGCCAGAACGGCATCGTCAGCGCCGACGACGCCCAGGAACTGCCCGTGGCCAAGCTCAGGGAGATCTTTGGCGCCGATGCGGCCCTGTACCTGAACATCCGCAATTACGGCACCAGCTATGCGGTGATCAGCAGCGCCTCCGTGGTCACGCTGGAGGCCAAGCTGGTGGACCTGCGCACCGGCACCCAGCTGTGGGATGGCAGTGCCACGGCCTCCAGCGCCGAAGGACAAAGCTCCGGCGGCGGACTGGTCGGCATCCTGGTGACGGCACTGCTCAACCAGATCCTGGACACCATGAACGACCGCAGCGTGCAGATCGCCTCCATCGCCAACCAGCGCCTGCTGTCGCCCATGGCGCAGCGGGGACTGCTGCCAGGCCCGCGCTCGCCCGACTACGGCAAGCCGCGCAACTGACGAAGGCCTGCAGGCCGGCGCTGACTTGCACGCCGGCCTGCATCCCCGCTCCTCCCGGTCAGAAGGTCTCCCAGTCGTCGTCCGCCCCGGTCTTGGCCGCTGTCCTGGCGGGGGCTTTCGCCACGGGCTGCTGGATCTTCTGGGGCGCCAGTGCATTGCGCACGGCGGGCGCTGGACGTACGGGTGCCGCAGGCGCAGGGCGCACCGCAGCAGTTGCACCGGTTGCACCGATAGATGCCGACCGGCGTGCCGCTGCGGTGGCCGGCACGTGTGCCCTGGCCGGCGCCAGTGCGCTGCCCTCCTGCCCCAGCTTGAACACCGCCACCACCTCGGACAGGCGCCGCGCCTGGTCCTGCATGGCCAGCGCAGCCGCGCTGGATTCCTCGACCAGGGCCGCGTTCTGCTGGGTCATCTGGTCGAGCTGGGTCACGGCCTGGTTGACCTGGCCGATGCCGTCGCGCTGCTCGGTGGACGAGGCCGTGATCTCGCCGATGAGGTCGCTGACGCGGCGCACGCTGGAGACGATTTCCTCCATGGAACGCCCCGCCTGCTCCACCTGCTTCGAGCCCGACTGCACGTTGTCCACGCTGGTGGTGATCAGCAGCTTGATTTCCTTGGCGGCCTCGGCGCTGCGCTGGGCCAGTGAGCGCACCTCGCCCGCCACCACGGCAAAGCCCCGGCCCTGCTCGCCTGCGCGGGCCGCTTCCACGGCGGCGTTCAGCGCCAGGATATTGGTCTGGAAGGCAATGCCGTCGATCACGCCGATGATGTCGGCGATCTTGCGGCTGCTGTCCGTGATCTGCTGCATGCTGGTGACCACCTGGGCCACCACGGCACCGCCCTGCTCGGCCGCCTGCGCGGCCGTGGCCGCCAGCTGGTTGGCCTGGCGCGCCGTGTCGGCCGACTGGGTGACGGTGGCCGTCAGCTCTTCCATGCTGGCCGCCGTCTCCTCCAGGTTGGCCGCTGTCTGCTCGGTGCGCGAGGACAGGTCCTGGTTGCCGCTGGCGATCTGGTTGGAGGCCGTGGACACGGACTCCACGCCAGAGCGCACTTCGCCCACCACGCCACGCAGCCGCTGCGCCATGCCGTTGAGTGCGCCCAGCAGATGGCCCAGCTCATCGCCCCGGTTGCTTTGCACCGAGCCCGTGAGGTCGCCTGCGGCAATGCCGTCGGCCAGGGCCACGGCCTGGTCCAGCGGCCGCGTGATCGACCGCATGATGGCCACCCCCATGAACAGGCCCAGGGCCACGATGACCGCACTGGCCAGCGCACCGATCCAGTACGCCTGGCGCCGATGGGCCACGCCTTCCTCGCGCCCCAGCTCGCTTTGGCGCTCCAGTTGCTGCACGAAGGCTTCCTGCGCGCTGTTGTAGCGCTCGGCGGCCGGGCGCAGCTGCTTTTCAACGATGTCGAACGTGGTGGCGAAATCGCTGGCCTTGCGCGCCTCCTGGGCCGCCGAGTTGGCCTTGAGCGTCTCGCGGCGCTCGGCCGCCACGGCGTCCAGCGCCTGCTTGGACTGCGTGCCCAGCTGCAGGTCGCCCACCTGCTTTTGCAGCACATTGATGCGCTCTATGCCCTTGCTCATCAACGCGCGCTGCTGCGCGGCCAGCGTCTCGTCGGGCGACATGGCCGCGACGATGGAGCGCTCCACGCTCATCTGCGTCAGATGCCGCCACTCGCGCGCCAGCGTGGCGCCGCTTTGCGCGGTCATCACAGCGGTGTTGATCTTCTCGTTGACCCCGTGCAGATAGACCAGGATGCCGCCGTTGACCACCAGCATGCTCACCAGCAGTCCCAGCACCAGGGCCCACAGCTTCTGGGCGACCGTGATTTGATTCAGATTCATGGAAAAACCGATCTTTTTTATAACAATGCCGGAGCCAGGCCATGGCGCCCCTGCCGCCCATCGCTCCGGAAACCATTCTTGTCCACCCTTGACGGCGCCTGGCTGATCATCGTCATGCATCCGTCACTATTGAGGCCTGTTAACCCGCACTCAGGGAAGTCCCCCAGCCGCACTACCCGGCTCGGAAAAGCACCGACACCTACAATGGACCGGTGCCCAAGTCCTATCTGAACGCCGATCTGCATAGCCACTCCGTGGTCTCGGATGGAACGCTGACGCCGGAGCAACTGGCCGAACGCGCCGCCTCCCGGGGCGTGCAGCTGTGGGCGCTGACCGACCATGACGAAGTCGGCGGCCAGCACCGCGCCGCCGCCGCCGCGCGCGCCTGCGGCATGGACTACCTGACGGGCGCCGAGATCTCGGTGAGCTTTGCAGGTGCCACCGTGCACATCGTGGGACTGGGCTTTGACGCGGACGACCCCGCCCTGCTCGAAGGGCTGCACGCCACGCGCGACGGGCGCGGCCCACGCGCCCGCGAGATGGCCCGCCAGCTGGAGCTGGCCGGCATCGAAGGCAGCTACGAAGGCGCGCTGCGCTTCGCCGGCAATCCCGGCCTGATCTCACGCACCCATTTCGCACGCTTTCTCGTGGAATCCGGCCGCTGCCGCGACACGGGCGAGGTGTTCCGCCACTACCTGACCGAAGGCCATCCCGGCTACGTGCCCCACACCTGGGCCCGCCTGGCCGATGCCGTGCGCTGGATCACGCAGGCCGGCGGTGTGGCGGTGATCGCCCATCCGGCCCGCTACGCGCTCACCGCCAACGAGGAATACGCGCTGTTTTCCGAGTTCAAGGCCCATGGCGGCCAGGGCGTCGAGGTCGTCACCGGCAGCCACCGGCCCAGCGAATACACCATCTATGCCGACATGGCGCGCGAATTCGGCCTGGCCGCATCGCGCGGCAGCGACTTCCACAGCCCCGAGGAATCGCACACCGATCTGGGCGACCTGCCCTACCTGCCGGGCCAGCTGACGCCGGTATGGGAACTGCTGAGCGAGCGCATACAGCTGGCCTGAGCTCCTCCCGCCAACAACGCACACCATGGTCCTACGCTTCGAAGCCCATCCCGACAATCCCCAGCCCCGTCTCATCAAGCAGGCCGCCGACATGCTGCGCCAGGGCGCCATCCTGGCCATTCCCACGGACTCCAGCTACGCGCTGGTCTGCCACCTGGACGACCGCCCTGCGGTGGAACGGCTTCGTCGCATCCGGCAGATCAACGACAAGCACCATCTCACGCTGCTGTGCCGCGACCTGTCGGAGCTGTCCAGCTATGCGCGCGTGGACAACCGCCAGTACCGCCTGCTCAAGCTGGCCACGCCGGGGCCGTACACCTTCATCCTGGAAGCCTCCAAGGAAGTGCCCAAGCGCCTGAGCCATCCCTCGCGCAAGACCATCGGCCTGCGCGTGCCGGACCGCAAGGGCACGCAGCTGCTGCTGGAGCAACTGGGCGAGCCGCTGATCGCCACCACGCTGATCCCGCCGGGCGAGACCGAGGCCCTGCACGACGCGGACGCCATCCTGGAGCGCTTCCCCCACGAGCTTGACGCCATCGTCGATGCAGGCGCCTGCCCTTCGGAGCCGACCACCGTGATCGACCTGGTTCCCATGGCCCTGGGCAATCCGCCGACCGTGGTGCGCCAGGGAAGGGGCAGCCTGGACGCCCTGGGCCTTGAGATGGCCTGACGAAGATGGCCCGAGCAGGGGCCATGCTCCGCACCGCATGAACGACAAACGCCGGGCAAGCCCGGCGTTTGTGTTGTGAAGGGACGCTGACGAGAAAGATGCAGATCAGTGCTGGGCCAATTCCAGCGACTGCAGCGGCCGGGCCGCAGGAGTCGGCGCACGCTGCTGTGGCCTTGGCGAACTTGGTGACCTTGGCGAACTTGCTGCGGGCGCCACGGCAACGGACGGGGCCAGCGCGGGCCTGGCCTGCGCTGCCGAGAACACCGCACCCGCCGCAGACTCTGGCTCGTCATCGAGCTTGAAGGCGCCCACCGCCTGCTCCAGATCCTGGGCGCGCTCGCTCAACGCCGAGGCCGCGCGCGAGGCCTGCTGCACCAAGGCTGCGTTCTCCTGGGTGGCGCTGTCCATGTGGCCCACGGCGGCGTTGACCTGGGCGATGCCCTCGCTTTGCTCGCGCAGCGCCTGCGACATTTCGCCCAGCAGGCCCGATACCTGGCCCACGGCGCCCACGATTTCCTGCATGGTGGCGCCCGCCTGGTTGACCAGGCCGGCTCCGCTTTCCACCTGGCGCACGCTGGTGGTGATCAGTTCCTTGATCTGCTTGGCGGCCTCGGCCGAGCGCCCGGCCAGGCTGCGCACCTCGCTGGCCACGACGGCAAAGCCCCGGCCCTGCTCGCCCGCACGCGCCGCCTCCACGGCCGCGTTGAGCGCCAGGATATTGGTCTGGAAGGCGATGCCTTCGATGACCTGGATGATGTCCACGATCTTGCGCGAGCTGCCGCTGATGGCCTCCATGGTCTGCACCACCTCGCTCACAACGGCCCCGCCGCGCTTGGCGGTGGACGAGGCATCCACGGCCAGGCCGCTGGCCGAATGCGCGCGGTCGGCGTTCTGGCGCACGGTGGCGGTGAGCTGCTCCATGCTGGCCGCCGTCTGGGCCAGCGCCGAGACCTGGGCCTCGGTGCGGCGCGACAGGTCGGAGTTGCCGGCGTCGATCTCGCCGGCCGACAGGCCGATGGAATCCGTGGACTGCTTGATGCGGCCAACCAGCTCGGTCAGCGTGTCCTCCATGGTGCCCAGCGCGCCCAGCAGGCGGCCGAAGTCGCCCTGCAGCTCGGTCGAGAACTCCTGGCTCAAATCACCGGCCGCCACGGTCTCGGCAATCAGGATGGCCTGGCCCAGCGGCTGCACGATTCCCCGCCGCAGGCTGAACCAGGCCACCAGGGCCAGCACGCAAACGGCAGCCCCCAGCCCCAGCACCCACCAGCGCGTGTGCACCAGCGCCTGCTCGGCCACCGTGGTCGCCCCCCCGGCCGCCAGCGCCTGTTCGGCCTGCCCCAGTGAAAACACCGTGACCGCCATCATCGTGAAGACCAGCAGATTGATACCGCCGAACGCAATCACCAACCGCCAGCCTATCGGCAGCCTGCCCAAGCCCAGTACGCCCACGTGCCACCTCTTGTACATATGGCCCGAGGGCCTTGGTGAAAAACCTGTTGAGGGAACCATCTCATCGGTGTTTCATTTTGCAACACAGAATGGGGCATTGCCAATCTGCGGGAAACCACCATATCCACGCGGCCAGAGCGCAGCGCACGGGCTCTGGCGGCTGCCAGCGGCAAGGGTGGCCAGCGTCTGAGACAATGCCCGCCGTGGACATCGCCAACCTCATCCAGACCGTACTCATCTATGCCCTGCCCGTGCTCTTCGCGATCACGGTGCACGAGGCAGCCCACGGCTATGCCGCGCGCCACTTCGGCGACAACACGGCCGCCATGATGGGACGCATCACGCTCAACCCCATCAAGCACATCGACCCCATCGGCACCATCCTGATGCCGCTGCTGCTGTACTTCGCCACCTCGGGCGCCTTTCTGTTCGGCTACGCCAAGCCCGTGCCCGTGCGCTTCGACCAGTTGCGCAACCCCAAGCGCGACATGATCTGGGTGGCCCTGGCAGGCCCGGCCTCCAATTTCGTGCAGGCCCTGCTATGGGGCGTGCTGCTGGTGGTTCTGGTGGGATCGAGCGTGGGCGAGCGCTTCTTCATAGAAATGTGCCGCGCCGGCATCCTGGTCAATCTGGTGATGTGGGCCTTCAACCTGTTTCCGCTGCCGCCGCTGGACGGTGGCCGCATCCTGGTCGGCCTGCTGCCCTGGCGTCAGGCGCAGTGGGTGGCGCGCATCGAGCCCTGGGGCTTTTTCATCGTCATGGGCCTGGTCATTGCCGGCGTGGTCGGCAGCCTGTGGCTGCGCCCGCTGATGGACCTGGGCTACGCCGTGATCGACTTCGCGCTGACCCCGCTGATCGCGCTGCTGCGCTGAACGCGCTGCAGAACGGCCCACCGGCTGTCTCTGCGGCTCCCTGTTTTTCTCTCTTGCCTGTCGAAGCCTCCCGTCATGAGCACCATCCGTTTCCTCACCGGCATCACTCCCAGCGGAACCCCGCACCTCGGCAACTATGCCGGCATGCTGCGCCCGGCCATCGCGGCCAGCCGCTCGCGCGAGGTCGAGAACTTCTACTTCCTGGCCGACTACCACGCCCTGATCAAATGCCAGGACCCGGCACGCGTGCAGCGCTCCACCATCGAGATCGCGGCCAGCTGGCTGGCGGCCGGGCTGGACCCCGAGCATGTGACCTTCTACCGCCAGTCCGACATTCCCGAGATCCCCGAGCTGTGCTGGCTGCTGACCTGCGTGACCGGCAAGGGCCTGCTCAACCGTGCCCACGCCTACAAGGCGGCCGTGGACAAGAACCACGCGGACGGCACCGAGACCGATGACGGCGTGACCGCCGGCCTGTTCATGTACCCCGTGCTCATGGCGGCCGACATCCTCGCCTTCAATGCGCACAAGGTGCCTGTGGGCCGCGACCAAGTCCAGCACATCGAGATGGCGCGCGACATGGCCTCCAGCTTCAACCACATCTACGGCGGCGAGTTCTTCACGCTGCCCGAGGCGCAGGTCGAGGAGAATGTGGCCACGCTGCCCGGCCTGGATGGCCGCAAGATGAGCAAGAGCTACAACAACACCATCCCGCTGTTCTCCTCGCGCGAGCAGCTGCGCAAGCTCATCGGCAGCATCACCACCGACTCGCGCACGCCCGGCGAGCCCAAGGAAGTCGAGGGCTCGGCCCTGTTCCAGATCTACCAGGGCTTTGCCACCGAAGAGGAAACCGAGGCACTGCGCCGCCAGTACGCCGAAGGCATTGCCTGGGGCGACGCCAAGCAGCAGCTGTTCGAGCGCATCGACCGCGAGCTGGCCCCCATGCGCGAGCGCTACGAGCACCTGGTGGCCCACCCTGCCGAGCTGGAGGACATCCTGCAGGCCGGCGCCGCCAAGGCCCGCCGCGAGACCCTGCCCCTGATCCGCGAACTGCGCTCGGCCGTCGGCCTGCGCAGCCTGGCACAGGCGCCCGTGGCCGCCAAGGCCAAGGCCGCCAGGCAGGCCCTGCCCCAGTTCAAGCAATACCGCGAAGCCGACGGCAAGTTCTACTTCAAGCTCGTCGCCGCCGACGGCCAGCTGCTGCTGCAAAGCCTGGGCTTCGACGCCCCCAAGGAAGCCGGCCAGGCCATTGGCCAGCTCCAAAAGGAAGGCGAGGCGGCCCTGTCCGCACTGCAGCCCCGGCTGCAGCCCGCAGACCCCCAGTTGGTGCTGGCCGCCCTGCAGCAACTGCGCGATGCCGCAGAGTAAGGGTAAGCTTCGCTTGAGAAACCGCCTATTTGCGGGCAGTCTTGCCCGCGGGCTCGGCGCCGGGATTGCGGCGCGTGCGTGAAAGGACATTTGGATGCGTATAGCTGCTCTGGACGATGATCCGCTGCAACTGGAGATGCTGCGTCAGGTCGCGCTGGAGACGGGCCACAGCTGCCACACCTACCAGACGGGCTCGGCCCTGCAACTGGAGCTTCGCCGCGAGAGCTTCGACCTGCTGATCGTGGACTGGCACCTCCCGGACATGGAAGGAACGGACCTGGTGCGATGGGCGCGTGGCCATGTCAGCCGCGAGCTGCCCATCCTCATCATCACCCACCGCAGCGAAGAGGCCGACATCGTCGAGGGCCTGTCCTGCGGCGCCGACGACTTCATGGTCAAGCCCGTGCGCCATGCCGAGCTGCGCGCGCGCATGGCCGCCCTGTTGCGCCGCGCCTATCCGGTGAACACGCAAAGCGTGCTGGAGTTCGGCCCCTACCGTTTCCTCACTACCACCAACAGCCTGGAAATGCACGGCCAGCCCATCGAGGTGACGCACCGCGAGTACACGCTGGCCCTGACCCTGTTCCAGAACCAGGGCCGGCTGCTGTCGCGCGAGCACCTGCGCGAAGCCGTGTGGGGACACAACGCCGAAGTGCAGTCGCGCTCGCTGGACACGCATATCTCGCGCCTGCGCGCCCTGCTGAACCTGCGCGCCGGACAGCCCTACGCCATCAGTGCCGTGTACGGCTATGGCTATCGCCTCGATGTGCCCGACGCAGCGCTGCAGGCGCTGCAGCAGGCATCATGACCGTACACATGCCTGCCGCCCTGGGCAGGCCCGTATCGCGGGCCTGCATGCTGGCCGCTCTCGGGCTGCTGGGCCTGGGCGGCGCACAGGCCCAGATCAAACCCGTGGGCCGCAACGGCGACACGATGGCACACCGGGTCGTCGCCGGCGACACGCTGGAGCAGCTGGCGGCCCGCTACCTGGGCGATGCCCGCCAGTGGACCGACCTGCAGCAGCACAACGGCGTGGCCAACCCCTACCGCCTGCGGCCCGGCTCCGTGCTGGAGATCCCCGTGCGCCTGCTGCGCGCCGCCGTGGCCTCCGTGGAATTCGTGCAGGGTGATGCGCGCAGCACGCGCCCACTGGACCACCTGGCCGATACGCAGGGCGCGGCCGGAGACGATGCGGGCCAGCCCCTGCGCAAGGGACAGACGCTGCAGGAAGGCGAGCGCCTGCAGCTGGCCCCGGACGCATTCGTCGCCGTGCGCCTGGCCGATGGCTCCCTGGTGCGCGTGCAATCGCAGTCCGATGTGGTGCTGCGCCAGATGCGCCGCAAGGGCCGTGCCGGCAGCCTGCAGTCCGTACTGGACCTGCGCGAGGGCGGCGTCGAGGCCTCGGTGCCGCCCGAACCCGGCAACGCACAGCGCCGCTTCGAGATCCGCACGCCCGCTGCATCGACCAGCGTGCGCGGCACCCGCTTCCTGGTCCAGGCCGATGCCGCCGGCAGCACGGCGGCCGCCGTCGATGAAGGCACCGTCGCCGTGGGCTCCGACGCCTCAAGCGCGAACACTGGTGATGCGCTGCTGCGCCCGGGCCAGGGCGTGGCCGTGGCCGCCAATGGCCGCGTGGGCGAGCCCCGCCCCATGTTGGGTGCGCCCGACATCACGGCGTGGCCCGCGCTGGCGGAAGACGCCAACTGGATCAGCCTGCCCCTGCCCGGCTTGCCGGGCGCCGTGCGTTACCAGCTACAGCTGTCGCGCGATGCCGACATGACCCAGGTGCTGCGCAGCGCCAGCTTCCAGGCCACGGCATCGCCGCTGCGCCTGGCGGGCGTGGAGGACGGCGATTACGTGCTGTCCCTGCGGGGCATCGATGCCCAGGGCATTCCGGGCGCCGCCAGCCGCCGCGCCCTGCGCGTCAAGGCCCATCCCGTGCCGCCGCTGTATGAATCACCGCAGGCCGACGCCACCGTGGGCCTGGGCCGCGCCAGCCTGCAATGCACCCAGGTCGTGGGCGCCGCGCGCTACCGCATCCAGGTCGTCTCTGCCGATGCGCAGGCCGGCTTTGCCGAGCCCGCCATCGATGCACGCGACCTGAACGACTGCACACTGCCCGCCACCACGCTGGCTCGCCTGCCGGCCGGACGCTATCTTTGGCGTGCCGCCAGCATTCGCACGCTGGCCGATGGACAGCCCGACCAGGGCCCGTTTGCCGCAGCCCAGGCCATGCAACTGGCGGCCGTTCCTCCCCAGCCCTCGGCCAGCGCGCTGCAGATGGGCGACGGCCCGGCCGAAGGCAGCCGCCAGATCCGCTGGAGCGGCGAGCCCGGCCAGCGCTACCACGTGATGGTGGCGCGCGACCAGGAGTTCACCGCGCCGCTGGTGGACCTCTGGACCGACCAGCCGCAATGGAGCACCGAGGAGCTGCCCGCAGGCAGCTACTACCTGCGCCTGCAGATCGAGGATGCCAACGGCCTGCGCAGCGACTTCTCGGCCGCGCGCCAATTCCGCACCGGCAGCTGGATCGTCGATGCCAGCGGCGAGATGATGCATTCGGGCAACGGAGAGCGCCTGCAGCGCCAGTAGCCGTGCCCGTTCATTCCCTGACCGCGCTTGTCCACCCAGCCGCCCCCGCCTGACAGCCCCGCCACGCCGGCGCAGCCAGCGCCTGCGCGTGGCCGTGGACTGCGGCGGGACTGGCTGCTGCTGGCGGCGGGCCTGCTGTCCCTGGTGTTCTGGCTCGGCGGCGACGGGCAGCTCGACCGCATCAACGGCTTCGTCCAGGACACGGCCAGCTGGCTGCACCGCCCCAAGGCATCGCAGGACATCGTCATCGTCGCCATCGACGATGCCAGCATCGACGCCATTGGCCGCTGGCCCTGGCGTCGCGCATTGCACGCTGGCCTGCTGGAACGCATCAGCCAGGCACCGCCGCGCGCCATAGGCCTGGACGTGATGCTCAGCGAGGAAGACCTGGACTACCCCGGCGACGACCTGCTGCTGGCGCGCGTTCTGCAGCGCAGCGGCCGCACCGTCTTGCCCGTGGCGCCAGGCAGCGGCCCGCTGCCGGCCTTCGCACAGGCCGCAGCGGCGCTGGGCCATACCCAGCTGCCCGTGGACGCCGATGGCGCGGTGCGCGGCTTCCATGCCATCGAAGGCAGTGCGCAGCAGCCCTGGTGGCACATGGCGCTGGCCCTGCACTGCGTGGGCGAGAACGGCCGCGCATGCGCCCGCCCGGAGCCCGTGCCGCCCATGGACCCCGACTCGCCCTCCTGGCAACGCCGCCAGCAGGAGATCATTGCCTTTGCACAGGCCAGGCCGGAGCAAGGCGCCAGGGACCGCTCGCCCTTCACCACCTATTCCTACATCGACGTGCTGCGCGGCCGCATTCCTGCAGCGGCATTCCGCGGCAAATACGTGCTCATCGGCACGACGGCCACCGGCCTGGGCAGCCGCTTCACCGCACCGCTGGGCACCAGCGCGCGGCCCATCTCCAGCGTGGAGATGCTGGCCCATGTGCTCAACGGCAGCCTGCAGGGCTCGCATGTGCATCCCGCGTCGGCCACGCTCAACCGCGCGCTCAATGCGGCAGCCGTGCTGCTGGCCCTGCTGGCCCTGGCCTGGCTGGGCCCGTCGGGCGGCATGCTGGCCTGCGCGCTGCTGGCCCTGGCCTGCCTTTCGCTGGCCGGGCTTGCGCCGCGCCTGTGGCAGGTGCAGACGGCGCCTGCAGCCGGCCTGCTGGGCCTGGCCCTGGCCTATCCGCTATGGAGCTGGCTGCGCCTGCGCGCCGCCGCGCGCTTTCTGGCGCTGGAGCTGCGCGACCTGCAGGGGCAGGGCCTGCCCACCGCGCTGCGCCTGGGCGGCGATCTGCTGGACCAGCGCATCGCGGCCGTGGAGCAGGCTTCGCGCCAACTGCGCGCCCTGCACCATTTCGTCAGCGAAAGCCTGCGCCAGCTGCCCTCGCCCACCTTTGTCTGCGACCGGCAGGGCCATGTGCTGCTGGCCAATGCCGCAGCCCACGCCTATGCGCGCAGCCTGGGGCATGGCCTCAGGGCCGGCGATGCCCTGCCCCGGCTGCTCGATGGTCTGCGGGCACTGGAGACGGCAGCCGGCGCATCCGCCGGCCAGCCCTTGCTCACGCCCGAGGCACTTGCCACCCACGGCCTGCCGCCCAGCAGCGAGGGGCGCGACCCCATGGGACGCAGCCTGATGCTGCTGACCCAGACCTTCGAGGCACCGCCCACCACGGGCTGGCTGATCACCCTGGTCGATATCAGCGATCTGCGCAGCGCCCAGGCCCAGCGCGACCAGGCCATGCAGTTCATCTCGCACGACATCCGGGCGCCCGTGGCATCCATCATCACCTTGCTGGAGATGCAGCGCGGCGCCATACAGGCGCCCGACCTCGGCCTCCTGCTGCCGCGCATCGAAGGCTATGCCCAGGCCTCCCTGCAACTGGCCGACGATTTCGTGCACCTGGCACGCGCCCAGCGGCAGACGCTGCGCCGGGAACGGCTGGACCTGGGCCTGGTGCTGGACCAGGCCGTGGAAAGCTGCTGGGCCCAGGCCTCTGCGGCCCACGTGCAGCTGGAGTTCCACCTGCCCGAACAGGAATGCCCCGTGCTGGGCGATGCGGGCATGCTCCACCGCGCGGCCGTCAACCTGATCGGCAACGCCATCAAGTACGGAGCGCGCGCAGATCAGGCAAACCCCGCCACGGTGCAATGCCTGCTGCGGCAGGACGCAGGCCATTGCCGCATCACCATCCGGGACCACGGGCCCGGCATGGATGGGCAGGCCGTCGCCCGGCTGAGCCAGCCGTTCGAGCGCCTGGACCATCACCAGCACCTCGACGGCGTGGGCCTGGGCCTGGCCTTTGTGCGCACCGTGGCCGCCCGCCATGGCGGGCGGCTTGAGATAGAAAGCACGCCCGGCCAGGGCAGCGCCTTCAGCATCGTGCTGCCGAAAGCAGAAAAGGCCTGACTGGCATTTCAGGGATGCAGATGCGGAAAACGAAAAAGCCCTGAAGTCTTTCAACTTCAGGGCTTTGCGTTTTTTGGTGCGGCTGGCAGGAATCGAACCCACGACCCCTTGGTTCGTAGCCAAGTACTCTATCCAGCTGAGCTACAGCCGCAACGCTTCGCATTGTAGCAGCGGGTTTTGGGGCTCCCGGACAAAAGCGCCATATTTCTGCAAAAAACCCGGCGACCGCATTCCCTGGCAACCGGGCGATGGCCCGCCATGCGGCAGCCGTGCGCCCAGCAAAAAAGCCTGCCGCCCGGAAAGGCGGCAGGCTTTTCATACCAATGGATGGTAGGGCCTCCCAGAGTCGAACTGGGCACCAACGGATTATGAGTCCGCTGCTCTAACCAAGCATGAGCTAAGGCCCCTGATTCACCAAGGCAGCACGGATGCAGTCCATGGCAAACAACTATTGTAGAGCCTAACCCGCAGGACTCAGCGCTTGTGACTCAGCGCATTGCTGACGAGCTTGGAGGTGATGTCCACGATCTGGATCATGCGGTCGTAGTGCATGCGGGTGGGCCCGATCACGCCCAGCGTGCCCACCACCTTGCCGTCGAGCTCGTAGGGCGCGCTGACCACGGACAGCTCCTCGAAAGGCACGACCTGGCTTTCACCGCCGATGTAGATGCGCACGCCTTCCGCCTGGCTGGAAAAATCCAGCAGCCTGAGGATCTGGGTCTTTTGCTCGAACAGGTCGAAGGCGCGGCGCAGATTGCCCATGTCGCTGGAGAAATCGCTGACCGACAGCAGGTTGCGCTCGCCCGCGATGACCACGTCCTCCTGGGCGCTGGTCATGGCCTCCGTGCCGATGTTGACGGCCGCCTGCATGAGCGTGGCCACCTCGCCGCGCAGCAGCTCCACCTCGCCCTTGAGGCGCTCGCGCACCTCTTCCATCGCCAGGCCCGCGTAGTGGCTGTTGAGGAAGTTGGAGGCTTCAATCAGCTGCGAGGACGAGTAGTCCACGTCGGTGAAGATGACGCGGTTTTGCACGTCACCGTCGGGCGATACGATGATGACCAGAAAACGCCGCTCCGAAAGCCGCACGAATTCGATGTGCTTGAACACCGAGGTGCGGCGCGGCACCAGCACCACGCCCACGAACTGGGAAAGGCTGGACAGCAGGTTGGCGGCGTTGGCGATGACTTTCTGCGGCTGCTCGGGCGCGAGCTCGGGCGTCACGATATCGGCACGGTCTGCAGTGAGCATGGTGTCCACGAACAGCCGGTAGCCCCGGGCGGTCGGAATGCGGCCCGCCGAGGTGTGCGGGCTGATGATCAACCCCAGGTCTTCGAGGTCAGCCATCACATTGCGTATCGTGGCAGGCGACAATTCAAGCCCCGACGCACGCGACAGGGTTCGCGAGCCCACAGGCTGGCCGTCAGCGATATAACGCTCGATCAGCGCTTTGAGCAACAACTTGGCACGTTCGTCGAGCATGTGATGATTTTACTTATGTAAGGCCCAACAAGCAGCCCGGAGAACCCGGGCTTTTTCATGCAGGCGTGGCGAAGGCGCCATGCGATATCCTGCACCCCATGACCTCAAGCCAAGCCGCCCTGCTGATTCTGGCTAGCGCCGCCGCGGTGTACATCACTGCGCGAATCGCTGCGAGGATAAATGCACGTCGCCGACGAAAAACTCTGCTGCGATCTCGCAAGAGCCAGCAGAGTTTTGACCCAAAGTCTACGATTTACAACCCTCGGCCATACCGAGGCACAAACCGTAGGCGCAAAGATTGAGGATCGGAACGGTCAAGGACCTGATTGACGCAGCCAACGGCCCCGACCCTCAAAGCGGTGGATCGCATCTCGCAGGCAAGCAACAGACACGCCCCACATCTCAGCGAGCTCAGGTTGCAGATACGCACCAGAACGCCAGAGCCGCACAATAACCTCAACGTCCTCATCATCGATAGAGCGTTTCCGCCCCCAGGTCTTGCCGCGCGCCCTCGCTGCAGCTTGCCCAGCCATGACCCTCTCTCTGATCATTGACCTCTCAAGCTGAGCAACAGCGCCGAGTACTTGGAACGTAAATTCACCAAACGGGCTCGACGTGTCCAAGGGTTCAGTGAGACTGCGAATACCAGCACCTACAGACTTGAGCCGCCGCTCAATGGCCAGCAAGTCATGCAAACTGCGGGCAATGCGGTCCAGTTTCCAGACTACCAAGGTGTCGCCCTGTACGAGACTGGTGAGAGCCTCCTGCAATTGAGGCCGAGGCCCGACGCCGGAGCTTGAGTCCGCAAACAGTCGCTGGACCCCAGCACGCTCCAGCGCATCACGCTGCATTGTCGTGTCCTGGTCAAGGGTAGATACACGCGCATATCCGATCAGCATGGCTTACTCCCCAGTCCAAATCAGGCCGAGGCGCTTCCAATCGCGATTCGTGAGAGCGAACCGGAGCATGCACCGCACGACGACAGCGCGACTTGCACCAGACATTTCAGCGAGCTCGTCAATCGTGCTGGAGATATGGACGGGCAGAGAGACATCAAGACGGGCATGCGTAGCCCGGTGCTTGGCAACGCGGGCAGCGTTACCGGAAATGATTTCGCGAGGATCAGCAGACATAGGAATCCCTCAACAGCCTCTATCGAGGCCACAGCGAGCCAAAATCGGACTCCCCGCACATCATTGGATGGGGGTACAAGATCGACCCTTGGGGACTTCGGCATGCAGCACGAACCAGTCTTTCCAGCGGTCCAGACGCTCAACTGCGATCGCATGCATATCGCCAAGCAGCGCATAGGCAATTTCAACGGCTTCGAGGGGTGAGCCAACAAGGCCGAGCTCAATAGCAGGAGGCACGGTGCCATCGCCGTACTTGGTCCACCGGTTTGACCACTTTTCGCCTTCTGCGAACTCCTTGACGATGTACCCAGCGATGTAGCTTGCAATCTGCGCCGGTGATCGCTGCGCATGCCACTTGCGACGCTGCACATCGATGTTGCCGCCCAACTCACCAGTGACCGAGCGCCAGACGCGGCGGATCACCTCATAGCTGCGCAGCTTCACTGCGTTCTGCCTGTTGCGATCCGCCAGCTCTTTCGGGATACGTCGAGTAGCAAGGTGCACATGCCAAGCGCCCCGGTCCTGCTGCTCGAATGCCCCCACAAAAGCGAAGCCAGGGAGCACTCTGAGCATGCGACGGTTGAACTCCTTGAGATGTGCCTTGCACAGCGCGAGATCCTGCTGATTCGCTCTGTAAGTAAGAGTCAAGAGCGTGTCTACGCCCATCACCTTGCACAGCTGACGCACACGCTTTTTTGCACGTCGTGCAGCCTGCTCTGCGTGCTTCGCACGTCGCTCCTCCTCGTAGCCGGGTTCAAGCTTATTTGCCTCTATAGCTTCGAGATACAGCGCCATGGCCTCCTTGTCCCAATCCAGTTCACGCCACTCCGTGGTCCGTGAGGCAGTGACCTCAAGGTGCCCGTTTCCAAGGTCATGGGCCTTGACCCGGAAATGGTTTCCGGACTTACCCATGTAGGCGATTCCATCGATAATTCGAATCATGTTGACCAGTCGTGTTGGTTGACGTCACGAACCCCGGGCAGTTGGCGCTGTCGCGGGGTTCACCTTTTTCAGAGCCTGCTGCCCGTACCTGTACCAATGTGTCTTAGGGATAAATCTAGGCCGCGCTGCGCGCGGCCCGCGCCTGCGCTTCGCTTGCATCCACGGGCCGCCCGCACGCCGGCCTTGACCGCCATAGACGCAGCAAGACACAGGAGCGCTGCAGCGCGGACATCCTTGTTTTCTAGGGCGACGATTCGCGGCCCGCTGGGTGGCAGTGCTGCGCCTCGCGGACTGGACCAGCGCGAGAGCGATCGCAACGACACAGCAGCGTCAGACCAGGCAGAACGGGAAGCACGCTGCAGGCGCGCTAGTGACAGCGTGAGCACATCGACGGGCACGTCGCGCGACAACACGGAAACTTCGGACAGCGGCCTAACTGGCATCAGAGGACACACCAGGCGCACGGTTGCCGCCGTCAGCATTGTCAGCATCGACAAGCACAGGCTCAGAGACGTAGGGATCGAAGGGGCGCAACCTACGCCACTCATCACACGCGATATGGCCTACGTCAAGCAAGCGACGCGTCCCGTTGAAACAAACGCAATGGTCATTAATGCACATTGCGCCCGTGATCAGAGGCATGGCAACAACCCGCCGAATTTCATCGTATGCAGGAGCCGTCCAAGGGCGATCAGATAGCCGAGGAATAAATGCAACGCGCTCATCAGGAGCAAAGACGGGCAAAGCACCTGCAGTAACTTGAGCATCCTGCCGATGTGGTTGCGAAGTTGCATTAGGGGTAGTCGAAACTGGCTCAGGCAGCACAGGATGTAGGCGCGCATTAATTGCCCTGTACGCAAACCAGGACATCACAAATACAGTCACAAGAGCAGCAATCATCACAACAAGCATCCACGGAAAAGACCGCACTGGCTTGACATGGATACTCGCACTTTTGTATTTACCGAATACGCTTTTTGGGAGCTTATATCGCTTCTTAATCGGCGCATTTTTCCAGCCGGTACGGCAATTATCCGCACACTCAGGCCACTCATACCACCAGCGACCAAGAATACCAAGATCACGCAAATGCACATGCCGGCCGATTAGCGCGCGCACATTAGCATGAATGAGATTCGGACCCTGCGTGATGATGTAGAAATCTAGACCGCGATGCCGGTGCGTTTCAAGCAACGCGATCATGTCAGGTATCTTCTGACCAGGACCGGAAGGCCGCCATATCCGCTGGACCTCATCAATGATAATGACGGAGCCATCGGGCACCGTTTCATGCCATTTTTCAGGCTCTGTCAATTCGATATGCGGAATGAGCAATTCAGGAATGCCATTCACATATAGCTGACGATCTTTACCAAGCTCTTCGAGCATGGACACAAGAGCAGCACTCTTACCAGTACCAGGATTGCCAGTAATAACAGTGAGCATTTATGCCCCCTGCCCAGTCGTCTGCAGCGCAAATCGCTTCATTACCATCCAGGCCAAGCCAGAAACGATACCGCCGCTTGTGATCGACATGGCATCAAAAAACCCAGCCATGGCCAATAGCTGCAGTACCTCAGCACCAAGACCGGCAAACGCGCCCTGTATAGAGCTTATAGCATTAGTGATAGCAGTATCAGCACCCTCATACGTCGTATAGCCAAACCCAAGAGAAACAAGTACGCGAGATACCAAAGGCCATGATATTTTGGCAAGCCATTCTGCGATACCTTCCATTAGTCGCCCCTCCTAGTTAATCCGACAAACGCTAAAGCGGCCGACAACCAAGCAAATCCAATAAGGATTGGCCTTATTCCTGTGGCAAAGTCACAAAGCAAATCCCATTGAAACGCCATAGACTGACCCATTATCTCGAACTGGCGAGGAGCAGGGCATGAGCCATTTTCCGGCCCAACGTTCTGTTTATCTATACGCAGCGGGATGGTCTTTTTTGGCAATTCTTTAACCTCGATATCACCAAGCTTTTTGCAAGCAAGAATATCGGGATACATATCACACAAACCCGGATCTTTCTCAGACGGCTTGTCACCATCACTAGGATTAGGATCTGGCTTGGGGTTTGGATCGGGATTAGGGCTATCCACAGGCCTGTTTATAGGCTGCAAATCCACTTGCCAAGGTGCGCCAGGAGCCGGGGACGGGACAACTCTGATCCCAGGCTGTAGATATGGACTATTGTTAGGCCCAGGCGCTGCACTTGGGTCATAGTTCGGATTTTGAACAGGGTTGCCAGTAGGAACAAATAGCGGCTGCGGCTGCATTGCCGGAGACGGATTTATAACAGGCAAGTCGATAGGATAATCGAGAGGGATAATTCCGGGTAGCTTTTCCGGCAGAGGCGCAGTCTCAAGAGCCTCACGAACCTTAGGCTCATACGGCACCACTTTGACCTCAACCACCTCCTCACCAACGCGAGTAACGGACCCAGCAACTTGCCCGGGGCCGTAATAACAATACGCCAAACTAGGGTTGCTAGGAAGCACCTCTGCATAAACACCAGTCAATCGAGCGTTACACGCAGCGTTAGCAGTACCGTACTCACCGTAACCCCATGTATCCCTCCAAAACCCATTAAGTACCTTCTTTTTCTGAAGCCACTTATTACCATCCCACTCGAATTCGGTTTGCTGCCACCACTCAACAGCAATAGGAAGCAATAACGCGGCAGCAACAGACAAGCCACCAGTCAATGCCGCGCTGCCACCAAGAGCAAGAGAAGCGCCAACACGTCCGGCTAGAAACTTTGGAGCATTCGACGCGAATCGCATTGACGCAGGAACAGAGATAGCACGACCACCAACATTCAGCGATGCAGTGGTTCTGACGGTATTACCAACTAGACTAGAGCCGTTTGCAGCGTTGCCTAAATTAAAAGTGCCAGCAGATCCGCCGACACTAGTGGGACTCCAGCCAACGGGAGGAGCCAATTGTGCGTAGCCAGCTATACACGCCCCCGAAAACGCACATGCGGCCAGAATTACCAACGCCCGCAAATAAGCCATACAGCCCCCAAAACACCGATGAAAGCAGCATAAAACTCAGGTGTTGCCATCATTACCCCCATCACCAATATGGAAGACAGTACGCGCAATGAACATCAAGCCATAAACGACGATCCAGACTCCACCGACCATCCAGCCGAGAGCGAGGCCGTCAGAAGCCTGCAGCAAGCCGCACGGCTGGGCCTCGAATGTGCTGACAACTTCGATCAGCGGGCCACCAGAAACCGGGCGAAGGCCATAAGTAATGGCAGTTGGATTTATTGACCTAATCTCCACAACATGGGCCGAGCCGCCCTGCTGAACAACATTGCCAATCTGTGAGCTAGCAACCGTTTGAGCAGCTTGCAACTGAGTCGGGTAGCACACCGCACCCACTTGATAAGAGGGCATTACAAACTCCGAGATTTAATAAAACGGTGAGCAAACAACGCAACACGCGCAGAAAGCACCGCCGCTGATACCCAGGCGGCATTAATGCCCATTTCGATCAACAGCGGTGCTATCAGATGCATTACAAGTCCCAGCGGATCACAGACCCTTGCGGATGAACTTGAATGCGTAGACCGCGACGATTGCCGCCAGGACGATGCCTGCGACCTTCAGCGCATCCGTCGAAAGGCTGCTGAGCGCGGTTGTGACCTCGGTAGGCAGCTCGGCATGTGCCGTGCTGATGGCACCAGCGACAATCGCGGGAATCGCGATGGCGCGAACGGCCAGAGTACGTGGAACGAGTTTCATGGAAGACCCCTTGAAAACGATGCGGGATTGCATCGTCTAAACCACGGCAAGCCATGGTCTAGGCGCTGAAATCACAGCGAGTAATCAGGCCTTGGGAGCAGCGGGCGCCGCTGCAGATTGACGAGCTGGAGGCACAGGGACAAGGTTGGTCAAAACGCTGACAACATCGCCCTTGTTGTCACCAAAGTCGGGTACTTGGAGAGCGAAGGAAGCCGTGAAAGTGCCCTTCACGACAACTGCCTCGAGCTCACGAGGCACGCGCAGGCGGCCGACAGTCTCGAGCTCACCGTCATCGTTAATCAACGCGACACGGGCCACCTTAAATTCGTAAGGCTTCTGAGTTGAGGGATCAATCTTGCGAGAGAAAACCGATTCGGTTTTCAGGATTTGGATGATGCTGGTGAATGCCATGTGTGTGCCTCTATTGGCTGTGTACGAGCGACAGTGCTCTGCTCTACCCCGCATGCGACGTAGAGAAGAGCGCTGTCACGGTGCATGCCCCACGGATTGCGCCGAGCTGGCCGACTCGGAACTGTCCCGAGAGACTTGCCCGGGGGCATGCAAAGCAGGAACACAACGCCAACCTTGTGACTCATGTCCAACGGGGCACAAACTGCGAAAGTCGGGCACGAAAATGGCCAGCGCAAGCGCAAGACCTAAACCACCGAGGATCAGAGGGACGTCCAACCTCATACGGAGATGCCCCCCACCTGGTCGACCTGGTCTGGAGCCGCCAGGCGCACGGCCAGGCACTTTTGACCAGGTGGAGGACAAACAGACGATCGAGAACGAAAAGGCATGCTGGCGGCTCCTGTTGCTTACGACACACCAGGCGCAAACCTTGAAACGTGGGCTCTTTCACATGCACATGCGCATGACGCCAACGGCCTAAGCCGCCACCCCTGGGAACGCCCTATTCGGACTCGGGGTGCAGTTCGCTTGCCTGGTCAAACTCAGGAGCCGCGTACCTAGCTCGCCAGCTCCGCACATCTCTGGGCGGGTGTCCTAGCCGCTTGCGCGGGCGGGAAATGCTCCTGTTCCAACCCCGCCGCCGCTTCTGGCAGTAGCCCCAAGGGGCGCGACGAGATCGAACTATGTAATCACAGTGATTACAGGCAGCACGGTATCATGTAAGCACGGTCATTACAACAGTAAGCACCGTGATTACTCAGCTTTTTTTATGAGGTAGCCATGCAAACAACACTCAACCTGCTGGACAGGGCGCTAGAAGTGAAGACTGCTGCCGAGTGGTCCAGGCTGATAGGCGTACCGAGAGCGATCTTCACGACAGCGAAGACTCGCGGGAACCTCAGCCCCGTGGTTGCAGGGGAAGTAGCCGCCGAGCTTGGCGAAGACCCCCAGCGCTGGATAGTGATAGCAGTCATGGAGACTGCTAAAGAGAGCGCATGCAAAACCAAGCTTATGAAACGACTCAAAAAAGTGACATCGCTTTAATGATGTAATTTCCAGAAATGACGTCCACGTTTCGCCACGTTGCCTTGATCGGGAAGTACCACGCTCCCAGCGCAAGCGCCCCGTCCGAGAATGCCAGCAACGCGCTTGAGCGCATTGCGGACTTCCTCAGGCGCCAGGGCTGCGAAGTCGTGCTTGATACCCAATCGGCCCTGCACGCAGGGCTCACAGACTACCCCACCCTCGATGTCGATGGCCTGGGCAGGCATTGCGACCTGGGCCTGGTCGTCGGCGGCGACGGCACCATGCTCGGCGTGAGCCGGCACCTGGCGCAATACGGAACGCCCCTGATCGGGGTGAACCAGGGCCGCCTGGGCTTTGTCACCGACATTGCGCTGGAGGACTTCGAGGCCACGCTCACGCCCATGCTGCAGGGCGAATACGAGGAGGACCTGCGCCCCCTGATGTGCGCCCGCGTGATCCGCGACGGCCAGTGCGTGTTCGAGGCCCTGGCCATGAACGACGTGGTGGTCAACCGCGGCGGCACCTCGGGCATGGTGGAGCTGCGCATCGAGGTGGGCGGCCGCTTTGTCTCCAACCAGCGCGCCGACGGCCTGATCGTGGCCACGCCCACGGGCTCCACGGCCTATGCCCTGTCCGCTGGCGGGCCGATGATGCATCCGTCCATACCCGCCTGGGTCATGGCCCCCATTGCGCCGCACAACCTGTCCAACCGCCCCATCGTGCTGTCCGATGCCAACGAGGTCACGATCGAGGTCGTGGCCGGGCGCGATGTCAGCGCCAATTTCGACATGCAGTCCCTGGCCTCGCTGCAGCACGGCGACCGCATCCTCGTGAGCCGCGCCCACCACAGCGTGCGCTTTCTGCATCCCAAGGGCTGGAACTACTTCGCCACGCTGCGCAAGAAACTGGGCTGGAACGAGGGAGGCGCCTGACCATGGCGCTCAAGCGCATCGTTCTGCGCGACTTCGTGATCGTGCAGGCCCTGGATCTGGACTGGCATGCGGGCTTCACCGTGCTGACCGGCGAGACCGGCGCCGGCAAATCCATCCTGATCGACGCATTGCAGCTGGCCCTGGGCGCCCGCGCCGACGCCGACGTGGTGCGCGAAGGCTGCACCCAGGCCGACATCTGCGTGGAGTTCGACGGCTGCGCGCGGCTGCGCCCCTGGCTGGAGGCCGCAGGCCTGGCCTGCGAGGACAGCAGCCTGCTGCTGCGGCGCACGGTGGACACCCAGGGCCGCAGCCGCGCCTGGATCAACGGCACACCAGCCACGGCCACGCAGCTGCGCGCCCTGGGTGAGCAGCTGATCGACATTCACGGCCAGCATGCCTGGCAAAGCCTCACGCGGCCCGACGCAGCACGCGCGCTGCTGGACGCCTATGCGGGCATCGACAGCCGCGAGGTCCAGGGCTGCTGGAGCCGTTGGTCCCAGGCTCGGCAGGCGCTGCAGCATGCGCAATCCGCCCAGGACAGCCTGCAGCGCGAGCGCGAGCGGCTGCAGTGGCAGATCACCGAACTCGACAAGCTGGCCCCGCAGGCCGACGAGTGGGACGAGCTCAATGCCCAGCACACGCGCCTGTCGCATGCCCAGACCCTGATCGACACCGCCCAGACCACGCTGCAGATGCTGGAGGACGACGAGGCCGGCGTGATCACTCCGCTGGGCCGCGCCAGCCACCTGATCCAGAACCAGGAGCACCTGGAGCCCGACTTCCAGAACATTGCCGACGTGCTGGCCTCATGCATGGCCCAGGCGCAGGATGCGCGCCATTCGCTGCAAAGCTATCTGCGCCGCGCCGACCTGGACCCCGAGCGCCTGGCCGAGCTCGATGAGCGCCTGTCGCTGTGGATGCAGCTGGCGCGCCGCTACCGCCGCACGCCCGATGAATTGCCCGCGCTGCTGGCCGGATGGCGCCAGGAGCTGCAGCAGCTGGACGCCGCCGTGGACATCGAGGCCCTGCACGCTGCCGAGCAATCCGCGCAGCAGCATTACCAGGCCAGCGCCCGGGTGCTGTCGCAGCAACGCGCCCTGGCTGCGCCGCGCCTGTCGCGCGCCATCACCCAGGCCATGCAGGGCCTGGGCATGGAAGGCGGCCTGTTCGAGGCCGCCCTGTCCACGGCCGACTCCCCCGGTGCCTTTGGCGTGGACAGCGTGGCCTTTCTGGTTGCCGGCCATCCTGGGGCCAGCCCCAAGCCGATTGCCAAGGTGGCATCGGGCGGCGAGCTGTCGCGCATTTCGCTGGCGATTGCCGTGACCACCAGCGAGCTGGGCGAGGCAGGCACGCTGATCTTCGACGAGGTGGACTCGGGCGTGGGCGGCGCCGTCGCCGAGACCGTAGGCCGCCTCATGCACGCACTGGGCCGATCGCGGCAGGTGCTGTCCGTCACCCATCTGCCGCAGGTTGCCGCCTGCGCCGACCAGCACTACCTGGTGGCCAAGCAGCGCGCCAGGCAAGGCACGCTCAGCACCGTGCAGCCGCTGGACAGCGCCGCACGCGAGGCCGAGCTGGCGCGCATGCTCGGTGGCGAGCGCCAGTCCGAAACCACGATGGCCCATGCCCGCGAGATGCTGGCCATGGCGCGCCAGGCACCTGCACCCCGCCCACCCCCGCGACGGGCCGGCCGGCAGCGGCCACAGACCGATGCCGACCGCACACGGTCCAAGCCGGGACGCGCGGCCAACGGCGCGCGCAACACCAATGGAGGCTGATGCCATGTCGCTTGAGATCGTGCTGATCACCGGGATGTCCGGATCGGGCAAATCCGTCGCCCTGCATGCGCTGGAGGATGCCGGCTACTACTGCGTGGACAACCTGCCCCCCGAGCTGCTGTCCGCCTTCGTCGAACTGGAGCATGGCCGCCACAGCAACAAGGTGGCCATTGCCATGGATGCGCGCAGCGCCGGCGGACTGCCCCACCTGCCCGGCCAGCTGGAACGACTGCAGCGCCAGGGCGTCGTGCCCCATCTGGTCTTTCTGGACGCCACCACCGGCACCCTGGTGCGGCGCTTCTCCGAAACCCGGCGCCGCCATCCGCTGTCGCAGGGGCCGGTCGCCGAAGGCCGCCGCGCCCTGGTGCAGGACATAGAAACCGAGCGCGAACTGCTGGGCGACCTGCGCGAGAAGTCGCATGTCATCGACACCAGCCACCTGCGCTCGTCCCAGCTGCAAAGCTATATCAAGGAGCTGATTGCGGCCCCGGTGGGCCAGATGACCCTGGTCTTCCAGTCCTTCGGCTTCAAGCACGGCCTGCCCTCGGATTCCGACTATGTGTTCGATGTGCGCATGCTGCCCAACCCGCACTACGAACCCCAGCTGCGCCCGCTGACCGGCATGGACGCGCCCGTGGCCGAGTTCCTGCGCCAGCAGCCCGGCGTGGACCAGATGCGCCGCGACATCCAGCAGTTCCTGGAATCCTGGCTGGACATGATGGCCAGCAACCACCGCAGCTATGTCACCGTGGCCATCGGCTGCACGGGGGGCCAGCACCGCTCGGTCTTCCTGGTCGAGGAACTGGCGCGGCACTTTGCCCCGCGCTGGCCCACGCTGTGCCGGCACCGCTCGCTGGACAGCCGGCCCACGCTCAAGCCTGCCGACTTGCTTGCGCACGACGTCTGAGCGCCAGGCCCCGCCTCCGGAACACTGCGATGCAAGGTTTGCCGATGACGAACGCTCCGCGTGTGTTGCTGGTGGAGGACGACCCCGCCATCGCGCGCACCGTCTGCTATGCGCTGGAGCGTGACGGCATCGCCGTGCGCCACTGCCTGCAGTTGGCCGATGCACGCGCGCAATGGCAGGCACAGCCGCCCGATGCCCTGCTGCTGGACGTGGGCCTGCCCGATGGCAACGGCCTGGACTGGTGCCGCGAGCTGCGCCAGGCCGGCGCCGCCGTGCCGCTGCTGGTGCTCAGCGCACGCGGCGAGGAAATGGACCGCGTGCTGGGCCTGGAGCTGGGCGCCGACGACTACCTGACCAAACCCTTCAGCCCGCGCGAGCTGGTGGCCCGCACCCGCGCGCTGCTGCGCCGTGCGCAGCGCCTGCAGCCCGCGCCTACGGCCAGCGCAGCGCCGGCCGATGCCCTGTTCAGCATCGATACGCAAGGCCAACGCGTGCGCATGCAGGGTGTGCCCCTGGAGCTGACGCGGCGCGAGTACCAGTTGCTGCGCTGCCTGCTGGAGCGCCCCGGGCGCATCCTCAGCCGCGAGTTCCTCCTCGACAGCATCTGGGGCCAGGACAGCGACAGCACGGACCGCACCGTGGATACGCACGTCAAGACCCTGCGCGCCAAGCTGCGCGCCCAGGCGCCGCAGCAGGACTTCATCACCACCCACCGCGGCATGGGCTACAGCCTGACGCTGCCGGGCTGAGCCACCGCAGCACGCCATGCGCCTCGGACTGCGGCTGTTCTTCGCCTTTTTCGTCATCAACGGCCTGGCCGCATTCTTCGTGCTGCGCGTCTTCATGGTCGAGGTCAAGCCCAGCGTGCGCAAGGTGACCGAGGACACGCTGGTCGAGACCGCCTACGCACTGGCCGCGCTGGCCAGCGACGACATGGCCAGCGGCGTGCTGCAGCAAAGCCCCGCCGACAGCCGCTTCGCGCACCACATGCAGGCCTATGCCAACCAGACCGTCAAGGTCTGGATCTGGGACACGCGCAAGACCAGCCTGGATATGCGGGTCACCGTCACGGACCAGAAGGGCCTGGTGCTGTTCGACTCCGCCGGCCTGGACCAGGGCGCCGACTACTCGCGCTGGCGCGACGTGTACCGCACGCTGCGCGGCGAATACGGCGCACGCACCACGCGCGAGGTGCAGAACGACGAGGCCAGCAGCGTCATGTATGTCTCGGCACCCATCATGGTCGATGGCCGCGTGGCGGGCGTGCTCACCGCCTCCAAGCCCGCCCACTCGGTGCAGAAGATCGTGGACAGCGCGGAAAGCAAGATGCTGCGCGGCGGCCTGCTGTTCCTGCTGCTGTCGGCCGGCGTGGGCTTTGCCGTCACCTGGTGGCTGGTCATCCATGTGCGGCGCCTGCGCAGCTATGCCCAGCAGGTACAGGCGCCCACGCTCAACGAGGCCGCCTCCCCCACCACCGCCCCCCCCATGCCCGAAGCCCCGCGCATGCCTGGCGAGCTGGGCGAACTGGCCCGCGCCATGGAGAACATGCGCAGCCGCCTGGAAGGGCGCGACTACATCGAAGGCTATGTGCGCGCCCTCACGCACGAACTCAAGAGCCCCGTGGCTGCCATCCGTGGCGCAGGCGAGCTGCTGCAGGAAGACCTGCCCCCGGCCGACCGCGAACTGTTCGCGCGCCAGGTGGTGGACCAGTGCCAGCGCCTGCAAAACCTCGTGGACCAGTTGCTGCGCTTGAGCCAGCTGGAGCAGCGCCGCGCCCTGCACCCGCACACGGCCTGCAGCCTGCAGGCCTGTGCCGAACAGGCCATGGCGCAAGTCCACAGCGCAGCGCACCAGCGCCGCATCCAGCTGGTTCTGCACGGCCAGGACAGCAGCGGCCCCTGGGAGCAGGACCTGGTGGTGCTGGCCCTGAGCAACCTGCTGAGCAACGCCATCGACTTCGCCCCCGAGGGCAGCAGCATCCACGTGGACCTGGAGCCCGGCCGCGTCAGCGTGCGCGACCACGGCCCCGGTGTACCCGAGGCCCTGCTGGGCCGGCTGGGCGAGCGCTTTTTCACCACCCCCCGCCCCAACGGGGAGCGCAGCGGCACGGGCCTGGGCCTGTCCATCGTGCTGCGCATCATGCTGCTGCACGGCGGCAGCATGCAGGCCACCAACGCCCAGCCCGGGCTGCGTGTCACGCTGAACTGGCCACAGCGGGCACACTGACGCCCACCCCCTATCGGCCCTGCGAATCCGACTTCACACCCGCTTCACACACTTCATTCCGGCCACACAGCCCCCGCCCAGACTGCGTCCACGATCAACGAACGGGATGTGGAATGAAGAACCGACTGCTTGCCAAAGGCGTGGCCCTGCTGGTCATGCTGGGCCTTTTGATGCTGGGCCTGGGCCTGATACACGACGTGGTGCGGGACCGCATACGCAACCGCGACAACGCCGTGCAGGGCGTGGTCGCCAGCCTGGCTGGCCGCCAGACGCTGATGGGCCCGGTGCTGGTGCAAAACTGCACCGAGACCACGGGCTTGGAAAAAGGCAGCAAGACCGAATGGACCACGCGCCAGTTCCAGCGCATGCTGCTGCCCGACCAACTGCGCCACCAGGCCACCGCGCGCATGGAGGAGCGCTCGCGCGGCCTGCACCAGGTCAGCACCTATGCCATGCAGGACAGCATCAGCGCCAGCTTCACGAACGCCGCCCAGTACCTGGAAAAGCCCTCCATCGACACGGCGGCCAACCAGACCGTGCGCTGCGGCGCACTGCGGGTGGCGCTGTCGCTCACCGATCCGCGCGGCATACGCTCGGCCACCATCGAAGCCGATGGCAAGAGCCTGGACGTGGGCCCCGGCACATCACTGGAGCGCTACTCGCAGGGCCTGCAGGCGGAACTGGCGCCGGCCCTGCTCAAGAAGGACGGGCCCCTTGAACTGAAGATTGCCCTGGAACTGGTGGGCACCGAAAAGCTGGCCTTCGTGCCGCTGGGAAGCCACAGCCAGGTCCAGTTGTCGGCCGACTGGCCCCATCCCTCGTTCGGTGGAAGCTTTCTGCCCAACCGGCGGGAGATCAGCGACAAGGGCTTCGAAGCCAGCTGGAACCTCTCGGCCCTGGCCTCGTCCGCACGCCAGTCCTTCACTGACCAGCAGCCGCTGTGCCAGCCTGGCCGCCGCGACATGGAGGAATACGCGGCCACCGCCCATGCCCCCAACAGCGGCCCTTGCCTGGAATCGCTGGATACGGACTTCGTGGACCCCATCAACGCCTACTCGTTGAGCGACCGCGCCACCAAGTACGGCCTGCTCTTCGTGGTGCTGACCTTCGTGGCCGTCGGCCTGTTCGAGGTGCTCAAGCAGCTGCGCGTGCATCCCATCCAGTACCTGCTGGTGGGATCGGCGCTGTGCAGCTTCTTTCTGCTGCTGATCAGCCTGTCGGAGCACATGGGATTTGCCAGCGCCTACGGCATTGCCGCCTCGGCCTGCGTGCTGCTGCTGGCCTACTACGCCAGCCACATCCTGGGCAGCCTGCGCCGCGGCCTGCCGTTTGCGGCGGGCATCGCCGCCCTCTACGGCCTGCTGTACGTGCTGCTGCAACTGGAGCAAAGCGCGCTCATCGTGGGATCGATCGCGCTGTTCGCGGTGCTGGCCCTGATCATGGTCTGCACGCGGCATGTGGACTGGTATGCCTTCGGCCGGCAGGATGGCGACCGCGGCGGTGAAGACGCGGGCACCCCACCCACCGTGGGAGCGCTGCAGCCATGAGCACCATCACCGCCATCAGCGATATCCGCAGCCCGGACAATCAGGCGCTGGAGCGCCAGCGCTGCGAGCAGGCCTGGCAACAGGCCGTGCAAAGCGGGGACCGCCATGCCCTTGGCTCACTGCGCCTGCACATTGCCGACGCCACCGCACGCGCCAGGCGCACGCCCGGCGCGCGGGAACAGTGGCTGGCCTGGATGCTGCTGCGCTGCGCCCTGCTGCTGCCGCGCCGCAGGTTCTAGCCAGCCGGGCCGGCCGTGGCCTCAGCCCGCAAATTGCGCATCCAGCAGCTTGCGCACGGGGGCTGGCAGGCCCATGTCGGCCCAGGCCCCGGCATCGGCCCAGCAGCCCTGGCCGTCCGGCGTGGCGGCATCGATGCCGCCGCCCTGCACGCGCACGCGCACCGGATGCAGGTGCAGATCGCGGTGGGTGAGCACATGCAGAAAGGCGGGCAGATCGGTCCAGTCCAGGGCCGCCGTTCCCGGCCAATGCTGTGCCACCGCCTGCTCCAGCGCCTCGCGCCCGTTGCACACGGGCGGCGCATAAAGCCCCGCCCAGATGCCCTGCTGCGGACGGCGCTCCAGCCAGACGCGGCCTTGCCCGTCCACGGCGATCAGCAGCCACCAGGCCTCGGAACTGCGCTTGAGCTTGCGCGTTCGCACGGGATAGTTTTCGGGATTGCCAAAGCGCGCCGCGCGGCACTGCGGCTGCAGCGGACAGACCAGGCAGCTGGGCTTGCGCGGCGTGCAGATGGTGGCACCCAGGTCCATCAGGCCCTGGGTATAGCGGGGCATGGCCTGCTGCAGGTCCTCGGTGGGGCATAGCTGCTGGGCCAGGTCCCACAGTTCGCGCTCATTCCTGGCAACGGCCAGATCCGCATCGAAAGCCAGCACGCGCGTGAGCACGCGCCGCACGTTGGCATCGAGGATGGGCACACGCTCGGAAAAGCAAAAGGAGGCGATGGCGCCCGCCGTGGACCGGCCTATGCCGGGCAGCGTGGCCAGATCCTCGGCCCTGCGTGGAAAGGCACCACCCCAGTCCTGAACCACGGCCTGGGCACAGCGGTGCAGGTTGCGCGCGCGGCTGTAGTAGCCCAGGCCACTCCACAGCGCCAGCACCGCGTCCTGCGGTGCGGCCGCCAGGCTGGCGACATCGGGGAAGGCATCGAGAAAGCGCTGGTAGTAGCCCAGCACGGTACTCACCTGGGTCTGCTGCAGCATGATTTCGGAGAGCCAGACGCGGTAGGGATCGCGCGTCTGCTGCCAGGGCAGGTGATTGCGTCCATGCGACGCCTGCCACTGCACGACGGGCGTGGCAATCGAGGGAAAGGTCAAGATATCAAGCAGTCAGTGAGGTTTCCTGTGCAGCCTTTGCCAGGCCGGGGAAGGCGGGCGTGGGCGACAGGGGTTGCAGCAGTTCCATGGTGGCCTGTCCCAGCTGCAGCTGCAAGGCCGTGAGCTGTTCGTCAGCGGTCTCGATCTCGGCAATGCGTTCCACCAGGCCCGAGGCCGCATTCTGGATGCGGTCCACCGCTTCGATGCGGCGGGCAAAGCTGCGCTTGCGCTCCTTCAATTGGGCATCCAGCTGGGCCGTGGCGGATTTGCTCCACATGTCCACGTCGTTGGCCGCAGACTCGAACACCGTGCGCAACCGCATCGCCAGCGCCTTGATCAGGCGCTGCGCAAACGCAGGATTGCTGCGCCTGAGCGCGTGGCCCAGGCCCAGGTACTGGGTATAGCTGGCCTCGATGCGCTGCAGGTCGCCGCCGAACTCGGCCAGTTCCAGCTGGGCCGGAGCCTGCAGCGAGAAGCCGAACTCGGCATTGAGTTCCTTGAAGGTCGCGCCCAGCATGGACTGGATCTCTCCGGCCTGCGCCTGGGCGCGGGTCGCCACGGTGCGCAGGCGCTCGAAGGTTTCGGCATAGACCTTGCGGGCGCCCAGCTTCAGGCCGCGCTGCTCCAGCGCATCCTTGAGATCGACCAGCTCCTGCTTGAGCGCGCTGGAGCCCAACTGGCGGAAGATGTCGCGCAGCATGCGCATGTGCACCAGCCGCACAGCCTGGATCCTGGCGGCGCTGGCATCGAAATCCTGCTGCTCGCTCTCGATGCGGTGGCGCATGGAGGCGATGACGCTGGCATTCTTGCCGCGCAGGCTGCGCAGCTCGGCCATCTGGTCGTCCAGGTCGCGGCGGCGGATGTTGAGCACGCGCTCCACCTCGACCTGCAACTGCTGCACATTGGCCCTGACGGCCGTCTGCAGCACCTTCTGGCGCTGGCCCATGATGCCCTCGGCCAGCATGTTCTCGAAAACGGGCAGTCCGCTGGCCTGCAGCAGCGCATCGTTGCTGGAGACCTTGGCCACCAGGCCCTTTTGCGCCGACACGGGCAGCACCCGCTCCATGGGCAGGCCCAGCATCTGTGCCGACTCCTGGCGCTGGCGCTGCAGTTGGGCCTGCACCTGCGACGCGGAACTCAGGCTGTCCCAGAGCGTGTCTATCTTGTTGAGCACCACGAGGCGGGAGTCGGCCAGCGCATGCTGGCCCGAAGCCACATCGGGCGGCAGCACATGGTCGCGCCAGATGGCCAGATCGGACTTGGTCACGCCGGTATCGGCCGCCAGCACGAAGACCACGGCATGGGCCTGGGGGATCAGGTTGACGGTCAGCTCGGGCTCGGCGCCCACGGCATTCAGGCCGGGCGTGTCCAGAATGACCAGACCCTGCTTGAGCAGGGGATGGGGCATGTTGATCAGCGCATGGCGCCACATGGGCACCTCCACCAGGCCCTGCTCATCCACGAAGGGATTGCCGCCCTGGTCCTCGTCATGCCAGAAGCCCCAGGTCCGCGCCAGTTCCACGGAAACCTTGCGCACTTCGGCCACCTTGGCCAGCGTGTCGGCGATCTGCTGGGCATTGTTCACGTCGAGCGGCAGTTGCAGCCAGGCCTCGGGACGGGCGCGCCACTGGCCCAGGCTTTCCAGCGATTCGCGCGTATCGATGGGCAGCAGGCGCAGGCTGGGCTGCAGCTCGGCTTCCCAGCCCAGCTCGGCGGGGCACATGGTCGTGCGCCCTGCGCTGGCCGGCATGAGGCGGCGGCCATAGTGGGCGAAGAAGACCGCATTGATCAGCTCGGACTTGCCGCGCGAGAACTCGGCCACGAAGGCCACCATGACCTTGTCGCCACGCACCTGGGCTTCCAGCCGCTGCAGCCGCTCCTGCACCGCGACATCCAGCAGCTCCTGGGACTGCAGCCATTCGCGCAGCGCATGCAATTGCTGCGCAAAGCCGCGGCGCCATGCGCCGTGCTGGTCGAATTGCTCGTTGAATGATGGTCCCACGTGTTTCCCCCGCCATTGCATCGCCAATGTCTGCCGATGCCTAGTGATCGCCTCGACATTGCGCCGCAAGCGTGATGCCTGTTCTCTTCAAAATATAGCACCGTCGCCCCGTTTTGCCTGCTGCGGCGCCCCAAGGCCGGCCCCTGGAGCGGGGGGATTAAGGACAAAATATCGTTTATTTACAAATGAAACAATATTTCACCATCAATCTGCGGCGGTTGGTGCCTGAAATTTACAGAAACAGGCGTTTTCTGCAAGTGCTTCGCGGGACCTGCCGCAATGCAGCCGCAACAGGCGTTACGAGACGTTGAGAATTCGCTCCGTTTTTTGAAGCGATCATCCCGCCTTCTGGCACCGCGCGCAGAAGTAGGTGCTGCGCTGCCCCTGGCGCAGCATTTGCACGGGCGAGCCGCAGTGCGTGCAGGGCAGGCCTTCGCGGCCATAGACCTTGGCCTGCAACTGGAAGTGGCCGGCCATGCCGTCGGGCGCGGAGAAATCGCGCAGCGTCGTGCCGCCCTGCTCCACCGCCAGGGCCAGCACGCGGCGGATCTCCTCGAACAACCGGCGCACCTTGCGCGGCCCGACCTCGCAGGCCGGCTGCGTGGGCGCGATGCGCGCCATGAACAGCACCTCGGACGCATAGATATTGCCCACGCCCACGACCACGCTGCCGTTCAGCAGCAATTGCTTGATGGGCGTGCGGCTGGCCTTCAGGCCGGCCCGGAAGGTTTCGAACGAGAAACTGTCATCCAGCGGCTCCATCCCCAGATGGTCCAGCAGCCTGCGCGCCCAGGGATCGCTCTCGGCCGCCACATACATCACCGCGCCAAAGCGCCGCGGATCGTGCAGCCGCAGCAGGCCCTTGCTGGTCTGCAGGTCGAAATGGTCATGCGTCCCTGCAGGCCCCAGCGGTGCTTCATGGGGGGCCACGAAACGCAGGCTGCCCGACATGCCCAGGTGCAGCATCAGCAGGCCCTCGCTCAGCTCCATCAGCAGATACTTGCCGCGTCGGCGCACGCCGTGCACATCGCGCCCGGCCAGCTGCTCGGGGGCAATGCCCAACGGCCAGCGCAAGGGCTTGCCCAAGGCCACGGATTCAATGCGCGCTCCGGCGATCTGCGCGGCAAAAGCGCGCCGCGTGACTTCTACTTCTGGCAATTCAGGCATGCGATCCGGGTTGTGCTGTAGTTGTGCGAAATGTGGTCTGGGCTTCGATTATTATGGTTCGATGGATCATCGCCTTCGCCTTCAGGGACTTGCCGTGGCAGCAGCCCTGGCCATGGGTTCCGCCACTGCCTGGGCACTCCCGGGCAAGACCGCAGCCACCATCGAGACGGAATCCCCCGAACCTCCCTCGTCCGCCGCCGCCTCTGCGGAGGACGATCGCGCCGCCCTCAACGCCGAGCTGTTCTACGAGATCCTGGTCGGCGAGATCGCCGCCAGCGAAGGTGCGCTGGGCGACGCCCAGGCCATGATGATGGAAGCCGCTCGCACCAGCGGCAGCGAGCAGCTGTACCGGCGTGGCACCGAGCTGGCGCTGCAGTCGCGCTCCGGCGAGCGCGCACTGGCCAATGCCCGCGCCTGGCTGGACGCCTTTCCCCAGTCCCGCGACGCCAACCGCTTCGTGCTCCAGATCCTGGTGGCACTGAACCGCATCGCCGATACCGGCACCTATCTCAAGCGGGAGATCGAGGCCACGCCTGCGCCCTCCAAGCCCGCCACCTACCTGGGCATCACCCAGCTCTACAACAACGCCAGCGACAAGGCCCTGGCGGCCGATGTGGTCGAGCAGGCCATGGCGGGCGAGACCGACAACCCCGCCAGCGGCCCCCTTGCCTGGGCCACCATCGGCCACATGCGCCTGGGCGCCGGGCAGAAGGCTGCCGCCATGCAGGCCGTGCAAAAGGCACAGGCGCTGACACCCGATACCGGCCCCGTGGCCCTGCTGTCCATGGAGCTGCTGGAAGCCGGCATGCCCGAGGCGGAGCCCATCGTCAAACGCTACCTGGCCAAGAACCCTTCAGCCCAGATGCGCATGGCCTATGCCCGCGTGCTGCTGGGCCAGCAGCGCCTGGACGAGACCCGCCAGCAACTGGTCTCCATCACCGTGGATTCCCCCGACTACGCCGAAGCCTGGGCCACCCTGGCCGCGCTGCAGCTGCAGTCCAACGACGTGGATGCAGCCCAGGCGTCCACCGAGCGCTTTGGCAAGCTCGTGCCGCAGATTCCCGCCGGTGTGGCGCGCAGTGCAGCCCAGTCCCAGTACTACCTGCTGCAGTCCCAGATTGCAGAAAAGCAAGGCAAGTTCGCCGAGGCCGACGCCCTGCTGCGCCGTATCGACGACGCGCCTAACCTGCTGAGCGTGCAGGCGCGCCGTGCCGCCCTGCTCGCGCGCCAGGGCAAGCTCAAGGAAGCCCGCGCCCTCATCGAGGCCGTGCCCGCCAGCGGCCCCAGCCAGCAGCGGCTCAAGCGCCTGGCCGAAGTGCAGCTGCTGCGCGATGCCAATCAGAATGCCCAGGCCTACGCGCTGCAGGCCGAGTTGCAAAAGCAGGACCCTGAAGACGCCGAGCTCGCCTATGACACCGCCCTGCTGGCGGAGCGCATTGGCAAGCATGACGAAATGGAGCGGTTGCTGCGCGGCATCATCGCGCGCCAGCCTGATTTCCAGCACGCCTACAACGCGCTGGGCTACTCCTTCGCCGAACGCGGCATCCATCTGGATGAAGCCGAAAAGCTCGTCGGCAAGGCGCTGGAAATGTCGCCCGGCGACCCCTTCATCACCGACAGCCTTGCCTGGGTGAAATTCCGCCGGGGCGACCTGGACGAAGCCCTCAGGCTGCTCGAAAGCGCCTACGCATCACGCCCCGACGTGGAGATCGCCGCACACCTGGGCGAAGTGCTCTGGGCCAAGGGCGATCGCGAACGCGCGCAGAAGATCTGGCGCCAGGGCCTGGCCACCAGTCCCGACAACACGACCCTGCGCGAAACCCTGCGCCGCCTGGGCGTCTCGCTTTGAGCTACCGCGCCGTGCTCGGGTTGCCGCATCCCGCCCTTGCACGCCGGCAGCTGTGCGCCACGGCGGCCGCCGCCGCACTGCTGGCCCTGGCCGGCTGCGCCCTGCCACCCCGCCAGCTGCAGGCCGATGCAACTGCACCCGCCGCTGCAGGCCACTGGGCGGGCCGGCTGGCCCTGCAGGTGGAAGATGCGCAAAACCAATCCTTCAGCGCAGGCTTCGAGCTGCTGGGCACCCCCCAGCGCGGCGAGCTGCTGCTGTTCACGCCCCTGGGCTCGACACTGGCGCGCCTGCTCTGGGAACCGGGACAGGCAAGCTTGCAACAAGGCGAGGAGCGCAAGACCTCGGACTCGCTGCCGGCACTGGTGCAGGAGCTGACGGGCAGCGATCTGCCCATTGCCGCCCTGTTCGACTGGCTGCAGGGCCGGGCCACCGCAGCCGCAGGCTGGCAGGTCGACCTCTCCCGCATGGAGCAGGGCCGCCTGTCCGCCCGGCGCAATGACCCACAGCCGCCGGCCGTGCTGCGCATCGTGCTCGACACGCCCTGATTTCCGCCGGGCGCGCCTGCTCCATCCCCACCTGCCGCCCCTGCCTCTTTTTCCTCATCCTCTCCAGCCCATGCGCTCGCTCCACGACGTGCCGGCTCCGGCCAAGCTCAACCTGTTCCTCCACATCACCGGCCGCCGCGCCGATGGCTATCACCTGCTGCAATCGGTCTTCATGCTGTTGGACTGGCATGACACGCTGCATTTCGACAGGCGTGGCGACGGCCAGATCAGCCGCGAGGACCTGTCGGGCATGGCACTTCCTGCCGACGATCTCATCGTGCGGGCCGCACGGGCCCTGCAGCAGGCCACCGGCTGCAGCGCGGGCGTGCACATCGGCGTGGAAAAGCGCCTGCCGGCGCAGGCCGGAATGGGCGGGGGCTCGTCGGATGCGGCATCGACCCTGATCGCACTGAACCGCCTGTGGCAGTTGAACCTGACGCGGCGCGAGCTGCAGCGCATTGCACTGGACCTGGGCGCCGATGTGCCCTTCTTTCTGTGCGGCAACTCCGCCTGGGTGGAAGGCATAGGCGAGCACATCACGCCACTGGAACAGGCCCACGCCCTGCCGTCCCAGCGGTTCGTGGTGATCAAGCCCGAGGCGGGGCTGGAGACCCTGTCCATCTTCCGCGACGCAACCCTCAAGCGCGATCATGCCCATGCTACAATCGAAGACTTTGCTGCAGATCACTATGGCTTTGGCCAAAACGACTTGCAGCCTGTCGCCGAAAGGCTGCAGCCTGAAGTGAAAAAAGCCATCGATTGGCTAAACTCACTAAAACTGCATGCTAAAATGACGGGCTCAGGAAGTGCAGTATTTGCACCACTGACGCAAACGATTGACTTAAAGGATGCCCCTGGCGCCTGGAATGTCAGAGTTTGCAGCAATCTGCAGGCCCATCCTCTCAAGGATTGGCTGAAAGATGAAAGTTTATAGGCTGTCTGCCTGCGGCAGAAGGCCTGTGTAGGGGAGTCGCCAAGTTGGTAAAGGCACCGGATTTTGATTCCGGCATGCGAGGGTTCGAGTCCTTCCTCCCCTGCCAAACGTCTTTCGCGTCAAGGCAAACCCATCGTACTGGGGCGCTCAATGCATTCACATCATCCTGACATCATGGTCTTCACCGGCAATGCCAATCCTGGCATGGCCACTGAAATCGTTCAGCACCTCGGCACCACGCTGGGCGCAGCCGACGTGGGTCGTTTCTCCGATGGAGAAGTCGCCGTCGAGATCAAGCAGAACGTGCGTACGCGCGACGTCTTCGTCGTGCAATCCACCTGCGCACCGACCAACGACAACCTGATGGAACTGCTGGTCATGGTGGACGCGCTCAAGCGTGCATCGGCCGAGCGCATCTGCGCGGTGATTCCCTACTTCGGCTACGCCCGCCAGGACCGCCGCCCGCGCTCCACCCGCGTGCCGATCACGGCCAAGGTCGTGGCCAACATGCTGCAGGCCGTGGGCGTCGAGCGCGTCCTGACCATGGACCTGCACGCAGACCAGATCCAGGGCTTCTTCGACATCCCCGTGGACAACATCTATGCCACGCCGGTGCTGCTGGGCGATCTGCGCCAGAAGAACTACGAAGACCTGATCGTCGTCTCCCCTGACGTCGGCGGCGTGGTCCGCGCACGTGCGCTGGCCAAGCAGCTCGGTTGCGACCTGGCCATCATCGACAAGCGCCGCCCCAAGGCGAATGTCTCCGAAGTCATGCATGTCATCGGCGACATCGACGGCCGCAACTGCGTGATCATGGATGACATGATCGACACCGCCGGCACGCTGGTGAAGGCGGCCGAAGTGCTCAAGCAGCGCGGCGCCAAGAGTGTCTATGCCTACTGCACGCACCCGATCTTCTCGGGTCCGGCCATCGAGCGCATCGGCAACGGCAACGCCCTGGACGAGGTCGTGGTGACCAACACCATCCCCCTGAGCGCCGAGGCACAGGCCTGCGGCAAGATCCGCCAACTGTCCGTGGCCCCCCTGATTGCCCAGACGATCCAGCGGATTTCCACCGGTGATTCGGTGCTGAGCCTGTTCTCTGAATAAAATATCGGCCCCTGTGGTCGGAACCCAGCAAACCTCCTTCGGGAGGTTTGCGCGTTCCGGAGTGGTTTCAGGACCACCCCGGGACACCGCAAGAGCAGCCTGGTCCGCATCGGACAGGCGTTCTTTTATCAACGGATGAGGCTGGTCGCGGTCCATCCATCTAGGAGTTAGTTATGCAATTCGTCGCTTTTGAGCGCGCCAAGCAAGGTACGGGTGCGAGCCGCCGTCTGCGCAATTCGGGCAAGGCCCCTGGCATCGTCTACGGCGGTGCTGCCGAAGCCCAACTGATCGAAATCGATCACAACGCCCTGTGGCACGCCCTGAAGAAGGAAGTGTTCCACTCCAGCATCCTGGACATGGAAGTCAACGGCCAGACCTCCAAGGTCGTGCTGCGCGACGTGCAATTCCACCCCTACAAGCAGCTCATCCTGCACGTGGACTTCCAGCGCGTTGACGACAAGACCAAGGTTCACCTGAAGGTGCCGCTGCACTTCGAAGGCATGGAACAGTCCCAGGCCGTCAAGGTCGAGAACTGCACGATCACTCCCCTGGTCCATGAACTGGACGTGGTGTGCATGCCCGCCCAACTGCCCGAGTTCATCACCGTGGACCTGAGCGGCCTGACTTCCAAGTCCACCCTGGGCCTGCAAGGCGTCAAGCTGCCCAACGGCGTGAAGGCCGTGGTGCGCGGTTCCAACAAGAACCCCGCCCTGATCTCCATCAAGCTGCCCGAAGTGGCTCCTGATGCATCGGCAGCTCCCGTGGCAGCCCCGGCCGCTCCGGCCAAGAAGGGCAAGAAGTAATTCTTGGCTTTCCCTTGCGGTGGCCCCGGCTGCCGCAAACCTGCAAAAGGCCCACCTCGCGTGGGCCTTTTGCATGGGGAAGCACCCTCGCCCGCCTGCTGCGGCCGCCATGGAGATAATCGCCCGATGATCAAATTGTTTGTCGGCCTGGGCAACCCCGGGCCGGAGTATGAGGACACCCGCCACAACGCGGGCTTTTGGTGGATTGATGCGCTGGCGCGCGAGCTCAAGGTCCATCTGGTGCCCGAGCGCAGCTACTTCGGCCTCATGGCCCGTGCCAGCGTGCGCGGCGAGAACGTCTGGCTGCTGCAGCCGCAGACCTTCATGAACCTGTCGGGCAAGTCGGTGGGCGCGCTGGCGCGCTTCTTCAAGATCCAGCCCGAGGAGGTCCTGGTGGTCCATGACGAACTGGACTTCGAGCCCGGCCAGGTCAAGCTCAAGCGCGGCGGCAGCCACGGTGGCCACAACGGCCTGCGCGATATCCATGCCCAGCTGGGCTCGGCCGACTACTGGCGGCTGCGCATCGGCATAGGCCATCCGGGCCACAAGGCCGAAGTCGCCAACTGGGTGCTCAAGAAGCCCGCACCCGACCAGCGCCAGCTGATCGAGGACAGCATCGCCCACTCCCTCAAGGCCTGGCCCGAACTGCAGGCCGGCAACATGGACAAGGCAACCTTGCTGATCCACACCACCAAGCCGCCGCGCCCCAAGCCTGCACGCCCGGCCACGGCCGAGAGCGACAAGGGCTGAACGTTCAGGAAGAAGCGGGAGCCTGGGACTGCAGACGCAGGTACTTCTGCATCAGCGTCTCGCGGTCTTCCACATGGGCGGGATTCACGGGAATGCAGGCCACCGGGCAGATCTGCACGCACTGGGGCTCATCGAAATGGCCCACGCACTCCGTGCACTTGCTGTGCTCGATCTCGTAGTACTCCTCGCCCATGGAGATCGCATCGTTCGGGCACTCGGGCTCGCAGACATCGCAGTTGATGCATTCGTCGGTGATCATCAAAGCCATGGCAGGTCCCTCGCAAGTGCCAGCCACGCTCCTCCGGGCCGGGCGGGCCCATGCGCCCCGAAGGGGCCTTGCAGCAAGGTGGCATCAGTCATCTCGCCATTATCCTGTCCGCCACATAAGCATGGAGGCTGCACGGGCAAGCCCGGCGCCCTGAAATCGATGGCCGCGTCCCCGTCCATCGGGGCCCTGCCGCTTCAAAGGCCGCTATGCTGCGCGCATGGGCCGTGCGCAGTACCATTCGGGCCCTTCCAAGAACAACCCACCCACTCCGCCGACGTGACCGCCACCCACCCTGCCGAGGCCGATTGCCCATGAGCATCTTTCTGCTCAAGCGCCTGCTGATGCTGGCAGCCACGCTGCTGGGCGCATCGGCCGTGGTTTTCGGCGTGCTGGAAGTGCTGCCCGGCAATGCCGCCCAGACGCTGATGGGCCCCGATGCCGCGCCCGAGGCGGTGCAGGCGCTGGCCGTGCAACTAGGGCTGGACCAGCCGGCCTGGCAGCGCTACCTGCAGTGGCTGCAGGGGCTGCTGCACGGCGACATGGGACTGAGCTACGCCTACAGCACGCCGGTCAGCGAGCTGGTGCTGGAGCGGCTGGCCGTCACCGTGCCGCTGGCCGTGATGGCCATGCTCATCACGACCGTGCTGGCACTGGCCGCCGGCATCTATGCCGCCTCGCGCCACAACCGCTGGGGCGACCTGGGCATCATGGGCCTGGCACAGGTCGGCATCGCCATCCCCAATTTCTGGTTTGCCATCCTGCTGATCCTGGTGTTCTCGGTGAAGCTGCAATGGTTTTCCGCTGGCGGCTTCCCCGGCTGGAGCGAGGCCGACGGCGGCGGCCCGCTGCAGGCACTGCAGGCGCTGCTGCTGCCGGCCATCTCGCTGGCCGTGGTGCAGGCGGCCATCCTGGCGCGCATCACGCGCTCGGCCGTGCTGGAGGTGCTGCGCGAGGACTTCGTGCGCACGGCCCGCGCCAAGGGACTGTCGCGCCGTGCCGTGCTCTGGGACCATGTGCTGCGCAACGCCATGATTCCCGTGCTCACGGTCATGGGCCTGCAGTTCGCCCAGCTGCTGGCCGGCACCATCGTGGTGGAGAACGTGTTCTACCTGCCGGGCCTGGGCCGGCTGATCTTCCAGTCCATCGCCAACCGCGACCTGATCGTGGTGCGCAACTGCGTGCTGCTGCTGGCGGCCATGGTGGTGGTCATCAACTTCATCGTGGACGTGCTGTACGCGGCCATTGATCCGCGCATCGAGGCCAGCGACGTATGAGCCAGCCGCACAGCCCTCCTTCGCCCCCGCCCTCCACCTCGCCAGCGGGCCACCGGCCCACGCGGGCCGTCACCCTGGGCGCGCCCGCCGGAGCGGGCCGGCGCATGCTGGGCCACCGCAGCTTCCTGCTGGGAGCGGTGCTGACCGCGCTGCTGCTGCTCACGGCCCTGCTGTCTTTCTGGTGGACGCCGGGCTCTGCCTACGACATGGACATGGACGCCAAGCTGGCTGCACCGGGCGCCCTGCACTGGCTGGGCACCGACGCCTATGGGCGGGACGTGGCCTCGCTGCTGTTCCTGGGCGCGCGCAGCTCCATCCTGGTCGGCGTGATTGCCGTGGGCATCGGGCTGTCGATGGGCGTGGCGCTGGGCCTGGTCGCGGCAGCCTGCAGGGGCTGGGTGGAAGAGGCCATCATGCGGCTGGCCGATTTCAGCTTTGCCTTTCCCGCGCTGCTGTCGGCCATCATGCTCACGGCCGTGTTCGGCGCGGGCATCGTCAACGCCATCATTGCCATCGGCATCTTCAACATCCCCACCTTCGCGCGCATCACGCGGGCATCGGCCAAGGCCGTGTGGGCACGCGAATACGTGCTGGCCGCACGCGCCTGCGGCCATGGCCGCGCCAGCATCACCTGGCGCCACGTGCTGCCCAACATCCTGCCGGTACTGGTGGTGCAGGCCACCATCCAGTTCGCGCTGGCCATTCTGGCCGAGGCCGCCCTGTCCTATCTGGGCCTGGGCACGCAGCCGCCCCAGGCCTCCTGGGGCCGCATGCTCAGCGAGGCGCAGACCCTCATGTTCCAGGCACCGCTGCTGGCCGTGTGGCCGGGCCTGGCCATTGCGCTGTCGGTGCTCGGGCTCAACCTGCTGGGCGACGGGCTGCGCGATCTGCTCGACCCGCGCCTGTCGCGCCAGCGCTGAGGAAGGCACGCGCCCATGCCCCTGCTCGAAGTCTCCGGCCTCACCATCACCTTGCAGACCCCGCGCGGCCGCGCGCGCGCCGTGCAGAACCTGGAGTTCATCCTGGAGCGCGGCGCCACGCTGGGCCTGATCGGCGAGTCGGGCTGCGGCAAGTCGCTGACCGCCCTGGCGCTGATGGGCCTGCTGCCCGAGCATGCGCAGGTGGACGGCAGCATCCAGCTCAACGGCAAGGAGCTGCTGGACATGGACGAGAACGCGCTGTGCCGCCTGCGCGGCAACCGCATGGCCATGGTGTTCCAGGAGCCGATGACGGCGTTGAACCCCGTGCACGGCATCGGCCGCCAGGTGGCCGAGCCGCTGCGCCATCACCTGCGCCTGGGCCGCCAGGCCGCGCGCGCGCATGCGGTGGCGCTGCTGGAGCGCGTGGGCATTGCCCGTGCGGCCCAGCGCTATGACGACTATCCGCACCAGTTCTCGGGCGGCCAGCGCCAGCGCATCACTATCGCCATGGCCCTGGCCTGCGGGCCCGACCTGCTGATTGCCGACGAACCCACGACGGCGCTGGACGTGACCGTTCAGCAGCAAATCCTGGACCTGCTGCAGGAACTGGTGGCCGAGCATTCCATGGCCCTGCTGCTGATCTCGCACGACCTGGGCGTGATCGCGCAGAACGTGGAGCAGTTGCTGGTCATGTACGGCGGCAGCGTGGTCGAAAGCGGCATGACCGAGGCCATCTTCGCGCGCCGCGCCCATCCCTATACGCGTGGCCTGTTCGCGGCCAGGCCCCAGCTGGACCTGTCCGCCCCAGGCAGCCTGCCGCCTGCACGGCTGCCCACCATTGCCGGCACCGTGCCCGAGCTGGTGGACCTGCCGGCCGGCTGCGCCTTCGCGGGCCGCTGCAGCTTCACCGAGCCGGCCTGCCACAGCGAGCGCCCGCGCCCCGTGGTACTGGAGCGCCCGCAGCGGCCCACGCCCGCATCCCTGCAGGCCTGGGCACAGCCGCATGTGGTGCGCTGCCTGCGCCCCGAGGCCATTGCACAGGGCCTGCCTGCACAGGAATGCGCATGACAGGGCACCCCCTCCAGGCGCCACCGGTCCAGACGCCACCGGCCTCCGATGCACCCCTGCTGCAAGTGACAGGTCTGGCCCGCAGCTACCAGCTGCCGCGCCGGTCGCTGTGGCGCGCGCCGGAGCAGGTGCATGCGCTGCGCGGCGTGGATTTCACGCTGGCGGCGGGGCGCAGCCTGGGCGTGGTGGGCGAGTCGGGTTCGGGCAAGTCCACGCTGGCACGCCTGGTCATGGCGCTGGACACGCCCAGCGCCGGCAGCGTGCGGCTTCTGGGCCAGGATCTGCACAAGTTGGACCGCCAGGCACTGCGGACGGCACGCCGCGACTTCCAGATGGTGTTCCAGGACCCCTACGGCTCGCTGGACCCGCGCATGACGGTGGAGCACATCGTCTGCGAACCCCTGCTCGCCCAGCCTGCGTCGCCCGAACGCAGCGCCCGGCGCGACCTGGCCCGCGCCACGCTGGAACAGGTCGGCCTGCGTGCGCAGGATCTGGACAAGTACCCGCATGAGTTCTCGGGCGGCCAGCGCCAGCGCATCGCCATTGCGCGGGCATTGATCACACGGCCCCGCCTCATCGTGGCCGATGAGCCCGTGAGTGCGCTGGACGTCTCGGTGCAGGCCCAGGTGCTGAACCTGCTGCAGGATCTGCAGCAGCAGCTGGGCCTGTCCTATCTGTTCATCAGCCACGACCTGGCCGTGGTCCAGCACCTGTGCGACGACGCCATCGTGCTGAGCGAGGGCCGCATCGTCGAGCGCGGAGCGCCGCAGCAGCTGTTCCACGCCCCGCAGCACCCGTATACGCAGGCCCTGGTCCGGGCCGTGCCGCGCATCGCCCTGCAGCACCGGGCCTGAAAGCTGACGGCCGCCCGCGCGGACCAGGCCCCCAGGGCCACGCACCCGTGCGCCGTGGTGTAAAAACACTGCTGCAGGCCGCAGACAGCGGCCCGAGAACCATCTGCAAGAATTTCCGGAGACCTGTTCATGTTCAACCGCCGTTCCCTGCTGGCCAGCTCCGCTGCTGCCGGCCTGCCCCTGCTGATGCCCTGGCCTGCGCTGGCCCAGAGCCGCAAGGACAGCATCACGCTGGCGATGACGCTGGAGCCCCCGGGGCTGGACCCCACGGCCGGCGCCGCATCGTCCATCGGCGAGATCGTGCTCTACAACCTGTTCGAGACGCTGACCAAGATCAACCCGGACGGCAGCGTCTCGCCGCTGCTGGCCGAGAGCTGGGAGGTCTCGCCCGACCTCAAGACCTACACCTTCCGCCTGCGCAAGGGCGTGAGTTTTCAGAACGGCGAGCCCTGCAACGCCCACAGCGTGAAGTATTCCTTCGACCGGGCGGGCGACGACAAGAGCACCAACAAGGACAAGCGGACCTTCGCCTCCCTGTCCACGCGCGTGGTGGACGACCACACTGTGGTCGTGATCAACAAGGACATCGATCCCGACTTCCTCTTCGTGCTCGGCCAGGCGACTTCCATCATCGTCGAGCCCAAGAGCGCGGCCACCAACGCCACGCGCCCCGTGGGCACGGGCCCCTACCAGTTGGGCAACTGGAGCAAGGGCGCCTCGGTCACGCTCACGGCCTGGCCGCAGCACCGCATGGCCTCCGGCCTGCGCATTCGCCGCGCCAGCTTTCGCTTCATCTCGGACCCTGCGGCCCAGGTCGCTGCGCTGCTGGCTGGCGATGTCGATGCCTTCCCGCGCGTGACGCCGCGCAGCGTGGCCCAGTTCAAGGCCAACGGGCGCTTCCAGGTCGTGGTCAGCGGCTCGCGCGCCAAGACCATCCTGGCCATGAACAACGCACGCAAGCCCCTGGGCGACGCGCGCGTGCGCCGCGCCATCGCCGCGGCCATCGACCGCAAGGCCGTGATCGACGGCGCGGGCGACGGCTACGGCCTGCCCATCGGCAGCTACTACGTGCCCACGGCCTTTGGCTACGTGGACACCACGGGCATCAACCCCTTCGACGTGGAAAAGGCCAAGGCGCTGCTGGCCGAGGCCGGCGTCAAGACCCCGCTGGAGCTGACCATGACCCTGCCGCCCACGCCCTACGCGCGCCAGGGCGGCGAGGTGATTGCCGCGCAGCTGGCCAAGATCGGCATCCGCGCCAAGCTGCAGAACGTCGAATGGGCGCAGTGGCTGTCGGGCACCTACACCCTCAAGAACTACGACCTGACGCTGATCTCCCATGTCGAGCCCTTCGACCTGGGCAACTTCGCCAAGCCCGATTACTACTGGGGCTACCAGTCGTCCCAGTTCAACGAGCTGTACGACAAGATCAAGAACGCCTCGCGCCCCGCCGACCGCTCGCGCCTGCTGGGCGATGCCCAGCGCCTGCTGGCCCAGGATTGCGTGCACGCCTTCCTCTACACGCCGCAATGGGTCACCGTGGCCAACAAGAACCTGCGCGGACTGTGGAAGGACATGCCCATCTTCGTCAACGATCTCTCGGCACTGTCCTGGGCCACCTGAACCGCGCACCGGCTGAGCCACAGGCGACAGGCGCGCCGGTGGCCCCGGTCCACACTGCGGCAGATCTGCCGCTGAAACCGCCATCCTCGAGGAAGCCGCGATGACTGGAACGACACAGGCCCTGCACGACCTACCCGCCCATGCGCTGCTGCGCGCCTACCGGGAGCGCAGCCTCTCGCCCGTCGAGGTCATGCACGAGCTGCTGGCCCATGTGCAGCGCTGGGAGCCGGCCCTGGGCGCCACCTACCTGCTGCGCCCCGAGGCCGCCCTGGCCCAGGCACGCGCCAGCGAGGCCCGCTGGCTGCGCGGCGAGCCGGCAGGCCTGCTTGACGGCGTCCCCGCCACGGTCAAGGACAACATCGCCACGCGCGGCGACCCCACGCCCGTGGGCACGGCCGCCATGCCGCAGGTCGCGGCCCCGCTGGACGCACCGCCCGCAGCGCGCCTGCGCGAAGCGGGCGCCATCCTCTTCGCCAAGACCACCATGCCCGACTACGGCATGCTGTCCTCGGGCCTGTCCTCGCTGCACGGCAACACCTTCAACCCCTGGGACCTGGACAAGACGCCGGGCGGCTCCAGCGCAGGCGCGGGCGCCGCTGCGGCGGCCGGCTACGGGCCGCTGCATGTGGGCACGGACATTGGCGGCTCCATCCGCCTGCCCGCAGGCTGGTGCGGCATCTTCGGCCTCAAGCCCAGCCTGGGCCGCGTGCCCATCGACCCGCCCTACACCGGCCGCTGCGCCGGCCCCATGACGCGCAGCGTGGCCGATGCCGCGCTGATGATGCAGGCGCTGTCCCTGCCCGATGCGCGCGACAGCATGGGTCTGCCGCACCAGGACATTGCCTGGAGCGGCTTCGACATGGACCCCGCCCAGGTGCGCGGCCTGCGCATAGGCCTGCTGCTGGATGCCGGCTGCGGCCTGCCCCTGCAGCCCCGCGTGCGTGCCGTGGTGGAGCAGGCTGCGGCCTGGCTGGAATCGGCCGGCGCCCATATCGAGATCATCCAGCCCTGGCTCACCCGCGACATGCTCGACGGCCTCGACCATTTCTGGCGTATGCGCTCGCATGTGGAAATGCAGTCGCTGCCGGACGCCCAGCGCCGCGTGGTCCTGCCCTTCATCCGCGACTGGGCCGACAGTGCCGGGTCCATCACCGCCACCCAGCTGTTCGTGGCAAGCCAGCAGTCGCACCTGCTGCGCGTGGCCACGGTGCGTGCCACGGCGGCCTTCGACTATGTGCTGTCGCCCGTGGCGCCCATCACGGCTTTCCCGGCCCACCTGCCCAGCCCCACCAACGACCCGCTGCGACCGCTGGAGCACATTGCCTTCACCGTGCCCTACAACATGTCCGAGCAGCCCGCCGCGTCCGTGCCCTGCGGGCATGACGGTCAGTTGCCCATTGGCGTGCAGATCGCGGGCCGCCGCTTTGACGACCTGGGCGTGCTGCGGCTCAGCCGCGTGCTGGAGCAGCTGCGGCCGCCGCAGCCTGCCTGGCCACAGCCCCTGCCTCCGGGCCAGGGCACTGGCGACAGCGAAGACGGGGCACAGGCGCGGGCACGAGCAGTGCCGGCTACTCCAGCCTGATTCCCGCATCCTTGACGATGCGCGCCCAGCGCGGCAGGTCGCGCGCCATGGCCGCTGACAGCTCCTCGGGCGTGCCGCCCACCGGGCGCAGCCCCATGGCCGCCAGGCGGCCGCTGAGTTCGGGCGAGGCCACGATGCGCCGCACCTCGGCCGAGAGCTTGTCCACGATGGGCCGGGGCGTTCCCGCCGCCACGAAGGTGGCGAACCAGCCATTGGCCTCGAAGCCCGCCAGCCCCAGCTCGGCAAAGGTGGGCACATCGGGCAGCGCCGGATGGCGCTGCATGCCGGTGATGGCCAGGATGCGGATCTTGTCGGACTTCAGGTGCGCATTGGCCGAAGACACGTCGATGAAAGCCGACGACAGCTGCCCGCCCAGCACATCGTTGACCAGCGGTGCCGCGCCCTTGTAGGGAATCAGCGCCAGATCCAGCCCGGCCCTGGCACGCAGCAGTTCGCCATGCATGTGCGAGGAGGTGCCGTTGCCGTAGTTGCCGTTGCTGTACTTGCCCGGATGGGCCTTGACCAGGGCGATGAACTCCTGCAGCGTCGTGGCCGGCACGTCGCGCGGCACCACGAACAGGTCCGAGGACAAGGCCACCTGCGATACGGGGGCAAAGTCCTTGAGCACGTCATAAGGCATCCTGGCGTACAGCGCAGGCGCCTGGATCATGGCCGTGATCCCCAGCAGCAGCGTATAGCCATCGGGCGCCGACTTGGCCACCACATCGCCGCCGATGATGCCACTGGAGCCCGGCCGGTTCTCCACCACCACGGGCTGGCCCCAGGCCTGGCTCAGTTGCTGGGCAATGATGCGGCCGATGATGTCCGTGCCGCCACCCGCCGGATAGGGAATCACCATGCGCAGCGGCTTGGACGGATAGGCACCGCCTGCCGGCTGTGCAAAGGCGATCGGCGATGCCGTTCCCAGGGCAGCGCCCAGTGAGGCGCTGGCAGCGCATGCCAGCGCTGCCCGCAGGCAGCCGCGTCGGCTCGATTCCATGGCTTGTCTCCTTGTCCTTCGGTGCTCCGCCCTCGTTGGCGGGGCGGTGTGCCCTGCCGCAGTGGCAGGGTCCATGGACAGTGTGGCCACCGGGCCTTCAGCCACCAATCGCCGATCGTCTCAAAATGATTGGCAAAAAAGATCAGCGGCCGCGATGCTGGGCCTGCCGGTAGGCGCCCGGCGGCAGGCCGGTCCAGCCCTTGAAGGCGCGGTGAAAGGTGCTGGCCTCCGCAAACCCCACGCGGGCCGCAATGTCGGCCAGGGTCAGATCCGGGCGGTTCAGCAGTTCGATGGCGGCGTCGCGGCGCAGGTCGTCCTTGAGGGATTGGAAGCCCAGGCCTTCGTCGCGCAGGCGGCGGCGCAGCGTCTGCGGTGTCATGGACAGCGCGGCGCCCACCTGCTCCAGCGACGGCAGCTCCCCCGCCAGGTCGCGGCGCAGCAGGCGGCGGATGCGCTCGCCCAAGCGCGTGCGGTCGCGGTAGCGGATCACCAGGCCCATGGCCGCCTGGTCCAGGAATTCGGCCAGGCTCTCCGGGGTCTGCACCACGGGCAGCTCCAGCCAGCGCGCATCGAACTCCAGCCCCGTGAAGTCGCGGTCCCGCTGCAGCGGCGCCAGGAACAGGCGCTGCGCCTCCGTGCCATACGGCATGCTGGCTCCGGCAGGCGCGCACACGCCCGTCAGCTCAATCCTGCGCGACACCAGCCAGGACATGACGCCATAGCCCAGAAAGCAAAAGGAACGCTCGGCATAGGCCAGCGGCGCATCACGCTCGCGCAGCGACACCATGGCGATGCGGGCCACGCCATCCACCACCTGCAGCCGGGGAGCGAAGTCGCGCAGCACCAGGCGGTAGAAACGCAGCCCGCCCTGCAATGCCTCGCCCAGCGTGCGGCAGGGCAGCATGGTGCGGCAGGCCTGGGCAAAACTGCCCACGGGCAGCGGATGGCGGCACAGGCCCCACAGCTCGTCGCGGCAGACGCGGCGCAGCACGCGGATCAGCGCCGCGTACTGCGCCTGGGTCACGCGCGACAGCGGCGCATCCAGCAAGGCCGGCGCAATGCCGGCGCGGCGCAGGATGGCTGGCACATCCATGCCATTGCGCTGCACGCCCTGCACGATCTGCAGGACCTGGGCAATGGCAATGGTGTGGGCCGTGGTCTGTGGCATGGGCTTGGTGGAGACGGCGTCAGATGGGCAGGTCAAGGCCTGCCCGCCATTGTCTCCATCAATGGCCCAGATATCGATCCAGGAATCCCAGCACCCGCTGCTCGTAGGGCTGGGGCGCGTAGTCGTACAGGTCCACATGCGCGGCGCCTTCCACCATCCACAGCGCCTTGGGTTCACGCGCCGCATCGAACAGCTCGCGCGTTTCTGCGGGCGTGGTGTGCCTGTCCTGCAGGCCGGCCGCGATCAGCACGGGAGCGCCCAGCGCCTTCACATGGTCGATGGGACGCAGTTGCGCCAGCTCCAGATGCAGGCGCAGCGGCAGCTGCCACGCCAGCAAGGGCGTGACCACGTCCGCCAGCCAGCCGATGTGCGCGCGCACGCGGTTGTCTATGGCCTGCCGGATGTCGGGGAACACCGACTCCAGCACCACCGCATCCGGCCCCGGCGCCACATGGGACAAAAGCAGGGCCGCACCGCCCAGCGATGTGCCGATCACCGCCACTTTCTCGCCAGGCAGCTGCTGCCGCACATAGGCCATGGCGGCACGCACGCCTGCGCCTTCGACCATGCCGAAGCTGATGCGCTCGCCACTGCTTTCGCCGTGCGCGGGCAGGTCGATCAGGCAGACGGAGTACCCCTGCCGATGGAGCATGCGCGCACGCGCCAGCATGGCCAGCCGGTCTGCGTACACGCCGTGCAGCAGCAGCACGGCACCATGGCCCGGCTGCCCCTTGGCGAACCAGCCCCGGACCTGCCCGCCCTCGTCGGTGGGCAACTGCAGCGTCTGGACCGGCCAGTCCGCAGGCGGCGCGCCGACAGGCTGGTGGTCCGGCTGGCTCAACAGGCTGCCCACCAGCCAGGCCGCCACCATCAGCAGGGCCAGTCCGGACAATCCCGCCATCAGCAAGGCGGCAGGCCATGAAAGATTGCGCAATCGGGAAAGCATGGCGTGGACTGTGCCACGGCCCGGCCCTTGCGCCGTGGCCCGCAGCGAAAAGCAGAGTATTCCTAACGCTGCACCAGGGCCAGCCGCACGGCCATGCCCAGAAAGACCAGACCGGCCACGCGGTTGAGCCAGTTCTGGGCGCGCACGGAGCGCTGAAGCAGCACGCCGAACCAGCCCGAACAGCAGGCGATGGCGCCGAACACCAGCAGCGCCGCCAGCATGAACACGCAGCCCAGCACCATCACCTGGGTGGCCACGCTGCCGCGCGCGGGGTCCGCGAACTGCGGCAGAAAGGCCAGGAAGAAGATCAGCACCTTGGGATTGGTGAGGTTCATCACCACGCCACGCCCCACCCAGCGCAGCGCCCGTGCGGGGGTCAGCGGGTCGGCTGCGCCGGCCTGCGGCATCTCGCCCGGCCGGGCCACGGCGCGCAGCGCGCCCCAGGCCAGCCAGGCCAGATAGGCCGCGCCGCACAGCTTGATGGCGGTGAACAGCAGGGGCGATGCAGCCACCAGCGCCGCCAGGCCCAACGCAACCGCCGCCGTATGCACCACCAGCCCCAGGCACAGGCCCAGCACCACGCACAGCCCCACGCGCCAGCCGCGCTGGGCCGATTGCATAAGCACAAACAGGTTGTAAGGCCCCGGGCTCAGGCCCAGCAGCACGGCCACGCCAAAAAAGGCCAGCAGGGTTTCAAAGGTCGGCATCGCTTCTCTCTTTTCGATTCATCGCATGTTCCAGCGCGGCTTGGGTCAGGCTTGCGCCGTGACGATCCAGCCTTCCAGCGGGTCCAGGTCGTGCGGCAGCCCGTAGAGCGCATCGCCCTGCGCATGGCGGGCCGCAGCCCAGGCGGCCTGCAGCATGCAGATCACGGCGTCCAGCCGGTCTCCGCTGCCGTCCGCCAGCAACTGGTTGCGGGTTTCTTCGCCATCAATCTGCAGGCGCAGCGCCAGCGGGTTGTCGCCGCTCTCCAGCGCCGCCAGCAATTGCACGTGCGCCTGATGGCGTTCGGGCGTTTGCCGTGCGGGCTCGTCGCTTTTGTAGCTGCGGCGGCCGATCACGGCGCGCGCCAGCATGCCCGGGTAGGCTTCCAGCGCCACGCGGCGCGCATCGCCTTCGCCTGGCCGTTGCAGGCCCGGCAGATGCACGCCGGCCGCGCGCAGCAAGGGCAGCCCGGCATGCAGCATGTAGGCCACGGGCGGGTTCACCCATTTCATGGAAGGGCTGGCACCGGCAGGCCCGTCCGTGGCGCGGTGCGCGAACTTGCCGCCTGCGGGCCGCGCCGCGCAAAAGGCCCTGAACTGCTCGCGTATGGCCTGGCGCGTGAGGCCGGCGTAGTGATCCATGCAGGCCGCCCAGTCCATGGGCCAGGCGAGTTGCTCCACCAGTTCGCGCGGCAGGCCAAAAGGCAGGTCGAATCCGCCCACCCAGGCCGACTGCGCCGACTGCGCCGAATCGGCGGGCCGGGCCAGCCAGGCGGCCCATGCGTCCAGCGAGGCGAACTCCAGCAAATCCTGCAGGACCACCGTGTCGCCAGCCAGCAGACGGCCCAGGGCCATGGTGATGGGCTTGCGCGCCGTAGGCCGGCTGCTGAAATCGCAGCCCAACACCCGCATTGCAGCCATGGTGCTCAGCCCAGGCCCAGCGCCGTCACGCCGACGGCAATGCACACCGCGCCCGCAATGCGCGCCAGGCGGTCGCCTTCGCGCAGCATGTGCCCGCCGATCAGCGCCGCGAACAGCATGGAGACTTCGCGCGCAGGCGCCACGTGCGACATGGGCGCATCCTGCATGGCGTAGAGCACCAGCACATAGGCGATGGGACTGATCAGCGCCACCAGGGCCGCGAAGCGCCACTGCGTGCGCCACAGGCTGCGCGCAGTGGGCAGGTCGCGCAGCACCACGGGAGCGAGGAGGAATACGCGCACGAAGTTGCCCATGTAGTCGATGAGGATGGGCGACATCAGCAGCATCTTCACGCCGTAGCCGTCCACCACGGTGTAGCTGGCGATGAAGGCGCCCGTCAGCAGGCCGTACCACAGGCCCAGCCGCAGCCGCTCGCGCGCTTCGGGGTCATGGCGTGCGCGCAGCAGGCCGGGGCCGCCCGCGATCAGGAACACGCCAACCACCACGCCGGCAATGCCCAGCACGCCCAGCGAGGAAATCCGCTCCCCCAGGAAGACCACCGCCACCATGGACGACAGCAGCGGCCCCGAGCCGCGCGCCAGCGGATAGACCACGGTGAGGTCCGCGCTGCGGTAGCCGCGCAGCAAGGTCACGTAGTAGGCCACGTGCAGCAGGCCGCTGGCCAGCACCACCAGCCATTCGTTGCGCCCCCATGTGGGCACCACATCGCGCCCCACCCACCAGCCCAGCGGTGCCCAGATCACCATCATGATGACCGAGGTGAAGAAGGCGAAGCGCGAGTCGCCGCCCGCCTTCTTGGCCACGATGTTCCAGCCGGCATGGATGAGGCCGGCAATGATGATCAGGGCAAAGGCTTGCAGCGACATGGGCAGGTCCGGGGAAAGCGGGGGCTCGGGCTTGGCGCGGGAAAGAAAAAAGGCCGCGCACTGCGCAGCCTGGGGTCTTGTCTGAGGCGTCCGGGGACGCCACCCCGGGGAGTTACCTGCGGCTGGACACCAGCGAGAGGAACTCGCGGCGCAGTTCAGGATTGGTGAGGAAGGCGCCGCGCATGACGGAGTTCAGCATCTTGCTGTCCATCTCGCGCACGCCGCGCCAGGACATGCAGAAGTGCGAAGCCTCCATGACCACGGCCAGGCCGTCAGGGCGGGTCTTGTCGAGGATCAGGTCGGCCAGCTGGATGATGGCCTCTTCCTGGATCTGGGGGCGGCCCATGATCCAGTCCACCAGCCGCGCGTACTTGGACAGGCCGATGACATTGGTGTTCTTGTTGGGCAGCACGCCGATCCAGATCTTGCCGATCACCGGGCACAGATGGTGGCTGCAGGCGCTGCGCACCGTGATCGGGCCGACGATCATCAGCTCGTTGAGGTGCTCGGCGTTGGGGAACTCGGTGATGGCGGGCTGCGCCACATAGCGGCCACGGAACACCTCGTTGACATACATCTTGGCCACGCGGCGCGCCGTGGCGCGCGTGTTGTGGTCGTGCGTGGTGTCGATGACCATGCTGTCGAGCACGCCCTGCATCTTGTCCTGGACTTCGTCGAGCAACAGCTCGAGTTCACCGGGCTCGATGAATTCGGAGATGTTGTCGTTCGCATGAAAGCGCTTTTGCGCCTGCTTCAACCGTTCGCGGATCTTGACCGAGACGGGGGTGCCCTCGGCCTGGCTGTCTTGTTTCATGTCGACGAGTTCTCTGAACATGGCTGGCATGGTAACAGCGAAACCCGCGGCATGGCACGCAAGGGATTTTCCACCCAAACGCAGGTTCTGCCCGCGCTGAAAGCTATCATTTAAATAGCAAAAGAATGGCTTGTGTGACAGAACCCGGGGCTAGAGGCGGAATTCGGCAATCAGCGGCAGATGGTCGGACATGCGCCACCAGATGCGTCCCTTGGGCACATGCAGGCCCAGCGGGGTGAGGCCGCGCACGTAGACGTGGTCCAGCTGGGCCAGCGGCAGGCGCGAGGGATAGGTGGGCACGCTGGGCAATTCGTCGTATTCGTACAGGCCGAAACCGCCAAGCATGCGCTTGATCTGGCCACCCCAGTCGTTGAAGTCGCCAGCTACCACCACGGGCGCGCCGGGCGGCACCTCGCGCTCGATGAAGCGCTTGAGCTGTGAGACCTGGCGCACGCGGCTGCCGGGGATCAGGCCCAGGTGCACCACGATGGTGTGCACGCGCCGGTTCTGCACTTCCACCTCCACATGCAGCAGGCCCCGCTGCTCGAAGCGGTGGTCGGAGATGTCCTCGTGCTGGTGGCCCACCACGGGCCAGCGGGTGAGCAGCGCGTTGCCATGCTCGCCATGGCGCGTGTAGGCATTGGTGCGGTAGACGGCCTCGTAGCCCAGGGGAGCCAGGTACTCCGCCTGCGACACCTGGGGCCAGCGCTCGAAGTAGGCGGCCTCCTTGTGGTTCATCTTGCGCACTTCCTGCAGGCAGACGATGTCGGCATCGAGCTGCTCCACAGCGTGTCCCAGGTTGTGGATTTCCAGGCGGCGCACGGGACCCATGCCTTGCACGCCCTTGTGGATGTTGTAGGTCGCGACGCGCAGTATGGACGGGCCGGGGTCCACCTCGTGGGAGGATTTCACGTTGTCAGTCATAGGCGGTCAGGAACACAGGGATCGGGATCAGTCCAGCTCCAGTGAAGCGAATCGCGGCAGCATCAGGATGGCTTCCGCATTGGACGGGGAGTAGCAGCGCTCGGCAGCGTCATGCCAATGATGCCAAGCAGATGCGGTATGTTCCCTCGGATTCAAGAACACAGGGGTGTAGGACGGAATCCGCAGGCCGAAAACCCTCTCGCGGTTGTGCCATACACCGGGCGCATAGCGGTGCTGCCAAGCCGGGTAGATGGTGTAGATGTTCTCCAGCGCCCAGTCCTGCAGCAGGCAGCCGGGCGCCTCGGGATCGATGCCGGTTTCTTCCCGCACCTCGCGCACTGCGGTCTCGCGCCAGGACTCGCCTTCATGGTCCTTGCTGCCCGTCACCGACTGCCAGAACTCCCCGCCCTCAGGCGCCGGTGCCGTGCGGCGCATCAGCAGCACCTGCCCGTCATCGCGGTAGATGACGACCAGCACCGATTCAGGGATCTTGTAGCCTGGCATGGCAGGCATCAGCCCTTGCCCTGGACCGCTTTGGTCGCCACGGGAGGCGGCAGCTCCTTGGCCTGCAGCGCGCGAACCTGATGCACGAGCTGGTTGTGCGCATCCAGAAAGGCGGCGGCGATGACCTTGCCCTCGTTGGTATTGCTCCAGCCCGCGCCCGCCGCGCCCAGGCGGCCCAGCACCATGCCGCCCACGCCCAGATCGGTGGTGCGGGCGGCGCCCGTGGCAGCGGCCACCTGCTCGGTGGTTTCGTTGTCCGACAGCAGCAGCGCGGTCTGCGCCTCCTTGAACTTGACCTGCTCGACCATGCCGACCAGCCCCGCGATGTCCCGCAGCACCGGAATCATGGCAACCACGCCGGCCAGGCCCCGGCCCGCGTCCTGCTCGCTGAAGGTCAGGCTGGGCGTCAGCGTGTATTGCGCCTCATAGCCACGGCCCTTGCGTACCGTGGAGTTCTCGCGCAGCACGCCGGCGTTCTTCAGGTCCTGCTCCTGCACCGTGCCGCGCAGGCCCGCGCCCCGGTCCACCACACGAAAGCACCCGCTTTGCTGGGCCAGCAGCTTGATCAGCGGCACGGGCGAGGCGGGCAGCTGGTAGCCCGACCCCATGACGTAGCCGTTGGGATTCTCGGCCAGGGCCAGCGTGGCCACGGGCGCGTCGCAGCGCACGAGTTCGCGCGAGCCATTGTTCGCGCCCAGGGGCCCGGCGGAGCCGGTGATCTCCGAGCCGCCCTGCCCCAGCTCGGTCTTCTTTTCCCCGCAGCCGGACAGGCCCAGCCCTGCCAGCACAGCCAGCGCCACCGATGCAATGCCTTGAAAACGCATGAAAGCTCTCCGCAAAAAGAAAAACGGCAGAAGCTGTGCCAGCTTCTGCCGTCCGTATCAAGCCGCCAGGCCCGGTCCTCAGCCCTGGGTGGCCGCCAGCGGGTTGCGCAGGCGGATGTGCAGCTCGCGCAGCTGCTTTTCGTCCACGGGCGAAGGTGCCTGCGTCAGCAGGTCCTGGGCGCGCTGGGTCTTGGGGAAGGCGATCACGTCACGGATGGAGTCGGCACCCGTCATCAGCGTGATCAGGCGGTCCAGGCCGAAGGCCAGGCCACCGTGCGGGGGCGCGCCGTATTGCAGCGCGTCCAGCAGGTAGCCGAACTTGGCGCGAGCGTCTTCGGGCGAGATCTTGAGCGCGTCAAACACCTTGCTCTGCACGTCGGCGCGGTGGATACGCACCGAGCCGCCGCCCAGTTCCCAGCCGTTCAGGACCATGTCGTAGGCCTTGGCCAGGCAGTTGGCCGGGTCGGTGACCATGAGCTCCTCGTGGCCGTCCTTGGGCGAGGTGAAGGGATGGTGCACGGCCGCCCAGCGGTCGTTTTCCTCGTCGTGCTCGAACATGGGGAAGTCCACCACCCACAGCGGCGCCCAGCGGTTCTCGAACAGGCCGTTGGCCTTGCCGAATTCGCTGTGACCCACCTTCAGGCGCAGCGCGCCGATGGAGTCGTTGACGATCTTTTCCTTGTCGGCGCCGAAGAAGATGAGGTCGCCGTCCTGTGCGCCCGTGCGCTTGAGGATCTCGGCAATGGCCGCGTCATGCAGGTTCTTGACGATGGGAGACTGCAGGCCATCGCGGCCCTTGGCCACTTCGTTGACCTTGATCCAGGCCAGGCCCTTGGCGCCGTAGATCTTGACGAATTCGGTGTACTGGTCGATCTCGCCGCGCGAGATCTGCGAGCCGCCGGGCACGCGCAGCGCGACCACGCGGCCGCCCTTGGTCGTGGCGGGGGTGGAGAACACCTTGAAGTCCACGTCCTTCATGACTTCGGTCAGTTCGGTGAACTCGAGCTTGACGCGCAGGTCAGGCTTGTCCGAGCCGAAGCGGAAGGCCGCATCCTGGTACGTCATCATCGGGAACTCGCCCAGATCCACGTCCAGCTGGGTCTTGAAGACCTCGGTGATCATGCGCTGGAAGATGGCGCGGATTTCCTCTTCGCCCAGGAACGAGGTCTCGCAGTCGATCTGCGTGAACTCGGGCTGGCGGTCGGCGCGCAGGTCTTCGTCGCGGAAGCACTTGGTGATCTGGTAGTAGCGGTCGTAGCCGGCCACCATCAGCATCTGCTTGTACAGCTGGGGCGACTGCGGCAGGGCGAAGAACTCGCCATCGTGCACACGGCTGGGCACCAGGTAGTCGCGCGCGCCTTCGGGCGTGCTCTTGCCCAGCATGGGCGTTTCGATGTCGATGAAGCCTTCCTTGTCCAGGAAGTTGCGCACCTGGATGGCCGTGCGGTAGCGCAGCATCATGTTGCGCTGCATGTAGGGGCGGCGCAGGTCCAGCACGCGGTTGGTCAGGCGCACGGTCTCGGACAGGTTCTCGTCGTCCAGCTGGAACGGGGGCGTGACCGAGGCGTTGAGCACGTTCAGTTCGTGGCACAGCACTTCGATCTGGCCGCTCTTGAGCTTGTCGTTGGTCGTGCCTTCGGGACGTGCGCGCACCAGGCCCTTGACCTGCACGCAGAACTCGTTGCGCAGGCCTTCGGCGGTCTTGAACATCTCGGCACGGTCGGGGTCGCAGACCACCTGCACATAGCCTTCGCGGTCGCGCAGGTCGATGAAGATCACACCGCCATGGTCGCGGCGACGGTTCACCCAGCCGCACAGGGTAACGGTTTCGCCCATCAGGGCTTCGGTCACTAGACCGCAGTAATGGGAGCGCATGGCCATGATGAAAAGCTTCCTGCGCCCGGGATGGGCGCGACAGTTTGTTATTTGGATTCCGCGGGCAGTGTGAGATCCGGAGGAGTCACCACGCCCATCGAAACAATGTACTTGAGCGCGGCATCCACGCTCATTTCCAGCTCGATGCAATCGCTCTTGCGAACGATGACGAAATAGCCGCCCGTCGGGTTCGGCGTTGTCGGCACGAAGACGCTCAGGTATTCGTCACGCAGATAGGCGGCGACCTCTCCGCTGGGCGAGCCGGTGACAAAGGCCACGGTCCAGACGCCTTCGCGCGGCCACTGCACCAGCACGGCGGTGCGAAACGCATTGCCACTGTCCGAGAAGACGGTGTCGGACACCTGCTTGACGCTGGAATAGATGGAGCGCACTACGGGAATGCGGCTGACCACCGCATCGCCCCAGGAGACAAGCTTGCGGCCGATGAAGTTGCTGGCCGCAGCGCCAACCACCAGCAGGATCAGCAGCGTGAGCACCACACCGAAGCCGGGAATGTGGAAACCCAGCAGCCGGTCCGGATGCCAGGCCTCGGGCAGGATGGCCAGCGTCTGGTCCAGCGTGCCGATGATCCAGTTGAGCACGCCCAGCGTGATCACCAGAGGAACAATCACCAGCAGGCCGGCGAACAGCCATTTGCGCAGAGCGGACATGAGAAATGCAAGCCTTGATTAATGGCCCGTGGAGGGTGCGGGAGCAGATGCGGGGGCCGCAGCAGGCGCAGTTGCCGCAGGTGCGGCAGATGTATCCGAGGCCTGGGTGTCTGCCGCTGGAGCCGGCGTGGCGGCGCTCTTGCTGCCGCTGTTCTTGAAGTCGGTCGCGTACCAGCCCGAGCCCTTGAGCTGGAAGCCGGCAGCCGTCAGCTGCTTGGAAAAGGCCTCGGCACCACAGGCCGGGCAGGTCGTCAGCGGAGCATCCGAGATTTTCCGCAGCACGTCCTTGGCATGACCGCAGGAGCCACACTTGTATGCATAAATAGGCATGGCGCTAATGCTTATACGAGAGAAGATGCAAAACTTTCGATTATAGGCATCCGCCTGATACTGCGGCTGCCTTGCCCCCAAAGGCCCAGGCCGGAAAGCCGCAAGCCGCATGCATCAGTCGGTACCTGATGGCCCGAAATGCAAAATGCCAGTCGCGGGGACTGGCATTCCATCAGGGCGGTGCCGGCCCCGCTGCCGGGGCGCCTGCCGCATCCATGGTCAGCGCCGTGCCCGGCGCCGCTGCATCCCCATACCGGCCAGCATGACGGCAAGGCCCATCAGCACCAGGGCGGGCACCCCGGTGGCGGGGACCGGCTCCGGCGTCAATGCGGCAGCAACCACCAATTCCTGATCCCGCGAATTGTTGGCCGGCTCCGGGTCCGTGGTTCCACTGACCGCCGTCACGGTGGCTGTCAGGCTGCCCTGCGTGGTGGGCGTGAAGCTCACCGTGCAGGAAATGCTGGCACCCGAGGCCAGCGGCGCGCCTGTCGGCACAGCAGGCGTGCATGAGGTGCTGGCACCTGCCGGCAACCCTGCGATGGAGCAATTGGTAAAGGCCGCCGCATTGGGGCCGGCATTCGTGCAGATGAACGATCCCTTCACGGGAACACCCACGTTGGCGGTGGCCGGCAGCGTGACGCTGGTGGCCTGCATGTCGGCCCGCTCCACGGGGTTGAAGGGGTGGGCCTTGGTGTTGTTGGCCGGCACCGGATCCACCGTGCTGCTGCTCGCCGTCACCAAGGCCGCGATGGTGCCCGTTGTGGTGGGCGTGAACTGCACTGTGCAGGCGATGCTGCCGCCCGATGCCAATGGCGAGGCCGTGGGCACGCTGGGTGTGCAGGACGTGGTCGCCCCGGCTGGCAGGCCGGAGATCACGCACGAGGCCGCCGTGGCCGCACTGGGGCCGGCATTGGTGCAGCTGAAACTGCCGGACACCGGCACGCCCACCGTCATGGTCAGGGGAAGCGTGATGGCGCTGGCCTGCATGTCGGCACGCTCCCCGGGGCTGTAGGGGCGCAAGATCGTGTTGTTGGCAGGCACCGGGTCCTGCGTGCCACTGCTGGCGGAGACCAGGGCCGTGAATGCCCCGCCCGCTGTGGGCGTGAAGCCCACCGTGCAGTCGATGCGGGCGCCCGAGGCCAGCGGCGATCCTGTAGGTACAGCGGGAGTGCAGGACACGGACGCGCCTGCGGGCAGACCTGAAATGGCGCACGAGGCTGCCGCCGCAGGGCTGGGCCCCGCGTTGGTGCAGCTGAAGCTGCCGGATGCTGGCGTGCCCACCGCCATGGAGGCCGGCAGGGTCAGCTCCGTGGCCCTCATGTCCGCCGACTCCCCTGGGTTGTAGGGGAAGGACATCGTATTGTTGCTTGGCACCAGATCTGTCGTTGCACTGCCGGCCGTCACCAGTGCCGTGATGGTGCCCGTGACAGCAGGCGTGAAGCCTACCGTGCAGGCGATGCTGTCGCCTGCGGCCAGCGGCGATCCTGTAGGAACAGCGGGAGTGCAGGACACGGAAGCGCCTGCCGGCAGACCTGAAATGGCGCACGAGGCTGCCGCCGCAGGGCTGGGTCCCGCGTTGGTGCAGCTGAAGCTGCCGGATACCGGTGCCCCCACCGTCATGGACGGCGGAAGATCAACGCTGGCGGCCTGCATGTCGGCCGCTGGCGCAACCGCCAGCACAGCCAGTGTGGCCGGCTGGTTCAGGCCAATAAGACTGAGGTTGGAAGAACCGTTGGTGAAGCTGCCTGTCGCGGTCGGGCGCACGTCGAGGCTCACCTCGCAGAAGGCGGCGCCCTGGGCCAAGTCTCCGTTGGACACGGTCACGGTGCTGCCGCCTGCTGCCGCCTGCACGGTCGTGCCGGGGCAGGTGGTGCTGGCATTGCCCTCGACGACCAGTCCTGCAGGCAGGTTGTCGGTAAACGACCAGCCTCGCTTGCGCAGCAGATCGGTCGTATTGGTGATGGTCATGGTCAGCCGGGAGACCTGGCCGAGTTGGATGCTGGCAGGCGAGAAGGCCTTGTCCAGCTGCGGCGTCACGTCGATGATCTGCGCGTTGTCGATCGACGAATCGTTGCCCATGGAGCCGGTCTGGTCGTTGTGCAGAACAAACCCGACAGAGGCCCCGCTGAAGAGCAGTGCCCCCGGAGAAGTCACCGTCTGGGCCACAGCGGTCTGGGTGTCGGCAATACCGATAGGTGTTGTATTGAATGACTGTCCACCCACGCATGGATTGATCGCGTTCGTGGAGATGGGCAGTTCCGTACCAGCGTCATTGATCAGGGAAAAACGCAGCAGCGGGGCGATAAATGCCGACGAGCAGAAGGTCGCCACCACATCGGTACGGGCAGTGAGGAATCTGCTGCTGGCGCTTTGTGCAATATTGGTGGCGGTGCGAAATGCAATTGCGCCAGCAGGAAAGGTCCCATTCGCTGTAAGCATTGCCATGACATGGTTCTTGCTTGCAGCCGCCGCACTCTGGCCCTGATAGCGCCCGGCGACCTCGGCCATCTGCTGCAGGTTGTTCCAATTGCCTTGGTCCGAGCAGGCCGCAATCATCACCGTCGAATCTGGAGCCTGGCTGAAGGACGTCACTATGCCATTGCACTGGTTGGCGCTCATCCGGTACAGGGGGTCGGCGGTGTACGTCTGCCCCGCAGGGTCCGCGCCCTGGTAGGCCAGCAGATCCCGCCCCTCCGTGGTGATGGGGGGTGTCTGCGGGTTTTCGAAATCCTCGCTCCAGACAATGACCGGCGCGACTGGGATCCTCGGCGCAGCCATTGCCACCTGGCCGCACAGGGCTGGCACAAGCAAGGCGCCTCCAAGCCACCTCCATCGGAACCGGACGCCGGCAACAGGCCGCTGCTTCAGCTGGCGAGCCCTCGCAATCAGTTTGAGTGTTTTCATGACGGTGCTTCCTCCCAAGCGTTTGCTATTCGGAGGTCCGCCGTACTGTCAGGACCTGTGCTTCACACCACCCAAGTCGGCATTCCGGGTCCTCCACAATCCCAGCCGCCGACTATATAGTTAATAACTATTGATGATTTTCATCAATTGTTTTTGCAAATGATGGTGTGACGGCGCTTACCTTTCGGGGCTGAACTCAAGAATGTCTGCGCTGCGATTGGCCAGCCACTGGGGTGCCAATGACCCGGCCACCATCCCCGTCACAGCCGCCAGCAGTCCCGCCAATTGCTGCGGAAATGCCTCGTGCAAAGCCGGCGTGGCCATGAAGACCACCCACACGCCAATGCCCAGTGCCACGGCGCAAATGGCGCCCTGCGTGGTGGCGCGCTTCCAGTACAGCCCGAAGACCAGGGGCACGAAGGCGCCGACCAGCGGCACCTGGTAGGCGCTGGAGACCAGCTCATAGATGGGCGTTCCTTCCATCTTGATCGAGTAGGCCAGCACGCAGATGCTGAAGACGAGCACGCTGATGCGCATGGCCAGCAGCATTTCCCGGTCGCTGGCCTGGGTGCGGAACTGGCGCCAGATGTTCTCGGTGAAGGTCACGCTGGGCGCCAGCAACGTGGCCGAGGCACAGGACTTGATGGCCGACAGCAGCGCGCCGAAGAACAGCACCTGCATGACGAAGGGCATCTTGTCCATGACCAGGGTGGGCAGCACCTTCTGCGGGTCCTGCTTGAGCAGTTCCGCTGCCTCCTGCGGCATGATGATCAGCGCGCTGGCCACGAGGAACATGGGTACGAAGGCGAAGCAGATATAGGCCGAGCCACCGATGACGGTGCCGCGCGTGGCAGCCTTCTCGCTGTGGGCCGACATCACGCGCTGGAACACGTCCTGCTGGGGAATGGAGCCCAGCATCATGGTGATGGCCGCGCCAAAGAAGAAGAGGATCTCATGCCAGCTGGGCTCGGGCCAGAACTGGAACAGATCGCGGCTCACGGCCAGGTCGATGACCTTGCCGGCACCGCCAGCCATGTCGCTGGCAAACCAGGCCAGCACCACCAGGCCGACGACCAGGATGATCATCTGCAGGAAGTCCGTCACCGCCACCGACCACATGCCGCCGAACAGCGTATAGGCCAGGATGGACACCACACCGATGGCCATGCCCATGGAAATGCTGACCATGCCGCCCGACAGCAGGTTGAACACCAGGCCCAGGGCCGTGACCTGGGCCGAGACCCAGCCCAGGTAGCTGAGCATGATGATCAGCGAGCAGACGATCTCGATGGACCGGCCATAGCGGTGGCGGTAGTAGTCGCTGATGGTCAGCAGCGTCATGCGGTAGAGCTTGCCCGCGAAGAACAGGCCCACCAGGATCAGGCACATGCCCGCGCCGAACGGGTCTTCGACCACGCCGCGCAGGCCGCCCTCGATGAACTTGGCGGGCACGCCGAGCACGATCTCCGAGCCGAACCACGTGGCAAACGTGGTGGTGATGATCATGTACATGGGCAGATGGCGCCCGGCAATTGCGAAGTCGGCCGTGTTCTTGACCCGCCTGGCCGCCCACAGGCCGATGGCGATGGTCACGAACAGGTAGGCGATCACCATAGAGAGCAGCACGCTGGCACTCCTGTTTCAAAGTGGGAAAAGGGAGAGGTCCGGAAACCCGTCAGTGTTCTCAGTACCAGCGCAGCCGCACCGCCAGTTGCAGCAGGATCAGCGCTATGACAAAGCCGATACCGGCGCTGACGATGGCCTGCAACAGGCGGTTGGTGAGCTTTTGCTGCTGCAGCAGCTCCTTGAGCAGTTCGTCGTGCTCGCCGGAGTTGCGCGTGAGCCGGCGATGGATCAGGCGCGGCAGCTCGGGAATGAGCTTGGCATAGCGCGGCGCCTCGGCCAGCAGCTCGCGCCACAGCCGTTGCGGGCCCATCTGGTCCAGCATCCATTTTTCGAGGAAGGGCTTGGCCGTGCTCCACAGGTCCAGGTTGGGGTCCAGCTGGCGCCCCAGGCCTTCGATGTTGAGCAGCGTCTTTTGCAGCAGCACCAGTTGCGGCTGGATCTCGACTTGAAAGCGGCGCGAGGTCTGGAACAGGCGCATCAGCACCATGCCCAGCGAAATCTCGGCCAGCGGACGGTCGAAGTACGGCTCGCAGACGGCGCGGATGGCGGCCTCCAGCTCGTCCACGCGCGTGCTCGGCGGCACCCAGCCGCTTTCGATGTGCAGCTCGGCCACGCGCTTGTAGTCACGGCGGAAGAAGGCCGTGAAGTTCTGCGCCAGGTATTCCTTGTCGTACTCGGTCAGCGTGCCGACGATGCCGAAGTCCAGCGAGATGTAGCGCCCGAAGGTCTCGGGCTCCAGGCTGACCATGATGTTGCCCGGGTGCATGTCGGCGTGAAAGAAGCCATCGCGAAAGACCTGGGTGAAGAAGATGGTCACGCCGTCGCGTGCCAGCTTGGGGATGTCCACGCCGGCTTCGCGCAGGCGCTCGACCTGGCTGATGGGCACGCCGGTCATGCGCTGCATGACCATCACGTCGTTGCGGCAGAAATCCCAGTACACCTCGGGGATCAGCACCAGGTCCAGCCCTTCCATGTTGCGGCGCAGCTGCGCGGCGTTGGAGGCTTCGCGGATCAGGTCCAGCTCGTCGTGCAGGTAGTTGTCGAACTCGGCCACAACCTGGCGGGGCTTGAGGCGCTTGCCGTCGGCCGACAGGCGCTCGACCCAGCGCGCCATCATGTGCATCAGCGCCAGGTCCTTGTCGATCACGGTCTTCATGCCCGGACGCAGCACCTTGACGGCCACGTCGCGCTGCACGCCGTTGCGGTCGCTGATCACTGCGAAGTGCACCTGGGCGATGGAGGCGCTGGCCACCGGCTCGCGCTCGAAGCTCACGAAGATCTGGTCCAGCTTCTTGCGGAAGGCGCGCTCGATGGTGTCCACCGCAATCTGCGAATCGAAGGGCGGCACGCGGTCCTGCAACCGGGCCAGCTCCTCGGCCACGTCGGGCGGCATCAGGTCGCTGCGCGTGGACAGCACCTGGCCGAACTTCACGAAGATGGGCCCCAACTCCTCCAGGGCCTCGCGCAGGCGCTGGCCGCGCGGCTTGTCCAGCCGCCGGCCCAGCGTGAGCACCGCGCGTGCGCGGCGCATCCAGGGATGCTCGAAGCTCGACAGCACCAGTTCGTCGAGTCCGTAGCGGAACACCACCCAGAGGATGGTCAGCCCGCGAAGAAACCGGCTCATGGCTTGTCGTTCTCGAAACCGGGCAGGGATACCACGGGGGAACCAACGGGCGCGCTGGCGGGCGCTGCCGCACGTGCGGCCTCGGGGGCGGGGGCATCGGCATCGGGCTTGCCGGCCATGCGGGCGCCCACGAACTGGCGCAGCGCCTGGGCGGCGCTGCGCGCGACCTTGGCCACGGTGTGCGCGGGCGCATCGCCGATGATGCGGGCCAGGTCTTCCTCCACGTCCCATTCGACGTGGTCCACCAGCCAGTTGATGTCTGCGGCCAGTTGCACGTCGCCCTCGATGCGGATGGAGGGCTTGTCGCCGCGCAGGGCCACCTGGGCCAGGGCCAGCGGGGAGGTCTCGGTGACTTCAAGCAGCAGGTCGGGCTGCGCGCCTTCGGGCGCCACGTTGAACAGGCCGGCGGGCGTGATCTGCAGGGCCATGGAGTAGCCGCGCCACTGCACGCGCGCCACGCGGCCCTTTTGCCGCACGAGGCGCTCCATCGCCTCTTTCTCCTGCATCAGCACATGGTTGAGGAACAGCACGAGGCGCTGATGCACCTCGCTGACCAGCCATTGCGGCGGTTGCGGACCGGCCATCACGCGTTCCATGAGACCGTTCAGAAAAGAAAAAGGGGACTGTGTTGCCATAGTCCCCGATTATTCCCGAAGTGAGAGGATGCGGCCGACGCAAATCCGGTCGAGACAAGTGGCCAGCCCATGGCATGACCCCCTGTCGCATCCCTGGCTTGCGCCGGTCCTCTGCAAATTACTGCAGTGCCTGGACGCCAGCGACCAGCCAGCCGCTGCTGCCGCTCTTGGGCTTGGTCATGTTCCAGACCTCGCGGAAGGGCGTGGGGCCTGCCGAGGCGTCCTCGCGGATCATTCCCGAGAATTCCACGCTGGCCATGTAGTCATTGCCCAGATCCTCGATGCCCAGCAGTTGGGCATCGATCATGACCACGTCGGTCTGGTTGGGCTGGCCAGGGCGCTGCACCTCGCGCTCGCTGAGCTGGCCACGGATCTCGGTCAGCATCTCGTCGGTCATCATGGCGCGCAGCGAAGCGATGTCCGAGCGGTCCCATGCCGATTGCAGGGTGACGAAGTTGCGCTTGGCAGCCGTCAGGAAGCCTTCGGTATCGAAGCCTTCAGGCACACCCCAGTTCTGCGAGCCTGCCAGGGCAGAGCCGATCTGCACGCCGGAACCCGAGGCCAGGGCGGCCGGCTGGTGGTTCTGCTCCCAGGGACGGGCCGAGGCGTCGTTGCCGACCTTCTCGGGGTTGTACTGGCGTGCCAGCGGTGCGCTGTCCACGTTGCCACCCATGTTGCCCGCGCCCGCAGGGGCCGCGTTCTGGAAGGCGAAGGGGCTGGACGATGCCTGCTGCGCGCCGGCCGCTGCACGGCGCGAGCGCATGACCATGCCCACCACGACCATGATGACCAGGGCCAGCAGGGCGATCAGCAGGAACTGGCCGAAGGCGGCGCCCAGACCCAGCGAGTGGGCCAGCCATGCCAGACCCAGGCCGGCGGCCAGGCCGCCGAGCATGGCGCCCCAGGGCTTCTTGGCCGGAGCGGCTGCAGGCGGCGTTGCAGGCTTGCCCGCAGCGTTCTGTGTGGCGGCGTTCTGCGGCGGCGTGTTCTGCGCCGGCGCGCGCGTAGCTTCACGCTGCGTCACATTGCTCGACTGCTTGCCCACCGATCCGCCACCGCCCATGCGCTTGGCGTCGGCCGTGCCGTGGACCACCACCAGCATCGCGACCAAGACCATAGACCATAGCTTTTTCATGTCATCTCCTCGAATAATCGTGTTGCCGTCACCTCGCCGAACGCCTCACGCGCTCAGCACTTGATTCCCACATGCAGAGCCGCAATGCCGCCCGTCATGTTGTGATAGTCCACATGGCCGAAGCCGCATTCCTGCATCAGGCGCTTGAGTTCCTCCTGGCCGGGGTGCATGCGGATGGATTCGGCCAGATAGCGGTAGCTGGCGTCATCGCCCGCCACGAGCTTGCCCATGGCCGGAAGAATCTTGAAGGAGTACCAGTCGTAGGCTTTCTCCAGGGGCTTGGCCACCTTGGAGAACTCCAGCACCAGCAGCTTGCCGCCGGGGCGCAGGACACGGTTCATTTCCTTGAGCGCCGCATCCTTGTGCGTCATGTTGCGCAGGCCGAAGGCCACGCTGACCAGATCGAAATGGTTGTCGGGAAACGGCAGGGCCTCGGCATCGCAGACCATGGTGGGCAGGATGACACCCTTGTCGATCAGGCGGTCGCGGCCCACGCGCAGCATGGCTTCGTTGATATCGGTGTGCACCACCTGGCCGGTGGAGCCGACCTTCTTGGCGAAGGCCAGGGCCAGATCGCCCGTGCCACCCGCGATGTCCAGCGCCTTGTCGCCTTCCTTGAGGTTGGCCACCATCACCGTATAGGCCTTCCAGGCACGGTGCAGACCACCCGACATCAGGTCGTTCATGACGTCGTAGCGCGAAGCGACCGAGTCGAACACGCCGCGCACGCGGCTGGCCTTCTCGCGCTCGTCCACCGACTGGAATCCGAAATGTGTGGTGCTCATAACAACGATGCTAAGCAAGCAGTAGTAATGCGTACAGCGACAACCCCGTGTGGCCACGGGCTTTGCCGGGCAAGGGTTATCAAGAACAAACAGCTTGAAACGCCTTCAAACAAAGACTTTCAAGCTATTTTAAATATAGCACCACCCCCAATAACCCTGTGCCGTACAGAGGTCCGGAATGTGGTGCGAGGGGAACGGCGCCATACAGCGCGCACCCGTGCGCGGCGTCAGTGGCTGCCGCAGCCGTGTCCGCCGCCGCTGGCCTTGCCGGGCATGGGCGTGTCGCGGTCCATGCCGGACTCCTGCAGCCGGTCCAGGTACTGCGCCCAGAACTCGTCCTGGCGGCGGCCCAGTTCGTAGAGGTATTCCCAGGTGTACAGGCCGCTTTCATGCCCGTCGCTGAAGAAGGGCTTGATGGCGTAGTTGCCCACGGGCTCGATGGCCGTGATGGACACCTCGCGCTTGCCCGTCTGCAGCACTTCCTGGCCCGGGCCGTGGCCCTGGACTTCGGCCGAGGGCGAGTACACGCGCAGCAGCTCGAAGGGGATGCGAAAGCTTGCGCCATCGGAGTAGGCGACTTCCAGCACACGCGATGCGCCGTGCACGGTCAGGGCTTCGGGGGTTGGGGTGTCAGGGGTCAGGCCGGCCATGCGGTGCTCCTCATTCAGTGGCGGGGTGCTGCTGCCAGGCATCGAGTGCCTGGACCAGCGCCGTATCTATGGCGGGCAAGTGCGCTGCCACCTCGGCCTCGCGCTCGCCATTGCGCGGGCGCTGGGCCGGGGCCCAGACCGCGCCCGGGAAATGGCTGTCCCAGTCAAAGCGTGCAATCACATGCCAGTGCAGGTGCGGCACCATGTTGCCCAGTGCCGCCAGGTTGATCTTGGCCGGCGCAAGGCGCTCACGCAAGACGCGCTCGACCACGACCACGGCATCCATGCAGTGCTGGCGGTCGGCGGCGTCCAGGTCGGAGAACTCGGCCGCATGCGCATTCCAGACCACGCGGTAGAAGGCTGGAAAGCCCTCTTCCTGCGCGCGGATAACTCGCAGGCGCCGGCCGCGCCAGACGGGCAGGCCGCCTTCTTCGGCGCACAGGGGGCAGGTTGCAGCCGTAGCCATCACACCAGCACCCGTTCGATGCCGCCAGCGTTGGCGCGCTGCACGTACTCGGCCATCCAGTTCTCGCCCAGGATCTGGCGCGCCATCTCGACCACGATGTAGTCGGCTTCCAGCAGGCCGTTGTTCATATCGCCACCGTAGCGCGACAGGCCCTGCAGGCAGCTGGGGCAGCTGGTGAGGATCTTCACGTTGTCCTTCTCGGCCAGGGCGCCGCTGGCGCGCAGCGCGGCCTCGCCCTTCTTGAGTTCCTCTTCCTTGCGGAAGCGGATCTGCGTGGAGATGTCGGGGCGCGTGACGCCCAGCGTGCCCGATTCGCCGCAGCAGCGCTCGCTCTTGACCACGCCCTCACCCACCAGCGCCTTGACGGTCTTCATCGGGTCCTGCAGCTTCATGGGCGAGTGGCAGGGGTCGTGGTAGAGGTAGCCCTCCTTGCCCTGCAGCGTCACGCCCTTTTCCAGCAGGTATTCGTGGATGTCGATGATGCGGCTGCCCGGGAAGATCTTGCCGAACTCGTAGCCCTGCAACTGGTCGTAGCAGGTGCCGCAGCTGACCACCACGGTCTTGATGTCCAGGTAGTTGAGCGTGGTGGCGACGCGGTGGAAGAGCACACGGTTGTCCGTGATCATCTTCTCAGCCTTGTCGAACTGGCCGCTGCCGCGCTGGGGATAGCCGCAGCACAGGTAGCCGGGTGGCAGCACGGTCTGCACGCCAGCATGCCAGAGCATGGCCTGGGTGGCCAGGCCCACCTGGCTGAACAGGCGCTCGGAGCCGCAGCCAGGGAAGTAGAACACCGCCTCGGTGTCCGCGCTCGTGGTCTGCGGGCTGCGGATGATGGGCACGTAGTCCTTGTCCTCGATGTCCAGCAGGGCGCGCGCCGTCTTGTTGGGCAGGCCGCCCGGCAGCTTCTTGTTGACGAAGTGGATCACCTGCTCCTTGAGGGGAGCGCGCCCCACCGAGGCGGGCGGACGCTGGGTCTGCTTCCTGGCCAGGCTGTGCAGCACGTCGGAGGCCAGGCGCTGGGCCTTGAAGCCCACGCCGACCATGGCCGAGCGCATGAACTTGATGGTGTCCGGATTGGTGGCGTTGAGCATGGCCATGGCCAGCTTGTTGCCGGGCCGGAAGCTCTTCTTGTCCATCTTGCGCAGCAGGTTGCGCATGTTCATGGTCACGTCGCCGAAGTCGATCTTCACCGGGCAGGGGTTGAAGCACTTGTGGCAGACCGTGCAGTGGTCCGACACGTCCTCGAACTCCTGCCAGTGGCGCAGCGACACGCCGCGGCGCGTCTGCTCCTCGTAGAGGAAGGCCTCGACCAGCAGCGAGGTCGCCAGGATCTTGTTGCGCGGGCTGTACAGCAGGTTGGCGCGCGGCACGTGGGTGGCGCACACGGGCTTGCACTTGCCGCAGCGCAGGCAGTCCTTGACCGAGTCGGCGATGGCGCCGATGTCGCTCTGCTGCATGATCAGCGACTCGTGCCCCATCAGGCCGAAGCTGGGTGTGTAGGCGTTGGTCAGGTCGGCGAACATCAGCGATTCGCGCGGCGAGCGGCCGTCATGGCTCTGGCCTACCACGGCCTGCAGCTTCTCGTTGCGGATCAGCTTGCCCTTGTTGAAGCGGCCTTCGGGGTCCACACGCTGCTTGTAGGCGGCAAAGGGCGCCAGCTCGTCGTCGCTGAGGAATTCCAGCTTGGTGATGCCGATGCCGTGCTCGCCCGAGATCACGCCGTCCAGATGGCGTGCCAGCACCATGATGCGCGCCACGGCCTCATGGGCGGTCTGCAGCATCTCGTAGTCGTCGCTGTTGACCGGAATGTTGGTGTGCACGTTGCCGTCGCCGGCGTGCATGTGCAGCGCCACCCAGACACGGCCCTTGAGCACGCGCTGGTGGATGGCGTTGACTTCGGCCAGCAGCGGCTGGAAGGCCGCGCCCGCGAAGATCTGGGCCATGGGCGCCTTCAGCTGCGTCTTCCAACTGGCGCGCAGCGTGTGGTCCTGCAGCTGCGGGAAGAGGTTCTCGACATCGTCCAGCCAGCCCTGCCACAGCGTGCGCACGTCGGACACCAGGGCCTGGGCCTGCTGCACGCGGTCCTCCAGCAGCTCGGCCGAGGGGATGTCGCCCGCATCGTCCTGCTTGCCCAGCGGCAGGTCGCCGTGCTGGAAGAAGTCCGTCAGCGCGTCGCACAGCTTGAGCTTGTTGCGCAGCGACAGTTCGATGTTGATGCGCTCGATGCCGTCCGTGTACTCCCACATGCGCGGCAGCGGGATCACCACGTCTTCGTTGATCTTGAAGGCGTTGGTGTGGCGCGAGATGGCGGCCGTGCGCTTGCGGTCCAGCCAGAATTTCTTGCGCGCCTCGGCGCTGACGGCCGTGAAGCCTTCGCCGTTGCGCGAGTTGGCGATGCGCACCACCTCGGCGGCCACGCGGGCCACATCGTCGGCGTTGTCGCCGGCAATGTCGCCCAGCAGCACCATCTTGGGCAGATGGCCGTTGCCCTTCTTGCTCTTGGTGGCGTAGCCCACGGCCTTCAGGTAGCGGTCGTCCAGGTGCTCCAGGCCGGCCAGCAGCACGCCCGAGCGCTTTTGCTCGGCGAACATGAAGTCCTTGATCTCGACGATGCTGGGCACGGCGTCCTTGGCGTTGCCGAAGAACTCCATGCAGACCGTGCGCGTGTGCTCGGGCATGCGGTGCACCACCCAGCGCGCGCTGGTGATCAGGCCGTCGCAGCCTTCCTTCTGGATGCCGGGCAGGCCCGACAGGAACTTGTCGGTCACGTCCTTGCCCAGGCCTTCCTTGCGGAATTTCTGGCCGGGAATGTCTAGGCGCTCACTGCGGATGGGGGTCTTGCCGTCTGCCTCGAAGTACTGCAGCTCGAAGCTGGCCATCTCGGCGTCATGGATCTTGCCGAGGTTGTGACCCACGCGCGTGACTTCCAGCCACTGCGCATCGGGCGTGACCATGCGCCAGGACACCAGGTTGTCCAGCGCCGTGCCCCAGAGCACGGCCTTCTTGCCGCCCGCATTCATGGCGACGTTGCCGCCGATGCACGAGGCCTCGGCCGATGTGGGGTCCACGGCGAAGACGAAGCCCGCGCGCTCGGCCGCATCGGCCACGCGCTGCGTGACCACGCCGGCTTCGGTGAAGATGGTGGGCACCTCATGGTCCACGCCGGGAATGCGGCGCATCTCCACCTCGGTCATGGCTTCGAGCTTTTCGGTGTTGATCACCACGCTGCGCCAGGTCAGCGGGATCGCACCGCCCGTGTAGCCCGTGCCGCCGCCGCGCGGAATGATGGTCAGGCGCAGCTCGATGCAGGCACGCACCAGGGCGGCCATCTCGGCTTCGGTATCGGGGGTGAGCACCACGAAGGGGTATTCGACGCGCCAATCGGTGGCGTCCGTCACGTGGGCCACGCGCGACAGACCGTCGAACTTGATGTTGTCCTTGGCCGTGTGGCGGCCCAGGCTTTTCTGCACGCGGCGGCGCAGTTGCTCGGCCTCGACGAAGGTGGCGTTGAACTCATGCACGGCGCGGCGCGCCGCATCCACCAGCTGGCCCACCAGCGCATCGCGCACGGGGTCCTGCTGCGGAGCACGGCGCTTGTCGATCTCGCCCAGGCGGTGCTCCAGGGCCTCCACCAGCGACTTGCGGCGGTCGGGACTGTGCAGCAGGTCATCCTGCAGGTAGGGATTGCGCTGAACGACCCAGATGTCCCCCAGCACCTCATAGAGCATGCGGGCGGAGCGGCCCGTGCGCCGCTCCTGGCGCAGCTGGTTGAGCACATCCCACATGGACGTGCCCAGCAGGCGGATCACGATCTCGCGATCGGAAAACGAGGTGTAGTTGTAGGGAATCTCTCGCAGACGTGCAGGTTCGGCAGCCTGTGCCTGCAGGGCTGCCAACGCAATCGGTACATTCATGGGGTAGACCGTGTCTGGCGCTCTCGGGGCGCCGCTAAGCCAAGTGGGAGCGCAATTTTAAGCGAGCGCCCCGAGGATGCGCTTCCCACGGGGCTCTGGACGGCGCGCCGTCTTGGCCCGCGAAGCCAGCCCTCGCCAACGTGGCGGGATCTTGCGGAGCCCGGTGAAGGTGTCTTATACAGAAAGAGCACAAACGAGCCAATACGAACAACCCGGCTTTTGAAACGAAATGGTATTGACCTAAAATAGCGCCGCTTCGCGTGTCATTTTTTGTCACACGACTGACATACGGGACCAGCGGCTCACCGGGTTTGGCCTGTAGTGCGGTACGAAGCATCCGAAAACAATGACACAGACATGTCATGCCCCTGCCTTACCGTGGCAGCGGTCTGAAACCGTCACCGAACTAGAGGAGTCCTCATGCAACTGAAGCAACTGGCCATGGCAGCCGCGATCGCGGCCACCACCATCTCGGCACAAGCCCAAACCGAAATCCAGTGGTGGCACTCGATGAGCGCAGCCCTGGGCGACTGGGTGAACGACCTGGCCAAGGAGTACAACGCCAGCCAGACCCAGTACAAGATCGTGCCGACGTACAAGGGCCAGTATGACGAGTCGATGACAGCCGCCATCGCCGCGTTCCGCGCTGGCAACGCGCCTGACATTCTGCAGGTCTTCGAAGTGGGCACGGCCACCATGATGGCCTCCAAGGGCGCCGTGGTGCCCGTCACCAAGATCATGAACGACGGCGGCTTCAAGTTCGACCAGGGCGAGTACATCTCCGCCGTGGCCGGCTACTACACCGCCCCCAACGGCCAGATGATGAGCTACCCGCTCAACAGCTCGACCACCATCTTCTACTACAACAAGGACGCCTTCAAGAAGGCAGGCCTGGACGAGAACAAGCCGCCCAAGACCTGGCCCGAAGTGTTCGCCGCCGCCGAAAAGCTCAAGGCCTCGGGCCACCGCTGCGCACTGACCACGAGCTGGATGAGCTGGACCCAGCTGGAGAGCTTCTCGCTGTGGCACAACACCCTGTACGCGACCAAGAACAACGGCTTTGACGGCACCGATGCCAAGTTGGTGTTCAACTCGCCGCTGCACGTCAAGCACTTCGAGAACCTGGCCAAGGCCGCCAAGGATGGCAGCTTCGTCTACAAGGGCCGCGGCAACGTGCCTGACGCCGCCTTCGCTTCCGGCGAGTGCGCGATGATCACCGGCTCCTCCGGCCTGTATGCCCGCGTGGTCAAGGAAGGCAAGTTCGCCTTCGGCCAGTCGCAACTGCCCTACTACGCCGATGTGAAGGGCGCGCCCCAGAACACGGCCATCGGCGGTGCCTCCCTGTGGGTGATGGCCGGCAAGAGCGCCGAACGCTACAAGGGCGTGGCTGACTTCTTCAACTTCCTGAACAACACCAAGATCCAGTCCGCCAGCCACCAGCGCACCGGCTACCTGCCCGTGACCACCGCTGCGTACAAGCTGACCGAGGCATCGGGCTTCTACGAAAAGCATCCCGGCACCGACACCGCCGTGACGCAGATGATCCGCAAGACCACCGACAAGTCGCGCGGCATCCGCCTGGGCAACTTCGTTCAGATCCGCACCATCATCGATGAGGAAACCGAACAGATCTGGACTGGCAAGAAGACTCCCCAGCAAGCCCTGGACACCGCTGTCACCCGTGGCAACGAGCAACTGGGCCGCTTCGCCCGGGCCAACAAGTAATCCTCCCATGTGATCTGCGGTGTGGCCGCTGCGCAGGCAGCCCGCACCGTGCATCACAGGCCCGCAACCGGCGGCCCCACGGCCATCCGGTTTGCGGGCTGTTTTGTTCTACCGAGTTCCGTCATGGAAAAACGCGTTCTTTTTCGATCCGCCTGGCTGCCTTGGTTGCTGATAGCACCACAGATGGTCATCGTGCTGGTCTTCTTTTTCTGGCCTGCAGGCCAGGCCATCGTGCAGTCGTTCCAGGCGCAGGATACGTTTGGCTTCTCCACCGAATGGGTGGGGTTTGCCAACTTCCAGCACCTGCTGGATGACCCTGCCTACCTGGCCTCGTTCAAGACCACGGCCATCTTTTCCGTGCTGGTGGCGGTGTTCGGCATTGCGCTGTCGCTGATGCTGGCCATCTTTGCGGACCGCGTGATCAAGGGCGCGCTTGCCTACAAGACCGCCTTGCTGCTGCCCTATGCCGTTGCGCCCGCCGTGGCGGGTGTGCTGTGGGTGTTCATGTTCTCGCCGTCCATCGGCGTCGTGGCCTATGCGCTGCGCATGATCGGCTATGACTGGAACCACCTGCTGAACTCCGGCAACGCCATGACGCTGATCGTCATCGCCGCGATCTGGAAGCAGATTTCCTACAACTTCCTGTTCTTCCTTGCGGGCCTGCAGTCCATCCCCAAGTCGCTGATCGAGGCCGCCGCCATCGACGGCGCGGGCCCCATGCGCCGCTTCTGGGACATCCAGTTCCCGCTGCTGTCGCCCACCACCTTCTTCCTGCTGGTGATGAACGTGGTCTACGCATTCTTCGACACCTTCGGCATCGTGGACGCCACGACCCAGGGCGGTCCGGGACAGGACACCTCCATCCTGGTCTACAAGGTCTATCACGACGGCTTCAAGGCCATGGACATGAGCGGCTCGGCTGCCCAATCCGTCGTGCTGATGGTGATCGTGGTTGCACTGACCGTGATCCAGTTCCGCTATGTTGAGAAGAAAGTGCAGTACTGATCATGGTTGAACGCAGTCCCCTTCTCTCCTTTTTCTCGCACCTGATCATGGTGCTGGGCGTGGTCATCGTCGGCTTTCCGCTGTACCTGGCCTTCGTGGCCTCCACGCACACGCCGCAGGACATCATCCAGGTGCCCATGCCCCTGGTGCCCGGCAGCAACTTCTGGGAAACCTACAAGGCCGCGCTGTTCGGTGGCTCGGGCCCCGGCTCCAGCGCGCCCGTGGCACGCATGATGTGGATCAGCTTCGTCTCGGCCATGGTGATCACCGTGGGCAAGATCGCGATCTCGCTGCTGTCGGCCTTCGCGCTGGTGTACTTCCGCTTCCCGTTCAAGAAGATCTGCTTCTGGCTGATCTTCGTGACCCTGATGCTGCCCGTGGAAGTGCGCATCGGCCCCACCTACGAAGTCGTCTCCACGCTGGGCATGCTCAACAGCTACGCCGGCCTGACGATTCCGCTGATCGCCTCGGCCACGGCCACCTTCCTGTTCCGCCAGTTCTTCCTGACGGTGCCGGACGAGCTGGTGGAGGCCGCCCGCATCGACGGCGCAGGCCCCATGCGCTTCTTCAAGGATGTGCTGGTGCCGCTGTCCAAGACCTCGATCGCGGCGCTGTTCGTGATCCAGTTCATCTACGGCTGGAACCAGTACCTGTGGCCGCTGCTCGTGACCACCTCGGAAGACATGTACCCCGTGGTCATCGGCATCAAGCGCATGGTGGCCAGCGGCGATACCGGCAACGACTGGAACGTGGTGATGGCGACGGCCCTGCTGGCCATGCTGCCGCCCGCCGCCGTGGTGATCCTGATGCAGCGCTGGTTCGTCAAGGGCCTGGTGGACACCGAAAAGTAAACCGCCCGCCGCCGCCCCAACCCACCGTATAGAACCCCGCAGAGCAAGCGCCAGCGCCCTTCGCTCTGCGACTCAACCAGAATCTTCGTATGGCATCCATTTCCTTTCGCAACCTGATCAAGCGCTACGGCCAGGGCCCGTCGGCCAACCAGGTACTGCACGGCGTCAACGCCGAAATCAAGGACGGCGAGTTCGTCGTCATCGTCGGCCCTTCGGGCTGCGGCAAGTCCACCCTGCTGCGCATGGTGGCGGGCCTGGAGGAGATCTCCGACGGCCAGCTGCTGATCGGCGACAAGGTGGTCAACGACGTGGAACCGGCCAAGCGCGACATCGCCATGGTGTTCCAGAACTATGCGCTGTACCCGCATATGTCGAACTACGAGAACATGGCCTACGGCCTGAAGATCGCCAAGGTGCCGCCCGAGGAGATCAAGCGCCGCGTGGACAAGGCCGCCAAGATCCTGGAGCTGTCGCACCTGCTGGACCGCAAGCCGCGCCAGCTGTCGGGCGGCCAGCGCCAGCGCGTGGCCATGGGCCGCGCCATCGTGCGCCAGCCCAAGGTCTTCCTGTTCGACGAGCCGCTGTCCAACCTGGACGCCAAGCTGCGCGGCCAGACCCGCATCGAGATCCAGAAGCTGCACGCCGAGCTGGGCATCACCAGCCTGTTCGTGACCCACGACCAGGTCGAAGCCATGACCCTGGCCCAGCGCATGATCGTCATGAACGGCGGCGTGATGGAGCAGTTCGGCACGCCCGAAGAGGTCTACCACACGCCCGCCTCCACCTTCGTGGCCAGCTTCATCGGCTCGCCCCCGATGAACCTGCTCAAGAACGCGCCCGGCGGCACGGCCGGCCGCATCCTGGGCATCCGCCCCGAGCACCTGGTCGTCGTCAGCGAAGGCGGCTGGGAAATCAAGGTGGACACCGTTGAAATGCTGGGTGCCGAGCGCCTGGTCTATGGTTCGCTCAATGGCGAGACGATGACGGTACGCATCGACGAAGGCGCGCCCTTCCCCAAGTCCGGCGAGACCATGCGCGTGCGTCCTTCCGAAGAGCGTCGCCTGCACTGGTTCGACGCAGAATCCGGAAAGCGGATCTGATCCCCTGAAGGCCGGCTCTCCGACCTTTTCCAAGAGAGCCCCAGAGGCTCTCTTTTTCCATCCAAGCTCCCTTCTTTTGACGGACTCGCCATGACCGAGAACCTGAAATCCTGGCCCTACCCACTGTGGGTGGCCCACCGTGGCGCCGGCAAGCTGGCGCCCGAGAACACCATGGCCGCCTTCCGCCTGGGCGCCGCGCATGGCTATCGCATGTTCGAGTGCGATGCCAAGCTGTCTGCCGACGGCGTGCTGTTCCTGATGCATGACGCCACGCTGGAGCGCACCACCAACGGCCACGGCACGGGTGGCGACCTGTCCATGGGCGAGATCGCCCAGCTGGACGCCGGCAGCTGGCACTCGCGCGCCTTTGCGGGCGAGGCCCTGCCCACGCTGGAAGCCCTGGCCCGCTGGTGCCTGGCCAACCACTTCTTCCTGAACGTGGAGATCAAGCCCACGCCCGGCCAGGAAGAGGCCACGGGCCGCGCCACGGGCGAGCTGATGAACCGCATCTGGCCCAGGGACCGCATCCAGCCGCTGTTCACTTCGTTCAAGACCGATGCGCTCAAGGGCGCACGCGACACGGCACCGCACATTCCGCGGGGCCTGCTGGTGGACAAGCTGGCCGATGCCACGGGCGATGCCGACCTGCGCACCGCGCTGGACCTGGGCTGCGCGGCCGTGGTGCTCAACCATGCGCTGTGGGATGCCGCTCTGGTCGCCAAGGTGCATGGCGCAGGCCTGCGCTGCAGCAGCTATACGGTCAACGATGAATGGGCCGCGCAGCGCCTGATCGACCTGGGCACGGACGGCGTCATCACCGACCGTGTCGATATGTTCAGTCCCGCATCGCGCTGAGACGGCTGCCGGCTGGCGGGGCCGGACCTTTGGAAACAACCGTCGCGGCGGCCCGCCGCACAATGTGCGTCCATGACACCGCCCCGCCCGTGCCCTCTCCCGCTGCGCCCTACGTGGGCGCAGGCCTTGCGCCAATGCCTGGCCACCGGCCTGATGGTCCTGGCCATGCTGGTCCTCACTGCGCCCGCTCCGGCCCATGCGCAGGACCGCACGGCAGCGGAGGCCACGGCGGCGCCCGACGGCCGGCCCGCCCTGCCCAGCGTGGACGATCTGCGCAAGCAGCTGGACGCCATTCCCCGCAAGCTGGCCGAGGACGATGACGGCCGCAAGCTGCTGGACGAGGCTGCGGCCATTGGCACGGCGGCCGACCAGGTGGCGGCCCGCCGCACCGAGGAACTGGCCGACATCGATTCGCGCCTGGCCGGCCTGGGCCCCGCGCCCGAAAAAGGCGCCCCTGCCGATGCGCCCGATGTGGCCGAGCAGCGCGCCAGCCTGGCCAGGCAGCGCAGTGCCGTGGATTCCGAACTCAAACTCGCGCGGCTGGTGTCGGTCGATGCCGACCAGCGCGGCAACGAGCTGATACGCCAGCGCCGCGAACAATTCCAGGCCGCGCTGACGGCCCGCACCGACTCGCCGCTGGGCCGGCCCTTCTGGCGCAACCTGCGCGCTGCCGCGCCTTTGGACGCGGCGCGCCTGCAGGGCCTGGGGCGCGAGCTGCGCCAGGCCGTCGCCTCCACCATGGCGTCCGATCGCCGGGGCGGCTTCATCGCCAGCCTGGCCGCCGCCTTGCTGATCGCCCTGCTCGGCCCCTGGCTGGCCGAGCGTCTGCTGGTGCGCGCCGCGCCCGCGCGCCTGCCCAGCGGCCGCCTGCGCCGCTCGTTGCGCGCGGCGGCCACCGTGCTGATCAACACGCTGCTGATCGGCCTGGCAGCGCAACTGGCCTGGAGCGTGCTCAAGGCCGGCGATGGCTTCAGCGAATCGCTGGACGCGCTGGCCAAGGCCAGTGTGCAGGTCACGCTGTTCGGCGCCTTCGTGGTGTCGCTGGGCCAGACCCTGCTGTCGCGCAGGCGCAGTTCCTGGCGCCTGCCCGGCGTGTCGGACGAGCTGGCCGAGCGGCTCAGCCCCTATCCCTGGTGGATTGCCGCCGGAGCCGCGCTCAACGGCCTGGTGACCGAAGTCAACGCCATCATCGGCGCCAGCCTGGCCGCCGAGGTCACGGTGCACGCCCTGTCGGCCCTGCTGATTTCGGCCGTGGTCATGCTGGCCCTGCGGCATCTGCGCGCGCCGGCGCCGGTCGCGCAGGAAGACGGCGCCCAGGCCGAGCCCGCACCGCCCCGGCCCTTGTGGGTGGGCCTGCTCGTGGCCTGTGCGGCGGTGGCCAGCATTGCCACCATTGCGCTGGCCGTGACCGGCTACGTGGCGCTGGCCGGAACGCTGGCGCGCCAGATGGTGTGGACCGGCGTGGTCTTTGCCACCACCTACCTGCTGTTCCAGCTGGGCGACGATCTGTGCGAGGCCCTGCTGTCGTCCAAGGGCAGCTTCGGCACCCGGCTGAACCAGAGCCTGGGCATCGAGGGCCGGCTGCTCGACCAGGCCTCGGTGCTGGTCTCGGGCCTGCTGCGCGTGGCCCTGTTGTTCTACATGGTGATCGCCCTGCTGGCCCCGCTGGGCACGGGGCCGGACGAGGTATTTCGCCGCGGCAGCACGGTGAACCACAGCCTCAAGGTGGGCGACTTCACCATGGCGCCGCAGGCCCTGTTCACCGCATTCGCCGTGATCGTCACGGGCCTGATCGTGATCCGCGTGATCAAGCGCTGGCTGACGGACCGCTACTTCCCCAACACCTCGCTGGAGCCGGGCATGCGCAGCTCCATCACCACGCTGCTGGGCTATGTGGGCGGCATCTTCGTGGTGGCCGTGGCGCTGGCGGGGCTGGGCATCAGCGTGGAGCGCATTGCCTGGGTGGCCAGCGCGCTGTCGGTGGGCATTGGCTTTGGCCTGCAGGCCATCGTGCAGAACTTCATCTCGGGCCTGATCCTGCTGGCCGAGCGGCCCGTGAAAGTGGGCGACTGGGTGGTGCTGGGCGATACCGAAGGCGACGTGCGCCGCGTCAACGTGCGCGCCACCGAGATCCAGCTGGGCGACCGCTCCACCGTCATCGTGCCCAACTCGGAATTCATCACCAAGACCGTGCGCAACATGACGCTGGCCGGCGCGCCCGGGCGCGTGCTGCTGCGCCTGCCCGCACCGCTGGACACCGATGCCGAACGCATGCGCACCCTGATATTGGAGGCCTTTCGCACGCATGAAGGCATCCTGGACACGCCCGAGCCTCTGGTGCAGCTCGAAGGCATTGCCAACGGCACGCTGACCTTCCTGGCCATCGGCTACGTGGGCAACCCGCGCAATGCGGGCGGGGTGCGCAGCGATGTGCTGTTCAGCATCCTGGCATCGCTCAAGGGCGCGGGCCTGTACCTGTCGCCACCGGCCACCACCTCGGTGGCGGCACCGGTGGTGACAGGCATGCCGGGCTCGCCAGGCACGCCGCCCATGCCCGGCGACCCCGCCAGCCCGGCCTAGCCTCGCCCGGCCATTTCAGCGCGCACATGCGCCGCGACCACGGCCATCAGCTCACGCAGATGGCCGCGCAGCGGCTCGAAGCCCGCGTTGGGCTCGCGCGTGTCCTCGTCCATATAGACCGGACGGCGGATCTCGATCTGCAGGCTGTGCCGGCCCAGGTGCGGCTGGCCTATGCGGCCGATCAGCTCCACGCCCTTGTAGGGCTCGTTGTAGGCCACGCTGTAGCCAAAGCCCGCCAGCGTCTCGCCCACCAGCTGGATGAACTCGGGCGCGCAGGTCGTGCCGTCGCGGTCGCCCAGCACGAAGTCGGCCAGCGGCGGCGCGTCGGTACGGCCCAGGCGCTTGTAGACATCATTGGGCATGGAGTGCAGGTTCAGGTGCCAGACGCCGCCAAAGCGCTGCACGCTGTCATCGATGGCCTGCGCCAGCGCCGCATGGTAGGGACGCCAGTAGCGCGCGATGCGGTGCTCCACCTCGGCCACCGTGCGCGGGCGTTCATACAGCGGCGTGGCCACGCCGTCCCGGCTGATGCGCTGCCAGATCAGGCCCAGGCCCTGGCGGGTCTTGACGCTGGGCGCCAGGGGCACGGGCCACTGGCCGTCGATCTGGGCGGGGTCCAGGTCGGCCTCGCTGCGGTTGGGGTCGATGTAGGTGCGCGGAAAGGTGGCCTCGATCAGCGTTGCGCCATGCGCGGGCCACTGATCCCAGAGCGCGGCCACATGCGTGTCCTCGCCACGGCGCAGCAGGGACATGGGCACGGCATGGCCGAAATCCTCGGGATAGGACGTGCCGCTGTGCGGCGAGTCGCAGACGATGGGCAGCACCTCGCCGGTGGCGGGATGCACCACGACCGGGGTGTCCGGCCGGGGGCGCAGAAAATCGGTCTGTGCCATGCGGTCCATCAGTCGAGCTTGATGTTGGCGCGCTTGGCCACGGCCGTGTAGCGCTCGATGGCGGCCTTGATCTGCTTGGCAAATTCCTCGGGCGTGTTGCCCATGGACTCGCCCGAGATGGATTTTTGCTTTTCCAGGTAGTCAGGCATGGCCATGGCCTTGTGCGCAGCCGCATTGAGCTTGTCGATGATGGGGCGCGGCGTGCCGGCAGGTGCGACCAAGCCGAACCAGCCGCCGTCGCCCATCTGCGGGAAGCCCAGCTCGGTGTAGGTGGGCACGTCGGGCAGCACGTCGGCGCGCTTGAAGGCCAGCACGGCCAGCGGGCGCAGCTTGCCGTCCTTGATGTGGGGCAGCGTGGAGGGCAGGTTGTCCGTCATGGCATTGACCTGGCCGCCCAGCGCGTCGGTGATGGCCTGGCCCGCACCCTTGTAGGGGATGTGCAGCAGGTCGATACCGGCCAGGTTCATGAAATTCTCGATGTTGGCGTGGCCCAGGGAACCTGTGCCCGGCGAGGCAAAGCTGTACTTGCCCGGGTTGGCCTTGGCCAGGGCGATGAACTCCTTCATGGTCTTGGCGGGCACGCTGGCGTTGATCACGAACACGCTGGGCACGGACATCACATTGGTGATGGGCGCGAAGTCCTTGATCGGGTCGTAGGGCAGCTTGCGGAAGATGGCCGGGTTGGAGCCATGCGTGCTCACCGTAGCCATGCCGATGGTGTAGCCATCGGCCGCAGCACGCGCAATTTCGGAGGCGCCAATGGAGCCGCCCGCCCCGCCCCGGTTGTCCACCACCACGGACTTGCCCAGGATCACGCTCATCTTCTCGGCCAGCAGACGCGCCACCATATCGGTGGAGCCGCCCGCGCCAAACGGCACGACCAGGCGGATCGGCCGGCTGGGATAGTCGGCAGCCGGGCCCTGGGCCCAGGCGACGGGAGCCAAAAGAGCAGTGGCGGCGCAGGCGGCCAGGCTGGACAACAGGGTGCGGCGCATTGCCATGGTGTGTTTCCTCTCGTGATGGATGAAAGAGCGGCCTGCTGCGGGCAGGGCTTCGCGGAACAGGCGCCGATTCTGGACAGCCGCCGCACGCGCGAAAAGAGACAAGACGGCAAGCAACTATGACAAACCGTCATAATTGCATCCGTCATGCGCATGCACTCTCCCTCGCTTTCCGAGCTGCACGCCTTTGCGGCGGCGGCGCGCCTGGGCAGCTACTCGCTGGCAGCCCAGGAGCTGTATGTCACCCAGGGCGGCATCAGCCGCGCCATCGCCCGGCTGGAAGAGCACCTGGGCTTTGCCCTCTTCGAGCGCCAGGGCCGGCGCAGCGTGCTGACCGAGGCTGGCCGTGAATATCTGCAGGCCGTGGAGCCCTCCGTACACGCCATCGAATCGGCCTCGGCCGCCGCACGCAGGCGCCACTTCGGCCCGCAACTGCGGTTGTCGGTCGTTCCCACGCTGTTCAGCCACTGGCTGATTCCACGCCTGCCGCGATTCAATGCCCTGCATCCGGGCATCGTCCTTTCGTTCGCCCCCTACCGGCGCGATGACCCGCTGTCCGCCGCCGAGATCGACGGCTGGCTGCGCGTGGGCAGCGAGCCCTGGCCCGCCCATGTGGTGGCCGACTATGTGGTGGGCCGCGATCTGGTGCCCATCTGCCATCCGCGCGAATTGCAGGGCCCGCAAGCCATTCGCAGCGCAGCGGATGTGCTTGCGCGCCCCTTGCTGTTTCACACCAACTACCCTGGCAACTGGGCGCGTTGGATGAGCCACCTCGGCCTGCCTGGGCCCTGCCCCGCGCCTGCGGCGGACTTCGAACTGGTGGCCCTGCTGGTCCAGGCCGTGGCCGCTGGCATGGGCGTGGCCCTGGTGCAGCGCTGCCTGGTGGAGGAAGACCTGGCCGCCGGCCGCGTGGCCCTTGCCTTGCCTGCACCCGTCCACATCGAACGCGGCTACTTTCTGTGCCGGCCGGCCGCGCGGGCGCCTTCCGAAGCGTTTGTGCAGTTCCGCGCATGGCTTCTGGAGCAGGCCGCGCCGGGTGCCGTGCCTGCGCAAACGGTGACCCCCTCGCCATGAAAAAGGCCCCGGGGCCCGCCACACATTCGGCGGGCTCCGGGGCTGGCAGGCTCAGTCCAGAGAGCTGGCTTACCCAGGCCGTCGGGCAGACCTGCCGCGCAGTTGCAGCGCGGCAAAGGCTGCCAGCGCCATGCCCAGCAGACCCAGCATGCTGCGCGAGTCCACCGGCACCGGCCTCGCGCCGGGCGCGGGCAGCGAGAAGCTCGCGCTCGCTGAGCAAGGCGATGCCTCGGTACACGCGGGATCTCCGCCGCCCCACACCTGGACCGTATTGCCGCCCGAAGTCGCGCCAGGTGTCACGGTCACGGGAATGGTGAACCTGATCTCTGCCGCCCGGCCAACCGCAGTGACTGCACCTGGCGCCCGCCCAGGCAGGCCCGCAGCGATCTCGCAGCTCACCGTCTGCCCGCTCGCCGTGCAACCGGCAGGCAAGCTGCCGAGAGTCAGCCCTGCAGAGACCACATCCCTCACCTGGATGGGAGCCGTTGTCGCCACCGGCCCGGCATTGCCCACGGTGATGACGTAGTTGACCGTCTTGCCGGGTTCGGAGTGCTTGGCGCTGGCCTCCAGCCCCACCACCAGCTTGGGCGGCCTGGCCGTGCTCACCACGGTGCAGTCCAGCAAATCGCCTGCGGCAGGCGTGATGGCGGGCCATTGCAGCGCGGAGGCCGTCGCCGTGCCGGCCCCGCTCGGCAGCGCCGTGGTGGAGCCTGCCGAGCCGTTGGTGCAGCTCAACTCAGCTACGTAGCCATCTGGCACCAGATCAGGCCCGGAGCCATTGGCCTTGAGCACCTCGGTGAACTGCAGCGCCGCGCCCGCAGGCACCACGATTTGCGCGGTGGATGCGCTGGTAGCAGCACCCGCCGTGGTTGCCATGCCGGCTGTGGCGCCGCCCGAGGTTATCTTCACCTGGAACTGGTCCGTGGATGCGACCCGGCTTGCCACCTGCTGCGTCAGCATGACGCGCGCAGTTGGCGGCGTATCGACGCAGGCCTCGGACTGCACGCTGGCTGGCGTGCCATTGAGAACGGTGGCCGTTGCCAGCCCGAACAAGCCGGTTCCCGCACCCGCGCAGGCCCGCACGCCAGCGGCCGGCAGGACGCTGAAGCGCACGACCAGGGTGTAGGTATCCACAGCCCCGCTCTCCAGTGAGCGCCGCGTCTGGTTCAGCTTCCATGGGCCCGCGCCTGCCGGCAGCTTGCCAGGCAGATTGTCGCCACAACTGGAAACCGAACCCGAGCTGGAACAGGACAAGGACTGCACGCTGACGGAGCCGATGCCGGGATCCGTGGCCAGGGCATCGCTCAGGTCATAGGCCAGTTCGGCACCCGTTGCATTGCTGGCCCTGACCGTGTAGGCAACGTCGTACTGGGACAGCGATCCGGCAACCGGCACAGGCTCGCCAACGGCTCTGGCAAGATCCAGCCCCCCGTCAATGATGGTGTACTCGGACTCCACCACCGGTGCATCGCCGCAGGCCGCATTCGACGCACGCAGGTAGCTGGGAAGCGGGCCGGGAGCTTCCTGGATCGCGAAGCGGATGGTCTTGCCGGGCTCCGCGACCGAATCCTTGATGATGCTCACCGGCAGCGCGATCAGCGATCCGGCGCCGGCGCCGTCGTACAGGCCCGCCGGTATGCGGATGGTCAGCGTATCCGTTCCACTCGGCGTGGAATAGTCCACCGCCGCTCCGGTGGCGCCACCGGGGCCGATGGCCGTTCCGCCCACAATGCGCACGACGACGTCGAAGGCCGTGGTCACGTTGCCGTTGATGCGCAGCCGGGGCAGGTTGTTGCCCTCCGATTCGCGTGCCGCCGTGGCGGCGCTGACGAAGTCGACGAAGGGCGTGATGCCAATCTGCACACCGTCGAGGAAGTTGCCGTAGGCCTTGTCTCCACCGGCAGCGCTGATGGATTCAAATCCCAGGCTTGCCGCGCCCGTCTCCCCTCCATAGGCGAAACTGCCGGCGTAGTCCACCCAGCCAGTGGGGTTGGCGCCTGCCATGTGGGGCTGCGCAGACACATCATGATGGAAAAGCACCAAGTTGTTCTGGTGCTGGGTGGGTACCTCAAACGTGCCGTCCGTTCCGGAAGTGATATCTACCACCGGCTCTGTCGACGAATTGCCACTGGTAATGTTGAGTTGTGCCACATCGGTGCCCAAGCGACCGCGGTGGCTGAATTGCCAGCGGATGGTTTCACCCTTTTGCAGGCAAATGTTCTGATAGATCCGTGATGGCACTGCCGCATTCAATTCGGCATACGCGGCCCCCTGTCGCGCTACCACGCCGGAACTGGAGCCCTTGCGTAATTCGATCAAGCGGCCGCTCTTGTAACTGGGGCTGGCGCAGTTTCCGCGCCCCGTCATGTCAGGATGCGTCGTCTCCCAGCCCGGCACCTCGTCGCTGGAGGTTTCCACGGAACACTCGGCTGCGGCCGTGTCCGAGCTCAGTACCGGCAATTCAAAGCCTTCATTGATGAAGCTGCGCTGCACTTGCGCCCAGCCCGGTGACGCCACGCCGGACAAGACCATTGCGAGCAAGAGCACACAGCGGCGCGAAGCCGCATTCCCACAAAAATACCGTTGAGGCATTGACCCTCCCATGAGTCGATTCAGATCCAAAAGGAATCCATCGATGAGAGGCTGCGCCCCGCAGTGCGGCATTTGCCCATCCACCCAGTACAGCCTGGCACTACCGAATTCGGGAGAGACGATGCGGGGATGGCAGATAGAAGAGCTGCTGATGTGCAGCAAGCGTGCGCTACTGTGCGCCTAGCGCCACTCATCGATAGAAAAAGGCTTTCGATAATCAATGAGCGGCGCAAGAAAATCTATCAGACTGCTCTGAAAATAACTCTAGGAATGCTCCGGGCCTGCAGTGCTGCGCCATGGACCCGGCAAAGTGGCTGCGGGCGCATGGCCGGCCGCCCCACGGATCCGTTGACCTGGATCAATCTTCTGTGTCGGGGTTTGGTCTCGCTGATCAGCGCCAGCCGCGCGAAAGCACCCACTGGCAAAGCGCCATCACGAGGACCAGGGCGGTGTAGGTGGCCATCTTTGCATCGCGCCCGAACCACCACAAACCGGCCAGCAACACCAGCGCACCAACAACCAAATTGATAGCAACCTGCAACCACCAGACAAGGGATTGCTGCGATTTTCCATAGATCAAAAGCGCGCAGAACATCAGGGCCGGCGACAGGAAAAGTGCAGGCGCCAGGAAGTTCAGCCAATGATTCGTACTCGCAATCCATCCCATGTGCGGGCTCCGATTCCAGGGTGTTGTACTCAGGGATGCCTGAAACTGCGCGAAATTTTATAATCCCGGGTTATGGCAGTCTGGGCACTCGGCATCAACCACCACACGGCTCCGCTTGATATGCGGGGTCGTTTCGCGTTCGCGCTCGACCAGATCGTGCCCACGCTGCAGGGCCTGCGCGAATCGCTGACCGGCCCCGGCCGCCAGCACAGCGCCGTCGAGACCGCCATCCTCTCCACCTGCAACCGTACCGAGATCTACTGCGCGGCCGAAATGCCGGCCATGGACCACACCCTGCACTGGCTGGCCAACAGCGGCGGTATTTCGTCCGAATTGCTGCGCTCGCACTCCTATCTGCTGGAAGACGGCCATGTGGCGCGCCATGCCTTCCGCGTGGCCAGCGGGCTCGATTCCATGGTGCTGGGCGAGGCCCAGATCCTGGGCCAGATGAAGAATGCCGTGCGCGCCGCAGAGAACGCAGGCGCCCTGGGCAGCACGCTGAACCAGTTGTTCCAGCGCAGCTTCGCGGTGGCCAAAGAAGTGCGCAGCTCCACCGAGATCGGCGCCCACAGCATCAGCATGGCTGCTGCCGCCGTGCGGCTGGCCGGCCAGCTGTTCGAAGACCTGTCCCAGATCCGCGTGCTGTTCGTGGGCGCGGGCGAGATGATCGAGCTGGTCTCCACCCACTTCGCGGCCCGCCACCCCAAGCAGATCATGATCGCCAACCGCACGCTGGAGCGCGGCGAGAAGCTGGCTGCCCAGTTCGGCGCCGGCACCATGCGGCTGGCCGACCTGCCCGACCATCTGCATGAATACGATGCCGTGATCAGCTGCACGGCGTCCAGCCTGCCCATCATCGGCCTGGGCGCCGTGGAAAGCGCGCTCAAGAAGCGCAAGCACCGCCCCATGTTCATGGTCGATCTGGCCGTACCGCGCGATATCGAATCCGAGGTCAAGGACCTGCGCGACGTCTACCTCTACACCGTGGACGATCTGGCCACCGTGGTGCGCACGGGCCAGGCCCAGCGCCAGGCAGCGGTCGAGCAGGCCGAAGTCATCATCGACCACGGCGTGCAAAGCTTCATGCACTGGCTGGACCAGCGCCGCCCGCAGGCCGGCGTGGTGCCGCTGATCCGCCAGCTCAACACCCAGACCGATGAATGGCGTGCGCTGGAGATTGCGCGCGCCAAGAAGCTGCTGGCCAAGGGCGAAGACATCGACACCGTGCTGGAAGCCCTGTCGCGCGGCCTCACGCAGAAAATGCTGCACGGCACCCTGGCCGAGCTGCACAAGGGCGATGCCGACCAGCGCAGCCAGACCATGGACACGGTCTCGCGCCTGTTCCTGCGCTCGGCCCAAAGCGGCCCGCGCGGCACGGCCCCCGACAAGGCTCTCTAGCGGCGCTCGCCGCCCCTGCGCAGGGCCGCGCGCCAGCGGGCCTCTGGCGCCCCGGCTGCACTTGCGGCCCCTCCCCGCCTCTCCCGGTTTTTACGGCCCATCCGCCCTTCCAGGCCCCCACGTTTCCCGCCGCAGTGCTGCCCGAGCAGCCCTTCGCACCACCGCCCCACACCATGCAAGACTTTCTGCGCCAACAACTGGAGCGCTACGCCCAGCGCCTTGAAGAACTCAACTTCCTGCTTTCGCGCGAAGACATCATGGGCGACATGAAGCAGTACCGCGCCATCTCGCGCGAGCACGCGGACGTCACCGCCATTGCAGGCCGCTATGCGCGCCACCGCCAGCGCGAGGCCGATCTGGCCGCCGCGCGGGACATGCTCTCCGACCCCGACATGGCCGACATGGCGCAGGAGGAAATCGCCAGCGCCGAGGCCGAGCTGGTCCAGCTTGAGGACGAGCTGCAGCGCCTGCTGCTGCCCAAGGACCCCGACGACGCGCGCAACGCCTACCTCGAAATCCGCGCAGGCACGGGCGGCGACGAATCGGCCCTGTTCGCAGGCGACCTGGCCCGCATGTACACGCGCCACTGCGACGCCGTGGGCTGGAAGGTCGAGATCATGAGCGCCAACGAGAGCGAGCTGGGCGGCTACAAGGAAGTGGTGCTGCGCGTGGAAGGCACGGATGTCTACGGTCGCCTGCGCTTCGAATCCGGCGGCCACCGCGTGCAGCGCGTGCCGGCCACCGAGACCCAGGGCCGCATCCACACCAGCGCCTGCACCGTCGCCGTCATGCCCGAGCCGGACGAAACCCAGGCCATCACGCTCAACCCGGCCGACCTGCGCATCGACACCTTCCGCGCCAGCGGCGCCGGCGGCCAGCACATCAACAAGACCGACTCGGCCGTGCGCGTGGTCCACCTGCCCACGGGCATCGTCGCCGAGTGCCAGGACGGCCGCAGCCAGCACAGCAACAAGGCCAAGGCCCTGCAGGTGCTGCAGGCGCGCCTGCAGGAGAAGGAACGCAGCGAACGCGAAGCCAAGGAGGCCGCACTGCGCAAGGGCCTGATCGGCAGCGGCGACCGCAGCGACCGCATCCGCACCTACAACTTCCCGCAGGGCCGGCTCACGGACCACCGCATCAACCTCACCATCTACAAACTGCTGGCCGTGATGGAAGGCGACCTGGGCGATGTGCTCGACGCGTTGCAGGCCGCACGCGAGGCCGAACTGCTGGCCGAGCTGCAGGTCAACAACTGAGGCCCGGGCCATGGCCAATCCACCCATCGTCAAAGAAGCGCTGCAGCAGGCCCAGACCCTGGGGCTTGCGCGCATCGACGCGCAAATGCTGCTGCTGCACGTGCTCGGGCGCCGGTCTGGCGGCCGCGCCTGGCTGCTGACCCATGACGAGGACATGCTGACCGCCCCCCAGGCCGAGGCCTATGCCGCGCTGTGTGCACGCCGCCTTGGCGCGGAACCCGTTGCCTACCTGCTCGGCCACAAGGAGTTCTACGGGCTCGATCTGGCCGTGGACGCGCGTGTGCTCGACCCACGCCCCGATACCGAGACCCTGGTGGACTGGGCGCTGGAGCTCATGCCTGCCCTGTCCCAGGCAGCCCCCGCTTGCCGCGTGGTGGACCTGGGCACCGGCAGCGGCGCCATAGCGCTGGCCCTGCAAAGCCAGCGCCCCGGCGCCACGGTCTGGGCCGTGGATGCCAGCGCCGACGCACTGGCCGTGGCCAGCGCCAATGCCACACGCCTGCAACTGGGCGTGCAGTTCGCGCATGGCAGCTGGCTCCAGCCGCTGGCAGGGCAGGCACCGTTCGACCTCATCGTCAGCAACCCGCCCTATATCCGCGACGACGATCCGCATCTGCAGGCCTTGGCGCATGAGCCACTGTCGGCGCTGGCCAGCGGTGCCGATGGCCTGGCCGATATCCGCGCCATCATCGCCCAGGCGCCCGCGCTGCTGGCCAGCGGCGGCTGGCTGCTGATGGAGCATGGCTGGGACCAGGCCGATGCCGTGGCCGCCCTGCTGTGCCATGCCGGCTTTGGCGACGTGCAGCATCGCCACGACCTGGGCGGCATTGCCCGCTGCACGGGCGGGCAATGGCAAGGGCAGGCCTGAGCGCTGGCCTGGGCGCAGCAATCCCGCATGCTTTCAAAGTCCGCGCCGAGAGTGAAATAATCCCATCCATGCCGCCGCGCCTGCGGCGCCCACCACGACCCCGGAGCACCACACAGATGAGCGACACCCAGCAACGCATCGACCAACTGGTCAAGAGCAACAACATCCTGCTGTTCATGAAGGGCAGCGCCAGCTTTCCCATGTGCGGTTTCTCTGGCCGCGCCATCCAGATCCTCAAGGCCTGCGGCGTGGAAACCAAGGACATCTCCACCGTCAACGTGCTGGAAGACCAGGAAATCCGCCAGGGCATCAAGGACTACAGCAACTGGCCCACGATCCCCCAGCTCTACGTGCAGGGCGAGTTCATCGGCGGCTCGGACATCATGATGGAGATGTACGAGTCGGGCGAGCTGCAGCAGTTGCTGGCACCCAAGGCCTGAGCCTTATCGCACCACGCGCCTTCGGCGCAGCATCGAGCCACCTTCGGGTGGCTTTTTTTCGCCTGTGCCGCGCTGCCGGCAGACTCCCCTGGCATGCCTCAGGGCCAGGGGCATGCGATGTGTGGTCGAATGGTCACATCTTTCACATCCGGAAAAGCGCGCCTGCGCCCGCTTCTCCGCCCTGCCTATGAGTCTGTCCCAAAGTCTGCTGTTGATCGTCACACTGATATTGACCAGTGCCTTCTTCTCCGTGGCCGAGATCTCGCTGGCCGCCTCGCGGCGCCTGCGACTGCGGCAGATGATGGAGGACGGCGAACCCCGCGCCGAACTGGTCATGAAGATGCAGGCCCAGCCGGGCGAATATTTCACGGTCACGCAGATTGGGCTCAATGCCGTCGCCATCCTGGGCGGCGTGGTGGGTGAAGGGGCATTGACCCCCTATCTGGCCGAGCTGCTGATGCTCTGGCTGCCCGACAGCCGTGCGCAGACCGTGGGCTTCCTGCTCTCGTTCGCCAGCGTCACCTCCCTGTTCATCCTGTTTGCCGACCTGCTGCCCAAGCGCCTGAGCATGGCCGAGCCCGAGGCCCTGGCCATCCGCGTGCTGCGCCCCATGCTCTGGTGCATGGCCGTGCTCAAGCCCCTGGTCTGGTGCTTCAACCACCTGGCCGACGCCGTTGCCAAGCTGTTCGGCCTGCCCACGGTGCGCGATGACCGCATCACGCACGAAGACATCCTGGCCATGACCGAAGCCGGCGCGCGCGCCGGCGTGCTGGCCGCGAAGGAGCAGCAGGTGATCGCCAACCTGTTCGAACTGGACTCGCGCACCATCGGCTCGGCCATGACGCAGCGCGACCGCATCGCCTACTTCCACCGCGACGACCCCGATGAACTGATCCGGGTCCGCATTGCCGAGGAGCCTTTTTCCACCTACCCCGTCTGCGACGGCGACATCGACCACATCGTCGGCTATGTCGATGCCAAGGACCTGTTCCAGCGCGCGCTGAACAACCAGTCCCTGTCGCTCATGGACGACTCGCTGGTCCACAAGGTGCTGGTCGTGCCGGACCGCCTGACGCTGGCCGAGGTGCTGGAGCAGTTCCGCCAGGTGCATGAGGACTTTGCCGTCATCGTCAACGAATACAGCCTGGTGGTCGGCGTGGTCACGCTCAATGACGTGATGAGCACGGTGATGGGCGGCCTCGTCAGCCCCGGCGACGAGGAGCAGATCCTGCGCCGCGACGAGAACTCCTGGCTGATCGATGGCGTCACGCCGGTCGAGGATGTGATGCAGGCCCTGGAGCTCGACGAGTTGCCGCATTCCGAGGACTACGAAACCTTGGGCGGCTTCCTCATGGTGATGCTGCGCCGCATTCCCAGGCGCACGGACACCGTGCAATGGGGCGGCTACCGCTTCGAGGTCATGGATGTGGACAGCTACCGTATCGACCAGGTGCTGGTCACACGCATGTCCGGCAGCAGCCCGGCCGCGCCGCCCAATGCAGGCGACACGGCCGCCGCCGTGGCCAAGGTGTCCAGCATGTCGCCGGACACGTCGTCCTGAAAACGCATCAAGGCAGGCCTGCAGGACTGCCGCCAGGCGCCAGCCTGCGGCTCCTCAGGCCGAGCGCGAGGGCTCGATCTCCCAGCGGCGCTGCGCAGCAAACACCGCATTCGGATACTGGGGCTGGCCGCGGCTGCCGTTGTAGCGGCCCAGCGCCATGTAGGCATCGCCGTTTTCACGGTCCAGATAGTGGCGCAGGATGACGCAGCCAAAGCGCAGATTGGTCTGCATGTGGAACAGCTTGCCGATGTCGCCATCGCCGATCAGCCGCATCCAGAACGGCATGATCTGCATATAGCCGCGCGCGCCCACGCTGGAGATGGCGAACTTGCGGAACGCGCTCTCCACCTGCACCAGTCCCATCACCAGCGAGACTTCCAGGCCGGCGCGCTTGGCCTCGTACCAGACGGTCTGCAGGAACTCCAGCCGTGTTGCAAGTTCGGGCTTGCGCGAGCGCAGGCGCTCGCTGCTGGCCGTGAGCCAGCGCAGGTAGTCCATGCGGGCCTCGGTGGAGGCAAAGCGCAGCTCGGGCGGCGCCGATCCCGTGACGGCCGAACTCAGCGCGGTGCGCACCGAATCGGCCAGCGGCTCTTCCAGCTGCCCGCCAGCCCAGGCGGGCGCGGCCACCGCGCCCAGCAACGGCGCAGCACCCAGCGAAGCCGCCAGGCGCAGGCAATCACGGCGCGCTATCACGGGGGCCTGGCTCACAGACCCAGCCTCTGCTTGAGATGGCCCAGCACATCGGCAGCGGCCATCTTGGTCGCTTCCGTGTCGCGGCGATGCTGGTACTCGACCTGGCCTTCCTTGAGGCCCCGGTCGGACAGCACCACGCGGTGCGGCACGCCAATCAGTTCCCAGTCGGCAAACATGGCGCCCGGGCGTTCGCCGCGGTCATCCAGAATCACGTCCACGCCCAGTGCCAGCAGCTCGGCATGCAGCTTCTCAGCGGCTTCCTTCACGGGCTCGCTGCGGTCCATGCCGATGGGGCAGACCACCACGGTGAAGGGCGCAATCGCGTCGGGCCAGATAATGCCGCGCTCATCATGGTTCTGCTCAATGGCGGCAGCGGGCAGGCGCGTCACGCCAATGCCGTAGCAACCCATTTCAAACAGCGAGGGCTTGCCGTTCTCGGCCAGGAAGGTGGCGTTCATGGCCTGGGAGTACTTGGTACCCAGGTAGAACACATGGCCCACTTCGATGCCGCGCTCGATGGCCAGCTCGCCTGCGCCATCGGGGGACTTGTCGCCGGCCACCACATTGCGCAGGTCGGCCACGACATCGGGCTCAGGCAGGTCACGGCCAAAGTTCACGCCGGTGATGTGGAAGTCGGCCTCGTTCGCGCCGCAGACCCAGTCGGCCATCACGGCCACCTCGCGGTCAACGACCAGCTTCACGGGCTTCTTCAGGCCGATGGGCCCCAGGTAGCCGGGCTGGCAACCGAAGTGCTCCTCGATCTCGGCCACCGTGGCAAAGCGGAAGCCCACGTCCAGGCCAGGCACCTTGGCCACCTTGATCTCGTTCATCTCATGGTCGCCACGCAGCAGCAGCAGCCAGACCTGGCTTCCCGCCACATCGCCCTTGTCGTCGAGCTTGTCGGTGGCCAGCACCAGGGACTTCACCGTCTGCGACAGCGGAAGGCCCAGCTGGGCAGCCACGGATTCGCAGGTGCTGTTGCCCGGCGTTGCCACACGGGCCATGGCCTGGGCTGCAGCGGGACGGGGGGCTGCAGGCGCCAGGGCCTCGGCCTTCTCGATATTGGCGGCGTAGTCGCTGCTCGGGCAGTAGACGATGGCGTCTTCGCCCGTGGAGGCGATCACCTGGAATTCCTCGCTCAGATCACCGCCGATGGCGCCGCTGTCGGCACGCACGGCACGGTACTGCAGGCCGAAGCGATCGAAGATGCGCTTGTAGGCCGCGCGCATGGTCTGGTAGCTGATCTGGGCGGTGTCGCGGTCCTTGTCGAAGGAATAGGCGTCCTTCATGATGAACTCGCGGCCGCGCATCAGGCCAAAGCGCGGGCGGCGCTCATCGCGGAACTTGGTCTGGATCTGGTAGAAATTCTTGGGCAGTTGCTTGTAGCTCTTAAGCTCCTGGCGCGCAATGTCCGTCACCACCTCTTCGCTGGTGGGCTGGATCACGAAGTCACGGCCATGGCGGTCCTTGATGCGCAGCAGCTCGGGGCCCATCTTCTCGAAGCGGCCGGTCTCCTCCCACATCTCGGCAGGCTGGACCACGGGCATGGTCACTTCCACGGCACCGGCACGGTTCATTTCCTCGCGCACGATGGCCTCGACCTTGCGGATCACGCGCAGCCCCATGGGCATGTAGTTATAGATGCCTGCGCCCAGCTTCTTGATCAGGCCGGCCCGCGTCATGAGCTTGTGGCTGACCACTTCGGCATCGGCCGGAGCTTCCTTGAGGGTGGAGATGAAAAATTGGGAGGCTTTCATGGATCAGGGGCTTCGCGGGAATCGGGGCAGCGTGCTTGCCGCTGGCAAGGCACCGTGCATAATGGACACAATTCAGAAAATTGGGGTTCGATTATGCTTGACCGGGACGGATTTCGCCCGAACGTCGGCATCATCCTGCTCAACCAAAAGAACCAGGTGTTCTGGGGCAAGCGCATCCGCACCCACAGCTGGCAGTTTCCACAGGGCGGCATTGACCGGGGGGAGACACCCGAACAGGCCATGTTCCGGGAACTGCATGAGGAAGTGGGGTTGATGCCCAACCACGTTCGCGTGGTCGCCCGCACCCGGGACTGGTTGCGCTACGAGGTGCCAGACCGGTACATCCGCCGCGATGCGCGCGGACACTACAAAGGCCAGAAGCAGATCTGGTATTTGCTGCAACTCATGGGTCACGACTGGGATTTGAACCTGCGTGCCACCGACCACCCCGAATTCGACGCCTGGCGCTGGAACGACTACTGGGTGCCACTGGATGTGGTGGTGGAGTTCAAACGCGGCGTCTACGAGATGGCCCTGACCGAGCTGGCACGCTTTTTGCCACGGGGCGAGCAGCAGCGCAACCGCTATCTTCGCAGCGGCATGCGCCCCAGGGAAGCCCATGAAACAGGCCCCGAAACCTATGGCGCCCCAGGCTTGCATCCGGCGCGCTCAGGCAGCTTTCGCGTCAATCCCGGCATGGAGTTGCCGCCTGGTGCCTGCTTCGATCCTGATCCACAGTCAGGGCAGCAGCAGGTCTTGCACCCCGATCCAGGCAAGGCCTGAAGCCAAAGGCTCCATGCAAAAGCGCACCCGAGGGTGCGCTTTTTCTTTGCCCCGATTGCGCAGGCATCAGTGCCCGGCAATCACCATGTTGTCGCGGTGCACCATCTCCGGGCCTGCGGAATAGCCCAGCAGGCGCTCGATCTCCACCGAGCTCTTACGACAAAGCAGACGCGCCTCGGCACTTGCATAGTTGGCCAGACCACGCGCCACCTCGATGCCCAGCGCATCGCGCACGGCAATCACATCGCCGCGGGCGAATTCGCCATCCACATTCACCATGCCGATGGGCAGCAGGCTCTTGCCTTCGTCGCGCAGCTTGGCCACGGCACCGGCATCCACGGACACAGAACCGCGCAGTTGCAGATGGTCAGCAATCCACTGCTTGCGCGCCTGGTTCTTGTGGGTCTGCGCCACGAGCAGCGTGCCAATGGACTCGCCCGCAGCCAGACGCACCAGCACGTCCTGTTCACGGCCCCAGGCGATGACGGTTGAAGCACCCGACCCCGCCGCACGTTTGGCCGCGAGGATCTTGGTGATCATCCCACCCTTGCCGATGGACGAGCCCGCACCGCCCGCCATCTCCTCCAGTGCAGGATCGCCGGCATTTGCCACGTCGATGAAACGCGCATCGGGATTGCTGCGCGGATCTGCGCTGTAAAGGCCTCGCTGATCGGTCAGGATGACCAGGGCATCGGCTTCGATCAGATTGGCCACCAAAGCACCCAGGGTGTCGTTGTCGCCGAACTTGATCTCATCGTTGACCACGGTGTCGTTCTCGTTGATCACCGGCACGATGCCCAGCTCCAGCAGCGTCAGCAAGGTGTTGCGCGCATTCAGATAGCGCTCGCGGTCCGCCAGGTCGGCATGCGTGAGCAGCACCTGGGCACTGCCCATGCCCTGCTCGCGCAGCTTGGACTCGTACATCTGTATCAGCCCCATCTGGCCCACGGCTGCAGCGGCCTGCAGCTCATGGATCTCCTTGGGCCGCGCGGCCCAGCCAAGGCGCTTCATGCCTTCAGCCACCGCCCCGCTGGAGACCATGATCACCTCGCGCCGCTGACCGCCATGGCTCTCATCCCCGCGCACCAGGGCCGCCAGCTGGCGGCTCCATTCCTGGATGGCGGCTTCGTCAAGACCGCGACCTTCATTGGTCACTAGGCTGGAGCCGACCTTGACCACGATGCGATGGGCATCACGCAACAAGTTGGAAGACATGGATGGATAGTGATTCTTGCAGCGCAGGCCCAGGCAGGCCGCGCCGCTGTTGTGATCAAGGCGATGGGAGCGGCAGGCGGCTCTTACTCGGAATCGCGGGGGGCAAAACGCGGATCGGTGAGATCCACGCCATCACCCTCGACTTCGACGAAGCGCGGATCGATTTCCTTGGGACCGGCCTCGATCTGCTGCTGCTCATGCACATGTTTGTAGATGGTGCGGATCAGCACTTCACAGCCTTCGCGCGTCAGGGCGGAAATCTCGAAGACCGGCCCCTTCCACTTGAAGCGCTTGACGAAGTCCTTGACGCGTGCGGCGCGCTCCTCGGCCGGCACCATGTCCAGCTTGTTGAGCACCAGCCAGCGCGGCTTGTTGTACAGCTCGGCATCGTACTTCTGCAGCTCGCCCACGATGGCCTTGGCCTGAGCCACAGGATCCACGCTGTCATCGAACGGCGCCAGGTCCACCACATGCAGCAGCAATCGGGTGCGCTGCAGATGGCGCAGGAACTGGTGACCCAGGCCCGCACCTTCCGAGGCGCCTTCGATCAGGCCAGGGATGTCGGCCACCACAAAGCTCTGCTCGGCAGCGACGCGCACCACCCCCAAATTGGGATGCAGCGTGGTGAACGGGTAGTCGGCAATCTTGGGACGCGCATTGGAGACCGCGGCAATGAAGGTGGACTTGCCCGCATTGGGCATACCCAGCAGACCCACGTCGGCCAGTACCTTGAGCTCCAGCTTGAGATTCTTGCGCTCGCCAGGCCAGCCCGGTGTCTTTTGCCGAGGCGCGCGGTTGATGGCGCTCTTGAAGCGCAGGTTGCCGTAGCCGCCGTCGCCACCCTTGGCAATGGTGACCACCTCACCGGCCGTCAGCAGCTCGTAGAGCACCTCGCCGGTTTCGGCATCACTGATGATGGTGCCAACCGGCATGCGCAGCGTGATGTCGTTGCCCGCCGCACCAAACATGTCCGAGCCCTTGCCGTGCTCACCGCGCGTGGCATCGTGCCGGCGCGAGAAGCGGTAGTCCACCAGAGTGTTGAGGTTGACATCGGCCACCGCGTAGACATGGCCGCCACGGCCACCGTCTCCACCATCGGGACCGCCAAATTCCTTGTATTTTTCGTGCCGGAATGACACGCAGCCATTGCCGCCGTCACCGGCGGAAATGTCGATATAAGCTTCGTCGACGAACTTCATGAGGCATCCAGTTTACAAAAAGCAGTGTGCACCAGACAGCCCCAGGCCACACCTCAGAGACGGAAAAGAGGGCGAAGGCACGATGCACAACCCTCCTGAAACGACAAAGCCCCGACAGGTCGGGGCTTCGAGCGTCGAAGTGACAGGGCTTAGGCAGCCGTCACATTGACCGTGTGCTTGGACAGTGCACCCTTGACAGCAAACGACACGTGGCCGTCCACCAGAGCGTACAGGGTGTGGTCCTTGCCCACGCCGACGTTGTCGCCGGGATGGAACTTGGTGCCACGTTGGCGCACGATGATCGAGCCGGCCGTGATCAGTTCACCACCGAAAGCCTTCACGCCGAGCATTTTGGGCTTGGAATCGCGCCCGTTTCGCGTAGAGCCGCCGCCTTTTTTCTGTGCCATGACTCAGCTCCTGAATTAAGCAGCGATCGCCACGATCTGCAGCTCTGTGAACTGCTGGCGATGGCCTTGGCGCTTCTGATAATGCTTACGACGGCGCATCTTGAAGATGTGCACTTTGTCGTGCTTGCCGTGAGCAACCACGGTTGCCTTGACAGACGCACCGGACACCAGAGGTGTGCCGACCTTGATTTCAGCGCCGTTGCCGACTGCCAGAACCTGATCGATCACAACTTCTTGGCCTACGTCCGCAGCAATCTGTTCTACCTTGATCTTTTCGCCAGCTGCAACGCGATACTGCTTGCCGCCGGTTTTTATGACTGCGTACATTTAAACCTCTTGAATTTGAGAGTTCCGCGAACGAATTTCCACGGAAGCCGAGGATTCTAGCACGCACTCACATTCTTTGCATGAAGCGCTCCCACCCCGCGCCCAAACAACCGCCAGGGCCGGCCGCAGGCGGGATCGCTCTTCCTATAATTGCCGATCCACTTGGCGGCCACAGTACCTTGACCACAGCTCTCTCCACCCCCAATCCGCTTGCCCTGATCACTGACGACATGCGCGAGGTGGATCATGTGATCGCCCAGCGCCTGACGACCACCGTCCCGCTGATTGCCCAGATCTCCCAGTACATCATCGCTGCCGGCGGCAAGCGGCTTCGCCCGGCCCTGCTGCTCATGGTCTGCAATGCGCTGGGCTACGAAGGCAGGGACAGGCATGTCCTGGCGGCCGTGGTCGAGCTGATTCATACCGCCACTCTGCTGCACGACGACGTGGTGGACGAGTCCACCCTGCGCCGTGGCCGCCCGACGGCCAACGAGACCTTCGGCAATCCGGCCAGCGTGCTGGTCGGGGACTTCCTGCACTCGCGCTCCTTCCAGATGATGGTGGAAGTGGGCAGCATGCGTGTGCTCAAGATCCTCTCGGACGCCACCAACGTGATCGCCGAGGGCGAGGTGCAGCAGTTGATCAACACGCATGATGCCTCGCTGGACGAAGCCGGCTACCTGCACGTCATCCGCTCCAAGACCGCCCAGTTGTTTGAGGCCAGCGCGCAGCTGGGCGCCGTGCTGGCCGACGCCCCCCGCGAGATCGAACAGGCCTGCGCCATCTATGGACAGGCCCTGGGCACCGCCTTCCAGATCATTGACGACGTGCTCGACTACACAGGCGACACCCAGGAAATGGGCAAGAACCTGGGAGACGACCTGCGCGAAGGCAAGTGCACCCTGCCGCTGATTGCCGCCATGCAGCGCGGCACTCCGGAGCAGGCTGCCATCGTGCGCAACGCCATCGAGCAGGGCTCAACCGAGCAGTTGTCTGCCGTGGTGGATATCGTGCGCAGCACAGGTGCGCTGGACGTGGCACGCGAGGCTGCACACGCCGAGGCACGCCGCGCCATCGACGCAATAAATGTGCTCCCGAGCAATTTGCATACGGCAAGTTTGCTACAATTAGCCTCTCAGCTTTTGGAGCGACGCACCTGATTTCAGGCTGCATTGCTTTGTCTAAAAAAGCAACGGGGTGTAGCTTAGCCTGGTAGAGCGCTACGTTCGGGACGTAGAGGCCGGAGGTTCGAATCCTCTCACCCCGACCATTTCTGGTCACTTCATCACCACGCCACCATTGAGCCAGGTTCAAGACCTGGGTGCGCAATAGTGCGTCTGGCCTTTCAAGCCTTCAGGGATGATAGGATAAATGTCCTTTCCTCTCAAACGTCTTGCTACATGGCTGTTGCTGACTCCTCGCTCAAGAATGCTTCCGCTGTTGCATCGCTCCCCGGCATCGGGCGAGCCCTGATATCAGCAGGCAAGGTATCGCAGCAGGCAGCGGAAGCCGCCGCCAGCAAGGCCGGCGCCAACCGCACCTCGTTCATTGCCGAGTTGAGCAACGCGGGCATCCTCTCGGCCCTGGAAGTGGCCGAGACGGTCTCAACCATGTTCAGCGCACCGCTGCTCGATCTAGATGCCATCAACGCCGCGCGCCTGCCGCATGAGTTGCTGGACGCCAAGATCATCAGCTCCTATCGCGTCCTCCCCTTGAGCAAGCGCGGCAACCGCATCACGGTGGCCACGGCCGACCCGACACAGCAGGAAGCTGCAGAGCAGATCAAGTTCACCACCCAGCTAGGCGTGGATTGGATCATCGTCGAGGCCGACAAGCTGGAGCGCCTGATAGCTCAGCAGAGCAAAAGCGCCAGCGAAGCCATGGAGAGCTACAGCGGGGGCGGCGATTTCGAGTTCGGCGACCTCAAGCCCGACGAGGTTGCCGAGGAGAAAGACAACACGGCGGCAGCGGACGTCGAGGACGCGCCCATCGTCAAGTTCCTGCACAAAATGCTGCTCGACGCCTTCAACATGCGCGCGTCGGACCTGCATTTCGAGCCCTACGAACATCAATATCGCGTACGCTTCCGCATTGACGGCGAGTTGCGCGAAATCGCATCACCGCCCATTGCCATAAAGGAGAAGTTGGCCTCGCGCATCAAGGTGATCTCGCGCCTGGACATCTCGGAAAAACGTGTTCCTCAAGATGGCCGCATGAAGCTCAAGGTCGGCCCGGACCGCGTCATCGATTTTCGCGTGAGCACCCTGCCCACGCTCTTTGGCGAGAAGATCGTGATCCGTATCCTTGACCCGAGCTCGGCCAAGATGGGCATTGATGCCCTGGGTTACGAACCCGAGGAAAAGGCACGTCTGATCGAAGCCATCGGGCGCCCCTACGGAATGATTCTGGTGACAGGCCCCACGGGCTCGGGCAAGACGGTGTCACTGTACACCTGCCTGAACATGCTGAACAAGGCCGGGGTGAACATCGCGACGGCAGAAGACCCCTCGGAAATCAACCTGCCCGGCGTCAATCAGGTCAATGTGAACGAAAAGGCGGGCCTTACCTTTGCGACGGCGCTCAAGGCCTTTCTGCGCCAGGATCCCGACATCATCATGGTCGGCGAAATCCGCGACCTGGAAACCGCCGACATCTCGATCAAGGCCGCACAGACCGGCCACTTGGTGCTGTCCACGCTGCACACCAACGATGCACCGACCACGTTGACGCGCATGCGCAACATGGGCATTGCCCCCTTCAACATCGCATCGAGCGTGATTCTGATCACCGCCCAGCGGCTGGCCAGGCGCCTGTGCCCCCAGTGCAAGGAGCCTGCGGATATCCCGCAGGAGGCGCTGCTGGAGGCGGGCTATGACGAGGCGGACATTGATGGCAGCTGGGTCACCTACAAGCCCGTGGGCTGCCAGGCATGCAACAACGGCTACAAGGGACGCGTCGGCATCTACCAGGTGATGCCGATCAGCGAGGAAATCCAGCGCATCATCCTGCAGGACGGCAGCGCGCTGGAGATCGCGGCACAGGCCAAGCGTGAAGGCGTGCGGTCTCTGCGCGGATCCGGACTGCACAAGGCCAGACTAGGACTGACCTCGCTCGAAGAAGTGCTGGCAGTCACCAATGAGTAAATAGCGCGGACAGCGCAGACAACAAAAGAGGGAGCACGATGGCCACAGCCGCGTCCAAAGGAATCAAGGAATTTGTCTTTGAATGGGAGGGCAAGGATCGCAACGGCAAGATCGTCCGCGGCGAAACCCGGGCCGGGGGCATCAATCAGGTCCAGGCCATGCTGCGCCGTCAGGGCGTGCTTCCCAGCAAGATCAAGAAGCGCCGTACGCGCGGCGGCAAGAAGATCAAGCCCAAGGACATCGCGCTGTTCACGCGCCAGATGGCCACGATGATGAAGGCTGGCGTCCCTCTGCTGCAGGCCTTCGACATCGTCGGGCGCGGCAACACCAACCCCAGTGTGACGCGCCTGCTGGCCGATATCCGCTCCGACGTGGAGACCGGCACCTCACTGAATGCGGCCTATCGCAAGCACCCCCTTTACTTCGACAGCCTCTACTGCAATCTGGTAGAGGCAGGCGAAGCTGCCGGTATCCTGGAAGCCCTGCTGGACCGCCTGGCCACCTACATGGAGAAGACCGAAGCCATCAAGTCCAAGATCAAGTCGGCGTTGATGTATCCGATTTCGGTGGTCGTTGTGGCCTTCATCGTCGTGACCATCATCATGCTTTTCGTGATCCCGGCCTTCAAGGACGTGTTCAGCTCGTTCGGTGCGGATCTGCCGGCCCCGACTCTGTTCGTGATGGGTGTCAGCGACATCTTTGTCCAATGGTGGTGGGTAATCTTCGGCGTGATCGGAGGCGGCTTCTACTTCTTCATGCAGGCCTGGAAGCGCAATGAGCGCATGCAGCAGTTCATGGATCGTGCAATGTTGAAGATGCCGGTCTTTGGCGCATTGATCGAAAAGTCCTGCGTTGCACGCTGGACGCGCACGCTGTCGACCATGTTTGCTGCAGGCGTTCCGCTGGTCGAAGCACTGGATTCCGTCGGCGGCGCCTCCGGGAATGCCATCTACGCCAATGCCACCGAGAAGATCCAGCAGGAAGTCTCCACCGGCACCAGCCTCACGGTAGCCATGACCAATGCCAACGTCTTTCCCTCCATGGTGCTGCAGATGTGCGCCATCGGCGAGGAATCCGGCTCCATCGACCACATGCTTGGCAAGGCAGCCGATTTCTACGAAGAGGAAGTCGATGACATGGTGGCTGGCCTGTCCAGCCTGATGGAGCCCATCATCATTGTTTTCCTGGGCACCCTCATCGGCGGCATCGTGGTTTCGATGTATCTGCCCATCTTCAAGCTGGGTCAGGTGGTCTGATGGTTTTGGAACTCTGGATGCAGGCTGCATTGGGCGGCCTGCTGGGCCTGTTGGTTGGCAGCTTTCTCAACGTGGTGGTGCATAGGCTGCCCCGCATGATGGAGCAGCAATGGAATGCGGAATGCGCCCAATGGGCGCAAGAGCAATCTTCATCCTCCGCCACGCCATCGCCCGCCACAGCGCTGCCGCCTGCCGAGCCGCCCCTGAGCCTGAGCCGCCCCCGCTCGCGCTGCCCGCATTGCGGCCATGCCATCCATTGGTACGAGAACATTCCCGTGCTCAGCTATCTGGCGCTGCGGGGCCGTTGCTCCGAATGCAAGGCATCGATCAGCATCCGCTACCCGCTGGTGGAACTGGCCTGCGCTGCGCTATTCGCCTACTGCACGATGCAATGGGGCATCACGCCCACGGGCGCCATCTGGTGCCTGTTCAGCGCCGCCTTGCTGAGCCTGGCATTGATCGACTGGGATACCACACTGCTCCCCGACGACATCACCCTGCCCTTGCTGTGGGCCGGGCTGCTTTCATCGGCACTGCACTGGACCGCCGTGCCTCTGGCCGACGCGGTCTGGGGTGCCGCAGCGGGCTATCTTTCGCTGTGGCTGGTCTACTGGGCCTTCAAGCTGGTCACCGGCAAGGAAGGCATGGGCTACGGCGACTTCAAGCTGTTTGCCGCGCTGGGGGCCTGGTTCGGCTGGCAGGCTCTTGTGCCCATCATCCTGATCTCGTCCGTGATTGGCGCCATCGTGGGCATTGCGCTGAAGATCAACAGCCGCCTGCGCGAAGGTGGCTATGTTCCCTTTGGCCCCTTTCTTGCGGGCGCCGGCTTTGCCGCCATGGTGTTCGGACCCCAGCAGATGCTGCAATCCCTGTTGGCGGCCATCGGTCTTTGATCCGACACTGCGGCATGGAATCCAGCAACGCCCCGCCACCACGTCCGCGTCCGTTCCGGCTGGGCCTGACCGGCGGCATCGGCAGCGGCAAGAGCACCGTGGCCGCACAGCTTGCCTTGCGCGGAGCAAGCATCATCGATGCCGACCAGATCTCGCGCAGCCTCACCGCCCCGGCAGGTGCCGCATTGCCCGAGATTGCGCGCAGCTTCGGACCTGAACTGATCGACGCGAACGGTGCTCTGGACCGTGCGCGCATGCGAGAACTGGTCTTCCAGCAGCCTGCAGCACGCCAGCAGCTGGAAGCCATCATCCACCCTCTGGTGGCTCGGCAAACGGCCCTTGAAGTCCAGCAGGCCACCGATGGCGGATGCGCGCTCATCGTGCATGACATCCCGCTGCTTGTGGAATCCGGCCGCTGGCCTGCCCTGCTCGATGCCGTGCTGGTCGTGGACTGCCGGACGGAAACACAGATCGCACGCGTCATGGCCCGCAACGGATTGCCCCGCGATGCTGTGCAAGCCATCATCGCCGCCCAGGCCACCCGCGCGGCACGGCTGGCGGCAGCCGACTGGGTGCTCTACAACGACGAAGCCATGACGATAGAGGCTTTGCGCGCATGCAGCGATCGAATCTCGGCATGGTTCGGGCTATGATGCACGCCATGGCTTGGCCTGTGCGTGTAATTCAGCATGTGCACGACGTAGACAGCTGATTCCTGAGCACCCCGAGGAGCCCAGCAAGCGTGATCCTGTACGAATATCCTTTTAATGAGCGCCTGAGGACCTACCTCAGGCTGGAGCAGCTGTATCGCCGCCTGGGCGAGCTGCTGTCGCGCGCTCATTCCATCGATCACCATTTCGCGCTGGTCACCATCTTCGAGATCATGGACGTGGCAGCACGCACCGACTTGAAGACGGACGTGCTCAAGGACCTCGAACGCCACAAAAGCCTGCTCGACAGCCTGCGCGGCAACCCCGATATCGCCGAGCACATGCTCGACCAGGTGTCCCGCCATGTGGAGCAGTGCTTTGCCCAGCTCAATGCCCAGAACGGAAAGGCCGGCCAGTCCCTGACCGACAACGAATGGCTGATGGCCGTGCGCAGCCGCATCGGCATCCCTGGCGGCACCTGCGGTTTCGATTTGCCGGCCTATCACGCCTGGCAGTTCCATGACCCCCAGGTGCGCCTGCGTGATCTGGAGGACTGGGCCAGCACACTGACCCCGCTGGGTCAGTCGCTGCAACTGCTGCTCAAGATGCTGCGCGAAACCGGTGTCCCGCAATGGGTGGCCGCAGAAAAGGGCGTATTCCAGCAGGCCATGCCGCCCGGTCGCAGCTTCCAGCTGCTGCGCCTTCGCATAGACCCTGCGTTGAATCTTGTCCCGGAAATCAGCGGCAACCGCCTGCTGGTTTCGGTGCGCCTGCTTCGCCCCGAGAGCGGCGCCAAACCCCAGCCTTGCAGCGAAGATGCCTCGTTCGAGGTCACGCTTTGCAGCTGATGAAAAAGACTGCCGGCATGTCCACGAAAGCCACGCCCTCTGTCGATGCATCATCCGCATCCGCAGGGCCCACGGTGCGCTGCCCGACCTGCAGCGGCCCCAGCCTGTTCGCGCCGGCCAACCGCTTTCGGCCCTTTTGCAGCGAGCGCTGCTACCAGATCGACCTGGGCGCCTGGGCCAACGAGGAATTCCGCGTGCCTGCGCCCATACCTCCCGAGGATTCGCCCTTCGGCGATCCTCGTACTGAACCCTGATCAGGCCTGATCAGACTTTCGGTTGGCCTGCCTCGTAGAAGCCGGCATCAAAAGGCAGCCCGCGTTCCTCGCTGAGCCATTGCAGCACCGGATAGGCGCCAGGCAGCACCGGCTGCACCTGCAGCGGAAGTTGCTGCCAGGCCATCTGCTGGCCTTCTCGCATCTCGAACTCCCCGCTCCAACGCGTGATCTTGCACCAGTGCAGGCGCACCAGGGCATGCGGATAGTCATGCTCGGTCACCTTCCAGACGGGGGCTGCTGCGATCTCGACGCCCAGCTCTTCCTGAAGCTCGCGACGCAATGCCTGCTCCACGGTCTCGCCGGATTCGATCTTCCCACCAGGGAACTCCCAATAGCCGGCATAGGGCTTGCCCGGCGGCCGGCTGGTGATCAGCAGCGCACCATCGGACTCGCGCAGGAGCACGCCAACGGCGACTTCGGTGTGCTTGCGCCGGGCCGGCGCTTGAGACGGCGTTTGAGACTGGGCAGCATCGGCGCCGGTGTTCAAGGAGATTTCTTTTTCAGTCACTTGATCTTTCGCAAAAAACCGCCCGGCCCCAAGGCCGGGCAGCAGGCTGGTCAGAGCTCGGCCTCTTCGGCCAGCCCTTGGACATCGGCGATGCCAGTCTGGCGCTGGTTCGGGCGCTCGGCGCGGCCCGCATAGTCACGGGCGAACTGATGGGCCACGCGGCCGCTGCGCGAGCCTCGTTCCAGTGCCCAGACCAGGGCCTCAGGACGCGCGGCCTCGATCGTGGCCTGGTCCAGTCCCAGGGCCTCCAGCCATTGAGCCACCACGCGCAGGTACTCGTCCTGGCTGAAGGGATAGAAGCTCACCCACAGGCCGAAGCGCTCGGACAGGGAGATCTTTTCCTCAATCACCTCGCCGGGATGCAGCTCCCCATCCTCGCCGCGCTGGTAGGTCAGATTCTCGGACTGGTACTCCGGCAGCAGGTGGCGGCGATTGCTGGTCGCATAGACCAGCACGTTCGGGCTGGCGGCGCTGACCGATCCATCCAGAATGGACTTCAGGGCCTTGTAGCCAGGCTCGCCTTCCTCAAAGCTCAGATCGTCGCAATAGATGATGAACTTCTCGGGCCGGCCGGCCACCACATCGACGATGTCGGGCAGGTCCGTCAGATCGGCCTTGTCCACTTCGATCAGGCGCAGGCCCTGCGAAGCAAAGGCATGCAGGCAGGCACGGATCAGCGAGGATTTGCCCGTGCCGCGCGCGCCGGTGAGCAGCACGTTGTTGGCCGTGCGGCCGGTCACGAACTGCTCGGTGTTGCGCGCGATCTTGTCCTTTTGCACGTCGATGTTCTGCAGGTCGGACAGTTGCATGGCGCCGACGTGGCGCACGGGCTCCAGCAAACCGCAGCCGTTGGCGCGCTTGCGATAGCGCCAGGCGATGGCGGTATTCCAGTCTGCGGGGGATTGCAGCGGCTGGGGCAGGATGGCCTCGATGCGCTGCATCAGCTGCTCGGCGCGCTGCACGAGTTGCAGCAAGGGGGCGGCGGCGGCTTCTGTGGGCAATGTCATGGATGTCTCTCGAATACGGATCTCACGGCCACCGACGCTGGATATGCCCGGGAATCGAGATGGATCTCATGCCAACGCCAGAGCTTTTGCGCGCCGGCCGCCATTGAAAGCTGGCAGCAGCCAGGCACAAGGCCTGCGGCTGCCGGCGGCACGGTGGGTGAAGAGTCAGGAGCGGTAGTCGGCGTTGATGCTCACGTAGTCGTGGCTCAGATCGCAGGTCCACACGGTCTGCTCGGCCTCCCCTCGGCCCAGTAGCACGCGCACGATGATCTCCTGCTGCTTCATCACGCGCTGGCCGTCTTCCTCCTGATAGGCAGGGTTGCGGCCGCCATTGACTGCGACATGCACATCGTTCAGGTACAGGTCGATCTTGGTCTGGTCCAGATCGTCGATGCTAGCATAGCCAACCGCCGCGAGGATGCGGCCCAGGTTCGGGTCGCTGGCAAAGAACGCCGTCTTGACCAGGGGCGAATGCGCGATGGAGTAGGCCACCAGGCGGCACTCGGCCTCGGTCTTGCCACCCTCCACCTTGATGGTGATGAACTTGGTGGCGCCTTCGCCGTCGCGCACGATGGCCTGGGCCAGCAAACGCGACACATCCAGCAATGCAGCCTTCAGGGCCTGGCCTTCGGCGCTGGACAGCGAAGTGATCTGCGCGTTGCCGGCCTTGTGCGTGGCCACCAGCACAAAGGAATCGTTGGTCGATGTGTCGCCGTCGATGGTCACGCGGTTGAACGAGCCGTCGGCCAGTTCCTTGACCAGGGGCTGCAGCAGCTCGGGAGCGATGGCCGCATCGGTGGCCAGAAAGCCCAGCATGGTCGCCATGTTGGGGCGGATCATGCCCGCGCCCTTGCTGATGCCGGTGATGCTCACGCGCTTGCCGCCAATGTCCACGGCCCGGCTGAAGGCCTTGGGCAGGGTGTCGGTGGTCATGATGCCCTCGGCAGCCGTGCCCCAGTTGTCGGCCTTGGCTGCGGCAATGGCGGCCGGCAGGCCGGCTGCAATGCGGTCCACAGGCAGCTCTTCCATGATCACGCCAGTGGAGAACGGCAGGATCTGCTCGGGCTTGAGCTGCAGCAGCGCTGCCAGATCTGCGCAGGTACGGCGCGCACGTGCCAGGCCGTCGGCGCCGGTGCCTGCATTGGCATTGCCTGTGTTGATGACCATGGCACGGATGGCGCCCGCTGTCTGAACCAGATGCTCGCGGCTGACCTGCACAGGCGCTGCGCAGAAACGGTTCTGTGTGAACACGCCAGCCACCGAAGCGCCCTCGTCGAGCAGGAACACGGACAGGTCCTTGCGGTTGGCCTTGCGCACACCGGCTTCGGTGACGCCGATGCGAACGCCGTCGATCGCCAACAGGTCGGCGTGCACGGGAGCGGAGAGATTCACAGGCATTGAGGGGCTTCCTACAGTGAAAGAAAAACGCGCTCCATTATCGGAACAAACCAGGGCCGTGCGTATTTCAGAGCATCACAAACACACCCCAATGCAAACACGGGCCGAAGCCCGTGTTGTCAATTGAAGCTTGCTGTGTGCAGTGAATCCCAAAACAGCATGCCCCAGCTCAGGGACACCAAGGAAGGGCCTACGCCGGCCGCGCCGCCCCGCACCAAGGGTGTCGTCCCCCTCCCGCGAAGCGAGAGAGGGGGAAGGCGCGAAGCGACTCAGGGGGAGCTTTAGGACAGCTTGCCGTGGCACTGCTTGTACTTCTTGCCGCTGCCGCAGGGGCAGGGATCATTGCGGCCCACGCGAGCGCCTTCGGGCAGCTCCAGCGGCTCGTCTTCGACGGAGCCACCGATGTCGCCATCCGACGGAGCGCCATAGGTCATGTGCTCCAGGCTGTGGGCGCTGCGCTGCTCCAGGGCCTCGGTGGCCTGCTCCACCTGTTCGCGCGACTGCACCTGCACGGTCATCAGCACGCGCGTGACTTCGGTCTTGACCTGGTCGATGAGCTGGCGGAACAGCTCGAAGGCCTCGCGCTTGTATTCCTGCTTGGGCTGCTTTTGCGCATAGCCGCGCAGGTGAATGCCCTGGCGCAGATAGTCGAGTGCAGACAGGTGGTCACGCCAGTTGGTGTCGAAGCTTTGCAGCAGGACGGCGCGCTGGAATTGCGTGAAGTTCTCGCGGCCGATCAGCTCGACCTTGGCATCGAACACTTCGCGGGCGGCCTGCAGCACCTTTTCGAGGATTTCCTCGTCGGTGATGGCGTGCGCGGACTGCACCTGCGACTGCAGCGGCAGCTGGATGCGCCATTCGCTTTCCAGCGCCTTTTCCAGACCGGCCAGGTCCCACTGCTCTTCCATGGACTCGGCAGGAACGTACTGGCGCACCAGATCGGACACCACGTCGTCGCGCATCACCGTGATCATCTCGTACAGGTCCGAGGCGTCGAGGATCTCGTTGCGCTGCTGGTAGATCACCTTGCGCTGGTCGTTGGACACGTCGTCGTATTCGAGCAGCTGCTTGCGGATGTCGAAGTTGCGGGCCTCGACCTTGCGCTGCGCACCTTCGATGGAGCGGGTCACGATGCCGGCTTCGATGGCTTCGCCATCGGGCATCTTCAGGCGATCCATGATGGCGCGCACACGGTCGCCCGCGAAGATGCGCATCAGCGCATCGTCCAGGCTCAGGTAAAAGCGCGAGGAGCCGGGATCGCCCTGGCGGCCCGAACGGCCACGCAGCTGGTTGTCGATACGGCGCGATTCATGGCGCTCGGTGGCGATGATGCGCAGGCCACCCAGGGCCGAGACCTTGTCGTGCTCGATCTTCCAGTCGGCGCGCATTTGTTCGATGCGCTGCTGGCGTTCGGCTTCGGACAGGGATTCATCGGCCTCGACAGCAGCCACCTGCTTTTCGATGTTGCCGCCCAGCACGATGTCGGTGCCGCGGCCGGCCATGTTGGTGGCGATGGTGATCATGCCGGGACGACCGGCCTGGGCCACGATGTCGGCCTCGCGCTCGTGCTGCTTGGCGTTGAGCACCTGGTGGGGCAGGTTTTCCTTGTTGAGCAGCTCGTCGATGATTTCGGAGTTCTCAATCGAAGTCGTGCCCACCAGCACGGGCTGGCCGCGCTCATGGCATTCGCGGATATCGCGGATCGCCGCCTCGTACTTCTCGCGCGTGGTCTTGTAGACACGGTCGAGCTGGTCGTCGCGCTTGCTGGGACGGTTGGGCGGAATCACCATGGTCTCGAGACCATAGATTTCCTGGAATTCGTAGGCCTCGGTATCGGCCGTGCCCGTCATGCCAGCCAGCTTGCCGTAGAGACGGAAGTAGTTCTGGAAGGTGATCGAGGCCATGGTCTGGTTCTCGGCCTGGATGGTCACGCCTTCCTTGGCCTCGACCGCCTGGTGCAGGCCGTCGCTCCAGCGCCGGCCAGCCATCAGGCGGCCCGTGAACTCGTCAACGATGACGATCTCGCCGTTCTGCACCACATAGTGCTGGTCACGGTGGTAGAGGTTGTTGGCACGCAGCGCCGCGTAGAGATGGTGGACCAGGGTGATGTTGGCCGGGTCGTACAGCGAGGCACCCTCGGCAATCATGCCGGCGTGGCCCAGCAGGCGCTCTGCGGCCTCGTAGCCCTGGTCGGTCAGGAACACCTGGTGGCTCTTCTCGTCCACGGTGAAGTCGCCGGGCTTGGTCACGCCTTCGCCGGTGCGCGGGTCGGCCTCGCCTTCCTGGCGCACCAGGTTGGGAACGATCTTGTTCATGGCCACGTACATGGCCGTGTGGTCTTCGGCCTGGCCGCTGATGATCAGCGGCGTGCGGGCCTCATCGATCAGGATGGAGTCCACCTCGTCGACGATGGCGTAGTTGAGCACGCGCTGAACGCGGTCGCCCGACTCGTAGACCATGTTGTCGCGCAGGTAGTCGAAGCCGTACTCGTTGTTGGTGCCGTAGGTGATGTCGCTGTTGTAGGCGGCCTGCTTTTCCTCGCGCGGCATGTTGGGCAGGTTGATGCCCACCGACAGTCCGAGGAAGTTGTACAGCTTGGCCATCCAGGTCGCATCGCGATTGGCCAGATAGTCGTTCACGGTCACCACGTGCACGCCATTGCCCGACAGTGCGTTCAGGTAGACCGGCAGCGTGGCGGTCAGCGTCTTGCCTTCGCCGGTGCGCATTTCGGCGATCTTGCCGTAGTGCAGCGCCATGCCGCCCAGCAGCTGAACGTCGAAGTGGCGCATCTTCATGACGCGCTTGGAGCCCTCGCGCACCACGGCGAAGGCTTCGGGCAGCAGGTCGTCCAGCGACTCGCCCTTGGCCACACGTTCCTTGAACTCCTGCGTCTTTGCACGCAGAGCCTCGTCGCTGAGCTTCTCGTAGTCGGGCTCCATCGCATTGATGCGAACAACCGTCTTGCGGTATTGCTTGAGAAGCCGATCGTTTCGGCTGCCGAATAGTTTGGTGAGGAAGTTGGTGGCCATGCGAAAAAGACACACCGCCGCCCGCTGAAGCGGACTGCGGTGTGCCTGGAATCCCTAGATTGTTGGATTTCAGATGGGGCCGCTCCACCTGCCTGCAAGTGCTCTTCTGAAGAACACATGCGACCGGGCCGAAGCGAGAACCGAACAATTGATTCTAACTGCCTCTGTCCAACCCTCTTTCAGGCAGGCCGACGCATGCAGTCGCACAGCCCCGAACCCGAATCCCCGGACCCGCGCCACCCCGCAGATGCTGCTATAACGACCCTCCGGGCCGGCGCATGCCAACGCTGCCAGTCCAGCCCTTCAAGCCCATGACCTTCACACGCCGCCACCACGCCGTCACCGCCCTGCACGCCGTCGAGAACTCGCCCACGCTGGCGCGGCTCGCACAGCTCACCCGGGACTCCAGCAATCGCCTGACGGCCATCCTGCCCCTGGTGCCGCCGCTGCTGCGCGCCAGCCTGCAGGCGGGCCCCATCGAGGGCAGCACCTGGTGCCTGCTGGTGCGAAACAATGCGGCCGCCGCCAAGATCCGCCAGTTGCTGCCCGCCATGGCAGCCCACCTGCGCACCAAGGGGTGGGATGTGACCGAGATCCGGCTCAAAGTGCAGGCCTGATCGGCCGCTGAAAAAAACGCGGCCGGAAATGAAGAAAGCAATGAAAAAAGGCCTCCGAAGGAGACCTTTTGGTGCCGGTTGTCGGATTCGAACTGACGACCTACCGCTTACAAGGCGGGTGCTCTACCAACTGAGCTAAACCGGCGAAGCACGAATTCTAGCGCAGAAAAAGACTGCTTCAGCCGTTCCTGGCGCTTGCGAGCCCGCTTGCACGCGTGATCACAGGCCCAGGGTACGAAAAACCTACTTCACCAGCTTCAGCGAGGGCCGCGTGCCCGAGGGCGGCGGCGTGCGCGGGGGCTCTTCATCATCACCCTCGCTCTGGATACTCACCAGCTGCACCACGCGTTCGTCGGCAGCTGGCTCGGCCGGCACTTCAGCAACTGCGCCCTGCGACACAGGCTCATCGGATTCCTGCTCGACCGAAACTTCGTTGTCGTTGTCGTTGTCGGCATCCGACTCCGGCGCCGGGAAAGCCATGCCTTGGCCGGTCTCCCGTGCGTAGATGGCCATCACCTGCTCGACAGGCACCATGATTTCGCGTGGCTTGCCGCCAAAGCGGGCCGTGAAGCTGATGAAGTCATTGCCCATTTGCAGGCCGCTGGTGGCGTCGTAGCTGACGTTGAGCACGATCTCGCCGTCGCGCACGAACTCGCGCGGCACCTGCACGTTGCGGTCCACGCGCACTGCGATGTGGGGTGTGAAGCCGTTGTCGGTGCACCACTCGTACAGGGCCCGGATCAGGTAGGGGCGGGTGGAAGTTGCTTCGGGGGCAGTCATGACGATCCCAGGAAAAGAGTGGTCGTAATACGAAAACGGGCAGGATATGGCGATCGGTTGACCGCCTTCCCTGCCCGCGCAATCAGTCGTCAACCGATGCGAATTACTTGCGCATCACCTTCTCGGAAGGCGTCAGCGCTTCGATGTAGGCAGGGCGCGAGAAGATGCGCTCGGCGTACTTGAGCAGCGGGGCGGCGTTCTTGGACACCTCGATGCCGTAGTAGTCCAGGCGCCACAGCAGCGGGGCAATGGCCACGTCCAGCATGGAGAAGTTCTCGCCCAGCATGTACTTGTTCTTGAGGAACACGGGAGCCAGTTGCGTCAGGCGGTCGCGGATGTGAGCGCGCGCCTTTTCGATGGCCTTTTCGTTGCCCTTGACGTTGCGCTCCTCGAGCGTGCTCACGTGCACGAACAGTTCCTTCTCGAAGTTCAGCAGGAACAGGCGCACGCGGGCGCGGTCCACCGGGTCGCCGGGCATCAGTTGGGGATGCGGGAAGCGCTCGTCGATGTACTCGTTGATGATGTTCGATTCGTACAGGATCAGGTCGCGCTCGACCAGGATGGGCACCTGGCCGCACGGGTTCATCACGCTGATGTCTTCAGGCTTGCTGAACAGGTCCACATCGCGGATCTCGAAGTCCATGCCTTTTTCGAACAGGACGAAACGGCAACGGTGTGAAAAGGGGCAGGTCGTTCCCGAATAAAGCACCATCATGGTGGAGGCTCCTAAAAATCAAAAAGAGTGGGTCGCTCGCGGCGCCCACTCTGCACACAGTTCAGCCGCGCAATCGCTTGCACGACCTTCTGCAGTCACGGTTTTATTTGACGTCTTTCCAGAACGCGGCGTTGAGGCGCCATGCAATGAAGATGAAGACCGCCAGGAAAAGCAGCACGCCCACGCCAATGCGGATGCGGCTGTTCTGTGCCGGCTCACCCATCCATTGCAGGTAGTTCACCAGATCGCCAACTGCCTGATCGTACTGCACTGGGCTCATGGAGCCGGGAGAGACCTGCTCCCACCCCTTGAAAACCTGGGTCTTCACGCCGTGCTCTTCGGCTTCTTCGAAGATGGCACGGCGCTCGCCCTGCAGTTGCCACAGTGCATGGGGCATGCCCACGCTGGGGAAGGCCAGGTTGTTCCAGCCCGTGGCCTTGGTGTCATCGCGGTAGAAGGTGCGCAGGAAGGTGTAGAGATAGTCGGCACCCGTGCCGTTGTGGCCTGCGCGCGAGCGCGCGATCACCGTCAGATCCGGTGGATTGGCACCGAACCACTCCTTGGCTTCCTTCGGGTTGATGGCCGCCTTCATGGTCTCGCCCACCTTGTCGGTGGTGAACAGCAGGTTGTCCTTGATTTCCTGCTCGGTCAGTCCGATGTCCTGCAGCCGGTTGAAGCGCATGAATGCAGCCGAGTGGCAGCTCAGGCAGTAGTTGACGAACAGCTTGGCGCCGTTTTGCAGCGATGCCGTGTCATTGGTCTTGCCCGGGGCCTTGTCCCAGGCGATGCCGCCTTCGGAAGCCTGTGCACCGGTCATGATGCCCAGGGCCGCGATCAACGTGAGAATCAGTTTCTTCATTGTTGTTCTCTCCAGCTTCAGTGCGGCTTGAACGTCACACGATCGGGAACGGGTTTGGTCTTGCCCAGGCGGCTCCACCAGGGCATCAGCAGGAAGAAGCCGAAGTAGAACAGCGTTCCGACCTGGGACACGCGCTCGCCGATGGGCGACGGCGGCTGCACACCGAGATAGGCCAGGATCACGAAGTTGATCACGAAGATGCCGTAGAGGTACTTGTGCCAGCTCGGACGGTAGCGGATGGACTTGACCGGGCTGCAATCGAGCCAGGGCAGCGCGAACAGGATGATCACGGCGCCACCCATCACCAGCACGCCCCAGAACTTGGCGTCGATGGACAGCATCATGGCGATGACGCCCAGGGCCACGATGGCGACCACGCCCTTGACGGCGGCCGGCAGGCGCGACTTGAGCACGCCAAAGCCCGCACCCAGCAACACGCAGGCGATCAGCACATACATCATCTCGCTGGTGATGGCACGCAGCATCGAGTAGAACGGCGTGAAGTACCAGACCGGCGCAATGTGCGAAGGCGTCTTCAGCGGATCGGCCGGAATGAAGTTGTTGTACTCCAGGAAGTAGCCGCCGAACTCGGGCGCGAAGAACACCACGGCCGAGAACAGGAACAGGAACACCGTCACGCCGAAGATGTCGTGCACCGTGTAGTAGGGATGGAAGGGGATGCCGTCCAGCGGATGACCCTTGGCGTCCTTGGGCGCGTTGGGGCCCTTGATCTCGATGCCGTCCGGATTGTTGGAGCCCACGTCGTGCAGCGCCAGCAAGTGGGCCACGACCAGGCCCAGCAGCACCAGGGGCACGGCGATCACGTGGAAGCTGAAGAAGCGGTTGAGCGTGGCATCGCCCACCACGTAGTCCCCACGGATCAGCAGCGCCAGGTCAGGGCCGATGAAGGGGATCGCCGAGAACAGGTTCACGATCACCTGTGCGCCCCAGTACGACATCTGGCCCCAGGGCAGCAGGTAGCCCATGAAGGCCTCGGCCATCAGCACCAGGAAGATGGCGCAGCCGAAGATCCAGACCAGTTCACGCGGCTTGCGGTACGAACCGTACAGAAGGCCGCGGAACATGTGCAGATAGACGACGACGAAGAAGGCCGACGCGCCCGTGGAGTGCATGTAGCGGATCAGCCAGCCCCAGGGCACATCGCGCATGATGTACTCGACCGAGGCGAACGCCTTCTCGGCGTCCGGCTTGTAGTGCATCACCAGGAAGATGCCGGTGACGATCTGGATCACCAGCACCAGCAGCGCCAGCGAGCCGAAGATGTACCAGAAGTTGAAGTTCTTCGGAGCGTAGTACTCCGACATGTGCACACGGTAGGCGTCGAAAGCCGTTGGAAAACGGTTCTCGAACCAGTTCGTGAGCTTGGCGCCCGCAGGCGCGTTCGGATCGATGTCCTTGAATTCGTGGGCCATTGTTCTTGTCTCCCTCAAGCCTTGTCTTCACCGATGAGGAGCTTGGTCTCCGACAGGTACATGTGCGGTGGCACCTGCAGGTTGTCGGGGGCCGGCTTGTTCTTGAAGACACGGCCAGCCATGTCAAAGGTCGAGCCATGGCAGGGGCACAGGAAGCCGCCCTTCCAGTCATTGGGCAGCGAAGGCTGCGCGCCGGGCTGGAACTTGTCGGAAGGCGAACAGCCCAGGTGCGTGCAGATGCCGACGACGACCAGCACTTCGGGCTTGATCGAGCGGGCTTCATTCATCGCGTAGGGCGGCGTGAACTCTTCAGGGTGGCGCTTGGACTGGGGATCGGCCAGCTGGCTGTCCAGCTCGGGCAGTTCCTTGATCTGTTCCGGCGTGCGCTTGATGATCCAGACTGGCTTGCCGCGCCACTCGACCGTGAGCTTCTCGCCGTCCTTGAGTGCGGAGATATCGACCTCCACTGCAGCCCCGGCGGCCTTGGCCTTCTCGGATGGCTGGAAGGTGCTCACGAACGGGACGGCTGTCGCCACGCCGCCCACCGCGCCAGCACACGCCGACGTGATGATCCACGTCCGCTTGCTGGAGTCGATTGGAGTGTCACTCATGGGGTTCCTCGAACTACGTCGCTTGAGTTGGGGTCAACAATAAATTGTAGCGGGGCGAGTATGGTTATTCCATACCGACTCCGACATTGACAGGCTCCAAAGCCGCGCAATACTGCGCTATCTCAAACTCTTTCCAGATGGAGCCAGCCATGGGCATGATGCAGGAATTTCGTGAGTTCGCAGTTAAGGGAAACGTGGTAGATCTCGCCGTGGGCGTCATCATCGGCGGAGCGTTTGGCAAAATCGTCGATTCCGTGGTAAACGACCTGATCATGCCGGTCGTTGGCCTGGTTTTCGGCAAGCTGGACTTCTCCAATCTGTTCGTCGTACTGGGCAGCGTGCCCCCCGGAACAGCGATGACGCTCGATGCCCTCAAGAAGGCCGGCGTCCCCGTATTTGCCTATGGGAACTTCATCACGGTGGCGGTGAATTTCATCATCCTGGCCTTCATCATTTTCATGATGGTCAAGCAGATCAACCGCCTGCGCCGCGAGGCCCCGGCCGCCCCCGCGCCGGCCCCCGTCACACCTGAAGACATCGTGCTGCTGCGCGAGATTCGCGACAGCCTCAAGCGCTGAAATTCGTGTTTTGACGCAAATCAAAACGCCCGTGGCATGGTTGCCACGGGCGTTTTCCATTACTGCAGATTCCCGATGCTTGGGCTAGCCATTCAAGCCGCCAATTTGCGCGCCATTCGCACGGACTCAATCAGGCTGCTCGCCTCTGCAAGGCCCTGCCCTGCAATATCGAAAGCCGTGCCGTGATCCGGACTGGTGCGCACCAGCGGCAGCCCCAATGTGACATTCACGCCCTTTTCCACGCCCAGGTACTTCACGGGAATCAGTCCCTGGTCGTGGTACATGGCCAGCACCACGTCGAACTCGCCGGGGTGGCCGGGCGCATTGCGGGCGCGCATGAACACCGTATCGGGCGCAAAAGGTCCATGGGCGTCCAGGCCCTCGGCACGCGCCTGGGCGATGGCCGGGGCAATGATCTCCACCTCCTCGCTGCCGAACAGGCCGCCCTCGCCCGCATGCGGGTTCAGCCCTGCCACACCGATCCGCGGTGGGCGGCCCAGGCTGCGCGACAGGGCCTCATGCGTGATGCGCAAGGTCTGCAGCAGGTTGTCCTTCGTTACCGCATCGATCGCCTTGCGCAACGAGGTATGGATGCTGACCAACACCGTCCGCAACTCATCATTGGCCAGCATCATGCGCACCGGCATGCGGTCAAGGCCCACACCCGCATGCTGCGCAGCCTCGAACTGCAGCAGCTCGGTATGACCAGGAAAGTCCACGCCCGCAGCATGCAGCGCCTCCTTGTGCAGGGGCGCCGTCACAAGAGCCGCGATTTCGCCTCGCAAGGCAGCCCGCGCGGCCCAGACCACGCAGCGCGCAGCCGCGTCACCGGCGCTGGCACTCACCTGGCCCCAGGGCGCAGGACCGGGCAGCCCGGGCAGCTCCAGCAAAGGAATGCACTGGGGCGGAACCTGCCACAGTTGCTCAGCCGACTCGATGACGGCCACGGGCATGGGAATGGCGTTGTCGCCATCGCGCGCACGCGCCGCCACGGCGGCTGCCCGGCGCAGCGTCTGCAACTCGCCGACGACGAAGCAGCCGCGCATCTGCTCGGGCGCGCCCATGAACGCCTTGGCGATGGTCTCGGGCCCCACCCCGGCAGAGTCGCCCTGGGTGATGGCCATCAAGGCCGTGGACTGTGTGGAATCAGGCATTTTCAGTATCCGGGTCAGGCAAGCCGGTCATTCGCACCACGCTTGCAGCAAAAGGCCTCGACCCCTGGGCGGGCCAATAGTGGGCCACTAACAGGCCAGCATCAGGCCGGATTGTCGATCTCGATGAAACGGTGCTCCAGCCCCAGCTCCAATGCCACCTGCCCCGCCAGGGCCGGCGCACCATAGCGCTCGGTCGCATGGTGGCCGGCAGCCAGGAAGGCCACGCCCGTCTCGCGCGCCAGGTGCGCCTGCGGCTCGGAAATCTCGCCCGTGATGAAGGCATCGGCCCCAGCGGCAATCGCGGCCTCGAAGAAACCTTGCGCGCCGCCCGTGCACCATGCAATGCGGCGAATGGGGTGAATGGAGCGCAAGCGCTCTCCCCCCACGCAGACAGGCGTGCGCCCCAGCGCCTGCTCCACATGCCTGCCCAGCGCCGCCGCGTCGGCAAACTCCGCCGCGGCCATCCAGCCCAGGTTCTGCTCGCCAAACGTTGCCTGGCCCTCAAGCCCCAGCTGCACACCCAGCTGCGCGTTGTTGCCCCATTGCGGATGGGCATCCAGCGGCAGGTGGTAGGCAAAGAGATTGATGTCATGGGCCAGCAGCAGGCGGATGCGCTCCTTGAGCCAGCCCGTGATGCGGCCATCCATGCCGCGCCAGAACAGGCCGTGGTGCACGAAGATGGCATCGGCCTGCGCCTCGATGGCCGCCTCAATCAGCGCCCGGCTTGCCGTCACCCCGCTGACGATGCGGCGGATCTCGCCGCGCCCCTCCACCTGCAGGCCGTTGGGACCGTAGTCCTTGAAGCGCTCGGGCTGCAGCAAACCGTCGAAGTGGGCCAGGAGTTCTTGTCGCGTGGTGCTCATGAAAGGATTGTCAGCGATCCATGCGGCGCCCAAGAAAAAGGGCAGCCATGCTGCCCTTCATTCCACTGCCAAGCTCAGCCGCGCCTGGGTTGCCAACCATGGCAGGCCAGGGGCCAGAAGCCGATGGCCGCGCCCAGGATGCCCATGGCCGCCACATAGTGGGCCGGCGCCATCACATCCACCTGCTGCCACACGGACACCAGCATGGGCGTCATGCCGCCGAACACCGCATAGGCCATGTTGTAGGCAAAGGACAGGCCCGTGAAACGCACCTCGGCCGGGAAGGCGCGCACGCCCACCACCGGCAGCAGCGCAATGCTGCCCACGAAAAAGCCCACCAGCGCGTAGCTCCACACCAGCGAGGACGCCGTGCCCGGCAGGTTCAGATAGAACGCATAGGCCGTCACCGTCATGCCCAGCCAGCCCGTGACCATGGCCACACGCGTGCCCATCCGGTCGGACAGCCAGCCCCAGAACACACAGCCCAGCGTCAGCGTCACCGTGGCCACGGCATTGGCCTTCATGGCCAGGGCCGCGTCGATGTGGAAGACCTTCTGCAGATAGGCCGGCGTGAACAGCACCACCACCACGATGGCCGTGGACAGCACCCAGGTCATCAGCGCCACCAGCACGCAGGCCTGGCGGTGGTCGCGCACGATGGTCTTGAGCGGCAGTTCGCGGTCGGCCTGCTTGCGTGCCATCAGCTCCTGGAAGATGGGTGTCTCGTGCAGGAACTTGCGCAGGTAGACCGATACCAGGCCAAACACGCCGCCCAGGATGAAGGGCATGCGCCAGGCCCAGTCGTGGATCTCCTCGGCGCTGTAGGTGCTGTTGAGCCAGACACCGATGATGGAGCCCAGGAAGATGCCGCCCGTGATGCCCGAAGTCAGCGAGCCGATGGCAAAGCCATAGTGGCGCGCCGGCGCATGCTCGGCCACGAAGACCCAGGCGCCCGGCATCTCGCCACCAATGGCCGCGCCCTGCAGCACGCGCATGGCCAGCAGCAAAATCGGCGCGGCAATGCCGATGGCGGCATAGGTGGGAAGCAGGCCGATCACCAGCGTGGGCACGGCCATCAGGAAGATGGACAGCGTGAACATCTTCTTGCGGCCCAGGATGTCGCCAAAGTGCGCAATCAGAATGCCGCCGATGGGCCGGGCCAGGTAGCCCGCCGCAAAAATGCCCAGCGTCTGCAGCTGGCGCAGCCAGTCCGGCATCTCGGCCGGGAAGAACAGCTTGCCGATGACGTTGGCGAAGAAAACGAAAACGACGAAGTCGTAGAACTCCAGGGTGCCGCCCAGGGCCGACAGGCCCAGGGTCTTGTAGTCCTGTCGGTTGAGAGGACGTGCGGTCGCAACAGCAGGGGCCATGCCCGGCTGCGCTTGGTCAAGCGTAGTCATGGTTTTTTTCCAGGGATCGAACAGCAGGACGGCGCGGTGGATGCCACGGCAACGGATGAGCGTGCAGCGGCAGATCGTTCTGCAAGACTTCGGGATCGGAGGACTTGGCTCTCTCTTGGGGCCGGCTTGTGGGCCGGCGCAACAGCGAACGCGGCGTGGCGCAGTCGTCGGGGGATTCTAGGGTTTGTACTGTAGCTGTGTGGAGAGCGCGGCTTTGGCGCCCTTGGGCGCAACATCACGGCGGACCGTCTACCCGCTCTGGCATACGGATCATGGAAGGGCAGGCGTGCTGGCAGGCGAGCAAACGCCCTTCAACAGTGCAGCGCTTGCATCGCGCCAGCCAGATGGAATTGATCGTTCATAACCCTTGCGGCGTCTGTTGCGGGTCGCAGGCAAGGAGCCTTTGAATCGGCCCTGGATCGGCTTCCTTCACAAGCCCTCCAGACTCTGCCCGCGAAAAGGCATGACGGTCAGACCAATCCTATTTTTGCGGACATGAACAGGCTGCTGCGTGAGCATCTGGTTCGCTGATCACCGCCGCTCGCCGACGCAGGTATTCCCGATGAAGGGTCACGGCCGTCAATTTCACTCTTCAAGAAGTCCGGCCCAGCCGATTCCGGCGGAACGCAAAAGCCATGGCCCGCATATTGCAAAAAAACGACAACCAACAAATACCAAGAATGGGTATGTGGACTGTACTTCATCCATACTCGCGTTCCGGTTGGTTCAACACACAGAGGTCGTGCGGTGAGTGAATTGTTCAAAGTGAAGCGCATAGCCCGTCAAGCTGGCGCTAAATTTCTTTTGCTGCTCGCAATGCTGGCGAGCAGCAGTCAATCTATAGCCCAAAGCCTCACAGAAATCACTGGCCGCATTGAAAGCAATATCACACTGCGCGCCGCACAGTCGCCTTATACATTCCAAGGCGCCGTCGTGCTGGGCAATGACGCAACCATGAACGTCGAGCCCGGTGTGACGATTCGCATGGCACGGGATGCCAGCTTCACTCTTCAAAAAGGTGCTTTCAACGCTGTTGGCACCTCAACCAAACCGATCGTGATTACCTCCGCCGAAAGCACTCCCGCTGCAGGGGATTGGGGGACATGGCGTTTTACTGCTGGCACCGACAATTCGCTGACACGGTTGGTCTATGTACATTTCGAATATGGTGCGGGTATCGCCATCGAGGCGTCGTCCCCACAAATATCCAATACGATCATTCATCATCACAACGCGCCTGCAGTGATAATGGATCTGGAGTCTTCTCCCGTGGGAAACGGCAACTCGGCTTACGGAAATCTTCTGAATGCGATCGTTGTGCCATCTGGCCATATCCGAAATTCAATAACTTGGGGTTTGCTGGGCATTCCCTATCTCGTACAACAGGGCTTGATTCATGTGGGTCAAGAGGCTCTTGCTATTAAGCCCGCCAGCCTCAAACTCAATCCTGGTACTGAAAGCTCTCTTCAGATATCAATCGATACAGCGGCGCCTTCTGGCGGCGTAACCCTGGACGCAGGCAGCAGCAATCCTTCAGTTGCCTCAACAAGCACCAGCATCTTCATTCCGGAGGGGCAACATAGCGCGGATCTTAAAGTTCAAGCAAACAATCTTGGCCTCGCGAAAATCACCGTCAGTCATGCCAGTCTGGGCATTGCGGAGGCTCAGGTTGAAGTGCGAGATATGCCTTTGCTAAGTCTGGCGCCTTCGAGTGCCGTGCTCAATCAAGGCGTTCGCACTACCATGACTGTGTGTCTGCCGAATCCCGAAGCTCGCGACGTCCCCGTTCAGCTGACAGTGGTAAATCCTTCAATACTGAATGTCTCTGCATCGGTTGTCGTGCAGGCTGGACAGCAATGTGCGAGTTTTGATGTGACCGGTCTGGCTGCCGGTGCGACCCGTTTGACCGCTCACGCCGAGAACTTCTCCTCTGTACTCGCAACCCTCGTCGTGCGTGGCGAGACGACAGTGTCGGTGCCGACGGACAAGCGCCTTCTGGTTTCTGCGGCACGGGGAGAGAGCTATTTCAGCCAGCTTTCCGGCCAAGTTGTTTCGTCTGCATCTTCTTCTGTTGTCTGGATGCTTGCTGCAGGAACACTACCGGACGGGCTGACGCTGAATGCGCAAGGCCTCATCAGCGGCGTGAGTACCGCTGCCAATGGGTACTACAAGTTCTCGGTTCAGGCTTTTGATCCCGACAGCAATGTATTGGAGTCATTTGACGTCGAAATGGGGGTTGGTGCAGTCGTACTGCTGATGCATTTTGACGGCGAGAATTCTGGAACCACCTTTTTCGAAGAGACGGGGAAAAATGTATCCAGAAGCGGTACGGTGCTCACGATGGGGGATGTTAAAAAAGTAGGCACTGCGAGCGTGCGCTTTAATGGCAGCGGATCGATGTTGCATGTTCCATATTCGGAAGACATGAATCTCTCCAGCTCAGACTTCACCATTGAGTTTTGGCTGTATTTGCGAGCCTGGAGTGGAACGTCACTGTACGGCACGGTGCTTTCCAAAAGAACCAGCGGAGCCGATCATGACTACAGCATCATCAACAACGATGCAGAAATTGGTTTTCAATATGCCAGTCCAACAGCGGGCAACGCATGGTTTAGCATGGGGCTGCATGATGTGGCACAGAATCAATGGGCTCACTTTGCCGTTTCGCGCCTAGGCAATCAGCTCTACAGCTACCGCAATGGAGTAGAGATGAATCGATTGACACTTTCACGTGATTTGAACAACTCAGCCCTCATTACGCAGTTTGGGCAAAGTCTTGGGTATGGTGATTCGTACCTAAATGCCAATGTGGATGAATTGCGCATCACGAAAGGAGTGGCTCGCTACATCGGTGGCTTCCCCCCCCCCCCACTCGGGCGTCGGATTTTCCGCGATGAGATTTATCGCTGGCATTTCCCACATATTAGGTCGCTTCAAAACTGGAGTTGAGCGACTTTCCATTTTTTGATCCAACCTCTTTTTGACGAATTCGCTTAGAGTCAGGTGGCCAAGCAAACCGTGCGGGCGATGATGGTTATAGTCATGCTGCAAGCCTTCAATTTATCCTGCGCATCCTGCATGGTAATGAGTCCCCGTCTCTTAGAGTGGCTAACACCACTTCGTCACAGGCCCCCGCAGAGCAGTTATGCTCGCTGCCCTCATGGCAAGACGACCCGTTAGCAAAGAACTGTGGCGACAGCTACAACCCCTGATCCCAGCCTTCGTGCCTTCTGCCAAAGGCGGTGCGCGCAAACTCGCAGTCAGCGATGAAGCTGCCCTCAACGGCATCTTGTTCGTGCTGCAAACAGGCATTCCATGGGAAGACCTTCCCCAATCCCTGGGCTACGGCAGCGGCATGACTTGCTGGCGGCGGCTGCGCGACTGGAATGCCGCTGGTGTCTGGGAGCAGCTGCACCAAGCCATGCTGACTCGCTTGCGTGAACATGACCAAATCGATTGGAGCAGGGCCAGCATTGATGGCTCCTCGGTACCAAGCCCCCGGGGGGCCAGGAAACGGGCCCAAACCCCACGGACAGAGGCAAGCTTGGCTCCAAGCGTCACATCATCGTAGATGCCAGAGGCATCCCGCTGGTGATCAGCGGCGCGAACCGGCACGACTCCAAGATGTTCGAGAGGTGCGTGGACGCAATTCCTGCGATTGCTGGCCTGCCAGGACGTCCCCGTAGAAAACCGGCAAAGCTGCACGCCGACAAAGGCTACGACTTCAAGCGATGCCGAGCCCACCTGAGGCAGCGGGGCATCATTGGCCGAATTGCCAGACGAGGCATTGAGAGCAGCGAGAGGCTGGGCAAACACCGGTGGGTGGTGGAGAGGACGCACAGCTGGTTTGCAGGCTTTGGCAAGCTGCGAATCCGCTTTAAACGACGGCTGGATATCCACGAAGCGCTGCTGAAATTGGCGGCAGCGATCATCTGCGCGCGCTTCGTGGATCGGTGGCGTTAGCCAGTCTAAACAGGTTGTGCTGGCAGTCCTTTTGTTCGTAGGCCGTGAGAAGGCCGTCGGCATCGTATTGGTAGCTGATATGTCGGTCTCGGTTTCCGCTCACTAGGTGAGCATATCAATTACGCAGAACAAACGCAACCACTATGCCAACAATGCCCCCCACATAAGACAAGAAGAACTCAATAACCATCAATTTGGATGAAACAACAAGATTTCCATCATATAAATATTTTAAGAATTTGATATTCACCAAAAGATTCCCCTTAAATCTATCAGCAACATTATTCAAACCAACTATATAGCCTGACAAAAAATGCGCATAATAAAATGGAACTACACAGCATCCGAGCAAGAATATCAAAAGACTAGAATCACTATTTACCTTATGCAAGAAAATTGCAAATATAATCGCCGCCAAATATATCAGAAAAACGAGAATACCATACTTAACTCTATTCATACGCCTCCCGTACATATAGCCGCTGGACCTTTATCATTAATTTCCTTAATAATCTTCAGAACATCAGCTCCGAACTTCAAGTATCCAGACGAAGCAGCCCCCTCCGCCATAAGCATGGCCATCATTCCTTTTGGTCCAAACCACGCAGATACAGGATTAAACCCGATTGGAACTGTAAAATTCCTGGAAACAGGGACATCAATGGTAACCAGACTTCTGCTTTCTTGACCACAGCAATCCTGCACACATGTTACGTGTGCAACAACTCTGGCTTTCGCGTTAAAAATCCCCTCAAACATATATATTGTCAGCATGTTTGAAATCTTTGGAGAGTGGATCTCTGAAACTCCCACAAAAGAGATTGAGCGCTGAAATGTAGTCGGCCTTGTTGCCCAATATGCACTCTTTAAAGTGCACAGCCCTTCGGCATCCCCATTGGACAGAGGGTTCCCATGCGCATACAAATACAAATTCACCCCGCCCATAAGCCCTATTGGATCAGCCTGATAATAACCACCAGTCCATGGTCGGTAATTTCTATTAAAATTATAATACCCCCCATTTTCTCTATCAAAATAATGACCTGAAAATCTCAGATTCATTTCCACCCCTCCGGCCAACACTCCTGCAGCACCATACGCCTCTGATACAGAACGCCATGCAACCGAGCCATATTGATCCGTACCTAAAATTGGCGTAGCCAAGTGATCTGTATGCAGATAAATAAATTCAGTTTTGCCGGACTCTAAACTCTGACCATCCAAATTAGCTTGCCAAATCGGATCTGTACTCCAAAGTCCATTCTGAATCGCCAAAGGATTGAATCCGTATGCTTTAACAAAATCTCCATCTTCATCAGCCTCTCCCAACAAGCCCGTGTCTCCATAAATAAAGTAATCTACTTTTAGATTTCCACCTTCATCAACTTTCTTACTAATTCGTCGACCAAAAGGATCGTAGCGATAATGCGATTTAATGTGCGGCACGTTTAAATCTTTAGATGCACTGACGTACTGCGTCAATCGCTCCGCGGCATTGTAAATATAGGCAATCGCTCCTTCAGAGTTTATTTCCTTTGCCACATGTCCTTGAGGGGTGTAACTAACCTCAGTCTGAGTAGGTTGTTGCGATTTTTTGAAAGGCAGCAACCTTGGGTAAGCAATTAACTGGTTGTCCGCATTGTACTTCCATTGGCCAGGCTGGTGAGTGCTGTAAGTTCGGTTATACAAGGCATCATATTGGTATGCCTCATTCGGAACACCTAAATCCTGTAATTCTTTCTGCGGTACTGCACTAGCGACTCTGTCCAAAGCATCATAGCTATATTTTGTCGCACCCAAGTCGCTTTTTATTCCTGATACATTACCCGCCACATCATATTCATAAATAAGGCTAGTCAATGGCCGATCCATAGACCCATATATCTCTATAGACAATGGTCTTTGCAGCACATCCAATTTAATCTTCTTCACCGCACCTGGCATTGTCGTCTTCAGCGGAAGCATCCATTGATAATCTTCGTAGATGATTTTCTTATGATTCGGCAGATTAATATTTATCAATCTACCTTCTTTGTAATTAAAAAGGCTTTCACTCCCATCTGGATATACATTTCCCGATAAATTACCATCAGCGTTGTATCTCTGCCCCACCGTGAAGCTGAAGCTGCCCGTGTTGTCCACCTTGCCGTAGGTCACCTTGTTCTGGGTGGTTCTTCCTTGCGCGTCCTTGTCGTAGGTGGCGCTGCTGATCAGGTTCTGCTGGCCGTCCTTTTGTTCGTAGGCGGTGAGCAGGCCGTCTGCGTCGTATTGATAGCTAATCTTCTGGTCTGTTTCCTTGCCTTGGAGCCTGTGCTCTTCCTGCCCCATGCGGCCAGCCTTGTCATAGGCGTAGCTACGCGTGTTGCCGCCTGCGTCCGTGCGTTGTGTCAGTTGGCCTGCGGCATCGTAGGCATACAGAATGGCGCCGCCCATGGGGCGGGTTTCCTTGATCAGGCGCCCTGCCTTGTCGTATTCGAATTTGTGGGTGTTGCCCTTGGCGTCGGTCAGGCTGGTGAGCTGGTCATGGGCGTTCCAGGTCTGCTTGGTGGCCTGGGCCATGGGGTCGATGGTTTTGACGAGGCGAGCCAGGCCGTCGTATTCATAGACAGTGGAGCGGCCTGCCGGGTCGATGCTGGCGACCCTCTGGCCCAGGTTGTCGTATTGCTGGTGTTGGGTGCGGGTCTGGTCCGGCGTCGAGGGATTCGCCAGGTGTTGGGTGACGGCGGTTTGCCGTCCGTTCTGGTCGTACTGGTAGGTCTCCTTGTACGTGGGGTACTGGGTGGCGATGAGCAGGCCGGCCAGCGGACTGCCGTCTTCCCCATATTCGTAGCCGATGGTGTTGCCTGCCGCATCGATGCTGCTGGCGATGCGGCCCCGGCTGTCATAGGTGGTCTGCGTGACAAGGCCGCTGGGGCTGGTGGTGCTCAGGGGCAGGCCCGTGCTGTCATAGGTGATGCGTGTGCCTGCACCTTGGGTCTGGCCGGGGGCAATGGTTTCGATGACCCGGCCTTGCGGGTCGTAGCGGGTTTGCTGGGTTCTGCCTGCTGCGCTAATGCTCTGGGTGCGTCGCCCCCTGGCGTCGTATTGGTGGACTGTGCTCTGGCCGAGGGCGTTCGTAGTCTGGGTCAGCCGGCCTGCGGCATCAAAGCTCAGCGTGGTGGTGTTGCCCAGGGCATCGGTCTGCGTGGCGGGCAGACCTGCTGCGTTGTAGCTGGCTTTGCTGCTGTGGCCCAACGGGGCGGTGGCTTCGATCAGGCTGCCGTTGTTGTCGTAGCGGTAGGTGGTCGTTCTGCTGTCTTCGCCTGTGCCGTCGCCCGCGCCCGTGCTACGGCTGGTCAGTTGACCGTAGCTGTCGTACTGGTAGCGCGTGGTGCGTTGTTCGGGCCGACCCAGGGCTTCGGTCCAGCTGGTGACGCGGCCTTTGTCGTCATGGGTCCAGGTGCTGGTAATGCCGCCCTGGTTGATGTGCTTTGTCCTGAGGCCGCGCACGGGCTCGTATTCGTATTGGTCCCGGCTGCCATCCGGGTAAATGATCTGCAGCGGCTGGTAGTTGTAGTCGTAGTGGGTGGTGGTGGTCAGGCCCCGCGTGTCGATGGCGCGGGTCTGGTAGTTGCCGTCCCAGAGGTTTTTTGCTGCGGGTTTGCCGTTGAAGGTTTTTTCGAGCTCGTTGCCTTCACGGTCGTAGAGGTAGACGGTGGTGTTGCCCCGGCAGTCCAGGTAGGTGACGAGGAACTGGCGTTTTTCTCGCAGGTACTGGTTCTTGCCGGTGGAGGCGCAGCCCTGTCCATCGAATTTGCCGACACGGCCACCGCCCCAGAGGTTGGCGAGTTTGCTGGTGGTGCCGCTGGTGCCCGTGGGGTCCAGGACCTTGCCGGCGGCGCCCAGGGTGAGCAGCGGTGCGGGGGCAGGGATGCTTTGGCTGTACTGGACCGTGACCTGGGCGCCCAGGGGGTCGGTGCGGCTGGTGAGCTGGCCGTTGCCGTCGTAGGTGTAGCTCCAGCGCTGGCCCATGACGTCGGTGGCCTGGGTGAGCAACTGCCCATTCCATTGGTAGCTGACGCTGCGCCCGGCCCGGTCTTCGATGCGGGTGATGAGGCCATTGGTCAGGGTGGCCGTGTAGACGGTACCGCCATGGTGGTCCAGGATGCGGGCCCGCGTGGCGCTGTCGTAGGCAAAGCGCACGCTGATGCCGTTAGTGTTGGCGTAGCCCAGGATGCGGCCCTGTGCGTCGTAGTCGATGCTGTTGCCCAGGCGGTCGTACCAGCGCCACTGTGCTTGCGGGTTCTGGGCACTGCCGCCTTCGGCAAGCCGCTTGATGAAGACGGGCGCGTTGTTCTTGCCCTTGGCGATGTAGAGGTCGGCCTGGCCGCTGCGCTCGTAGAGGACGCCTGCGCGTTCGATGAGCCGGGCGTCACGGCCCAGCGGGTCGAGTTCGAAGTTCAAAGGCGCCCAGGCCGGGTTGAGCCACCAGCGGCCCTGGCTCCAGCTGCGCGCGATGTCCAGCGGGCCGCCCAGGACCTGTACGCGCAGGTCGATGTGGGTTTCGGTGTATTCGCCGTTGATCCAGCGCACCTGGGGTTCGCTGGCCTGGGTGGTGAGGGAGTAGCCGGGATCGCCCGGGCGGGTGAAGGCACTGGGACTGGAGTAGTCCTGCGCGTTGACCATCGATGGCAGCAGGCTTGCTGCTGCAAGGACTGCGCACAGCCAACCGTGCACAGCATGTTTTCTGTTTCTCATTTCTTCCCCTCTCGTCTCGCGAATCGTTTGCCTTGTTGAATGCATCTCTTGGGCTGACGGCCGGGCGATGCCCGGTCGTGGCTGATGTGTGGTGAATACTTTTTGCATTAGCGGAAGTCGCCTCCACCTCCTGCGCCTCCGCCGCCCGAACCGCCTCCGCCCGAGCCTCCCCCACCGGGGCCCGCGCCACCGCCTGCGCAGCACTGGCCACGGCAGGTGGGCGTGCATTCGGGGGCCAGCGGCAGCGGGGTTCCTTGCGCACCGCCGCCTGCCCCGCCCCAGCCCGGGTAGCCTGGGCCGCAATACTCACGGCCATTGATCACCTGGCATCTGGTGTCGGGCTGCCAAGGAGGAGTTGCACCAGAGCCACCGCCACAAGCCCCCCCGACCAGCCGACCGAATGTGGAGGAAACCGTGCGCGTTTCTTCCTCTCCATTGGCACAGACCCAGCCACATTCCGCCGTGGCCCACTGCGCATAGGACGAGCAGCTGCCTGCATTGCGCGCATTCACCACGATGCTCTGCACGGCACCCATCTCCGCCGAACGTGCCTGCCTGAAGCCCATGCTGCGCGGGTGCAGCTTGACGGCCGTGATGCGGTAGGGAATGACCACGCGCTGCTTGGCGGCCAGGGTCTTGGGGATGTCCGCCAGGAATTCGTAGCGGTAGTACTCGTCGGACTGCGGCGGTGTGAAGACGACCTTGTCGGCCTGGATCAGGCCGTAGTTGGTCAGCGTCAGCTCGCCCGTGAATTCCTCGCCCACCTGCAGCTCGGGCAGGCTGATGGACAGGGGCTCCAGCAGCACCACGGGGGCCGGTACCTGGGTCTGGAAGGTGGCTTCCAGGGTGATCTGGTACTCGTCCTTGATGGTGGTTTCCGTCACGCTGAAGTCGATGCTGATGGTCTGGTACTGCAGGTGCACGCGCTCCGAGGTGGTGACGCCCGGGCGCACGAAGATGCGGCCCGACCTGTCGGCATGGCGCGGGCCGCTGGCGCGGTAGGTGTAGGTGCCGGGCGGCAGGTCGGTGAGCACGGCCTTGCCCTGCGCGTCCGTAGTGAGGGTGCGCAGATAGGTGAGCACGGCATCGTTTTGCAGGCGGATGCGCACGTTGGCCACGCCCGGTATGGGCTTGCCGCCCGCGTCCAGCGTTTCCGTGAACAGGTCGGTGGCATGGAAGCTCAGCCCGCCCTGCCCGCTTTGCGTGACGGCCACCGAGACGGGTATGGTGCCCGTGCCCTGGTTGCTGGCCGTGATCTGCAGTCGGTAGTTGTAGATGCCGTCGGCCACGTCCTTGCCCGGGCTGGCCGTGACCTGGATGGGCACCTGGGCGCCCACGTCCACGGCGCCGATGTGGCTGGCGCTGGACAGGAAGATCCAGGAAGGCGCGGCCCGGCCATCCTTGTCCACCAGCTGAACCTTCACGTCCTGGGCCGCCACCAGGCCACGGTTGCCGATGGTGATGCTTTCGGTGACGGTTTTTTCCTGCTGTACCCCGGTTTCTATGTAGGTGGGGTTGGCAAACAGCTCGGGCAAGGCTTGCACCAGCCGGTAGTGGATGGTGAAGCTGCCCCGGGGCGTGTCCCCTGTCTCGCTGGCGTAGGCCGTGAGCACGACGGTGCCCGTCTCCCCGGCCGATGCACTGCCCGTGAAGCGGATAACCATTGGCACCGAGGCGCCTGCTGCCACATTGACCGGCGCACCCGGCTCCACGCTGATGCCCGGCGGCAGGCTGCCGCTGGGCTGCTGTGCCGGAACCACGGCCCAGCGCACGCCAGTGGCGCCCGTGCCCGCGCTGGCACGCGCGTTGACCGTGATGCTGGCGGCAAAGCCGCGCGGCGCGGTGAGCTGGTAGCTGGCCAGGTCGAAGCTCAGCCGGTTGATGGTGAAGCGCCCCTGCTCGGTGGTGGTGGCCTCTTCCGGATGGATGACGGAGACGATGTAGGTGCCGTTGTCATTGGCCGTGGGCACGAATTCGTAGCGGTACTGGCCGCTGTCGTCGGTGGCGATGCCTATGCGCCGCTTGAAGCCCGAGATGTCCAGCACCATGCGCAATGCTGCGTTGGCCATGGGCTGCCCGCTGGCGCGTGATACGGCGGCACCGGCAATGACGACGCGCTGCGCGCCGTACGAGACCGCCGGGCTGACGGAGCTGACCGTGCCCGTATAGGGCGTCTTGGGCTGCTCCGGCTCGGGCGGCTTGTTGTTCACGGTGACGGCGCGCGTGGCTTCGCCGGTCTTGCCTGCCTTGCTGGTGGCCACGGCCCTGAGCGTGAGGGCACCGTTGGCCACGCCCGACGTGTCCCACTGCACGCTGAACGGAGCCTGCGTGGCCGAGCCGATCAGGCTGCCATTGGCGAAGAAATCGACCTTGGCAATGCCGTCCGGTGCCGAGGCGGCGACACCTACGGCCGTGCTGCCGACAACAGTGGCATCCTGGCCCGGCACGGTGAAGTTCACCGTCGGAGCCGCGATGGCATAGGTCACGGCAACCGCCGCGCTCCTGGGACTGGTGCCGCGCGCATTGCTGGCCGTCGCTTCGATGCGGTGCGCGCCTTCGGCTGGCAGGGTCAGGCTGCCGGAAAAGCCGCCATTGGCTGGCACGGCCATCGGGCTGCCCACGGCCTGGCCGCCCAGATACAGCTGCACCTGCGAGCCCGCCATGGCCGTGCCGGAGACGGCCAGTTGCGGCGTGGACACCTGTGCGTTGTTGACGGGCTGCGCAATGACCGGGGCAGGTGGTGCGCTGAGACTGAGCGTGAACGGTATGTCCAGCACGGCCGCAATGCCGTCCGAGTCGGTGGCGGTGATGCTGAACCGATGCGCGCCATTGGGCAGTTGTGCAAAGTCGATGAACTGGCTGTGGTTGAAAGGGCTGGTGTTGCCACCGCTGCGCTCGAAGATCTGCAGGCCGTTGATGGTGGCCTTGACGTTGGCAATGCCGATGGGGCTTTGCGCGGACACGGCCAATTCGCCTGCGGCGGAAATGGTCGCATCGGGCACAAGCGCCGCGCCTGCCAAAGTGGCGGTGATGACCGGACCTTGACCACCCTTTTTCTGCACTTGCACGGGGCGCGTTGCCGTGTTGCTCAGGCCTATGCCATTGGTGGCCCTGGCCTGCAGGGTGTAGTTGCCGTTGCGCACGGCAGCCAGCGCCCAGGTGGTCTGGAAAGGTGCTTCGGTCAGCAGGGCCAGGCGCTGGCCATCCACCAGGATTTCCACCTGCTGCACGCCTTCAGGATCGGTCACGTTGATGGCGATGGTCGTGTCCTGCTCCAGCACGGCACCAGCGGCTGGCTGGTCGAACTGCACCAAAGGGCCTTCAGGTGCGTAGGCAATGGGTTGTGCCAGCGAGAACTGGTTGACGCCGCCCTGTGCCGTACGGAACTGCACATGGATCATCTTGTCCCCCGCCCCCAGGGACAGCGTGTAGCTTGCCAGCATGGGGTGGCCCGTCATGCTCTGCCATGCAGCACTTTCGAACTGATCGCTTTCCTGCAGACGGAATTGCGAGGCCTGCGGGCAGTCAAGACGCAGCTCCACGGCACGCACGCGCGTGGCATAGCCTTGCGTGGGAACGATGGTGCAGGCCAGTACGGGCTCGGCCGTCAGGTAGGCGCCATAGTCCACTCCCGTGCTGACGGCATTGCCCTGGCCTGCAGGGTTGGCCACCGCATCGCGCGGGCCGCTAGCATGGCCCCACCAGTTACCCTTGGCCTGAACGATGCTGGACGGACTGGTGTTGCGTATGCCGAACTGGGTGTTGCCCGAAATATCGGATTCACCGATGTACGGGGTGGCCCCCTGCTCGGCCAGCAGACCCACGCCGTTGCCTGTGATACGCGAGCGTGTGATGCGGGGGATGCCGCTGCCGACGATGCGGATGCCAACGGCGTTGCCAGCAAGTTGCAGCCGGTCGAAGCTGTAGCTGGCGCCCGCCAGCACCAAACCCGCACCTCCTGCCATATGGGTTGGCAAGCCATCGGTACCACCGGCATGGTGGATGGACAGGCCATCCAGCTTCAGGTTGGCGGGAAGGGCTTCAGGTGCCACCAGCACACCCAGCCAGTCGCCGGCCTGCGGCGCCCGGGTTTGCGGCCCCTGCGGCTGCACCGGGCCCAGTTGCGAGTCGTCGTGACTGCTGGTCAGCACAACGGCAGATCCCGTGTGCAGGCCGCCGCGCACGCTGATGCCGGCGCCCTGGCCGAATTTGACGATCACGCCATCGGCAATGGTCAGCTGGGCCGTATCGGCTGCGATGGCCGTGCTCATGCCCAGGACGACGGCCAATGCCGCCACGGACCGCCGCTGCAGCACTGTCAGCGGGTTGAGCCAGCCGGGCTCCGACAGGACGGAGCGGGCATGTTGGAAAAATCGGGAGCGTTGCATGGTCATCTCCTTCTTATGGATTCACCGTGATCGACGCACTGATGGCAGGCGTGAACCCGGGCGAACTGGCCGTGATCTGGGTGGTACCGGGGGCGACGGCCGTGAAGGTGGCGTAGGTAGAACTACCAGTGTTGGCGTTCCAGGTCACGGTGTCTGTGACGTTGCCTATGGAAGGAACGGAACTGGTGAAGGTGATGGTCAGGGGATTTGACGGATATTGGCTTGTTGACCAATAGGCTCCGGGTACTTCGGCAGACACATAGATGGAATTCGCTTTCTGCCCGGCTTTCAACGAAGCCGGAACTGACTGCAGACGCAACGTCGGTGCCACTGTTTCCACGTTGATATAGATGGAATCCATACCTGCAGCAGAGGCCTCGATCTGCGTGG
>NZ_MYFL01000001.1:79870-298859 GCF_002193035.1 Delftia sp. K82 | reverse complement strand
CATACCTCGTGAGCCTCAGCGCCTGGCTGGCAGCCACCACGGTCTGCACATTCGACTTGCTCTCAACAAGGCCTTGCACCTGCGCTTGCACCCTGTAGGTTCCCGCTGAAACAGGGCGTTCCACGTAGACCCAGCCCGTGCCCCTCTGCCCTCGATCGATCACCATCTGCGAGATCAGGCTACCCCCATTGGCAGCAGAGTAGATGCCTGTGACCACACCAGCCGGGTCCTGGTCCCCCAGGCCCACCTGTACCGTCATCGGCTTGATCGCATATTGACTTTCTGACCAGTACGCGCCGGGTACGCTCAGCACCACATAGAAGTTGTCCCTCAGACTGACCGTAGACCGCTGTCCATCCAGGCCTTCAAACCGCATCTGCGGCAAGATGACTTCCACCGGCATGGGTGCAGCAGCCGTCGCCCCTTCCGCAGAGGCCTCGATCTGCGTGGAGCCCAACTCCAGGCCGCCCACGTTGATGTAGGCCCGGCTCTGTCCCGCAGGAATCGTCACCGTCGCTGGCGTCTCGCAGATCTCCGCCGCCACACAGCGCAGGTTCACCGTCACCGCATCAGCTCCGTTGCTGACCACACCGTTGACCAGCCGCTCCACATACAACTCGTCCGAGACGCTGTACAGCCCCTTGCCCACGATCAACTTGCTTCCTCCATACCTCGTGAGCCTCAGCGCGAACTTCGCCTTCACATCCACCTTCACCGCCTTGGCGATCAAGCCTGGAGATGCGAAATCCAGCACTGTCTGCCCCACAGCCAGCGCTTTGACCGTGATCGGCGTCGTCCCATAGATCTGTCCCTGGGGAATGAACACCTCGGCAGGGCTCACGCCGGCAACCGCCGGATCACGGCTGATCACAGACACCGTGACGCCGCCTTGCGGAGCCGCCTTGCTCAACTGCACACGCAGGACCCTGGTCAGTTCCTCATTCATCACCAGGTCGGCGGCTGGATCCGTGTCGAGGCCGATGGCATCCACGCGCAATGCAGCCTGCGCCGACTGGTAGCCGCTGGCCGTGGCCGTGATCCGGGTCGTGCCCAGGCTCTGGCCTGCCACCGTGAAGGCCGCCTTGCTCTGGCCAGAGGGAATCTGCACGGACGCCGGGACCTGTGCCAGTCCTGCCTGCTCCAGTGCAAGGCTCACGGCCAGCCCTGCCGAGGGAGCTGGCTCAGTGGTTTCGATAGTCACGCTGGCCTGCGCACCAGGCGCCACGATGACGCTGGCCGGCAGCACCAGTGCCTTGCCACGCACGGAGACCGTGGCCAGCGCACTGGCATGGCCTTCGGCTTGGGCTGTCAGCCGGCTGCTGCCATCGGCAAGGCCCGTCACTTCGAAGCTGGCGCCTTGTTGACCCGCCGGGACCAGCACGGACGATGGGACAGAGAGCACGTTGGCGTCGGAGTTGCCCAACTGCACGTTCACACCACCGACGGGTGCCGGCGCGGGCAACGACACGGTCATGGAATACGGCCGGTTGACACCGACCGTGGGGCTGCCGGGGACAAGGCCCAGCGAAGGCAGATTGACGACTTCGATCTGCGTTTCGGCAAAGCCCAGCGAGGCGTGGCTTGCGGTGATGCGGGTAGCGCCCAGGGTGCTGGCCTGTACCTCCAGGTCCGCGCTGGTCTGCCCCGGCGCCACGGCGACCCGCGACACGGCAGATGCCACCGAGGGCACGCTGCTGGTGATGTCCACTACCACGCCTTGTGCAGGTGCAGGCGCGTTGAGCGAGACCCTCAGCATGGCGACCACGCCGGGACTGAGCCGGAGCCTGGCGGGCTCGATGGACAAGGGCGCCTGACCTATCTGGATGAGGCCCTGCTGCACCAGGTAAGGAATGCCGACCATGCCCCAAATGACTTGGGAGCGAATGGTGCCCGAAGGAACTGCAATGGCATTCAGCGAGTTGCCCTTTGCCGAGTTTCCCTTGCCGGCCGGCGAGGACGCAAGATCAACGCCGATGGCCGGGCCGCTGTGGTGATTGAAGGCCGTGTTGTTGATGGAAGGGGCAGCGTTCTCGATGACCACGCTGCTGCCGTATTCGATGGTGACGTGGTCCAGCAGCGTCTGGGCGCTGCGCGTGCCGGCCGTCATGCGCCATTGGCGCCAGTCCCCGGGCGCCGGGGTTGCGGCCGCCGAGGTGATGAGGATGGGCTTGTCCGGCGTGCCCACGGCTTGCAGCGCACCTTTCTTGAGCAGGAAACTGGCGCCAGGGGCCATGCGCAGGGTCACCCCCGGCTCGATGGTGAGCGTTGCATCGCCATCGAGCACCACGTCGCCCTGCATCAGGTAAGGCGATTGGCTGGCACGCAACACCGTTTGGCTGGAGATGGTGCCGCTCAACGTGGTCTGGGCCCAGGCGGGAGAGACCAGCAGCAATGCCAGCGCAAGACAGGCAGCCAGCCATGCCTTCCCCACGTCTGCCATGCGGGCCAGCGCGGTCACGGCCAGGACCTGCCAACGCACAGGATTCGCCCTTCTGCACACACCCACAGACCCATCCGTTCGCACGCTGTACTGCATCACCACTTCTCCCCCAATACTTGACTCGTTCAATCGTTGTGCTCGCTCAAAACCGCCCGCATGCCGCCTGAAGCCGGTGGCCTGCCGTTGTTCCGATGGCCTGCATGCTCGCCACCTGTGACTGATAGGCCTGCCACCCGCCCAGCAGCCAGTACAGGGGCACTGCGTCAGGCCGCTCACCCAAAGAGGCCCGTTGCGCGGCCAATCGGGCACGCAACTCAGGCTCCGTCGAAGCGTCGGCTATGACCACCAAAGCCCGGGATGCGAGGCCTCCTGGCTGGTCGCCGCGTGCCTTGCCGCCGGCCATGGCGTTCAGTTGGATGGCCAGATCGTGCGTGGCGACCAGACGGTGCGTTTGTTGTTCGTCAACGGGTGACTGCACAGCCGGCGCCGCATCCAGGGCCTTGCTGAGGGACAGCACCGTCCATTCAATGCCTTGTCCCAGGCTGGCGATCCAGTCGCTGGCGGACAGGTCCTGCAGCCTGGCCGATGCCGTGGGATGCAGGGCCACCGCCGCGCCGCCCAGCAAGGCCTTCACACGGCCAAAGCCCTGGCTGCGCAATTGCCGGCATGCCGAGTCAAGGTCCGCATGGTCCAGCCCGGTGCCCAGCAGGATGACTTCCTCCTGCATCAGAAAACGCTTGCCTTGCAGCTGCGGCAAATCCATCTGCAGGGCCTGCGCGATGGGGGTAGCGCGCCTGTGCTGCGCCGGCCGAACGTCAACGAGCATGGCCGCTGCGCCAGGGGAAACAAGGCGCTGCCGCCACTCGGCCGGACTCATCCAGCAGGAAGGGGTCAACGCCAGAGACAGCACCTGACGGGGCCACGTCACAGGGGACTCGGCGGCCCTTGCGTCCCGTACGGCATGCGCGTCTGCCCGACAGGACTGCGGCTCGGCATCGGCCTGCGCCCGCAATGGTGCAGCCACCAGGACGGCTGCGCACACCGCCACTGCATGCGCCAGGCCAGCGCCACAAAAACGACGCAGCCTCATGCATCCATCCCCGCGCCTGCACGTGCGGCGCGTCGGCGCCTGTGCTGCAGGCAGGCGCCCAAGGCCATGAGGGCGGACAACAGGGCCAGGCCCGCCGCCTCCAGGCCAGGCACCGCCGTCAACTGATCCTCAGGCAACGGCCCAGACTGAATAACGGGGCCGCCCGGGTCCTTGATGACGCCATTGGCCTGCAGGTCATCGTCGCCCAACTGGCCATCGGTGATGGTGTAGCTGATGCGGTTGCCGTTGATCGACAGGTTCCTGGGCGCGTACCAGATGCTGCGGCCCCGCGAATGGGGCACAGGCCCGTACTTCAGGTAGCTGCTGATGCCGAACAGGTTGGGCCACTCGGTGGTGACGGTGACCGTGCTTCCGACGTCGCAGCCGGTGAGTTCGTAGTCGAACACGCCATGCGGGAAGAGCAGCACGTTGAACAGCGGCAGCCAGCCTTCAGGCTTGCGCACGGCCGTCTTGTCCGGGTTGAAGCGGCAGCTGGCGCCTCCGCCCGTCACCGAGGCTTTCAGCGTGCCGGAGCCCGTTGGCGTTGGCAGGGCCACATCCTTGCTTCCTGCGGGCGTGGCCTGGTTCTGCAAGGACACGCGCAAGGCTTCGCCCGCACCGGCCGCCGTCACGCGCATCTCGAATGCTCCGACCAGTCCATTGGCTCGAAGAGCGGGCGACGCGGCAACGCCTGCCGCATCGGTGACGGCCTGCGCTGCGAGCGTGCCGCCGTCAAACACGGCGCTCGCTCCGCTGTCCGGCAGCGCAAAGACCACGGCGTGGCCGGCCACGGCGGCGCCCTGCGCATCGGTGACCTTGACACGTACAGGTGCCGCATAGGCCGTCCCCACTGTGGCCGTCTGCCCATCCCCTGCCAGCTTGACAATGCGCAGCACGGGCGCCGTGCCATCCAGGTTGCCCAGCGTGAAGCGCACGCCGCCGGGCAAGGCCTCGACGCCGGCGGATACGGTGAAGCTTCCCGCAGCGCCAGTGGCTGTCATGACCGGGCTGCGTGCCAGGCCCTGTGCGTCGGTGAGCACGCGCGCCTGGCGGCTGCCGCCGGCAAAGCGTGCGGAGGCCCCGCTGGCAGGCGCGTCGAACGTGACCTCCTGCCCTGCCACCGGGTTGCCACCAGCCGTCTGCAGGCGCACCTGCAGCGGCAGCGCAAACGGCTGCTCCAGCCTGGCGGACTGCAGGTCGCCGGACACGATGGAAAGCGTCCAATCCCGCGCGGGCTCCTCCTGCCACTGGGCGGCGACAAGGCCTATCCACTGCGCCAGCGATTGCAGGGCCACATTCCGGGTACCGTGGGATGGCAGCTCCCTCAACAGGGGCTGGGCCTGCACCAGGGCCGAGAGGGCCTGGGCCGGCTTTTGCTGCTCCATGGCGACCCGAGCCTGGCCCAGCAATGCCTCGACGGCCTGCCGCTGGTCTGCCGTGGCCTGCGCCAGCGCAGCCACTGCGGCCCGGGTGTTAGCGGCGGCTTGAGGTTCTGCGATGACGGTGACCGGCTGCGACCAGCTGTCCACCAGCGACTTGTCGCCGGCCTTGCGCAACTGCGTCTCGACCGTGGTGGCCAGCGAGGTGCCGGGCAGGTCCAGCCAGGCCTGCACCTGCAATTCGGCCTGGGAGGCGGGCTCCAGGGTCCACCTGACCCGATCACCGTCGACCACGGCCTGCGGCGAGGAGGAGCGCAGCTTCATGCCACTGGCCAGGGTCATGGCCTGCTCCAGCGCAATGGCTTGTGTGCTTCGGTTGGCGATGCTGGTTCTGACGCGCACGGCAGATTGCGCCAGCATGGGCTCGGACACAGGCGGGACCAGGGCATTGAAGCGCGTCTTGGTCCAGTCTTTCCACGAAGCCGCAACCGCGCCTTGCGCCAGGGCATCGAAGCCGATCACCAGCACCTGGCCCTTGCCGTGGGCCACGCCCAACGCAGCAGTCTGCCCTGTGCCATAGCGGGCCAGTTCCGAGCCTGCGCCTTCGTTCTGCAACGCCCACGCCCGGCCTTGCAGCGCCAGCGCCGCATCGCCCAAGCCTGCATCGCCCAGGTGCACAGAGACGCCCGCAGGCAGTGGCTGGCCTGAACGACTGCCGCCCCAGACGTCGGCCAAGGTGTCCGGCAACGCGCCCGGTGCGCCATCGATGACCAGCGAGGCACCGCGGTAGACGGCGGCCCGCACTTCCTCCATCTGGGAAGCGGCCAGGTCATCCACCGATCCATGGAGCCAGAGCGCGCTGAAGTCGCCGGCACGCAAGGCCTTGCGGAGCTCCCCTGGCGTGACCGCCAACTGCACCGAGCCATCGGCCTGCGCCAGCAGATCCTGCAGAGCCTGGCGCTTGCCGTCCGTGCAAGCGGTATCGGCGCCGCATGCGGCATAGGCCAGCACACGCAGGCCCTGGTCCAGGGTCTGCGAGGCGGCTACGGAGGCCTCCTGCTCGCGCCTGAGCAGGGTACTGGCCGCGTTGTTGCCGGTGACGGGGTCGCGGGTGGCCGCGCCGATGCGTGCGGCCAGCAGGAATTCCCTGGCCGTGGCGCTTGCTGCAGGACGCACCTGCAGCACCAGGGTGGGGGCGGAGTCCTTGGCCATGTCGCCCAGGGTCCAGCGGCCCTGCGAATAGCTGCCCGCCGATGCCAACTGGCTGGCGATCTCCAGCCCCTGGGGCAGGTCCACATGGACGACGGTGGAGGCTGCAATGGCCGGCCCGGCATTGCGTGCCGTGATGGTGACCGTGGAGCCACCGTCGCGCGCCATGGTGGCCGGTGCCGCAGTCACGCTGATGCCAATGTCCGCTTCCGGTTCGGGATCTGGCCCGGTCACCTTGGCGGAGCGCTTTGCAAACAGATAGCCCGCAGCCGCCGTACCGGTGGCCAGATCAATGCCCGATATGCGTCCCGGCGCGGACTGGCCGCCCGCCGTGCCCGCAAGCGCAGCGCCATCGACCAGCCCCTCGCTGACGGCAGCCGACAGCGCATAGCTGCCCTGCAGCAGTCCATCGAATCGGAATTGGCCCTGGGCATCGGTGTGGGCCGTGGCCAGCACCGACTCCCCAGTGCCTGCCCGGGTACCGGTGAGCTTGATTTCGAGCACGGGGATGGCGGGCTCGCCTGCATCGCGCAATCCGTTGGCATTGCGGTCCTCGAAGGCCGCGCCGGCGATGCTGGCCTGTGCCTCGCCAGCGACCAGACCGATGGTGTAGCGGCCCGTGGTGTTCACGTCGAACAGGTTCAGGTAATAGCTCCAGCTCAGGTCCTCGTTGCGCTGCCTGGAGAGCCAGACGTTTTCGCCAGGGACGACGTAGCCGTCGGAGCGGACCACCTGCCGGGGAAGACGGGTGCCCCTGGAGGGATCGGGCACGCGCGCATAGGCCATGCCATTGGCCACGGGATTGAACTGCAGGCTGGCGGTGGCACCGGAGGGCACGAATTGCGCGGATCGGCTTTGATCGCTGACCTCGGTATCCACGCCATCGGATTCATAGACGCGGTAGACATCGCCATCCAGGGCCAGAAAATCGCGGACCTTGTCGCGTCCCGGAAGATCGACACGCACATCCTGGACCAATTGATGGGTATTGACGGTCTTGATCAGGGACGTCAGGGCACCGCCCAGCGAATCCGCATGGGTGAATCCGGCCGTGAATTCGACAAATTTGCCGGCCAGGCTGGACACCATGTTCCAGCGCCCATGCAGGGACGATCCCGGCGTGATGTCGCCAAAGTCGAGCAGCAGGCTTTTGCCTGCTGGCGCATCGTTGACATAGCCGCTCAGAATCTGGAAATTGACAAGCAGCCCTTGCCGGTTTTCGACAATGCGGGGCTGGGCGGTATCGATCTTGGTCTTGTACGAAGTGCCGCCACCACTGTTCTTGATGCGCACGCCCAGCGTGAAGGGGTCGGAAGGCTCGACCTCGGGGGTGAAGGCATCGTCACCCGGAACGTCACGGGGCAGGAAGTAGTCAAGCACCAGTTCAGGCTGGGGCCGCACGACGATGGACTCTGGTGCGACCTCGACGGTGTCGGTCTTGCCATCCAGCGTGTAGGTGACCTTGGCGCCTATGTAGTAGACCGCACCCTGGGGATCGCGGCCGCCCGTGCCGGCTGCGGGAATGATCAGCCATCGGACATTGGCGACGGCCTTGGGAGCAATGGTGCCGCCCTGCAGGGAAGTGATGCCCTCGACCCCATCCGTGCGGTAGAAAAAGTGGGCTCCGGAGGCTGCGGGATCCGTGGTGGCGATCACCGTCTGGTTGTTCGCATCCAGGAACTGCAGCGTGATGCTGACGTTCTCCAGCTTTTGGTCCGCCAGGCCATTGGTGATCACCATCCTGGCGTCAAATGCCTGGCGCTCCAGCGAAAGTTTTTGCTCTATGACAATCTTGACTTCGGCACATACCGCATCGGCGGCCTGTGCAAAGGCAATGCCGATGGTTCCTGCAATGGCAAACACCGCGCCAACCAATAGCATCAGCCATCTGGGCGCAATCCTCCCCGAGTCTTTCCACTCCATAGCCCCTCCGTCCCCGCTCTATTCATTGGGCCGCGATTGTATTGAAATTCCTCATCCGTATCAAATCGTGACTTGAAAAAATAATTAGCAAGCCAATTTAAATAAGACTTGTCCCATTTCAAATGGCGCAACAAAAAAATTGACACGCCCTTCAGCGCTTCAGGAAAAGGCAAAAATCGGCACATCCCGATATAGCAATGTCGGTTGTCCGGTGATTCATCGATCACCCAGCGCCCCAGCGAACGCGCCCACCACCGCCCTGTGTACGACATGCCTCACAATGAGGCCTTGTACTCCCGCACAGAACACCACACTTCATGAAACGCACCTGGCTGCTGTTTTCGCAGGCGGTCACCATCCTGGTGGCTGCCTACTTTGTCGTCGCCACCCTGCAGCCGGACTGGCTGCGCCGTGGAGCCGTGCGCAGCAATGCCGGCATCGCGTTGCTGGAGGCGCCGGCCACGCCCGTCGGAGAAGTCAGCCCCGGCAGCTTTGCACCTGCGGCCAAGAAGGCAGCGCCGGCCGTGGTGAGCATCAACACCAGCAAGGCGGTGCGCCATCCGCGCAGCAACGATCCGTGGTTCCAGTTCTTCTTCGGCGACCAGGGCACGCAGGAGCAGGCGGGCCTGGGCAGCGGCGTGATCATCAGCACCGACGGCTACATCCTGACCAACAACCACGTGGTCGAGGGTGCGGACGACATCGAGGTCACGCTGACCGACAGCCGCCAGGCCAAGGCCCAGGTGATCGGCACCGATCCCGAGACCGACCTGGCCGTGCTCAAGATCGCCCTGGACAAGCTGCCCGTCATCGTTCTGGGCAATTCCGACCAGATCGACGTGGGCGACCGCGTGCTGGCCATCGGCAACCCCTTCGGCGTGGGCCAGACGGTGACCAGCGGCATCGTCAGCGCACTGGGCCGCAGTCAGCTGGGCATCAATACCTTCGAGAACTTCATCCAGACCGACGCCGCCATCAACCCCGGCAATTCGGGCGGCGCACTGGTGGACGCCAGCGGCAATCTGCTGGGCATCAATACCGCCATCTATTCACGCTCGGGTGGCAGCATGGGCATCGGCTTTGCGATTCCCGTGTCCACGGCCAAGCTGGTGCTGGACGGCATCGTCAAGGACGGCCGCGTGGTGCGCGGCTGGATCGGCGTGGAGCCCAATGAACTGTCGCCGGAACTGGCCGAGACCTTTGGCGTGAAAGCCGACTCCGGCGTGATCATCACCGGCGTGCTGCAGGCGGGCCCCGCGGCCCAGGCCGGCATGCGACCGGGCGATGTGATCGTGCAGGTGGGCGACAAGCCCATCCGCAATGTGTCCGAGCTGCTGACCGCCGTGGCCGCGCTCAAGCCCGGCGAGGCTGCGAAATTCGATGTGCGCCGTGGCGAAGGCCCCGTGGAGCTGCAGATCACCCCGGGCCTGCGCCCTGCGCAGTCGGCACAACGCATGCAGCGCCGCTGACCCGGCTCACGAACCCATGAAAAAAGCGCCTGTTCACAGGCGCTTTTTTCGTTCAAGAACGGGTGCCGGACTACCGCTTGTGCAAACGCTGCGCCGCGCGCCAATGCGCGCCGGGCGCCACATGCACGGGCGCATCGATGGCGGCGGCCTCCACGCACAGCATCTGCTGCCACCCTTGTGGCGGCATGTCGGCCAGGCGGGCACACAGCGCAGGACCGGGGTTCCAGACCACGGTCTCGCTCCAGGCAGCATCCTGCGAGATGCGCAAGCCTCCGGCAGGAGCGTCCAGCTCCATGGTCTTCCCGGGCCGAGGATAAACACGATCGAGCTCTTCGCCAAAGCGCACGTCGCCTTGCTGCGTGGGGTGGGTGTCGGCCACGGCATCCCAGTAGGGCAGGCCATCGAGGCCTTGCAACCGGCATTGCTCCACGTCCGCCACGCGCAGGTAGCTGTGCAAGGCGGCAGTGAAGGCCAAAGGCATGTCGCCCCGGTTGTGCACCACCAGGTCCACGTCAAGCCGGCCAGGCAACAGCGTCACCTCCAGCCAGGTCTCGAAGGAATGCGGCCAGACAGCGCGCGTCTGCGGCGTGTCGGCGAGCTTGAGCCGCAGGAACAAGCCATCGTCGGCAAGAACCTCGGCCTGTGCTGCATCAGCCTGCCACGGCAGGGTGCGCGCAAAGCCGTGCTTGACCAGCGGGCCGCGTTGGTTGAATTGGGGAAAGCAGACCGGAATACCGCCGCGTATGGGTGTGTGGCCGTCATGGGCGGCATGAGGGCTCAGGAACAGTTGCTCCTCGCCACCTGCCTGCCAGGACAGCAGCTGCGCGCCCTGCAAGGCCACCAGGGCGGTATCGCCGCAGGCCAGGCGCAGGCGGATGGCGGGCAGGCCCTGCCATGCATCAGCGCAGGCGCCGGGAGCTTGCGCGGCCGCAGGTAAAGCTGTTACTGCGGGAAAGGAAGATGTAACTTTCATGCTTGAATATAGCCTTTCCCCCGCTCAGCCCTCCTCTGTCATGCAACGCTCTCACGCTCCCTCTCCTCTTGTCCTGCGACTCGGCATGCTCGCCCTGGCCGCCTCGGTGGCCTCCTGCGGCGGAGGCGGCGGTGGTGACAGCAACGCTGGCGGTGGCAATGGCGGTAATGGGGGTGACGGCGGCACCGGCCAGCCCGGAGTGACCTCGGTCACTGTGCAATGGACGGCCCCTGCCGCCAGGGATGTGGTGACTGCAGGCTCGGCACTGACCCTGCGCACAAGTGTTCTGGCCGATGGCGTGAATGCCGCCGATGGAACCGTGGTGAGCTTCAGCGCAGCCACAGGCGTCAGCACCTCGGCGCTGACAAGCTCCGGCGTGGCAACAGCTTCGCTGACCGGCGCCACGCCGGGCCGCCAGCAGGTGCAGGCCAGCGCCACCGTGGCAGGCCGCACGGGCAGCGCTTCCCAGACCTTCTATCTGCGTCCTGCACCTGCACCGCTACGGGTGCTGGTGCCCACGTACTTCTATCCCACCGGCTCGGGAGCCACGGCCTGGAATGCGCTGACGGCCAGCGCACAGGCGAATCCGACCGTGCAGATGACGGCCATCCTGAATCCGGCCAACGGCATTTTCAGTGGCCCGGACGCGAACATCACGCGCGCCGCCACCGCTTTTGCCAACGCGGGCGGGCAGCTGGTGGGCTATGTGAGCTCCAGCTATGGCACGGGCACGCGATCGCTGGCCAGCATCCAGGCCAATATCGACAACTATTTCACGCACTACGGCGCGGGCCTGGTCAAGGGTTTCTTCATTGACGAGATGGCGGCCACCACCAACCGGCTGGACTTCTACCGCACCATCTACCAGTACATCAAGGCCAAGAATCCCAACCTGATCGTGATCGGCAACCCGGGCCTCGTGCCCGTGGCCGGTTATGCCGATGTGGCCGATGTGCTGACCACGTTCGAGGGCAAGGGCTCCACCTACGCCACCTACGATCCGCGCACGACGAGTTTTGACTGGCTGTACGGGCTGCCCAACAGCCACCAGGCCTCGCTGGTGCACAACGTGTCGGGCTGCGCGGCCATGCAGACGGCCGTGCAGTCGGCCGCCTCGGCCCGCTACCAGGCGGGATGGATCTACGTGACCCAGCTGGAGTTCGAGCCCAGCACCGGCGTGGGCAACCCCTGGGCCGGGCTGCCGAACTACTGGGGTGCCTTTGTGCAGACCGTGCGCGCCACCAATGCCGGGCAGGCCATGCCCGCCTGCTCGTAAAGAAAGCCTGAAGCCCTGGCGCTGAATGCAGCGCGGGCGCCTGTGAAGCACAGGCGCCCGCGGATACAGGGAAGGCGCAGGCCGTTCAGGCCCTGAGCTCGTCGGCGCGGGCCTGCGCCGCGGCGAAGTCAAGGTCGCCCGAGTAGATGGCGCGGCCGCAGATCACGCCTTCGATGCCTTCGTCCTCGACCTTGCACAGCGCTTCGATGTCGGCCATGCCCGCCAGGCCGCCCGAGGCGATGACGGGAATCTTCAGCGATTGGGCGAGATTGACGGTGGCGTCGATGTTGATGCCCGTGAGCATGCCGTCGCGGCCGATGTCGGTGTAGATGATGGACTCCACGCCCCAGTCCTCGAAGCGCTTGGCCACCGAGTGCACGTCCTGGCCCGTGAGCTTGCTCCAGCCGTCGATGGCCACCTTGCCGTCCTTGGCATCAAGCCCGACGATCACATGGCCGCCGAAGGCGCTGCAGGCGTCCTGCAGAAAGCCCGGGTTCTTCACGGCAGCGGTGCCGATGATCACGTAGCTGATGCCGGCATCTATGTATTTCTCGATGGTGTCCAGGTCACGGATGCCGCCGCCGAGCTGCACCGGAATCCGGCCATCCACCTCTTTGAGGATGGCCTTGATGGCCAACAGGTTCTTGGGCTGGCCCGCAAACGCGCCATTGAGGTCCACCAGGTGCAGGCGGCGTGCGCCGGCGTCGAGCCAGCGGCGGGCGATGATGGCCGGGTCTTCGCCGAACGTGGTCGACTGGTCCATATCACCCTGGATGAGGCGTACGCAGTGGCCGTCCTTGAGGTCGATGGCAGGAATGAGCAGCATGATGGTTTGCGAGCAATGAAGGCCTGGGATGCAGCGGCCGGTGCGGGGAGGGAAAGAGGGTTCAGGGCTTCCAGCCCAGAAAGTTGCGGAACAGGGCCAGGCCCTGGTCCGCGCTCTTTTCGGGGTGAAACTGGGTGGCGAAAATATTATCGCGTGCGATGGCGCAGGCAAAGCGCCCGCCGTAGTCGGCCTCTGCAGCGCAATGCTGGGGCTGCTGCACCACGGCGTAGAAACTGTGCACGAAGTAGTAGAAGCTGTCTTCGGGAATTCCACGCCACAGCGGGTGGGACTGCCCGGCATTGTGCTTGCGGTGCACGCGGTTCCAGCCCATTTGCGGCACCTTGAAGCGGCTGCCGTCGGCCTGGACGCGGCCCGCCAGATCGAACTTGCGCACATTGCCGGGGATCAGGCCCAGGCCAGGCACATCGCCCTCGTCGCTGTGGTCCAGCAGCATCTGCATGCCCACGCAGACGCCGAACAGGGGCTTGTTGGCAGCGGCATGCAGCACGGCGTCCTGCAGGCCGGATTCGCGCAGTTCGCGCATGCAGTCGGGCATGGCACCCTGGCCCGGCAGCACGACCCGGTTGGCGGCCAGCACCACCTCGGGATCGGCGGTGACCACGACCTGCCAGCCGGAGTCGGCGGCGGCCGTGCGCACGGCCTGGGAAACCGAGCGCAGATTGCCCATGCCGTAATCGACGACGGCGACGGTGTTGTCAGTCAAACTCATAGCGTGTGGCGCGTGTTCGGTCGGATTTTCGGCTGGATTGCCCGGTCAGATCAAGCTCTGACCGGAGTCAATCGCTTCTCTTTACAGAGCGCCCTTGGTCGAGGGGATGACGCCGGCCATGCGCTCGTCATGCTCCAGCGCAAAGCGCAGGGCGCGTGCGAAGGCCTTGAAGATGGTCTCGCACTGGTGGTGGGCGTTGAAGCCTTTGAGATTGTCGATGTGCATGGTCACGCCCGCGTGGTTGACGAAGCCCTGGAAGAACTCGTAGACCAGCTGGGTGTCAAGCTGGCCGATGCTGCCGGCCGTGAATTTCACGTCCATGTGCAGGCCCGGGCGGCCAGAGAAATCGATGACCACGCGGCTCAGGGCCTCGTCCAGCGGCACATAGGCATGGCCGTAGCGGCGGATGCCCTTCTTGTCGCCCACGGCCTTGGCAAAGGCCTGGCCCAGGGTGATGCCGATGTCCTCCACCGTGTGGTGGCCATCGATGTGCAGGTCGCCCTCGCAGTCGATATCGAGGTCGATCAGGCCATGGCGCGCGATCTGGTCGAGCATGTGGTCCAGAAAACCGATGCCCGAGCGCAGGCTGGCCTTGCCCGTGCCGTCCAGGTTGATGGCGACCTTGATCCGGGTCTCGGCGGTGTTGCGCTGCACTTCAGCGGTGCGTGCGGGAGCTGCATTGCTCATAGGGATTCCTTCAGGGCCGCCAGCATCTGGGCGTTTTCTTCGTGGGTGCCCACGGTCAGTCGCAGGCAGTTGGCCAGCAGCGGGTGCATGGCAGAGACATTCTTCACCAGCACGCCCCGGGCCTTCATCTCGGCCTGGGCGCGCGCGGCATCGCGCACGCGCAGCAAGACCATGTTGGCCTCGGATGGCCAGATCTTTTCCACACCCGGCAGCGTGGCCAGCGCATCGATCAGCGGCTGGCGCTCGGCGCGGATGGCCACGGCCTGCTGCGCATACAGCGCTTCATGCTCCAACGCGAAGATGGCCGTCTCGCAGTTGAGCACGCTGATGTTGTAGGGCGGGCGCACCTTGTCGATCTCGCCGACGATGGCGGCCGGGCCGATCAGGTAGCCCAGGCGCGCACCGGCCAGGCCGAACTTGCTGAGCGTGCGCATCAGCAGCACATGGGCGTTGCGGGCCGGGTCGGCGCGCATGTTCTCTGCCCAGCTGCGGCGGGCGAAGGGCTGGTAGGCCTCGTCCATGACGACCAGGCCGCCAATGGCGCCGACCGCGTCGATCACGGCCTGCACATCGGCCTCGGCCCAGAGCGTGGCCGTGGGATTGTTGGGATAGGCGACATAGGTGATGGCGGGGCGGTGCTCGGCAATGGCGGCGCGCATGGCGGGCACGTCCAGCTCGAAGTCGGCCGTCAGGTTGACGCCCACGAAATCCAGGCCCTGCAGCCTGGCGCTCATGGGGTACATGACGAAGCCCGGCATGGGCGCCAGCATGGTGGCGCGGCCCTCGGCGTGGGGCTGGGCACAGGCCAGGGCCAGCAGCGTGATGATCTCGTCCGAGCCATTGCCCAGCAGCACGGCACTGCCGACCGGCGCCTGCGCGTAGCGGGCCAGCATGTCCTTGAGCACTTCCTGGCGCTCGCCAGGGTAGCGGTTGATCTCCAGCCGGCCCAGGCGTTCGCCCAGCGCAGCCTGCAATTCAGGGGGCAGGCGGAAGGGGTTCTCCATCGTGTCCATCTTGAGCAGGCCTTGCGAGGGCTGCACATGGTAGGCATGCATGGAGCGGACATCGGCGCGGATGCGCTCCAGGGCCAGGGCCTGAACCTGCGGAATGGAAGCTGTCATGGCATGCACACTTTCACGAGTCGGTGGGGGAGGAAATCCATCAGCGAAGCCGCTCAGGCCTGCTGCTGCAGCGGCGCCTGGTGCAGCGGATGCACCATGGCAACGCCGCCAAACTGGGTGCCGTGCGGCAGGTGCAGGGTCAGCATCTGCTCGCAGCCGCTGTGCTGGGCGCAGGCCACGGCCAAGCAGTCGCCAAAGGCCAGTTGGTGGCGCGATTGCACGGCCCAGGCGGTCTCCAGCGTGGCTGCATCGGTCTTCCAGGGCGTCCAGGTCTGGTAGCGGCGGATGGCGGCGCGCGCATCGCCCTGCGGCAAAGGCTGGGCGGCCGTGGTGACCTGTTCATAGAACTCGCACAGCGACTGGCTGCCGGTGCGCCCGCTGCGCGTGCGCCACAGCAGGTCCAGCCACTGCAGCACGGCGGCATGCAAGGCGCCCTGCCCCGTGTCTTCGGCAGCGACCAGCACGGAGGTATCGACAAAGACGGTGTTCATGCCTGGCCCTCGCGGCGCAGCGCGGCACTGCGCTGGGCGGGCTGCGTGGATGACGGCTGACCGCCGTCCCAGCCGCGCTCGTCCGTGCGCCAGGCCAGGTAGGCGCGCTCGTAGGCATCCTCGCGGCGCTGCATCTCGGCCATGAAGTCGCCCACCATGCGCGAAACGCTGGTGCCGCGGCGCGCGGCCTCGATGCGGGCCCATTCGAGCACGCTGTCTTCAACGGTGATGGTGAGGTTCTTCACAGGGCGCAAGTCTACACGAAATTCGTGCTCCACTGATTTCGTGTCAATTCTTGACACGCTTGCTCTAGCGTTCAGACAGCAAAAAGCGCCGTCCCTTTCGGTAACGGCGCCTTCGTCCAACAGGAAGCGAGTGTCTACTTCAAACGCATTTCGGCCGCACGCGCATGGCCTTGCAGGCCTTCGCCATGTGCCAGCACCGAGGCGATGCGGCCCAGGGTCTGGGCGCCCTGCTCGCTGACCTCGATGAGGCTGGACCGCTTCTGGAAGTCATAGACCCCTAGCGGCGAGGAAAAGCGCGCCGTGCCGCTGGTGGGCAGCACATGGTTGGGGCCGGCGCAGTAGTCGCCCAGGCTCTCGCTGGTGTAGGCCCCCAGGAAGATGGCGCCTGCGTGGCGCAGCAGCGGCTCCCACTGGTGGGGATCGTTGCTGGAGACCTCCAGGTGCTCGGGCGCGATGCGGTTGCTGATGGCGCAGGCCTCCTGCATGTCGCGCGTGAGGATGAGGGCACCCCGGTCGCTCAGGCTCTTGGCAATGATGGCGCGCCGCGGCATCTCGGGCAGCAGGCGGTCGATCTCGCGCTGGACGGCGGCGATGTAGTCGGCATCGGGGCACAGCAGGATGCTCTGCGCCAGCTCGTCATGCTCGGCCTGGCTGAACAGGTCCATGGCCACCCAGTCGGGCGGCGTGCTGCCGTCGGCCAGCACCAGGATTTCACTGGGGCCGGCAATCATGTCGATGCCCACGGTGCCGAACACCCGCTTCTTGGCGCTGGCCACATAGGCATTGCCGGGGCCGGTGATCTTGTCCACCTTGGGGATGGTGGCCGTGCCGTAGGCCAGGGCCGCCACGGCCTGGGCGCCGCCGATGGTGAAGCCGCGCGTGACGCCGGCCACATAGGCAGCCGCCAGCACCAGGGCGTTCTTCTCGCCGCGTGGCGTGGGCACGACCATGATGATTTCCTGCACGCCAGCCACGTGGGCGGGAATGGCATTCATCAGCACGCTGGACGGATAGGCGGCCTTGCCGCCGGGCACATAGATGCCCACGCGGTCCAGCGGCGTGACCTTCTGGCCCAGCAGGGTGCCATCGGCGTCGCGGTAGCTCCAGCTCTCGCCGCTGGCGCGCTTTTGGGCCTCGTGGTAGGTGCGCACGCGCTGGGCGGCGGCCGTCAGCGCATCGCGCTGCTCGTCGCCCAGGCTGTCGAAGGCGGCCTTGAGCTCGGCCTGCGTCAGCTCCAGCGCTGCCATGCCGTCCACCTGCAATCCGTCGAAGCGCGCCGTGTACTCCAGCACGGCCGCATCGCCGCGCTTTTGCACATCGGCCAGGATGTCGGCCACACGCTGCTCGATGGCCGCGTCCGTGTCTGCCGACCAATGCAGGCGCTGCGCAAAATCGTGTTCGAAGTTGGCGTCCGCAGTCGACAGGCGGGCAGGGGCAGCTACATATTCCATTGTGGTTTCCTTGGGGTCTAGCAGGCCGTCTCGCAGCCGTGCTTCAGTATCAAGAACAGGCGCGCGCCGTAGTAGCCGTCGCGCAGGGGCCAGTCCTGGTCGCGCAGCAGGGCTTCAGCGCTGGGCCACTTCTGATTGTCCTTGAGCGCTTCAATGGTGAAATCACCATTGTTCTGCCCGACAAAGAAGCGGAACCAGTGCAGGTCCTCGTCCTTGTCCAGCGCCTCGGCCTCGATCAAGGCCTGCAGGCGCTCAGTGATGCCTTCGGGCAGCGGGGCATCGTTGCGAAGATGCCAGGGACCCGGATAGGCCTGCCATGGCCGGCCCTGGACCTGCCAGGCCTCGGCTGGCACGGCATCCTCATCGCGCGCCGTCCACAGGGCGGAGAGCATCACATGCAGGTCGCTGACAGCGAAGTGGCCGAATGCGTCGTGCATTCCCTGCAGTCCTTCGCCCAGGCCCGTGAAATTCTCGATGATCTCGCGCCGGTCCGGCAGGCGGACCACCACGGCCAGGGAACCGACCAGGGGATGGCCGAGGTAGGCACCGCGCCAATCAGCCAGCACGCCTGGTGCCTGGCCGCCAGGCAGCAGCCAGCCGTTGTATTCCTCGCAGGGCAGGCCATGCGCGGCGAAACACAGCGCAAGCGCCTCCTTCGCCGGATCGCCGGGCTCAGCCCCTAGGGCCATTTACCGCCTCGGCGAAGGCATCGATGATGTGGCGCAGCGGCTCGCGCTTGAGTTTGAGCGCCGCCTGGTTGACCACCAGGCGCGAGCTGATCTCCATGATGGGCTCGACCTCGACCAGGTCATTGGCCTTGAGCGTGTTGCCGGTGGACACCAAGTCGACGATGGCGTCGGCCATGCCGGTCAGCGGGGCCAGCTCCATGGAGCCGTAGAGCTTGACCATGTCCACGTGCACGCCCTTGGTGGCGAAGAAGTTGCGCGCGATCTCGGGGTACTTGGTGGCGATGCGCAGGCGGGCACCTTGCTTGACGGCCAGCGCATAGTCGAAGCCGTTGCGCACGGCCACGCTGACGCGGCAGCGCGCGATCTTCAGGTCCAGGGGCTGGTACAGGCCCTGGGCGCCATGCTCGATCAGCGAGTCCAGGCCGGCCACGCCGAGATCGGCGCCGCCGTACTGCACATAGACTGGCACGTCGGAGGCGCGCACCAGCACCACACGCACGTCGCTCTTGTTGGTCTCGAAGATCAGCTTGCGCGACTTTTCAATGTCTTCGCTGACCGAGATGCCGGCAGCGGCCAGCAGCGGCACGGTTTCGTCGTAGATGCGGCCCTTGGACAGGGCAATCGTGATGGTCATTGGGAAACTCTTTCGATGTCGGCACCCAGGCCGCGCAGCTTGTCTTCCATGCGATCGTAGCCGCGGTCCAGATGATAGATGCGATCGACCAGGGTCTCGCCCTTGGCCACGAGGCCGGCGATGACCAGGCTGGCCGAAGCGCGCAGGTCGGTGGCCATGACGGCCGCGCCCGACAGCGACTGGCTGCCGGTGATGGTGGCAACGCGCCCGTCGGTGGTGATCTGCGCGCCCAGGCGCAGCATTTCGTCCACGTGCATGAAGCGGTTCTCGAAGATGGTCTCGGTGACCATGCTGCAGCCTTCGGCCACCAGGTTCAGCGCCATGAACTGCGCCTGCATGTCGGTGGGAAAGCCCGGGTATTCGGTGGTGCGAAAACTCTGGGCCTTGAGCTTGCCGGCCGCGCGCACGCGGATGCCGCCGTCCTCGGCGGACACCTCGGCGCCCGCATCCTTGAGCTTGTCGATGACGGCGCCCAGATGGTCGGCGCGGCCATTGCGCAGCAGCGCATTGCCGCCCGTTGCGGCCACGGCGCACAGAAAGGTGCCGGCCTCGATGCGGTCGGCCACCACCTGGTGCTCGCAGCCGCTCAGGCGCTCCACGCCCTGGATGACGATGCGGCCGGTGCCATGGCCTTCGATCTTTGCGCCCATCTTGATGAGCATTTCGGCCAGGTCGCCGATCTCTGGCTCCATGGCGGCGTTTTCCAGCACGGTCTCGCCTTCGGCCAGCACGGCGGCCATCAGGAAGTTCTCGGTGCCAGTGACGGTCACCATGTCGGTGGTGATGCGGGCGCCCTGCAGGCGCTTGAGATGCCCGGGCAGGCACGCGTTCATGTAGCCGTTCTCGACAACGATCTCGGCGCCCATGGCCTGCAGGCCCTTGATGTGCTGGTCCACGGGCCGCGAGCCGATGGCGCAGCCGCCGGGCAACGACACGCGGGCCTGGCCGAATCGTGCCAGCAGCGGGCCCAGGGCCAGGACCGAGGCGCGCATGGTCTTGACCAGTTCGTAGGGTGCCTCGGGGTTGGACAGAGAGCCGGCGTTGATGCGCACGGTGCCGCTGTCATCGTGCTCGGCGCTGACACCCATGTTGCGGATGAGCTTGAGCATGGTGGCCACGTCCTGCAGGCGCGGCACATTGCGCAGGGTGACGGGCTCGGACGACAGCAGCGCGGCGCACAGTTCGGGCAAGGCGGCATTCTTGGCGCCGGAGACCGTCACCTCGCCATGCAGCGCTCGGCCACCGCGAATCAGGAGTTTGTCCATGGCTGACAGCCTTGAATCTGGAAATCGGGGAAAAGAAGATGCCGCACGGGCCGTGGCGACCGGTGCAGCAGGAGTCTGAAGTGCCTGACCGCTGGCTCAGGCCTGGCCGGCCTGGGCAGCCCACTCGGCGGGCGTATAGGTCTTCATGGACAGGGCATGGACCTCGTCGGTGTGCATGCGCTGGCCCAGCGTGGCGTAGACCAGGCGCTGGCGCTGCAGCAGTCGCTGGCCCTCGAATTGGGCCGAGACGATGGTGGCAAACCAGTGCCGTCCATCACCTTCCAGCGCAATGTGTTCGCAAGGCAGGCCGGTGGCGATCAGTTCCTTGAGTTGGTCTGCAGTCATGGGGGGAAGCTTTCCTGCCATGCATCGTGGCATGGCCTTGGTTGGCGGCGGCGCCGGGCGCCGGCCGCCTGTTCATGGGTGGATTCAACAATGCGGGCACAGCGCCCGCCGCAGCCTGTGGAAAAACCTCAGCCGCGGATCTTGTAGCCGATGCGCAGCAGGTGCACGGCCAGGGCGCTCACCGCCAGCCAGGCCGAGCCGACGATGGCCAGGCTGACCCAGGGCGACACGTCGCTCTGGCCGAAGAAGCCGTAGCGGAAGCCGTCGATCATGTAGAAAAACGGGTTCAGATGGCTGACTTTTTGCCAAAAAGGCGGCAGCGACTGGATGGAATAGAACACGCCCGACAGGAACGTCATGGGCATGATCAGGAAGTTCTGGAAGGCCGCCATCTGGTCGAACTTGTCCGCCCACAGGCCGGCAATCACGCCCAGCGTGCCCAGCAGCGCCGCGCCCAGCAGGCCGAAGACCAGAATCCACAGCGGCGCCGTGAATTCGGGAATGGCGAAGTACAGCGTGACGATGAAAACGCCCACGCCCACCAGCAGCCCACGCAGCACCGAAGCGCCCACGTAGGCGCCAAACCACGCCCAGTGCGACAGCGGCGTGAGCAGCACGAAGACCATGGAGCCCATGATCTTGCTCTGCACCAGGCTGGAGGAGCTGTTGGCGAAGGCGTTCTGCAGCACGCTCATCATCACCAGTCCGGGGATCAGGAAGGCCGTGTAGCTGATGCGGTCGTAGACCAGCACCCGGCCTTCCAGCACATGGCCGAAGATCAGCAGATAGAGCACGGCCGTGAGCACGGGTGCGGCCACGGTCTGGAAGCTGACCTTCCAGAAACGCAGCACTTCCTTCTTGAGCAAGGTCTGCCAGCCGTTCATGCCGAAGCTCCCTGCGAGGTCTGGCCTTGCTCGTTCATCACGTGAATGAAGACATCCTCCAGATCGGCACGGCGGATTTCCACGTCCTCGGGGACGACGGAGCCCTCGCGCAGCGCGGCGAGCAGGCGCTCCACATCGCTGGCGTCGTTGGCGGGTATCTGCACGATGCGGCCGGTCACCCGTGCCCGCGCGGCCAGGGCCGGCGGCAAGGCGGTATCGGTCTTGAACTGCAGCACGTTGGAGGAGGCGGACTTGAGCAGATCCGACATGGTCGAGAGCTTGACGATGTTGCCCTGCTTGAGCATGGCCACGCGGCTGCACAGCGCCTCGGCCTCTTCCAGGTAATGGGTGGTGAGCAGCACGGTATGGCCTTCGCGGTTCAGGCGCGCGATGAAATGCCACAGCGTCTGGCGCAGCTCCACGTCCACGCCGGCCGTGGGCTCGTCCAGCACGATGATGGGCGGCTTGTGCACCAAGGCCTGGGCCACCAGCACGCGGCGCTTCATGCCGCCGGACAGCTGGCGCATGTTGGAGTTGGCCTTGTCGGTCAGCCCCAGGCTGTGCAGCAGCTCGTCGATCCAGTCGTCATTGTTCTTGACGCCGAAATAGCCGGACTGAAAGCGCAGCGCCTCGCGCACGTTGAAGAAGGGATCGAAGACCAGCTCCTGCGGCACGATGCCCAGCTTGCGCCGGGCAGCCGAGTAGTCGGCATGCACGTCGCTGCCCTGGACCAGCACGCGGCCGCTGGTGGCGCGCGACAGGCCGGCCAGGATGCTGATCATCGTGGTCTTGCCAGCGCCATTGGGACCGAGCAGGCCGAAGAACTCGCCCTCCTCGATGTCCAGACTCACGTGGTTGAGCGCCTGGAAGGCCCCCTTGGGGGTCTGGTAGGTCTTGGAGATGGATTGGAATGAGACGGCAGACATGCGAGGCGCGATTCTAGGCCCTTGCAGCCAAACCTGCCTTGCAGGGCTCTTTGCAGCGGCGCGCTGCGCCGGCTCAGGAGGGGGAGGATGCGTCGGTCAGCAGCCCGTCGACGCCGTACAGCGCCGCCATGGACTGCAGGCCCTGCGGCAGGCCCACGACCACCAATTGCTTGTCGGCCGCCTTCGCGGTGCGGCGGCAGGCCAGCAGCACGGCCAGGGCGGCCGAGTCGAAGACCTCGACGCCGCTGGCATCGACGCGCACCTGGGCGCCATCGAAGGCCTGCACCTGGGGCTGCAGCTGCACAAGGCAGCTGCGCGCCTGGCGGTAGGTCAGTTCACGGGGGAGCTGCAGCATGGCGCGTGCGTCAGCGGCTGTCAGCCCTTGGAGGGCGGCGTGGCCGGCATCTTGCTGCGCGTGGCCAGGGTCTCGATCAGGCCGTCGATGCCGCGAGCATTGATTTCCTGGCTGAACTGGTTGCGGTAGGTTTCCACCAGCCACACGCCCAGCACGTTCAGGTTGTAGATCTTCCAGCCGTCACCGGACTTCTCGAGCCGGTAGTCCAGCTGCACGGGCTCGCCGCGGCCCAGCACCTCGGTGCGCACCAGCACATCGGTGTCGCCGGCTGCCGCGCGCAGGGGCTTGACGTTGATGGTCTGGTTGCTGACCTGGGTCAGCGCGCCCGAATAGGTACGGATCAGCAGGGCCTTGAACTCGGTCTCCAGCTTCTCGCGCTGCGCAGGCGTCGCCTGGCGCCAGGCCGGACCCACCGAAGCGGAGGTCATGCGGCGGAAATTCACATACGGCATGACCTTGTCATTGACCAGCGCATTGACCTTGGAGACATCGCCCTCGCGCAGCGAGGGGTCCTTCTTGATGGTTTCCAGCACGTCGGTGGAGACACGCTTGATCAGCGCATCGGGGGTCTCGCCGGCTGCGCGGGCCGGCAGTGCCGCGCCAAGGGTTCCCAGGGCCAGCATGGCTGCAGCTGCAGCGCTCCAGGCACGTCGATTGATCATCACTCTTCCTTTCCCAGCAGGGCCTCATGCCCCGGACCGGGTTGATATTGCACATTTTCCCGGCCGCGCCATGTCAGGCAGCGGCCGTTTTTCATCTCGGGATGTTACGAACTGCTTACTTCGCGCCGTCTTCGGGCGGCAGCTTGCCGGCATCGTCGTCGTAGTCCTCGATGCGGCCGTCATCGCCGGACTTGCCACGCCGCAGGTTCAGGTAGACATCGCGCGTCAGGCTGTAGCGGTCGAGCGCGACGGAGTCCAGCGTGTCGGAGGCATTGAGCAGGCGGGCACGTGTATCCACCAGTCGCAGCACATACAGGCTGTTGCGCACCGGGATGTCGTTGATCGCCGACATGGGGTTGCCCCAGGCATCCACCGGAAGAGCCGCAGTGTCACGCACCGTGGACGGACCCAGGAGCGGCAGCACCAGGTACGGCCCGGTGGGCACGCCCCAGCGACCCAGGGTCTGGCCGAAGTCCTGCTTTTGGCGCTCGATGCCGGCCTCGCTGGCGATGTCGAGCAAGCCGCCCAGGCCGAAGACCGTATTGACCGAGAACCGCACGACGGAGTTGTAGGCGCCTTCGGCCTGGCCCTGCAGCGCGTTGTTCACGAAGGACCAGACATCGCTGAGGTTGGAGAAGAAGTTGCTCACCCCATCGCGGGCCAGACGCGGAGTGACGTCGCGGTAGGCCGTGGCCACCGGCTTCAGGACGGCACGGTCCAGGCCGTCGTTGAACGAGTAGACGCTGCGGTTGAACGGCTCGAACGGGTCCTGGGGATTGCGGGCCTCGCCCGGCGCGGTGGCGCAGCCGGCGAGCAGCGAAGCGGCGGCCAGCGTGCCGAGCATGGCTGCGCGCTGCCAGGAGGCTGCCTGGGCGGCAGGGCGACCCGCAGTCGCCTGTTCATGGTGGTTGGTTGTCATTCTTTGCCTCCTGCACCGGAGCTGCCACCCTGCTCGGCCTTGCCGTAGAGGAACTGTCCGATCAGATTTTCCAGCACAACGGCCGACTGGGTTGCGACGACGCGGTCGCCATCCTTGAGATTGTGGTCATCTGCACCGGCCTCGATGCCGATGTACTGGTCGCCGAGCAGGCCGCTGGTCAGGATCTTCAGAGAGCTGTCCTTGGGAAAGGCGTAGCGGTTTTCCAGGGCCATGGTCACGCTGGCCTGAAAGACCTTGTCGTCGAAGGTGATGGATTCCACGCGGCCCACGACAACGCCCGCGCTGCGCACGGCTGCCTTGGGCTTGAGTCCGCCGATGTTGTCGAAGCGCGCGGTCAGCGTATAGGTCTTCTGGAAGTTCAGGCTCAGCAGGTTGGCCGACTGCAGCGCCAGGAACACCAGCGCCGCAGCGCCGATCAGCACGAACAGTCCGACCCAGACATCACTCTTGGATTGCTGCATGGTTTGTTTTTCCTTGTTTTGCGAGAGGTGGCACCGGTGCCGGGTCAAAGGCTGAACATCGTTGCCGTGAGCAGGAAGTCCAGCCCCAGCACGGCCAGCGAGGCCATCACCACCGTGCGCGTGGTCGCGCGGGACACGCCTTCGGGCGTGGGCTTGGCTGCATAGCCCTGCAGCAGCGCGATGAAGGTCACCGCCACGCCGAACACCAGGCTCTTGAGAACGCCGTTGCCCAGGTCATACCACCAGTCCACGCCGTTTTGCATCTGGCCCCAGAAGGCGCCGCCATCGACGCCGATCATGACCACGCCCACCAGCCAGCCGCCGATCACGCCGACGGCACTGAAAACGGCCGCCAGCAGCGGCATGGCGATCAGGCCCGCCACGAAGCGCGGCGCCAGGATGCGGCGCACCGGGTCCACGGCCATCATCTCCATGGCCGACAACTGCTCGCCGGCCTTCATCAGGCCGATCTCGGCCGTCAGCGCCGTGCCGGCACGGCCGGCAAACAGCAGCGCCGTGACGACGGGGCCGAGTTCGCGCACCAGCGACAGCGCCACCAGCAGGCCCAGCGCCTCGGCCGAGCCATAGCGCTGCAGCGTGTAGTAGCCCTGCAGGCCCAGCACGAAACCGACAAACAGGCCGGACACGCCAATGATGGCCAGCGAATAGTTGCCCAGGAAATGGATCTGGTCGCCGATCAGCCGCGGGCGGCCCAGCGCAGGCCCGATGAGGGCGAGCAGGCGGCCGAACAGGCGCGTGCCCATGCCCAGCTGCGTCAGCTGTTGGCGTACCGCCGCGCCAATGCGTGCGGGATGCAACCGGTTCATGCGTGCCTCCTGCCGTTGCTCTTGCTGGAGCTTGCGGGGTTGCCGAAATCTTCCTCGGCGCTCACGCCGGGGTAGTGGAAAGGCACGGGGCCGGTGGGCCGAGCATGAATGAACTGCTGCACCAACGGGTCGGGGTTGGCACGCACCTCGTCAGGCGAGCCCTGGGCGGCGACGCCGCCATTGCCCAGAATGACCACATGATCTGCCACACGGAAGGTTTCCTCCACATCGTGGGACACGAGGATGGAGGTCAGGCCCATGGCGTCGTTGAGCTCGCGGATCAACTCGGCGGCGGTGCCCAGGGAGATGGGGTCCAGCCCGGCGAAGGGCTCGTCGTACATGATCAGTTCGGGGTCCAGCGCAATGGCCCGCGCCAGCGCCACGCGGCGGGCCATGCCGCCAGAGATCTCGCTGGGCATGAGGTCGCGCGCACCGCGCAGGCCCACGGCATGCAGCTTCATGAGCACGATGTCGCGGACCAGTTCGTCGGGAAGATCGGTGTGCTCGCGCAGCGGGAAGGCCACGTTGTCGAACACGCTCATGTCGGTGAACAGCGCGCCGAACTGGAACAGCATGCCCATGCGCCGGCGCGCGGCGTACAGGCCTGCGGCGTCCATGGTGGTGACGTCCTTGCCATCGAACAGCACCTGCCCCTGCTGGGCATGCTGCTGGCCGCCGATCAGGCGAAGCACCGTGGTCTTGCCGCCGCCCGACGCCCCCATCAGGGCCGTGACCTTGCCGCGCGGCACCTGCAGCGACAGGTCGCGCAGGATCACACGTTCGCCATAGCCGAAGGTGACGTTGCGCAACTCCACGAAAGAGGCGGTTGGGATCATGCTGTGGTGCGGTCGATAAATGTTCGCAGGCAAGCCCGCTATTGTGCAGACAGGTGCCGATGCCTGCTCATCACCCCCTGAGATAAACATACATCCGTGTATGTTTCTCAAAAAGTCATGGCAGAAAACGCCATAAAAAAAAGAGCATGCTTCGCTTGCTACACAAGCGTTGCACGCTCTCTGGACCTGGGGAAAATCCGGACTGGACAGATGTTTTTTTACAACATGTTCTGCAGAAATGCCTGGGTCCGGGCGTGCTGCGGCGCTGCAAAAAAGGCTTCCGCCGGGCCTTGCTCGACGATCTCGCCCTTGTCCATGAAGATCACGCGATTGGCCACCTCGCGGGCAAAGCCCATCTCGTGGGTCACGACCAGCATGGTCATGTGCTCCTGGGCCAGCTCGCGCATGGTGCGCAGCACTTCGCCGGTCAGCTCCGGGTCCAGCGCGGAGGTGGGCTCGTCGAACAGCAGGATGTCCGGCTCCATGGCCAGTGCCCGGGCAATGGCCACGCGCTGCTTTTGACCGCCCGACAGCCGGTTGGGATAGGCATCGCGCTTTTCCAGCAGGCCCACCTTGTGGAGCAGCGCCTCGGCCTTGGGCACGATCTGCTCGCGCTTGAGGCCCTTGACGACGATCGGAGCCTCGATGATGTTCTCCAGCACCGTGAGGTGCGGGAACAGGTTGAAGGACTGGAACACCATGCCCATCTTGCGGCCGATCTGGCGGATCTGCGCCTCGGGCACGTAGTGGGCACGGCCGTCCGCGCCGCTGTCCACCAGCACCTCGCCCTCAACGGCGACACGGCCGCTGTCAATGGTTTCCAGGTGGTTGAGGCAGCGCAGGAACGTGCTCTTGCCCGATCCCGAAGGACCGATGACGGCCACCACCTCGCCGCGCGCCAGCTCCAGCGAAACGCCGCGCAGCACCGGCACACCGCCAAAGCCCTTGCAGATGTTCTGCGCACTGATCATTGTTTCGGGTTTCATTTCAATCATCCAGAGCGCGGCGTAGTACACGCTGTGTTTGAAAACGGGCGTGACCCCATACAGAAACACCGAGCAAGGGCCGCCCCGCCGCGAGGGTGTTGTCCCCCTCCCGCGTAGCGAGAGAGGGGGAAGGCGCGAAGCGCCTCAGGGGGTGCCGCGTGTCACGCGTCATACTTTGCATGGCGTTTTTCTAGGTATTGGAAGATCCAGGTCAGCACCAGCGTCATGACCAGATAGAAGCCTGCGGCCACCACGAAAGGCGTGATGGTGAAGTCGCGCTGCACGATGCCGCGCGCGGCGCGCAGCAGGTCATTCAGGGCCAGCACGTAGATGAGCGAGGTGTCCTTGACGAGGGTGATGGTTTCGTTGCTCACAGGCGGGATGATGCGCGCCCACATCTGCGGCAGGATGATGCGGCGCATGGTCTGGCCGCAGCTCATGCCCAGCACCTTGGCACCCTCGTACTGGCCGCGGTCCACGGACTGGATGCCCGCGCGGAAGATTTCGGCGAAGTAGGCGGCGTAGTTCAGCGCGAAGGCGACCACGGCGGCAGGAAAATCGGGCAGGCGCACGCCGATCACGGGCACGAAGGGCAGCGCGAAGTAGATGAACAGCATCTGCAGCATCAGCGGCGTGCCGCGCATCAGCCAGATGTAGCCGCCTACCAGCCGGCTCAGGGCGGGAAAGCGGGAGATGCGCATCAGCGCCAGCGACAGTCCCAGGGGAATGGACAGCGCCAGGGTGATGACGAAGAGCTTGAGGGTGACCAGGGCGCCGGCGGACAGCGGCCCCATGAGCGAGATTACATATTCCATCGAATGGCCTCAGTGCGGTGCGCGGCCCCGCCGGCATCGGCAGGATCCGGGCAGCCACGGGCGCGTGCGTCCCAGAACGCAAAAGACCGGCAATGCCAGGCTGGCCTTGCCGGTCGCATGGTGTGCCGGATTTACTTGATGATGTCCTTGCCGAACCACTTGGAGGCGATTTCGGCGGCCTTGCCGTCCTTCTTCATCTCGGCCAGCGCGGCTTCGAGCTTGCCCAGAACTTCGGTGTCTTCCTTGCGCAGGCCCACGCCGTAGTCCTCGGTGCCGAAGTTGTCCTCGAGCACCAGGTACTCGCCAGCCTTCTTGGCCACGTGGAAGCGGCCCACGACCTCGTCGACCACGACGGCGTCCAGGCGGCCGGCCGACAGGTCCATCAGCGCGGTGATGTTGTCGCCGAAGGTCTTCAGGTCCTTGAAGCTGGCGGCCACGGCGGCGTCCTTCTTGATGGCGTCCACGGCCGAGCTGCCATCCTGCGCGCCCACGACCTTGCCTGCCAGGCCGGCCTTGTCCTTGATGTCGGAGTTGGCGCGCACGATGATGATCTGGTGGTTCTCCATGTAGGGCGCGGTGAAGGCGATGTTCTTCTTGCGCTCTTCGGTGATGGTCAGGCCGTTCCACAGCGCGTCGACGCGCTTGCCGACCAGCTCGGCTTCCTTGGCGCTCCAGTCGATGGGCTTGAAGTCCACTTCCACGTTCATGCGCTTGGCGGCTTCACGCGCCATGTCGATGTCGAAGCCGACGATCTCGTTCTTGTCGTCACGAAAGCCCATGGGCGGGAAGTTGTCGTCCAGGCCGATCACCAACTTGGTCATGGCTGCCGGCACGGGGGCGGCAACCGGCGCGGCGGCGGTCGATGCGGACTCGTTCTTGCCGCAGGCTGCCAGCAGTGCAGACAGGGCCACCATGGCCAAGAGGGTGCGTTTTTTCATGGCTTAAAGCTTTGGAGTGGAAAAAGCGAAAGGCGGCGGCCACTGCACGCAAGGTGCGCAATCGTTGTAATGAACGGTTCCTTGGCGGAACCTTTGTCTCGGTTGGGTGCCGGCGCCGAATCCCGTATTGTCGCGCAGACCGGCGCCCCCCGCCAACACGCTGGATCAAGACCGTGCAAATCGGCAAATGGCGAGAGATGCCTGCCGGTCACTGCAGCATGAAGGTCTTGTATTCGAGCCGGTTGAGCTCGCGCGACAGCAGGTACAGCCCCACGCACAGCGTCACCAGCATGGCCAGGCAAAAGCCGTAGCCATAGAACGCGGCGCCCAGCGCCAGCGAGATGCCCGTGAAGGCAATGTTCAGCGCCACCAGCAGCAGGCAGAGCATGAACACGATGCGCCGCTCGTCCAGGTAGAAGAACACGTTGAGCACGGCCATCACACCCACCTGCAAGCCGGCGCCCACCACCTGCACGTGCAGCAGCGGCAGGTACAGCTGGGAGATGCCCAGCAACTGCAGGATGGCCGGCCCGGCCACCAGGGTGACGAGGACGGCCAGCGTCTGCACCTTGGCGATCTCGCCCAGGCCCGCCTGGATGGCGTAGACCATCTCGTTGCGCATGGACTCGATGTATTCCAGCGATCCGCCGCCGCGCACGGCGTCGAAGAACTTGTCGTAGTACTCGACGAAGTCGGTCTCGATGCGCACCAGGAAGACCGCCATGCCCGGAATGATGGACAGGTACGACAGGAACACCGGCAGGTCGTAGATCAGCGAGGCCCTGAGCCCGCCGATGATCTGCTGCGAGGTCGGCGGGTAGTACCAGAACATGAACTTGTCGATCCAGATGCCCAGGTTGTAGAGCACGCCGATGCCGATCAGCGCCGGAAAGATCAGCGAGCGCTGCGTGAAGTCAAAGGCGATCCAGCGCTGCTGCAGCGGAAAGCTGCGCAGCACGATCATCCACATGCCGGCCAGCAGCAGCACGTGGCCGATCACGAAGCTGGCCAGCAGCCCTTCCAGCCCCCAGTAGCGCAGCGGCAGCGCCAGCAGCACGATGAGCAGGTAGGTGGCGCCGAACAGCCCAGCAATGGCCCGGTAGTGCTTGAGGCCCGACAGCAGCACGGTCATGACCCAGACCACGCACATCAGCGTGAAGCCGGCCAGCATCAGCACGCGGTACAGCAGGCCCTGGCCCGGCAGCACCACGAACAGCGCCAGCGTGCCCAGCGCGCTGGCAGTGGCCACGACCACCAGCAGCAGGCCATGCAGGTTGGGCAGGATGCTCTCGTCCTTCTTGAGGAACAGCTGGTCCGACACAAAGCGCGTGAAGGCCAGCTGCGCCGCCCCGGTCAGGATCAGGCTGCTGGCCACCAGATAGGTGACCGAGGTCTGGAACTGCGTGACCAGCAGCGGCGGCGCCACCACGCTCACGCTGAACACCCCCACCAGCAGGATGCCGATGATGGAGAACACCCACGGCCCCGAGCCGATGACGCCCGCATAGGCGTAGGCCTGGAGCACGCTGGTCAGCGTGTTCTTGCGCAGCAGGTGGCGCAGTTCGAATCCAATACCGGCCATCAGTGTTTTTCCTCGGACTGTTGCAGCGCCCTGTCGTAGACCTGCCTGTAGCGCTCGAAAAGCAGCCGGTCGGAGTAGTAGCGCTCCACGCGCGCAATCCCGGCCGCGCTGGCGGCCTGCCACTGCGCGGGCGAGCTCAGCAGCTCCAGGCAGGCGTCGGCCAGCGCCTCGGGGTTGGCAATGCCGACCACGCGCCCGCACGAGCCCAGGGCCTGGTCTTGCGGCTCCAGCCCGTCGATGAGCTGGCGGCACGAGCCCACGTCGGTGCTGACCACGGGCACGCCCGCGGCCTGGGCTTCAAGGATCACCAGGGGCAGCGCCTCGCTGATGGACGACAGCACGACCACGCCCACCTTGGGCAGCAACTCCTCCACCTTCTGCATGCCCAGAAAGCGGACGTTGGCCTGCAGGCCCAGGCTGTCCACGAGGTTCTGGCATTCCTCGGCATAGGCCGGGTCCTCGGCCGTGGGGCCGGCCACCCAGGCCTGGGCCTGGGGCATCCGGTTGACCACGCGGCGCATGGCGCGGATGAAGGTCTTGATGTCCTTGATGGGCACCACGCGACCGATCAGGCACAGCACGGGCGGCACCTCGGCGGGCCGCTGGGTGCGCAGCGGCGCAAAGCGTTCTATGCGGATGCCGTTGGGGATGCTGACCGTGCGCTCGGCGGCCGCGCCATCGGCCACCTGGCGCAGGCGGTTGTTCTCGTACAGCGCAATGATGGGATCGGCCGCGCCATAGCAAAAGCGCCCCATCCAGTCGAAAAACCGTATCCACATCTGCCGGAAGAACGACACCTCCATGGGGTCGCGCTGGAAGATGTTGCGGTTGTCGCGGATCCAGGAGCTTTGCAGCAGGTCGATCTGGCGCTCTTTGGTGTAGATGCCATGCTCGGACAGCACCAGCGGCAGGCCGCGCGCATGGTGCAGCAGGCCGCCCAGAAATCCCGCATAGCCGGTCGAGACGGTATGCAGCACGCGCACCGGGATCAGCCCGTGGGCGATGCGCGCCATCAGCCACAGCGGCTGCAGCATGATGCGCACGGTCCAGAAGAAGTCCACGAAAGACGGGTCGGTGCAGTGGCGCCGGTAGCTGTCGCGGATCAGGTCCCAGGCGAATTCGCTGTGCAGGAAATCCTCCAGCGGCAGGCTGCCGCCGGGCTGCAGCTCCAGCGCAATGGAACGCATGGCCGCCAGCACCTTGGCCCGGCTTTCGGCACTGCCGTCATGCGCCTCCAGCGCGCCCAGGAATTCCCGGGCCTTGGCCAGGGCCTCGGGATGGCCGCGCGAAGGGGCGGGCTGGATATTGGAGTGCAGCGCGTCAAACAGGTAGTGCTGCTCGAAGTGCACCACGTTGGGCGGCAGTGCGTAGCGGAAATCGCCATAGTCCTCGCGCCGGCTGCCCAGGAAGACGATGGCAAAGCGGTGCTCGGGATAGGCCTGCAGGATCTGGTTGACCCAGCTGGACACACCACCGCTGACATAGGGGAAAGTGCCTTCCAGCAGCAGCGCGATGTCCGCATTGGGCGCCGTGGGGAACTGGCTCGCACGGCTCATGAGGCACTCCAGTAGCGGATGCTGGGCTTCAGGCGCGGCAGGGCTTGCTCGATGTCCAGCGAACGCATCAGGGCCTGCGCCTTGGCGAATTCGCGCCGATCGAACAGCAGCTCGGCCTGGTAGGGCACGACGCGTGCCGGCTCCATGCCCAGCGCCAGCGAGCGCTCATAGCAGGCCAGCGACTCCACCGCCCTGCCCTGCATGTGCAGCAGCCGGCCACGGCGCAGCAGCAGCAAGGCGTTGTCGGGCCGCTGAGCGAGCACCAGGTCGCAGTAGTGCAGGGATTGCTTGATGGCGTGGTCGCGCACATCGCCCTGCGCCACGCCCTGGTAGACCAGCTCCGCGTAGAGGTCGGTCAGCGCCCGCGCCGCCTGCAGGCCACGCGGCCCGTAGGGCGCATCGCCCTCGGACTGGCGGGCATGCTCGAACAGCTGCAGCTCCTGGTGGATGGTCTTGCTGATCTCGCGCTCCTTGGCGTCCAGCATGCTGTAGGCCAGCAGGCGCAGGTCTTCGCTGGAATCGCCCAGCGCCGTGCGCAGCATGGGCGAGGCAATGCGCCCCGGCACGCTGCCCAGCGCCACCATGGCCCGCATGCGCGAGGCGACCGGCACATTGGGATTGGCCAGGAAGGACTGCAGGCCCGCCTGGCGGCGGCTGGTGCTGGCCTGCTGGTGCGGGTCGAAATCAGGCAGGGGCATCACCGGGAAACGCGGGCCGCCACGCGGGCCGCGCTGGGTGTGCAGCGCAATGGTGGCGACCACGGCACCCAAAATACCGGCCACCGGCACGGCATAGGCAAACAAACCCATCAGCACCACCAACGCCAGCCGCTGGCGCACCGACTTGGCCGAGGTGGCCAGGAACGGCGTCAGGCACAGCGCCAGCAGGCCGCTGGCCAGCCCGTGGGCCGTGAGATAGCCCAGCAGGGCCGCGTCCGATTGGCTGCGCAGCAGCCACAGGCTGCTCCAGGAGGCGATTTCCGCGGCCAGCGCGCCCAGTGCCAGCTTGAGGTTAAGCATGGCCCTGCCCCATCTGATGGAGCCGCTCCAGCACGCTGCTGGCCGAGCAGCGGTCCAGCAAGATGGTGCGCGGGAAGATGCCCGCATCGGCCAGCGAGGCCACGCCGCGCTGGGCCAGCCAGCCCTCGATGCGGTTCAGGTAGCCCTCGGCCGTGGCGTTGGTGCCCAGTGGCATGAAGATGGCCAGCAGCTGCCGGCCATCGCTTTCCTGCAGCCAGGAGCGGTCCAGCATGCGCTCCAGCCGCATGATCTGCTGGGCCATCTGGGCCTGCACAGCCGAGGGCGACAGCTCCAGCGCCACCACCACGCTGCTCAGGCGCGCGCTGCGGTTGACATGCTCCATGCGCTGCAGCTCGAACGCGAAATGCGGCGGGCAATCGGGATAGGCCTGCAGCAGCGGCGCAGCCAGGCTGTTGGCGGCCACGCTGTCCGTGTAGTAGCCCAGCAGCAGGTTGATGGTCTGCAGCGCCTCTTCCTGCAATGCGAAGAAAGGCATTTCCTCGACCAGCAGCAGGCCGTAGATCTCGCCCTCCAGGTCCAGCATGGGCGCCACGACGATGTACTGCGTCTGCTGGCCCTCCGCCATGCTTTGCGAGACATGGCACAGCACATGGCTGTCCAGCGCCTGGCGCACCAGCGGATCGTGCACATGGATGGGCCGCTCGCCCCCCAGCTGGGCAATGGGCGTGGGGTCCAGCACCTCATTGCGCACGGGCACCAAGCTGGCCACGCTGATCTGGCTGAAGCGCGACAGCAGGTTGAGCAGGCTTTGCGCATCGCCCTCGGCGCCACTGAGGCCGCTGAGCACGTTGATGGCATCGCGCATGGACACGGGACGGCCTATGAGCTCCTGCTCCAGCCGGTCATGCGACAGGCGCAGCAGGTAATGCTGGCGGATCAGCTGCTCGGTGCGCTGGTCCATGTAGTTCTGCGCCGTGCGCGCGCGGCGTATGCGTGCGCGCCAGAGGCTGGAGATCTCGCCCACGACCATGACCAGGATCAGGCCGCCCAGAAAGTACTGTTCCGGGAACAGCGACAGATCGCGCTGGTTGACGCCCAGCCAGGCCAGCAGCAGCACGCCAGCCGCCGACAGGCCGGCCACCGGCCCGTAGCGCAGGGCCACCACCACGGGCGCCAGCCAGGCCCAGGGGAACTCGGACTCCACCCACAGGGGATTGTCCGGGTTGGCCCACATGCCGATCAAAAGAGCCAGCACCGGCAGCAGCAGCGTCTCGCCCACCACCACCCAGGGCTTGGCGCTCGTCTGCACGAGCAGGCCCAGCGGCGAGCCTCTGAATTCCGCGGCAATGCCGGCGCGGCGCGGTGCAGCGGAATGCGGTGCCGCCTTGGGCGTGCTGGCTTGGTCTGGCATGAAGAGTCGTTCCCTGGATTCGCTTATCGGGCGTTGGCCAGGCCTGTGCCCAGCAGGTTGCGGATCAGCTTCTGGCCCACGGCGGCCAGGGCCTCACGGCTCCAGCCGCTTTGCGCGCCCGCGCCGCTCCACACGGTGGCGCCGGTGCCCACGTCCACGATCTCCAAGGTCACGCCCACGGCCGGCTCGCCATCCACGCCCACCTTGTAGCGCCATTCGTCCACCGCGCCCGTCAGCGCATAGCGCACGCCTTCGCCGCGCGCCCAGGCCAGGGCGTCGTCGCGGCGCTTGGCTTCGCGGCCGTCGAACAGGGTTTCCTGCAGTGCATCGCCCGTGTAGCGCTTGACCTGGCCCACGCCACGCGCATTGATCAGCGCCGTGGCAATGGCGGCGGCGCGGTTGCCGGCCATGGGCGTTTCGGTGTGGTTCTCGAAGGGTAGCACCGCCCAGCTGGCGTTCGTCTCCAGCGCGGGCGCCGTGCCCCGGTCGATGGTCGAGCAGGCAGACAGCAGGCCGAAAAGGGCAATACCCGTGAGCACGCGAAGGCGGGAGGCGAAAGTGGTGCGGTGTGTCATGGAGAGGCTCCTTGAAGTCTTCGGATCAGTAGTGGAGGCGGTAGGTCAGCAACAGCTCGCGGGTATTGCCCACGGTGTTGATGCCCGACTTGGACAGATTCAGGCCCAGCGCGAGGTGGTCCGCGCCGAACAGGCTGGTGGCCAGGCCCATGCCCAGCTCGTAGCCCGCGCCGTTGACGCTGTGGTGCGTCAGGGCCAGGCTGGCGTAGGGCCGCAGCGCGCGCGTGTACTGCTGCTCGTAGCCCGTGTTGAACATCATCTGCAGGCCCGAGAAGCGGAAACTGCGCGGCAGCAGATAGTCGATGGTGGGATCGTTGAACGGCGGCAGGTAACCCAGGATGGCCGCATCCCGGCCCTGCAGCAGCGCCGGGTCGTTGCGGCTGTAGCGGTGCCAGGAGGTGAAGGCACCGAACTGCAGGGTGGGCGCCTCGCTGCGGTAGGTGTGCAGGTATTGCAGCGTCGCATGGTTGCCGGAGCCCACGCGTGCGCCGCTTTGCACGCGGTAGCGCTCCGATGCCAGCTCCAGCGTGATCTGGTCCAGGCGCGAGAGCTGGTAGCTGCTGCCCAGCGACACGCGGTCCTTCATGCCGCCCATGCGCATGGCCAGCGTTTCCTGCGTGGCCAGGTGCCGGCCCAGTGATGCCTGCAGGCTCCAGCGGCTGTCCACGTTGTAGGTCTGCGTGAACTGCATGGGCGTGTAGTCCTCCAGGCTTTCGCGCCGGCCCAGCATGAATTCGCTGGAGGCCGACTGCGTCTTGCGCGTCAGGCGCAGGCCGATGCCCCGCTCCTGCGAGGGGCCGCGCACCAGGGTGTTTTTGTTGACCGTGCGGCGCACGTCCTCGGCATCCAGGTCCAGCGCCCAGCGGGGGTTCAGGCCCACATGCCAGCGCAGCCGGGAGACCTGCTCGTCGATGGCGTCCATGCGGCGGTTGCGCAGTTGCAGGCCGCCGTAGTCGCTGAAGGCCAGCAGCTGCTCGGTCAGCGCCAGGTGCAGGGGATCGTCGTCGGGCTGGTCGGCCATGTTCTCGAAAGCCGCCGTCTGCGCCAGCCGCACATCGCCGACCATGGCTGCCGCGTTGATGCGGTCATAGCGCGGCAGCGCCTCGTCATGGCGCTGCAGCAGCTGCCCGGCCTGGGCCACATCCTTTTCCGCCAGGGCCACCGTGATCTCGGCCCACAGCGGCGAGCTGGTGCTCTTGCTGCGGCTGCGCGCGTACTGCTGCCACAGGTAACCACGCTCGGCCTGGTACTCGCCGCGCTCCTGCAGCCAGGCAATGGCCAGCTCGGCCGCAGCGGCGGAATGCTCGCGGCGCCCGCCTTCCAGGTCCATGCGCAGCAGCTCGCGCATCAGGGCGAATTCGGCATCGCCCTGTGTATGAAAGAGCATGAGCCGGCTGCGGGCCTGGCGCTGAACCTCGTCCAGCCCCTCGGCCGTCAGCCATTTGCGGGCGGCCAGGGCCGCTGCGCCGTCCTGGGCGCGTGCCCGCACCTTCTCGCGCGTCCACAGCTGCTGCCTCAGGCTCCAGGCCCGATCGGCCTGCTGGTTCTGCTCCAGCGCGTCGGCGTACTGCATCATCCACAGGAAGTCGTCGGCATGCTCGGCGCGGTGCGGCTTCAGATAGCGTTCCAGCGCAACGGCCGGGCGCGACAGCGTCATGTAGGCCGCCGCCAGGGCGCCGTGCATGTCGGCATCGCGCGCCCAGACAGGCTCGGCCGCCGCCAGCAGCAGCTTGAGGGCCGCCGCATTCTGCGTGTCGATCAGCAGCCACATCAGGCCCTGGCGCAGCGGCGTGGAGCCGGGGTCCAGCGCCAGGCCCTTTTCGAAGGCCTCCATGGCCTTTTTCGATTGCGCCGTGCGCTGGTAGTAGGCGCCCAGTATCTGGAAGAAGGTGGGCTGGCCCTGCAGGCGCTTGACCAGGGCCGGGTCGGCCAAGATGCGTTCGACCTGGCTGCCGATCTGGGTCCAGTCCTCCAGGTCCTCCAGCAGGTAGAAGGCCTGCGTCAGATGGCGCACGTCATGGAACTGCTCCCAGGCGTGCAGGGACATCCGGGCCGCCTCGCGCCGGTCGGCGCGCTGCAGCAGGCGTATCACCTCGTCGTAGTCGCTGATGCCGGCGTGCGGCGTCTGCAGCAGGCGGCGGTATGCCTTCAGCGTCAGTGCTTCCTGGCGCTGGTCCTGGGCCAGGTCGCCCAGCAGGCGCCAGTACTCGCCCTCGTCCTGCATGCCGGCGGGAATGCGCGTCTGCGCATCCTCCAGCCAGCGCAGGCCCAGGGCCGGCTCGCCCTGCAGCAGCGCGAGCACGGCGGCGGGCATGGCATGGGCCGGCGTCCGCTGCTCGGGATCGGCAAGCACACGCTTCCAGGCCTGCAGCGCCAGTTGCGACCGGCCTGCGCGTTCGGCCAGCTGGGCCAGCAGGATCTGCGACTGCGGCGTGCTGCCGTGCTTTTGCAGATAGTCGATGGCCTCGCCGGGCTCGGCCTGGCGCTCGTAGGCCTGGACCAGCGCCTGCTGCAGCGCGGCATCCTGGGAACGGCGGCTCAACTGGTGGCGCAGGCCGGCAATCAGGGCGCGGTCGTCGAACAGGCCCGGCGCCAGGCGCATCACCGTCTTCCAGGCATCCTCGCGCCCCGTGTTCTGCGCAATGACCAGCCAGCTGTCCAGGGCCTGCTGCTGCTGCCCCATCCATTCGGACACCTGGGCCAGGCGTTCGCGCCAGGCCATGTCCTGCGGCGCCTGGCGCACCGCAGCCGTGGCCACGCGCCAGGCATCTTCCAGGTTGCGGTTTTCGAGGAACACCTCGTAGCCCAGCAGGTAGGTCTTGTCGTCAAAGGGCAGGCCCGGCGGCGGCTTGCGCGCGGGATCGGCCGTGCGCAGCATGCGCCAGCCCGGCGCGGTCCAGGCCACGGGCTGCAGCGCCCAGGCGCCGTCGTCGGCAACCGGGTCCGGACCGGCGCCCGAAGCCCCGGCCACCTGCGTCTGCCATTGCTGCAGCAGCGACAGCTGCAGCAGCCGCTTGGCATAGCGCTCGGCCTCGGCCCGGTTGCCGGCCGCGCGCGCCAGGCCGATGAGCTTTCGCAGCGTCTCGGGGTCGCTGCCCAGCAGTTCTTCCTGCTGGCGCGCCAGCGCCAGCGCTTCGTTGGCACGGTTGCCGGACTGCAGCACCTGCAGGGCCTGCCAGAGGTAGGCGCGCGACTGCTGGACGTCTTCGGTCGTGGCGCTGGCCTGGCGCAGCAGCCGGGCCGATTCCTCGTACAGGGACATGCCCAGCGCCTGCCGCGCTGCGGATTCATAGACCTGCGCCTTGCGCGCGGGATCGGCCTGGCGCTCTGCCACGTCGTCGTAGATGCCCAGGGCCAGCGGTGCGTCCTTGAGCACCAGCGCCGACGAGGCCAGGTACAGCGCCTGCTCCTGGGTCAGCCCCTGCAGCGGCACGTCCTTCAACGCCTGCATCACCTGCGGCGCCAGCACCTCGGCCTGTCCGCCCGCGCGGTGGTCCTGCTTTTGCGCCTCCAGATAGCCCTGGTAGGCGGCCTGCCAGTGGTCCCAGGCCTGGACGGCTGCGCTGGGCAGTGCCTGCTTGGCCGCCTCTTCACGCGCCAGCTTGATGGCCTGCAGGCGCTCTTCCTTGGCTTTGAGCAGGGCGCGCAGGTTCTCGTTGCCGGGATCGCTCTTGAGCAGGTTGCTCAGGTAGTTGTAGGACAGCTCGGAGTCATCTCCGGTGACGGAGAGCCGGCGCTCCAGATCCTGCTTGGGAAACAGCATCCACAGGGCGCCACCGATCAGTACCGCCAGCAGCGCGATCAGCCAGAAGGGAACCGTGATGGGGCGCTCAGAGCCCCCGGCATTGCGCTTGGAGTTCGACACTGTTTTGGGTACTTCTGAAGGAACGAAGGTTGGCGTTGCCGGTATCGGCACCCGCCACGGCAAGGAGGGGCGTGGCGGCGTTCGAGGAACTCAGCGAACAGCCGGCAGGCAGGTACATGCGCAGCTCCAGCGGCACATGGCCCTGCAGGGCGAAGCGCACGCCGCCGTCGGCCTGGGGCTGCCATTGCGTGAGCCGGGCATTGGCATCCACCAGATAGGGGCGCGCCGCGTGGGCGGCCGCGCCTGCGGCGTCCTGTTGCGTCTGTTGCGCCTGTTGCACCAGGTATCCGGCGCTGCCGGCCAGGTGCAGGTAGCTGCCATCTGCCCCCTTGGCATAGCCGGCAATGCCGCTGCTGGCAGCCATGGAAGGCAGGGCCATGCCGGGCGGCATGCGCAGCGTGCGCAGCTGGCCCGGACCCCGCAGGCGCCAGCCCTGCGCGTCGCGGCCGATGGCGAATTCGTAGAAATCCTGCACCTTGCGGATGTACTCGGAGCTGTAGACCGGGTTCAGCCGCTGCGCCAGCGCCCACTGGTAGATCCTGTGCAGCGCCTTGATGCTGGCCTGCTTGCTGGCGGAGTAGGAGTGGTAGTAGATGTCCACGGCCTTCAGGCGCCGGGGAGCCTCGGTCATCTCGAAGGTCTCGATGACGCGCTCGAAGCCGTAGAACGGCCCGTGCCAGAGGTTGGTGTAGATGTTCTCGTTGGTGACGGGCGCATAGATCTGCAGGTGGCCGCCCTTGCGCAGACCCCAGCTGCGCACCTCGGTCAGCGAGGGATTGCTGCGCGTGATGGCCGTGTCTCCGCCATTCATGTTGAGCAGTCCCGCCGCGTCGGAGATGGCCAGGGCCTCGGCGCTGGGCGCCGTGTTGCCGGTCCACAGGAACACGTCCACCGGCTTGCCGGGCGGCGCCAGGCGCTTGCGGATGTAGTCGACCGAGCCATTGATCTCCCGGTTCATGTCCATCTGGTAGCCGGGGATGTGGAGGTTGAGGTTCACCTCCTTGCTGTCATCCCCGTCGGGCGCTGCCCCGGGCTCCCAGAAGAAGGGATGGGAATAGGAATGGCTGGCGATCTCGACATGGGGCATGGCGAAGATGCGCTTGGCAATGCCCTCCAGCTGGTCGGCCCACTGCGGATACAGGCCCTGCGGCGAGACTTCGGCCTCGATGACCGAGATGGTGTGCGGAATCCTGTAGCGCTCCAGAATCTCGCGGCGCAGCACTTCGCCCGCGAAGGGCGTGCCCGGCAACTCGGCCTTGGAGGGAAAGCCGTCCCCGTCCACATGGGCCAGCAGCAGGCGGCGGCCGTTCTCGGTGGTGACGTCGGGCGCCGGAAAGTCCTGGAGGCGCAGCGCCTCGCGCAACAGCGCGAAGGGGTCGATCACCCAGCGCGACTGGTCGGTGCCCGGCATGCCCACCACCACATAGGGCATGAGAGCAAAGCCGCCCCAGGGCGTGATGGCGGCTGACACGAAGCGGCGCCCCCGCTTGTCGTCGAAGGACAGCAACTCGCGGCTGCCCCTGGCCATCTGCGGCGTGAACTCCCAGCCTTCGTAATCGTGCGCTGGCTCGGCCGGCTGTATCTCGAAACCCATGACCGACACCTTTTCGGCGCGCCGCAGCGGGAACACGGGTGCCGCTTCCGTGCTGCGCGTGCCCAGGGCGGCCGACATGGTGCGGTCCTGGGACAGGCCCAGCGTATTGAGCACCAGCAGCGGCATGCCCTGCTGCACCTGGTTGGCCAGCCACTGCCGCACGCTTTTGGCCCGCATCTCGGGCACCGCGCCGCCGAACCAGCTCACCACACCGGCATAGCGGTCGCGTGACACGCCTTCGGGCAGAGGCTCGCGCACATCGGCGTAGTCGGCGACATAGCCCATGTAGTTGATGGGCATTTCCAGAAAGCGGTGCGCCGATGCGCCGTTGATGGACGGATAGTCGGCACCGTTGTAGAGAATCAACACCCTGCGCGCCACCGCCTCCACCTGGCCTATGCCCAGGGTCTGCAGGCCTGCATCCGACACCCACGGAATGATGCCCAGCTGCGCAATGCGGCGGGCCGTCTCGCGCGTGGCGTCGCGGTCGTGCGGGGCCACGTAGTCGATGGACAGCACCGGCAGGCGGTCGCGCTCGCGGATGGTCTGCAGTTGCTGCAGCAGCCATTCGCGGTCTTTCTCGGGCACGTTCACATAGCGCTTGAGGCTGGCATCCCAGCCCCGCAACAGCGACTCCGCCGCCACCATCTGCACCTTGTCCCGCACGCGCGGCACGATCTCGAAGCCCCGGTTCAGGATCAGCCGGATGCCGGGGTAGCGCTGGTGCAGCGTCTCGATGACGCGCACCAGGCCGTCCTGCTGAGCCTTTTCGTCGAAATTCGTGGCCAGGCGGTAGGAGTCCAGCGTGTCCAGGAAGAAGCCGCGAAAGCCCTGCTTCCACAGCGGTGCGATCACCTCGTCGGCAAAGAAGGCGGGCCACTGGGCAGGCGTCTGGTCCAGGACGATGGACTGCCAGGCGCCATTGCGCGCCATCTTCCAGGCCTCGGGAATCTTGCCGAAGTAGGCGCGCTCGGGCAGCACCTCGGCCACGGAAGCGTAGGCATACAGCTCGCTGCCCGGGGCCTGCTTGCGGAACCGTACCGGGTCATAGCCATGGCCCGGCTCCACGACGGCAATGTCGTAGAGGCTCAATTCACTGAGCGATGCCTTGTTCCCGTAATAGACAGCCACCGCGGGTTCGGCAGCCTGCACCACCCAGCCGCACAGCAACCCCCAGCAGACCAGGCAGCTTCGCAGGAAACCGTTCACGGCCTTCTCCTCGGGGCACGGTGATGCCCCATCAATTCATAGTTTTTATGCATCAAATTTCTTAGCAATTTGATGAAAGCTATCGTCAATTCGACGAAATGCGGGCCGAGCATAACGTTGTTTGTCTACAAACGTGTTTTCTTCCTACTTTTGTGCTCAGCGCACTTGAACCCGGGGAGAAGCTGGGTTATTGCGATACTAGGCACGCCAAAAAATCACCAATGAGAGGTATTCATGATCCTGGTCACAGGCGGCGCCGGCTTCATCGGCTCCCACACCTGCGTGGAGCTGGCCGCCGCAGGCGAGCCCTACCTGATCTACGACAACTTCAGCAACAGCAGCGCCGACGTGCTCGACCGCATGGAACGCATCACGGGCCGGCGCCCGCTGTGCGTGGAAGGCGACGTGCGCGACCGCGCCGCGCTGGACCGGCTGTTTGCCCAGCATTGCATCCAAGAGGTGATCCACTTCGCAGCGCTCAAGGCCGTGGGCGAATCCGTGGCCCAGCCACTGCGCTACTACGAACACAACGTGGGCGGCACGGTCGCCCTGCTGCAGGCCATGCGGACGGCGGGCGTGCACAGCCTGGTGTTCTCCTCCTCGGCCACGGTCTACGGCGACCCGGCCAGCCTGCCGATCCGCGAAGACTTTCCGCTGTCCGCCACCAACCCCTACGGCCGCAGCAAGCTGTGGATCGAGGAAATGCTGGCCGACCTGGACCGGGCCGAGCCCGGCCAGTGGAGCCTGGCACGGCTGCGCTACTTCAACCCCGTGGGCGCCCATGAAAGCGGCCTGATCGGCGAGGACCCGCGCGACATCCCCAACAACCTCATGCCCTATGTGTCGCAGGTCGCCATCGGCCAGCGCCAGCAGCTCAGTGTCTATGGCGATGACTATGCGACGCCGGACGGCACGGGCGTGCGCGACTACATCCACGTCACTGACCTGGCGCGCGGCCACCTGGCGGCGCTGCGCTATCTGCGCGAGCAGCAGGGCCTGCTGACCGTGAACCTGGGCACGGGGCGCCCAGTCTCGGTGCTGGAGATGGTCAAGGCCTTCGAGCGCGCCAGCGGCCGCCCCGTGCCCTACCAGATCGTGGCGCGCCGCCCCGGCGACGTGGCCCAGTGCTGGGCCGACCCCGCCGAGGCCGAGCGCCTGCTGGGCTGGAAGGCCATGCTGGACCTGGACCGCATGTGCGAGGACGCATGGCGTTGGCAAAGCCAGGCCGCAGGCCTCAAGCGCTGAACCCCGCAGCCCATGCGGGCGCCGAGGGCGTGGTATCTTTTCGCCCTTGTTTCACGCCCTAGCCACGAGTCTGCCCATGCTTGCCAAACGCATCATCCCCTGTCTTGACGTCACGGGAGGGCGCGTCGTCAAAGGCGTGAACTTCGTGGAGCTGCGCGATGCGGGCGACCCGGTGGAGATCGCCGCGCGCTACAACGCCCAGGGCGCGGACGAGCTGACCTTCCTGGACATCACGGCCACCAGCGACGGGCGCGACCTGATCCTGCCCATCATCGAGTCCGTGGCCAGCCAGGTCTTCATTCCCCTGACCGTCGGCGGCGGTGTGCGCACCGTCGAGGACGTGCGCCGCCTGCTCAACGCGGGCGCCGACAAGACCAGCTTCAACTCGGCCGCCATCGCCAACCCCGACGTGATCAATGCGGCCTCCGACAAGTACGGCGCGCAATGCATCGTCGTGGCCATCGACGCCAAGCGCCGCACCGCCGAGGACGAGCAGCGCATCGGCGCCGATGGCCGCGCTGCCGGCCCCGGCTGGGACGTGTACAGCCACGGCGGACGCAAGAACACCGGCCTGGATGCCGTGCAGTGGGCCGCCGAAATGGCGCGCCGCGGCGCGGGCGAGATCCTGCTGACCAGCATGGACCGCGATGGCACCAAGTCCGGCTTCGACCTGAAGCTCACGCGCGCCGTCAGCGACGCCGTGCCCGTGCCCGTGATCGCCTCGGGCGGCGTGGGCTCGCTGGACGACCTGGCCGATGGCGTGACCCTGGGCGGCGCCGACGCCGTGCTGGCCGCCAGCATCTTCCACTACGGCGAATTCACCGTGGGCCAGGCCAAACAGCGCATGGCAGAGCGCGGCGTGCCCGTGCGCCTCTGATTACCGCGCGCCGGCCGCTGGGGCCAGCGCGCCCCTCTTCCATTCCAGGCAATTCCTGACAATCCTGTCACAGGGATGCCCACCCAGGATATTCACAATGCAGGCAATGAACTGGCTAGATCAAGTCAAATGGGATGCGCAGGGCCTGGTGCCCGTGATTGCGCAGGAAAAGGACACGGGCGACGTGATGATGTTCGCCTGGATGAACCGCGAGGCCCTGGCCAAGACGGCCGAGCTGGGCCGCGCCGTCTACTTCAGCCGCTCGCGCAACAAGCTGTGGTTCAAGGGCGAGGAATCGGGCCACGTGCAGACCGTGCACGAGGTGCGCATCGACTGCGACAACGACGTGGTCCTGCTCAAGATCACCCAGACCGGCCACGAGCCCGGCATTGCCTGCCACACGGGGCGCCACAGCTGCTTCTACAGCGTGCTGCGCGATGGCCAGTGGCAGGCCGTCGATCCGGTCTTGAAAGACCCCGAATCGATCTACAAATGAATTCCACGAACATGAACGACACCGCAAGCACTTCCTCGCTGGACGCCCTGGCGCGCCTGGCCGCCGTCATCGAAAGCCGCAAGCCCGCCAACGGCGGCGACCCCGACAAGAGCTACGTCGCCCGCCTGCTGCACAAGGGCCCGGATGCCTTTTTGAAGAAGATCGGCGAAGAGGCCACCGAAGTGGTCATGGCCGCCAAGGACGCAGACCATGGCGGGGACGCCGGCAAAATCCTCTACGAAGTGGCCGATCTGTGGTTCCATAGCATGATCGCCCTGGCCCACTATGGCCTGACGCCCGCCCAGGTCGTTGCCGAGCTGGAACGCCGCGAAGGCACCAGCGGCATCGAGGAAAAGGCGCTGCGCAAGGCCCAGGAACGTGATGTGAACGAGAAAGGACCGCTGCCATGAATGACGATTTCATCGAAGTCCGTGCCCTGGACCAGTCCCGCATCGAAGGCCTCAAGGCCTGGGGCTGGGTCAGCTACCTGCTGCACCTGGTGGTGGCCGTGGCCGCCGTCGTGCCGGGCGCACAGCCCAGCATTGCGCTGCTGGTGATCGCCCTGATCATCGATCTGGTCAAGCGCGGCGACGCCGAAGGCAGCTGGATGGCCAACCACTTCTCGTGGCGCATCCGCAGCGTGATCTGGGCCGGCATCCTGTACCTGGTCACGGCGCCGCTGTGGCTGCTGTTCTTCGTGCCCGGCTGGATCGCCTGGACCGTCATCTCCATCTGGTTCCTCTACCGCATCGTGCGCGGCATGGTCGCCATGAACCGCAACCAGGCCGTGGACCGCTGAAGGTCCCGGGCAAACCGCCATGACTCCGACCCCGACCTGCAAGATCAACCTCGCCCTGCAGGGCGGGGGCTCGCACGGCGCCCTGACCTGGGGCGTGCTCGATGCGCTGCTGGAAGACGGCAGCCTTGTCTTCGACGGCATCAGCGGCACCAGCGCCGGTGCCATGAATGCCGTGGCCCTGGCCCAGGGCTTTGCCAAGGCTGCACGCCAGGAAAGCGATCCGGTGGCCGCCCAGGCTCTGGGGGCCGAGCTGGCCCGCGCCACGTTGACCGAACTCTGGGAAGGCGTGGGCACCATGGGCAGCCTGATGTGGGGCGCGCCCCTGCCGGGCAGTCCCTTCATGGGTGTGCTCAACCAGTTCTTCTCGCCCTACCAGACCAACCCGCTGGACATCAACCCGCTGCGCAAGCTGCTCGAACGGGTCGTGGATTTCGAGGCGCTGACGCATCCGCCCGTGGAGGGCGTGGTGCCCAAGGTCTTTGTCTGCGCCACCAATGTGCGCACGGGCCGGGGCTGCATCTTTTCGGGCAGAAAACTCAGTGCCGACGCGGTCATGGCCTCGGCCTGCCTGCCCCAGCTGTTCAAGGCCGTGGAAATCGATGGCGAGCCTTACTGGGACGGCGGTTTCTCGGGCAATCCCGCCCTGTATCCCCTGATCTACGGCACCGCGTCCAGCGACATCCTGCTGGTGCAGATCAATCCCATCGAGCACACCGACCTGCCCAATACGGCGGCCGACATCATGGACCGCATGAACGAGGTCACCTTCAACGCCGGCCTGTTGTCCGAGCTGCGCGCCATCGAGTTCGTCAAGCGCCTGCTCGAGCAGGGCAAGCTGGACCCGACACGCTACAAAAAGGTGCTGCTGCACCGCGTGGACGGCGGCTCCGTGCTCAAGGGCTATGGCGCCTCGACCAAGACGCGCTCCGACATGCGCTTCGTGCGCGAGCTGTTCGAGCTCGGACGCGAGCAGGGCCAGCAGTGGCTCCAGCAGCACCGCAGCGACATCGGCGTGCGCCAGACGCTGCGCATCAACGACAATCCGGCCTGATTTCCAACCTACCGCCAGCCTCCCAGGATTCCTGTAGCGCCATGCACGACCACGACCCGAACTGCCTGTTTTGCCGCATCACCAAAGGCGAGATCCCTTCCCGCAAGGTCTATGAGGACGAGGACGTCTTCGCCTTCCACGACATCCATCCCGGCGCGCCCATCCACTTCCTGATGGTGCCCAAGAAGCACATCCCCTCCATGGCCCAGGTCCAGGCCGAGGACGCCCCGCTGCTGGGCCGCCTGATGGCACTGGCGCCCCGCCTGGCTGCCGAGCAGGGCTGCAACCCGTATCCGGACGGCGGCTTTCGCCTGGTGGTCAACACGGGCACCGAAGGCGGCCAGGAAGTCCACCACCTGCATATCCACGTCATGGGCGGCCCCCGCCCCTGGCTCAAGGGCTGAAACTCAAGGGCTGAAAACGCCGCAGCGGCCACGCTACCTGCAGCAGACGGCTGCCGCCCGGCACAAGGTGGCCCGTCTCTTGCTTGAGGCACCCCCTGTTTCTTGCGTCGGCCGAACGGCTTTTGTGGGGCCTTGCGAACTGCCGCCATGGCCCGGCGTCTAAAATGATCTGCAATTCTTAGGAGAGATTCTCATGGGCTCGTTTTCCATCTGGCATTGGCTGATCGTCCTGGCCATCGTGGTTCTGGTGTTCGGAACCAAGAAGCTGAAGAACATCGGTTCCGACCTTGGCGGCGCCGTCAAGGGCTTCAAGGACGGTGTGAAGGACGGCTCGACCTCCACCGACACCCCCGCAGCTGCCCCTGGCCAGGTTGCAGGCCAGACAGCCACCGACAAGGCCACCATCGACGTCGAAGCCAAGCAAAAGAGCTGATGGCCCGCACGCCAAGCTTCCATGTTTGATATTGGCCTTTCCAAGATGGCGCTGATCGGCGCCGTGGCTCTCGTGGTCATCGGCCCCGAGAAGCTGCCGCGCGTGGCGCGTACCGTCGGCACCCTGCTGGGCAAGGCCCAGCGCTATGTCTCCGATGTGAAGGCCGAGGTCAACCGTTCGATGGAACTCGACGAGTTGCGCAAGATGAAGGACACCGTGGAGGGCGCGGCGCGAGACGTCGAGCAGTCCATCCACACTTCGGCCGCCAACTTCGAGAAGGACTGGAACGAGTCCACGGCATCGCTCAACGGCACGTCTTCCTCGTACGACTCCTCTTCCTACGGCTCCGACAGCGATACGTACAGCGCCGTGGCGCCGGCCTACCGTCACCCGGGCAAGAACTGGCGCCTCAAGCGTGCAGCCGTGCCCCAGTGGTACAAGGCCCGCGCCGGTGTGCGCACCAAGGCGCAGTCGGGCGCGGCGCGCGTGGCGCGCTTTCGCCCCCAGAAGTCCCGCTGAAGATGCCGGCGCGCCGCGGGCCACGAGGCAACCAGCCCAGCCTCTGCCACCCGGGCACCCGCCATTGCCGAATCCTGCCCGATCCGTCGGGCTTTCTGCTTTTCACCCCAGGTCCGTGGATGCCCTTGCGGCCCGCCGCGGTTTCGCACCATGTCCGACATTCCACCTAAAGACGACGAGCTGGCAGGCACCGAGCAGCCTTTCGTCCAGCACCTGATGGAGCTGCGCGACCGCCTGCTCTATTGCATCTACGGCATTGGTCTGGCGATCGCCGTGCTGGCCGTGTGGCCCGGCCCCAACGGGCTGATCGACTTCATCGCCCACCCGATCAAGGCCCACATGCCGCCCGATGCCAAGCTCATCGCGGTGGGCGTGTTCACGCCCTTCTTCGTACCGCTCAAGGTGCTGATGATGGTGGGCGTGCTGGCCGTGCTGCCCTGGATCATGTACCAGATGTGGGCCTTCGTGGCGCCCGGCCTGTACAGCCATGAAAAGCGCTTTGCGCTGCCGCTGATCATCTTCGGCAGCCTGCTGGCCTATATCGGCATCGCCTTCGTGCAGTTCTTCGTGCTCGACAAGATGTTTGCCTTCATCCAGGGCTTCACCCCGGACAGCGTGGCGGCCACGCCGGACATCGCCTCGTATGTGGAGGCCATCCTGTCGCTGTACCTGGCCTTTGGTCTGGCCTTCCAGGTGCCCATCGTGGTCATGCTGCTGGTGCGCTTCGGCCTGGTGGACATCGCCAAGCTCAAGTCCTTCCGTGGCTACTTCATCGTGGTGGCCTTCATCATTGCCGCCGTGGTCACGCCGCCCGACGTGATCTCCCAACTGGCCCTGGCCATTCCGATGTGCATTCTTTACGAAATAGGCATCCTGGGCGCCGGCTGGTTCAGCCGCGTCTCCAAGGCACCGGAAGAAGAAGCCGAGCCCGGCACCGCAGTGGACAAGCCGGCAGAGGATAAACCCTCCCCCTGAGTCGCTTCGCGCCTTCCCCCAGAGGGGGACGACACCCTCGGTGCGGGGCGGCCCTTCCTCGGTGTCCCTCGCTTTAGGGCGCGCCAGTTTCAAGAGCCTACGCTGAAACACGAGGAATCTGTAATAAAAAGCCCTTGGTTCATCACCAAGGGCTTTTTCTTTGTCTATGGCCAAGCCCCTTCCGGGGTTGGCATCTCACCGCGGCAGGTCGGACGTGCCCATGAGGAACTCGTCGATGGAGCGAGCGGCCTGGCGGCCTTCGCGGATGGCCCAGACCACCAGGGACTGGCCGCGGCGCACGTCGCCAGCGGCGAACAGCTTGGGCACGCTGGTGGCGTAGCCGCCTGTGAAGTCGGTGGTGGCCTTGGCGTTGCCGCGTGCGTCCTTGTCCACGCCAAAGGCGTCGAGCACGGCCTGCACCGGGCTGACGAAGCCCATGGCCAGCAGCACCAGATCGGCCTTGAGCACCTGCTCGCTGCCGGGCACCTCGACCATCTTGCCGTCCTTCATTTCGATGCGCACGGTCTTGACGGCCGTGACCTGGCCTTTCTCGCCGATGAACTCCTTGGTGGCGATGGCGAACTCGCGCTCGCAGCCTTCCTCGTGGCTGGAACTGGTGCGCAGCTTGATCGGCCAGTAGGGCCAGACCAGGGGCTTGTTCTCCTGCTCGGGCGGCATGGGCATCAGCTCGAACTGGGTCACGCTGACGGCGCCATGGCGGTTGCTGGTGCCCACGCAGTCGGAGCCGGTGTCGCCGCCACCGATGACGATGACGTGCTTGCCATCGGCCCGCAGCTGGCCCTTGAGCTTGTCGCCGGCGTTGACCTTGTTTTGCTGCGGCAGGAACTCCATGGCGAAATGGATGCCCTTGAGTTCGCGCCCCGGCACGGGCAGGTCGCGCGACTGCTCGGCACCGCCGGTCAGCAGCACGGCATCGAACTCGGCCATGAGCTGCTCGGGGCTGACGGTTTCCTTGGCCCAGTTGGTGACCTTGGAGTCTTCGCCCAGGCCGTCCTTGCCCGCCACCAGCACGCCGGTACGGATCTTGACGCCTTCGGCCACGAGCTGCTCGACGCGGCGGTCGATGTGCGACTTCTCCATCTTGAAGTCGGGAATGCCGTAGCGCAGCAGGCCGCCGACGCGGTCGTTCTTCTCGAACAGCGTCACATCGTGGCCGGCACGGGCCAGCTGCTGCGAGGCCGCCAGGCCTGCGGGGCCGGCGCCGACCACGGCCACCTTCTTGCCGGTCTTGCGGCTGCTGGGCAGGGGCTTGACCCAGCCTTCGGCCCAGGCACGGTCGATGATGGCGTGCTCAATGGACTTGATGCCCACGGCGTCGTCGTTGATGTTCAGCGTGCAGGCGGCCTCGCAGGGCGCGGGGCAGATGCGGCCGGTGAACTCGGGGAAGTTGTTGGTGCTGTGCAGCACGGCGCTGGCGCTCTTCCAGCCGCCGTGGAAGACCAGGTCGTTGAAGTCCGGAATGATGTTGTTGACCGGGCAGCCGCTGTTGCAGAACGGCGTGCCGCAGTCCATGCAGCGCGCGCCCTGGATCTTGGCCTGGCTGTCATCGAGGCCGATGACGAATTCCTTGTAGTGCTTCACGCGCTCGACGACGGGCGCGTAGCCCTCCTCGAGGCGTTCATATTCCATGAAGCCGGTGGTCTTTCCCATGATTCGTTGTCCTGATGTGTGGGGTGCAGGGATGGATGCGGGCCGCTGCCTGCATCCTTCGCTTCCTTGTTATTTGGCGGCCACGGCTTCCTTGGCGTGTTCCTCGACCTCGGGCGTGGCGGGCTCTTCCATCACCTGGCGCTCGTACATCTCGGACAGGGCACGCTTGTACTCGCTGGGGAAGACCTTTACGAACTTGGAGCGGGCCGCCGCCCAGTTGTCCAGCAGGTCGCGGGCACGCTTGGAGCCCGTCCAGCGGCTGTGCGCCTCGATCAGTGCGCGCAGCTGGCGTTCGTCGGTTTCGCGGCGGTGCCAGACGGCGGGCGAGACCTGGGCCAGGTGCTCGTCGTGGGGCAGCACCTGGTCCAGCGAGACGGACGCCTTGTTGCAGCGCTCGGCGAAGCGGCCATCCTCGTCATACACATAGGCCACGCCGCCGCTCATGCCGGCTGCGAAGTTGCGGCCCGTCTTGCCCAGCACCACCACGGTGCCGCCGGTCATGTATTCGCAGCCGTGGTCGCCCACGCCTTCGACCACGGCCGTGGCGCCCGACAGGCGCACCGCGAAACGCTCGCCGGCCACGCCACCGAAGAAGGCCTCGCCGCTGGTGGCACCGAACATCACGGTGTTGCCGACGATGGTGTTGGTCGTCGTGTCGCCGCGGAATTCATGGCTGGCATGCACCACCACGCGGCCGCCGGACAGGCCCTTGCCCGTGTAGTCATTGGCATCTCCGCGCAGGTTCAGCGTGATGCCGTTGCACAGGAAGGCGCCGAAGGACTGGCCGCCCGTTCCCTCGAAGTGGATGCGGATGGTGTCATCCGGCAGGCCTTCGGGATGCACGCGCGTCACGGCACCGGAGAGCATGGCGCCCACGGAGCGGTTCACGTTGCGCGCCACTTCCATGATGCGCACGCGCTCGCCGTTCTCGATGGCGGGCTTGCAGCGCTCGATGAGCTTCACGTCCAGCGCCTTGTCCAGCAGGTGGTCCTGCTTTTCGACATGGAAGCGCGCCACGTCGGCGGGCACTTCGGGCTGGGCGAACAGGCGCGAGAAGTCCAGGCCCTGGGCCTTCCAGTGCTGCAGGCCCTTGCGGGTGTCCAGCAGGTCGGCACGGCCGATCAGGTCGTCGAACTTGGCCACGCCCAGCTGGGCCATGATCTGGCGCACTTCCTCGGCGATGAAGAAGAAGTAGTTCACCACATGCTCGGGCTTGCCCGAGAACTTGGCGCGCAGCACCGGGTCCTGCGTGGCCACGCCCACGGGGCAGGTGTTCAGGTGGCACTTGCGCATCATGATGCAGCCCTCGACGACCAGGGGCGCGGTGGCGAAGCCGAACTCGTCGGCGCCCAGCAGCGCGCCGATGACGACGTCGCGGCCGGTCTTCATCTGGCCGTCGGCCTGAACGCGGATACGGCCGCGCAGGCGGTTGAGCACCAGGGTCTGCTGGGTCTCGGCCAGGCCGATTTCCCAGGGCGAGCCCGCATGCTTGATGGACGACCAGGGCGATGCGCCCGTGCCGCCGTCATGGCCTGCGATGACCACGTGGTCGCTCTTGCACTTGGCCACGCCGGCCGCGATGGTGCCCACGCCCACTTCGGACACGAGCTTGACCGAGATGTCGGCGTGCGGTGCCACGTTCTTCAGGTCGTGGATCAGCTGGGCCAGATCCTCGATGGAGTAGATGTCGTGGTGGGGCGGGGGCGAGATCAGGCCGACGCCGGGCACGGAGTGGCGCAGCTTGCCGATGTAGTCGGACACCTTGCCGCCGGGCAGCTGGCCACCTTCGCCGGGCTTGGCGCCCTGGGCCATCTTGATCTGCACCTGGTCCGAGGACGACAGGTACTCGGCCGTGACGCCGAAGCGGCCCGATGCCACCTGCTTGATCCTGGAGCGCAGCGAGTCGCCGTCCTGCAGCTCGATGTCGGCCTCGACCTTGTCGGCGCCGATGATGGAGCCCAGGGTCTCGCCCTTCTTGATCGGGATGCCCTTGAGCTCGTTGCGGTAGCGCTGGGGATCTTCCCCGCCTTCGCCGGTGTTGCTCTTGCCGCCGATGCGGTTCATGGCTACGGCCAGCGTGGCATGGGCCTCGGTGCTAATCGAGCCCAGGGACATGGCGCCCGTGGCAAAGCGCTTGACGATGTCCTTGGCCGATTCGACCTGGTCTAGCGCAATGGCCTTGGCCGGGTCGAACTTGAACTCGAACAGGCCGCGCAGCGTCATGTGGCGCTTGCTCTGGTCGTTGATCAGCTGGGCGTATTCCTTGTACGTGCTCCAGTTGTTGGAGCGCGTGGAATGCTGCAGCTTGGCGATGGCGTCGGGCGACCACATGTGCTCTTCGCCACGGGCGCGCCAGGCGTATTCGCCGCCGGCGTCCAGCATGGTCTCCAGCACGGGATCGTCACCGAAGGCCGCGCGGTGGTTGCGGATGGTTTCCTCGGCGATCTCGAAGACGCCGATGCCCTCGACACGGCTGGCCGTGCCGGTGAAGTACTTGTCCACGGTGTCGCTGTTCAGGCCGATCACCTCGAACAGCTGGGCGCCGCAATAGGACATGTAGGTGGACACGCCCATCTTGGACATGATCTTGGACAGGCCCTTGCCGATGGCCTTGACGTAGTTGTAGATGGCCTTGTCGGCCGACAGGTCGCCGCCCAGCTCCTTGTGCATGTCGGCCAGGGTTTCCATGGCCAGGTAGGGATGCACGGCCTCGGCGCCGTAGCCTGCCAGCACGGCGAAGTGGTGCACTTCGCGCGCCGTGCCCGTTTCCACGACCAGGCCGGCCGTGGTACGCAGGCCCTCGCGCACCAGGTGCTGGTGGATGGCCGACAGCGCCAGCAGCGCGGGGATGGCCACCTGGGTGGCGCTCACATGGCGGTCGCTGATGATCAGGATGTTGGCGCCGCCCTTGATGGCGTCCACGGCCTGCGCGCACAGCGATGCCAGCTTGGCTTCCACGCCCTGCTTGCCCCAGGACAGCGGGTAGGTGATGTCGATCGTTGCGCTCTTGAACTTGCCCTGGGTGTGGCGTTCGATGTCGCGCAGCTTGGCCATGTCGGCGAAGTCCAGCACCGGCTGGTGCACTTCGAGGCGCATGGGCGGGTTGACCTGGTTGATGTCCAGCAGGTTGGGCTTGGGTCCGATGAAGGACACCAGCGACATCACGATGGCTTCGCGGATGGGGTCGATCGGCGGGTTGGTCACCTGCGCGAACATCTGGCGGAAGTAGTTGTACAGCGGCTTGTTCTTGTCCGACAGCACGGCCAGCGGGCTGTCGTTGCCCATGGAGCCGATGCCTTCCTCGCCGTTCTTGGCCATGGGGGCCAGCAGGAACTTGATGTCTTCCTGCGTGAAGCCGAAGGCCTGCTGGCGCTCGAGCAGCGGCAGGCTGGCGGCCTCGGGGCCGGCATGGGTGTCACCGCCCACGCTGCCCAGCTTGATGCGCAGGTTCTCGATCCACTGCTTGTAGGGCTTGGTGTTGACGATGTTGGCCTTGAGCTCGTCGTCCTCGATCAGGCGGCCCTGCTCCAGGTCGATCAGCAGCATCTTGCCGGGCTGCAGGCGCCACTTGCGCACGATGGAGCTGTCGGGCACGGGCAGCACGCCGGCCTCGGAAGCCAAGATGACCAGGTCGTCATCGGTGATCACGTAGCGCGAGGGGCGCAGGCCGTTGCGGTCCAGCGTGGCGCCGATCTGGCGGCCGTCGGTGAACACGATGGAGGCCGGGCCGTCCCAGGGCTCCATCATGGCGGCGTGGTATTCATAGAAGGCGCGGCGGCGCTCGTCCATGGACTCGTGCTGCTCCCAGGGCTCGGGAATCATCATCATCACGGCCTGGCTGATGGGGTAGCCGGCCATGGTCAGCAGTTCCAGGCAGTTGTCGAACGTTGCCGTGTCGGACTGGCCTGCGAAGCTGATGGGATAGAGCTTCTTGAGGTCCTCGGCCAGCACGGGCGAGGCCATCACGCCTTCGCGCGCCAGCATCCAGTTGTAGTTGCCGCGCACGGTGTTGATTTCACCGTTGTGGGCCACGTAGCGGTAGGGGTGGGCCAGCGGCCACTCGGGGAAGGTGTTGGTGGAAAAGCGCTGGTGCACCAGGCCGATGGCCGAGACGCAGCGCTCGTCGGACAGGTCGTTGTAGTACACGCCCACCTGGTCGGCCAGCAGCAGGCCCTTGTAGACCACGGTGCGGCTGCTCATGCTGGGAACGTAGTATTCCTTGCTGTGCTTGAGCTTGAGGTTCTGGATGGCGGCGCTGGCCGTCTTGCGGATCACGTACAGCTTGCGCTCCAGCGCGTCCTGCACGATCACGTCGGCGCCGCGGCCGATGAAGACCTGGCGCAGGATGGGTTCCTTTTCCTGGACCGTGGGCGACATGGGCATGTCGCGGTTCACGGGCACATCGCGCCAGCCCAGCAGGACCTGGCCTTCGGCCTTGATGGCGCGTTCCATCTCCTGCTCGCAGGCCAGGCGCGATGCATGTTCCTTGGGCAGGAAGATCATGCCCACGCCGTACTCGCCCGCGGGCGGCAGGGCCACGCCCTGCTTTGCCATCTCTTCGCGGTAAAGCTGGTCGGGAATCTGGATCAGAATGCCCGCGCCATCGCCCATGAGCTTGTCGGCACCCACGGCGCCGCGATGGTCGATGTTTTCGAGGATCTTGAGCGCGCCGGTGACGATGTCATGGCGCTTGACGCCCTTGATATGTGCAACAAAGCCGAGGCCGCAGGCGTCGTGCTCGTTGCTCTTGGAGTACAGACCGTGGTCTTGGAGATGCTTGATCTCGGCAGCCGTCGTCATGGCGGAATCCTCAAATTTTTCGCAGGGAACGCAAGATTAAGGCAAGGCATCACCTCATGCAATAAATTTATATAAGGGTCAGATCCCAATTAATTCCAGAACAAAAAAATCGGAAATTAATAAGGGACACATTTATTTCACAAAGACCTGCAGTGAGGAATCAAGCACTTGCAGGCCATCAGTGGGTACTAACGCACTGTTGTGGTGCGCTCATTGGTCCGTCCGGGCGGACGACCGGCACGTTGGCGGGTCACGCGGCGCTCGGTGCGCTGTTGTAAATCGGCAATGAATTGCTCATCGCCCAGCGCCCAACCCCGCAGCGCCGACTGGCTGATGCGTTCGGCGTCATCGGTGCCAACCCCCTCTTCCACGGCTTCCACATAGGCCGCATCCCGCGCAAACGGGGTGTTGCCCAGTTCCCAGAACACGGCATGCGGCTGGATCAGCGCGTCGCTGCGCAGGCCGGCGTTGTGCGCGTAGCTGGACCAGGGCCAGTCGGCCGGCCGCTGGACCAGGCCGGCGCGCACGGGGCTGTCGTCCATGAAGACCATGGTGGGCAGCAGCCAGCTGGGCTGCAGCACCGTGCCGCGATAGCGGCCTTCCCACAGCGTGCCGCTGCGGCCGTGGCGGTCGTTGAAGTAGCGCACATAGCGCCGGCCCACGGCCTGCATGAACTTGGGCAGGCCATCGCCGGTGCGGGGCGTGGCCAGCAGGTGGAACTGGCTGGGCAGCAGCACGTAGGCATGCACGGCCAGCTCGCAGCTGCGCGCCATCTCGCGCAGCAGCCCGAGCATGGTTTCCCGGTCCTGGGCATCGATGAAGATGTCCCCGCCGTTGTTGCCGAGCTGGATGATGTGGTGCGGCAGATCCGCAAGAGTGAGTCGGGGCAGGCGGGCCATGGTGCGAGTGCGGGGCGTGGATCGGCAATTATGGAGCGCCGCGCCGCCCGCCGCCCTACAGGGAAAGCCGCGATGAGGCCCTGAGCAATTGGCTTACCAACTGCGTGGCGGCCAGCAGCCGGGGCAGCAGTTGCCCGCGCATCATCTCGGCGCTGTTGCGGTTGGCCTGGCCGCTGATGTTGAGCGCAGCCACGGTGCGCCCGGCCGCGTTCTTCACGGGCGCCGCGATGGAGATCAGGCCTTCGGCCAGTTCCTGGTCCACCAGGGCCCAGCCCTGGGCGCGCACCTCCAGAATGCGCTGGCGCAGGCGGTCATCATCCTGCTCGGTCAGGGCCGTGAACTGCCGGCGCTCGCGCGCATCCAGCAGGGCCTGCAGGGATTCATCGCTCTCGCCGGCCAGCAGCACGCGCCCCATCGAGGTCCAGCAGGCCGGCAGGCGTGAGCCCACGCCGAGGTTGGTGCTCATGATCTTGTGGGTGTGCACGCGCAGCACATAGACGATGTCGCCGCCATCGAGCACGGCGGCCGAGCAGGACTCCTTGACCTCGTCGACCAGGTTTTCCATCACGGGCTCGGCCAGGTTCCAGACCGGGGTGGAGCTGAGGTAGGCAAAGCCCAGTTCCATGATGCGCGGCGTGAGCTGGAACAGCTTGCCGTCGCTCTTCACATAGCCCAGCGTCTGCAGCGTCAGCAGGATGCGCCGGGCCCCGGCGCGCGTGAGCCCCGTGCGCGCCGCCACCTCGCTGAGCGTCTGCGCATGCGCCTCGGCGCTGAACGAGCGGATCACGCCCAGGCCGCGCGCGAAGGACTGCACATAGCTGTCGCCGGGGCGCGGCGTGCCGCCCTCTTCTTCAACCCCACCTGTGGAAATTACGGAAGCGGCATTTTTTTCCATGGCTCTATAATTCTTTCTGCGAACTTTTGTTCTACATACGAACATTTTAGCGCAGCGCCAGCGGCCTGCATACCGGAGACAAGCAAGTGATCAACAAAATCACCGACACCATCGCCGAGGCGTTGTCGGGCGTCCAGGACGGCTCCACCGTGCTGATCGGGGGCTTTGGCACCTCGGGCAATCCCACCGAACTCATCGACGGCCTGATCGCCCAGGGCGCACGCGAACTGACCGTGGTCAACAACAACGCGGGCAACGGAGACCAGGGGCTGGCCGCCCTGCTCAAGAGCGGCCAGGTGCGCAAGATCATCTGCAGCTTCCCCCGCCAGGTGGACAGCTGGGTGTTCGACGACCTGTACCGCAGCGGCAAGATCGAGCTGGAACTCGTGCCCCAAGGCAACCTGGCCGAGCGCCTGCGCGCCGCCGGCGCCGGCATCGGCGGCTTCTTCTGCCCCACGGCCTATGGCACGGAGCTGGCCAACGGCAAGGAAACGCGCGAGATCAACGGCAAGCACTATGTGCTGGAGCATCCCATCCACGGCGACGTGGCACTGGTCAAGGCCGAGAAGGGCGACCGCTGGGGCAACCTCACCTACCGCATGTCGGCCCGCAACTTCGGGCCGGTGATGGCCACGGCGGCCAAGCACACGATCGCCACCGTGCACGAGATCGTGGAGCTGGGTGCGCTGGACCCCGAGGCCGTGGTCACGCCCGGCATCTACGTGAGCCAGATCGTGAAGATCGACCGCGTGGCCACCCAGGCCGGCGGCTTCAAGAAAACCGCATGAGCGCCCCAACCGCCGAAAGCAAGAGCATGAGCAGCTACCAGAAACGCAGCAAGCAAGAGCTGGCCCGGCGCGTGGCCGAAGACATCTTCGACGGCGCCTATGTCAACCTGGGCATCGGCATGCCCACCCAGGTGGCCAACCACATCCCGGCCGGCCGCGAGGTCATCCTGCAAAGCGAGAACGGCATCCTGGGCATGGGCCCGGCGCCCGCCGAAGGCCAGGAGGACTATGACCTGACCAATGCCGGCAAGCAGCCCGTCACCCTGCTGCCGGGCGGCTGCTATTTCCACCATGCCGACAGCTTCGCCATGATGCGCGGCGGCCACCTGGACATCTGCGTGCTGGGCGCCTTCCAGGTTTCGGCCACGGGCGACCTGGCCAACTGGAGCACGGGCGAGGCCGGTGCCATTCCCGCCGTGGGCGGCGCCATGGACCTGGCCGTGGGTGCACGCCAGACCTGGGTGATGATGGACCTGCTGACCAAGACCGGCGAATGCAAGGTCGTCGAGGCCTGCAGCTATCCGCTCACGGGCCTGTCCTGCGTCAAGCGCATCTACACCGACCTGTGCACGCTGGAATGCACGCCCGAGGGCCTGTGCCTGATCGACACCGTGCCCGGCCTCTCGCACGCTGAGCTGCAGTCCATCGTGGGCCTGCCCATCAAGGACGCGACGGCCACGGCCTGATCCCTCCGCTCCCCCCAGTGGGTGCGCTGCGGCGCACCCCGGCACCTCTTCATTCTTTTTCCAGGAGACACCATGAGCCAGTCCAACCAGGCCTTCATCTGCGACGCCATCCGCACCCCCTTCGGCCGCTACGGCGGCGCCCTGTCCCCGGTGCGTGCCGATGACCTCGGCGCCGTGCCGATCAAGGCGCTGATGGAGCGCAATCCCGGCGTGGACTGGACGGCCGTGGCCGACGTGCTCTACGGCTGCGCCAACCAGGCGGGCGAAGACAACCGCAACGTGGCGCGCATGTCCGCCCTGCTGGCCGGCCTGCCCATCGATGTGCCGGGCGCCACCATCAACCGGCTGTGCGGCTCGGGCCTGGACGCCGTGGGCACGGCCGCGCGCGCCATCAAGGCGGGTGAGGCCCGCCTGATGATCGCGGGCGGCGTGGAAAGCATGAGCCGTGCGCCCTTCGTCATGCCCAAGGCAGAAAGCGCCTTCAGCCGCAGCAACGCCGTGTACGACACCACCATCGGCTGGCGCTTCGTCAACAAGCTGATGAAGCAGCAGTACGGCGTGGACTCCATGCCCGAGACGGCCGAGAACGTGGCCGACGACTTCAAGATCGAGCGCGAAGCCCAGGACCGCATGGCCCTGGCCAGCCAGCAAAAGGCCGCCGCCGCCATCGCGGCCGGCTACCTGGCCAAGGAAATCGTGTCCGTGTCCATTGCCCAGAAAAAGGGCGACGCCATTGTCGTGAGCCAGGACGAACATCCGCGCGCCACCACCATCGAGGCGCTGGCCAAGCTCAAGGGCGTGGTGCGCCCGGATGGCACGGTGACGGCCGGCAATGCCAGCGGCGTGAACGACGGCGCCTGCGCCCTGCTGCTGGCCAACGAGGAAGCCGCCAGGCAATACAACCTGGTGCCCCGCGCCCGCGTGGTCGGCATGGCCGTGGCCGGCGTGGCGCCGCGCATCATGGGCTTCGGCCCGGCGCCCGCCGTGCGCAAGGTGCTGGCCCTGACCGGCCTGACGCTGGAGCAGATGGACGTGATCGAGCTGAACGAAGCCTTTGCCGCACAGGGCCTGGCCGTGCTGCGCGATCTGGGCATTGCCGACGACGACCGCCGCGTCAACCAATGGGGCGGCGCCATTGCGCTGGGCCATCCGCTGGGTGCCTCCGGTGCCCGCCTGGCCACCACGGCCGTGAACCAGCTGCACACGGTGGGCGGCCGCTACGCGTTGTGCACCATGTGCATCGGCGTGGGCCAGGGCATTGCCGTGATCCTGGAAAAGGTCTGAGACTGCGATGAGCACCGTGGATAACAAGACACCCGTCACCGTGGTCAGCGGCGCCAGCAACGGCATCGGCCGCGCCATCGCCGAGGCCCTGCTGGCCCAGGGCCGCGCCGTGGTCAACCTCGACTACGTGCTGCCCGACTGGAGCCATCCGCTGCTGGTGAGCTACCAGGCCGACCTGACCAGCGAGCAGGCCACCGCCGAGGCGGCGGCCCGCATTGCCGCCGCGCACAACGTGGTCGCCCTGGTCAACAACGCAGGTGCCACGCGCCCCGGCACCATCGACAACGCCAGCACCCAGCATCTCGACGACGTGGTGGGACTGCACCTGCGCGCGCCCATGCTGCTGGTGCAGGCCTTCCTGCCCACGCTGCGTGCCTGCGGCGAGGGGCGCATCGTGAACATGTCCTCGCGCGCCGCGCTGGGCAAGCCCGACCGCATCGTCTACTCGGCGACCAAGGCGGGCCTGATCGGCCTGACGCGCACCCTGGCCATGGAACTGGGCCGCGACCGCATCACGGTCAATGCCCTGGGTCCGGGCCCCATCGCCACCGAGCTGTTCACCAAGAGCAACCCCGAAGGCGCGCCGCAGACCCAGCGCATCCTCAACAGCATTGCCGTGGGCCGCATGGGCACACCGGGAGACGTGGCCCGTGCCGCGCTGTTCTTCCTGTCGCCCGACAACGGCTTCGTCACCGGCCAGGTGCTCTACATCTGCGGCGGCACCACGCTGGGCGTGGCGCCCGTCTGAACGAACGTCGGACCGACCGTCTGACCGAGCGCCTTCCCAGGCACAACACCCTTCAAGAAGAACCACTGGAAGCGCCCGCCTGCACAGGCGGGCGCCACACAGGGCCCTGCCCTGGCCCAGCCCGGCGTTGCCGGGCCCGGCCATCCACCTTATTGCCGAATCAGGAGACCTCTCGATGTCCGATCAAACCACCCACTTCACCCGCCGCCGTGGCCTGCAGGCGCTGGCCGCCGCATCCCTGACCGCGCTCGGCGCCCTGTCCGGCACCGCCGCCCTGGCCCAGGACGGCTTCCCCAGCAAGCCCATCACCATCCTCGTGCCCTTTGCCGCTGGCGGCACCACCGACATCCTGGCGCGCATCGTCGCCCAGGCGCTGCAGCAGGAGCTGGGCCAGACCGTGATCGTGGACAACAAGCCCGGCGCGGGCGGCAACATCGGCGCCGTGGCCGCCGCACGTGCACCGGCCGACGGCTACACGCTGTTCATGGGCACCGTGGGCACGCATGCCATCAATGCCGCGCTCTACGCCAAGCCCGGCTTCGACCCCATCAAGGACTTCTCGCCCCTGACGCGCGTGGCCAACGTGCCCAACCTGCTGGTGGCCCACCCCAGCCAGCCGTTCAAGACCGTCAAGGAAATGATCGCCTACGCGCGCGCCAATCCCGGCAAGCTGAACTACGGCTCCTCGGGCAGCGGCAGCTCCATCCACCTGTCGGGCGAGCTGTTCCGCTCCATGACGGGCCTGGACATGGTGCACGTGCCCTACAAGGGCAGCGCCCCGGCCATCACCGACCTGCTGGGCAACCAGATCGCCATCATGTTCGACAACATGCCCTCGGCCATCCAGCATGTGCGCTCGGGCAAGCTGCGTCCCATCGCCGTGACCACGGCCAAGCGCTCGCCCGAACTGCCCGATGTGCCCACCGTGGCCGAAGCCGGCGTGCCCGGCTACGAGGCCACTTCGTGGTTCGGCCTCTGGACCCAGGCCAAGACGCCCGCCGCCGTGCAGCAGCGCCTGTACACAGCCATTGCCAAGGTGCTCAAGGACCCGGCCGTGGTCAAGAAGATCAATGACCAGGGCGGCGATGTCGTGATCGACACGCCGGCCGAATTCCTCGCCTACATCAAGGCCGAATCGACGAAGTGGAGCAAGGTCGTAAAAGACTCTGGAGCGCAAGTCTGACGTACCCCCTGAGCCGCTGCGCGGCTTCCCCCTGAAGGGGGACGGCGCCATCGCCGCGAGGCGGCTCTTGCTCGGCGCCCCTGGTGTCAGGCTGCGCCGGTTTCCAGCGCCATGCGTTTGAGCATTGAAATGGGGAATAAAAAAGAGCTGCCTTCGGGCAGCTCTTTTGCGTTGGGGGCTGGGGTTCAATCCAGCAAGTCGGAGTAATCACCCTTGTCGTAGCCTTCGATGGCCTTCCAGGGCTGGGCCAGCGGGGCGGGCAGCTTGGTGGCGGTGACGACGATGCGCTCGGTGCCGTGGGAGTCGCTGCGCTCCACGCGGCGGGCGAACTGGTTGGCCACGTCCCAGTCGATGACGGTGGTTTGTTCGCCTGCCGTGCCGCGGTAGCGCTGCACGCCGTTGTGCGGCTTGCCCACGCGTTCCATGCCTTGCAGCGCGGTGGGAGGCACGATCCAGTACACGTTGTCGAAGGAGCCGCCGTAGCCCACGTTGCCGTGGTGGGCCAGGTCCACGCTGATGACGCGCCGCAGCTTGGCCAGGATGACTTCCACGCCGACCTTGCCGTCATCGGCGCGGCGGATGGACAGGGGTGCGGCGCGGGCCTCGTCATGGGCGTGGCCGGCGTGCGGGCCGTGGGCATGGTCGTGGCCGTGGTCCTGGCTCTGGCGCAGGGCGGCGGGCATTTCGCGCTCTATCCACAGCTGGGCCTTGCGGCGGTAGACGCGGTTGGTATAGACGCTGCTGCGCTGCACGCCGTCGCTGCCCACGCTCATGGCTTCGTAGGTGATGCGCAGGTCGGCTTCGGGCGTGGCCTGCACGGCGGCCGTGGTGCGCGCCACGGAATCAGCGGGGACTGCGGCCGTGGGTGCGGATGCCGCCGCCTTGGCCGGCTCGGCGGCCCATGCTGCGGAGACGGAACAGGCCAGCAGCGCGGCCGCGTAGATGTGGCGCGCCGCGCGCGGCGCCGGAAGGGAAAGCGTCATGGAATCCAGCCAATGCGAAAAAACCGGGGCCGGGCACACGCATGTGCCACGGCTCCGGCCAGGGGTTGGCAAGCAGCCAACGAAGGAAGAAACAATTACAGGCCAGCGGCTTCGCGGACCTTGGAGAACACCTTGGTGTTGTCCATCGTGCCCTTGAAGATCTTGGCGCCCGCGCCGCCGGCGAACAGCATCACGTCGCCGCCGCCATGGGTCTCGGAGCCCGGCGTGCCCAGGTTCAGGCCGACTTCCTGCAGGTAGTTGTCGTCCGTGGTGTCCACGGCCGTCACGTCGTCGCGCGAGGCGCCGCGCGTGGGAGCGATCCAGGGCTTGTTGCCATCTTCGGCATTGACCTGGCTGGAGGCCGTGGCGTTGGGACGTCCGCCGTTGCCGAAGGCCAGCGTGGTGTAGGGCTTGCCGTCCTGGGCCTTGGCCATCTGGCCGGTCTGGTAGTCCTGCACCTTGCCCAGGATCGGGTTGCCGATCTTGGAGTAGCCGTTGAACACCATGTTGTGGTCGTGATCGGCCGTGACCACGATCAGCGTGTTCTTCAGGCCCGGGTCCTTCTTTTCCATGTAGGCCATTGCGGTCTCGATGGCGCGGTCGAACGCTAGCGTGTCTTCCAACGCGCGCTTGGCATTGGTGCCGTGCAGTGCGTGGTCGATGCGGCCGCCTTCCACCATCAGGAAGAAGCCCTTGTCATTGCGGCTGAGCACGTCCAGCGCCTTGCCAGTCATGTCGGCCAGGCTGGGCTCATCCAGCTTTTGCTTGACACGGTCCAGCTCGTAGGCCATTTCGCTTTGCGTGAACAGGCCCAGCAGCTTGGGGGCCTTGGTCGCGTCCAGGGCCGACAGCTCGCTGCCCTTGGCGACATAGGCGTAGCCCTTGGCCTTCATCATGTCCACGAGGTTGGCCGTGTCCGTGCGCTTGCTGCTGGGGTTGACCGACTTGGGCAGGTAGTTGCGCTGGCCGCCGCCCATGAGCACGTCGATGCCGTCGCCCAGCCTGGCGTTGTAGTTGGCATGGCCGGGCACGGACTGCTCGGCAATGCTGTTGTAGCCATTGCGGTTGCAGATGTGGGCGTAGGTGGCCGCAGGCGTCGCATGGCCCACGCGCGTGGTGGAGATGGCTCCCACGGCGCGGCCCTTGGCCTTGGACAGTTCCAGCAGGGTCTGCGCGGGCTGGCCGTTGCCGGCCGGGCAGGTGGTGTCCTCGCCGTTGATGTACTGCTGGCCGTTGGCCGCATAGGCCAGGGTCTCGGCCGACATGGAGATGACTTCGTTGTTCATCTTCACGCCGGTCATGTAGGCCGCCATCGAAGGCGCGCTGTCCGTGGTCTGGCCATCGCGCGAGAAGGTCTTGACGCGGCTGGCGTAAGGCAGGGACTGCATGGTCAGCGTGGCGCGCTCGCTGCTGGTCAGTGCCGTGGGATTGGCAGCCAGCTGCTTCTCACCCTTGTAGATGCGCGCGGCGGTCACGGTGACCGGGCCCATGCCGTCGCCGAGGAAGAAGATGACGTTCTTGGCCTCGCCAGCCGCATGGGCGGCAGGTGCCAGCAGCGCCAGCGCGCCGGCCGCAGCCAGGGCGAGGGAGGTCTTTTGGAGGATCGGATGCATGTGGAATTCCTTGAGTGCCTTGAATGCAGCGTGCGGCATCACAAGCCGATGCTCTTCTTGATCAGGTTGAACACGGCCGTGTTGTCGATCACGCCCGAGAACGTATCGGCACCCATGCCTTGCGCGCCCAGGAACACGTCGCCGCCGCCGTGGGTTTCGGAGGCCAGGGGCACCACGGCCTCCTGCAGGTAGTCGGGGCTTTCCAGCGAGGCAGCGTCGATGGGACCCCGCGTGGCCAGGCGCTTGGGACCGTTGCCGAAGCCCAGGATGGTGTAGGGATTGCCATCCACATCGGTGGAGGCCTTGCCGTCCACGTAGTTCTTGACCAGGCCCAGCACGCCGGGCTTGCCGGCCTCGGTCTTGCCGGTGCGCGCGGCATAGCCGTTCAGGTGCAGCGTGTGGTCATGGTCGGCGGTGACGACGATCAGCGTGTTCTTCAGGCCCGGATCGACCTTGGCCATCTTGTCCAGCGCGGTCTGGATGGCGTTGTCGAAGGCCACGGTGTCCTGCAGCGCGCGGCGCGCGTTGGTGGCGTGCAGCGCATGGTCGATGCGGCCGCCTTCCACCATCAGGAAGAAGCCCTTCTTCTTGGCCGACAGTGCGTCGATGGCCTTGCCCGTCATCTCGGCCAGGCTCGGTTCCTTGGTCGCATCGCGGTCCAGGTCATAGGCCATGTGGTCCTTGGTGAACAGGCCGGCGATCTTGCTGCCGTCCACAGGCAGCTTGTCGAACTCGCTCTTGTTGGCGGCGTAGCTGTACTTTTGCGTCTTGAACTCGGCGATCAGGTTGCGGCTGTCGTTGCGGCGGCCGCCGTCGGCCTTGGGCGTGAAGTAGTAGGAGCCGCCACCCAGGATCACGTCCACGCCGTCACCGAGCTTGCTGTTGTAGCCGGAACCGCCGGGCACCAGGGCCGCGGCGATGGTGTTCTCTGCATCGCGGTGGCAGACGTGCGAATAGGTGGTTGCCGGCGTGGCATGCGTGATGCGCGCGGTGGAGACCACGCCCGTGCCGTAGCCGGCGGACTTCATCTGCTCGAGCAGCGTGGGAACGGCCTGGCCGTTGCCGCTGGGGCAGGTGCTGTCGTAGTTGGTGTGATAGGCCTTGCCCGCAGCGTCCGTGGCCTTGGTGTCGGGCGTCATGGAGATGACTTCGTTGTTCATCTTCACGCCGGTCATGTAGGCGGCCATCGAGGGCGCGCTGTCCGTCACCTGGGCGTCGTTAGAGAAGGTGTGGACGAAGGCCGTCTCGGGCAGCTTGTCCATGGTCAGTTCACCGTCTTCGCCCACGCTGTAGATGCGTGCGGCGGTCATGGTGGTGATGCCCATGCCATCGCCCAGGAAGAACAGCACGTTCTTGGTCGGAGCGGCTGCGGACGAACCGTCGCTGCCGCCACAGGCGCTCAACAGCAGCGAGGCACCAGCCAGCGCGCTGCACAACATCTTCAATTTCATGCGGATATCCCTCTGTAGGCAGGGGACCCCGCAGCACGGCCGCGCCCTCCCCCTGTTGATTGACCCGTGCACTGTAGGAGCGGCCTGTGACGAGCCCGTGACAGCAGGGCAGCAGCGGCAGGCGTATCGTTGCGGGGATGCGCTGCCAGCCGGGGAGCACCCGGCCACCCCCGCGACTGAACAAGGAACCCCATGGACCAGAAAGCCCAAGCCCCGAACGCCTCGCACGCCACGGATGCGCCGCCCAAGCCGGTGCTCGACTACCCGTTCGAGGCGCCACCGCAGCGCGGGCAGACGCTGGAGGTCGCACCCGGCGTGCTATGGATACGCATGCCCCTGCCCTATGCGCTGGATCACATCAATCTCTGGGCCATCGATGACGGCCAGGGCTGGGCCATCGTCGATACCGGTGCGCGCACCGACGAAGGCGTGGCCACCTGGCGCGCGCTGTTCTCCCAATCCACCGACGGCCGCTCGCTGACGCGCGTGCTGGTCACCCACATGCACCCCGACCATGTGGGCCTGGCCGGATGGCTGACACGCAAGTTCCATGTGCCGCTGTACATGACGCGCCTGGAGTACCTCAACTGCCGCGTCGTGGTCTCGGACTGCAGCCGCGAGGCCCCGCCCGACGCCATCGCCTTCTATCGCCGCGCAGGCTGGAGCGACAGCGCGCTGGAGTCCTACCGCGCCCGCTTCGGCAACTTCGGCAAGCACATCCACGCCCTGCCCGACAGCTACCGCCGCCTGCACGACGGCGAGGAACTGCGCATAGGAAAGCACCTGTGGCGCGTGGTGGTCGGCAGCGGCCACTCGCCCGAGCACGCCAGCCTCTACTGCCCCGATCTCAAGCTGCTGATCTCGGGCGACCAGGTGCTGCCGCGCATCTCGTCCAACGTATCGGTCCATGCCATGGAGCCAGACGCCAACCCCATGGCCGACTGGATGGATTCTCTGGAAAAGGTCAGGCGCGAAGTGCCCGACGATGTGCTCGTCCTGCCCGCGCATGGCGATTGCTTTCGCGGCTTGCATGCACGAATCGATTCACTGGCGGCAGGCCAGGAGCGCGCCAACGCCCGCTTGCTGGCCGCACTGGCCGAACCGCGTCGCGCCGTCGATGTCTTCGGCGCCCTGTTCTCACGCCCCATCAGCGAATCCAGCCCCGCCCTGCTGGGCATGGCCACGGGCGAAAGCCTGGCCTGCCTTAATCATTTGATGCATGCGGGGCAGGTGGAGCGCAGCATCGATGGTGAGGGGATTGCCTGGTATCGCGCAACGCGCTGAGAAAAAAGACCTCGCCAACGGAAACACAAGAGCAAATAAGAAAGCGGCTCGAATTTCCAGCCGCTTTCCCTTACTACATCAACGCAGATTGATGGCGAACAGGCTGGCGTCGAGCGCCTGCGCGACATACAGGATGCCGTTGTCGGAAACTGCCAGACTTCCATTGACGGGATGGCGCCAGCCAATAGCATGGCTGGAACGGTCAATCGCGTAGGTGGACGCCCCGAATTTACGGTCAGAAGACACAAAGACCAAGTTGCCGACCACAGCAACGTGATAGACAGCCTCCTCGCCGACCGGCACCACGGCATCAGGCAGCGGCGTGGACCAGACCACGGCACCTGTTGCCGATGAACGCGCCTCCAGCGTGGCGACGCCCTTGGCGGGCTGCGGCACATTGACTACATAGACCATATCGCCCGCCAAGGCTGGGCGGCTCAGAAAGGAAGCCTCGACATCCCAGAGTTTTTGCTTTTGCCCAATCGAGTAGCTGCCAAGCGAGGCATTGCCCTGGTTGAAATGCGAGACTAGCACGCGATCCTGACCATCGGCGAGGGTACCGGTCGCCCTGCGGACTTCCCTTTGCTCACCTCCGGTTGCAATGCGCGCTATCTCTCCGCCATCCTTGATATCCCGGGCATAGACGTTGGCCGCATCTGCCATATACAACCGATCGGAAGCCCTGGAAGGCAGAGTGCGCATGGGCGCATAATCCCGCCACGCCACAATACCGTCCACAGCCGTCATTCTGAAGGTGAACGGGGCATAGACCGAGTCATCATCCGCAACCAGCAAAGAGCGGTCTTCCTGTCCTTCGTAGTGATCGGGCGTGTTCACCGAGGATCCAGTCACGGCATTGCGCACATACAGACGATTGGGAGCAAAAGTCGTTTCATCCGCATAAGAAAATACGTTGCCCTGGCTGACAACCGCTGGGCCAGAGTTAAACGACGACCCCCAGAGCAGCGTGCCGTCGACTTCTCCATAGGCACGAAGGCTATTACCGCCTGTGTAAACCCGTCCATCGACCACGACGGCTTCTGTCAGTCTCCACATTGAGGTTGAAGGTCCTCCCCGCTTTGCCCAGCGCAAGGAAAAATTAGCCGGACTCAAGGTGATATTAGTCGGCACATAACCCGTGCGCGCAGCATTGCCACCCAAGTTGTTCCAAGCCACAGCACCAGGCAGCATGGCCAGCGGGGTCTGCTTCAAAGCCTTGGAGACCACCTCGATTTCATAGGGAACGGTCCAGGGCGAGCCTGGATAGGGCGAGTTGCATACGCGTGCATCATCACTGCACAAAAAGACCTTCAATACGCCGCTGCGCTTGCCAACCGGTGCACTAGTAGCTGTACTCAGATTGAACTCGAAACCCGCGATCTTTTCATAGGTGACCGTCGTACCAGAAACGAACTCATCCGTAGCATCGACACGCACATTCAGCGGCGCGGAAAGCGCCTTGGTAGACGTAGCTTTCACCGTAACTTGCTCCGAATCGCCCTGGAGCACCGCGACATCCGGCTTGTCAAACGTCAACCAACCATTTTCAGGCTCAGTGGGCTTTGGTGGCGTCGTATCCCCACCTCCGCCACCACCGCAAGCTACCAGAGAGAGTGCCAGCCATAGCGAGTATCTATACATTTTCTGCCTTGTATCTATTTGAAGCTGTGGAACTTCCACCGATGGTGAGAGCTAACAAATATATCCGAGCACCATTATCCACAAACCTCGATACTCAAAAAATTACATCTATCGCTCACCCAATAGCTATCCAAAATAAAAATCAGACACCACACAAAGAGTCAGGTGCGCACACCTTGCGCAGCAATCCGTATCACTATTGGCCAAAGCGGTGCGCCAGTGCAGACCCTGACAAGCCAAACTCTTCGAGGATTGCACGGAGCCGCTCGACCGCACTGCGCTTTTTCTGCCCCGTGTAACGCGCAATGATCAGCTCGTTCTTCATGCTGTGCTCCCAGCCGACCAGCTCGGTCACGGTGACCTGATAGCCACAGGCTTCCAGGTACAGGCAGCGCAGCACGTTGGTGAGCTGGCTGCCCATTTCGCGCGTGTGTATGGGATGGCGCCACAGTTCGGCCAGGGGCGTGCGCGTCAGGCTCAGCGCCTTGGTCTGGCGCAGGCAGGCAGCGACCTCGGCCTGGCAGCAGGGCACCAGCACCATGGCCTTGGCCTTCTTCTCCAGGCCGAAGGCGATGGCGTCGTCGGTGGCGGTGTCGCAGGCATGCAGGGCCGTGACAACGTCGAATTGCGCAGGCATGAAGTCGGCATGCGTGGACTCGGCCACCGACATGTTCAGAAAGCCCATGCGGTCGAAGCCCAGCTCGGCGGCCAGCTTCTGCGAAGCCTCCACCAGCGGCGCGCGCGTTTCTATGCCGTAGATATGGCCTCGTCCCAGCAGCTTGAAATACAGGTCGTAGAGGATGAAGCCCAGGTAGGACTTGCCGGCGCCGTGGTCGGCCAGGGTGACCGCATGGTCGTCGGCCGACAGTTCTTCGAGGATGGGGGCGATGAACTGGTACAGGTGGTAGACCTGCTTGAGCTTGCGCCGCGAGTCCTGGTTGATCTTGCCTTCGCGCGTGAGGATGTGCAGCGCCTTGAGCAGTTCGATGGACTGGCCGGGCTTGAGGCCCAGTTGCTCGGTCACATCCTGCTCGGGTTTCGCGGCAGGCTTGCCTTGGCGCGCCTTCATTCGGCTGCGCCCGGCTTGGCTGCATGCGCCACGGGGCAACGCGCGCCCACGCCCATGTCCAGCCAGCCTTCGATGCCGATCTTCTCCAGCGTCTCCATGTTGCGCTCGTAGATGGACTCCGCCTCGGGGAATGCTTCGACCGCCTTGTCTATGCTGTCCTCGCGCAGCAGGTGCAGCGTGGGATAGGGCGAGCGGTTGGTGCAGTTGGTGACGTCGTCGGCTTCGGTGCCCTCGAACTGGAACTGCGGATGGAACGAGGCCACCTGCAGGATGCCTCCCAGGTCCAGTTCCTCGACCATGGCGTCGGCCACTTCGAGGAAGTCGTTGAAGTCCAGGAACTCCTGCAGCGCATGGGGCAGGATCAGCAGCGTGGTGTCGCGCTTCTCGGGCGAGGCCTCGGCCAGCGCTTCCAGCTCGCGGTGCAGATCCGCCGCCACGCCCTCGGCGTCGGTGGCCTGGCTGACCGTGTAGTGGATCTGGCCCTTGATGTGCACGCCCTTGGCGAAGGGGCACAGGTTCAGGCCGATCACGGCCTTCTCGAGCCAGTGCACCGTATCCTCGATCACGGTGACAGGCGGAAACTCGGCCGCGCGAATCTCGTGGTTGGTATCGGTCATGGCTGTGCCCTTCAAAAATGCGAACGGGGGCACTGCGCCCCCAGACATTGCGAAACCGTCCAGGAACCCTTCCCTGCCCTGTCACGCAGGGTCCGCATTCTAGCCGCGCCGCCCGGGCGATGCCGGTGCTCGGATTTCTCAGCCCAGCAGGCGCAGGCCTGTCAGCAGCTCATGCTCCCGGGCCGCGTAGCGATCCGTCATCCCGGCGATGAAGTCGGCCACCACCCGCGCACGCGCCGATACGTCCTCGGCCAGCATGGCCCGCTGCACAAAGCGCGGCTTCATGCGATCGGGCTCCACCATGTAGGCCGCAAACAGTTCGGCCACCACCTGCTGCGCGCCGTCCATGGTCTTCATCACCTGTTCATGGCGATAGAGATTGCGGAACAGGAACTGCTTGAGCTGCAGCGACTGCTGCCTCATGGTATCGCTGAAGCCCACCAGGGGGCCAGCCTGTGCGCGCACCTCATCGACCGAACAGGGCCGCGCCTGAGCAATGCGTTGCTGCGTGGCGGCGATCACGTCATAGACCTGGTCGCTGAGCATGCGGCGGATGCTTTCGTACAGCAGGCGCCGCTCGGCCAAAGGCATGCCCAGTTGGGGATGCTCGGCCAGCGTTGCATCGTGATAGCGCGCGAACAAAGGAACGGCCTCGCACAGCTGGGCCATGGTGATCAGGCCGGAGCGCACGCCATCGTCCACGTCATGGGCGTTGTAGGCAATGGCATCGGCCAGATTGCACAGCTGGGCCTCCAGCGAAGGCTGCCGGCCCAGCAAAAAGCGCTGGGCCACGCCACCGGGCTCCCGCGCTTCCAGGTGCTCGGCATTGGTGCGCGAACAGTGCTTGAGAATGCCCTCGCGCGTCTCGAAGCTCAGGTTGAGCCCGTCAAAGGCCGGATAGCGCTCCTCCAGCCGGTCCACCACGCGCAGGCTTTGCAGGTTGTGCTCAAAGCCGCCGTGCGGCTGCATGCAGGCATTGAGCGCGTCCTGGCCCGCATGGCCGAAGGGGGTGTGGCCCAGGTCGTGGGCCAGGCAGATGGCTTCGACCAGATCCTCGTCCAGTTGCAGCGACCGGGCCACCGAGCGGCCCAGCTGGGCGACTTCCAGCGAGTGCGTCAGCCGTGTGCGGAACAGGTCGCCTTCATGGTTGACGAAGACCTGGGTCTTGTAGACCAGGCGCCGAAAGGCCGATGAATGAACAATGCGGTCCCGGTCGCGCTGGAAGTCGCTGCGCGTGGGCGCAGGCGCCTCCGGGAAACGCCGCCCCCGGCTGACCGCCGGGTTGCAGGCATAGGGGGCCAGGGCCTGTTTCTGCATTCGATCGCCTCATCATGCTGACATGGCACTCTAGCAGTTCCGGCTTGCCCCCAGCGCCGCGCGTCAGGCGCAGCAGGCGTCTATGACTTCGCGCACCAAGGCATCGGGCGCCGAGCGCATGACGGCCTTTCCCGGCCCGTCGATGAGAACGAAGCGGATCTCACCCGCCTCGGACTTCTTGTCCACGCGCATCAGCTCCAGATAGCGGCCAGCGTTGTCACGCGCATCCAGCACGGCGCCGCGCACCGGCAGGCCCGCACGTTCGATCAGCACGCGCAGCCTTTGCACAAAGGCGGCATCCACCAGGCCAAGGCGCTGCGACAGCTCGGCCGCCATGACCATGCCGGCGCCCACGCCTTCGCCGTGCAGCCAGTTGCCGTAGCCCATGCCGGCCTCGATCGCATGCCCGAAGGTATGGCCGAAATTGAGAATGGCGCGCAGCCCAGCCTCTTTCTCGTCCTGCCCCACGACCCAGGCCTTGATCTCCACGCTGCGCTTGATCGCGTGTGCCAGTGCAGTGCGGTCGCGGGCGAGCAAGGCATCCATGTTCTCCTCCAGCCAGGCCAGGAAGTCCATGTCGGCGATCGGCCCGTACTTGATGACCTCGGCCAGGCCGGCGCTCAGCTCGCGCACGGGCAGCGTGTCCAGCGAGGCCAGGTCGCAAACCACCAGCTGCGGCTGGTAGAAGGCGCCGATCATGTTCTTGCCCAGCGGATGGTTGATGGCGGTCTTGCCACCCACCGACGAATCCACCTGCGACAGCAGCGTGGTGGGCACCTGCACGAACGGCACGCCACGCATGTAGCTGGCAGCGGCAAAGCCGGTCATGTCGCCGATGACGCCGCCACCCAGGGCGAACAGCACGGTCTTGCGGTCGCAGCCGCCGGACAGCAGGTCGTCAAAAATCAGGTTCAGCGTCTGCCAGTCCTTGTGGGCCTCGCCATCGGGCAGCACCACGGTACGCACGCTGCGGTAGCGTTGTTCCAGCACGCGACGCAGTGCGGGCTCGTAGAGCGGCGCGACCACATCATTGCTGACGATCACGGCCTGGGCCGCAGAAGGCAGGGCGGCATAGGTCGCGGCCTGGTCCAGCAGACCGGTGCCGATGGTGATCGGGTAGGAACGGTCACCCAGGTCGATGGTCACGACCTGGGCGGCAGGCAAGGAGGAAGCGGTGGGCAAGATGGTGTCGCTCCAAGGCAGAAAGAGTGAAAGGAATTGCGCGACACGGCAGCGCGCCCGGCAACCGCCGATCTTAAAGAAAAAGGCCCCGGCAAGTGCCGAGGCCTTTGGTGTTCCAGCGGGCTGCCGCTCAGGCCAGTTCCGCCTGCATACGTATGCGCTGGGCGGCCTGCGCCACAGACAGACCCGATGTCTGGATCACGAAGTGAGCCGTCTCCAGATAAAGCGGCTCGCGTTGCAGCAGCAGCTCCCGCAGGCGCAGCGCCGGGTCTTCCACCTGCAGCAAGGGCCGCGTCACATCGTTGCGCAGCCGCGCGGCGATGGCCTCTGGCGTGCAATCCAGATAGAAGACCTGGGTGCGCGCATGCAGATGGCGGCGGTTTTGCTCGCGCAGCACGACGCCACCACCCGTGGACAGCAACAGGCTGGATGTGGAGGCCGACAGCTCATCAATGACCTGCGACTCCATGTCTCGAAAAGCCTGCTCGCCCTCGCGCTCGAAAAACTCCCGGATGCTGCAGCCCAGGCGCTGCTCGATCACATGGTCCGAATCCACAAAACGCATCGACCACAGGCGCGCCAGCTGGCGCCCTATGGTCGATTTGCCGGAGCCGGGCAGGCCGATCAGGGCCACCACCGGCGCACGGAGCGAGGCAGGACCTTGATCGGAATTCACCGGCGTGTTCACTCGGGCAGGCAGACGGATGTCACTCCGTAAGGCGAGGTCAGGAAGGAGCCGTTCTTCTGGTCACCTTCGACGAACGAGGTAACGAAGATGCGCTCGGCACGACCTTCGGAGCCGGCAGCATTGGAGCTGACGGTCAGCTTGTACAGCAGCCAGGTGGCAACGTTCTGCGGATATTCCGCCTGCACGATTACGCGGCCATTGGTTCCCGTTTTACGGCCATTGAAATAGGAAACCACAATATCCGCTTTTGGAGGAGTCAACCGGCCATCTCCATTGGCATCTTCACCGCTGTCCAAATTACCATTGCGATTGACATCTTCATTCAAGCAGAAACCGGACCCATCGGTATGTAAATTCTTGACATTGTCATACCGACCAAAACCGTAACGCAGAATATCTACGCTGACCGACACATCCGCATCCGAAACCGCCTCGCCAGCCGCGTTGGCGACGGCAACGTCAAACTTCTTGATATAAGTAAGATTGTTGGCGCCTTTTTCAAGCTCGTTGTTATCACCAATAGTGATGGAAACTGGCTCACTTGCCACAGTCAATGTGCCAACGCGGAAATCGGGGCACTTACCGCTGGACAGAGATGCATCAGAAGGGCCGTAGCACATCCTTACATTAACGCCATCGGTCGGGCTAACTCGTGTACCTGGGATATATTGGGCCAAGGCAACACCACTTGCGTTAGAAATAACTGACTGATTTCCTGTCGAAATAGACTCACCAGAACCCAGGCCAGGCGGTACGATCTCAAAACGCACTCGCATATTTGGAATCGCACGATTATCCTTATCCAGGAACAATGCACGCAACTGCGCCATATTGGTTCGGCCACCATCCAGATTCGGCTTAACCGTATTCGGCACTATAGAAAGGCTTGCCGCGCTGACAATGCCTACAGCATCAGGCACCTGGGTAGCTCCGCCTGCAACAGTGATCTGCTCATTGGAAATCACCCCCGAAGCCTTTGCTTGCAAAGAATAAACCTGAGCAGCACCAGGCGCGTTAAACGCAGAAAACTTCGCCACACCCGACGTATCAGTCTGGGCAGTAATTGCTGCGCTGAGAACAGATCCCGAGAGGACAACGGGAATTCCTGAAATTCCAGCCCCATTGACATCTGCAACTTTTGCCGTCACCTCCACTGGCTGTCCTGGGGTTGGGGCAGAAGGAACTACGGTCAATGCAATCTGACTGCCGGTGACTGCAACGACACCCGCACCAGCCTGAGCACCGGCCTTGAGATCAAACCGAATATCTCTATTGGAACGATCGCCACCAATCTCGATTTTCCCAGTCATTCGACCTGACGCATCCGTCACATTGGAAGTAGGTGTAAAAACACCTGAAGATAAAACCACAGAGACGGGCGCATTCGCCACGGGATTTCTACTGGCAGACAGCGCAGTCACTGTAATAGTTGCTGCATCGCTTCCCGAGTTTGCGATAACAGTCTTATCCAGCAGGAACTCTACACTGGCTACATCAGGCGTCGTTCCGCCTGTACCGTTGCCAGGAGTTCCTGGATTTCCACCACCGCCACCACAAGCGACTAGCGCGCATGACGCCAACATTGTTAGCAGGATCTTCTTCATCAACTATCTCCCAGAAATTTTAATTAACGCTTGAGACCATCGGATATCATTTTTGGCGTGATAAACACCAGCATTTCCCGCTTCTGGGACTCTCGCACTCGGCTCTTGAAAAGATGACCAAGCACAGGGACATCTCCCAGAAAAGGAATTTTGCTTTCCTGATTGGTCTCTTCCATCTCAAAGATACCGCCAATCACCACAGTGCCCCCATTTTGAACAAGAACCTGTGTTTTGATATGCTTTGTATCAATTGCCACACCTTGGGTTGTGGTCTCACCTCGAGAATCTTTGTTGACATCCAAGTCAAGAATGATATCTCCCTCCGGAGTTATCTGAGGCGTAACCTCCAACTTCAGCACGGCTTTTTTAAAGGCGATTGTGGTGGCACCATTGGGCGCCGTCACAGAATAAGGATACTCCGTACCTTGCTCTATCAAAGCCTTCGTCTGGTCAGCGGTCACCAACCTGGGGCTGGATATTATTTTCCCTTGACCATCAGCCTCCATCGCAGAAAGCTCCAAAGCCAGAAAACGATTAGCGGCGGAGTTAAAAATAGACAATGCAAAAGATCCTGTACCACTTACTCCAGTAAGTTTCGCAGCAGGCAAATTCACAAAATTACCCGAAGTATTCACCGTTCCACCCGAGCCACTGGAAGCAACTGCATTCTCATATCCAGTTCCAAAAACCAATCTATTATCTCCACCAATGCCGTATCCACCATCGCCACCTCGTTGAGCACGCAAATCGCCACCACCGAGTCTGACACCCAGTGCACGCCCAAACGTGTCACGGGCTTCAACGATTCGAGCCTCAATTAGGACTTGTCGCACTGGCACATCCAGCGTTAGCAAAAGTGCCTTCACTGCTTCCAGCTTTGCTGGGGTATCGGTCACAAACAACTGATTGGTTCGTGGCTCGGAAATAGCAGACCCACGCTCAGACAAAAATCTGCTTGAAACGCTATTACCCACCCCTCCCCCACTATTATTTGCTGTGATCTGCAGCAAAATATCTGCCGACTTCGCGTAATTCAACTGAAAACCTTGAGTTCGAAGTGGCTCCAACTTCTGAATCTCTATTGCTGACTCAAAGTCACGCTTGGTCCGAGCATCGATTTCATCCTTGGGTGCAATCCAGAGCACCGAGCCGGACTTGCGCATGCCCAGACCCTTGGCGTCCATGATGATCTGCAGTGCTTGATCCCAGGGAACATCCTTGAGGCGCAGGGTCAATGCACCGGAAACCGTGTCCGAAGTCACGATATTGAAGTTTGTGAAATCAGCAATCACCTGCAACAGCGACCGCACTTCAATATTCTGGAAGTTTAGAGAGAGCTTTTCACCGCTGTAGCCGGGACCTTGCGTCAGCTTGCTCACATCCGCCTTTTTCTGACGGACTTCAATCACAAACTGGCTGTCACTCTGATAAGCGCTGTGCTCCCAGTCACCAACCGGAGCGATGCGCATGCGAACCGACTCACCTTGCTGCACGGAGGAAATCGTCTGCACCGGCGTTCCAAAATCAACCACATCCAGCTTCCGGCGCAAACCTTCAGGCAAGGAGGAGCGCAGGAAGTCGACCACAAGCTCCTTGCCTTCGCGTCGAAGATCCACGCCGACCTGACTGCTGCTCAGACCTACGACGATGCGGCCCGAGCCATCACTGCCGCGACGGAAATCAACATCCCGAATGAGCTGGACATCAGTACCAGCAACTGCTTTGGCTTCAAACACTCCCTGCTGTGCGGGAGGCTTCACGGTCGTGGATGTTGCCACTGGATCCAACAGTATCAGCAGGGCCTTGCCTTGCCTTTCAGTACGGTAAGAAGTCGCCGACTTCAGATTCAGCACTAAGCGGGAACGGCCAGACGCCTCCACGATATTGATGGAGCGCAGGTTGCCCTGATTGAGCTCGACCACAGATTTGCCCGTGCCATTGGTTGCACCTGGAAAGTCCAGGGCAATCCGCGCAGGCGACTGGATTGCAAATCCGGTGGGGTCCGCCGCCAACGCTTCGGAAAGCTCAATGCGCACGACCTCGGTGCCTCCCTGGATGGAGCCGGAAACCGACTCTATCGCGGACTGCGCCCAGGCCAAGGAGCCCAGAAACCAACCGCCGACGGCGATTCCCCAGCGAGCCTTGTGCAGTATTCTGCGATGTGTGCCCATCATTTCCTTCCCTCCTGCAATTCCAGTGTGCTATTTCTCTCTATCCAGTCACCGCTGCCGTCCTGGACGATTTCCCGCAACTGGATGGATGTTTCCGTGATCCGGGTAACCTTGCCGTAGTTCTGCCCCAGGTAATTTCCTGCCCGAACCTGGTACAGCAAGGTCCCCACCCTGACAAGCGCCGTGGGCACGCCTTTTTTGTCCAGACTGCCGACCATGGTCATGGCATCCAAGGGCTCGGCCTCCAGCGGTTCCTTGCGTCGATTGAGCTCGGAGGCGATCAGGCTGGTATTGGCGCTGGACTGCGCAGACTCCCTGCGCAGCACCTGCATCAGCTTCATGGGGTTGAAAGGATCCATGCCATCAGAACCAAGATAGGCCTCGGGCGTGAAGGTCTTGGGCTCTTCCAAAGGCTTGACACGCGGCTTAGCATTGGCTCTTTCCTGGGCCATCCAGGTCTGTAGTTCCTCCTGATCAGAAGAAGAGCAGCCTGAGGCGGTCAGGCAGGCGGCCAACATGAGCCAGCCGCTGAAACGCATATGTCTCATTATTTCTTGCCCTTCCCGGCCGCTGCGCGTTGCGCCTGCACCTCATCTGCATCCAGGTAGCGGAAGGTTCGTGCCGTTGCCTCCATGCTCAGGACCTCGCCTCCCTCCTTGCCTACAGGTGCGATCGACAGATTGTTCAAGGTCACGATGCGCGACAGGTAGGCCACATCGGAGGCGAATGATCCGATGTCGTGAAAGCGACCAGTCACCTTCAAAGCAATGGGCAGCTCAGCGTAGTACTCCTTGACCACCATCGCACCAGGCCGGAAGGTTTCAAACTGCAGGCTGCGACCCAGCCCTGCCTGATTGATATCCGAGAGCAGCGCAGCCATTTCCGCCTTGCTGGGCAATTGCTTTTCCAGTTGCGTCACATACTGCTGGACCTGTTCACGCTGCTTCTTCAGGCCATCCAGGCTGACGGCTTTGGACAGCTTCTGGCTGAAGTCCTGGCGCAGCGTGACTTCGGTAGTGCGCTCCTGCTCCAGGGTGTCCTCATAGTCCTTGATCAGGACATACCACATTAGGGCGGCAACACCCAAAGCAATGGCGATGCATAGAAGCGCCTGCGGAAGCATGGGCCAACGCGACGGATCATTGGAATCAAGACCACGGAACTGTCGCTGGATGTTCTCCTGCAGTGCGGAGAAGTCGATGTCGTTCTTCTTCTTTTTGGCCATCACTGGGACTTTCCTGGGTTGGTAGCCGCTGAAAGCCCCTTCTCCGCCACGCTGGCACGCGTCAGCTGAAAGCGCAGATTGAACGCAGCAGCACGGCGCTGGTCCTTGGGCGTGACGTTGACCGTCTTGGCTACGATTTCCGCCAGTTCAGGCTTGGAAATCCAGGGAGTCCCCTCCGAGAGATTGCGCAGCATTTCAGAAACCCGCTCATTGGACTGCGCCGTACCCTGCATGGTAACGACCAGACCTTCCTGCTTGATACTGCTGAGGTAGACACCATCGGGCAGTTGGGCCACCAGCTCGTTGAGCATGTGCACCGGAAGATTGCGGTCGGACTGCAGGTCTTCCACGGCCTTCTGACGTGCACGCAGGGCAGTGATCTCATCCTCCAGCCCGGCAATTTCCTTGATCTGAGACTCCAGCACGGTAATCTCTGCGCGCAGCATGCTGTTCTTTGCCTGCTGGGCCTCGATCATCATCTGGTACCACCAGTAGACGGCTCCAATGATCAAAAGCCCCACCAGGGCAGACAGGACCATGGTGGCCTGGAATGCTTCCTTGCGGCGCTTTCGTGTTGCTTCTCTGTGAGGAAGCAGATTGATCAGAATCACGACACAAACCTCCGCATGGCCAGTCCGCAGGCGGTCAGGTAGGCGGGGGCCTCGCGCGACATGCGCTTGAGGCGTACGCCGCTGCCGACTTCCATTCCATCAAAGGGATTGGCAAGGCTGCAGGCAAAACCCGTTTGCTGCGTGATGGCCTCGGACAGGCCGGAAAGTGGGGCCGAGCCGCCTGCCAGCAGGATGTGGTCTATGCGGTTGTGGGGCGTACTGGTGAAAAAGAACTGCAGTGCGCGCGACACTTCCTGCGTCATGCTTTGCACAAAGGGCTTGAGCACGGCGGACGCGTAGTCCTCCGGAAGTTCACCGCTGCGCTTCTTGGACTCGGCCTCTTCGAGCGAGAATCCATATTGGCGCGCGATCAGTTGCGTCAGCTGTGCGCCGCCAAAAGCCTGGTCCCGGTCATACAGAACCTCGTCGTCGCGCAGGATCTGCATGCTGGTCGTCATGGCGCCCAACTCGAACAAGGCCACAAGGGCGTTGTTGCCCTGATTGGGCAGGCGCTCGATCAGCCGTGCAGCCGCCATGCGGGAGGCGTGGGGCTCGATGTCGATGACCGTGGGCTTGAGGCCGGCCGCCTCGGCCAGGCCCTGGCGGTCCTGGACCTTCTCGCGGCGCGATGCGGCAATGAGCACGTCCACATCGCCGGGTGAATTCGATGACGGGCCTATGACGCAGAAGTCCAGACTCACTTCATCGAGCGAGAACGGAATGTACTGATTGGCCTCGGATTCGACCTGGACCTCCAATTCCTGCTCGCTCATGCCGTCCGGCAGCGAAATCTTCTTGGTGATCACGGCCGAGGCCGGCAGGGCCATGGCCACGTTCTTGGTCCGCGTGCCGCTTTTTTTGACCAGTCGCCGTACAGCCTCTGCCACTTCATCGAACTTTTCGATGTTGCCGTCCGTAATCCATCCCCGCTCCAGCGGTTCGATGGCACAGCGCTCCAGCAACAGTTCGCCCGACTTGGCACGAGACAACTCAACGAGCTTGGCGCTCGAAGAACTGATGTCGATGCCTAGCAAAGGTGCGGGCTGGCGACTGAATAAGGATCCCATAGCAATCAACTTGCCCTCCCTCTTCTTGTGTATGTAAAGAACGCAACAAACCTTCACATATAGGTTGAATGCTATCAGCAAGACTGCGCGCAGCTCACCATGCCAGCCGGAGCACGCTTGGCGGTAGTGGCCAAAAACAGACATTATTGCGGGCCATCAAATGCGACATGAATGCACCCCTGCTTGCATGTCGGCCTGCACGCCTGGCTTAGGATGCTTGGCTTGCGGCCATGCTGGCAACCGTGTGCAGCCGTCTCCTACCGACTTTCTGGGGCACGCATTTTTATAATGCGGCACTCCTCAGCACTCCCTGCGACATGCCGTCTTCAGACTCCCGAGAACCCCAGGCTGCAAAGCCTCGCTCCGCCCCATCCAAGCCCATGCACTGGTTTCCCAAGGCCTTGCTATGGCTGGCGGGCATCGCCGTCGCCGGCGCGCTGGCCTTGATGCTGACCGTGGCCGTGGCCCTGGCCATGGCCTACCCCAACCTGCCCGACGTGTCCGAGCTGGCCGATTACCGGCCCAAGCTGCCGCTGCGCGTGTACTCCAGCGAAGGCGCCCTGCTGGGTGAATTCGGCGAGGAGCGGCGCACGCTGACTCCCATCCAGGACATCCCCAAGGTGATGACCGACGCCGTGCTGGCCATTGAAGACACGCGCTTTTTCGAGCATGGCGGCGTGGACTACAAGGGAATGGCCCGCGCCGCGCTGGCCAATCTGGGCCGCGTGAAAAGCCAGGGCGCATCGACTATCACCATGCAGGTGGCGCGCAACGTCTATCTGTCTTCCGAGAAAACCTTTACACGCAAAATTTACGAAGTCTTACTGACTTTCAAGCTAGAGCATCTGTTGAGCAAAAACCAGATTCTCGAGATCTACATGAACCAGATTTATCTGGGAAATCGGGCCTATGGCTTTGCTGCTGCCTGTGAAGCCTATTTCGGCAAGCCACTGAAGGACATCACGGTGGCCGAGGCGGCCATGCTGGCAGGCCTGCCAAAGGCACCATCGGCCTACAACCCGATCAGCAACCCCAAGCGCGCCCGCTCGCGCCAGCTCTACATCATCGAGCGCATGGAGGAAAACGGCTTCATCACCTCCGCCCAGGCCACTGAAGCCAAGGCCGAGCCGCTGAAGATCCGCACGGGCTCCTTCAACACCCGCGTGCATGCCGAATACGTGGCCGAGATGGCACGCCAGCTGATCTTTGCCCAGTACGGCAACGAAGCCTATACGCGCGGCCTGAACGTCTACACCACCATCAATGCCGGCGAACAGGAAGCCGCCTACGCCTCGCTGCGCCGCGGCATCATGGACTACGAGCGCCGCCAGAAGTACCGCGGCCCCGAAAAATTCGTGGCCCTGCCGGCCGACGCCGAGGACCGTGAAGACGCCATCGACGACACCCTGGCCAACCACCCCGACAATGGTGATGTGCTCGCCGCTGTGGTGCTGGATGCCAATCCGCGCAAGATCCTGGCGGCACGCGCCGACGGCGAACAGATCGAGATCACGGGTGAAGGCCTGAAACCCGCCGAATCGGGCCTGAACCCCAAGGCACCGCCCAACATCAAGATCCGTCCCGGCGCCGTGATCCGCGTGGTCAAGACACCCAAGAACACCTGGGAAATCACCCAGCTGCCCGAAGTGGAAGGCGCCTTCGTGGCCCTGGTCCCCCAGACAGGCGCCTTGCGCGCCCTGATCGGCGGCTTCGACTTCCAGAAGAACAAGTTCAACCATGTGACCCAGGCCTGGCGCCAGCCCGGCTCGGCCTTCAAGCCCTTCATCTACTCTGCGGCACTGGAAAAAGGCTTCTCGCCTTCCACCATGATCAATGACGCGCCGCTGTTCTTCAGCGCCGGCGTGACGGGTGGCCAGCCGTGGGAGCCCAAGAACTACGACAGCCGCTACGACGGGCCGATGACCATGCGCACGGGCTTGAACAAATCCAAGAACATGATCTCCATCCGCCTGCTGCAGGCCGTGGGACCCAAGCAGGGCCAGGAGTGGGTCACGCGCTTCGGCTTTGACGCAGCCAAGCATCCGGCCTACCTGACCATGGCGCTGGGTGCCGGAGCGGTCACGCCGCTGCAGTTGGCAGCGGGTTACTCCGTGTTCGCCAATGGCGGCCACCGCGTCAACCCCTGGCTGATTGCCCGTGTCACCGATCACAAGGGCCGCATCCTGTCCGAATTCACGCCGCCCCCGGTGCAGGAACTGCCCCAGGCCATCGACGCGCGCAACGCCTTCATCATGGACAGCCTGCTGCAGGACGTGGCGCGCGTGGGCACGGCAGCACGCGCGCAGTCCACGCTCAAGCGTCCCGACCTGTATGGCAAGACGGGCACGACCAACGACTCGGTGGATGCCTGGTTCGCAGGCTTCCAGCCCACGCTGGCCGCCGTGTCCTGGATCGGCTACGACACGCCGCGCAACCTGGGCAGCCGCGAGACGGGCGGCGGACTGAGCCTGCCCATCTGGATCGGCTTCATGCAGCATGCCCTCAAGGGCGTGCCCGTGGCAGAGATGCCTGTGCCCCCTGGCGTCGTGAACATGGGCGGCGAGTGGTACTACGAGGAAAACGCGCGCAACGGCGGCGTCAGCAGCCTGGGCATGGACAGCGCCTCCACGGGCGGCGCTGCAGGCGCCACGCCCCCGCCCGCCACCGAGGAGCGCAACCGCATCCTCGACCTCTTCCGCAACTGACCGCCACACAAGCGGTTGACCACGCAAGAAAGCCCGGCCATGCCGGGCTTTCTTCATGGAGCCTGCCGATAACGGCGGATCAGCGTGCCGAGAACTGCAGCGCCAGGCCCGACTGCTCGGTGGCGTAGCGGCTCAGGTTGGCAAAGAACTCGCCCGCGCCCTTGGTATCGAGCCAGGCGCCCTGCGCCGCGTCGTAGCGGTAGTGAAAGCCCCCGGCCTTGGCCGCCAGCCAGATCTCGTGCAGCGGTTTTTGCTGGTTGATCACGATCTGGGTGCGGTTGGCAAAGACCAGGGTCACCATGCCACCCACGCGCTGGGCATCGAGGTCGGCATCGGTTTCATCGTTGATGCGATCACAGTCCTGCTCCACCGCCAGCAGCAGTCGTTCGGCAAGGTCCAGAAATTCTTGGTCGGTCATTACAATTCGCTTATGTTGAAAGCCTCGCAAATTCTAGTCAGGTGCATTGCCCTTGGCGCCTGTGCGGCGTCCCTGGCCGCCTGCGGCCAGAAAGGCCCGCTGTTTCTGCCCAGCTCGCCTGCGGCCAGCCACCGCGCCACACTACCGCAGACCCTGGGCATTTCCAGCCCGGCCGAGCGTGCAACGCCCGCACCTGCACCCACCACCTTGCCCGCTGGCCCGTCAAGTGCCGCCGTCGAAGAAAGCTCGACACCCACCGGCACCACGGACTCCCGCAAGCAGCAGGCCGACTGAGCCGGTGGCCGCGCCGCGGCTTGATACACATCAACACCGCTGCCAGGCATGGCGCTTAGAGTGACTTTCTCTTGTCCCTCGACAACCCGCCATGCCCGTAGAGCTCTACCGAGACAAAAACCACGCCTGCCTGATGTTCACCGACCTCATCGAGGAAGATGGACAGGCCATACAGGCCAATCAGTTCCTCATCGTCGATGACGACACGGGCGCCATCATCGACCCGGGCGGCAATCTCGCATTCAACGAGTTGTTCATGGGCATGTCGCGGCATTTCGCGCCGCACAAGCTGTCCTATCTGATCGCTTCCCACGCCGATCCAGACATCATTGCCTCGCTGGACCGCTGGATGACCAGCACCAAGGCACAGCTCGTGATCTCGCGCATCTGGGAGCGCTTCGCGCCCCACTTCACCAAGGTCGGCAAGACCGAAAACCGCGTGATCGGCGTGCCGGACGCCGGTGGCCGGCTGCCGCTGGGCCGCCATGAACTGCACCTGCTGCCCGCCCACTTCCTGCATGCCGAAGGCAACTTCCACTTCTACGACCCGGTCAGCCGCATCCTCTTCACGGGCGACCTGGGCGTGTCCCTGATGAACGGCGTCGAGGCGCAGGTGCCCGTGACCGACCTCGTGCCGCACATCGCCCGCATGGAAGGTTTTCACCGCCGATACATGGTCTCCAACAAGATCCTGCGGCTGTGGGTGCAGATGGCGCGCCAGCTGCCCATCGACATGATCGTGCCCCAGCACGGCGCGCCCATCATGGGCGCCAAGGCGATTGCCGACCTGTTCAACTGGCTCGAAGGACTGCAGTGCGGTATCGACCTGTTCGACCAGCGCAACTACCAGCTGCCCATGGCGGACATCGACCCCGTGACCCGCCAGCTGCGCCCTGCCCTGCGCGCCGTGGCCGGCTAGCTCCTGGCGCGTCGGCGGCGCAGTGCATGGACCACGCGCCAGGCCAGCAGCAGCGCAAGAATGGCGGCGTACACGCCGACCTCCGCAAAGTTGTTCTTGCCTGCGCGCATCCAGAAGAAATGCAACAGGGCCAGCGGCGCGACCGCATAGATACAGCGGTGCAGCCACTGCCAGCGCCTGCCGCCCATGGCGCGCATGACACGGTTCGGTGAAGTCACCGCCAGAGCGGTCAGCAAGAGCAGCGCCGCAAAGCCCACCAGGATGAATGGGCGCTTCGGGATGTCGAGCACGATCTCGCCCCAGTCCAGCCCCATGTCGAACCATGCATAGCACAGCAGGTGCAGCAGCGCGTAGAAGAACACATACAGACCCAGCATGCGCCTGAAGCGCGCCAGTGCCGTCAGTCCCAGCGCCTGGCGCAGCGGTGTCACGGCCAGCACCACGCACAGAAAGCGCAAGGTCCAGTCGCCGGTGGAGCGCAGCAAGGCCTCGGCCGGATTGGCGCCAAGCGTGTTCAGGATGGCTCCAGCCAGCAGCCACGCAAACGGCAGCAGGCACACAAGAAACACCAGCGGCTTGGCCGTCCGGTGCAGCAAAAGACGCTGCACCGCCGTCATTGCATGGGCCACATCAATAGAACTTCTTGAGGTCCATGCCCGCATAGAGCTGGCCCACCTGGGCTTCGTAGCCGTTGAACAGCTGCGTCTTGCGCTTCTTGGCGAACAGGCCGTCTTCGCCAATGCGCCGCTCCGTCGCCTGGCTCCAGCGCGGGTGCGGCACGTCGGGGTTCACATTGGAATAAAAGCCGTACTCGTTGCGCGCCGCCTTGCTCCAGGCCGTGCCCGGCTCCTTGTCGGTCAGGCGGATGGCGACGATGCTCTTGGCGCTCTTGAAGCCGTACTTCCACGGCACGACCAGCCGCACGGGCGCGCCATTCTGGTTGGGCAGCACCTCGCCATACATGCCAAAGGCCAGCAGCGTCAGCGGGTGCATGGCTTCATCAAGGCGCAGCCCCTCGGTGTAAGGCCAGTCCAGCACGCCGCTGCGCAGGCCCGGCATCTGCGCCTTGTCGGCCAGGGTCACGAATTCCACATACTTGGCACTGCCCAGCGGCTGCACCTTGCGCAGCAGCTGGGCCAGGGAATAGCCCACCCAGGGAATCACCATGGACCAGCCCTCCACGCAGCGCAGCCGGTAGATGCGCTCTTCCTGTGGAGCGAGCTTGAGCAGCGCATCCAGGTCCAGCGTCTGCGGCTGCTGGACCAGGCCCTCGATCTTCACCGTCCAGGGGCGGGTCTTGAGCGTGTGGGCGTTCTTGGCGGGATCGTCCTTGTCCAGCCCGAATTCATAGAAGTTGTTGTACTGGGATACATCGGCATAGGCCGTGACACGGTCCATGGTGTTTGCGCCCACTACCTGGGAAGGCACGGAGGCCAGTGCCGCCAGCTTGCCGGGGCGCTGCACGCCCGCCGCCCAGCCGGGCAAGGCCGCGCCCGCCGAGCCTGCGGCCAGGTACTGCAGCCAGGCACGGCGCTTGAGGTAGCCGGCCCGGGGCGTGATCTCGCTGCCTTGCGGGTGTTGGAAGCCGTTGTCGTGGGAGCGGATCAGCATGGGAATCTCCTGGTGTGCCGGCGGGCACGGGGCGCTATTGCTGGCGATATGGCGATTGGGAGCCTCGCAGGCGCGCGCAAGTTCCCTGCGGCACCGATGCGATGGTGCACGAAAAAGCGGCATGCGCCTGAACGCATGCCGCTGCCCTTATCTTGCCACTGTCACTCTGCCACTGCCGTGGCTCAAAGCTCGCCGTAGCTGTGCAGCCCCGACAGGAACATGTTCACCCCCAGGAAGGCGAAGGTGGTGATGGCCAGTCCACCCAGCGCCCACCAGGCGGACACCGTGCCGCGCAGGCCCTTGACCAGGCGCATGTGCAGCCAGGCCGCGTAGTTGAGCCAGACGATCAGCGCCCAGGTTTCCTTGGGGTCCCAGCTCCAGTATCCGCCCCAGGCCTCGGCCGCCCACAGCGCGCCCAGCACGGTGGCGATGGTGAAGAAGGCAAAGCCCACGGCGATGGATTTGTACATCACATCGTCCAGCAGCTCGAAGCTGGGCAGGCGCTCGGCGATGCGCTTGCGCGCCAGCAGGATGCCGGCCACGATCAGCGCCGAGATGCCGAAGTAGACCATCCAGTAGCTGCCGCCGTTCTGGGTCGCACCCTGGCGGAAGACGATGGGCTCGAAGCACAGCACCACACCCAGCATCCACAGCGGCGCGAGCTTGTACCAGCGGGTCTCCGTGGCCTGCTGCTTGATCAGGTAGGCAAAGGAGACCATCGCTGCCAGCGCAAAGGTGCCGTAGCCGATGAAGTTGGCCGGCACGTGCAGCTTCATCCACCAGCTCTTGAGCGCCGGCACCAGCGGCTGGATCTCGTGCGCCTCGCGCACCAGCGTGTACCACAGCAAAAAGCCCACGGCCGCGCTGACCACCAGCATCACGAAGCCGCCCAGGGCGCGCGTGTCGTAGTGCTGTTCGTAATAGAGATAGAAAAGCGCCGTCATCCAGCAGAACATGACGAACACTTCATAGAGATTGCTGACCGGGATGTGGCCCACATCGGGGCCGATCAGATAGCTCTCATACCAGCGCACCATGGTGCCCACCAGCGCCAGCGTCACGGCCAGCCAGGCCAGGCGCGAGCCCAGCAGCGACAGCGCCGTGCCCTCGCCCCGCGCAAACATGCCGATCCAGTAGAAGACGGTGCTCATGAAGAACACCATGCTCATCCAGAGGATGGCCGACTGGCTGGACAGGAAGTACTTGAGGCCGAACACCGTGTCCGAGCGCGCCAGTTGCGCCCCTTCAGGCCCCTGGTAGAGCCCGATGGCCAGCAGCGACAGCCCGGCCACCACCAGCATCAGCCCGCGCAGCGGGCGCCAGAACCAGCCCAGCCAGATGGCCGAGGGAATGGTGCCGACCAGGATGCACTTTTCGTAGACATCCATGTACTCGCCATAGCGCTGCAGCGCATACAGCAGTCCCGCCGCCACCAGGGCCGCGAACACCCAGTCGAACCAGTTGCGGCGGGCGAAGAAGCCCTCGTTGAGCGTCAAAGTCGTCGTGGTGGCGGTGTTCATGCGGAACCTCCGGGGGATTTCTTGTGGATGGGCTCGGCGCCTATCAGCTTGCCGGCCAGCATGGCGAATTCTCTATCACCATCGATTGTCTTGCGATTGGTGGACAAGGCCATTTCGGCATGGCTTTCCCCATCGCGGGGCGTGAGCCAGATCCAGAGGCGGCGGTCGCGCACGTACAGCATGCAGAACACGCCGATGATGAGGAACAGGCAGCCCAGATACACCACGTTCTTGCCCGGGGCGCGCGCCACCTGGAAGACGCTGGCCTGCACCTGCTTGAAGTCCTGCAGCATGAAGACCATGGGCATGGGGTAGAACTGCGCATCGCTGAGCGAGAACACGGCCTGGGTCATGAAGGACTGCGTCTGCTCGCTGGGCTCCAGTGGCGCCTGGCCCGCCTGCGTGCGCACGATCTGGGCCAGCTCGAACAGCACGCCGTTGAGAATGCGCACCAGCACCTCGCCCGCGCGTTCACGCTCGGCCGCAGGCACATTGCTTTCCATGAAGTCCGAGATGGCCTGCAGCCCGCCCAGCGGCTTGCCGTCCGGCCCCTTCTTGTCGGTCTGGCCCGCGAACAATTCCAGCGCCTTGGTGGCCGACTGCGCCAGCGCGCCACTGAGTTCGGAGCGCGAGGCGTCGATGGCCTTGGCCACATAGGCCTTGGCCGCCTGCTCGCGCAGCCGGGGGTCCTGCAGCGCGCTGCGCAGGCGCAGGAAGGTGTCCATCTCGCTTTCGGGATCGGCGGGAATGCGCAGGTAGCGCATGGCATCGGCCTGGTTGTCGCGCACACCCAGCAGGAACACGCGCTGGCCGTCGCCCGTGTCCACGGGCAGCATGTAGTTCTGGAACTCGCGCGCCTGGCCCGAGGCATCGCGCAGCTTGTAGCGGATGCTGGGGCCGATGTTGCGCAGCTCCTTCTTGGTCACGGTCTTGTGGGCCGCGCCCAGGCGCTCGTCGATGGCCTGCTTCAGGTCCACCTTGCGCACATCGGTGCCGCTGCCATTGGCCCCGCCGCCACCGCCGAAGTTCTCCACGTTGATGGTGCGCAGTTCGGCAAACTCCAGCGTCACTGTCTCGTCCTTGCCATCCGGGAGCTTGCGCACGAACTGGTCCGATCCGCCGATCACGCCCTCGACATCAAAGGGCTTGGCTCCCGCCTCCAGCGGCACGGCGCGCAGCTTCACCGACGAGCCGCCGTCGTCAAAGCTGGACTGGTAGATCTCGATGCCGCGGTAGCTGGCCGGGTGGTTGACCTCGATGCGCTTTTCCAGCTTCTCGCCCGTGGCCTTGTCGTGGATGACGACCTCGCTGGCAAACAGCTTGGGCATGCCCGTGGAGTAGTACTCCACGATGAATTTCTTGAGTTCCACCGCAAAGGGCAGCTCCTGCAGCAGCACGCCGTCGGACTGCGACAGGATGGCCGTGCCTGCCGTGCCGCCCTCGGTCACCAGCAGGTTGCCTCGGAAGGTGGGGTTGCGCTCGCTCAGCCGGTGCTGCTCGGACACCTCGGAGATCAGGCCACCGCCGGTATAAGGTGTTTTGCCTCCCAGCCACATCTGCGCGCGCACGATGAGGTCGCCATCGAACAGCCCGCCCAGGCAGATCAGCACGATGGCGCTGTGGGCCGCGATATAGCCCAGCTTGTGGGCCGCGCCCGCCTTGGCCGCCAGCATCCAGCCCGTGCCGGGACCGGCCGCCGTATCGCGCTGCTGCAGCCGCACCTTCCAGCCGCCCGATACCAGCTGCTGGCCCAGGCGCCTGGCGGCCTCTTCCGTGCTGCCTGGCACCACGTTCTGCGCACGGTGGCCGAAGGCCTTGAGGCTTTGTTCACGAACGTTTTCCTTGTAGCTGCGCAGATCGGCCAGGTACTTGGGCGCATGGCGTGCCACGCACAGCGAGGTGCTTATCACCAGAAAAGCCAGGATCAGCAGGAACCACCAGGCGCTGTAGACCGCATTGAGCTTGAGCGCGAGGAACAGCTGGGCCCAGAAAGGCCCGAACTGGTTGACGTAGTTGCCCACCGGCTCATGCTGCTTGAGCACGGTGCCTATCACCGAGGCAATGCAGATGACCGTCAGCAGCGAGATCGCGAAGCGCATCGATGCCAGCAGCTCCAGGGTCGCGCGCGCGGCCTGCGGGCGGGAGGGAGCAAGAGCGGCACCGGAAGAGTTGTCTGACATGAAGAACGAAAAGCCAAAACCCGAATGAAAAAAGCGGGACCATCTGCATTCATGCGATGGACCCGCCTGGCTTGGGGTGTCTATAAAGCAATAGGTTCCCGGTGATTACCCTGGGAACCGCGTCGGCCCCGGGATCGCATCAACGCAGGCCAGCGATGTAGTCTGCCACGGCCTTGATTTCGCGATCGTTAAGCTTGGCAGCAACCTGCGTCATCTGAATGCTATTGCCGCGCTTGCCGTCACGGAAGGCCGTGAGCTGGGTCGTGGTGTAGTCGGCATGCTGGCCCGCCAGGCGCGGGTACTGGGCTGGAATGCCGGCGCCGTTGGGGCTGTGGCAGCCCGCGCAGGCAGCAATGTTGCGCTCCTGGATGCCGCCGCGGTAGATGCGCTCGCCCATGGCCACCAGGTCCTTGTCCTTGGCAAAGCCATCCTTGGGCTTTTGCGTGTGCAGCCAGGCGGCGATGTTCTTCATGTCAGGCTCGCTGAGCATGCTGGCAAAGCCCTTCATCACCGGGTCCTTGCGCTTGTCGTCCTTGAACTCCAGCAACTGCTTGACCAGGTACTCGGGATGCTGGCCGGCCAGCTTGGGCTGCAGCGGGATGGTGGAATTGCCGTCGGCCGCATGGCATGCCGCGCAGACGGCGGTGTAGCTGGCCTCGCCCTTCGCCAGGTCGGCCTTGGCCGCCTTCGGCTGTGCCGAGGCAGCAGGTGCCTCGCCAGCGGAGAAAGCGGGAAAGGCGGGGGCTGCAGCAAGAATGGCAGCCGTCAGCAAAGAGGCAAGCAACTTCATATCGAGGGCGTGGTTCTGTTGTTGAAAGCGCAAAATTCGGCGGATTCTACAATGGGGTCCCCTGTGATTGATATCGTCAGGAACCCTGGTTTCGCCCCTGCGCACAGAGGAAAACATATTCCTTGATCGTGGTCACAAACTGGCCACGGATTCGGTGCTGAACATATGTTTTTCGCAGCCCAGCATATCGATCTGTGCCAGCGCGGCAATAAGGGCTCTACCCATGTGGCGCGCAATACCACACCCTTGCGCGCCAGATTCCGCTTCCCCGTCGCTTCAACCCGCGCCGAAGCGGCTGTCCGCCTGGCGGCGGAACTCCGAGGGCGTCATGCCCTTGATCTCCAGGAAGCGCCTGTTGAAGTTGGCCACGTTGTTGAAGCCCACCTGGTAGCAGATGTCGGCGATGAAGCTGTCGGTCTGCATGAGCAGGTGGCATGCGCTGTTGATGCGTACCCGGCTGACGAAGTCGGTGAAGCTGTTGCCTGTGGCCCGGCGGAAAAAGCGGCTGAAGCGGCTCTCGCTCATGCCCAGCTCGGCCGCCACGTCGGCCAGGCTCAGCGGCTCGCTCACGCGCGCCATGATGCGGTTGACCACCTCGTTGATCTGATCCACCTGAGCCTCGCCCTGGGCGCCCTGCATCTGCACGGCTGACAGCAGCCGGTAATCGGTGCACTCGGCCAGATCGGACAGCAGCGCGCAAAAGGCCGTGAAGCGGCGCATTCCGCGCGCACGCCTGACCGCATCCCAGTGCGCGCGTGCCGTCTGCGCCAAGCCGAAGAACTCGATGCCATGGCGCGCACGGTCCAGCAGTTGAAGTACCTCGCGCATCTCCGGGATCTGCTCGGCCGCACGGGCGATGGGGTCGTGGTTGAAAAGAATCACGTAATCGCGTGCAGGCGAGCCCCCATCGGGAGCATCGAACGAGATCCAGTTGTGCGGCAGGCGCGGGCCGCACAGCACGAGGTGGCCGGGCTCGAAGGGTCCTATCCAGTCTCCCACGAAGGCGCGGCCCGAGGTGTCGGTGATGAGGTGCAGCTCGTACTCCTCATGGAAATGCCAGCGCACCAGGGGGCTTGGGAAACCATGTGCCAGGCAGCGCACCAGGCCGCTGCCCTCCATATCCTCATAGCCCAGCGCGGGCGTTCGCACGAAATCGCGCTCCAGTTCAGGGTGACGCTGGCGGGGTGTGCGGCGGCGTGGGCTGGTCATGGCGGCGTGACGGTTTCTGGAGAGGCCATGGGCAAACAGTATCACCAGCGGCGGCTATCCACCGCAATGGGCTGCCAGCGCGGCATCGAGTTCCGCGCGCCGGGGCGGCTGGGCACCGGCGCGCGTGCAGTTGAGCGCTGCGGCCGTTGCGGCAAAGCGCAGCACCTGGCGCCACGCGCTCTCGGGCAGTTCCTGCAACTGGTCCGGCTGCTCGACACCCTGCTCCAGTAGCGCAACCGACAGCGCCGCGCCAAAGGTGTCGCCCGCGCCGATGGTATCCACCAGTTGCACGGCCGGCGGCTGCACCGACAAAGGCGCCTGTCCTGCACGCAGCAAGGTCGCGCCGGCCGCTCCGCGCGTGAGCACCACGGCCCGGGGACCCAGCGCCAGCCAGCGCGCGGCGGCCTCCAGCGCCGGAATGCCGGGCGCGATAAAGGCCAGGTCCTCATCGCTGAGCTTGACCAGGTCTGCCTGGGCCAGCCAGCCCAGGCAGTCGCGCCGGAAGGCCTGGGCATCGCGGATCAGCGTGGGCCGCACGTTCGGGTCGAAGACGATGATGCGCCGCCCGCGCTCAGCCGCCACCAGGTCCAGGATGCGCGGCCCGACAGGGGTGTGCAGCAATGCGATGGAGCCGAACTGCAGATAGCGGCATTCGGGCGGCAACTCGGGCAGCTCGGCAGGTGCCCACAGCGTGTCCGCCGTTGCCTGCGTATAGAAGGCATAGCGGTTGGTGCCTTGCGCATGCTCGACAAAGGCCAGCGTGCTGGGCGCATCGCAGCGCTGCACCAGGCGCATGTCCACGCCGTTGCCCTGCAGGTGCGCGAAAAGGCGCTCGCCGAAGAGATCGCGCGACAGTTGCGAGACAAAGCCCGTGGCCTGCCCGAGCCGCGCGGCGGCCACGGCGCAGTTGGCGGGCGCGCCTCCTTCATGGCCCTGGAAGGCCAGGCCGCCCGTGGCGGTGAAATCGATCAGGGCTTCGCCCGCGATGGCTATGCGCATGCGTTCTACCTCGCTGCCTGTTGGACAAAAGCATGGACACGGTCTGTGGCACGGCGGACCGCCTCCACCAGATGCGGATGGCCCGCGGCCTCACCCCACAAGGGCACTTCGGCACACAGCGCGGCCACGGGGTCGGTGGCGGCGCAGATGGCGTGTGCCACTGCGGGGTCCATGGCCTGATCCTGGTAGGCATAGGGCAGTGTGTCATGGTGCCAGCGCTGCAGAAAAACCAGGAACAGCGCCGGCAGCATGGCCACGGCATCCATGGACGCGCCCTGCGCGATGCGCTCGCGCACCGTGGGCGCGATGAAGCCCGGGATCTTGGCAAAGCCGTCGGCCGCCACGCGCTGGTTGGTGTCGCGTATCGCAGGGTTGCCGAAGCGTTCAAGCACGGTGTCGCGGTAGGCCGGCAGGTCCAGGGCCGATGCCTTGCCGGGTGTTGCAAGGCAGGGAATCACGTCCTGCGTCACATAGTCCCATGCCAGCTGGCGTATCGCCGGCACGGCACTGCCTTCGTGGATGAAGCGCAGGCCCGCCAGCGTGCCGGCCCAGGCAATGCAGCTGTGGCTGGCGTTGAGGATGCGGATCTTGGCCTCCTCGTAGGGGGCCACGGAAGACACCATCTCCACGCCCACGCGCTCCCAGGGCGGACGGCCTGCGACGAAGCGGTCCTCTATCACCCACTGTGAAAAGCTTTCGGCCGTCACGGCGGCCGCATCGTCCCAGCCCGTCGCGGCCTGCACGCGCTCGCGCAGCTCCGGCGGCGGGCGCGGGGTGATGCGGTCGACCATGGCATTCGGGCAGCTGATGTTGTGCCCTGCCCACTCGGCCAGTTCCTGCAGTTGCACCAGTTGCATGAAGGCCAGCAGGCCGGCCAGCAGGCGATCGCCGTTGTGGCGCAGGTTGTCGCAGCTCAGCAGTGTGACCGGGCCGGCATGTGCACAGCGGCGCAACTGCAGGATGGCGCACAGCACGCCATAGATCGTCTCTCCGACCTGCCCCTGGCGCATGCGGCCGATGTCGGCCGCAAGCTCCGGGCTGCCGGTGTCCAGCACGCCGCTGCCATCGAGGTAGTAGCCAGCCTCGGTCACGGTGAGGGAGATGACACGTGTGCAGGGGCTGGCTCCGCGCGCGATCACGGCGGCCAGCCCGGGCGCATGGGGGATCACTTCGCGCAGGGCCTCGATGCGTTGGTAGCGCACCGATCCGCCAGGCGAAATCGTCTCCAGTGTGTAAGCCCCTCCCTGGCGCGCCAGCGCCTCCAGCGTCTGCGCCATGTCGGAGCGCAGGTTGGCCCCCACCAGCTCCCATTGCGTGTCCCCTGCATCGATCAGCCGCTGTTGGTAAGCGGCCTGGTGCGCACGGTGAAAGGAACCCAGACCCAGGTGTAGCACCGTAGGTCTGGAAAGATGCGGAACAATCGCGTTCATGGTGACCAGAGGGAGATGAGGAAGAAAGGATGACTGCTCCGGGCAGCCTCTCGGAGCGAAGCGCTCAGGCGCCTGCCAGCGTGCGTCCCTGGCGGTCGAACAGGTGCAGTGCGCAGCCGGTGTCCAGCGCGACGGACACCGCGTCGCCCACGGCCAGTGGCGTGCGCTCGGCCTGGCGCGCGATGAGCTGCGCACCGCCCACGCTGACATGGATCAGCGTGTCGGCGCCCAAGGCCTCGATCAGGTCCACGCGGCCCATGACCTGTCTCTGTGTAACGGCATCGGTTGCGACCTGCGCTCTGGCCACGCGCAAGGCCTCGGGGCGTATGCCCAGCGTGCCGTCGGCGGGCAGGCGGCCCTGCGTGGCCCCGGAGAATACGGGCAATGCCCCGGCGGCGATCAGGTTCATCGATGGCATGCCGATGAACTGCGCAACGAACTGGTTGGCCGGATGGTCGTAGAGCGCCAGGGGCGCGCCCACCTGTTCGATGCAGCCATCGCGCAACACCACCACGCGGTCGGCCAGGGTCATGGCCTCGACCTGGTCATGGGTGACATAGATGGTGGTGGCGCCCAGCGCCTTGTGCAGCTTGTGGATTTCCACCCGCGTGTTGCCGCGCAGCGCCGCATCGAGGTTGGACAGCGGCTCGTCGAACAGGAACACCTTGGGCGCACGCACGATGGCCCGGCCTATGGCCACGCGCTGACGCTGGCCGCCCGACAGGTCGCGCGGCTTGCGTTCCAGATAGGGCGTGAGGTTGAGCGTCTCGGCCGCCTGCCCGACCTTTCGGCGTATCTCCTCTTTCGGCACGCCGGCCAGGCGCAGCGCGAAGGACATGTTGTCGTACACGCTCATGTGCGGATACAGCGCATAGCTCTGGAACACCATTGCCAGGTCGCGCTCGCCCGATGGCGCATGCGTGATGTCGCGCCCGTCGAGCAGCAACTGCCCCGAAGTGATGCTCTCCAGCCCGGCGATCAGGCGCAGCAGCGTGGACTTGCCGCAGCCCGAAGGCCCGACGAAGACGATGAACTCGCCGCGCTCGATGGCGAGGTCCACGCCGCGGATGATCTGCGCCTCTCCGAAGCGCTTGCGTATGTCCTGAAGTTGCAGATAGGCCATGGTTTTCCTTGTGCAGCGCAAAGCCGCGAAATGGATGCCGGACGGCTACTTGACGGCGCCAAAGGTCATGCCCTGCACCAGTTGCTTCTGGCTGAACCAGCCGAACACCACGATGGGGGCGATGGCGATCAGCGAAGCGGCCGAGAGCTTGGCCCAGAACAGCCCTTCGGGGCTGGCATACGAGGCGATCAGCGTGGCCAGCGTGCCGGCCCGGGCGCTGCTCAGGTTCAGCGACCAGAAGGCCTCGTTCCAGCTCAGCACCAGGCACAGCAGCCCGGTGGAGGCAATGCCGCCCACAGCCAGCGGCAGCACCACATGGCGGAACTCGGCCCACAGGCCTGCGCCATCCATGCGCGCCGCTTCCAGGATCTCGTTGGGGATGTCCTTGAGCGCGCTGTAGAGCATCCAGACCATGATGGGCAGGTTGGACAGCGTGAAGACGATGACCAGCACGGTGAGCGAATCCAGCAAGCCCGCCCCTTGCGCCAGCACATAGATGGGCAGCAGGGCCCCCACGGCCGGCATCATCTTGGTCGAGAGCATCCACATGAGCACGTCGCGCGTGTGGCGGCTGCGGAAGAACGCCATGGAGTAGGCAGCAGGCACGGCGATGGCCAGGCCGATCAGGGTCGAGGCCAGGCTGGTGATCAGCGAATTGCGCGCATACAGCAGGTAGTCGCTGCGCTGCTGCACTTCGCCGAAGTTGGCCAGCGTGGGCTCGAACACGAACAGCGGCGGCACGGCAATGGCCTGCAGTTCCGTCTTGAAGGCCGTCAGGAACAGCCAGGCCAGCGGAAAGAACAGCAGCAGTGCAACGGCCCATGCCGCAGCGGCGCGCACCAGGGTGGAGGAACTTGTTTTCATCATGCCCTCAGTCCAGGCTCTTGCCCACGATGCGGATCAGGAAGAGGGAGACGATGTTGGCCAGCACCACGGCAAACAGTGCACCGGCCGAGGCCACGCCCACGTCGAAGTTCATCAGCGACTGCTTGTAGATCAGGTAGGTCAGGTTGGTGCTCTCGTTGCCGGGCCCGCCCGCCGTGGTGATGGCGATCTCGGCGAACACGCTGAGCAGGAAGATCATCTCGATCATCACCACCACCGCCATGGGCCGCGCCAGATGGGGCAGCGTGAGGTAGTAAAAGCGCTGCAGGGCGTTGGCGCCATCCATGCGTGCCGCCTCCATCTGCTCGCGGTCCAGCGACTGCAGCGAGGTGATGAAGATCAGGCAGGCGAAGGGCAGCCATTGCCAGGACACCATGACGATGACGGACAGCAGCGGCATCTCGGTGAGCCAGTCCACGGGCTGCAGTCCGACGGCCCTCCACAGGCTGGCCAGCACGCCATAGATCGGGTTCATCATCATGTGTTTCCACAGCAGCGCATTGACCGTGGGCATCACGAAGAACGGCGAGATCAGCAGCACCCGCACGACGCCACGCCCCGGAAACGGCTCGTTGATCAGCAAAGCGATCAGCACGCCCAGCACCAGGGTGATCAGCACCAGGCTGGCCAGGAAGTTCAGCGTGTTCCACACGGCGGGCAGGAAGTCCGGGTCGGTGACGAAGAAGGCGTAGTTGTCCCAGCCGGCGAAGCGGTGCTCGCCCGGCTGCATGAGGTTGTAGTTGACGAGCGAGAAATAAATCGTCATCAACAAGGGCACGAGCATCCAGCACAGCAGCACGGCCACGGCGGGCGCCATCAGGGCGCGGGGCAGCAGGCGCCTGGCGGACGCCGCCCTGTCGGGAGTCCTATCGGCCCTCATTTGTAGTAGCCGCTTTTCCTCATCTCGCGTTCGGCCAGCGTCTGCGAGGTACTGAGCGCCTGCTCCACCGTGACCTTGCCCGACAGCGCAGCGCTCATCTGCTGGCCCACGGCAATGCCAATGGCCTGGAACTCTGGAATCGCGACGTACTGCACGCCGGCATAGGGCGACTTGGGCTCGGTCGCATCGGTCAGGCTCACGCTGTCGATGGCCCGCTTCTCGGCTGCGGCAAAGCCCGCCACCTTCTGGAACTCGGCATTGGCATAGGTGGACTGGCGCGTTCCTGTGGGCACGGCACGCCAGCCGTGCTCCTGCGCGACCAACTGCACATACTCCCTGGAGGTGGCCCACTTCACGAAGACCTGGGCCGCATCGGCCTTCTTCGAGCTGGAGGGAATGGCCAGGTTCCAGGTCCACAGCCAGGTCGATCCCTTGGGCGTGCTGGCCATGGGTGCGGCCGCATAGGCCACCTTGTCGGCCACCTTGGATTGCTTGGGGTCGCTCACGAAGGAGGCGGCGATGCTCGCATCCACCCAGGCGCCGCACTTGCCCTCGTTGAACAGCGCCAGGTTTTCATTGAAGCTGTTGGCCGAGGCGCCCGGGGGGCCATAGGCCTTCATCAGGTCCACATAGAACCCCACGGCCTTCTTCCAGGCGGGTGTGTCGATCTGCGGCTTCCACTGCATGTCGAACCATTGGCCGCCGAAGGTATTGGCCATGGTGGTGATCAGGGCCATGTTGTCCCCCCAGCCCGGCTTGCCGCGCAGGCAGATGCCGTAGACCCCGGCCTTGGGATCGTGGACCTTGGAGGCGAACTCCCGGACCTGCTCCCAGGTGGGCTTGTCGGGCATCTGAAAACCCGCCTTGTCGGCCAGGTCCTTGCGGTACATGAGCATGGAGCCTTCGCCATAGAAGGGCGAGGCATAGAGCTTGCCTTCGTAGGACAGGCCTTCGCGGATGGTGGGCAGCAGATCGGCCGCGTCATAGGCGGCATCGGTGGCAATGGGCTGCAGCCAGCCCTTCTTCGACCAGATCGGCACCTCGTAGATGCCAACGGTCATCACATCGAACTGGCCGCCCTTGGTGGCGATGTCGGTGGTCACGCGCTGGCGCAGCACGCCTTCTTCCAGCGTCACCCATTTGAGCGTGATGTCGGGGTGGGCCTTCTCGAACCGGGGGGTGAGCTTTTGCATCTCGATCATGTGGCCGTTGTTCACGGTGGCGATCACGAGTTCGGTGCCGGCGAGTGCGCCCACTGCGGCAGTGGCCATGGCCAATGTGAGGCTGGCCTTGAGCAAGCTGTGCATTTTTGTCTCCTTGTTCCCTGGTCTTCGAATGCTGGATCACCGCGCCTCCCATCCCGGCTGCGGATGAGGCATTGTGGCGACGGCCTCGTGCCCGGACTGGTACGACAGATGCGCCTTTCGATACTTTTATGCGCAGCCAAGCCGGTGATATCCCTTAGCCGATGCATCAAACCATTTGCCGCTGCTGCGGCGCATCCCTACCTCCTAGAATTCCGTTCATCCGCATCTCCGAGGCAGACCATGGCCGTGCAGCGCATCCCTGTTCCACCGAGTGCACTCGGCGAGTCCCCCTTCTGGCACCCGCAGCAACACCGGCTCTACTGGTGCGATATCCAGGACCGGCACATCCATTCCTGGGAGCCCGCCACAGGCCTGCACCGCAGCTGGGCCACGCCCAGCGAACCGGGCTGCTGCGCTCCCACGGACCGGGGCCGCATCGTGGTGGGGCTGCGCGATGACTTCGGCCTGCTGGACACCGCCACGGGACACACCGAAATGATCGCCCGCCTGGACCATGATCCGCAGCAGCTGCGGCTCAACGACGGGCGCTGCGACCGCGCCGGGCGGCTGTGGGCGGGGTCACTGTTCTCGCCCAAGACGGCGCCCGATGCCGCGCTGTGGTGCCTTCGCGCGGACGGCGCCGGAGGCTACGCCGTTCAGCGCATGGCAGGCGACTGCACCACGGCCAACGGCCTGGCCTTCAGCCCCGATGACGCCTGGATGTACTGGGCAGACACGCCAGCCCACCGCATAGACCGCTTTGCCTTCGACCTGGACTCCGGCACGCTGGGCACGCGCTCTCTGTGGAAGGCCTTCGCCCCCAAGGCCGAGGGCAGGCTCTATGGCGGCCGCCCCGACGGCGCCAGCGTCGACGTCCGGGGCAACTACTGGGTGGCCATGTACGAAGGCGGCTGCGTGCTGCAACTGAGTCCCGAGGGCGATGTGCTGCAGCGCCTGGACACGCCCGTGCGCTGCCCCACCATGGTCTGCTTTGGGGGGGAGGACCTGCGCACGCTGTACATCACCTCGGCCGGACACGGCCGGCCAGCTCCGGAGCGATCGGCGCAGGTGCCTGCCGGCGCGCTGATGGAGTGCCGTGTCGATGTGCCGGGCCTGCCGGTGAACAGCTTCCGCGAAGCCTGAGCCTGCACAGCCCCGGCAACGTGTTGCCAGGGGCGTCAGGCCCGCATGCGCTGCAGCAGTCCTGCGGTCGATGCATCGAGCTCCGCCACATCCCCGCTGGCCAGGCGCTGCTGCAGGTCGCGCGCCAGCAGCTTGCCCAGTTCCACCCCCCACTGGTCGAAGCTGTTGAGGCCCCACAGCGCGCCCGCCACGAACACGCGGTGCTCCTGCAAGGCGATCAGCGCACCCAGCGCCGCCGGCGTGAGCGCATCCAGCAGTACGAAGGTACTGGGCCGGTTGCCCGGGAAGTGGCGATGGCCATCATCGCAGGAACGCCCCTGCATCAAGGCCTGGGCCTGGGCCAGGGCGTTGGCCAGCAGTTGCTCATGGTGGCCCTGCAGGCCGTGCGACGGCCGCTGCACGGCGATGATCTCCAGCGGCACGATGTCCGTCCCCTGGTGCAGCATCTGGAAGAAGGCATGCTGCCCATCCGTACCCGGCTCGCCCCAGAGCACGGGGGCTGAGCCCAGCGCCAGCGGCCGGCCCTGGCGGTCCACGCGCTTGCCATTGCTCTCCATCTCCAGTTGCTGCAGATAGGCCGGCAGGCGCCGCAGGCCTGCGTGGTAGGGCGCAATGCAGCGGCTGGCAAAGCCCAGCAGATTGCGGTTCCAGACATCGAGCAGGCCCAGGCGCACGGGCAGGTTGGCCTGCAGCGGTGCCGTGCGGAAGTGGCGGTCCATGGCATGCGCGCCGGCCAGCAGGTCGCGGAATGCCGCTGCTCCCACGGCGAGGGCCACGGGCAGCCCGATCGCCGACCACAGCGAATAGCGCCCGCCCACCCAGTCCCAGAAGCCGAAAGTGGTGGTGATGCCCATCTGCGCAGCCGCCGAGGCATTGGTGGTCAGCGCCACGAAATGCCGCGCCACATCTTCACCGCCCTGCGCATGGAACCATTGCAGCGCACTGCGCGCATTGGTCAGCGTCTCCTGCGTGTTGAAGACCTTGGAGGCCACGATGAACAGCGTGCTGCGCGGCTGCAGCCCATCGAGCACCGATTGCAGCTCATGCCCATCCACGTTGGAGACGAAGTGCATGCGCCGCCGTGCGTCGCACATCCCCTGCAACGCCTGCACGGCCATCTGCGGCCCCAGGCCCGATCCGCCGATCCCCATGCACACCACATCGGTGATGCCGGCATCGGCCCTCACGCGCTCGGCATAGGCCAGCATGGCATCCAGCGTTTCGTGCACCTGGGCCAGGGCCCATGCCAGGCCCGGCGGCGACTCGCCGCGCGGGCAGCGCAGCAGCGCGTGCAGCACGGCGCGGCCCTCGCTGCCGTTGACGTGCTCGCCGGCGAACATGGCATCGCGCTGCTGCTCCACTGCGCACTCGCGCGCCAGACGCAACAGCAGCGCCTCGGCCGGGGCATCCCAGAGGTTCTTGGACAGGTCTGCAAAACAGTGTGGCGCCTCCTGGCTGAAGTGCGCGAACCGGCCGAGATCATCGGCAAAGGCGTGGCGCAGATCGAAGCCCTTGCGCAGGGCCAAGGCATGGTGGTGCAGCGCAGGCCAGACAGTGGCATGGTCGCAGCGCGGGGGCTGGGGAATGACGGACAGCATGGGATGAAAGTAATCTGATTACCAAATCAACAACACATCTCTGGAACAAAATCTCAATACCTTCCTATAATTTATCCGATTCTTCAAAATTTTGGTAACCAAGTTACCAAAAATAGACACACCAACTTGTGGAGACAGCATGGGTTTCGATCTGGTTTTGTTCGGTGGCACGGGTGATCTCGCATGGCGCAAGCTCATGCCCGCGCTGTTCCAGGCGTTCCGCCACGGCACCCTCCCCGAGGGGGGACGCATCCTGTGCGTGGGTCGCGATGATCTGAGTGACGACCAGTACCGCGCGCTCATCCAGGGTCGCTTCGAAAAGGTGGAACTGTCCAAGCGCCCCAGTCCAGAGGAGTTCTCGCGTTTCGCGGCCCTGCTGCACTACCTGCGCATGGACCTGTCGCAACCCGCCGACTACGAGCGCCTGGCCACGGCGCTGAACACGCGCGGCGCCGAGACGGTGGTGATGTACCTGGCCACTGCGCCCAGCCTGTTCACCACGGTCTGCGAGCAGATCGCCGCCGTGGGCCTGAATGGCCCGCAGACGCGCGTGGTGCTGGAAAAGCCGCTGGGCCACGACCTGGCCTCCAACCAGGCCATCAACGCCACGCTGCGCAAGGTCCTGCGCGAAGAGCAGGTGTTTCGCATAGACCACTACCTGGGCAAGCCCTCGGTCCAGAACCTGCTGGCCCTGCGCTTCGGCAACGCCCTGTTCGAGCCACTGTGGCGGCGCGAGACCATTGCCAACATCCAGATCACCATTGCCGAGGAACTGGGCGTGGAAAGCCGTGGCGCCTTCTACGACCAGACCGGCGCGCTGCGCGACATGGTGCAAAACCATGCCCTGCAACTGCTGTGCGCCATCGGCATGGAGCCGCCGATCAACGCCTCGGCCCACGCCATCCGCGACGAAAAGCTCAAGGTGCTGCAGTCGCTCAAGCCCTGGACGCCGGAAACCCTGAGCCAGCACGTGGTGCGCGGCCAGTACCTGGCCGGCGCCAGCCAGGGCCAGCCCGTGCCCGCCTACCAGCAAGAGAAAGGCGTGGCGGCCGGCAGCCAGACCGAGACCTTCGTCGCCCTGCGCACCGAGATCTGCAACTGGCGCTGGGCCGGCGTGCCCTTCTACATCCGCACCGGCAAGCGGCTGGCAGGACGGGATGCGCGCATCGTCGTGAACTTCCGGCCCGTGCCCCATCCCATCTTCCGCTCGCCCCTGTCCGAAGCCAACCGCCTGGTCATCAACCTGCAACCCAAGGACGGCCTGGAGCTGCACCTGCTGGCCCAGGGCGCCACCCAGCAGCAGGCCGAGCCTTCGCTGGCTCCCGTGCACCTGAACCTGGACTTCGACCAGCGCTTCGGCGCCAAGCGCGTGGGCGCCTACGAGCGCCTGCTGCTGGACGTGATCGCCGGGCGGCTGAACCTGTTCGTGCGCAGCGACGAGCAGGAACAGGCCTGGCGCTGGGTGGAACCCATACTGCAGCACTGGCGCAACGATCTCTCGGGGCCGCGCGGCTATGCGGCTGGCAGTTGGGGGCCCAGCGCGGCCAGCGCCATGATTGCGCGGGATGGGTTTTGTTGGAGCGAGGAGGTTTGAGGCTCCCCCTGAGGCGCTGCGCACCTTCCCCCTCTCTCGCTGCGCGGGAGGGGGACGACACCCTCGGTGCGGGGCGGCCCTTCCTCGGTGTCCCTGGGGTGGGCCGCGACAGTTTCATACGCCGCGCCTGCATATGGCGCCACGCAGTTGGCATATGGCCCGTGAGAAACGCTGAATCATGGGGGAACCTACAATGAGGCCCCGAGAGACTGACCACACCATGAATCCTGCTGCGCCGGCTGCCGATGCCGCCCCCACTTCCTCCCTGATCGATCCCAAGCTCGCCATGGGATGGATGCACACGACACGCTTTTTGACGACGGCTGCGCAACTGCACCATCTTCCCAAGGTCGATGTGCCCGAGATCGCGTTCGTGGGCCGCTCCAATGCCGGCAAGTCCACCTGCATCAACACGCTGACGCAGCAAAAGCAGCTGGCCTTCGCCTCGAAGAAGCCCGGCCGCACGCAGCACATCAACCTGTTCTCCCTGGGCAAGCAGGGCGTGACCGACGCCGTGCTGGCCGATCTGCCCGGCTACGGCTACGCCGCCGTGTCGCGCACGGACAAGCAGCGCTGGCAGCGCGTGATGCTGAACTACCTGGTCAGCCGCGAGAGCCTGACGGGCATCGTGCTGCTGTGCGATCCGCGACTGGGCCTGACCGAACTCGACGAAGCCTTGCTCGATGCCCTGCGCCCGCGCGTGCAGGAGGGCCTGAAGTTCCTCGTGCTGCTGACCAAGGCCGACAAGCTCACGCGCGCCGAGCAGGCCAAGGTGCTGTCCATCACGCGGCTCAATGCCGGCGGTGGCGAGGTGCGCATGTTCTCCGCGCTCAAGAAGCAGGGTGTGGATGAGGTGGCCCAGCTGCTGTGGCACTGGAGCCATCCCGAAGGGCTGGCCCAGCCGGCAGCCGCTGCACCGCAGGCGGACGTCGCAGCCGCGACGCCCGGCGAGAGCGACAGCCCCCAAGATTAGCGCCCGGAGGCGCTCGTGTAGCCAGCGCCCCGCAAGGAGCGCAACATGGTGACCACCTGCATTCGTGAGCTGCCTCACGGCATCCATCTGCACTGCCGCGTCAGCGGCGAACCCGGCCGGCCGCTGCTGCTGTTCCTGCACGGCTTTCCCGAAGGCAGCTTCATCTGGGAAGGCATGCTGGAGCAGTTCGGCACGCAATGGCGTTGCGTCGCCCCCGATCTGCGGGGCTTTGGCCATTCCAGCCAGCCGGCCGGCGTGGAGCAGTACAAGGCCAAGCACCTGCTGCAGGATCTGGCGGCGCTGATCGCCATCGAAAGCCCTGGCGCACCCGCAGCCTGCGTGATCGCCCACGACTGGGGCGGTGCACTGGCCTGGGGCCTGGCCAATCGCCATCCCGGGCTGATGCAGCGGCTGATGATCCTCAACGCCCCGCATCCAGGCGCCTTTCTGCGCGAGTTGCTGGACAACCCCGTGCAGCAGGCCGCAAGCCAGTACATGCATTTCCTGCGCCGCCCCGACGCACCCGCCCTGCTGGCCGACAACAACTGGCAGCGCATGCTGGGATTTTTCCGCACACCGCAGGGCGAGTTGCCCGGCTGGCTCACGCCGCAGCTGCAGCAGCGCTACCGCGAGCACTGGGACCTGGGCGTGCAAGGCTCCTGCCACTACTACGGCGCCAGTCCCCTGGTGCCGCCCCGGCCCGAAGATCCGGCCTCAGCCGACGCACTGCGCAACCTGAGGCTGCCGCCCGAGATGCTGGACATCGGCGTGCCCACGCATGTGCTCTGGGGCGACAGCGACCCGGCGCTGCAGCCTGCCTTGGTCGAAGGCCTGGAGCCGTGGGTGCCGCGCCTGACGGTGCAGCACCTGGCAGGCACTTCGCACTGGGTCGTGCACGAGCAGCCCGATGCGGTGCGGCAAGCGCTGGAGCAGTTCCTGTCCTGCCCCGTTCAGTAGACCGAAGGCTCGCCCTCGGGCCGGGTCTTGAAGCGCCTGTGCACCCAGTAGTACTGGTCGGGCATGGTGCGAATCGCCGCTTCCAACTCGCGGTTCATGCGTGCCGTGTCGGCCTCGGCATCGTCGGTGGGAAAGTCCGTCCAGGCCGGCGTGATCTCGGCCACGTAGCCCGTGGGCGTCATGCGCGTATACATACCCAGCACCTTGGCCCGGCCCAGGCGTGCAAAGCGCGACAGCGAGGGGATGGTGGCCGCGTTCACGCCGAAGAAGGGCACGAAGACCGAGTCGTTGCGGCCGAAGTCCATGTCGGGCAAAAGGTACAGCAGCCCGCCCTTGCGCAGGCTGGAGATGATGGGCTTGACCCCGTCGGCGCGGTTGAGCATGCGCACGTCGCCAAAGCGCTGGCGCCCCGACATGAACCACTCATCGACCGCCGGGTCCGGATGGGTGGAGAAGATCGAGGTGAAGGGCCGCGTGGTGTGCAGCGGCAGCGCCAGGCCACCCGCATCCATGCTGTAGAAATGCGGCGCGAACAGGATGGTGGGCGTATCGCCATCGAGCTCATGCACGGCGCCCTGCAGCTTCACGCGCTCGGCCACCACCTCGCGCGGCGCGGCCCACAGCCAGCTGCGGTCCAGCCAGGTCTGGCAAAAGACGATGAAGTTGCTGCGCGCCAGCTCCACGCGCTGCGCCTCGGTCAGCTCGGGAAAGCACAGTTCCAGATTGCGCAGCGCCACCTTGCGGCGCGGAGCCGCCAGCACAAACAGCACACGCCCCAGAAACGCACCCAGCCCCCGCAGCCACGGCAGCGGCATCCAAGCCAGCGACCGCATCAGCCATACGCCGATGCGCCCGCTCATGCACCCACCTCGCCGGCAGCTGCTTCACGGCGCGGCTGCTTGTAGCGCGCATAGCCCCACAGGTACTGCTGCGGGCATTGGCGGATGGTGTGTTCCATCGCCTCGTTGATCTGCTGCACCGCAGCTTCCAGATTCTCGGACAAGGGCACGGGCAACTCCTCAAGATACAGCGCATAGCCCCGCCCCCAGGACAAGCGCTCACAACGGGCCACGATCACCGCGGCCCCCGTCTGCAACGCCAGGCGCGCCGCCAGCGTCATCGTATAGGCATCACGGCCGAAGAACGGCGACCAGACGCCCTGCCTCTCGGGCGGAACCTGGTCGGGCAGCAGCCCCACGGCCGTGCCCTTGCGCAGCGCCTTGATCATCTGTCGCACGCCGGCCAGCGTGGTCGGCACGGCCTGCACGCCGGGGCGGTTGCGCGCCGTCTCCATGACGCGGGCCAGCCAGGGCTGGCGCGCGGGGCGGTAGAGAATGGTGATCTCGCCATGCTCGGCCGACCATTGCCGCGCCGCCTGCTGCACCGACAGCTCGAAGCAGCCCAGGTGGGGCGTCAGAAAGATGATGCCGCGCCCGGCAGCGTAGGCCCGGCGCACGCATTCCTCGTTGTGCATCTCGCAGCTCGGCTGCCTGCCCATCCACATGCGCGGCAGCTCCGCCACCATGCGCCCCGCATGCCCCACGGCCGGCGCCACGGCGCCGAGGCCGTAGCCGGCCTGCCGGGCGTTGGCCAGAAAGCGGCGCCGGTACGTGGCCGAAGCGGCGAACGCCACCCAGCCCATGAGCGCGCCAAGGGGGTGCAATAGCCACAAAGGCAGTGCAGCAAACAGTCGGAACAGGGATGGCATTAAAATGATGGGTGTCGCTGAGTTAACTGAGCAACTTGCAGAGCGACGTTAAACAATTTCTGCTAAAGCGTTCGCCAGAGCTCCTGCAGCTTGGGCAGCGCCCAGCAAAAAAGCTGCAACCAAGGAGTTTATTCATATGGCGAACGACTTTCTTTTCACCTCGGAATCCGTCTCTGAAGGCCATCCGGACAAGGTGGCTGACCAGATCTCTGACGCGATCCTGGACGCCATTTTCGCCCAAGACCCGTACAGCCGCGTGGCGGCCGAGACGCTGACCAACACGGGCCTGGTGGTTTTGGCAGGTGAGATCACCACCGGCGCAAACGTCGACTACATCCAGGTCGCACGCGACACCATCAAGCGCATCGGCTACGACAACACCGACTACGGCATCGACTACAAGGGCTGTGCCGTGCTCGTGGCCTACGACAAGCAAAGCCAGGACATCGCCCAGGGCGTGGACAAGGCCAGCGATGACGAGCTCAACACCGGCGCCGGCGACCAGGGCCTGATGTTCGGCTACGCCTGCGACGAGACGCCCGAGCTGATGCCCGCGCCCATCTACTACGCGCACCGCCTCGTCGAGCGCCAGGCCCAGCTGCGCAAGGACGGCCGCCTGCCCTTCCTGCGCCCCGACGCCAAGAGCCAGGTGACCATGCGCTACGTGGACGGCAAGCCCCACAGCATCGACACCGTGGTGCTGTCCACCCAGCACAGCCCCGACCAGTCGGAAACCGCCACCAAGATGAAAGCCAGCTTCACCGAAGCCATCATCGAGGAAATCATCAAGCCCGTGCTGCCCTCCGAGTGGCTGCAGGACACCAAGTACCTGATCAACCCCACGGGTCGCTTCGTTGTCGGCGGCCCCCAGGGCGATTGCGGCCTGACCGGCCGCAAGATCATCGTTGACACCTACGGCGGTGCCTGCCCCCATGGTGGCGGCGCCTTCAGCGGCAAGGACCCGACCAAGGTGGACCGCAGCGCCGCCTACGCCGCGCGCTACGTGGCCAAGAACATCGTGGCTGCCGGCCTGGCACGCCAGTGCCAGATCCAGGTGGCCTACGCCATCGGCGTGGCACGCCCGATGAACATCACGGTCTACACCGAAGGCACGGGCGTCATCCCCGACGCCGAGATCGCCAAGCTGGTGGCCGCCCACTTTGACCTGCGTCCCAAGGGCATCATCCAGATGCTGGACCTGCTGCGCCCCATCTACAGCAAGACCGCCGCCTACGGCCACTTCGGCCGTGAAGAGCCCGAGTTCACCTGGGAGCGGACGGACAAGGCAGCCGTGCTGCGCGCGGCTGCCGGCCTGTAAAGACGCCCCTCGCCACCGACAAGCCCCATGCAGGCCCCGCCTTCATGGGGCTTTTTGCGTGAGGTGTCCCTTGCTGGCACCCGGGTCCTGGCCTCTTCGCTCTGGCGGACAGCCTTAGCTCACTACACTTGGACCCTGGTAAGCGTTTCACTTCACCCTCCGACGCACAGCGCCAAGCCCATGCTCTCCACCACCCAGCTCCTGGTCATAGACCCCCAGAACGACTTCTGCGATCTGCCTGACGACTGGTGTCCTGGCGGGCAACATCCCAGCCTGCCCGTGGCGGGCGCCCATGCCGACATGCAGCGGCTTGCCGGTTGGATACGGCGCGAGGGGGCGAAGGTGGACGCCATCACGGTGACGCTGGACTCGCACCAGCGCTACGACATCGCCCATCCGGCTTTCTGGCAACAGGGCAATGGCGGCGATAGCGGTGACGGCGGCGATGTGGTGCCTTTCACCGCGATTACGGCGGCACAGGTGCGGTCCGGCGTGTTCCGGCCCCGCAACAGCGGGGCATTGCAGCGCAGCCTGGACTATCTGGATGCACTCGAAGCCAACAGCCGCTACACGCTGATGGTCTGGCCCGTGCACTGCGAAGTGGGCAGCTGGGGCCACGGTATCCATGCCGATGTGCTGGCGGCCTGTGGCGACTGGCAGCAGCAGCGCCAGCGCGCCGTGTACAACGTTTTCAAGGGGCTCAATCCCTGGACCGAGCATTACAGCGCGCTGCTGGCCGAGGTGCCGGACCCTGCCGATCCGGCGACCTTGCTGAATACGGCCTTGCTGGAGCGGCTGGGCCAGGCAGACATACTGGTGGTTGCGGGCGAGGCGAGCAGCCACTGCGTGCGCTCCACGGTCGAGCATCTGGTCGAGCACCTTCCCCATCCTGAGCGCATCGTGCTGATGCATGACGCCATGAGCCCGGTGCCGGGCTTCGAGTCTGCGCACCATGATTTCCTGGCAGCCATGCAGGCCCGCGGATTGCGGCTGGCCTCCAGCCAAGAACTCCACCTGTAGAGGCCGGACCGCCTTCCCGCGCGCAGCCCCCTTTCCTGTTTCCCCAGCATCGCACCATGGCTCCCATCATCACCAGCCTGCTCGACACCGATCTCTACAAATTCACGATGTGGCAGGCCATGCTGCACCGCAATCCCCAGACCGAAGCCGAATACGAATTCGTCTGCCGCACGAAGACGGCCTTCCCGCTGGCCGAGCTGCTGCCCGAGGTGGAGCGCGAGCTGGACGCCCTGTGCGCGCTGCGCTTCACGCCCGAAGACCTGGCCTACCTGGGCGGGCTGCGCTTCATGAAGAGCGACTTCATCGACTTTCTGCGCATCTTCCAGTTCCAGCGCGCCTTCATCCGTGCCTGGGCCGATGGTGACACCCTGCACATCGAGGCCAAGGGCCCCCAGGTCCATGTGATGGGCTTCGAGATCTATGTGCTGGCCATCGTCAACGAGCTGTATTTCCGGCGCTTCGACGCCGAGGCGGCGCTGGCCGAAGGCCGCAGGCGCCTGGCCGGCAAGATCGAGCGCCTGCGCCACCTGGCCTGCGAGGCCAGGCTGCGCAACCCGTTCGAGCTGTTCGACTTCGGCGTACGCCGGCGCTTCTCGGGCGCCTGGCAGCGCGAGGTGGTCCAGGCCTTTGCCACGCAGACGGCGCAGTGGTTCAAGGGAACGTCCAACGTGCTGCTGGCGCGCGACTTCGGCATCGTGCCCATCGGCACCATGGCCCATGAGTACCTGCAGAGCTACCAGGCCCAGGGCGTGCGCCTGCGCGACTTCCAGATCGCCGCGCTGGAGGACTGGGTGCAGGAGTACCGGGGCGACCTGGGCGTGGCCCTGACCGACACCGTGGGCATGGATGCCTTCCTGGCCGATTTCGACATGTACTTCGCCAAGCTCTTCGACGGGCTGCGGCACGACTCGGGCGACCCGTATGCCTGGGGCGAGAAGGCCATCGCCCACTACCAGAAGCTGCGCATAGACCCGCAGGCCAAGCGCCTGGTGTTCTCCGACGGCCTGGACCTGGACACGGCCCTGGCCCTGTACCAGCGCTTTGCCGACCGCATACAGCTGGGCTTCGGCATCGGCACGCGGCTGACCAACGACATGGGGCTGGAGACCATCAACATCGTGATGAAGCTCACCCATGCCAACGGCCAGCCCGTGGCCAAGATCTCGGACTCGCCGGGCAAGACGCTGTGCAACGACGAAACCTATCTGGCCTATCTGCGCCAGGTCTTCGGCCTGGCCCAGCCTGTCGCCGTCTGACACCGCCTGACACCGCCAAGGCTCCATTCATGCTGCGCATCACCATTGCCCAACTCAACCCCACCGTCGGCGACATCGCCGGCAACGTGGCCCGCATGGCCGAGGCCGCTGCCCGCGCCGCGCACGAGCAGGCCGACCTGCTGGTCTTTCCCGAGCTGTCGCTGTGCGGCTACTACCCTGGCGACCTGCTGGACGAGCCCGCCTTTCGCGAGCGCCTGGAGCAAGGCTTGCAGCAGCTGCTGCAGGCCACGCGCCAGTGGCCGCAATTGCACTGGGTCATCGGCGCGCCCACGCGCGCCAGCGGGCCGGGCAAGCCGCTGCACAACAGCCTGCTGGTGCTCAAGGACGGCGCCGTGCGCCTGCGCTACGACAAGCAGCTGCTGCCCACCTACAACATCTTCGACGAGCGCCGCCACTTCGAGCCCGGTCCCGACGCGGCCAAGGTGCTGCGCATAGGCCAGGCCCAGGTGGGCTTTCTGGTGTGCGAGGACGGCTGGAACGACGCCGGTGCCGACTACGCCACCAACCCCTTCGCGCGCATGGCCGACGCCGCGCCCGACCTGGTGGTCAGCATCAACGCCAGCCCCAGCCACCTGGGCAAGCGCGAGCAGCGCCACGAGATCTTCGGCCAGGCGGCCACGCGCCACGGCCTGCCCATCCTCTACGTGAACCAGATCGGCGGCCAGGACCAGATCGTGTTCGACGGCGCCTCGTTCGCGGTGGAGCCCGGGCGCGGCGTGGTCTTCGAGGCCGAGCGCTTTGTCGAAGACCTGCGCACGCTGCAGTTCGACGACGGGCGCTTCCTCGACGCGGCCGGCCAGCCCTGCATGAGCGTGACGGCCGAAGGCCTGCCCACCATGGAGTTCTACCGCCGCCAGATCGTGCTGGGCCTGCGCGACTATGCGCGCCGCTGCGGCTTCACGCGCGCGGTGGTGGGCAGCTCGGGCGGCATCGACAGCGCGCTGACCCTGGCCCTGGCGGCCGAGGCCCTGGGCGCGGACAACGTGGTGGCCGTCACCATGCCCTCGCGCTTTTCGTCGAGCGGCTCGGTCGATGACTCGGTGATCCTGTGCCGCAACCTGGGCATCACGCTGCACGAGCACCCGATCCGCGAACTGGTCGACGGCTATGCGCGCCAGTTCGAGGCCAGCTTCGGCCAGCCGCTGCAGGGCCTGCCGCTGGAGAACCTGCAGGCACGCATCCGCGGCACCACGCTGATGGAGTACTCCAACGCCTTCGGCCACCTGCTGCTGACCACGGGCAACAAGTCCGAGATCTCGGTGGGCTACTGCACGCTGTATGGCGACACCAACGGCGGCCTGGGCCTGCTGGGCGATCTCTACAAGACCGAGGTCTTCGAGCTGTCGCGCCACATCAACCGCAGTGCGGGCCGAGAGCTGATTCCCCAGGCCATCATCGACAAGCCGCCCTCGGCCGAGCTGGCGCCCGACCAGAAGGACGAGGACAGCCTGCCGCCCTATGCGGTGCTGGACGAAATCCTCAAATACGCCATCGAGGGCCGGCACCTGTCCACCGCCGAATACGGCACGGCCGAGCGCTTTGTGACCCAGCTGCTGGGCCAACCCGGCGGTGCCGAGCTGGTTGACCGCGTCAAGCGCATGATCTTCCGCAGCGAGTACAAGCGCCGGCAGGCCCCGCCCATACTGCGCGTGCGCCCGCGCGCCTTCGGTACCGGGCGCCAGATGCCCATTGCCGCCCACTACGAATGAAGCCAGAGTGAAGCCACCGAGCCTGTTTATGCAAGAGACTGCTGCCATGGACGCCCCCACCGAAACCCCGGCCACCAGCGAGCGCGTGCACACCGCCGTGCTGATCGGGCGCTTCCAGCCGCTGCACAACGGCCACATGGCACTGCTGCGCGCGGCGCTGGAGCGTGCCGAGCAGATCGTCGTCGTGCTGGGCAGCGCCTGGCAGGCGCCCAATCCCAAGAACCCCTTCAGCTGGCAGGAGCGCGCGCAGATGCTGCGCGAGGCGCTGCCGCCGGCCGACGCGGCCCGCCTGCACTGCGTGCCCGTGCGCGACTACTACAACGAGCCGCTGTGGGTACAGGCCGTGCAGCAGGCCGTGCAGTCCTGCGTGCCCGAAGGCGCCAGCGTGGCCCTGGTCGGCCATTTCAAGGACGCGACCAGCGGCTACCTGGCGCGCTTTCCGCGCTGGCAGCTGATCAGCCTGCCGCGCCTGGGCCAGTTCGACGCCACGCCGCTGCGCGACATCTACTTCGGCGAATCCGGCGTGGACTTCGAGACCCTGGCCGCCCAGGTGCCACCCGCCACCCTGCAGTTCCTGCGCCAATGGGCCACCACGCCCGTCCATGCGCAGATGTGCGAGGAATGGCGCATGCTGGCCCGGTACCGCAAGGCCTGGGCTGCGGCGCCCTACCCACCCGTCTTCGTGACCGTGGATGCGCTGCTGCGCTGCCGTGTGCCGCACGAAGACGCGCAACAGGACCACATCCTGCTGATACGCCGCGGCCATGCCCCGGGCCTGGGCCTGTGGGCGCTGCCGGGCGGCTTCCTGGAGCCGCGCGACACGCTGTGGCAGTCCTGCCTGCGCGAGTTGCGCGAGGAGACCTGCTCCACGCTCAGCGAGGCCGACCTGCAGGCGGCCCTGCAGTCCGTGCAGGTCTTCGACCACCCCGACCGCAGCCTGCGCGGGCGCACCATCACCCATGTGCACTATCTGGATCTGGGCGTGCTGCCCTCGCTGCCGCCCGTGCAGGGCGGCGACGATGCGGCACTGGCGCGCTGGGTGGCCGTCTGCGACCTGCCCGCCATGGAAAGCGCGTTCTTCGAGGACCATTTCCAGATCCTGCGCCAGTTCCTGCCCCTTCCGGTGCAACAGCCCCTGGCGGACACGGGCGTGAAAATCGGCTAAAACCGGAGATTGCGGCGCCATCTTGCGCCGCAATACCGTTTTTCCGGGCTTCCCGTGTTCCCCCGCGATTGAATGACTACCACCCTACAAATCCGACCCGCCACCCCCGATGACGCCGAGCTCATCGTCCACTTCGTGCGCGAACTCGCCGTCTATGAAAAAGCCGAGCATGAAGTACTGGCCACGCCAGAGCATGTGAAGCGCACCCTGTTTGCCGACAACCCCGCCGTCTTCGGCCTGATCTGCCTGCATGGCGACCAGCCCGTGGGCTTTGCGGTCTACTTCTTCAATTACTCGACCTGGCAGGGCCGCCACGGCCTGTACCTCGAAGACCTCTACGTCACGCCCGAGGCGCGCGGCCTGGGCGCGGGCACGGCGCTGCTGCGCCGCCTGGCGCAGATCGCCGTCGAGAAGGACTGCGGCCGATTCGAGTGGAGCGTGCTCGACTGGAACCTGCCCTCCATCGAGTTCTACGACCGCCTGGGCGCCCTGCCCCAGACCGAGTGGATCCGCTACCGCGTGACCGGCGACACCCTGCTGGAGATGGCGCGCGAGCCGGGCTGAGGCCGGCCCCCTTTGTCTGCCTACTCGGGCTCCACGCCCTGGCGCACGGCCTGCTCGACCACCTCGCGCGTCAGCGTGGGCACGAAGGTCTCGATGAAGGCATAGGCATAGCCGCGCAGCCAGGCGCCCTTGCGCAGGCCCAGCCGCGTGGTGTTGACCTCGAACAGATGGCCGGCGTCCAGCGTGCGCAGGCCCTGGTCGCGCTCGGCATCCAGCGCCACCGAGGCGACGATGCCCACGCCCATGTCCAGCTCCACATAGGTCTTGATCACGTCGGCGTCCATGGCCGTGAGCACCACGTCCGGCTCCAGGCCCTCGCGCGCAAAGGCCTCGTCGATGTGGGCGCGGCCCGTATAGCCCTGCTCGTAGGTGATGATGGGAAAGCGCGAAAGCGCCTCCAGCGTCAGCGCCTGCTGCGACTGCAGCAGCGGGTGGCCGGGCGGCACGACCACGCCATGCGTCCAGCGGTAGCAGGGCAGCGCGACCAGGCCTTCATAGCCGGCCAGCGCCTCGGTGGCCACGCCGATGTCGGCCTCGCCGCTGCGCAGCATCTGCGCCACCTGCTCGGGCGAGCCCTGGTGCAGGTGCAGGCGCACCTGCGGATAGCGCTGGCGGAAGTCGCGCACCACATGGGGCAGCGCATAGCGGGCCTGGGAGTGGGTGGCGGCAATCGACAGCCGGCCCTGCTCGCTGGCGCTGAAGTCGGCGCCCACGCGGCGCAGGTTGTCGGCCTCCAGCATCAGGCGCTCGACGATGGGCAGCAGCGCCTCGCCGGGCGGCGTCAGCCCGGTCAGCCGCTTGCCTGCGCGGATGAAGATCTCCACGCCCAGTTCTTCCTCCAGCTCGCGGATCTGCCGGCTCACGCCGGGCTGGGAAGTGTGCAGCGTGTGGGCCACCTCGGTCAGGCTGTAGCCGCGGCGCACGGTTTCGCGCACATAGCGCAGTTGCTGGAAGTTCATGGGCAAGGCTCCGCCCGGGGCCGGTGCGGCCCGGGCCTGTGGAAGGCAAAAGCAGGAAGGGAAGAGAGAGGGGAACGGCGAGAGGCTTCAGGCCGAACAGGCCACGGCCGGCTCATCCGGAGCATCGGCCACCGCCTCGCGGGGCAGCTCCAGCAGCTCGATCAGATTGCCTGCGGGGTCGCGCGCATAGCAGCGCCGGCCCTCGCTCACGGGCGCCACCTCCAGCGCCAGGCCGCCGTGCACCAGCAACTGCTGGCGCAGCGCATCCACGTCGCTGACCGTCAGCGCCAGGTGCACCAGGTTGCCCGCCGCGCGCTCGGTGCCGCCGGACTGCCCCTTGTAGGGCACCAGATCGATGCGCTGACCGCCGGCCAGAAAGCTCAGGCCCGGACGCCCGGCAACGGTCAGTGCAGACAGGCCCAGCACTTCGCCATAAAAGCGCTCCATGGCCGCCTGGGCGCGCGCCGGGAAGGACAGCTGGACATGGTGGACGCCACAGACGATGGCCACGCCCGGCTTCATGGCAGTGCGGCCGGCAAGAGGGGAAGGCCAGGCGGGGCGTGTGGTGTGGGTCATCGAAGCGTCTCGGAAAAGAATCAGCAGCCCGAATGCTGCTGCAGGCCATTGTCGAGACAAGTCGAAAAAACCAAAAATAATAAAAATTCAGTCTGTTATTTCCAAATCATCTCAAGAGATCGAACGCCGGTGGTCGGCACGGCGCGCCAGCCATTCGCCACCGAACTGCAGCACCGACACCAGGGCCACCAGGATGACGATGACTTCGAACATCACGCGCGTCTCATAGCGCTCGTAGCCGTAGCGGATGGCCAGGTCGCCCAGGCCGCCCGCCCCCACGGCGCCCGCCATGGCCGAGGCATTGACCATGGCGATCACGCTCACGGTCATGCCGCCGATCAGGCCCGGCAGCGCCTCGGGCAGCAGCACCTGGCGCACGATCTGCGGGCGGCGCAGGCCCATGGCGCGCGCCGCCTCCACCAGGCCGCCGTCCACCTCGCCCAGGCTGACCTGGGCGATGCGCGCAAAGAACGGAATCAGGTTGGCCGACAGCGGCACCACCGCCGCCCAGGTGCCCAGCGTGGTGCCCACGATGGCGCGCGTCACCGGCAGCAGGGCCACCAGCAGGATGATGAAGGGAATGGCCCGGCCGATGTTCACTGCCGCCGACAGCCCCCGGTACAGCCGCGGCCTGGCGTAGAGCCCGCCCGGCGCCGTGGTGTGCAGCACGATGGCCAGCGCCAGCCCGGCAACGATGGCGATCAGCGAGGACGCGCCCGCCATCAGCAGGGTTTCCAGAAAGGCCTGCAGGTATTTATCGAGCGGGGGCAGGGACATGGCCAAGCAGTTGCAGTGAATCGGCGCCCAGCGCCTGTTGAAGGGAAGACAGCGCGTCCTGCGAGAGCGGGGAGAGCGACGACGGCAGATCCTGCACCGGCACGCCCACCAGCAGGCGGCCCTGCGAACGCCCGCGCATGCAGTCCAGCCCGCCCTGCAGCAAGCGGGCACGCGGGCCCAGCACTTGAAGCTGCGCCAGCGGCAGGCCCTGCTGGCTGCCGCCGTCGGCCCATCCGATGGCCAGCACGGCGACGGCCTCCGGGCCATCGGCCTCCGCCACCAGTTCCAGGTCGGCCGTCAAGGCCTGCCGCAGCGGCCGCAGCAGCGCACGCGCCGCCTCCGAGCGCGGTGCCGCAAACAGCTGCCAGACCTCGCCGATCTCCTGCAGCCGGCCCTGATCCAGCACCAGCACGCGATCGCAGACCTCGCGGATCACGGCCATGTCGTGCGTGATGAGCACGATGGTCAGCTGCAGCTTGCGGTTGATCTCGCGCAGCAGCTCCAGGATGGACTGCGTGGTCTCGGGGTCCAGGGCAGAGGTGGCCTCGTCGCACAGCAGGATTTCGGGCTCGTGCACCAGCGCGCGCGCAATGCCCACGCGCTGCTTTTGCCCGCCCGAGAGCTGGGCCGGATAGGCGCCGCTCTTGTCCGCCAGCCCCACCAGGGCCAGCAGCTCGTCCACCCGCGCGCGCACGAGCGCGGGCCGCCAGCCCGCGGCCTGCAGCGGCAGGGCCACGTTCTCGTACACCGTGCGCGAGGACAGGAGGTTGAAGTGCTGGAAGATCATGCCGATGCGCCGGCGCAGCGCCACCAGCGCGTCCTCGTCCAGCGTGGCGACATCGGTGCCGTCCACCAGCACGCGGCCGCTGCTGGGCCGCTCCAGCGCATTGATGGTGCGCAGCAGCGTGGATTTGCCGGCGCCGCTGCGGCCGATGATGCCGAACACCTCGGCACGCGCCACCTCGAAGCTCAGCGCCTGCAGTGCGTGCACGGGCTCGCCCGCGCTCCTTCCCGTGCCCGTGCCCGTGCCCGGGTAGTGCTTGCGCACGCCCTCGAAGACGATGTGCGGCCGCTGCAGCGCATCGATTGCATGGGGCTCGCCGGCCGCCGCCTGTTCCACCTTCATTGCCTTACACGCCTCAGAAGGCCGGCAGCACCGAGCCCTGGTACCTGCTCACGATGAACTGGCGCACGGGCTCGGACTGGTAGGCGCGCAGCAGGGCCGCGACCCAGGGTGCAGCGCGGTCGCGCTCGTGCACGGCAATGATGTTCACGTAGGGATTGCGCTCGCGCCTTTCGATGGCAATGCCATCGCGCGTGGCGATCAGCCCCGCCTGGTAGGCAAAGCTGTTGACGATGGCCGAGGCATCGAGATCGTCCAGCGAGCGCGCCAGCACCACCGAGGCCGCCTCCACCAGCTGCACCTTCTTCTGGTAGCTGGCGATGTCGCCCAGGCCCGCCGTGCCCTTGAAGGGGTCGAAGCCCTCGCGCAGCTTCAGGATGCCCTGGTCCTGCAGCACCACCAGCGCGCGCGTCTGGTTGCTGGGATCGTTGGGAATGCCCAGGCGTGCGCCAGCGGGCAGGTCGGCCAGGCGTTTGTGTTTTTTCGAATAGAAGGCGATGGGCGAGATGTAGGTGTCGCCGGCCGCCACCAGCCGGTAGCCGCGCTGCTGGTTCTGGTCGCGCAGGAACGGCACATGCTGGAAGGAGTTGGCCTCGATGTCGCCGTTGTTCAGCGCCTCGTTGGGGCTGGCCGCGCCGCTGATGACCACGGGCTTGACCTGCAGCCCCTGCTCGCGCGCCACGCGGGTCACCACCTCCCAGATTTCCTCGTCCACGCCGCCGCGCACGCCCACGCGCAGCGGGCCGGCCTGCGCGGCGCGGATGGCGCCTGACATCGCCGCCACCGAGGCCCCCGCCGCCAGTCCCCGCAGAAATACTCGCTTGTCCATCGCACAGTCCTTTCAAGAATCAATAGGCACCAGGGTGCAACTCACGGCCGGCCGCGCGGGCCTGGGCCTGCAGGCGGGCGAAATGCTCGGGATAGAAGCGCTGGGCCACATCCAGGTGGGAGCGCACGCGGCCCTTGAGCGCGTTCTCGCCCACATGGCTGAACAGCGGGTTGTCCGGGTCGCTCTGCGGCCCCGTGGCCAGCACGGCCAGCTCGGGCGGCAGGGTCAGCAGCGGGACCTGGCCCAGGTCCAGGCGCGGCGCCAGGAAGTAGGCGATGGAGTAGCGCTGCACGCCCGCGCGCGGCACCAGCACGCGATGCACGTTGGCGCGCAGATAGCCGTTGGTGGCCAGCTCCAGCATCTCGCCGATGTTGATGACGAAGGCCCCGTCGCGCGGCGGCACATCGACCCAGCCGGCCGGCGTCTCCACCTGCAGCCCGCCCACCTCGTCCTGCAGCAGCAGGGTCAGGAGGCCGCCGTCCTTGTGCGCGCCCACGCCCTGGCCGGCCGCGCCCAGCTCGCTGCCCGGGTAGTGGATGATCTTGATGCGGTGCGCAGGCAGGCCGCTGACCAGGGCGTCCAGCGCGCCCTCGGGCAGCTGCAGCGCGGCCACGAAGTGGCGCAGCAGCTCCAGCGCCACACCATGCGCTGCCGCCTGCCAGGCCAGCACCTCCTCGCGGAACCCGGGCAGGGCCTGCGGCCACTGGTTGGGGCCTTGCAGCCCCTTCCAGTCCGGCACGCCGGGGCCTGCGGGAATCTCGGGCGACTCCTCGCCCAGGTCGATCTGCTCGCGCTGGTCGGGCCGCTGGCGCGTGATCTCCATGCCCACGGCCGTATAGCCCCGGAAGTGCCGCGTGTTGGCAATGGCCAGCGCCTGCTTGTCGGCCAGCGGCTGCGCAAAGAATTCGCGCGCGCGCCGCTGTATGCCCTGCCATGCGTCCCGGCCTATGCCGTGCCCTTCCAGGTAGAAGAAGCCGGTGTCGCGCGCCGTGCGCGCCAGCTGGCGCAGCGCCTGGGCCTGCGTGGCCGGGTCGCGCAGGGCCTGCAGATCGATGACGGGCAGGGCCGGGGTTGCCGCTGTGGCGGCGGGCGCGTCGAGAGTGGATGCTGTCAAGGTGCTCATGCTGTGCTGCCAGGAAAGTGGGAAGGAAGGGGCGCTCAGGCCGCCAGGCGCTGATCGCGGTCTTGCTCGTGGTCTTGCTCGCGGCTTTGTTCGCGTTCGGCAGCCACCCCCGCCTGGCCCTGCGCCTGCTCCAGCGCCTGCGCCAGGTCGGCCAGCAGGTCCTGCGGGTGCTCAATGCCTATGGACAGGCGCACCAGCCCGGGCGCAATGCCCACGCGCGCCAGCTCCTCGTCGCTGAGCAGGCTGTGCGTGGTCTCGGCAGGAATGGCGGCCAGCGACTTGCTGTCGCCGATGTTGACCAGGCGCAGGAACAGGCGCAGCGCGTCATAGAAGGCACGCGCCGCCCGCCGGCCGCCGCGCAGCTCGAAGCCCAGCAGCGCCGGCACATGCCCGCCGCGCAACTGGCGCAGGGCCAGCGCGTGGTCGGCGTGGCCACTCTGGCTGGCGTGGTGTATGCGCTCCACCAGCGGATGGCGCTGCAGGAAATCGATCACGGCCAGCGTGTTGCGGCTGGCGCGCTCCTGGCGCAGGCCCAGCGTCTCCAGGCCCTGCAGCAGCAGGAAGGCGCTGTGCGGCGCCAGCGCCGCGCCGCAGTTGCGCAGCAGCACGGCACGGGCCCGCGCGATGAAGGCCCGGTCGGGAAATTTCTCGGTGAAGACAAAGCCCTGGTAGGCCGGCTCGGGCGCGCTGAACTGCGGGTAGCGCCCCGCGTGCGCCACCCAGTCGAAGCGGCCGCTGTCCACGATCAGCCCGCCCAGCACATTGCCGTGGCCGCCGATGGCCTTGGTGGCCGAATGCACGACGATGTCGGCGCCCCAGTCGAAGGGCCGCAGCAGCAGCGGCGAAGCCACGGTGTTGTCCACCACCAGGGCCACGCCCGCCGCATGGCTGATGTCGGCCAGCTGGCGCAGGTCGGCAATGCCGCCCGATGGATTGCCCACGGACTCCACGAACACGGCCTTGGTGCGCGGCCCTATCGCCCGGCGCAACGCCTGGAAATCATCCTTGGCCACGGCCGTGCTCTGCACGCCGCGCGAGGCCAGCACATGGGCGATGAAGTTGTGCGTGCCGCCATACAGCTGCGAGGCCACGACCACATGGTCGCCCGCACTGGCCAGCGTGGCCAGCGCCACGTCGATGGCGGCCATGCCCGAGGCCAGGGCCAGCGCGGCCACGCCGTCTTCGAGAGCCGCAATGCGCTGCTCCAGCACCGCCAGCGTGGGGTTGGCCGTACGCGAGTACACATCGCCCTCCTCCACCAGGCCGAACAGGTTGGCGCCGTGCTGGGCGCTGTCGAACACGAAGGAGGTGCTCTGGTAGATGGGCACGGCCGCGCTGCGCTGCTGCTCGCGCCCCCGGTAGCCGGCGTGCAGGGCCTGGGTGTCCTGCTGCCACAGCGCATCGCTGGCTGCGTCGTGCGGGGCGGACTCGGTGCCGGTCGCTGAGGTCATGCATGGACTCCGTATGAGTGGTCGATGCAGCCCATTATTCGAAGCCCGCGCCCTGCGCACTACGAAGAAAAACGCGTTCGCTTATTCGGTTTGCGCATGTCGCCGGGCCGCGCCCTTCCTAGTTGCCACGCACATATGGATGCGCGTTTTGCGTCGTTGGAAACACGGCACTCAGCGGACAGCATCGGCAGTCCCGAAACTGCTTTGGAGGGAGTTCCATGACCCGCAAGACCCAGACCGAGATCGACAGGACCCAGGACAGCCGCTGCGCCCATGGCGCCGATTGCGGTGCTTTCGGGGCGCTCGATGCTCCCGAGGCGACCGAGCCCTCGCTCTCGCGCCGCGCCCTGATCCGCGCCGGCGCCGCAGCCGGCGCGCTGGGATCGGCCGCCTGGTTCAGCGGCCGCGCCGGGGCGCAGCCGCGCCAGAAGATCACCTTTGCCTGGAGCCAGGCCAGCTTCTGCCATTCGCCCATTCCCGTGGCGCTGGAGCGCGGCTTTTTCGAGCGCAACGGCCTGGACGTGGAGCTGCTGAACTGGGGCGGCTCGGCCGACCAGTTGCTGGAGGCGCTGGCCACGGGCAAGGCCGATGCGGGCGCGGGCCTGATCCACCGCTGGATCAAGCCGCTGGAGGCGGGGCTGGATGTCAAGCTCATCGGCAGCGTGCACGGCGGCTGCCTGCGCCTGGTCGGCCTGAAGTCGGCCGGCGTCACGCTGGACCCCAGGACGCTCAAGGGCAAGACCATCGGCGTGGCCGATCTCAACAGCCCGGCCAAGCAGTTCTATTCCATCCACCTGGCCAAGCGCGGCCTGGATGTGGACAAGGACATCGAATGGCGCGTCTACCCGGCCGACCTGCTGGATGTGGCCGCCAAGAAGGGCGAGATCCAGGCCATTGCCGACGGCGACCCCAATCTCTACCTGATCGAGAAACGCAACCCCGGCACCTTCCTCGAACTGGGCAACAGCGCCAAGAACGAGTACGCCGAAAGCATTTGCTGCGTGATCGGCGCAGGCGCAAAGTTCGCCCGGGCCAACAAGCCCGCAGCGGCCAGCGTGGTGCGCGCGCTGACCCAGGCCTCGGACTACATCGCCGAGAACCCCAATGAAACGGCGAAGATCTTTGCCAAGTACTCGCCCAAGGTGCCCGTCGAAGACCTGCAGCGCCTGCTGGCCGAGCTGACCTTCAAGCACCATCCGCACGGCAAGCCGCTGCGCGACGAGGTCCAGGCCTTTGCGGCCGACTTCCGCACGGCCGGCGTGCTCAAGAAGCAGACCGACCCTGGCCGCTTTGCCAGCCACATCACGCTGGACGTCCTCGCATGAGCACCGCAAGACCACGCTGGCGCCTGGGCGCCACGGATGCCGCACCCGGCCTGGAACGGGAACAGGCGCAGGACTCGCGCAAGGCAGGCCCCTGGCGCACCGGCCTGCTGGCCGCCGCCGCCTGGGCCGGCCTGGGCATGCTGACCCTGCTGTGGCCCAACAAGGAGATCGGCTTCAGCGAATGGGCGTTCACGCAGGAATTCGGCATTGCCGCCCTGGTCGTGGCCCTGTTGCTGCTGGCATCGGCCGTGCTGCCTGTACGGCGCGTACGGCGGGTTGATCGCTGGCTGCGCCCGGCCGGTGCCTGGCTGGTGGCGGCACCACTGCTGCTGGCGCTGTGGGAGACGCTGACGGCCAAGCTCGGCGCGCTGCCGCCGCCGTTCTTCGCACCACCGCAAAGCCTGATCGACGTGGTCCATGAGGACTGGCAGCGCCTGGGCCTGTCCACGCTGTATTCGCTGCGGCTGCTGCTCAACGGCATCGTGTTCGGCGCGGTGATCGGGTTTCTCACGGGCGTGTGGATAGGCTGGTCGCGCATCGCGGGCTACTGGGTGCATCCGCTGCTGCGCTTCCTGGGGCCGGTGCCGGCCTCGGCCCTGCTGCCGCTGGCCTTTTTCTTCGCGCCGTCCAGCTACTCGGCAGCCGTGTTCCTGGTGGCGCTGGCCACGTTCTTTCCGGTGGCCGTGCTGACCTGGTCGGGCGTGGCATCGGTCAGCAAGAGCTACTACGACGTGGCGCGCACGCTGGGCGCATCGCCCTGGTTCCTGGTGCTGCGCGTGGCCATCCCGGCCGCCCTGCCCCAGGTCTTCGTGGGCCTGTTCATGGGGCTGGGCGCCTCGTTCTCGGTGCTGATCACGGCCGAGATGATGGGCGTCAAGGCCGGCCTGGGCTGGTATCTGCAGTGGGCCCAGGGCTGGGCAGCCTACGCCAACATGTACACGGCGCTGCTGGTCATGGCCGTGCTGTGCTCGGGCCTGATCACGCTGCTGTTCACCGTGCGCGACCGCACGCTGTCGTGGCAGAAGGGAACCGTCAAATGGTGATTGCCGCAGAACACGCCGCCAACGCCGCAGCCACGCCCGCCATCGCCGGGGCGGCCCTAGCCGGCGCGGCCATCGATGTGCAGGCCGTCAGCCACTGGTTCGGCCAGGGGCAGGGCGCGCTGCAGGTGCTCGACGAGGTCAACCTGCAGGTGCGGCCCGGCGAGTTCGTCGCCCTGCTGGGCCCCAGCGGCTGCGGCAAGTCCACGCTGCTGCGCCTGGTGGCCGGGCTGGACGCGCCCACGGCCGGCGCCGTCGCGCAGGACGGCACGGCCATCACCGAGCCCGATCCCTCGCGCATCGTCGTCTTCCAGGACCCCACGCTGTTTCCCTGGCGCACGGTGCGCGGCAACGTGGCCCTGGGCCTGCAGGCACGCGGCCTGCTGGACAGCCAGGCCCACCGCATCGACGAGGCCCTGCGCCTGGTGGGGCTGGAGGATTTCGCGGACAGCCATCCCCACCAGCTGTCGGGCGGCATGGCACAGCGCGCGGCCCTGGCGCGCGCCCTGGTCAACGACCCGCGCCTGCTGATACTGGACGAGCCGCTGGGCAAGCTCGACTCGCTGACGCGGCTGGCCATGCAAAGCGAGATCCTCAAGATCTGGCAGCGCGCAGGCTTTTCCGTGCTGCTGGTCACCCACGATGTGGAAGAGGCCCTCTTCCTGGCCCACCGCGTGCTGGTCTTCAGCCAGCGACCCGCCCGCATCGTGGCCGAGATCGATGTGGACCTGCCCTACCCGCGCCAGCGCGGCCATGCCCGCCTGTCCGAGCTGCGCCACGAGGCCCTGCGCCACCTGGGCCTGGACCAGACCTGGTAGCGCCCGCATCCGATGCAACGCAGCGACTCCCCCGACTGGCTCAACCCCTTGATCGGCGCCATGCAGCAGGCCCAGGTCGGCCTGCTGCAGCTGCTGCATGGCCTGGGCCTGGCCGGCACGGTGGATGGGCAGCCCGCCTGGCCCTGGGCCCTGCGCCTGTCCGGCGAAAACCTGCTGATCGACCTCGGCCAGGCCCGGGGCATGCTGTGGTCGCTGGCGGCCGTGGCCACCGCCATCGTTTTGCTGTTGCTGGTCCTGGTGCTGCGCCGCATCCGCCTGCCGGCCCTGGTGCTGACCGCGCTGGCCGCGCTCGCCCTGCTGCTGGCCCCCTGGCCGCGTGCCGACCTGATCCTGGTGCCCGCGCATGCCACCAGCTTCCATGCCTCGCCCACGGGCTTCAGCGTGGAGAGCATTGCGCGCGGCGGCGCGGTCTATGCCCAGCACTGCGCGGCCTGCCACGGTGCCGATGGCCGGGGCCACGGCCCGCTGGCCGCCAGCCAGCCGGTCTGGCCCCCCAACTTCACCAGCCCGCTGCTGTGGCGCCGCGCCGATGGGGAATTGCTCTGGGCCATTCTTCATGACCGCCGCCCCGTGGAGTCTGGCGACGGCGCACGGGCACACGGCCAGGCCGACCGGCTGTCCAGCGACGACGCCTGGGCCCTGATCGACTTCATGAAGGCCCGCGCCGCAGGCCAGATGCTGCAGATCGCCGGCAACTGGCCCTATCCCGTGGGCCTTCCCGACATGGCCGTGCAGTGCGCAGGCCAGCCCGCACGCCGCCTGAGCACCTGGCAAAGCCGCCAGCAGCGGCTGAGGGTGGTGGCAGGCAGCGGCCCGGTGCAGGAAGACCCGCGCCTGGTCAGCCTGCAGCTGTCGCCCGATGGCGGCAACCGCGCCGCCAGCGCCCTGGACTGCACCGTCAACGACCCGCGCGCCTGGCAGGCCATGGCCCTGCTCAGCGGCTCGGAGCAGCTGCAGGGCATGCAATGGCTGGGCGACCGCAGCGGCTGGCTGCGCGCGCTATCGCGTCCGGGCGCCCAGGGCTGGTCGGAGGACGACCTGGTCTGCCGCACGGACACGGCGGCCAAGACCACCTCCGGCACTGGCGCAGTGGCCGATGGCCTGGGCGCGCTGATTGCACGCATGGACGCCGAGCCCGTGCGGTTCATCAAGGGTGGGTTTGTGCATTGAACGAGCCATCCTGGGTCCGGGGCGCTACAGCCTCAGCGTCTCGGCGCGAACTTGCTCCTTTTCATCGTTCAGACGCCTTGTTTCTCTGATCTGCGGCGACCTGCTTTCGCCTGGCAGCGAATGTGGCCTCAACTTCCTCATTTGAATGACCCAGGCCAGCGCGCATGCAAGCACGGGCGGCTTCGACCTTGAGGCGCAAGGCTAAATCAGCAACGTCTACGCACAACGCGGCTTGCGGTTGCATCGAGTGAACGAGTTCCTTGGACATGGTGCTCTCCTATGTGATCAAGCCCTTGCGCCCCATTCGCAACTTGCACTTGCCAATGCATCAAGCAAATCAGGACTAGTTGCAAGCAAGGCCTCTTTCTATATTCGCGCCTCGACGGCGCCCGGCTTCCATGGGCCGCCGCTGCGCACGACACTACTGCGGGGACCCCACCCCTGCCTGACTGACCCACAACAAGGAGAGACTGCGATGACCGATCTCACCATCAACGGCAAGACCGTTTCCATGGACCTGGACCCCGAGACGCCCATTCTGTGGGCCCTGCGCGACACGCTGGAGATGACCGGCACCAAGTTCGGCTGCGGCGCGGCGCTGTGCGGCGCCTGCACGGTGCACATGAATGGCCAGGCCATACGTTCCTGCGTGACGCCGATCTCGGCGGCCGCGGGCCAGAAGATCACCACCATCGAGGCCATGACCTCGGGCTCCGACCGCGTGGGCACCGCCGTGCGCGATGCCTGGGTGCGCCACGACGTGGCCCAGTGCGGCTATTGCCAGAGCGGGCAGATCATGAGCGCCACGGCCTTCCTCAAGTCGCTGCCCAAGGGCAAGAAGCCCAGCGGCGAGGAGATAGACGCGGCCATGGCCGGCAACATCTGCCGCTGTGGAACCTATGCACGCATCCGCACGGCCGTGGCCGATGCCGCGCGCACCCTGGGCTGAACGGAGAACGCCGCATGCTGACCACCTTCAACCCCGCCGAACTGCCGCGCGCCCTGCAGCACATCCTGGACCGTGACGAGGCCGCTGCTGCCATCGCCGACGCGCCAGCCCTTGCACAGATCCCCCGCCGCAGCTTCCTCAAGATCGCCGGTGCCGGTTCGCTGGCCCTGGGCGTGTTTCCCGCCATGGCGCAGGCGCCGGGCAAGGGCGAGGCTGCCGGCCTCAAGCCCACCGAGCAGCCCGCCTCCTTCGTGGAGATCTCGCCCAGCGGCGAAGTCACCGTGGCCATCAACCGCCTGGAGTTCGGCCAGGGCGTGCACACCGCCCTGCCCCTGGTGCTGGCCGAGGAGCTGGACACCGACTGGAGCAAGGTCCGCGCACGCCTGGGCGGCAACGATGCGGCCTATGCCGATCCGCGCTACGGCATCCAGATGACGGGCGGCTCCACCGCCCTCAAGCACAGCTACACCCAGTACCGCGAGCTGGGCGCCCGTGCGCGCGCCATGCTGGTGGCCGCCGCCGCCGCGCAGTGGAAGGTGGACGCCGCCACGCTGCGCACGCGCGAGGGCTTCGTGCTCGGCCCCAATGGCAAGAAGCTGTCGTATGGCGAGCTGGCCCAGGCCGCCATGGCCCAGCCCGTGCCGGCCACCGTCGTGCTGAAGAATCCCAAGGACTTCCGGCTGATCGGCAAGCCCACGGGCCGCATCGACGCCCGGGCCAAGAGCAGCGGCCAGCAGAGCTTCGGCATCGACATGCACCTGCCGGGCCAGCTGACGGCGGTGATTGCACACCCGCCCGTGTTCAAGGCACAGCTGGCCTCGCTGGACGACGCTGCGGCGCGTGCCGTGCCCGGCGTCAAGGCCGTGCTGCGCGTACCCGTGGACGGTGGCGGCGAAGGCGTGGCCGTGATCGCCACCGGCTACTGGCCAGCGCGCAAGGGCCGCGAGGCGCTGAAGGCGCAATGGAACACAGATGCCGTGGAGAAGGTGGACAGCGAACGCCAGCTGGCCCAGTACCGCGAGCTGGCCGCGCAGCCCGGCGCACGCCACTTCGATGCCGACATCTCGGCGCTGGACAAGGCGCCGCGCCATATCGAGGCCGAGTTCAGCTTCCCCTACCTGGCCCATGCGCCCATGGAGCCGCTCAACTGCACGGTGCAGATGGGCGAGACCGGCGAGGCGGGAGCCGACCTCTACCTGGGCACGCAGTTCGCGGGCGTGGACGGCATGGCCGCCGCGCGCGTGCTGGGCCTCAAGCCCGAGCAGGTGCGCGTGCACGTGCAGATGGCCGGCGGCGGCTTTGGCCGCCGGGGCGTGGGCACCAGCGACTACGTGGTCGAGGCCTGCCAGGTGGCGCTGGCCGCGCGCCGCGCCGGCCTGAACGCTCCCGTGCGCATGGTCTGGAGCCGCGAGGACGACATCAAGGGCGGCTACTACCGCCCCATGCACCTGCACCGCGCCAGGATCGGCTTCGACGAACGCGGCAAGGTGCTGGCCTGGGACCACGCCATCGTGGGCCAGTCCATCACGGCGGGCACCATGTTCGAGGGCGGCATGATCAAGAACGGCATCGACGCCACGGCCGTGGAGGGCATGCGCGAGCCCTATCCGCTGCCCATGCGCCTGACCGTGCACCACCCCAAGGTCAACGTGCCCGTGCTGTGGTGGCGCAGCGTGGGATCGACCCACACGGCCTTCGTCATGGAAACGCTGATCGACGAGATCGCGCGCAGCAGCCGCCAGGACCCCGTGGCCTACCGCATGCAGATGTTCGGCGACAAGCACCCGCGCCATCGCCTGGCCCTGCAGCTGGCCGTGGACAAGAGCGGCTACGGCAAGCGCCAGCTGCGCGCGGGCCGCGCCTGGGGCGTGGCCGTGCACGAGTCCTTCGACACGGTGGTGGCCTATGTGGTGGAGGCCTCGGTCAAGGACGGCCGCCCGGTGCTGCACAAGGCCACGGCCGGCGTGCACTGCAACCTGGCCGTGAACCCGCGCACCATCGAGGCGCAGGTGCAGGGCGCGGCGCTGATGGGCCTGTCCATGTGCCTGCCCGGCGCGGCGATCACGCTCAAGGACGGTGTGGTGGAGCAGAGCAACTTCGGCGACTTCGCCGTGCCGCGCATCACCGACATGCCCGAGATCGCCGTCCACGTCGTGCCCAGCGCCGAGCCGCCCACGGGCATGGGCGAGCCCGGCCTGCCGCCGCTGGCACCGGCCTTCGCCAACGCCGTGGCGCAGCTCACGGGCAAGCCCGTGCGCAAGCTGCCGTTCGACCTGGCGTGATCGAGCTGGCCTGATCCCGGTCAGCCCCCGGAAAGGGCGGCGGCACCTGCGGCCGCCGCCCTTTCCAGTTCTTCCAGGGTCAGCACATAGTCCGGGCAGTCCTGCAGCCGCTGCACGGCCAGGTCGATGAAGGCACGCACGCGCCGGGGCAGCGCGTCGCGGCTGCCGTAGTAGACATGCAGTCCGATGTGCTCGCTGACATGCGCCAGCAGCACGGGCACCAGGCGCCCCGCGCGGATGTGCTCGGCCGCGCAGATGTTGGACAGCTGGCCCAGCACCTGGCCGGCCAGCACGGCATGCAGCTCCAGCTCGGCATCGTTGGTGGACAGGGCCGGCTGCAGGTAGCGGTGCGTGAGCTCGCCATCGACCGGCAGGTACCAGGGCATCACCGTGTCCGTGGCCGCATGGCGGAACATGCTGCAGCGATGCGCGGCCAGCTCGTCCAGCGACCGGGGCACGCCATGGCGCTGCAGGTACTGCGGCGCCGCGCAGACGATGAGCTGCACGGGAAACAGCCGCCGCCCGATCACGCTTTCATCGGGCGAGGCGCCGATGCGAAACCCCGCATCGACCCGGTCCAGCACCCAGTTGCCTATGCCGTCGTCCAGCCGCACATCGGGGACGATGCCCGGGTGCAGGCGGCAGAACTCATCGAGCAGCGGCATCAGCACGGGCGCAAAGCAGGACTTGGGGCCCACGATGCGCAACGGCCCCGCAATGCCCTCGCGGCTGTCGCGTGCCAGGTTCAGTGCGCGGTCCAGCGCGGCCAGCGCCGGCTGGGTGTCCTGCAGGAAACGCTGGCCCTCCTCGGTCAGCGCCAGGCTGCGCGTGGTCCGGTGCAGCAGGCGCACGCCCAGGTGCTGCTCCAGATGGGCCACCGCCTGGCTGGCGGCCTGGGGGCTCACGCCCTGGGACAGCGCCGCCTGGCGCAGGCTGCCCAGCTCGACCGCCTTGGCAAAGGTGGCGATGGCGCGCAGTTCATTGATGGGCATGGTGCGGAAATCCGGTATTCGTGGGCTGACAGTGCCGCAGTATCCCGCCTTTGCGCATGCCCTGCCCGCGGCTTGTGGGGCAAGCTAGCGCCCCTGGCGCGCCAGCCACACGCCGGCTGCCGTCAAGGCCATGCCTGCCAGCGCCAGGCCGCCCAGCGTCTCGCCGAACATGGCCCAGGCGATCAGGGCCGTGGCCGGTGGCGTCAGGTAGAACAGGCTGGCCACGTGCACGGCGCCGCCGCGGCGTATCAGCAGGTTGAGCAGGCTGACCGCGCCCACGGACAGCACCAGCACCAGCCAGCCCAGCGCAAACAGGAACTCGCCGCTCCAGCGCACCTGCATGGTTTCGGTGGCCAGGGCCAGCGCCCCCGTCGCCACCAGGCACGGCAGGTACTGGATGACCGAGCCCGTGCGCAGATCAAACGAGGGGCAGAACCGCTTCTGGTACAGCGTGCCGGCCGTGATGCCGGCCAGCGCCACCACGGCCGGCACCAGCATGGCCAGCAGGGCATGGACCGGCACCGAGGCGATCTTGCCCGCCACCACCAGGGCCACGCCCGTGAAGCCCAGCGCCAGCCCGGCCCACTGCCGGGGCCGCACGGACTCGCCCAGCAAGGTGCCGGCCACCAGGGCCGTGATCAGCGGCTGCAGCCCCACCACCAGGGCCGTCACGCCCGAAGGCAGGCCATGGGCGATGGCCGTGAACACCCCGGCCAGGTACACGCCATGCACGAACAGCCCTGACACGCCAATGTGCAGCCACTGCCGTGCCGAACGCGGCCAGGGCGCGCGCAGCACCAGGGCCACCGCCGCCATCAGCACCAGGACGATGGCATAGCGCAGCGTCAGAAAGGTCAGCGGCTCCACATAGGGCAGGCCGAACTTGGCGCCGATGAAGCCCGTGCTCCACAGCAGCACGAACAGCCAGGGAAGCAAGGCGGCCGCCATGGCGGGCGGCGAGGTTTTTTGGGTCATGGAGCGGATGCGCAAGACGATAGGGGCGGCGCCAGTGTGTCATGCCCCGTGCGCCAGGGGCTGCGCGTGGCAAACCACCGCACCAGGCAGTCGCGCAGCGCCGTCATGGCCGCGCTGCTGAACGCCGCCGAGGGCCGCACGAAGTAGATGCCCGAGGCGCCATCCAGGCGCCATTGCGGCAGCACCCGCACCAGCCGGCCTGCGGCCATGTGCTCGCTCATCAGCCAGTCGCCGCCGGCCAGAATGCCCACCCCCATGACGGCGGCCGTGAGCAGTGCCTCGCTGTCATTGCTGACCATGGGGCCGCGCACCAGCACGGTGTGCCGGGCCTGGCCCTGCGGTACATCGCCCGATGCGCCACCGTGCACCAGCTCCCATTGCGGAAACGACTGCAGTCCCGTGAAGCCCAGGCAGCGGTGCGCCGCCAGATCCTCGGGGTGCACCGGCGTGCCGTGGGCCTGCAGATAGGCGGGAGCGGCGCCCAGAATGCGCTGGTGCCCGCCCAGCCGCAGCGCCACCAGTCGGCTGTCCGCCAGCCGGCCTATGCGCACCGCCGCGTCGAAGCGCTCGCCCACGATGTCCACGAAGCGGTCCGCATACTCCACCTCCAGCACGATCTGCGGATGGGCCAGCGCAAACTCGGCCAGCAGCGGGCTGAGCCAGCGCCGCCCCATGGCGGCCGGCAGCGACAGCCGCAGCCGGCCCCGCGCCTGCGAGGCGCCCTGGGCGGCCTCCTTCTGGGCATCGGCAATCAGGCCGGCCGCCTGGCGCACCTTGTCCACCAGGCGCAGGCCCTCGTCGGTCAGGTGCAGATGGCGTGTGCTGCGCTCCACCAGCCGCACGCCCAGCCGGGTCTCCAGCGCGTTCAGGCGTTTGGACAGCACGGACGGATGGCGCAGCAAGGCCCGCCCCGCCGCAGCGAAGGAGCCTTGTTCATGCAGCGCCACCAGGGCCGCCAGTTCATCGGCGTGCTGGCTGTCCAGAAGGTTCATGGGGTCAGGATGATCGCACCTTGGGAGCGTCCCTGCTCCAGATCGCCATGCGCCTGCGCCACCTCCGCCAGCGCATACCGGCGCCAGACGCTTGGCACGATGATGCCGGCCGCCACGGCGGCCAGCACGTCCCGTGCGCGCTCCTGGTACTCGGCCGCCGTGGCCGTGTGCGCGGCCAGCGAGGGGCGCGTGAGGAACAGCGAGCCCTTGGCATTGAGCGTGGCCACCGAGATGGGATCGGGCAGGCCGGAGGTCGCGCCGAAGGACACCAGCAGGCCGCGCGGGCGCAGGCAGTCCAGCGAGGCGCCCAGCGTCGTGCGGCCGATGGGGTCATAGACCACGTCGGCCTTCAGGCCCCCGGTGGCCTGCATCACCTGGCCCGGCAGCGTGGCCGCATCGAACACGAAGACCTCGTCGCAGCCGGCAGCGCGCGCACGCTCCACGCTGGCCGCCTTGGACACCACGCCGATCACCAGGGCGCCCAGGTGCCTGGCCCAGGCGCACATCAACTGGCCCAGCGCACCGGCGGCACCATAGATCACGATGCGGCTGCCGGGGCCCACGGCATGGGTGGTCTTGAGCAGGTACTGCGCCGTGATGCCCTTGAACAGCACGGCCGCCGCCGCGTCGTCAGGCAGCGCATCGGGCAGCTTCACCAGGCGCTCGGCCGGATACAGGCGGGCGCTGGCATAGGCGCCCAGCGGCCCCGTGGCGTAGCCCACGCGCTCGCCCACGGCCACATTCGTCACGCCCTCGCCCACGGCGGCCACCCGCCCCGCGCCCTCCAGCCCCAGGCCCGAGGGAAAGGCGATGGCGACAGCGCCCTTGCGCTGGCTCACGTCCAGCGGATTCACGCCGATGGCGGTCTGCTCCAGCCAGACCTGGCCGGGGCCGGGCGCCTGCACCTCGACCGGCTCCAGGCGCATGGCGTCGGGGGTGCCTGCGGCGTCCATGCGGACCTTGATCAATGGATTCATCTCGCTGCTCCGTGAAATGGGTGCAGCGTAGAAGAAGCGATTGACGGCAGCAATAGGCCGGCGTGCAGTTCACTGCTGCATGGGGTGCAGCAATGACCACGAACCAAGGCGCTCGCTGCCCACGCTGCCCATCAGAAGTCGTGCCGGATGCCCAGCTCGAAGGCCGTGGAGGCGCGCCCACCAAAGTAATTGGCCGCGGCCGGATTGCCGCTGACTGCCGCACCCCCGGCAATGGCGAAGGCCGCACCATTGCGGTTGGACATGCGGGCCGCATGCGCGTACAGCGCCGTGCGCCGCGACAGCGAGTGCACATAGCCCAGCGCCCACAGGTCGGCATCGCTGGCGCTTTGCGCCGCCGTTGCGCCGGTCTGGTCGGCCTTGACGTAGCTGAGCTTGACCACGCCGCTGCCCACGGGAACGCTCATGCCCACCAGGGTGTTGACCGTGCGGTCCACGCCATGCACCCAGCGGCGCTGGGCCAGGCTGGCCTTGAGCCAGCCGAAGTCGTAGGAGACACCGTAGCTCTGGTCCTTGAAATGGATGCCGCTCAGGGTGTTGCGCGTGGTGAACTGCGCGCCCGCCACGTTCCAGCCCGCGCCCGCCCAGCCCAGCCGAAAGCCGTTGCCGCGCGTCTGGCCTGCCGCCGTGGCGCCCTTCTCGCCCAGGGTGGCGATCAGGCTGCCGGACACGCCCTGCAGCCCGCCCAGGCCGGCCGGCAGGAAATACTCCACCGCATTGCTCACGCGCAGCGTGGGATTGGCAGCCTGCGACTCCGGCGCCGTGCCGAAGGCCTGGCCCAGCGCGCGGGAAGCCGTGAACGAGCGAAAGCCATTGGCGCTGCCGATGCCCAGCGTGGCAAAGGGATCGAAGCCGCTCCACACCAGGTGCGTGGGCACCCAGTCCCGCCCCAGCCGCAGCTCGCCCCATTGCCGCGAGGCCAGGCTGACCGTGGAGCGCCGGTCCCAGAACGGGCCGCTGGCGCCCATGGCGCCGGTGTCGGCCAGCAGGCTGCCGTCCAGGTAGAAGCCCGCGCTCAGGCCGTCGCCCAGGTCCTCCTGCCCCCGCAATACCAGCTTGCTGGTGGAGTTGGCGCCGCTGGCCTGCGAGGTGACCGTTCCCAGGCCCTGGTTGCGCACCTGCCTGACGCTCACATCGACGGTGCCCGAGATCGATACCGAGGACTGCGCGCCCGCATGCGCGGCGGCCAGCCCCAGCGAGGCGGCCAGGGCCTGGCGTATGAAAACCTGCATGTTGTCTCCTTGTGATTTTTTGCTTTGCTTTGCTCTTTGCTCTTTGTTTTTCTCGGGCGTGTGCCGGTGTCTGCCCGGCTACTCGGGCTTGAAGCCCGCGCCCTTGAGCAGCGCGGCGCTCTGCGCCACATCGGCGGCGATGAAGCGCTTGAACTGCTCGGTGCTTTCCGAAACCGTGTCGATGCCCAGGCTCGCGAAGGCGCCAGACCTGGCCAGCTCGGCCACCGCCGCGTTGGAGGCCTGGTTCAGCCGCTGCACCCGGTCGGCAGGCGTGTCCCTGGGCGCCCACAGTCCGTACCAGGACGTGTAGGCAAACCGCGGCAGGCCGCTTTCCTGCATGGTGGGCACCTCGGGCGCCAGCGGGCTGCGCTTGCCGGAGGTGATGGCAATCGGCCGCACCTTGCCGGCCTTGGCCAGCGGCAGCACGGAGACCATGGAGTCGAGCAGCAGGTCCACATGGCCGCCGCCCACATCCACCAGCGCGGGCTGCGTGCCCTTGTAGGGCACGTACTCGAGGCGCATGCGGCCCTGCTGGGCCAGCAGCAGCGTGGCCAGGTGGCTGGGTGCGCCCACGGCGGGAATGGCCGCCGTCCACGTGCTCTTGGCGCCTGCGGCCAGCACCTCGCCCAGCTTGCTGTGGGGCAGCTGCGGCGAGATCACCAGCATCAGCGGCGCCTCGCCCACGCGCGCCACGGGGACAAAGTCGGTCTGCGGGTCATAGGGCGGATGGGCCAATACCTGCTTGGCCAGCACATGCGTGGCGGCCGAGAACAGCAGGGTGTAGCCATCGGGGGCAGCCGCCAGCACCGCACGGCCCCCCACCACGCCGCTGCCGCCCACGCGGTTCTCGACGATGACCGTCGTGCCCAGCTGCTTGCGCAACTGCTCGGCGAACAGGCGCGCCGCGCTGTCCACGCCGCCGCCCGCCACGAACGGGACGATGACCTTGACCATCTTGCCCGGCTCGGGGAAGGCGGCGGGCGCACTGGACGAGGCCATGCTGGCGATGGGCAAGGCAGCCAGCGCACCAAGTAAAGCGCCCAGCACCGGCCCCTTCAGCCGTGTCAGAGTTTTCATGCTTTGTCTCCTGTTTCTTTTTGAAAATGGGCCGGCCGTTGCGTGGCTCAGCCCGGGTCCTGATTCGGCGCGCGCCGCCTGTGCCTGCGCACCAGCACGCTCAGCGTGTCGTCCAGGGCCTGGGCATCCAGCCCCCGCGTGATGAAGACGATGCGCGTGCGCCGGTCGGCACCCGGCCAGCGGGGCAGCGTCTGCGGCGGGGCGAACAGGTGCTGCACGCCATGGATGACCAGGGGCTGGTCCGGGTGCTCCTGCAGGTGCACGATGCCTTTGACGCGCAGCAGGTCATCGCCGCGCATGGCCGTGACCCAGTCCATCCATTCGCCGAACGCCTGCGCGGGCAGGGGCTCGTCGCGCTGCAGCACAAAGGACGAGATGCCGTCGCGGTGCGCGCCTGCCGGCGCTGTCACCGGAGCCATCAAAGGCTGGGCCATGGCCCGGTAGCCGGGTGCCTGGAGCATGCCCGCAGCGGCGTCCTCCTGCCCCGTCGCGCCTTCCGACATCAGCCGCTGCAGCAGCGCCACATGGTGGCCGGGGTCCATGCCTTGCGGCGCCTCGCCGTTGATGGCCTGCACCTGTGCCAGCAGTTGCGCAGCGGGCTGTGCGCCGCCCAGCAAATCTGTCTTGGTCAGCAGCACCAGGTCAGCCACAGCCAGTTGCCGCACGGCTTCGGGATAGCCTGCCAGCGTGGCGCTGCCCAGCACGGCATCGACCGTGCAGGCCACGCCGGCCAGCGCATAGCGCGCCCGCACGGCGGGCTCGCCCAGGAAGGAGCGCAGTATCGGCCCCGGGTCCGCCAGGCCGCTGGTTTCGATCAGCACGCGGCGCGGCGCGCCCTGTTCGCGCAGGGCCAGGCGCTCCAGCGCCTCCACCAGATCGCCGCGCACGCTGCAGCACAGGCAGCCATTGGCCAGCAGCACCGTGTCCTCGCAGGCCAGGCTGGTCAGGTCCTGGTCGATGCCGACCGCACCGAACTCGTTGACGATGACGGCCGTCCCGTGCAGGTCCGGCAGCGCCAGCAGCCGGTTGAGCAGCGTGGTCTTGCCGCTGCCCAGAAAGCCCGTGAGCACGGTGACCGGAATGCGCTGGCCCGCCGCTTCGGGCAGGGCCAGCAGGCTGGAGAAATGCCCGCTCATGACGCCACACCGCCCTGCACCCCGCCCTGCACCCCGCCCTGCACCCCACCATGCACCTCGGCGAACGAGCGCAGCGTGCGCTCCAGCCGCGCCAGCGCCCACTGCGCCACGGCCTGCGGCACCTCGTCCGAGCCCAGTGCATCGAGCAGGCCGCGCAGCGGCTGCGCGCCCTGCCCGGCTGCGGGCCGGGCACGGAACCAGGCCGCCACCTCGGGCTGCTCGCAGCGCTCGCCCCCATCCTGCAGGTAGTCCACGATGTCCAGCTCGAAGTCCTCCAGCCGCAGGCTGATGCCGCCCGCCCCGCAGGCGCAGGCACCGCCCAGCGCGACATGGCGCAGCGCCAGGGCGCACCACAGGTCCCAGAGCCGGCCGGCCTGCAGGGCGTGGTCGGAGGCCATGGCCGTGCTCACTGCCCGTCCCAGGCCACGGCTGAGGTTGCCGTTGCGGCCGACGGAGACCTGCCGCTGCGCAGCGCCTGCGTGCCCTCGTGGTCCACCTGTCCCTGGCCATCCAGCGCCACGCGGTAGACCTCGCGGGCCACCTGGGCGCTCACATAGCCTTCGCGCACGTCCTCGGCCACCTTGTCCAGTTCGCGCGCCAGCGGGTCGCCAAAGCCCCCGCCGCCGCCCGACAGCATGCGGTAGGCATCGCCGCGTTCCAGGCGCACGTTGAAGATCTTGGCGTTGGCATGGTCGGTCTTCCACTCGCCCTTGTGGCGCACGGCCAGGCCGTTGCCCATGGCATCGCCGCCGCCCTCCAGGCCCCAGGGCTTGCAGTGCACGCGGTCGATGCGCGTGGTGACGGTGAAGGGCGACAGCGCCTGCACCACCATCTCCGCGCCCAGGCCGCCCCGGTACTGGCCCGCGCCGGCCGAGTCCTGGCGGATCTCGTACTTCTCCACCAGCACCGGGTACTTGGCCTCGAGCTGCTCGGTGGGGCTGTTGTGGGTGTCGCCGTCATTGATGCAGACGGTGACGGACACGCCGTCCTCGCGGCTCTTGGCGCCCCAGCCGCCGCCCAGCGGGCCGATGCCGACGATGAACAACCGCCCGTCCTCGGGCGAGATGCCATGGATGTTGGGAAACACCAGGTCCGCGTGGTGGCCCGCGATGGAGCGGTCGGGAATCGCGGGCGCCAGCGCCTTGAAGATGGTGTCGATCACCGTCATGGGGAAGGTCATCCACACGCGCATGGGATACGGCCTCTCGGCGCTGATCACCGTTCCCATGGGCATGATCACCTTGAGCGGCCGGAAGCTCCCGTCGTTGACCGGGTAGTCGGTCGGCGTGGTGAGGCATTTGTAGGCCACCTGCGCGCAGGCGATGCCCGTGGTGAAACCCGAGTTGTAGAAGCCGCGCACCTGCTTGGAGACGTCCGACAGGTCCACCGTCATCTCGTCGCCCTGCACCGTGACCTTGACGCGGATGGGAATGCGCTTGCCGATGTCCAGCCCGTCGTCGTCCATGAAGGACTCGGCCTCGTACACGCCATCGGGAATCGACAGCGTGTTCTTGCGCGCCACGGCCTCGCTGGAATCCATGATCTGCGCGATGGCGCCGTTGACCGCATCCACGCCATAGCGCTGCAGCAGTTCCACATAGCGGCGCTCGCCCGTGGTGATGGCCGTGATCTGCGCGCGCAGATCGCCCAGGGCCCGCTCGGCCAGGCGCACGTTCATCGCGATGATGTCGATCAGGTCCTGGTTGACCTCGCCCTGGCGCTGGTACTTCATGATGGGGATCTGTATCCCTTCGCTGAAGATGTCCGTGGTGACGTTGCCCAGCGTGCCGCCCACGTCCAGCCAGTGGGCCATGCAGCAGGTGAAGCCTTCGAGCCGGCCCTCATGGAACACCGGCATGGTGAACGTGAAGTGGTTCAGGTGGCTGCCGGTGGTGTAGGCATCGTTGGTGACCAGGATGTCGCCGGGCAGGATGTTCTCGTAGCCGAAGTGGCGGATCTTGGCCTTGACCGTCTCCGACATGCCGCGGATGAACATGGGCAGGCCCAGGCCGATGGACACCGTGTCGCCCTCGCGCGTGAACAGGCCGACCGTGAAGTCCAGCGCCTCGTAGATGATGAGGTTGTAGGCCGTGCGCGTCAGGTTGGTCTTCATCTCCTCCGTGACGGCGTACAGGCCGTTGCGGATGATCTCGACGGTGACCGGATCGACGGGCCTGGAGTCAGTGGGGTGGTTCATGTGCGGTCGCTCCCGATGTCGATTTGCAGATTGCCCAGTTCGTCCACGCGCAGCCGGTCGCCGGGCTGCACGACGGTGGTGGATGCGTGTTCCTCGATCAGCGCGGGCCCCGCGATCTCGTTGCCCGCCAGCAGGCGCTCGCGCAGATGCACCGGCGTGTCCACCCAGCCGCTGGAGCGGAAATAGACGGGCTTGACCGTGCGCACGGAGGCACGGCTGGGCTCGGCGCTGCCGCGTTCCACGCTGTGCCTGGGCGGTTTCTTCATCGTGCCCAGCACGGTGACGCGCAGGCTCACGAGGTCGGCCGGCTCCTGCGGGGCCGAGGTGCCGTAGCGCACCTTGTGCAGCTCGTCGAACTGGCGCTTGATGGCCGAGCGGTCCCGTCCCTCGAAGAAGGCCATGGGCAGGTCCACGGTCACCGCATGCTCCTGGCCCACGTAGCGCATGTCGGCGGCGCGCTCGATCACGATGCCGTCCGGCGCGATGCCGGACTGCGCCAGCGCGGCGCGGCCCTCGTCCTCCATGCTCTGGTAGGCGGCCTCAATCTCCTCGAAGGACACCTCGCCCAGCTTGCGGAACACCGAGCGCACGTAGTCGTAGCGCAGGTCGGAGAACAGCATTCCGTAGGCCGAGAAATAGCCGGGCGCATAGGGAATCAGCACCTTGCGGATGCCGATCTCGCGCGCAATGGCCGAGGCGTGCAGCGGACCCGCGCCGCCGTAGACGACCATGGTGAAGCTGCCCGCGTCCAGGCCGCGCTCGGTGGTCACGGCCTTGACGGCATGCGACATCTGCGTCACGGCGATGCGCAGGATGCCGTCGGCCGCCTCGGTGGGCTCCAGGCCCAGCGGGGTCGCCACGCGCTCGGCCATCTGGCGCTGGCAGGCGTCCATGTCCAGCTGCAGCTCGCCGCCCAGGAAATGCTCCGCGTCCAGCCGGCCCAGCACCAGGTTGGCGTCGGTCACCGTGGGCTCCAGCCCGCCACGGCCATAGGCCACGGGGCCGGGGATGGAGCCGGCGCTCTGCGGGCCCACGCGCAGCGCGTTGCCCGTCTCCACGCGGGCGATGGAGCCGCCGCCCGTGCCCACTTCGTGGATATCCATCATCGGGATCTGTATCGGCAGGGCCTGCTCGTAGCCGCCGATCAGCGCCGAGCCCGTGGTCAGCGGCCGGCCCTCGCTGATCACGCCGGCCTTGGCCGTGGTGCCGCCCATGTCGAAGGCGATGGCATCGCCCATGCCCAATTGCGCACAGATGGCCTGGGCGCCGATCACGCCGGCCGCCGGCCCCGATTCGAGCATGCGCACGCAGCCCACCTTGGCGTGCTCGACCGGGAACAGGCCGCCGGTGGACTGCACGATGTAGAAATCGCCCTCGAAGCCCTTGCCGCCCAGGTGGTTCTCCAGCTGGCCCAGGTACTGCGACACGCGCGGCCCCACATAGGCATTGGCCACGGCGGTGGACACGCGCTCGAACTCGCGGTACTCCTGCGACAGCTCGTGCGAGGCGCAGACGAAGGCGCCCGGCATCTCTTCCTGCAGGATCTGCTTGACGCGCTGCTCGTGCGCCGGGTTGCGGTAGGAATGCAGCAGCAGCACGGCCACGGCCTCCACGCCCTGCCCCGCCAGCTCGCGGGCCAGCTCGCGCACGGCCGCCTCGTCCAGCGGCTTGTGCAGGCTGCCGTCGGCGCGCAGGCGCTCGGACACCTCATGGCGCAGAGAGCGCCGCACCAGCGGCTGGTGCTTGTTGAAGAACAGGTTGTAGGCATCGGGCCGGTTCACGCGGCCGATCTCGTAGATGTCGCGAAAGCCCTCGGTGATCAGCAGCGCGGTGTGGGCGCCATTGCGCTCCAGCAGCGTGTTGATGGCAATGGTGGAGCCATGCAGGAACAGATGGCCGTCGCGCCAGTCGATGCCCGCGCTGTCTATCGTGGCCTGGATGCCGTTGACCAGCTCGCCATGCGTGGACAGGGCCTTGCCGAACAGCAGCTGGCCGCTGGCCTCGTCGAACGCCGCCATGTCGGTGAAGGTGCCGCCGATATCGACGGCAATGCGCAGCCGGGGCCGCTGCGAAATCGCTTGTTGGTTATCCATGAAATTCTCCGGAGTCAGACGGCAGCGGTATCCGTGCCGATACGGTTGCGCAGCACGCCCAGCCCAGTGATCTCGACCTCGATCACATCGCCATGCTTCATGTACAGAGGCGGCTCGCGGCGGTCGCCCACGCCGCCCGGCGTGCCCGTGGCGATCACGTCGCCGGGCGACAGCGGCGTGAAGCGCGACACATAGGCCACGATGGTGGGGATGTCGAAGATCAGGTCGCCCAGGCTGGCCTGCTGCATCACGCTGCCGTTCAGGCGGGTCTGCAGCGCCAGGCTGCGCACGTCGGCCACCTCGTCGCGCGTGACCAGCCAGGGGCCGAAGGGCGCCGTGCCGGGAAAGTTCTTGCCGGGCGTGAACTGGTGCGTATGGCGCTGCCAGTCACGCACGCTCACATCGTTGAAGCAGGCATAGCCGGCGATGTGGTCGAAGGCATCTTCCTTTGCAATGTGGCGCCCGCCCCGGCCGATGACGAAGGCCAGCTCGCCCTCCCAGTCGAAACGCTCCGAGAAGGCCGGACGCAGCAGCTCGTCGCCATCGGCGGCCAGGCTGTCGTTGAAGCGCAGGAACAGCGACGGGTGCTCGCTGTCGGCGCGCCGCGTCTCGGCCACATGGGTCTTGTAGTTCAGGCCCACGCAGATGAGCTTGCCGGGGTTGGGGATGACGGGCAGCGCCTGGGTCTGCGCCGCATCGACGGACACGGCGCCGGCCTGCAGGGCCTGCTCCAGCTCGCCCAGCGCCTGTGCGCGCAGCACGGACAGCAGGTCGGGATGGCGGGCGAGAAAGTCGGCGGGCGGCAGCAGGAAGCGCTCGGCCAGAACCTGCCCGTAGCGGGGCTGTCCGGCATGGATGAAGCTGGCGAGTTTCAACGGATTTTCCTTAGGTTCGGTGTCTGGAAAACCTGCCAGGGCAAGGCCATTGGCAAGGCATGACTGCACTGTAGAAATCCCGTTGATATCTGGATAGATAGAATTTCAGGCTTTCAGAATTGCCTCATCAGGCATACCTCAACCGGGTAACCACCATGCACCTGCCCAGCGTCAAGCTCTTCCTTGAGGTCTCCGAAGCCGGCAGCATCAGCAAGGTCGCGGCACGGCGGCACACCGTGCAGTCGCACATCAGCCGGCAGATCAGCGAATTCGAAGCGTCTCTGGGCGGCCCCTTGCTGCGGCGCACGGGCCGGGGCGTCACGCTGACGCCGCTGGGCGCGCGGGCCGCGCTGCGGCTGCGCAGCTGGCTGCAGGAAACCGAGCAATTGCAGGAAACACTGCGTGCGGACGCAGGCCAGCTATGGGGCGAGGTGCGGCTGGGCATCGTGCCCTCGGCCGCGCACCCGCTGATGACGCATGTGTTCGACTGGCTGCAGCGCGAGCACCCCGGCATACGCCTGAACATCACCGAGGCCCAGGGCACGGAGCTCGACGCGCTGCTGGACAGCGGTGCCGTGGACCTGGCCATCCTCTTTCGCTTCGCACGCCCGGCCGGCGGCGACGAGCGGCTGCTGAGCACCGCGCACAGCTATCTGGTGTCGCGCCCTGGCGACCCCTTGACCCTGGCGCCCACCACGGAGTTCGCCGCGCTCGACGGCCTGCAACTGGTGCTGCCGCGACGCCCCAGCCATTGGCGCGATGCGCTCGATGAGGCCGCGCACAGCCACGGCTTTCGGCTCGCGGCGGCGGCCGAGGCCGACTCGCTGACCGTGCAAAAGGAACTCGTGGCCCACGCGCCCGGCCTCTACTCGGTGATCGGCCCGTACTCCATCGATGCCGAACTGCGCCAGGGCCGGCTGCAGGCCAGCCGCCTGGTCAATCCCGGCCTGGTGCGCCATGTGACGCTGGCTCTGCCCCGGCACGGCAAGCTCACCCAGGCCTGCCGCGTGGTGGGCGATGCCATCGAGGCATTGACGCAGGCCTGGGGACAGCAGCTGTCGCCGGGGCCCCTGAGCACCTCGGGACTGCTCGGCGGTTGAAGGGATCAGATATCGGCCCCATCGGCTCCAGTCGTCGGCCATGCACGCCGTGGCCAGGCCATCGGACCAGAACGGCCGCAACCATGTCAGCGGGCCTGGCCATCACGCACGGCTGCAATGGCCTCGATCTCGATCATGGCCGCCGGGTCGTACAGCGCCTGGATCTGGGCAATCGTGTCGGCCGGATAGGGGGCGCCGAAGAACTCGCGGCGCAGGGCGACCACCTCGTCGAAGTGGCCCATGTCGGTGACGAAGATGGTGACCTTGATCACGTCCTTCAGGCTGGAGCCGCCCGCCTCCAGCGCGCGGCGCAGATTGGCAAACGCCTGCCGGCCCTGGGCCAGGAAGCCACCCGGCACGATGCGGCCATCGTCTCCGGCGCCGGCCTGGCCGGAGATGAACAGCAGCTCGCCAAAGCGAATGCCTTGCGACAACAAAAACGGCTCGTAGGGGTCGGGTTGCGTGGTGACACGGTGCAGCATGGTTTCATTTCCTTCATCCATCCCCGGCAGGATCGCGCTTGGGGCATGGTTGGACGATAGGGAAGCCGGATGATTGCGACAAAGGTTCATTTGTCAGGCATAAGATGAGTTTTCCTCACCCCATTCCTCACCCGCCCCTTGCGTCCTCCAGCCCTCATGCAACGCAATCAGCTACCGCTTTCCGCACTGCGCGCCTTCGAGGCCGCCGCCCGCCTGGGCAGCTTCAAGCAGGCCGCCGACGACCTGGCAGTGACGCCCACGGCCATCAGCCACCAGATCCGCGCGCTGGAGGAACAGCTGGGCCTGGCGCTGTTCGATCGCCAGGTACGCAAGGTGGTGCTGACCGAGGCCGGCGCCCAGCTCTATCCGGTGCTGCGCGACGGTTTCGACGCCTTTGCCGCCACGCTGGAGCGCCTGCTGCAAAAGCGCCTGCGCGCCCAGGTCAGCATCTCGGCCACCAATGCGTTCACCGTGAAATGGCTGGTGCCGCGCATGGCCAGCTTCCGCGCGATGCACCCCGAGGTGGACCTGCAACTGCAGGCCTCGGACGATGTGGTGGACCTGCGCTCCCATGCCGTCGATATCGCCGTGCGCTACGGGCGCGGCCCCTATCAGGGCCTGGTGGCCGAGCCCCTGTTCAGCGACCGCTTTGCGCCCGTGGCCAATCCCCGGCTGGGCGTGCTGGGTCCGGCCGACCTGGCCCGCCTGCCGCTGATCCGCTTTGACTGGAAGACGGCGCACGCCAGCAATCCCACCTGGGAGCGCTGGTTTGACGAGGCAGGCCTGGCCTGGAATTCACCGGCGGGGCAACTGCGCTTTTCCGACGAGGGCCATGCCATCCAGGCGGCCATTGCCGGTCATGGCATTGCCCTGGTGAGCCTGGCCCTGGTGGCCGAAGACATTGCGGCCGGCCACCTGCTGCAGCCCTTCGGCCCCTCGATCACCGGCCATACCTACCATCTGGCCGTGGGCGAGCAACGGAAGCCGGGCCCCCATGTGCGCGCCGTCATGGACTGGCTCAGAAGCCAGTCCATGGCCGTGCCATAGCCGTACCGTAGCCGCCCTCAATAACCCCGTCCCGCGTCCACCGCCTGCGGCAGTTCGCCGCTGGCGCGCCAGCGCCGGATGTTGCCCGCCACGATGGCCGATGCCGTCGCGCGGTCCGTGGGTGCCGAGATGTGGGGCAGCACGGTCACGGCGGGGTGCGCCCATTGCCAGGACGATTCTGGCAGGGGCTCCTGGTCGAACACGTCCAGCACGGCATGGGCCAGGCGGCCGCCGTCCAGGGCGGCGCGCAGCGCGGCATCGTCCACGATGGGGCCGCGCGCAAAGTTGATCAGCGAGGCATGGGCGGGCAGCGCGGCCAGCGCCTGCGCGCCGACGATGCCGCGCGTCTGCGGCGTGAGCGGCAGCAGGCATACGAGGATGTCGGTCTGCGCCAGCATGGCGGGCAGCTCGGCATCACCCGCATGGCATTGCACGCCCTCGATGTGCCTGGGCGTGCGGCTCCAGCCGCGCACCTGGAAGCCTGCCGACAGCAGCCGCTGCGCGGCGGCCTTGCCCAGTGCGCCCAGGCCCAGCAGCGATACCGTCCTGTCCTGCGCGCGCACGCCGTCATGCGCCAGCCATTGGCGCTCGGCCTGCTGGCGGGCATAGCGCGGCATGTCGCGGTGCAGGTACAGGGTCCAGGCCAGCACGGCCTCGGCCATGGTGTCGGCCAGTTGCGGGTCCACCAGGCGGACGATGCGCAGGTCGGTATCGCCCAGGTCGGCCACCAGGCGCTCCACGCCGGCCCAGACGCTGTGCACCCATTGCAGGCGCGGCAGCGTGCGCAGGTCGGCAGGCTGGGGGTTGGCGACGATGGCGACCTCGCAGGCCGCGCGCTGGCCCGCATCCAGCGTATCGAGCGCCACCACGCGCTCCTCGGGCAGGGCGGCCTGCAGGGCCTGCAGCCAGGCCTGGGCTGCCGGGTAGCCGGGTGCGCAGACGAAAGGAAGCGGGGGGAGCGAGGCGCGAGGAGACAGCGAACCGCTCATTTGGCAAAAACCTTGTCCAGGTCGGCGAAGCCCTTGACCTCGATGGGATTGCCGCTGGGGTCGCGGAAGAACATGGTGGCCTGCTCGCCGGGCTCGCCCTCGAAGCGGATACCGGGTTGCAGCACGAAATCCACCACGCCACCCGACAGCCGCGCGGCCAGGGCCTTCCAGTCGTCCATGGCCATCACCAGGCCCAGGTGGGGCATGGGCACCATGTGGTCGCCCACGCGGCCGGTGTTCGTGACCGGGAAGGGCTCGCCCAGGTGCAGCGAGATCTGGTGGCCGAAGAAGTCGAAGTCCACCCAGGTCTCGGTGCTGCGGCCTTCCTGGCAGCCGAGCAGCGTGCCGTAGAAGGCGCGCGCTTCGTCCAGATCGCGGACATGGTAGGCAAGGTGGAAGCTGGTGCGCATGGCTGATCCTTTGGTTGTGCTTGTGGTGCAGGCAGGCTCGCAGGCCGTGGCCTGCCGTGGGTGGCGCGAGCCTAGCAGAGGCTTTTCAAAAGTGATAGCGTTGATTTCTTTGCAATCCCCAAGGAAATCTTTTGGAGACCCGCTATCTCAAGAGCCTGATCGCCGTGGTGGACAGCGGCTCCATCGCCGATGCGGCGCGCGCCGAGCACCTGACCGCCGCCGCCGTGGGCCAGCGCGTGCAGGCGCTGGAGCGCGAGCTTGGCTTTGCCCTGCTCTCGCGCAGCGGCCATGCGGCCCGCCCCACCCAGGCCTGCCTGGCCCTGCTGCCGCGCGCGCGGCGCCTGGTGCGCGAGGCCGCGCTGCTGGGCAGCGATGCCAGTGCCGATGGGCTGGCCGGCACGCTGCGCATCGGCGCCATCTCGACCGCGCTCACCGGCATGCTGCCGGCCGCGCTGCGCAAGCTCACGCAGGCGGCTCCACAGTGCCGGCCCGTCATCGTGCCGGGCACCTCGCGCGCGCTGTTCCAGATGCTGCAGGCCGGCGAGCTCGATGCCGCCGTCATCGTGGCGCCCCCTTTTGAACTGCCCAAGGCGCTGCGCAGCGTGCAGCTGCGCCGCGAGCCGCTGGTGCTGCTGGCACCGCCCCAGGCACGCGGCCGGCCTGCCGCGCTGCTGCGCAGCCTGCCCTACATACGCTACGACCCCGATGCCTGGGGTGGCCGCCATGCGGCCGACTGGCTGGCCGACCAGGGGCTGGAGCCTGCGGTGCTGTGCGACCTGGACGCGCTGGAGGCCATTGCCATGCTGGCCGCCGACGGCATGGGCGTGGGCCTGGTGCCGCACTGGACGGGCCTGGAGCGCTTCATGGGCGACTGCCGCATGCTGCCCATTGCGGGCGCGGCCTATGAGCGCGCCATCTTGCTGGTGACCAGCGCCGAGCCCGACCTGCCGCGCATGGCCGAGCTGCTGGAGGGCGCACTCGCGTAGGTTGCGGCTTTCGTTCTCAATCCGCCTGCACGTAGCCCGTGACGCGGATCATTTCGCGGTACTTGGCGATCTCGCGCGCATAGGCGGCCGCTGCATCGTCCAGGCCCATGGGCTTGGCGACATCACGGCCGTCGGCCTCCAGCTTGGCGATGACCTGCGGGTCCAGCAGGGCCTGGCCGATGGCCTGGTTCAGGCGCTGCTTGACGTCCTGCGGCGTGCCCCGCTTGACGAAGTAGCCCGCCAGGCTGGCGTACTCGAAATCGCGCAGCGCCGGCACTTCGGTGATGCTGGGCACGGCCGACAGCACGGCAGGCCGGTTGCGCGACAGCACGGCCAGCGCCCGGAAGCGGCCGGTGCGGATCATCTCCAGCATGGACGCCTGGAACGGCATGATGCTGAAGTCGATCTGGCCGCCGGCCAGGTCCTGGATCACGGGTGCCGTGCCCGCATAGGGCGCGTGCGTGAACGGCACCTTCACCACCTTGCCCATGTACTCGGTGATCAGGTGGTAGAGCGAGCCCACGCCCACGGAGCCGTAGGTCAGCGAATTGCTTTCGTTGCGCGAGCGCGCCAGCGCCAGGAACTCTTGCATGTTCCGGGCCGGCAGGCCCGAGCGCACCAGCAGCACCAGGTGGGTGACGGTGATGTACTGCAGGTTCTCGAACGCATCGGGCTGGTAGCGCACGGCCTTGTTGGTGAGCGGCGGCAGGATGAGTTCGTTTTGCGTGCCCTGGAAGAACATGCTGCCATCGGCCCTGGCGCCCAGCACTTTGGATGCGGCAATCGTGCCCGTGGCGCCGCCCAGGTTCTCCACGATCACCTTGGCCGCCAGTCCCTCGCTTATGGGCTTGCTCAGAATGCGGGCGCTGACGTCGCTGGGCCCGCCTGCCGGGTAGGGCACCATCAGGCTGACCGGGCCGGGCGCCGAGGCCGCGGCGGGCTGCAGCAGCAGAGGCGCCAGCGGCAGGCCGGCGGCGATTTTCAGGAGCGAGCGGCGTGTGGGCAAGGCAAGTGGATTCATGAAAGTGCACCAGGCAGTGGCTTGAGGGGGAAGGCGGGAATCAGGCGCGCCCTACCACCGGGCGTGGGGCAGGCGTGCAATGGTGTGGAGCACCGCCAGGCCGCGCGGGACGATGGTGTCCACCTCGCAGTACTCGTCGGTGGTGTGGAACTTGCCGCCCACGGGTCCGGTGCCGCACAGCGTGATGGCGCCCAGGCTGGAGGTCACGCCCGAGTCCGCGCAGCCGCCGCTGAACTCGCCCTCGGCCTTGTGGCCCAGCGTGCCCAGCTCGGCCTGGTACAGCTCGAACAGTTGCTGCGACTGCGGCGTGGGAACGAAGGGGCGGAACTCGCCGGTGATGTTCAGCGTGGAGCGCGTGCCCTGGATGAAGGACTTGTCGCAGATGCAGCGGATGCGGCCCACCAGGGACTCGCGCTGGTCCAGGTCGAAGATGCGCAGGTCGATGGCCGCCTTGGCCGACGGCGCCGACGTATTCACCGACAGGCCGCCCGACACCAGGCCCACGTTGACGGTGACGCCCTTGTCCAGGTCGGTGAGCGCGTCCAGCGCCACCACCTTGTGCGCCAGCTCCGAGATGGCGCTGATGCCCTCGGCGAAGTTGGCGCCCGAGTGTGCCGCCTTGCCCTCGATCTCCACGCCGAAGAACACGCCGCCCTTGCGGCCCGTGACCACGTTGCCCGAAGGCCGGCCCGGCTCCGCATTGAAGACAAAGCCCGCCTTGCGCGCAAAGGGCTCGATGACGGACTTGCTCAGGGGCGAGCCGATCTCCTCGTCGCAGGTGAACAGGCCCGTGACCTCGGGCGCAGGCTCCGCGCTGTGGGCCAGCGCAGCCAGCAGGAAGGCGTTCATGACGATGCCCGACTTCATGTCGGCCACGCCCGGGCCGTAGGCCCTGCCGCCTTCGATGCGAAACGGCCTGCGCGCGGCCTCGCCTTCAGGGAAGACCGTGTCGCAGTGCCCCATCAGCAGCACGGGCCTGCCCACGGTGCTGCCCGCGTTCACGGTGACCGAGATCGCGGCCTCCACGCCATCGACGAAATGCGGGCTGACCTGCAGCCCCTGGCCCAGGAAGAAGGCCTCCAGGCGCCGGAACACGCGCGCCACGCCAGGCTTGTCGAAACTGCCCGAGTCGATGTTGACGATGTCCGCCAGCAGCGAAAGCATGTTCTCCCGCTGGCCCTTGATCCACTCCGACGCGCCGAACGCCCGGTCCGCACTGACAATGGCTTGCTGTGGCATCCGCTGCCTCCGTATTTTTCAATACTTGGTATTGTTATTTAATACTTCAGATTCACAATCAGGTAAAACGATGATCGAAAACGCGTTGTATGTGGGTTCCGTGGGCAAGGCATTCCGCGTGCTGGACTGCTTCAAGGGCGCGGCGGGCGACCTGAGCCTCACGGAAATCATGGAGCGCAGCGGCCTGGACAAGAGCGCCGCCCAGCGCTACGCCTACACCCTCAGCGCCGAGGGCTACCTGCAGCAAAACAGCCAGACCCGCCGCTACCGGCTGGGCGCGGGCGTGCTGGACCTGACCTTCCATTTCCTGCGCACCCATGCGCTGGCGGAAGCGCTCAACCCCCTGCTGCTGCAGCTGTCCAAGGACACGGAGCAGAAGATCAGCCTGTCGCTGCGCGACGGCGACTGGCTGGTGCATGTGCTGCGCCACCAGACCAGCACCGAGCACTACCACGCCTCGCTCGTGGGCCGGCGCGTGCCCCTGCATTGCACGGCAGGCGGGCGCGCCGTGATGGCCCGGCTGGACGAGGCGCAGGTGGAGCAGTTGCTGGCCCCCGGCCGCCTGGTGGCCAGCACGCCCCGGACGCTGACCACCGCCAAGGCCGTCCAGGCGGAACTGAAGAAGGTGCGCGAGCGCGGCTACGCCATGGTGGTCGATGAATTCATCATGGGCGAGGTCGCGCTGGCCGCCGCCGTGGTCGATGCCGACGGCGTGCCGCTGGGCGCCCTGCACCTGAGCGGCTCCTCAAGCCAGTGGAGCGGCGCCGACTACGCGAAGAAGTTCTCGCCCCTGCTGCTCAACGCCATCGCCCAGTACGAGCGGCGCAACGCGTAGCGCCTGCCGTCCAGCGCGGATCCCGCTATACTGCACCCCTTCTTTCTTGAACGAGCTGCTGCAGGAAAGACGTTTTCCGGGCCTTTGCCGCCCGGGTGTCTTTCATCGTCCGTACACCCATCGGACGCGGCGAGCGCCAACCAGGCCTCGCGGATCTGCAGCCATGAGCACTCCTCAACGACTCCAGCGTGCCTTTGCACGCACGGGCATCTCTCTCGACTATCGCGACGGCATCTACCACGTGCGCGATGGCCAGGCCGAGGCCCACATTCTTCTTCCCGACAGCCTTCCCCTGGAGGACAAGGCCGTGCGCCAGTTGCTGGCCTTTGCCGCCGTGCGCCGGCATGACGGCCAGGGCAGCCACGGCGCCGTCTGCCGCGCCTGCGCCACGCCCGATTTCCATCCGGGCACGGTGGCGCCCGTGGGCAGCGTGGTGGCCACGCCATCGGACTTCGTCATTCCGGCCGCCATCGGCACGGACATCAACTGCAGCGTGCGCCTGCTGACCACGGGCGCCCGGCTGGACCAGCTGGCGCCACACAAGGGCCGGCTGGTGGAACTGCTGACCGCCAGCCTGCTGGGCAGCGGGCGCGACGTGCCCGTGACCACGGCCGCATTCCGCGCGCTGTTCGACCACGGGCCGGCCGCCTTTGTGGACCAGCTGAGCGGCCAGGGCCTGTGGGGCCATGTCGACAGGGATCGCCTGCACCGCGAGCTGGCCGCCTGCATCGGCCTGGACAGCTTCGCTGGCAGCGCCCGCCACGCGCCCCATGCCTATCTGCAGGAGCGCCATGCCGTGTTCCGCGACCCGTGCCTGGGCACGGTGGGATCGGGCAACCATTTCGTGGAACTGCAGGTGGTCGACGAGGTGCTGGACCGCCACGCGGCCTACCGGGCCGGCCTGCGCGCAGGCGACGTGGTGGTGATGATCCACAGCGGCTCGCGCGACCTGGGCTTTTACGTGGGCCAGGCCTGGATGGACCGCGCCCGGGCCGAGTGGCCGCAAGGCGTGAAGCACCCGGCCAGCGGCCTGTACGGCCTGTCGGGTCCGCTGGCCGGCGAGTACCTGCAGGCCATGGGCGTGGCGGCGCGCTATGCCTGGGCCAACCGCGTGGTGCTGGCCGAGCTGGTGCGCAAGGACCTGGAGCAGATCGTGGGCGCAGCGGATTCGCGCCTGGTGGTCGATGTGCCGCATAACGTGGTCCTGCAGCAAGGCGGCATGAACATCCACCGCAAGGGCGCCACGCCGGCCAACGAGGGCGACTTCGCGCTGATCCCGGGGTCCATGGGCGATGCCTCCTACCTGGTCACGGGCCTGGGCGCGGCCGACTGGCTCTGGTCCTGCAGCCATGGCGCGGGGCGGCGCATGCGCCGCCAGGCCGTGCGCGCGCTCCGGCCCGAAGCCCGTGCAGGCCATGCGGGCGAACAGGGCTGGCAATGCGTGACGCTGCGCGAGGAGCGCCGCATCGAGGAGGCGCCCGAAGCCTACAAGCCCATCGGCCCGGTCATCGAGTCGCAGGAGGCCGCCGGCCTGATCCACGCCGCCGTGAAGCTCAGGCCCTGGATCACCTTCAAGGCCTGAGCACCGGCAGGCGCCTCACTGCAGCCGCAAGCCGTCCGCCGCACGGTCCTGGGCCAGCTTGCGGTACAGCGTCTGGCGGCTGATGCCCAGCATGCGCGCGGCCTGGGTGACATTGCCCCGGCAGTTCTCCAGCGCCTGCCGCACGGCCGAGCGCGAGAGTTCATCCAGGCTCTGCGGCGCAGCGTCGAGCCGGGGGCCGCTGCGGGCGGTCTGCGCCAGCTCGGCCTGGAAGTCGTCGGGCAGGTGCTGCCACTGCAGGCAGTCCTCATGGGGATCGAGCATGGCGCAGGCCGTTCTCAGCACGCTGGCGCACTGGCGCAGATTGCCGGGCCAGCCATGGCCGGCCAGCTGCGCCAGCAGGGCCGGTGCCATGCGCAGCGGGCGCGCGGGTTCGATGTCGGCCAGCATGCGCGCGGCCAGCGCCTCGAAGTCGCCGCGCTCGCGCAGCGGAGGCAGCTCCACGGCCAGGCCGTTGATGCGGTAGTACAGGTCGGCACGAAACCGCCCCTGGTCGGCATCCTCGCGCAGCCTGCGGTTGGAGGCGCTGACCAGCGCGAAATCGACCGCAACGGGCGTGCCACCGCCCAGCGGCACCACCTGCCGCTCCTGCAGCACGCGCAGCAGCCGGGTCTGCAGCGACAGCGGCATGTCGCCGATCTCGTCCAGGAACAGCGTGCCGCCGTGCGCCTGGCGCAGCAGGCCCGCCTGTCCTTCGCGCCGCCCGCCCGTGAAGGCGCCCTGGCGGTAGCCGAACAGCTCGGCCTCGATCAGCGACTCGGGCATGGCCGCGCAGTTGATGGCCACGAACGGGCCGTCGCGGCGTGGCCCGCTGTCGTGGGCCGCGCGCGCAAACCATTCCTTGCCCACGCCGGACTCGCCCTGGATGAGCAGCGCAATCGGCTTGCCCAGCACGCGCCGGGCCTTGTCCGCCGCCGTGCGCCAGCGCGCATCGCCCGTGTCCAGCCGCGCCAGCGCATCGCGCGCCGGCTGCTGCGGCGCCTGTTCCTGTTGCTGTTGCTCTGCAACCCGCTCCACGACCGAGGACCGGACCGTGCGCCGGTCCGGCACCAGCTGGCCGAACAGCGCCGTGCCGTCATGGCGCCGCAGCGGCTGGGCCGCATCGGGCTGGCGGTGCTGGCGTGACAGCAGCTCCTCCAGGCCCGCGTCCAGCACCTGCTCCAGCGACACGCTGCCCAGCTGCGCCCGCGACAGGCGCAGCAGGGCCAGCGCGGCGCGGTTGGCGCCCACCAGCCATCCGTCCGCGGAGATCAGCGCAATGCCTTCGGCCACCGTGCCAATGCCTTCGGGCCGCGCGTGCAGGTGCAGGCGGATGTGGCGCTGGCCGTCGCAGGCCATGAGGCGGTTTTCGATCATGCGGGCCGCCGTGCCGACCAGGCCCAGCGTGTGCGGGCTGCCCCGGCCATGTTCGCTGGAGATGTCCAGGATGCCCAGCAGCTGGCCCGTGCCCGACAGGATGGGCGCGGCCGCGCAGGTGAGAAAGCCGTTGCGCTCCAGGAAATGCTCGCCGCCCTGGATTTCGATGGAGTCCATCTCGGCCAGTGCCGTGCCGATGGCATTGGTGCCGCGCTGCGCCTCATGCCAGGACGCGCCGCTGGCCAGGGCCACGCGCTCGGCCTTGCCCAGAAAGAAGGGGTCGCCGCAGGTATCCACCAGGGTGCCGCAGGGGCCGGCCAGCACCACCACGCTCTGGCTGCCGCGCACCTGCTCGGACAGGTATTCCATGACGGGCCGTGAATGCGCCAGCAGCGCATGGTGGCGGCTGCGCAGCACGCCCAGCGCGTGCTGCTCCAGGTTGTCGGCGGCGCCCAGCCGTCCTGTGGGACGCAGTCCCTGCTCGATGCAGCGCTGCCACGAGCGCGCCAGGCGCTCGTCCACCAGGCCGCTGGGGCACAGGCCTGACTCCATCAGGCTGTGACGGGCCTGGCGCAAGGCCACAAGGGAGGCTCTCGATTGCATGCTGTCTCCTGCTCGGGCGTCATTGCGCCGCGTTGCAGACCAGTATGCGGGGCCGGCGGGCACCGGGCAAGCCAAGTGGCAGGCCAAGCGCCCGACTGTTCCATTTCTGGACAGTTGTCCTGTTGCGGAACGTCACTGCACAGGGCGAACGCGCACGGGAATACCCGCAGCAGCCACGTCCCGCATGCCTTTGCGGGCACCTGCCCTGCGGCCTGCGGGCTGGCACGGCTTTTGAATCATGTCTGCCGTCCGGCAATGGCCGGATATCCCGATCCACACCCGATCACAACAGACCCATAAGCATCCTCAGGAGACAAGCAGCATGACCGTCTACGCAGCACCCGGCGCCGCTGGCGCCAAGATCGCCTACAAGGCCCGCTACGACAACTTCATCGGCGGCAGGTTCGTACCTCCGGTCAAGGAGCAGTACTTCGACGTGGTCACCCCCATCAGCGGCAAGGTCTACACCCGCGCCGCGCGCTCCACGGCCGAGGACATCGAACTGGCGCTGGACGCCGCCCATGCCGCCAGCGACGCCTGGGGCCGCACCAGCGCGGCCGAGCGTGCGAACGTCCTGCTGAAGATCGCCGACCGCATCGAGGCCAACCTGGAGCTGCTCGCCTATGCCGAGACCGTGGACAACGGCAAGGCCATCCGCGAGACGCTGAATGCCGACATCCCGCTGACCGTGGACCATTTCCGCTATTTCGCGGGCTGCGTGCGCGCCCAGGAAGGCGCGCTCAGCCATATCGACGAGACCACGGTGGCCTATCACATCCAGGAGCCGCTGGGCGTGGTGGGCCAGATCATTCCCTGGAACTTCCCCATCCTCATGGCGGCCTGGAAGCTGGCGCCCGCGCTGGGCGCAGGCAACTGCGTGGTGCTCAAGCCGGCCGAGTCCACGCCCATCAGCATCCTGATCCTGGCCGAGCTCATTGCCGACCTGCTGCCGCCCGGCGTGCTCAACATCGTCAACGGCTTCGGCCGCGAGGCCGGCATGCCGCTGGCCACCAGCAAGCGCATCGCCAAGATCGCCTTCACGGGCTCCACCTCCACGGGCCGCGTGATTGCCCAGGCCGCCGCCAACAACCTGATCCCGGCCACGCTGGAGCTGGGCGGCAAGTCGCCCAACATCTTCTTCGCCGACGTGATGGACAAGGACGATGCCTTCCTCGACAAGGCCGTCGAAGGGCTGGTGCTGTTCGCCTTCAACCAGGGCGAGGTCTGCACCTGCCCCAGCCGCGCGCTGATCCACGAAAGCATCTACGACCGCTTCATGGAGCGCGTGCTCCAGCGCGTGGCCGCCATCCGGCATGCCAACCCGCTGGACACCGACAGCATGATGGGCGCGCAGGCGTCCAAGGAGCAGCTCACCAAGATCCTGTCGTACCTGGACCTGGGCAAGCAGGAGGGCGCCGAGGTGCTGGCCGGCGGCGGCCAGGCCCATCTGGGCGGTGACCTGGAAGGCGGCTACTACGTGCAGCCCACGCTGTTCAAGGGCCACAACAAGATGCGCATCTTCCAGGAGGAAATCTTCGGCCCCGTGCTGGCCGTGACCACCTTCAAGGACGAGGCCGAGGCCCTGGCCATTGCCAACGACACGCTCTACGGCCTGGGCGCGGGCGTGTGGAGCCGCAACGGCAACGTGGCCTACCGCATGGGCCGGGCCATCAAGGCCGGGCGCGTGTGGACCAACTGCTACCACGCCTACCCGGCGCATGCGGCCTTCGGCGGCTACAAGGAATCGGGCATCGGCCGGGAGACCCACAAGATGATGCTGGACCACTACCAGCAGACCAAGAACCTGCTGGTCAGCTACAGCGAGAACAAGCTGGGCTTCTTCTGAAGTTCTTCCCAGGTGAATGCGGCCGGCGGCGCACAGCGCGGCCGGCCGCCCAGGAAAGGACCAACCCATGGTTGACAAAGTGATTGCCACCGACGCCGCGCTGGCGCTGATCGCCGACCTGCAGGCGCAGCACGGGCCGGTGTTCTTCCACCAGTCCGGGGGCTGCTGCGACAACAGCGCCGCCAACTGCTATCTGCCCGGCGAGCTGACGATAGGCGCCCAGGACGTGCTGCTGGGCCAGGTGGGCGGCGCGCCCTTCTACATTGGCAAGTCGCAGTACGAATACTGGAAGCACACCCAGCTCATCCTCGACGTGATCGAGGGCCAGGGCGGCACCTTCTCGCTGGAGGGCAGCACGGGCAAGGCCTTCCACACACGCTCCAGGCTGTTCACGGACGAGGAATACGCCGAGATCCTGGCCAGCGAAGGCAACAGCCCCTGACAGGGGCCGCGCGGCGGGCTACTTTCCGGTCAGCCGCTTGACCGCGGCCTCTGTCTGGCGCACATGCTCGTCCGGGTCCGAGCCGATGTGCACGAAGCGGACCTTGCCGTCCTGCCCGATCACGTAGGAGATGCGGTCGGCGCGCTGGGGGTCGGCGGCGGCCGAGGCGTCGTAGGCGCGGATGGTCTGCGCCTGCGGGTCCGATGCCACGGCGAACTGGTCGCGGCAGGCCTCGGTGGAAAAGCGCTTGAGCGTATCGATGTCGTCATGCGACATGCCCACCACCGTGGCGCCCATGGCCGCGAAACGCGGCGTGGCCTCGGCAAAGGCGTGGGCTTCCATGGTGCAGCCCTGCGTGAAGGCCTTGGGGAAGAAATACAGCACCACCGGCCCCTTCCTGAGCGTGGCGGCCATGTCGAAATCGAAGGCCTTGCCCGCCACCGCGGCCGGCGTGGTGAAGCGCGGCGCGGTGTCGCCCACCTTGAGCGCGGCCTGGGCCAGCGGCGACAGCAGCAGCGCCGCCAGCAGGGGAGCGGCGGCACGCGCGCAGCGGCGGCCCAGGGATGCGCGTGAGTGGATGGAATCGCCGCAGCGGATATCGGACATGCATGGCCTCCTGAGCCTGGAACGGGATGCCCCATTGTGGCCAATCGGCCAAAGCCCTGGGCGCGTGTGCCGTGCATCAGCGCCGTGCTTCGCCGGGCCTGATCCTGAACCAGATCGAGTACATGGCAGGCAGGAAGACCAGCGTCAGCACCGTGCCGGCCAGCGTGCCGCCGATCAGCGTATAGGCCAGCGTTCCCCAGAACACCGATTGGGTCAGCGGGATGAAGGCCAGGATCGCCGCCAGCGCGGTCAGGATCACGGGCCGGGCGCGCTGGACGGTGGCCTCCACCACCGCCTGGAACGGCGCAAGCCCTTCCTGCTCGTTGTGCTGGATCTGTCCGATCAGGATCAGCGTGTTGCGCATCAGAATGCCCGAAAGCGCGATCAGCCCCACCAGTGCGTTGATGCCGAAGGGCTGCTGAAAGACGATGAGCGTCGGCACCACGCCGATCAATCCCAGAGGGCTGGTCAGGAACACCATGACCATGGCCGATATCGACCGCACCTGCAAGATGATGATGATCAGCGTGATGGCGATCATGATCGGGAACAGGGGCAGCATGGCCGTCATGGCCTTGCCGGATTCCTCGATGGAGCCGGCCTCGTCGATGCGGTAGCCCGCAGGCAACGCCTTCCTGATGGGCTCCAGCTGCCGGGTGATGGCCGCCGAGACATCGGGCGGCTGCAGGCTGTCATCGATGTCTCCGCGAACCGTGATGGTGGGCATGCGGTCGCGGCGGCGCATGACGGGCTCCTCCATCTGCACGGTGACCTCGCCCAGCTGCGACAGCGGTATGCGCTGGCCAGTGGCGTTGGTGAGCGTGAAGTCGCCGACTCTGGCCACATCGTGGCGGGTGCTGCCCGCAGAACGCGCCATCACCTGCACGGTGCGGATGTCCTCGCGCACGGTGGTCACGGGCACGCCACTGAGCAGGAATTGCAGCTGCTGCGCGACCGCCGCGGAGGTCAGGCCCATGGCCTGCAGCCGGTCCTGGTCCAGGGTGAAGCGCATGACGGGGGTGCGCACGCCCCAGTCGGAGTTCACGGTCCGCATCATCGGGCTGTCGTGCAGCACCTGGTGCACCTGGCCGGCAATGTCGCGCAGCCGCTGCGGGTCGGGGCCGGAGACGCGATACGCCACCGGAAAGGGTGAGTACGGCCCGAACACGATCTGCGATGCGCGCACCTGCGCCTGCGGAGCCAGTCCCTGGGCGATGGCCTCGCGCAGCCGGAGCTTGAGTGCGTCGCGCTGCGCCTGGTTGGCGGTGCGCACGACGATCTTGGCGAACGACGGGTCGGGCAGCTCAGGGGAGATGGCCAGAAAAAAGCGCGGTGCGCCCTGGCCGATATAGGCGGTCACGATCTCCGATTCGGGCTGCTGCAGCAGCCAGGCTTCCACCGTGCGGGTGGTCTCGCTCGTCTGGCCGATGGAGGTGCCGTAGGGCATCTGCACCTCGACCATCACCTCGGGCCGGTCGGAGATGGGGAAGAACTGCTTCTTCACGATGGACATGCCCAGCACGGAAGCCACCATGAGCCCGCCCACGACTGCGGCCACCATGCCCTTGCGGGCGATCACCTTGCCCAGCACGCGCCGCAGGCGCTCGTAGCGGGGCGTGCCATACATCGCCGCATGTCCGCCCTCGACCTTCTTGAGAGGGGGCAGCATCTTCACGCCCAGATAGGGCGTGAACACCACGGCCACCACCCAGGACGCGATGAGCGCGATGCCGACGATCCAGAACATGTTGCTGGTGTACTCGCCTGCAGCGGAGCGGGCGAACCCGTTGGGCATGAAGCCCACCGCCGTCACCAGCGTTCCGGACAGCATGGGCGCCGCGGTATGGCTCCAGGCGTAGGCGGACGCGGCCACGCGGTCGTAGCCCTCCTCCATCTTCACCACCATCATCTCGATGGCGATGATGGCGTCGTCCACCAGCAGGCCCAGCGCAAGGATCAGCGAGCCAAGCGTGATGCGGTCGAAATTCTTTCCCGTGGCGGCCATGATGATGAACACGGCCGCCAGCGTCAGCGGCACGGCCGCAGCCACCACCACACCAACGCGCCAGCCCATGCTGGCGAAGCACACCACCAGCACGACCAGCAGCGCGGCCAGGAACTTGAGCATGAACTCATCGACGGAGGCGCTGATGTTCACGGCCTGGTCCGTCACCTTGGTCAGGCCCATGCCCAGCGGCATGTCTGCGTTGATGGCGCCCACCTCCCTGTCCAGCGCCTTGCCCAGGTCCAGCCCGTTCCAGCCGTCGCGCATGACGACGCCCAGCAGCAAGGCCGGCTCCGCGCCGTTGCGGATGATGAAGGTCGAGGGATCTTCGTAGCCGCGCTGGACGGTGGCGATGTCGGACAGCCTGACCGTGCGGCCCTGGGCCACGATGGGTGTGTCGCGGATCTTCTGCAGCGCGTCGAACGCCCCGTCGATGCGGATGAACACCTGCGGTCCCTGGGTCTCCACCGACCCGGCAGGGGTGAGTGCGTTCTGGTTGTTCAACGCAGCGAAGACGTCCTGCGGGCTGATGCCCAGCGTGGCCAGGCGCTCGTGCGAGAACTCCACGTAGATCCGCTCGGATTGCTCGCCGACGATGTTGACCTTCTTGACGCCCGGCACATGCAAAAGACGCTGGCGCAAGGCTTCGGCATCGCGCACCAGCGCCCTGGGCTCCTCGCCGCGCGCCTTGAGGGCGTAGATTGCAAAGGTCACGTCGGCGTACTCGTCGTTCACCATCGGGCCGATCACGCCCGCCGGCAGGTTGCGGGCTTCGTCACCGAGCTTCTTGCGGGCCTGGTAGAACTCCTCCTGCACCTCGCCGGGGGGCGTGGAGTCGAGCAGGGTCAGCGTGGTGAAGGCCAGCCCCGGCCTGACGAAGGTTTCGGTGCGGTCATACCAGCGCAGCTCCTGCAGGCGCTTTTCCAGCTTCTCTGCCACCTGGTCCTGCATTTCCTGCGGGGTGGCGCCAGGCCAGGCCGTGATGATCGTCATGACCTTGACGGTGAAGGCCGGATCTTCCGCCCTACCAAGCTTCAGGAAGGCAAAGACACCCGTCAGCGAAATCAGCAGGATCAGGAACAGCGTGATGGAGCGCTCACGGACGGCAAGCGCCGATAGGTTGAAACGGCCTTCACTCACGGGATGCTCCCGTGGACACGGAGGACGCCGTGGACGTTGTTGCCGTTGAAGGCGCCGGCGCCTCGCTGTCCAGTCGCACCTGCGCGCCCTCGCTCAACAAATGCGCGCCGAGCGCGACGATCCGCTCCCCCAGGTCGAGCGCACCCACCACCTGGGCATTGCCGTCCTGTACCTGAACCACGGTGACGGGCTGGCGCCTCACCTGATCGCCCTGCACCACCCAGACAGCGGCGCCCTTGCCCTCGTCGAGGATGGCGCCGATGGGGACCTGCAGGGTTGCCTTGCCCGCTGTCGCTGTCGATGTAGATGTCGATGTCGCTGTTGCTGTCGATGTCCCGCCCATCCTGAGCGTGACCGTGCTGCCCAGCGGGGCGCTGGCCGCCGCGCCGGCGTCCAGCACATAGCGGGCCTCAAAGGTGCGGGTGGCCCGGTCGGCCACATCGGACAGCTGGCGCAGTCTGGCGGGGATGACCACATCCTCCCTGCCGAACAGGCGGGCCTGGGCCGCCGAGCCCAGCGCGGGGCGCAGTGTTTCGGGCAACTGGACGACTGCTTCGCGCCTGCCGGCATGGGCGAGGCGCACGACCACCTGGCCGGCACTGACGACCTGGCCAGGCTCGGCAAGTGTTTCCATCACGATGCCATCGGCATCGGCCAGCAGTTCGGCGTAGCGGCTGGCGTTCAGCGCTGCGGCGGCCTGCGCTTCGGCCGCCCTGAGCTGGGCGCGGGCGGCATCCGCGGCCGCCTTGATCTGTTCATGGGCCAAGGCCGAAACGGCACCCGTTCCCTGCAGGTCCCGGTAGCGCTGCTCCTCGTCGCTGGCCTGCTGGGCACGTGCCCTGGCGGCTGCGACGGCCTCCTGCTGGGCATGGGCGGCCAGCTTCAGGTCCACCGGGTCGAGGCGCAGCAATGCCTGGCCCCGCCTGACCGTCTGGCCTGTATCCACCAGGCGCTCCAGCACCTTGCCGGCCACGCGAAATCCAAGATCACCCTGCACCCTGGCCGCGATGGTGCCGGTGAAGACGCGCTCGGAAGAATGGCCTGGCGCTACCAGGGTGGTGCGAACGAGGGGTGGCTGGGTGCGCGGATCTGGCGGCGGGCTTTTGCCGCAGGCTGCGAGTGCAAGTGACAGTGCGCCGACAGCGGCGATGGACAGATGGCGGTGCCGAAGCATGAGGGGGTCCCGATCAATGAGCAGGACCCGATTCTGTGATTGGTGACCATTTATGTCAATGGTCACAACTGCGGATTTTAGGGTGACAGGCTTCTCAGCACCAATCCGGCCAGTTGTGCGGGCGCCTCGTCCGCATGGTCGAGGCTGTGCTGCAGCATCACCGGGTTCAGGTAGGGGAGCATGACCAGGAAGATGGCGCGCCCGGTTTCATCCAGTGGCGTCTTGCGCTCGAAGTCGCCCCGCTGGCGCCCGGCATCGAGTATCTGCAGCAGCAGCTGATGCATGCGTTCCTCATAGGCCTGCGCTGCCTGCCAGCGCTCGGCCGACGCGGAAATGGCGATCTCGTACAGCTTGCGGTCTTCGGAGAAAAGCCGCAGCGTGACAGCGACGATCGCCTTGAACAGGCGCCGCAGCTGCTCGGGAGGCGCATCCGTGCTGGCGACGGCCTGGCGGATCTCCGCCTCCATCTCCATCAGGCAGTTGGAACAGATCATCTCGCCGATGACCTGCTTGGACTCGAAGAACTTGTAGATGTAGGCCTTGGAAAAGCCGATGGCCTTGGCAAGGTCGGACACCGTGGTTTTCTCGTAGCCATAGCGGCTGAAATGCTCTTTCGCCGCAGTCACGATCTGTTGCCGGACATCGTGTTCGACCGGGCCGCGCGCAGAGGTCGGATAGACGTTGGTGGTGCTCATGCGGCCTAGCTTACTCCATCAAAAAAATACTATGCAAGTGACCATTTTGGAATATAGTCACAGCGTCACCAAGCTTCTGACTGTTGAACATGCCGCGTCTTGCCGCCCCCGTCTTTCTGATGCTCGCCAGCCTCTGTGCAGGGTGTGCGGTAGGCCCCGACTACCAGCCGCCCGCCACGGCCCTGCCCCAGGCCTACATGGGCGGCCGCGTTCTGGGTGAGGGCAAGCCTCCTTCGCCGGCCTCCTCCACGGACCTTGCAGCCTGGTGGGCAGCCTTTGGCGATGCGCAAATGGCGCGCCTCGTCACGGCGGCACTGCAGCAAAACCTGGATGTTGCCCAGGCCGCTGGCCGCCTGCTTCAGGCACGCGCCGGACTCGATGCGGCGGCAGCTGCGTTGCTGCCGTCGGCCCAGATCTCGGCGCAAACGGCCAGGAGCTATCAGTCGGTCGAGACTCCGTTGGGCCGGGTGCTCGACTCCATGCCGGGGTTCGATCGCTACGGCAGCGCCCAGGAGGCCAACCTCGGGGCCAGCTGGGAGCTTGATCTCTTCGGCGGCCTGCGCAGGGCCAGGCAGGCCTCCCTGGCCGAGTACCAGGCATCGGAAGCCGGCGCCACTGCCGTGCGGCTCGCGGTGGCCGCCCAGACTGCGGACACCTATATCCAGATTCGCGGCCTGCAGGCGCGGCTGGCAGTGGCACGCTCGCAAGTGCAAACCCAGCAGCAACTGCGCTCCATCGTCGAACTGCGGTTTGGCAAAGGACTGGCATCAGAGCTTCAATTGCGCCAGGTCGAGGGGGCGCTTGCGCGGGCGCAAGCGACCATCCCGCCGCTGGAGACCGCGCTCGAGGCCGCGCTCAACGCCATGGACGTGATGCTGGCCACGGCACCCGGCACGCACCGGGCAGAGCTGGCCGATCCCCGCCCGGTCCCCGTGCTGCCAACCCTTTCCCTGGCAGAGGCGCCCGGCGATCTGCTGCGGCGACGCCCGGACCTCATCGCGGCGGAGCGGCGCCTGGCAGCGTCGAACGCACGCATCGGCGTGGCGATTGCCGAGTACTACCCGAAGCTGTCGATCAGCGGCCTGATCGGCAGCGCCACCTCCATCTCCGCGGGCAATCTCTTCAGCGCCGGCGCGTCGCAGGCAACCGTTGTGGGCGGCTTGCGCTGGCGGCTGTTCGACTTCGGTCGCATCAACGCACAGATCCAACAGGCGCAGGCACAGGAGGCGGAAAGCCTTGCCGCCTATCGCCAGTCGGTACTGCGCGCCACGGAAGAAGTGGAGAACGCCCTGGTGTCTCAGGACAAGCGGCAGGAGCTGATGGCCGTGCTCGCCAGGGGTGCGGATGCGCTCACGCGGGCCCGGCAGGCCGCAGGCGCCGCCTACGACAAGGGCGTGGTCAGCCTGATCGAGGTACTGCAGGCGGATGAAAGCCTGCTGGGCGTGCTGGATGCACAGGCGCAGGCCCGGATGGAGTCGGCGCGATCGACGGTCGCGATCTTCAAGGCGCTGGGCGGCGGCTGGACGCCGGAGCCTTCCAGGGCAGTGGCGGCCGCCAGCCACGGTCTGCCCGCCAGCGTTGCCCGCTGAACCTGCCACTTCCCGAAAGGAGCCCCCTTTCCACACAGCAAAGAAACCGAACACCCCTGCGGGACATGCGGCCCAAGCGACCTGCCCAAGCAGGCGGCTGAAGCCATGGCCCGGCTCCACCAACCCCCATCCGTCAAACCATGTCAAACACAACCCTCTCCCCCACCGTTGCTGCAGCCGCACGCCTCCTGAAGCCGGCGCTTGCGGCCATCGCCTTCTCGACCTGCTTCGCAGCCCATTCACAGCCGCAAGACGCCTTGGCAGCCACATCGGACGCAGCGCTTTCCCGTGCCGAAGTCATCGCCGATCTCGCACTCTGGCGCCGCGCCGGATTGGACCGCCATGCGGAGATATCGATCTCCTACGGAGTCGAAACGCAGGAATATCGGGCCGCATACCAGGAGTACCTGCGCCTTCGCAACAGCGAGGCGTTTCAGGCGGAGGTCCGCAAGGCGTTGAGTCGGTAAGGCGGAGGTCCGCAAGGCGTTGAGTCGGTAAGGCGGAGCCCCTCCCCGCCCAGGCCATCGCGGCAGCGGCTGGCTGCCTAGGGACGTGGCCCGGGGCTTTGCCTACAGGCCCAGGTCGGACAGACCGGGGTGGTCATCGGGGCGACGCCCCAGCGGCCAGTGGAACTTGCGCTCCGACTCCTGGATGGGCATGTCGTTGATGCATGCGAAGCGCCGGCGCATGAGACCGTCGGCCTCGAATTCCCAGTTCTCGTTGCCGTATGACCGGAACCAGTTCCCGGCATCGTCGTGCCACTCATAGGCGTAGCGGACTGCGATCCGGTTTTCCGCGTACAGCCAAAGCTCCTTGATCAGCCGGTAGTCCAGCTCCTTCTTCCACTTCCTCTCAAGAAGGGCCTGGGCCTCGGCGCGGCTGTTGGCGAACTCCGCCCGGTTGCGCCATTTCGTGTCGGGGGTATAGGCCATCGCGACCTTGGCCGCATCGCGTGTGTTCCATCCATCCTCGGCCAAACGGACCTTTTGGACGGCGCTTGCGAGCGAGAACGGGGGCAGGGGTGGGCGAGTTTCCATGATGTGACCTTTTGAAGAGATGTAGAACGATCTGTCTACATGCGTCACTCTAACGGAGGTGGAACGATCTGTCTACAATGTCTTCATGAAAACTTCCCAGCCATCTCTCGAGTCATTGCCGCCCCGCGAGCGCATCCTGGTGGCAGCCCATGGCCTCTTCTACGCGGAGGGCATCCGGGCCACGGGCGTGGACCGGATCATCGAGCGGTCGTCGGTCAGCAAAGTCACCTTCTACCGCCAGTACGCCAGCAAGGACGACCTGATCCGGGCGTACCTCGACTACCGCCATGAGCGGTGGATTTCCTGGTTCCAGGCCAGCCTGGCGCAGGCGACTGACGCGGGCTCGCCAGCGTTGGAGGCCCTCGCAACCACCCTCAGGAGCTGGTTCGGCCAGCCCGACTTTCGGGGCTGCGCCTTTCTCAATGCCGCTGCCGAACTGGGCTCGTCCGACCCTGAGATCCTGGCAACGGTCCGGCGGCACAAGCAGGAAATGTCGTCCGTGCTGGATCGCCTGTTCGGTGGCCATCCCGTGTCCGTGGGCGCTGCGCTCACCCTGGCGGCGGACGGCGCCATCGTCCATGCGCAGATGGGTCAGCCGATCGATGAAGTCATGGAGAACTTCAAGGCAGCGGCAGCGGGGGTTGTGAATCTGCCCCTGCCCTTGCGCTAGTGCCGCACCGGGTGTGCCGTCTTGCGGCACATCGACCCTACCCCTTGAATCCTGGCCGAATTGCCTTATTATTAGCACTCGTTGGGTATGAGTGCTAACAGTCCTCTGTCCCACATTGCTTCGAATGTCGGCCCGCCGGGCCGGCAAGTCTTTGTTTCAACTTTGTTGATGATTTAGGAGTTGGTATGAACCTGCGTCCCCTGCACGATCGCGTGATCGTGAAGCGCCTCGAGAACGAAACCAAGACGGCTTCGGGCATCGTGATCCCCGAGAATGCCGCCGAGAAGCCCGACCAGGGCGAAGTGCTGGCAGTGGGCCCCGGCAAGAAGAACGACAAGGGCGAAGTGATCGCTCTGAACGTGAAGGTCGGCGACCGCGTTCTGTTCGGCAAGTACAGCGGCCAGACCGTCAAGGTCCATGGCGACGAACTGCTGGTGATGAAGGAAGACGACCTGTTCGCAGTCGTCGAAAAGTAATCCGCGCTTCGAAACCGCACTTTCCAACTGAATCCGGAGAATTGAAATGGCAGCAAAAGACGTAGTTTTCGGCGGCGAAGCACGCGCCCGCATGGTTGAAGGCGTGAACATCCTGGCCAACGCGGTCAAGGTCACCCTGGGCCCCAAGGGCCGCAACGTGGTGCTGGAGCGCTCCTTCGGCGCCCCCACCGTGACCAAGGACGGTGTCTCGGTCGCCAAGGAAATCGAACTCAAGGACAAGCTGCAGAACATGGGCGCCCAGCTCGTGAAGGAAGTGGCCTCCAAGACCAACGACATCGCCGGTGATGGCACGACCACCGCCACCGTGCTGGCACAGGCCATCGTCCGCGAAGGCACCAAGTACGTGGCCGCCGGCCTGAACCCCATGGACCTCAAGCGCGGCATCGACAAGGCTGTCGCCGCCCTGGTGGAAGAGCTGAAGAAGCAATCCAAGGCCACCACCACCTCCAAGGAAATCGCCCAGGTCGGCTCGATCTCCGCCAACTCCGACGAATCCGTGGGCAGCATCATTGCCGAAGCCATGGACAAGGTCGGCAAGGAAGGCGTGATCACCGTTGAAGAAGGCAAGTCGCTGGCCAACGAACTCGACGTCGTCGAGGGCATGCAGTTCGACCGCGGCTACCTGTCGCCCTACTTCATCAACAACCCTGAAAAGCAGGTTGCCCTGCTGGACAACCCCTTCGTGCTGCTGTTCGACAAGAAGATCAGCAACATCCGTGACCTGCTGCCCACGCTGGAAGCCGTGGCAAAGGCCGGCCGTCCCCTGCTGATCATTGCAGAAGACGTCGAAGGCGAAGCCCTGGCAACGCTGGTGGTCAACACCATCCGCGGCATCCTGAAGGTTGTGGCTGTCAAGGCTCCTGGCTTCGGCGACCGCCGCAAGGCCATGCTGGAAGACATCGCCATCCTGACGGGCGGCAAGGTCATCGCTGAAGAAGTGGGCCTGGCGCTGGACAAGGTGACCCTGGAAGACCTGGGCCAGGCAGTGCGCATCGAAATCGGCAAGGAAAACACCACCATCATCGACGGTGCTGGCCAAGCTGCTGAAATCGAAGCCCGCGTCAAGCAGATCCGCATCCAGATCGAAGAAGCCACCAGCGACTACGACCGCGAAAAGCTGCAAGAGCGCGTGGCCAAGCTGGCTGGCGGCGTTGCCGTGATCAAGGTTGGCGCTGCCACCGAAGTCGAAATGAAGGAAAAGAAGGCCCGCGTTGAAGACGCCCTGCACGCTACCCGCGCTGCTGTGGAAGAAGGCATCGTGGCCGGCGGCGGCGTGGCTCTGCTGCGTGCCAAGCAAGCCGTGGGCGACCTGAAGACCGGCGATGCCGAGCAAGACGCAGGCATCAAGCTGATCATGAAGGCCATCGAAGCGCCCCTGCGCGAAATCGTGGCCAACGCCGGTGGCGAGCCCTCGGTGGTGGTCAATGCCGTGCTGAACGGCTCGGGCAACTACGGCTTCAACGCTGCCAACGACACCTACGGCGACATGCTGGAAATGGGTATCCTGGACCCGACCAAGGTGACGCGTACGGCCCTGCAGAACGCCGCTTCCGTGGCATCGCTGCTGCTGACGACCGAAGCCATGATCGCCGAGTCTCCCAAGGCTGAAGGCGGCCCTGCCATGCCCGACATGGGCGGCATGGGTGGCATGGGCGGCATGGGCATGTAATTGCCCGCCGCAACCGGGCAGGCCTTGCGCCATGCCCGGTTTGCCCAGCAAGACAAAGGCCGCCCTCGGGCGGCCTTTGTCATTGCATGAACGCTTTTGCCGATGTCTTTCAGGACACGGCCTGGCCCCAGGCCCGGCCCAGGCGTGCCACGGCCTCGGTGATCTGGGGCACGGTGGGCGCCGCATACGACAGGCGCATGCACAGGCCGGCCTTGTCTGCTGCATCGGCCGGGAAGAAGGCCTTGCCCGGCACATAGAGCACGCCCTGCTCCACCGCTGCCGTGAACAGCGCACGGGCCAGGGCCTGGGAATCGCCCGCAAGCCGCTGCGGCGGCAGCAGCTGGGCCCAGACGAACATGCCCCCCGCAGGCCGCACGAAGCGGATCTGATCGCCCAGGGCCGACTGCATGCCAGAGCACAGCGCATCCATGCGCGCCGCGTACTCGGCGCAGGCCTGGGCCAGTTGGGGCGCATAGCGGCCCGAGCGCAGATAGTGCGCGGCGATCATCTGCGCCAGCGGCGAGGTGCACAGATCGGCCGTCTGCTTGGCGATGGTGCAGCGGCGCAGCAGTTGGGCGTCGGCCAGCATCCAGCCGATGCGCAGCGCAGGCGCCACGGTCTTGGACAGGCTGGACAGGTAGACCACGGGATTGGCCTGGGCGCCGCACAGCGCCAGGCCCGTTTCGTAGATCGACGGCTCGCGCTGGCCGGCAAAGCGCAGCTCGCCATAGGGGTCGTCCTCGACGATGACAAAGCCATGCTGGCGCGCCAGCTCCACCAGGGCCGTGCGCCGCGCCGCGGGCAGCAGGGTGCCGCCCGGGTTGGAGAAGTTGGGCACGGTGTAGAGCAGCTTGGGGGCGCGCGCATGGGGCCACTGCGCCAGCAGGCGGGCCAGGGCCTCGGTGTCCAGGCCCTGCTCGTTCGTGGGCACGGCAACGACCTGTGCCTGGGCCAGCTTAAGGGTCTGCAGCGTGGCCGGGTAGGCGGGCACTTCGACCAGCACCGGATCGCCGGGCTCGACCAGCACCTTGACCAGCAGGTCGAAGGCCTGCTGCGAGCCCGTGGTCACGATCATGTCGGCCGGCGTGCAGGCAATGCCGCGCGTGGCGCACAGCGCGGCCAGGGCTTCGCGCAGCGCAAGCTGGCCTTCGCTGGCGCCGTACTGCAGGCTGGTGGCGGCATCCTGCTGCAGCGCGGCCATGGCGGCCTGCTGCAAACCTTCGGCATCGAACAGGCTGGGCGAGGGATAGCCTCCGGCCAGCGAGAGCATGCCGGGACGGCTCAGGTAGGGAAACAGCTCGCGGATCGGCGAGCCTTCGGGCTGTGCGAACAGCGGGTTGAACAGATGGGCGGTGGGCGACGACGCGCCCTGGTCTGCGGTGCTCATGAAGGCCTCCGGCAAATGGCAAAAACAAAGGGGCGCACGCGCAGGCCTGGCGCCTGTGCATGCGCCCCGGGGAAGGGGATCAACGGTGGCGGGCTCTGCCCGGGTCGGCGCTTATGCGGCGACCTTGGTGGCCTGGCCGCGCAGCGCGCTGCGCAGCTGGTCGATGGAGCGCTGCTGGGCCTGCTCGTACAGCGCGATCTCGTCATGCACGCGGGCACCCAGGTCGGCCTCGAAGGCCTGCTGGGCCGCATGGGCCGCGTACTGCTTTTGCTCTTCGCCGCCCAGGTTGGACTGGAAGATGCCGGCCGCGCTCACGGGCAGGAAGTCTTCGTAGACGATGGGCTCGGCCTGGGCCAGGCCGCGGGCGATCAAGGCGTCCAGGTCCGAGGCGGCGGCCGCTGCGGCCTCGCCTGCGGCCAGGGCGGCTCCCTCGTCGCTCAGCGTGAAGCGGTAGAAGGCCAGGTCTTGCCGGCGCAGCTGCTCATGGGTGTCGGGGAAAGCCTCGAAGACCTGGGCCAGGCGGCTGCCGTAGTCGGGCGCGGCACTGCCCGCGCTGCCCATGTCGCGCACCTGGGCCAGCAGCTGGTCGTATAGCGCGCGGCCCTTGCGCGTGAGCGCCACGCCGCGCTGCTCGATCTCGCCGAAGCGCGCCGTGTGCGAGCCCGCGCCCGTGGCATCGCCCGCAAAACGCACGGTCTCCTTGAGCGCCTTGAAGCTGGTCTGGCGCAGCAGGATGGGGCAGGCGCGGCGCGGCGGGCCTTCGACCACGTCCTTGGCGTCCATGCCGCGTGCGGGCATGGCGGCCTGGGCGGCGTCGATGTCCAGGGTGCGCGGCGTCAGGTGGTTGATGTGCGGGCCCTTGAAGCAGACCACGTCGGCGATCAGGCGGTGGGCCTTGTGCAGCGCATCGTAGGTGGTGCCGTCCACGGTGGACTCGCTGTGCCAGCGGAAGGTCTCCAGCGCCTCGCGCACGAATGCGTCGGCATCGGCGTCGGCCAGGCCGCCATGGGCTTCGGCCTGGGCGATCAGCGCCAGCGCGCGTTCGGTGAAGATGCTGCGTTGCGCCAGGATGGCGCCGGCCTGGGCCCGCAGCGCCTCGTCGGCAATCAGGTCCAGGCGCAGCAGCGAGGTGAAGACGCGGAAAGGGTTGGCCAGCAGCGCCGCATCGCCCACGGGGCGGAAGGCCGTGGAGTGCACGGGCACGCCGGCCACCGACAGGTCGTAGTAGCCCACGGGCTCCATGCCCATGATGGCGAACAGGCGGCGCAGCATGGACAGCTCGGCCGCCGTGCCCACGCGGATGGCGCCGTGGCGCTCCACGCCCAGGCGGGCCAGCTCGCCGCTGCGCTGCATCCGGGCCAGCAGCGCGGGCTCGGCCTGCAGCGTGCGCTGGTTGATGTCGGCCACGAGTTCGATCAGCGTGCCGTACTGGGGCACTTCATCGCGGTACATCTCGGACATGGCGCTGGAAAACCGTGCGCGGATCTCGTCGGAGGGCACGAAGGTGTGGGCAGGCGTAGAGGACATGGTGCTCGTGGGGACTGAAGTTGGAGCCGCAGGGCAGCCCTGCGGCAGAGTGGATTCCTGGCACGCATGCTAGGTCTGCGCCTTGAGCCTGGTCAAACGATAATCAGGCCCATAGGTCATTCCCAAACAGAATGCCCCTCCCACGATTGCCCCACCGCCCTCTGCCATGCTGCTGTCCCGCCGTTTCCTGCCCCCCATGTCCCTGCTGTGCGCCTTCGAGGCGGCGGCCCGGCACCAGAGCTTCACGGCAGCTGCGGCCGAGCTGCACCTGACGCAAAGCGCCGTCAGCCGCCAGATCCGCGCGCTGGAGGAGCGGCTGGAGGCGGAGCTCTTTGTGCGCGAGCGCCAGACCGTGCGGCTCAGTCCGGCCGGCCAGGCCTATGCCCAGGAGATACGCGGCGCGCTGATGCGCATCTCCACCGCCACGCTGGGCTTTCGGGCCAACCCGCGCGGCGGCAGCCTGAACCTGGCCATCCTGCCCACCTTCGGCACGCGCTGGCTGGCGCCGCGCCTGCCGCAGTTCTTCAGCGCCCACCCGGGCATCACCATCAACCTGACGACGCGGCTGTCCCAGTTCGACTTCCAGCTCGAAGCCGTGGACGCCGCCATCCATTTCGGCCTGCCGCACTGGCCGGGCGCCGAGCTGGCCTTTCTGATGAGCGAGACCGTGGTGCCTGCCTGCAGCCCCGCCCTGCTGGCCCAGCATGGCTTTGCCCAGCCCCAGGACCTGCTGCAGGCGCCGCTGCTGCACCTGGCATCGCGCCCCGATGCCTGGCAGCGCTGGCTGTCCGTGCACCATGCGCCCATGGCCGAGGGCCAGGGCATGCTGTTCGACCAGTTCGCCACCGCCGCCCAGGCCGCCATCGCCGGCGTGGGCGTGGCCTTGCTGCCACGCTTTCTGATCGAGCGCGAACTCGCCCAGGGCGATCTGGTGCGTGCCCTGCCCCATCTGCCCGAGATGGAAAGCGCCGAGCGCTACTACCTGGCCTGGCCCACGAGCCGCGGCAACTACCCGCCGCTGCAAAGCCTGCGCGAGTGGCTGCAGCAGGCGGCCCAGGATTTCATGCGGGACGGCCCGCAGCCCTGACGCCCGCAGCGCCTGCCACCAGCGCCTGCAGCGCGGCCACCGGCAGTTGCCCGGCCAGGCCGATGGCCACGATGGCGGGCACCTGCTGCTGCGCGGGCGCGGGCGCTGATGCGGCACGCAGCCGGCCGCTGCGCCCGGCAAACTGAAGCTCGCTCCACTGGCCCGCCCCGGTCTGCACCACGCCCTTGAGCCGCAGCACGCCAGCCGGCATGGCCTGCAGCCACGCCTGCAGAGCCGTCTCGGACAGCGTCCCGGGCGGCTGGCAGGACCAGGTCTCGAACTGCCGGCCATGCATGGGGCGCGCAGTGCCGGCACCCCATGAAACCTCCCGCACGCCACGCAGCAGGGCTGCGCCACTGAGCAGTTCCACGGGCACCCGGGCTTCGTGCACATCGCAGCGTTGCGCGGCTGGCGCGTGGCTGGCTATCCAGCCGTGCACGCGCTCCAGGGTCCGGGCATCGGCCAGATCGGTCTTGTTGACGATGACCAGATCGGCCCGGGCCACCTGGCGCTGCAGCGTGTCGGCCAGCAGCGGATCGGCCGCCTGCCCGGGCAGGGCAGCGGCATCGATAACCACGATGACGCCGTCCAGCGCCAGTGCGGGATCGGCCAGGCCCAGTTGGGCAATGCGCCAGGGGTCGGAGACGCCGCTGGCCTCGACCACCACGGCGTCAAAGCGCTCGCGCTGCTGCAGCACGCCGATCAGGGCCATGGAGAGGTCATCGCCGATCTGGCAGCACACGCAGCCATTGGTCAGCGCGATGGTGTCGCCGCTGTGGGCCCTGATCAGGCCTGCATCGATGTTGAGCGCACCGAAATCGTTGACCAGCACGGCCAGCCGCTGGCCATCCGCATGGCGCAGCCAGTGGTTGAGCAGCGTGGTCTTGCCGGCGCCCAGAAAGCCGCCGATGACCGTGAACGGCAACCGCTGCCCCATGTCATGCCGCCTTGAAGACACGCCCCGACAGCACCGTGCCCCAGACCCGGAGGTCCTTGAGCACCATGGGGTCCAGGGACAGCGGATCGTCCTCCAGCACGCAGAAGTCGGCGCGCTTGCCGCATTCGATGCTGCCGATCTCGTGGTCCATCTTCAGTGTCCAGGCCGCGCCCAGCGTGACGGCATGCAGGGCCTGGGCCACGGTCAGGCGCTCGGCCGCGCCCAGCACGCGGCCCTTGGGCGTGATCCGGTGGACCGCGCACCAGGCGGTGAACAGCGGCCCCAGCGGCGTGACGGGCGCATCCGAATGGATGGCCAGCGGCACGCCGGCGGCCAGCGCGCTGGAGCAGGCATCGAGCCGCATGGCCCGGTCCGGTCCCATGGTCATCTCGTAGTGCTGGTCGCCCCAGTACCAGAGGTGGTTGGCGAACAGGTTGGCGCACAGGCCCAGCGCCGCCATGCGGCGAAACAGCGGCGCATCGATCATCTGGCCATGCTGCAGCGTGTGGCGGTGATCGGGCCGGGGGGCGCGGGCCAGCACGCGACCTATGGCGTCGATGGCGGCTTCGCTGGCCTCGTCGCCATTGGTGTGCGTATGGATGAGCAGGCCTGCGCGGTGGTAGGTCTCGAAATCGGCCTCGTACTGCGCGGGCGCCGTGACCCAGATGCCGTTGGGCGCGCCGTTGTAGTGACCGGGCCAGCGCAGGCGTGCCGAAAAGCCCTGGATGGAGCCGTCCAGCATCATCTTGACCAGGCCGTAGCGCAGCCGGTCGGTGTTGCGCGCCATGAGCGTGCGCACATGCTCGGCACCGGCCTCGGCGCCATGCGTGCCGTGAAACGCCTGGAAGGCGGGCAGGATGCGGATGGGCACCTGGTCGTCGGCCAGCGCAGCCTCCAGCACGCGGCAGTCCTGCTCACCCAGCCTGTTGACCAGGTCGGTGGCCGTGGTCACGCCCTGGCGGCAGGCCAGGCGCGCAAAGGAGCGCACGCCGGCCTCGGTCATGGGCGCCAGCAGGCCGGCGTTGCCGATCTTGCGCAGCACCAGGAACATGGCGGCCGGCTCCTGCAGCTCGCCCGTGGGCTCGCCGGCCAGGGCGTGGCCGGGTGCAAAGCGCACCACGCCCTCGACCTCGTTGTCACGCGTGATCTCGGCCAGGCGCAGCATGGCGCTGTTGACGTTCATCAAATGGCCGTTGGCGTGCGAGATCACGATGGGACGGCCTGCGGCGGCGCGGTCCAGGTGCTCCACCGTCATTCGCTCGCCGCCAAAGTAGATGGGATCGAACCCCCAGGCGATCAGCGGCTGCCCGGGCGGCAGGCCCTGCGCATCCATGCGCGACGCCACCTCGGCCAGGCGGTCCACCACGGCATCCATGGAGCGCAGGCCGGGCCAAATCTTTCCGTCGGGGTCGCGCCGGTCGAACCAGCCCGTGTATATCCAATCCCACATGCTGCCTTCCTTGAGGTGGCAGTGGCCCTCGACCAGCCCGGGCAGCAGCACCTGGTCGGCAAAGCGCTCGTCGATACGGCACTCGCCCCAGGCCATGCAGCGCGCGAGGTCCCCGACCGCGAGGATGCGCCCGTCGCGCACGGCCACGTGCGTGGCCTCGGGCTGCATGGGGTTCATGGTGATGATCTTGCGGGCGGCGTAGACGGTGATGCTCATGGTGGCGGGTGCTCCGGGTTCACAGGGCCAGCGGCGCGCGCGGCACGCCATCGATGTGGTCCACGCGGATGCAGCGCACCCAGTGGCCTGGGGCGGCTTCGCGCAGCGGTGGCGTCTCGGCCGAGCACGCAGGCACGGCCACGGGGCAGCGCCCGGCGAAGCGGCAGCCCGCGGGCGGGTTGATGGGGCTGGGCGGGTCGCCGGCCAGCCGGATGCGCCGCGCCGCGCGCTCGCGCCCGCCGCGCACCGTGGGCACGGCCGACATCAGGGCCACGCTGTAGGGATGCAGCGGCCGCGCGAAGAAGTCCTGGCGCGGTGCGCGCTCCACGATCTGGCCCAGGTACATGACGGCGATGTCGTCGCAGATGTGCTCGACCACGGCCATGTCGTGCGAGATGAACAGGTAGCTCAGGCCCAGCTCGCGCTGCAGCCGCGCCAGCAGGTTGAGGATCTGGGCGCGGATGGCGATGTCCAGCGCCGACACGGGCTCGTCGCAGACCACGAGTTCGGGCCGCGTGGCCAGGGCGCGCGCGATGTTGATGCGCTGGCGCTGGCCGCCCGAGAACTGGTGCGGGAACAGCTGGCGCTGTTCGGGCCGCAGGCCGACCTGGGTGAACAGCTCGGCCACGCGCGCCTCGCGCTCGGCCGGCGTGCCCACGTCCATCAGGTCCAGCGGAGCGCGCACCGCATCGCCCGCGCGCTGTCGCGGATTCAGCGAGGAGAACGGGTCCTGGAACACGATCTGCATGCGCCGCCTCGCTTGGCGCAGGGCCTCGCCCGACAGGCCGCCCAGGTCGGTATCGCCCAGCTGCATGCGGCCCGCCGTCACGGGCGCCAGGCGCATCACGGCCAGCGCCGTGGTGGTCTTGCCCGATCCCGACTCGCCCACCACGGCCAGCGTGCTGCCGCGCCGCAGGCTGAAGGACACGCCGTCCACGGCCTTGACCACTTCGGGCCTGCCGAACAGGCCCTTGCCCGGGCGCGGAAAGTGGACCTGGAGATCGTCCACCTGCAAGAGGGTATCGTCCATGCGTGCGTTCATGCCAGGGCCTCCGTGTGGGCGCGGATGCGGGAAGCGGGAGCGTGCAGCCAGCAGGCCACGCCGTGGGATGGATCATCCAGCGCGGTCAGCGGCGGCGCCTCGCTGGCGCAGCGCGGCTGGGCCTCGCGGCAGCGCGCACGAAAGGCGCAGCCGCTGCCCAACTCCCAGATCGAGGGCACGACGCCGGGGATCTCGGGCAGCTCGGTGCGCCCGCCTGCCTGGCTGCTGCCCAGCTCGGGCAGGCAGGCGATCAGGCCGCGCGTGTACGGATGGGCGGGCGCCGACAGCACCTGTTCGCAGCGGCCCTGCTCGATCACGCGGCCCGCATACATGACCATGACGCGGTCGGCCATCTCGGCCACGGCCCCCATGTCGTGCGTGATCAGCACGATGGCCGTGCCCTTGTCGCGCTGCAGCTCGCGCAGCAGGTCGAAGATCTGCGCCTGCACGGTCACGTCCAGCGCCGTGGTGGGCTCGTCGGCGATCAGGATGTCGGGCCGGCAGGCCAGGGCCATGGCGATCATCACGCGCTGGCGCATGCCGCCCGACAGCTGGTGCGGGTACTCGTGCACGCGCCGCTCGGGCGCGGGGATGCCGACCTGCCGGAGCATCTCCACCGCGCGCTGGCGCGCGGCGCCCGCGTCCAGGCCGGCGTGCAGGCGCAGCGGCTCGGCGATCTGCTCGCCCACGGTGAGCACCGGGTTCAGCGAGGTCATCGGCTCCTGGAAGATCATGGAGATGCGGTTGCCGCGCACCTGGCGCATATGGGCCTCGCCGGCGGCCACCAGGTCCTCGCCCTGGAAGCGCACCTGCCCGCCCGTGATGCGGCCCGGAGGCGAGGGAATGAGGCGCAGCAGCGCCAGCGCCGTCATGCTCTTGCCGCAGCCGGATTCGCCGACCACGCACAGGGTCTCGCCCGCGCGCAGATCGAAATCCACGCCGTTGAGCACCGTCGCCTGGCCGCGCCGGCCCTGGAAGGCCACGCGCAGGCCGCTCACTTGCAACAGGGGGGTGTCGGTGTCCATCAGCGCTCCCTCAGCTTGGGGTTGAGTGCATCGTTGAGGCCGTCGCCGATCAGGCTGACGGCCAGCACGGTGACGAAGATGGCGGCACCGGGAAAGGCCACGGCCCACCAGCACGACAGCAGGTACTGGCGGGCCGACCCGATCATCAGGCCCCAGCTCATCTGGTTGGGGTCCCCCAGGCCCAGGAAGGACAGGCCGGCCTCGAACAGGATGGCGGCGCCCACGGCCAGCGTGGCCGACACCACCAGCGGCGGCAGCGCATTGGGCAGGATCACCTTCCAGATGATGCGGCCGTGGCGCGCGCCAATGGCGCTCTCCGCGCGCACGAATTCAAGCTGGCGGATGCGCATGAACTCGGCCCGCGTGAGCCGCGCAGTGGCCGGCCAGCTGACGCTGCCGATGGCCAGCGTGACCGTCACCAGCGAGGGCGAGAACAGCGTGACCACCACCATGGCGAACAGCAGCGCAGGCAGCACCTGGAAGAACTCGGTCACGCGCATCAGCAGCGCATCGACGCGGCCGCCGTAGTAGCCGGCCATTGCCCCCAGTGTCACGCCGATGCACACCGACAGCAAAGCCGCGAAGGCGCCCACCATCAGCGTGGCGCGGCCGCCGTGGATGATGCCCGTGAGCACGTCGCGCCCCAGCTGGTCGCTGCCCAGCCAGGCCTCCTCGCTGAACGGCGGGCTCAGCGGCATGGTGCGGATCTCGAACGGGTCCGCAGGCCAGATCCAGGGGCCGGCGATGGCCACCAGCAGCACGATGAGCAGCATGGCCATGCCGGCAATGGCCGAGGGGTTGCGCAGGAACATGCGCAGCGCTTCGCGCGCCGGGTGCTCGGCATGGGCTGCGGCCTGCGGCGCGGCGACGGTCGGCACGGACACGGAAGGTGGTGTGATGGCATTCATGGTCTCAGGCCGCCTTGATGCGGGGATCGATCAGCCGGTAGCACAGGTCGGTGACGAGGTTCATCACGACCACGACGATGGAGGAGAACAGCAGCACGCCCAGGATGGTCGGGTAGTCGCGCCGCAGCACCGAGTCGAAGGCCAGCCGGCCCAGGCCCGGCCAGTTGAAGACCGTCTCGACGATGATGGCGCCAGCCATGACGTTGCCGAACTGCAGGCCCAGCATGGTCACCACGGGCAGCAGCGCGTTGCGCAGCGCATGGCGGTAGAGCACCACATGCTCGGCCAGGCCCTTGGCGCGCGCCGTGCGGATGTAGTCGGCACCCAGCACGTCCAGCATGGACGAGCGCGACAGCCGGCTGTACTGCGCCAGGTAGACCAGGGCCAGTGTCAGCGCAGGCAGCACCAGGTGCCGGGCCACGTCCAGCAGGTCGGCAAGGCCTGCGCCGCCTGCGGCATCGGCCGAGCGCATGCCCGACACCGGCAGCACGGGCCACCAGGAGGCAAAGGCCAGCACCAGCAGCATGCCGGTCCAGAACACGGGCGCCGCAAAGCCCACCAGGGACAGCACGGTGATGCACTGCGACAGCAGGCCGTTGGGCCGGCGCGAGGACAGCACGCCCAGCAGCGTGCCCACCACGAAGGCCGTGAGCACGGCGGCCAGCACCAGCAGCAAGGTGGCGGGCACGCGCTCGGCAATCATCTGCGCCACCGGCAGGTTGAAGAAGTAGGAGTAGCCCAGATCACCACTGGCCACGCGCGCCAGGTAGATGCCCAGCTGCACGGGCAGCGGCCGGTCCAGCCCGTAGCGTGTGCGCAGCTCGGCCATGAGCTCGGGCTCCATGCCGCCGCTGGCGCCGGCAATGGTCTCCACGGGATCGCCGGGCGCCGCATGCACCAGCATGAAGTTCAGCACCACCACGGCCAGCACCAGCGCCAGGCCCTGCAGCAGCCGCTTGAGGAGTGTGCGGAGAAATGCCATGGCCGGGTCCTCCTGGATTACTTCAAGAAAATCTCGTCATAGGGCGAGGCCGGCCCCCAGACCGTGGTCGGCAGGTTGCCCACGTTCTTGCGCGCAGCCGTGTGGTAGGGCGAGTTGTTGATGAATATCACCGGCAGCTCGTCCGTCACGGTCTTCTGGAAGGCCGCATAGAGCTTCTTGCGCTCGGCCGCATCCAGCGTGCTGCTGGCCGTGTTCAGCAGCTCGTCCACCTTGGGATTGCGGTAGGACTGGGTGTTGGTCCAGACCACGGGCTTGATGTTAGTGGACAGGTAGCTGCGGTGCACGCCGATGACCGGGTCGCCCCAGTTGAAGACGATGTCCATGGACAGGTCGAAGTCATGCGTGGCCAGCCGCCGGGACCAGGCCGGGAAATCGGCCGAGGCCCTTACATCGACGGCGATGCCGACCTTCTTGAGCTGGGCGCGCACGTACTCGGCCACGTTCTTTTGCTGCTCGTCCGTGCCCGGCAGGTAGTCGATGCTGATCTTGAAGCGCTCTCCGTTGGAGGCGGGCTTGAGGCCGGCCTCGTCCAGCAGGGCCGCCGACTTCTTGAGGTCCATCGGATAGCGCACCAGGTCGGCCGAGGCAAACGGGCTGGCCGCCACGATGGGGCCGTCGGCCACGGTGGCAAAGCCGCCCATCAGCGCCTTGGTGATGAAGTTCTTGTCGATGGCATGCGCAATGGCCTTGCGCACGCGCACGTCGTCCAGCGGCTTCCTGTCGGTGTTGATGGCCAGCCAGTTGATCGAGCCTATGCCCTCGAAGCCCTTGCCGGTCAGCGTGATCTGGGGATTGGTGGACAGGCGCTTCAGGTCGATGGAGGCCTGCAGGTAGGGCACCATCTGCACGTCGCCGCGCTCCAGGCTCAGCAGCAGGCTGGAGGAGTCGGGCACGATGTTGAAGACCAGCTTGTCCAGATAGGGCCGGCCCGGCAGGAAGAACTTGTCGAAGCGCTCCATCACGATGCGCTGGCCCGCGCGGAACTCGGTCAGCTTGAACGGCCCCGAGCCCACCACGTCGGCGCTGTTGCGCGCATGGGTCTTGAGATCGGCACCATCGCCATAGATGTGCCTGGGCAGTATGGGCGCCAGCGCCGGGCTCATGGCCAGCAGGATGGCCGGATGCGGCGCGTTCATGCGGATGATGGCCGTGTACGGGTCGGGCGTGTCCACCTTCTCCACGGGCCCCAGCATGGTCTGGAACGGATGGTTGGCCTTGATGGCCATGATGGAGAAGGCCACGTCGGCCGAGGTGATGGGCTTGCCGTCGTGGAACACGGCATTCCTGCGCAGGGTCAGGGTCAGCGACTTGCCATCCTCGGCCAGCTTCCAGGATTCGGCCAGGTAGGGCTGGGGCTTCCACTGGTCATCGAAGCGCAGCGGGCTGGCGAACAGCTGGGTGGAAGGCATGGCCGTGGCAATGCCCGATTGCACGGCGCCGTTCAGGTGCCGTGGCACCTGGGTGCTGCCCACGATCAGGGTGCCGCCGCGCTGCGGCTCCTGGGCCTGCAGCGGCGTGGCCGCCAGGCCCGCCAGCGCCAGGGCCGCCAGGGCGCGGCGTCGGAAAGTGATGGTGTGCATGGACTGTCTCCCTCGTTGGATCGCCAGGCCGCGCGGCTCGCTGCCTTCAATCCAGAATACGCAACAAGGGCGCGGGCCGCGGGGGCCACAGCCGTCCAAACGTAGGAGCCAGAGGCCCGGTGTTTACCCGCGTCGGCCGGCCCAAACCTTTACTTGCCCGCACCCGCACCGCAACATGGCGCCGACCGCGCGCCCTCTGCCCGGCCGCGCCAAGAACGCCCCCCGATTGCCTCCGTTGCGCCATGAGCACCCCTTCCGCCACAGACCCACGCCACCAGTGGGCCCGCCTGTTCGCGCTGCCCGAGCAGCCCGGCCTTCCCCTGAAGGACCGCCTGCGCCTGGCCCTGGTCCAGCCCATCCTCGAAGGCCGCCTGCCGCCCGGCGCGGCCATGCCACCCTCGCGCGAGCTGTCGCGCCTGCTGGAGGTGTCGCGCAATACCGTGACCACGGTCTACGAGCAGCTCGTGGATGAAGGCTTTCTCGAGGCCCGCCCGCGCAGCGGCGTGTTCGTGGCCCGGGATTCGCGCCTGGCTGGTGTGGACGGCGCCGTGGCCCTGCCTGCGACAAGTCCCGGGGAGCCCGCACCGGACTGGTCTGCACGCGTGCTGCGCTCGCTGACGGACAGGCACACGCTGTCCAAGCCGCAGCAGTGGCGCGAGTACCCCTACCCCTTCGTCTACGGCATGCACGATCCCGCGCTGTTTCCCACCGAAGGCTTCCGGGAATGCTGCACGCGCAGCCTGGCGCGCGCCCAGCTGCCGCACTGGACGCCGGACTTCGAGACCGACGACGTTCCCGACCTGATCGAGCAGATCCGCCTGCGCCTGCTGCCCCGGCGCGGGGTGTTCGCGCTCAAGGAAGAGATCCTGGTCACCGTGGGCGCGCAGCAGGCCTTCTACCTGCTGGCCGACGCGCTGCTGGACCCCTCGCAGCGCCTGGGCTTCGAGGAGCCCGGCCACCCGCATGCGCGCAACACCTTTTCGCTGCGCCGCCCCCACTGGGTGCCCGTGGCCGTGGACGAGGAAGGCGTGGTGGTCGATGGCCTGCCGCCGCTGGACTATCTGTTCGTCACGCCCTCGCACCAGAGCCCCACCACCGTGACGCTGAGCCTGCAGCGGCGCGAGCAACTGCTGCGCCGCGCCGAGCAGGGCGATTTCGTGATCATCGAGGACGACTACGAGGCCGAGAACCTCTACCAGGGCACGCCCATGCCCGCGCTCAAGAGCCTGGACAAGGGCGGGCGTGTGATCTATGTGGGTTCGCTGTCCAAGAGCCTGTCGCCCGCGCTGCGGCTGGGCTATATCGTCGCGCCGCGCGCGCTGATCGACGAGTTGCGCGTGCTGCGCCATGCCATGGTGCGCCACCCCAGCGCCTTTCTGCAGCACGCCTATGCGCTGTTCCTGTCGCTGGGCCACCATGAGGCCCATGCGCGCCGCGTGAACCAGGCCATGCTGGAACGCGTGGCGCAGGTGGACCGCTCGCTGCGCGCGCACCTGCCGGATTTCATCTTCCGCCAGCCCCAGGGCGGCGCATCGCTGTGGGTGCAGGCGCCGGCGTGGCTGGATGCCGATGCGCTGGCCGCCGTGGCGCGCCGCCACGGCGTGCTGATCGAGGCAGGCAGCGCGTTCTTTACGACGCCGCGCCAGCCCTGCCCCTTTTTCCGGCTGCGCCTGTCCTCCATTGCCATCGATCAGATCGATGCCGGCATCCAGGCGCTGGCGCGGGCGGTGATGGAGCTGGACTCAGCCCGCAATCACTGCTGCGCGTAGGATTCCAGCGGCTTGTCGTTGGGCTTTTGCAGCAGCTGCTTGAGCAGGTCGCTCATGGGCAGGTTCAGCGGGGCGTTCTTGGGCGGAATGGGCTGCACGAACCACTTGTCGTAGATCTTCGCCACTTCGCCCGAGGCCATCATGCCCACCAGCACGTCGTCCACGGCCTTCTTGAAGGCGGGATCATCGCGGCGGAACAGGATGGCAATGGGCTCGGAACCCAGCACCTCGCCCACGATCTTGAAGCCTGCAGGGTTCTTGGAGTTGGCGATGACGCCGGCCAGCAGGTTGTCGTCCAGCACGAAGGCATCGGCACGGCCCGATTCGAGCATCAGAAAGCTCTCGAAATGGTCCTTGCCCAGCGAGGTGGGCAGGTTCACGCCATTGTCGCGCCCGTACTTGCGCAGCAGCTGCACGGCGGTCGTGCCGGCCGAGGCCGCCACGGGCTTGCCGTCGAGCTGCTTGAAGGAGGTGATGCCCGAGTCGGCGCGCACGGCCATGCGCACCTGGCTCACATAGGTGGTCACGGCAAAGGCCACCTGCTTTTGGCGCGCGAGGTTGTTCGTGGTCGGGCCGCAGCCGATGTCCACGGTGCCGTTCTGCACCAGGGGCATGGTGTTCTGCGAGGTCAGGGCCATGTACTCGATCTTGGCCTTGGGCACGATCTGGGCCAGCACCTTCTCGCACAGCTCCACATGGTAGCCCACGTACTTCTGCGTGGTCCCGAAGGCATAGGCCATGGGCGCCGAGCTTTCGCGCACACCCATCACCACCTTGCCTGTGCTCTGGATCTTGTCCAGCGTGCCGGCCGCCTCCTGTGCATGGGCAGCGCCAGTTGCCGCCACCACACATGCCATCGCCACATGGGCCAGTACGAATCGCATCGAGGGTCTCCTTGGATAGTTGTTGCAGGTCCGAAGGCGCGCTGCGCCTCCACCCTGCCGTGCCGCCGTCGCCGGCTGCCTCCAGGCAGGGCCGCCGTCAAGGCGATTGCATCAACTATCGAGCAATCAGGCGCCTGTGCATAACGATGAAATGGAAGAAGGTCATGCTCCACCCACATGACCCGGCACCCTGATGGTGCGCCGCGGTGGCCGCCGGCCCGCCGCGCCCGGTCAGCCGGCCGACCCTGCCGCAAGCCGGTGCATGAGGCCCTGCGTCGAGGCATCGACGCCCTGCCAGTCGCCGCTGTCCTGCCGCGCATGCAGCTGGCGCGCCAGGTGCTTGCCCAGCTCCACGCCCCATTGGTCGAAGCTGTTGATGCCCCACACCGCACCGGCCGAGAAGACACGGTGCTCATACAGCGCGATCAGGGCGCCCAGCGATGCCGGGTCCAGCTGCTGCAGCAGCAGGAAGCTGCTGGGCCGGTTGCCCGCGCAATGGCGCTCTGCCCCTTCGCCATGGCGCCCCTCCATCAGGGCCTGGGCCTGGGCAATGGCGTTGACGACCAGACTCTGGTGGTGGGCGCCCAGGTATTTGCCGCCGTCGCGCAGCGCGATGAACTCCACGGGAATCACGTCCTGGCCCTGGTGCAGCATCTGGAAGAAGGCATGCTGGCCATTGGTGCCGGGCTCGCCCCAGATCACGGGCGCCGTGCGCACGGGCAGTGTCTGCCCGTCGCGCGTCACGCCCTTGCCGTTGCTCTCCATCTCCAGCTGCTGCAGGTAGGCGGTCAGCCGCCGCAGGCCATGGCTGTAGGGGGCGATGCAGCGGCTGGAGAAGCCGCAGAAATCGCGGTACCAGACGTCCAGCAGGCCCAGGCGCAGCGGCAGGTTGCCGTCCACGCCCGAGGAAAAGAAATGCGCGTCCATGGCATGCGCGCCGTCCAGCAGCGCACGGAACTGCGCCGCGCCAATGGCGATGGCCACCGGCAGGCCGATGGCCGACCACAGCGAAAAACGGCCGCCCACCCAGTCCCAGAATCCCAGCGTGCGGCGGATGCCGAAGTCGGCTGCTGCCTGCACATTGGTGGTGAGCGCCACGAAGTGCCGGTCGATGGAGCACGCGGCCTGCGGGTCCTCGCTGCCGCCCTGCTCCAGGAACCACCGGCGCGCCGAGTGCGCGTTGAGCATGGTCTCGGCCGTGGTGAAGGATTTGGAGGCAATCAGGAACAGCGTGCTGTGCGGGCGCACGCGGCGCAGCACATGGCCGAGCTCATGGCCATCGACGTTGGAGACGAAATGGAAATTCTTGCCCGCATCGACCCAGTCCTCCAGCGCATTGACCACCACTTCGGGGCCCAGGTGCGAGCCGCCGATGCCGATGTTCACGATGTCGGTGATGCCCTCGTCGCCACGCACCTGCTCGGCCAGGGCCAGCATGGCGTCCAGCGTCTCGTGCACCTGGCCCAGCGCCTCGTGCATGGCCGGCTGCCACTGCTGCACGGTGGCGCAGTGGCGCAGCTGGCCGCCGTCGCGCGGCATGCGCAGCAGCCAGTGCATGACGGCACGGCCTTCGGTGCAGTTGACAGGCTCGCCGGCCAGCATGGCGTCGCGCTGGGCCAGCACGCCGGCCTGCTGCGCCAGCTCGCGCAGCAGCTCTTCGGTGCGCTCGGTCCAGAGGTTCTTGGACAGGTCGGCAAAGACATGGGGCGCCTGCTGGCTCAGCGCCTCCAGCCGGCCCGCGTCCGCGGCAAAGGCCTGGCGCAGATCCAGGGTCTGGATGTCTTCGTGGAAATGGCTTTCAAGTGCCGGCCATGCCGGCAAGGTATTGCACAGAACGGGCAAGGTCTTCATCCAATCAGTCTGCGGCCTGCTGCATCAATGCTTCGAGCTTGCGCGTGTCGGCAGCAAAGGCGCGAATGCCTTCGGCCAGCTTCTCGGTGCCCATGGCGTCTTCGTTGAGGGCCAGGCGGAACCCGGACTCGTCGTAGTGCACGGGATCGAGCTCCAGGGTCCGCGCCGCCTCGGGGTCCAGGGCGCGCGACAGGGGCGCATCGCTGGCGCCCAGCTGGGCCAGCAGTTCGGGGGCGATGGTCAGCAGGTCACAGCCGGCCAGTGCCACGATCTGGCCCGTGTTGCGAAAGCTCGCGCCCATGACCTCGGTGGCGATGCCGAAGTGCTTGTAGTGCTCGTAGATGGCGCGCACGGAACGCACGCCGGGGTCGTTGGCGCCGGCCATGGCGGCCTCGTCCCACTGGGCGCCAGCCTGCTTCTTGTACCAGTCGTAGATGCGGCCCACGAAGGGCGAGATCAGCTGCACCTTGGCCTGTCCGCAGGCCACGGCCTGGCAGAACGAGAACAGCAGCGTGAGGTTGGTGTGAATGCCGCGCAGCTCCAGCTGGCGCGCCGCCTCGATGCCTTCCCAGGTGGAGGCGATCTTGATGAGCACGCGGTCGATGTGCACGCCTTCGGCCTGGTACAGCTCGATCAGGCGCTCGGCACGTGCCACGGTGGCCGAGGTATTGAAGGACAGGCGCGCATCGACTTCGGTGGAGACACGGCCCGGAATGGTGTTCAGGATCTCGCAGCCGAAGCGCACCAGCATGCGGTCCATGACCTCGTCGAGGCTGCGGCCCTTGTACTGGGCGACGGTGGCACGCATCAGCGGTGCGTACTCGGGCTTTTGCACCGCCTTGAGGATGAGCGAGGGATTGGTGGTCGCATCCCGCGGCTGGAACTGGGCCAGTTGGTGGAAGTCGCCGGTATCGGCCACCACGGTCGTGTACTGTCGAAGCGCATCAAGCTGGTTCATGGAACATCCTTTGGGCGGGAGCCTGGCGAGGGGCGGCATCGCACCAGGGCGGTGCGGTTGTACCGGCAAATCCTTCGAGTGTATGCGCGCGCATGGTTTGCATCGGCGTCAGGAAAGTAAGCGAAGGCTGCCGCTCATGCAAAATGCGCGCTGGACCTGCCTTGCGGCAACCGCTTCCCTTTACCCACAGAACAACGCCCACCGCCTAATGCTGGACCGCATCACCGCCTCGCTGCCCTCGCTTGCTCCCGCCGAACAACGCGTGGCCCGCCTGGTGCTGGCCGATCCTCGGGCCTTCGCACGGCAGCCGGTGCGCGAACTGGCCGAGCGTGCCCATGTCAGCAAGCCGACGGTGGTGCGCTTTTGCCGCAGCATGGGCTACGACGGCCTGGCCGACTTCAAGCTCAAGCTGGCCGGCAGCGTCAGCGAGGGTGTGCCCTTCATCCACCGCAGCGTGGACACCGACGACAAGACCAGCGACGTGATGGTCAAGGTGGTGGACAACGCCGTGGCCGCCTTCCTGCAATACCGCAATGCCGCCAGCACCACGGCCATAGAGCAGGCGGCGCAGGCCATCGCCTCGACCTGGCAGACAGGCCGGCGCATCGAGTTCTACGGCGCGGGTAACTCGGGCATCGTGGCGCAGGACGCGCAGCACAAGTTCTTTCGCCTGGGCGTGACCAGCCTGGCCACCAGCGACGGCCACATGCAGGTGATGAGCGCCACCCTGCTGGGACCCGGCGACTGCGCGGTGATCATCTCCAACTCGGGCCGCACGCGCGACCTGATGGACGCCGCCGACATCGCGCGCAAGAACGGCGCCACCACGATTGCCATCACCGCCAGCGGCTCGCCCCTGGCCTCGGCCTGCCACATCCATCTGGCCGCCGACCATCCCGAGGGCTACGACCGCTACAGCCCCATGGTGTCGCGCCTGCTGCACCTGCTGGTCATCGACGTGCTGGCCACCTGCGTGGCGCTGCGCATCGGCCCGGCCCTGCAGCCTGCGCTGGAGCAGATGAAGAACAACCTGCGGGCCAAGCGCTACACGTAGCACCGGCCCCCAGGCCCACCCTCCTCGCTCAGCCCTGCCAGCGCCTGAGCACCAGCGAGGCGTTGACGCCACCAAAGCCGAAACCGTTGACCAGGGCATGCTCCATGGCCCAGGGTCTTGCCGCGCCGGCGATCAGGTCCAGCCCCTGGGCCAGGGGATCGGGCTCCACGAGATTGCGCGTGGCCGGTGCCATCTGTTCGCGCAGCGCCAGCACCGTGAAGATGGCCGCCACCGCGCCCGCCGCGCCCAGCAGATGGCCCGTGGCCGACTTGGTGGAGCTGATCGCCACGCCGCTGCCCTCGCCAAACAGGGAGCGCATGGCCGCCAGCTCGCCCCGGTCGCCCACGGGCGTGGAGGTGGCGTGGGCATTGAGGTACTGCAGCTGATCCGGCGACAGCCCGGCCATGGCCAGCGCCTGTGCCATGCTGCGGCGCGCGCCGTCGCCATCTTCCGGCCCCGAGGTGATGTGATAGGCATCGGCGCTGGTGCCGTAGCCCACCACTTCGGCCAGCGGCACGGCGCCGCGCGCCAGGGCGTGCTCCAGTCCCTCCAGCACCAGGGCGCCCGCGCCCTCGCCCATGACAAAGCCGTCGCGGCCTGTGTCGAAGGGGCGCGAGGCCTCCTCGGGGCGGTCGTTGTATCCCGTGGAAAGGGCCTTGGCTGCCGCGAACGCGCCCAGGCTCACGCGGTCGATGGCTGCCTCTGTGCCGCCGCACAGCGCCACATCGGCCTCGCCCGAACGGATCATGCGCAGGCCGTCGCCCACCGCCTGAACGCTGGCAGCGCAGGCAGTGACCGGCGCACCCAGCGGGCCCTTGAGTCCATGCCGTATCGACACATGCCCGGCCGCGAGATTGACCAGGAAAGACGGCACGGTGAATGGCGACAGGCGCGACACCCCCCGGCTGTCCGTGGTGCGCACGGCCTGGGCAATGGCGCCAAAGCCGCCGATGCCCGAGCCAATGATGCAGGCCGTGCGCGTGCGCTCGTCCTCGCTGGCAGGCTGCCAGCCGGCCTGGGCCAGGGCCTGGTCCGATGCGTCCAGCGCCAGCGGAATGAAGCGGTCCATCTTGCGCTGGTCCTTGGGCGAGACCACGGCATCGATGTCCCAGCCGCCTTCCGGGTCCCGGGCCAGGTCAGGCACCTGGCCTGCCACCTGGCCCGGCACATCGGGCGCCAGATCCTCGGGCAGCCGGCTCAGGCCCGATGCGCCGGACAGCAGCCGGCGCCAGGCCAATTCAGTGCCGCGCCCCAGCGGCGAGACCATGCCCATGCCCGTGATGACCACGCGGCGAGGCAGGTGGGCAGCCGTATGGGACGTCTGGGACGTATGCGCCGTATGGGCCGTATTCATGAGCCGCTCCTGGCACACCGTGCGGAGGTCGGAGCGGGCCCAGGCAGCAGGCTGCGCAGAAGTGAACAGGCATTCATCGGTTCTTCCCTGTAGAGTGCACAGCCCCTGCAGAACATGGCGCACAGGCCATGGCAGGGGCTGATTTATGATGATGGCCGTCATCATAAACGTGTTTTGATAACAACCACAATCATTGGACAGCACACATGAAAGTCACGAAAGCCCAGGCCGCGCAGAACCGGCAGGACATCCTCGAAGCCGCCGCACGGCTGTACCGCGAGCACGGGCTGGACGGCGTCGGCGTGGCCGAGGTGACGCGCGGCGCGGGGCTCACGCACGGCGGGCTCTATCGCCACTTCGAATCCAAGGATGCGCTGGTGCGCGAGGCCTGCGCACGCGCCTTCGACTGGTCCATCGCGCCGCTGGACGGCCTGCAGGGTGAACAGGCCGGCAGCCTTGCCGCGCGCGTGCAGTCCTATCTGTCGCCGCAGCACCGCGACAGCCCCGGCGAGGGCTGCCCCGCTGCGGCGCTGGCCGTGGACGTGGCCCGGGCAGGCGGCGATCTTTCAGCGGTGTTCGCCGAAGGGGTGGAACGCAACATCGGCAGATTTGCGCGCGTGATAGGCACACTTGGCGACGATCAGGCACCCGATGCCACACAGCGCGCCCAGGCCATGGCCATGCTCAGCAGCATGGTGGGCGCCCTGGTCCTGGCACGCGCCACGGTCGCGGCCAATCCAGCCTTGTCCGACGAGATTCTGAAAACGGTGCAGGCCCACCTTCTTGCGCCCGAGGGCCAGGCCCGTTGACCCGCTCCGTCTGCGCTATACGTCCTGCGAATGCAGCGGCATGGCCTGCTCGATCAGGCTGGCGTGCAAGGCAGCGCCCAGTGGCAGCACTTCGTCGTTGAAGTCATACCGGCTGCTGTGCAGCGGCACCCCGGGCTGGGCGCCCGTGGATTGCCCCAGGCGCAGGTAGGCGCCGGGTTTGTGCTGCAGCATGAAGGAAAAATCCTCCGCGCCCATGCTGGGCTCCAGCTGCCGGTCCAGGTTCTCCACGCCCACCAGCGCCTGGGCCACATCGGCCGCAAAGGCGGCCTCCGTGGGGGAATTGATGGTGGCGGGATAGATGCGCTCGTAGTTGACCTTGGCCGTGGCACCCAGCCCCAGCGCCACCGCGCTGCACAACTCCTGCAGTCGCTGCTCGACACGGTCCTGCACGGCGGAATCGAAGGTCCGCACGGTTCCCACCAGCGTTGCCGTGCCCGGCATCACGCTGAAGGCGCCCAGGTCCCCGGCCTGCATGGCACACAGGCTGATGACGGCGCTGTCGATGGCGCGCACATTGCGCGAGACGATGCTCTGCACGGCCGTGGTGATGTGCGCGGCCGCCAGCACCACGTCCACCGTCTGGTAGGGATGCGCACCATGGCCGCCGCGCCCCGTAATCTCGATGGTGATGCGGTCGGCCGCCGCCATCATCGCGCCCATGTTAATGCCCACCGTGCCCGCACGCATGGCGGGCCAGTTGTGCATGGCGTACACGGCCTGCATCGGAAAGCGGTCGAAAAGACCATCGGCAATCATGGCCCGCGCACCACCGCGCCCTTCCTCGGCGGGCTGAAAGACCAGCACGGCCGAGCCATCGAAGCGCCGCGTCGCGGCCAGGTAGCGGGCGGCGCCCACCAGCATGGTCGTATGGCCGTCATGCCCGCAGCCGTGCATCAGACCCTGCTTGCCGGACTTCCAGGGAAATTCGTTGTGCTCGACCATGGGCAGTGCGTCCATGTCGGCACGCAGGCCCACCATGGCGCCCGAACTGTGGCCCTGCCCGCGGATCACGGCCACCAGGCCCGTGGTGCCCAGGCCTTCATGGATCTCGTCCACACCGCACTGGCGCAAGGCCTCCTTGACGCGCGCCGCCGTGAAGCGCTCCTCGAATCCCAGCTCCGGATGCGCATGCAGCTCGCGGCGCAGCGCCGTCAGCTCCGGGTGGTACTGGGCGATCTGGGCAAAGGCCCGACCGCCTGCCTTGTATCGAGTGGCTTCCATAGCCTTGGTTCTTTCGCTTCGTTGGCCTGCGCATTACCTTAACGCAGGAAATCGCGCCCGCCCACCGTCAGCCCATCGACAGGAAACAAAAAGGCCTCCCGAAGGAGGCCATTCGTTGCGCAGACGCCGCGTGCTCAGAAGCGATGGCGCAGGCCGACGGTGAAGCCCGTGCGCTTGGTGGCGCCATTGGCGTCCAGCATCACGCCCGAGCCACCGCTGGTCTTGGTGTGGTCCAGGGCCACATAAGCATCGGTACGCTTGGAGAAGGCGTAGTCGGCCACCGCCACCAGGAAGTCTGCCTTGCCATTGAAATTACCCGTGCCCGAGCCCGACTGCTTGGCATGGTAGTAATGCGCGCCCACATTGATCTGGGGCGTGATCTGGTAGCCGAAGCCCATCTTGTACATCTGGCGCTTGTTGGCGTCGCCGGCCACGAAGCCGCCGTTGGACGAGCCCGTCCAGAAGGAGTTGAGGATGGCCTGGTCGAATCCACCGCCTGCCGCTGCAGCTGGGAACGCATCCTTGCGCTTGTTCAGGCCGTAGCCCAGGTTGACGTACCAGGGACCCACACGGTACGAGCCGCCCAAGGTATAGGCATCGACCTTGGTGCCGGCCGGCAGCGTGGTGCCCAGGTAGCCGGCGCCTGCGGAGATGCCGCTTTGCGAATAACGCAGATAGCCGCCAGCCGTCTTGATGGCGCCACCAGGGCTCACGCCGGTGCCCACCTTGTCGAAGGTGTTGTTCTCGTCGAACGAATACTGCAGGGCGCCGCGCACGGGGCCGAACTCGGCCAGGTACTTGACCATGTTGCTGGCGCGCGCCCCCATGGACATGCCGATTTCAGGCTTGTAGGCCTCCATGTACGGCGAATATGGGAAAGAGGCATAGGTGGAAGTCACCAGGTCGAACAGCAGGTTGTACTGGCGGCCCAGGGTAACCTGGCCAAAGCTCTTGCTGCGCAGGCCCACCCAGGATTGCTGAAAGTAGCTGGCCGCAGCCTGCTCGCCGGTGTCGGTGAGGAAACGGGCTTCCAGGTTGGCAATCGCTGCCAGACCGCCACCCAGGTCCTCGGTGATATTGATGCCCCAGCGGCTCTGCGACATGCCGCCGCCGATCATCTGGGTCTTGCCGCTCTTGGTCGGGCCTTCATTGGTGGTGTGGCGCACAGCGGCATCGACGATGCCGTACAGCTGCACGCTGCTTTGCTGGGCGAATGCTGCCAAGGGTGCCGTTGCTGCCAACACCGCCAGTGCCACGCTCTTTTTCACGAATGAAGAATTCATTGTGTTGTCTCTCTCTTGTTAACGATTGGTTGGTGGAAATTTCATTCTAGAAACGCTTTTCCCGCCTCGTCACCGTTGGCACAAGCACAACACAGGTCTTTCCCTAGCACAAAACAAAAGAGCCAGTCCGAAGACTGGCTCTTTTTTGCTTCAAATGGCAACTGGCTTACGCCAGCCGTTCATTAGAAAGCGTGGCGAATGCCGACTTGCACGCCAGTCTGGCTTTCGCCAGCTTGCACGCCACCAGCGTACACGCCCTTGGCTTGCAGGCCCAGGGTCGAAGCATCCTTGTTCTTCAGGAATGCCAAGTTGCCGTACAGAGCGGTGCGCTTGGACAGGTTGTGGACGTAGCCCAGAGTGATCTGGTGAGCCTTGGAGTCGATGGCCTTTTGGTCGTACAGAGCGTATTGCAGCTTGACTTCGCCCACGCCGCCGACGGGAGCCGAAGCGCCCAGCATGTAGGAGTTGGTCTTGATGTCGCCGCCGATGTCACGCTTGAACTTGGTCTGTTGCAGCAGGCCGCTCAGCTTGGCAACGCCGAAGTTGTACGAAGCACCCAGGGTGATTTCGTCACGGTCGGTAGCCAGGCCGCCAACGGCAGTCTTTTGCTGGGCCAGGCCCAGGCTGGCGCTCAGGGGGCCGTTGTCGTATGCAACGTAACCACCGATGTAACGGCCGACGCTGTCAGCAGTACCGATGGTTTGCTTTTCGTCGAAAGCGTAGCCAAAGCCGGCGTTGAAACCGCCGAAGTTGGGGGTGTAGTACGAGATCAGGTTGTTAGCGCGGATGCCGTTGTCGTCGGCGCCTTGGCCAGCTGCCCAGTTACGGAAGCCCATGAATTGGCCGATACCGGTGGCGCTGAACAGGTCGTAGGAGGTCAGCTTTTGGAAGGTCGGGACTTGGTCACGGCCCAGGCGCACTTCACCGAAGTTGCCCGACAGGCTCACGGTGGAACGACGCTTGAAGTTGAAGCCGCTGGCGTTGCCATCGTCACCGAAGATTTCGCCTTCCAGCCAGAAGCCAGCCTTCAGACCACCACCCAGGTCTTCCGTGCCGCGCAGGCCCAGACGGCTCGTGGAAGCGCCGCTGGTGCCCAGGCCGTAACGGCTGTCGCCAGCTGCGTCCTTGTTCACGTAGGCAACGTTGGTGTCCACGATACCGAACAGGGTCACGGAGGATTGAGCCATTGCGGCGCCGGAAGCAGCCAGCACTGCCAGGGCAATCAGAGATTTTTTCATTACGAGTTACTCCAAGGTTTAGAAGGGCGCCGGTCGTGAGGAAGAGAGGCTTGGCCTGATGCTCCACCGGTTTCCCGCGCCAACCTCCTGGTGGGGAAGTTAGGGCCTATTGCACCAGACCACCGCTGCCCATGCAAAGAAATTCACCCACAAACGGGCATTACCCCCCGTTTTTCGTTGCACTGCCGCAACAAACCTGCAAGCCAACACAATCAGGCCCAACCCGAACATCGCGCCAGCCTTGTTGCGCTTGCACAAAGAGAGGGCATGGCGTCCTGGTGTACCGTTCAGACCCTGAATTTGCCAAGATTTTCCGCTCTAGGGACCGCCCATGGACAAGATACTGACTGCCGCCGATGCGGCGCTTCGCACCCTGTTTGCACAGCCTTCCGCCGCCGAACGCTCCCCGGCCGCCGGCATCGCGGAGGGAGAGCTGACCGAGGCACAGCGTCGGCTGTCGGGCGCCTTGATGCGCGTCAATCATGTCGGAGAGGTCTGCGCCCAGGCGCTGTACAACGCCCAGGCCATGGTGACGCGCGACATGGTGCTGCGCGAGCACCTGCTGGAGGCGGCGCGCGAGGAGACCGACCACCTGGCATGGACCCGCGACCGGCTCAACGCCCTGGGCGACCGGCCCAGCCTGCTGAACCCGCTGTGGTTTGCCGGCGCCTTCGCCATTGGCGTGGTGGCCGCCAAGATCAGCGACGCGGCCAGCCTGGGGTTTGTGGTGGAGACGGAGGAGCAGGTGTCCGCCCATCTGGAATCCCATCTGGACCTGTTGCCCGAGGAAGACCGCGCCTCGCTGGCCGTGGTGGCCCGCATGAAGGATGACGAGGAACGCCATGCCGCCGCTGCGCGTGAAGCCGGAGCCCTGGAATTGCCGCCCCCCGCCCGCGCCTTGATGCGCCTGGCAGCCAAGGTGATGACGACAACCGCCCACCGCATCTGAACCTTCAGAAACATCTGAAACAGCATTCCATCCAAAAAAAGCGGGCCTTGCCCGCTTTCTTCATTTCAGGAGGGCCGCGCCCAGGCGCAAGCCCAGCCATCGGCGGCATCAGGCCTCGACGATGTCGAATCCCGTGGTGATCTCGGCCGTCTTGCCCAGCATGATGGTGGCCGAGCAGTATTTGTCATGGCTCATGGCGATGGCACGTTCCACCGCACCCGTGGGCAGACCCGTACCGCTGACGGTGAACTGCATGTGGATCTTGGTGAACACCTTGGGGTCCGCATCGGCGCGCTCCGAGGTGAGCTTGACGCTGCAGCCTTTGACGGCATGCCTGCCGCGCTTGAGGATCAGCACCACGTCATAGGCCGTGCAGCCACCGGCGCCGGCCAGCAGCATCTCCATGGGGCGGGGTGCCTGGTTCTGCCCCCCGTTGGCGGGGTTGGCCGCATCCGGCGCCCCATCCATATTGACCACATGGCCGCTGCCCGTTTCCGCCACGAAGCCCATGCCCGAGCGCATGCCGGTCGTGCCGCCTGTCCAACTCACTGTGCATTCCATTGTTGCGTCCTCAAAAAACTGTTGCTATTTTGCATCAACTACACAAAAACCCTGATTTTGTTGCAACGCAGCACCTGTCGTGCATACAATGCACCCAAGCGTTATCTGAAGGGTTAACCCGGACACCCCTCCAGATGGACTGCAGATTGTGAACCAACTTCGCTCTGCATCGCACCAGTTGTCTCCTCCACCTCCTCTATTGGTGGATTCAGCCCCCGGCTTTACAGCCTGGGGCTTTTTTTTGGTTTCGTCGCTCCCGGCCTGTGCAGGACGCTGCACTGCAGCATGATTCACAAGCGCCTATGATGGCCGCCTGACACCGACGGGCCGCCTCCCGGCCTGCTGCTCTCCAGCCTTTCGCCGACGATGAACCACCCCCTGACCCCTGCCGACTACCTGACCAAGATCCTTACCGCGCGCGTCTATGACGTGGCCGTGGAGTCGGACCTGGAGCCCGCCAAGGCGCTGAGCCGCCGCCTGCACAACAAGGTGCTGCTCAAGCGCGAGGACCAGCAGCCGGTGTTCAGCTTCAAACTGCGCGGCGCCTATAACAAGATGGCGCACCTGTCGGCCGAGCAGCTGGAAAAGGGCGTGATCTGCGCCTCGGCCGGCAACCATGCGCAAGGCGTGGCCCTGGGCGCACGCAAGCTCGGCTGCCGTGCCGTGATCGTGATGCCGACCACCACGCCCCAGGTCAAGATCGATGCGGTGCAAGCGCTGGGCGGCGAGGTGGAACTGGCCGGCGAAAGCTATTCCGACGCCTACAAGCACGCCGTCAAGCTGCAAAAGGAAAAGGGCCTGACCTTTGTGCACCCCTTCGACGATCCCTACGTGATCGCCGGCCAGGGCACGATTGCCATGGAAATGCTGAGCCAGCTCCAAAAGCTGGGCAGCCCGCGCCTGGACGCGGTCTTTGTCGCCATCGGCGGCGGCGGCCTGATCTCGGGCGTGGCCAACTACATCAAGGCCGTGCGCCCCGACGTGAAGGTGATCGGCGTACACACCAAGGATTCGGACGCCATGCTGCAGTCCGTGCGTGCCGGCCACCGCGTGGAGCTGGCCGACGTGGGCCTGTTCGCCGACGGCACGGCCGTCAAGCTGGTGGGCGAGGAAACCTTCCGCATCGCCCAGGGCCTGGTGGACGACTACGTGGTGGTCGATACCGATGCCGTCTGCGCCGCGATCAAGGACATCTTCGTGGACACGCGCTCCATCGTCGAGCCGTCCGGCGCCCTGGCCGTGGCGGCCATCAAGCAGTACGTTGCCAAGCACAAGACCAAGGGCGAGACCTATGCCGCCATTTTGTGCGGCGCCAACATGAACTTCGACCGGCTGCGCTTCGTGGCCGAGCGGGCCGAGGTGGGCGAGGAGCGCGAGGCCCTGTTCGCCGTGACCATCCCAGAGGAGCGCGGCAGCTTCAAGCGCTTTTGCGAAGCGGTGGGCAAGCTGCCCGGCGGCCCGCGCAACGTGACCGAATTCAACTACCGCATCAGCCACGAGAACAAGGCCCACGTCTTCGTGGGCCTGACCACGGCGGCACGCGGCGAGTCCGAGAAGATCGCCAGGAACTTCGAGAAGCAGGGCTTCGAGGCGCTGGACCTGACCTTCGACGACATGGCCAAGGAGCATCTGCGCCACATGGTCGGTGGCCATTCGCCGCTGGCGCAGGAAGAACGCCTGCTGCGCTTCGTCTTCCCCGAGCGCCCCGGCGCACTGTTCAAGTTCCTCAGCCTGATGGCGCCGACCTGGAACATCTCGCTGTTCCACTACCGCAACCAGGGCGCCGACTACGGCCGCATCCTGGTCGGCATGCAGGTGCCCGCCAAGGATGGCAAGAAATTCGACGCCTTCCTGAGCAATCTTGGCTACCCCTGGGTCGAGGAAACCGCCAACCCGGCCTACCAGCTTTTCCTCAAGTGACGGACCTGGCGGGCCGGCACTGACACGCCCATGCAGCCGCTTCGCCACTTTGTCCTGGCCGTCCAGTTCTTCAGCCGCATCCCGGTCACGGGGCGGCTGGCCGCCTGGGCTGGCTGGAGCCCCCAGCTGCAGCATGCCAGCGTTGCCCATCTGCCGGGTGTCGGCTGGCTGGTGGGCGCATGGGGCGCAGCGTGCCTGATGGCAACGGGCTGGCTGCTGGCACCCAGCCCCTGGATGCCGCTGGTTGCCGCCGTTCTTTCCACCGTGGCCACTCTGTGGCTGACCGGGGGACTGCACGAAGACGGATTGGCAGATGTGGCCGACGGCCTGGGCGGCTTTGTCCCGCCCGAGCGCGCGCTGGAAATCATGAAGGATTCGCGCCTGGGAGCCTACGGCGCCATGGCCCTGGTGATGGCGCTGCTGGCCAAGCTATCCCTGGTCGCGCTGCTGGTCGACATCAACATGCAATGGGCGGCCTTGCTGCTGTGCAGCATCCATGTGCTGTCGCGCATGGCGCCGCTGGCCCTCATGCAATGCCTTCCCTATGTGGGCCAGGCCGCCCACTCCAAGGCCTTGCACGCCGCGGGTCGGCCATTGGCTGCCAGGGGCCTGGTCGCGGCAACCCTCTGGTGCCTGCCCGCCCTGGCACTGACAGGCTGGCTGGGGGGCCTGCCGCTCGTCATCGGCCTGGTACTGCCCGGCGCCCTGGCCACGGCCGCCATGGTGCGCTGGCTGCGCCGCCGGCTGGGCGGCATGACGGGGGATTGCCTGGGCGCTGCCCAGCAGGTCTGTGAACTGGCCATGCTGCTGGGGGCTGCCGCCGTACTGGTGCGCGTGCCATGAACTCCGCCTGCGCCAGCCCGGCCCCACGCCTTTGGCTGGTACGCCATGCCCGCCCCCTGGTGGCGCCCGGCATCTGCTATGGCCGACTCGACATGCAAGCCGACGCCCAGGCCACGGCCGATGCAGCCCAGGCCCTGCATATCGCGCTGCCTGCGGATTGCCGGATGCTGCATTCGCCGCTGCGCCGATGCAGCCAATTGGCCCGGGCTCTGCAGGCCCTGCGGCCCGGCCTGGCATCGCAGGCGGATGGCCGGCTGCTGGAGATGGATTTCGGCCACTGGGAAGGCCAGCCCTGGGATGCGCTGGACCGCAGCGCCATCGATGCCTGGGCGGCAGACCTTGCCGGGCACGCGCCGGGCCGGGGAGAGTCCCTGGCGACCATGCTGCGCAGGGTGGATGAGGCCTTGCAGCAGGCGAGCAGGGGTTCGGTGGGCGATGGCGCCGCACGCGACACCGTCTGGATCACCCATGCCGGTGTGGCGCGCTGCGCGCAATGGCTGATGCGCGAAGGCAGCGCCCTGCCCCAGGCGGCCCAATGGACGCTGCCCGCGCCTGACTTTGGCGGCTGGCTGGTGCTGGACCTGCCGTTGCCGCGCTGACCGGGATCAGCGCTTGTCGGGCAGGGGAATCTGCAGCGTGATGGAAGCCGGGCCATCGACCCTGGGTCCCAGGCGCGCCTCGCGGCCCGACACCGACTGCAGCACCACGCCGTCTTCCACGGCGCGCCCCACGCGGAAGGGCTTGGCCGGCTGGTTGCCCACGGCGATGACCGCCGCGCCGCCGCCGCTGTCGCGCCCGGCCAGCACACCGACCAGCGCATAGCGCGAGACCACAGGCGCTGCAGCGGGGGCGACGGCGCCCTGCGCGGCTGCCACGCCTCCCAGCGCCTGCGCCAGCGCGGGCGCATCGACCTGCAAGGGCTCGGCGGGCGCGGGTGGCACGGGCGCTCCCGCGCCGCCGTTGCCCAGGCGCATGGCCCAGAAAGCCACGACGCCGGCAGCCAGCAGCCAGAGCACGAATGTGGCCGCCTTGACATGCCAGGTCCGGGCCTGGCCGCGGTTCAATGAAAGTGTCACCATCGCGCGATTATGATGGAGCGATATGTCCAATTTGCTGCACCGTTCCATGACCAGCCTTCCCCGCCGTCCGTTGCCTGCCCTGCGCACTGCCGTCCAGCGCGGCTTCACGCTGATCGAGCTGATGGTGGTCCTGGTCATCATCGGCGTGCTGGCGGCCCTGATCGTGCCCAATGTGCTGGACCGCGCCGACGATGCCCGCGTCACGGCTGCACGCACCGACATCACCAACATCTCCCAGGCGCTCAAGCTCTATCGCCTGGACAACCAGCGCTACCCCACGGCGGAGCAGGGCCTGCAGGCCCTGATCGTCCGCCCCACGAGCGGACCGCTGCCCAACAACTGGAAGCCCTACCTGGAAAAGCTGCCCAACGATCCCTGGGGCCGCCCCTACCAGTACCTGAATCCTGGCATCAAGGGACCCATCGACATCATGTCCTTTGGCGCCGACGGCCAGGCCGGCGGAGAGGGTAAGGATGCCGACATCGGCAGCTGGCAATAAGTCGATGGCCCGGGCAACGGCCCGCAGGGGCCGCGCCGCACCGCACCACAGGCCCGCACTCCCAGCGGGCCTGCCTGCTCTCATGCCCCGCCAGACCGCGCCCTCCTCCCTGTCCACCCCTTCGCGCGGCTTCACCCTGCTGGAGCTGATGGTCGTCATCAGCATCATGGCGATTGCCGCCGCAGGCGTGAGCCTGTCGCTGCGCGACAGCGGACAGGCACAGCTGGAGCGCGAGGCCGAACGCCTGGCCGCGCTGCTGGAGTCGGCCCGCGCCCAGGCCCGTGCCAACGGCGTGCCCGTGCGCTGGCGGCCCATGCCGCAAGGCTTTCGCTTCGAGGGACTGCCGGCCAGCGCGCAATTGCCTTCCCAATGGCTGCAGCCAGGCGTGCAGGCGCAGCCGGCCACGCCGCTGGTGCTGGGCCCCGAGCCACTGATTCCGCCCCAGTCCGTCACGCTGACGCTGCGCGACTCCACCAGCCCGCCGCTGCGCGTGGCCACGGATGGACTGCGGCCCTTTGCCGTGCAGTCCCTGCCATGACAGCCCTCCACGGACCGCGCCGAAAGCACGGCGCCCCCAGGCGCCCGGCACGCGGCTTCACGCTGATCGAGGTGCTGGTGGCCCTGGGCATCGTGGGCATTGCGCTCATGGCCGGTCTGCAGGCCACATCGGCCCTGACACTCAATGCCGAGCGCCAGTCCGAGGTGCTGCTGGCCCAGCTGTGCGCGCAAAACGAGCTGGTGCGCATGCGCCTGTCGCGCCAGATGCCGCCCGTGGGCGACAACAGCCTGACCTGCGAGCAGGGCGGCCGGCAACTGCAGGTCCGGCTCAGCGTGCGGCCCACACCCAATCCCAGCTTCCGCCGTGTCGATGCCCTGGTGGTCACGGCAGAGCACCCCGTGCTGCGCGTATCCACCATCGTGGGACGCTTCTGAATGCGCTTGCGCCACCCATCCCGCACGCACGGCTTCACCCTGGTGGAGCTGATGGTGGCCATCGCCGTCATGGCCCTGCTGGCCCTGGTGAGCTGGCGCGGGCTGGACAGCATGGTGCGCTCGCAGGAGACCATTCGTGCACGCAACGAGCAGCAAATGGTGCTGCAGACCGTCATCGCCCAATGGAATGCCGACCTCGAAGCGCTGATGCCGCTTGAAAACACACAGGTCATCGACTGGGACGGCCAGGTGCTGCGCATGACCCGCAAAAGCAGCGCCGCCGTGGACGACGGCGCCGTGGTCGTCGCCTGGGCGCGCCGCCAGACGGCTGGGCGCGACCAGTGGCTGCGCTGGCAGTCGCCGCCGCTGCGCACGCGCGCACAGTGGCGCGATGCCTGGAACCAGGGATCGCAATGGGGGCGCAACCCCTCGGACGACCAGCGCCGGCGCGAAACCGCGCTGATGCCCCTGGACCAATGGCGCCTGTACTACTACCGCGATAACGCCTGGAGCAATCCGCAGTCCAGCGGCTCGGACAACGGCACGGGCACGGTCACCCCGCCGTCCGGCGGCACCAACAGCAGCGCGCAGCTGCCCACGATTCCCGACGGCATCCGCGTCGAACTGACCCTGCCGCCCGACAGCGCCATTCCTGGCCGCGTCACCATGGACTGGGTCAACCCCCTGCGCTCCAACAGCCGATCATGATGCGCACACCCCGCCCCCTGCCCGGCCGCCGCCGCCACCGTGGCGTGGCCCTGCTGGCCGCCATGCTCACGGTGACCCTGGTGGCCACGTTCGCCGCCACCGCGCTGTGGCAGCAGTGGCGCAGCGTGGAAGTCGAGACCGCCGAGCGCAACCGCATGCAGGCCGCCTGGATCCTGCTGGGTGCGCTGGACTGGTCGCGCGTGGTGCTGGCCGAGGATGCGCGCACCAGCCTGCAGGTGGACCATCTGGCCGAACCCTGGGCCGTGCCGCTGCAGGAGGCGCGCCTGTCCACCTTTCTGGCGGCGCAGAACAACGTCAGCCAGGTCGATGACGGCATGGCCGACATGCAGGACGCCTTTCTCTCGGGCCAGATCATCGACCTGCAGTCGCGCCTGAACCTGCGCAACCTGCTGAGCGCCCCCGACAAGCCCGAAACCCTGCGCCCGCTGTCCCGCCTGCTGGAGCGCCTGAACCTGCCCCCTGCCTATGCCACGCAGATCGTCCAGGCCCTGCGCGCAGCCGCCACCCCTGGCGAGGGCGCGCAGTTCCTGATGCCGCGCACGCTGGGCCAGTTCGGCTGGCTGGGATTGCCGCCCGAGGTCGTCGCGCGCCTGGAGCCCTACATCACCCTGCTGCCCGAGAACACGCCCGTCAACCTCAACACCGCCAGCGCCGAAGTCATCTGGGCCAGCGTGGAGGACCTGACCTGGTCCCAGGCCAGCCAGCTGGTGCAGTTGCGCGCATCGCGCCCTCTGCGCAGCCTGGCCGATGCCTCCAACGCGCTGGGCCTGCCGCAGAAATTCGAAGGACAGAACCTGTCGGTGGCCACCAGCTTCTTCGAGGCGCGTGGCCGCATGCGCCTGGGCGAGATCGTGGCCAGCGAACGCTCCATGTTGCGTCGCAACAACATGACAGTCACTACCATCTGGCGTGAGAGGGGGGACTGGGGATTGCCCGAAGCTCCCGCGCCATGACAGATGGCTGTCACACTCGCCCCCTACAATGCCCGCTTCCGCCCATGAGCACCTTGATTCTTCATCTGCCTGCGGGCCCCGCTGGCGAATACGCCTACGCACTCAGCAGTGACGGCCTGCGCGCCGACCGGCATGGCCTCGCCGCCGCAGGCCTGCTGCCCGATCCTGGCCGCACCGGCCAGACGGTTGCCGTGGTGCCGCACCAGGCCTTGTCCTGGCATCTGGTCAGCCTCCCCCATGGCGTGCCTACGGGAAGCCGGCGCGGACATGTGCGCCTGCGCGCCGTGCTCGACGGGCTGCTGGAAGAGCGCCTGCTCGACGAGCCCTCCCAATTGCACCTGGCCCTGCAGCCGCAGGCACGCGCAGGCGAGCCCTGCTGGGTTGCCGCCTGCAACAAGGCCTGGCTCCATGCCCACCTTCAGGCCCTGGAATCCGCAGGGCGGCCCGTGGGCCGCATCGTGCCGGAATGTCCGCCCCAGGCCACGCCCCAGCTGTGGGCCGTGGGCTCACCCGAATCGGCCTGGCTGCTGGCCACCGGCCTGAGCACCGCCGCGCAGGGCATGGACTCGCTGGCCTGCCTGCCGCTGCGCACCGACAGTGCCGACCCCGCCATGCTGGCCGCGCTGCTTCATGCCCTGCCCCCCGACACCCCGATCCAGGCCGACCCGGCGCTGGCCCGCGCCGCCGAGGCCCTGCAGCGCCCCGTCAGCCTGCTGACGGACGCCCAGCGCGGCCTGGCGGCCCGCGCACAAAGCTGGGATCTGGCCCAGTTCGACCTCGACCTGGGCGGTGGCAGCCGCACACGGCGGCGCATGCTCGACGGCTGGCAAAGCTTTCTGCGCGCGCCGCAATGGAAGGCCGCGCGCTGGGGCGCCGTGCTCGCCCTGCTGGCCCAGGTAGTGGGCCTCAATGCCTGGGCCTGGACCGAGAACCGCGCCATTGCGGCCAAGCAGGTGCAGGTGCGCTCCACGCTGGCCACCAGCTTCCCCCGCGTGCCCGTCATCGTCGACGCGCCCGTTCAAATGCAGCGCGAAGTCGCCACGCTGCGCCAGACCGCCGGTGCGCTGACGCAGGGCGACCTGGAGCCCCTGCTGGCCGCCGCATCCCGGGCCCTGCCCGCTGGACAGTTGCCCCAGGCCATGGACTACCAGGACCGGCAGCTGCGCCTCAAGGGCGTCTCGCTGGAGGCCGAGGCACTGGAGCAGGCACAACAACATCTGGCCGGCAGCGGCCTGCGACTGCAGCGTGACGGCGCCGACCTGCTGCTTGCCCAGGAGGCCCGGCCATGAACATGCGCGCATCCCGCCAAAGCCTGGCACCCCTGCGCGCGCGCTGGAATGCCCTGGCGCCGCGTGAACAGAACATGACCCTGCTGGCCGGTGGCGTGGTGGCACTGGCCCTGCTGTGGTGGGTGGCCCTGGCCCCCGCCCTGCACAGCCTGCGCACCGCGCCCGAACGCCATGCCCAGGCCGACCGCCAGTTGCGCCAGATGCAGCTGCTGCAGGCCGAGGCCGAGCAGCTGCGCGGCAACGCACGCCCCGTGGTCGGCGATGCCAAGGCGCTGCTGCAAAGCTCGCTGTCCGCCGAACTGGGCGCCTCCGCCCAATTGAACTGGATGGGCGACCGCGCACAGATCACGCTCAAGGCCGCACCCGCCGCCGCGCTGGCGCGCTGGCTGGCCCAGGTCCGCAGCAACACCCACGCCGTTCCGGCCGAGATGAAACTGGCCCGCAGTGCATCTGCAAGCACTGCCGCCGCCTCCGGCGCAGCAGGCGCTGCCGATGCCGTGCGCTGGGACGGCAGCCTGGTGCTGGACCTGCCCGTCGATCCGTCGCGGGCGCCTTGAGCATGCAACGCAAGCCCCGCACCCAGCCGGCCCTGCGCGCACCGCGCGGCTGGGCGCTGGCCGGTGCCCTGTGCGGCCTGGTGGCCACCACCGTCGTCTGGGCGCCCGCCGCCTGGCTGGCGCGCGGCGTGGATTCGGCCACGCAGGGCCAGGTGCTGCTGCAGCAGCCGCGCGGCACGCTGTGGAATGGCTCGGCCTCCCTGGTCTTCACCGGAGGCGCCGGCAGCCGCGACCGCACAGCCCTGCCCACACGGCTGGAATGGACGCTGCGCCCCGGCCTGGACGGCGCCCGCATACAACTGCGCAGCGAATGCTGCACACCCACGCCCGTGGTGCTGGACCTGCTGCCCCGCTGGCAGGGCCTGAGCGCCGTGGTGCATGACAGCGACACGCGCTGGCCTGCCTCCCTGCTGTCCGGTCTGGGCACGCCCTGGAACACGGTGGACCTGCAAGGCCAGCTGCGGCTGGCCACGCAGGCCCTGCAACTGCAGCTGCTGTGGCAATCGGGCCGCTGGCGCAGCGAAGGCAGCACGCGCCTGGAGGCGCTGGCCGTATCCTCACGCCTGTCACCGCTGCGCCCGCTGGGCAGCTACCGGCTGGACATCCTCGGGGGCGACAGTCCGCAGCTGCAGCTCAGTACCCTGACCGGCGACCTGCGCCTGAGCGGCCAGGGCCAATGGGTGGGCCAGCGGCTGCATTTCCAGGGCGAGGCCTCGGCCAGCCCGGAGCGCGAAACCGCGCTGTCCAACCTGCTCAACATTCTGGGACGGCGCCAGGGGCCCCGGTCCATCATTTCCTTTGGTTGATCCATGACTCAGCAGCACACGACCCCGTTCTGGCGCAACACCCTGCACACGCTGGCCGTCAGCGCCATGCTGGCCTGCACCGCTGGCACCGCCCAGGCCCAGCAGACCAATGCACCGGCCGGCGCCACGCCCAGCCTGCGCCCCGGCGAGCCTGTGACACTGAATTTCTCGGGCGCCGACATCGAGGCCGTCTCGCGTGCCATCGGCGCCATCACCAACCGCAACGTGGTGGTCGATCCGCGCGTCAAGGGCCAGATCACGCTGCTGACCGACAGGCCCGTGCCGCCTGCCACCGCCTACCAACAGTTCCTGGCCGCGCTGCGCCTGCAGGGCTTCACCATTGTCGAATCGGCCGGCCTGTACAAGGTCATCCCTGAAGCCGACGCCAAGCTGCAGGCCAGCGAAGTGGCCGTGGGCGCGAGCCGCAGCAGCGCGGGCAGCCAGATCGTCACCCAGATCTTCAAGCTCAACTACGAGAACGCGGCCAACCTGGTTCCCGTGCTGCGCCCGCTGATCAGCCCCAACAACACCATCAACGTCAACCCGGGCAACAACTCGCTGGTCATCACCGACTACGCAGACAACCTGCAGCGCATCTCGCGCATCGTGGCGACCATGGATGTGTCCAACGCCACCGATGTCGAAATCATCCCGCTGCGCCATGCCGTGGCCACCGACATGGTGGCCCTGGTTTCGCGCCTGATCGAAGGCGGTACGGCCAGCCCCGGCGGCCTCACCGTGACCGCCGGCGGCGCCAATATTCCGGGCCAGAGCGACAACGCCTTCAAGACCTCGCTGATGGCCGAGCCGCGCAGCAACTCCATCGTGCTGCGCGCGGCCAACCCCGCACGCCTGGCCCAGGTGCGCTCGCTGATCGCGCGGCTGGACCAGCCCGCCATGAACGGCGGCGGCGACCAGGGCAACATCCATGTGGTCTATCTGAAGAACGCCGACGCCGTGGCGCTGGCAGCCACCTTGCGCGCAGCCATAGGCGCCCAGGCCACGGCCGCGGGCACGGCCAGCGGCCAGCCCGGTGCGGGCGGCACCACGCCGCAGGGCGGCGGCATGTCCTCCATTCCCACCTCGCAGCCCGTGGTCTCGCGCGACTCCAGCGGCACGGCATCCATGGGCATGGGCTCGTCCTCGGGCCTGGGCAGCGGCGGCGGGGGCGGCGCGCTGGGCGTGGCCCAGCAGCCGTCCACGGGCGGCATGGTCCAGGCCGATCCGTCCACCAACTCGCTGATCATCACCGCCCCGCCGCCCATCTACCGCCAGATGCGCGCCGTGATCGACAAGCTCGACGGCCGCCGCGCCCAGGTGCTGATCGAAAGCCTGATCGTCGAACTCAAGGACAACCGCCTGGCCCAGTTCGGCGTGCAGTGGCAGGCCATCCTCAGCAACAACGGCAAGGTGCTGGGCAGCATCGGCAACAACTCCAGCGTGGCCGGCGCCAACATCCTGAGCCTGCTCAACGCCTTCAACAAGGACGGCAGCATCAACACCAGCACGGGCGGCATCACCGGCGACACGGTGAACAGCATGCGCGGCACCAACCTGGGCTTCACGCAGAGCGTCAACGGCAACACCACGCTGGGCTTTCTGGCCAACTTCCTGCAGAACAGCGGCGACGCCAACATCCTGTCCACGCCCAACCTGATGACGCTGGACAACGAGGAGGCGCGCATCATCGTCGGCCAGAACGTGCCCATGGTCACGGGCTCCTACGCCAGCAATTCCACGGGCGGCACGGTCAACCCGTTCACCACGGTGGAGCGCAAGGACGTGGGCCTGATGCTGCGCGTGCGCCCGCAGATCAACGAGAACGGCACGGTGAAGCTGGCCGTGTTCCAGGAAGTCTCCTCGGTGGACGAGTCCACGCGCAAGGACACCAACGGCCTGACCACCAACAAGCGCTCCATCGAGTCCAACGTGCTGGTCGAGGACGGCAACATCGTCGTGCTCGGCGGCCTGATCGACGACAACTACTCCCAGGCCGAGGACCGGGTGCCTCTGCTGGGCGACATCCCCGTGGTCGGCAACCTGTTCCGCAACACCAACCGCAAGCGCAACAAGACCAACCTGATGGTCTTCCTGCGCCCCGTGGTGATGCGCGATGCGACTGCGACCAACCAGGTCTCTTCCGAGCGCTACGAAGCCATTCGCGCGCAGCAACAGAGCCTGCAGCCCGAGCCCAGCGCCCTGCTGCGCTCGGTCAATGCCGCGCCCGTGCTGCCCACGCTCACGCCCCAGCCGGACCCCGGCTCGTTCACCAACCCGGCCGCCATCGTCAACGTGCCGGGCGCAAAGCCCGAGCTGATCGACTTCACCCAGCCGCAGCCCGCCGCTCCCGCCGTGCCGGCAGCCCCCGGCGCGCTCTGAGGCAGGAAGGCCCCATGCGCTATCCCCTGCCCTATTCGTTTGCGCGCACCAGCCAGCTGCTGATCGAGGACGACGGCCACGAGCCCCTGCTCTGGCACGGCCCCTCGCCCGACTGGCAGGCCCTGTCCGAAGTCCAGCGCAAGCATGCGGTGCAGCGCTGGCAGATGCTGGATGCGGGCACGCTGGCGCACCGCATCAGCGCCGCCTATTCGCAGGGCGAGTCCAGCGCGGCCCTGGTGGTCAGCGAGGTCGAGTCCGACGCCGACCTCTCGCGCATGATGCAGGAACTGCCCGCCGTCGAGGACTTGCTGGAGACTGCGGACGACGCGCCCATCATCCGCATGCTCAACGCCCTGCTCACGCAGGCCGCGCGCGACGGCGCCAGCGACATCCACATCGAGCCCTATGAGCGCCACTCCAGCGTGCGCTTTCGCGTGGACGGCGACCTGCGCGAGGTCGTGCAGCCCAACCGGGCCCTGCACGCGGCGCTGATCTCGCGCCTGAAGATCATGGCCGACCTGGACATCGCCGAAAAGCGGCTGCCCCAGGACGGCCGCATCAGCCTGCGCCTTGGCACGCGCGCCATCGACGTGCGCGTCTCCACCCTGCCCAGCGCCCATGGCGAGCGCGCCGTGCTGCGCCTGCTGGACAAGAGCGAGAGCAAGCTCAGCCTGGAGGCCGTGGGCATGCAGGGCGAGACGCTGAGGCGGTTCACCCACATGACGGCGCAGCCCCACGGCATCGTGCTGGTCACCGGCCCCACGGGCTCGGGCAAGACCACCACGCTGTACGCGGCGCTGTCGCGCATGGACGCCAGCCACAGCAACATCATGACGGTGGAAGACCCCATCGAGTACGAGCTGGCCGGCGTGGGGCAGACCCAGGTCAACGCCAAGATCGAGCTGACCTTCGCCAAGGCCCTGCGCGCCATCCTGCGCCAGGACCCGGACGTGATCATGATCGGCGAAATCCGCGACTTCGAGACCGCGCAGATCGCCATCCAGGCCTCGCTGACGGGCCACCTTGTGCTGGCCACGCTGCACACCAACGACGCATCCAGCGCCGTCACCCGCCTGATCGACATGGGCGTGGAGCCGTTCCTGCTGTCGTCCTCCCTGCTGGGCGTGCTGGCCCAGCGCCTGGTGCGCAAGATCGACACCACCGAGCCCAGCGGCTACCGGGGGCGCACCGGCATCTTCGAGATGCTGGTGGTGGACGACACCATCCGCGCGCAGATCCACCGCCAGGCCAGCGAGGCCGAGATCCGCGACACCGCGCTGGCCTCGGGCATGCGCCTGATGCGCGACGATGGCGAGCGCCTGGTGCGCGAGGGCATCACCACGCCCGAGGAAGTGCTGCGCGTCACGCGCGACTAGGCGCAGGCGGCCACGCCAGACCCTGCGCAGCACGGGGCATCCCCGTTTGCCACAATGGTCGGCATGTTGGAATCCCTACGCGCCTGGAGCGCTCCCTATGGCGGCGACCTGTTCCTGTGGGTCGCCACGCTGAGCCTGATCAGCTACATCGCCCTGTGGTGGTTCAAGTCCCGGCTGTCCACCAGCCAGTTGCGCCGCGTCATCCGCCTGTCGGCGCTGGTGGCGCTGCCGCTGTCCTGGCTGGCCATTCAGCAGGGCGAGAACCATCTGGCGGCTGCCATCCTCCCCCTGGTCTGGTGCGTGGTGCTGGGCATCACCTGCGCACGGGAAATGTCCAGAAGAAACTGAGTGCGCGAACGCGCACCAGGAATGCCCTGGCGCGGCAAGGCCCGCGCCGCCCCCACCCACCGTGAACTGGAAGTTGGAACCTGCCATGACATCATTCAATGAAGTCCGTCTGTCCATGCTCGACCTCGTGGCCGTGCGCGAAGGCGGCACCGTCGCCGAGGCCCTGGACATTGCGCTGGCCACGGCCCGCAAGGCCGAGGAACTGGGATTCGAGCGCTACTGGCTGGCCGAGCACCACAACATGCCCGGCATCGCCAGCTCGGCCACGGCCGTGCTGATCGGCCACATCGCGGGCGGCACCTCGAAGATCCGCGTGGGCTCGGGCGGCATCATGCTGCCCAACCATGCCCCGCTGGTGGTGGCCGAAGCCTTCGGCACGCTGGCCGAGCTGTACCCGGGCCGCATCGACCTGGGCCTGGGCCGTGCACCCGGCACCGATGGCGCCACCATGCGCGCCCTGCGCCGCGACCGCGTCGAGACCGAGGAGGACTTCCCGCGCGACGTGATGGAGCTGCAGCGCCTGCTGGGCCCGGCCACGCCCGAGCAAAAGCTGGTGGCCACGCCCGGCGCGGGCACCAACGTGCCGATCTGGCTGCTGGGATCCAGCCTGTTCTCGGCCCAGCTGGCCGCCCACCTGGGCCTGCCCTACGCCTTTGCCTCGCACTTCGCGCCGCGCATGCTCTACCAGGCCGTGCAGCTGTACCGCAGCCTGTTCAAGCCGTCGGCCCAACTGGCCAAGCCCTACGTGATCGTCGGCGCACCCGTGATCGCCGCGCCCACCGATGACGAGGCCGAATACCTGGCCAGCAGCACCTACCAGCGCGTGCTGGGCATCATCACGGGCCGGCGCGGACTGCTGCCGCGCCCCATCGAGAACTATGCGGCCCAGCTCGGCGAGCAGGAGCGCCGCGCCATCGGCGAGTTCCTGGCCGTGGCCTCCATCGGCGGCCCGGACAAGGTGCGCACGCGCCTGCAGAAGCTGCAGGCCGACACCGAGGCCGACGAGCTGATCCTGGTCAGCGACGTGTATGACCGCGACCTGCGCCTGCGCTCGCTGGAGATCACGGCCGGCGTCATGGGCCGCTGAAGGCATGAGCCGCTCCGCCCGGCTGCTGCAGCTGATCGACCTGCTGCGCCGCGCGCGCCTGCCCCAGGCCGGGCCGGTGCTGGCCCGGCAGCTGGACGTGAGCCTGCGCACCCTGTACCGCGACATTGCCACCCTGCGCGAACAGGGTGCAGCGATTGCGGGCGACCCGGGCGTGGGCTATGAGATGCGGCCCGGCTTTCTGCTGCCGCCGCTGATGTTCACGCCCGATGAGCTGGAAGCCCTGCTGCTGGGCGCGCGCTGGGCCAGCCGCCAGGCCGACCCCGAGCTCGCCCAGGCCGCCACCGCCGCGCTGGACCGCATACGCAGCGCGCTGCCGCTGGAGCTGCGCATTGAGGTGGACACCAGCGGCCTGCTGGTGCCGCCCATCTGCCACGAGTCCGTGACCGAGCCCTGGCAGACCGCGCTGCGCCTGGCGATACGGCGCCAGCACCGGGTGCTGCTGCACTACACGGATGAGAAGGGCCAGCCGACCGAGCGCCAGATCTGGCCTTTTGCCATGGCTTTCTTCGATCAGCGGCGCATTCTTGCGGCCTGGTGCGAACTGCGCCAGGACTTCCGCCATTTCCGCGCCGACCGCGTGCGCTCCGTCACCGATCTGCAGGAACGCTATCCCGACCACCGCAGCGGCCTGATCGAACGCTGGTCGCGGCAACTGGGCTACACGGTCCGCTGACACCACTGCTGACAAAAACTGTCAGCATGGCCTCCTACAGTCGCTCCCATGGCCTTCTCGCCATGCATTCAAACCACTGGGAGCCTTCATGAACGACTCGATCAAGCCTCTGCGCTTTTACTTCCACCCCCGCTCGCGCGCCGTCATCGCGCGCTGGATGCTGGAGGAATGCGGCGCCCGCTATGAGCCCGTGCGGCTGGAATACGGCAGCACCATGAAGGCTGCCGACTACCTGGCCATCAATCCCATGGGCAAGGTCCCCGCCCTGGTGCACGGCGAGACCGTGATCACCGAACAGGCCGCCATCCTTGCCTATCTGGCCGACATCTTCCCCGAACGAAGGCTCGCACCGGCCGTGGACAGCCCGCTGCGCGGCGTCTACCACCGCTGGATGTTCTTCCTGGCCGGCCCCGTCGACGCCTTGATAACTGCCAAGAGCCAGGGCCACCTGGAGCAGCAGACGGCCGACCAGGCCATGTCCGCCGGCTATGGCCGCTATGACGACGTGGTGCAGACGCTGCGCCAGGCCGTGGCCGGCAGGCGCTACCTGTGCGGCGACCAGTTCACCGCGGCCGACGTGCTCATGGCCAGCTACCTGCGCTGGGGCACGATGATGAAGCTGCTGCCCGCGCTGCCCGAGTTCAGCGACTACGGCCAGCCGCTGATGGAACGCCCGGCCTCGCTGCGCTCCATCCAGCTCAACGAAGCGGACCTCGCGGCCCAGCCGGCATAAGGACCAGGCAGGGGCTGCCGCCGACCGCGGCGGCGGCCTCGCCATCCAGCCGTCACCGGCAGCGGCTACCATCGGGGGTTGGATCGCCGCCTGGCGTTTCCTGAACGCCATCCCTTCCCCAGCCCTTCCCGACTCCCGCCGCGCATGCCTGCCTTTTCCTTCGAAGCCCTGGATGCACAAGGTCAGACCCGCAAGGGCACGATCGAAGCCGACAACGCGCGCGCCGCGCGCAGCCAGCTGCGGGCCCAGGCCCTGGTGCCCATGGCCGTGGAGATTGTGGCCTCGGGTTCCGCGTCCGGCCCGCAGGGCGGCGCCTCGCGCTGGCTGACCCGTCCCGTCCTTGGCTCCACAGGGCTCACCGTGTGGACGCGCCAGATGGCGGGGCTGGTCGGATCAGGCCTGCCCATAGAGCGCGCCCTGGCCTCCCTGTCCGAAGAAGCCGACGACCCGCGCCAGCACCACCTCGTGGCCGCGCTGCGCGCCGAGGTCAACGCAGGCTCCACCTTTGCCCGCGCCCTGGCCCAGCACCCGCGCGAGTTCTCCGACATCTACTGCGCCGTGATCGGCGCCGGCGAGGCCAGCGGCAGCCTGGGCCCGGTGCTGGAGCGGCTGGCCGACGACCTGGAATCGCGCCAGGCCCTGCAGTCCAAGCTCATTGGCGCAGCCCTGTACCCGGCCATCGTGACCCTGGTGGCCATTGTCATCGTGCTGTTCCTGGTCAGCTACGTGGTGCCCCAGGTGGCCAGCGTGTTCGCCGGCACCAAGCGCGCCCTGCCCTGGCTCACCGTGGCCATGCTGGCGCTCAGCGACTTCGTGCGCAGCTATGGCTGGGCCGCGCTGATCGCCCTGGTGCTGGGCGCCCTGGGATTCCGGCTGTCCATGAAGAACCCCGTGCTGCGCGAGCGCTTCGACGCCTGGTGGCTGCGCCTGCCGCTGATCGGCCGGCTGGCGCGCAACTACAACGCGGCACGCTTTGCCGGCACGCTGGCCATGCTGGCGGGCGCAGGCGTGCCCATTCTCAAGGCCTTGCAGGCCGCAGCCGAAACGCTGGGCAACCGCGCGCTGCGCGCCGATGCCATGGACGCGCTGGCCCTGGTGCGCGAAGGCGCGCCGCTGGCCTCGGCCCTGGCGCAGAAAAAGCGCTTCCCGGGACTGATCTCCATGTTTGCCCGCCTGGGCGAGCAGACCGGCCAGCTGCCCGTGATGCTGCAGCGCGCGGCCAACCAGCTGTCCACCGAGGTGCAGCGCCGTGCCATGCACCTGGCCACCATCCTGGAGCCGCTGCTGATCGTGGCCATGGGCATGGTCGTGGCCCTGATCGTGCTGGCCGTGCTCATGCCCATCATCCAGCTCAACCAGTTCGTCAAATAGCGAAAAGCGCCAAGCCATGCCCGTGACCCTGCAAGACAAGCTGGTCGTCGCCATCTCCTCGCGGGCGCTGTTCGACTTCGAGGAGGAGAACCGGCTGTTCGACGCCGGTGACGAGCAGGCCTACATGCGCCGCCAGCTGGACCTGGTGCACCAGCCCGCACGCCCGGGCATCGCCTTCCCGCTGGTGCGCAAGCTGCTGGCCTTCAATACGCCCGAAGTGCAGCGCGTGGAGGTGATGATGCTGTCGCGCAACGACCCGGCCAGCGGCATGCGGGTCTTTGCCTCTGCCAAGGCGGCCGACATGCACATAGAGCGCGGCGTGTTCACGCGCGGGCGCGATCCGTTTTCCTACCTGCGGCCGCTGGGCGCTCACCTGTTTCTCTCGGCCAACGAGGTCGATGTGCGCAGGGCGCTGTCCATCGGCTTTCCTGCCGCGCGCGTGATGGTCGATTCCACGCCAGCAGGCGACCGCTACCCGCAAGAGGTGCGCATCGCGTTCGACGGCGATGCCGTGCTGTTCTCCGACGAGGCCGAACGCGTCTACCAGCAAGGCGGGCTGCCGGCCTTTCTGCGCCACGAGGTCTCCCATGCCGCCACGCCGCTGGCGGAAGGGCCGTTCAAGCCGCTGCTGGTGGCGCTTCACCGGTTGCAGCAGCAGGCGGACTCGTCCCAGACCATGCGCATTCGCACGGCCCTGGTGACGGCGCGCAGCGCACCGGCGCACGAGCGTGCCATCCGCACGCTGCTGGAATGGGGCATTGCGGTGGACGAGGCCATGTTCCTCGGCGGCCTGGAAAAGGGCCCGTTCCTGCGCGAGTTCGAGCCGGACTTCTTCTTCGACGACCAGACCGGCCACGTCAACTCGGCCGCGCGCCATGTGCCGGCAGGCCATGTGAGCAGCGGCATCTCCAATCCGGACGCCGATCCGCCGAAGTAAACAATTGCAAAGGGCGGGCCGGCCGTGCTTGCAAATGCCGGTTCCGTGCCCAAATAAAGCCAATGCATTTTCCCCTCATGAACCGCTCTGCCCTGCTGCGCCGGCCACCGCTGCTGCAGGCCGCCGTCGTCGTGCTGCTGACCAGCGCCTTCATGCTGCCCGCCGCGCGCGCGCAGGCGGCAGAAAACGCAGCCACCGAGCAGGCAACGGCCAGCCCGGCGCCGCTGACCAAGGGGGAGATCAAGGCCCAGCGCGAATTCAAGATGCTGGACTTCAACAAGGACGGCAAGCTCAGCCGTGCCGAAGTGGCGCTGTTCCCGCGCCTGTCGGCGGCCTTCGACGAGGCCGACACCGACAAGGACGGCTACGTCTCCTATGCGGAGGTGCAGGCCTTTGCCGTCAAGTACCGCGCCGAGCGCGACAAGGCAAAGGCCAAGGCGCAGGCCGAAGAGGCAAAGGCCGCCGAGCGTGCGGCAGCAGCACCGGCAGCCAGGGACAAGAAGGAAGGCGAAGGCTCAAAGGACTGAGCCTTCTTGCCCGGCCCCTGACACTCAAAGACCGCCGGTACGCTTGACCTTGGGTTCCGAATAGGTCAACGGTTCGTCGCGCACCTGCATCTTGTTGCGGGCCACATCGTCGGCCTTGCTGACCTCCTGGGCCTGCTCCACCGCCATGGCGCTGGCACGCCACATGGACTGGATGAACTCGATGAGCTGCTTGGAGATCGGCTCCTTGGGCGGCTCCTCGACCTCTTCCTTCTGCTTGATCTCTTCGGCCAGCGTCCAATCGCGGTTCTCCTGGTCCACCACGGACGGCTTTTCAGGATCGCGCACCACCCGGCCCTCGCCGATGCGGTCCGTGGATTCGACGGCGTTGGTGGCGTTCACAGGACGCACGGGCACCGCGCCCGACGCACCGGTGGAGTACAGATCGGCGCTTTGCGGGCGCCACGGTATGGGTGATCGGTCAACAGGTGGAATTGGCATGGCTCGACCCTCTTGCTGGATGTGTGCTGTGGGCGGGAATTTCCCGCCGTCGCCTCATCATCGACAGAAGCTGAAAGAACTGAAGCGCTTTTTTTGAAAGACGCTTCGGCCTGCCTCAAACCAAGGGTAAACCCTTTATTCGCCCCGACCAGGCGCTAGAGGAAGCGCTCCAGCAGCTTGCGCGAGGTGCGGTCCAGCGCCGTGCTGTCGGGCACGCTGAACTGCACGCCGTCCTGGCTGGTGATCATCAGATGCGTGCGGCCCGACAGGCGCCGGATGTCCTCCTCGGCCTTGAGCACGAGCTGCACGGGGCCCCGGTCGGTCTCCAGGTCCCAGGTGCTGGGCGTGGAATAGCTGGACACCTTGTGGATGCGCTGGATGACGGGCACGAACTCGCGCACGGCCAGGTCTTCCTCGATCAGCGTGCGGGCCTGCGCCGGCAGGTGGTCCATGTGGTCCACCCACAGCGCCTCCTTGCCATCGACGGAGACCAGGGACAGGCCTTCCAGCGGTGCAGCAATGGGAAAGGCGCGCACGGGCACCACGGATTCGTGGCGCGTGCCGTCGGCCAGGATCAGCACCAGGCGGCCATGGGCGTTGCGCTCCATGCGCACACCGCTCAGATCGGCGCCGGCTGCGGAATGTTGGGCGTTGGACATGGCTTATTCCTCGATGGTGGTTGCGGCCAGGGTCAGGCCTGCGGCCTGGGCATCCTCTTCGGCGCGCCGCGCCTGGGCCTGGTACAGGCGCCAGTAGGCGCCCTGCTTTTCCATCAACTCGTCGTGCGGACCCACTTCCACGATCTCGCCCCGGTCCATGACCACGAGGCGGTCGGCCTTGCGCAGCGTGGACAGGCGGTGGGCAATGGCAATCGTCGTGCGGCCCTGCACCAGATTGTCCAGCGCCTTCTGGATTTCCTTCTCGGTCTCGGTGTCCACGGCCGAGGTGGCCTCGTCCAGGATCAGGATGCGCGGGTCGATCAGCAGTGCGCGCGCAATGGAGATGCGCTGGCGCTCGCCTCCCGACAGGCCCTGGCCGCGCTCGCCCACCAGGGAGTCGTAGCCGTGCGGCAGGCGCAGGATGAATTCATGGGCGTGGGCCGCACGGGCCGCCGCCACGATTTCCTCGCGCGTGGCATCAGGCTTGCCGTAGGCGATGTTCTCGGCAATGGTGCCGAAGAACAGGAAGGGCTCCTGCAGCACCAGGCCGATGTTGCTGCGGAAGTCCGAGACCTTGAGCCTGCGGATGTCCACGCCGTCGAGCTGGATGGAGCCCTCGCTCACGTCATAGAAGCGGCTGATCAGGTTGACCAGGGTGCTCTTGCCCGAGCCGCTGTGACCCACCAGACCGATCATTTCACCCGGACGAATCTGCAGATCCAGGTTCTTGATCACGGCGCGGCTGCCGTAGCGGAAGCTCAGGTTGTCCAGCGTGATGGCGCCCTGCACGCGCGGCAGCTTGACCGGGTTGACCGGGTCGGGCACGTTGCTCACGTGGTCGAGGATGTCGAAGATGCGCTTGGCGCCGGCCGCTGCCTTCTGCGTGACCGAGACGATGCGGCTCATCGAGTCCAGGCGGCTGTAGAAGCGGCCGATGTAGGCGATGAAGGCCGTCAGGATACCCACCGTGATCTGGCCGCCAGCCACCAGCCAGATGCCGAAGCCCCAGACCACGAGCAGGCCGATCTCGGTCAGCAGCGTCACCGTGGGCGTGAACAGCGACCAGGTCTTGTTGACCTTGTCGTTGGCCTGCAGGTTGACCAGATTGGCCTGGGCGAAGCGGTCGGCCTCGCGCTTTTCCTGGGCGAAGGCCTTGACCACGCGGATGCCGGGGATGGTGTCAGCCAGCACATTGGTCACTTCGGACCAGACGCGGTCGATCTTCTCGAAGCCCGTGCGCAGGCGGTCGCGCACCAGATGGATCATCCAGGCGATGAAGGGCAGCGGCACCAGGGTGACCAGGGCCAGCCACGGATTGATGGAGAACAGGATGACCGAGGTCATCACGATCATCAGCACGTCGGTGGCGAAATCCAGCGCATTCAAGGATAGAAACAAATTGATGCGATCTGTTTCCGCCCCGATGCGTGCCATCAGGTCGCCCGTGCGCTTGCTGCCGTAGTAGTCCAGCGACAGCGTCAGCAGGTGGTTGTAGGTGGTGGTGCGCAAGTCCGAGCCAATGCGCTCGGAGACCTTGGCCAGCACGAAGGTGCGCGCCCAGCCCAGGCCCCAGGCCACCAGCGCCGCCGCAAGCAGCCCGCTCAGGTAGAAGACCACGAGGCTGCTGTCGATCTGCTGCCCGTTCTGGAACGGGATCAGGATCTTGTCCACGATGGGAATCGTCAGGTAGGGCGCCACCAGGGTGGCGCCCGTGGAGGCCAGCGTCAGCAAAAAGCCCAGCAGCAGCTGGTGCCGGTAGGGATGGGCAAAGCGCCACAGGCGCAGCAGCACCCAGGTGGAGGTCTGCGGGCCCTGCTGGCGCGCGCAGGCCGGGCATTCGTCGGCCTCGGGCGGCAGCTCGGCCTGGCAGGCCGGGCAGCGGGGCACGTCGTCCTCGGGCTCGGCAAAGTCCTCGCCGCGTGCCAGTCGCTCGCGCTCATGGTCGAACTGCTGCAGCAGGCGCAGCACGGCCGCCTGGTGGCGCAGCGTGAAGCGCCACAGCGCCAGCCGCGCCGCAGGGCCGTGCAGTTCGAGGTTGCCCACGCCGCCGTGGTCCAGCGTGCGCAGATTCTGATCAATGGATAGTACCCACTCACTCCACTGCTGATCTGCAGGATCACAGGCGAGGAGCCGCTGGTTGGTCAGCACAACCCAGCCTTCGCCGAAGTGCATATCGAGGGTCAGGTCAACCGGGACGAGGGCCAGCACGTTTTCATTGGAAGCGAGCCTGGCTCGCAGCCCAGCCCCGCGGGGGCTGGCAAGGAAGGCCGAAACGTCCACAGAATGGTGTTCTTGCATGTTGAGTTGTTTTTCCCGCCCCTGGCGGCTCCTGGTGTCATGCGGGCAACCGCAGCTCCCCGGTGGATATCCCGCGCTTTGCACGGCATACCCTGCTCAACGCGCCAACCCTGGTTTAGGCTGACAGCACTGCGCATGGGCTTTCTGAGCGCACAATCCTCTCCCATTCTCCGGCGATCCGCACCCGGGTCGTCGCTCACGCTTACCCGTTGATCGACATGGCGAAATTCAAAGACATCCAACTCTTGCGCACCACCTACCTGCGTGGACCCAGCGTCTGGACCTACCGTCCCGTGCTGGAGGTCTGGCTGGATCTTGGTGAGCTGGAGGACTATCCCTCGAACAAGCTTGCCGGTTTCAACGAGCGCCTGACGGCCTGGCTGCCCGACCTGGTCGAGCACCACTGCGGCGTGGGCGAGCGCGGCGGCTTCATCCAGCGCCTGGAAGGCGGCACCTGGTGCGGCCACGTGCTGGAGCACATCATCATCGAGCTGCTGAACCTGGCGGGCATGCCGGCCGAGTTCGGCCAGACGCGCGAGATTTCCCAGCGCGGCATCTACCGCATGGTCTTCCGCTGCCCCGAGGAAACCGTGGCGCGCACGGCCCTGGCCTACGGCCACCGGCTGATCATGGCCGCCATCAACGACGAGCCCTTCGACCTGAAGGCCGCCGTCAAGGCCATCAAGACCGAGATCAACGACCGCTACCTGGGCCCGAGCACGGGCTGCATCGTCGATGCTGCAGGCGAGCGCCGCATTCCCCACATCCGCCTCAATGACGGCAACCTCGTGCAGCTCGGCTATGGCGCCGCGCAGCGCCGCATCTGGACCGCCGAGAGCGACCAGACCAGCGCCATCGCCGAAGGCATTGCCCAGGACAAGGACTTCACCAAGCGCCTGCTGGCCGCCTGCGGCGTGCCCGTGCCCGAAGGCCAGATCGTCAACAGCCCCGAGGAAGCCTGGGAAGTGGCGCAGGACATCGGCTTTCCCGTCACCGTCAAGCCTTCGGACGGCAACCACGCGCGCGGCGTGACGCTGGACCTGCGCGACGAGGCCGACATCAAGACCGCCTTTGCGCTGGCCCAGCCCGAAGGCTCCGACGTGATCGTCGAGCGCTTCATTGACGGCACCGAGCACCGCATCCTGGTGGTGGGCGGCAAGGTCGTGGCGGCCTGCCGTGGCGAGACCGTGAGCGTGGCCGGCAACGGCAAGTCCACGCTGCGCGAACTGGTCGCCGTGGTCAACCAGGACCCGCGCCGCGGCCCCGAGCAGGAATACCCGCTGGACTGGATCAACCTCGAAGCCCCGGCCGTGAAGCTGGAGCTCAAGCGCCAGGACGTGACACCCGACAGCGTTCCCGCCCAGGGCACCAGCGTGCTGCTGCAGCGCAACGGCAACATGGCCATCGACTGCACGGATGAGGTCCACCCCGAAGTGGCCTACATGGCCACGCTGGCCGCCAAGATCGTGGGCCTGGACATCGCGGGCATGGACATGATCCTGCAGGACGTCTCGCGCCCCATGAAGGAGCAGGGCGGCGCCATCCTCGAAGTCAACGCCGGCCCCGGCCTGCTGATGCACCTGAAGCCCACCAGCGGCGCACCGCGCCCCGTGGGCATGGCCATCGCCGACCACCTGTTCCCGCGCACCGAAGAGGGCACGGGCGCAGGCCGCATCCCCCTGGTGGGCATTGCCGGCACGCGCAACAACGGTTTCACGGCCCGCCTGGTGGGCTGGCTGCTGCAGCTGTCGGGCAAGCTCACGGGCGTGGCCAGCAGCGAGGGCATGTTCCTGTCCAACCGCCAGACCCAGAAGACCAACACCGCCAATTGGGCCGGTGCCCACCGCCTGCTGACCAACCGCCTGGCCCAGGCCGCCGTCATCCAGACCACGGCCCGCTCCATCCTGGAAGAAGGCCTGGCCTACGACCGCTGCCTGGTCGGCGTGGTCACCGACATGGACGGCTTCGAGCAGTTGCCTGACCATGACGTGCACGAGCAGTCGCAGATGACGCGCGTGATGCGCACCCAGATCGACGTGGTGCTGGACGAAGGCGCTGGCGTGCTCAATGCCGACATCGAACAGGTGGCCGACCTGGCCCGCCTGTGCGACGGCGAAGTGCTGTTCTATTCGATGCAGGCAGACAGCCCCGTGGTCGCGGCCCACCGTTCCGAGAGCGAAGGCCGCGCCGTCTTCGTGCGCGGCAACCAGGTGATCCTGGCCACGGGCGCGGCCGAGCGCATGCTGGGCACGCTGGACGCACTGAGCCTGCCCGGCGGCCTGCGCCCGGACACGCCGGCCCTGCTGGCCGCCATTGCCGCCGCGTGGTCCATGGACATTGCCCCCGACCTCATCGTCGCCGGCATCAAGACCTTCGACTACACGCCGGCCGCCGCAGCCACCGCCGCCTGAGCCCGACCACACGATGACATGCAGGCAGGCCCGGCGACGCGGGCCTGCCCTCCGAAAGAAGACACTATGCAGATCACCCGCATCCGAGCCCTGCGCGGCCCCAATCTCTGGACCCGCAGCACCGCCATCGAAGCCATCGTGCAATGCGAGCCCGGCGAGTGCGACTACTCGGCCCTGCCCGGCTTCGAGGACCGGCTGCGCGCGCGCTTTCCCAAGATCGGCACGCTGCAGCCGCACGGCGCCGACCAGCGCCTGTCGCTGGCCCAGGTGCTGGAAGTCGCGGCCCTGTCGCTGCAGGCCCAGGCTGGCTGCCCGGTGACCTTCAGCCGCACGCATGAAACCGTGGAAACCGGCACCTACCAGGTGGTGGTGGAGTACACCGAAGAGGCCGTTGGCCGCCTGGCCATGGAACAGGCCGGCGAGCTGCTGCAGTCGGCCCTGGCCGACACGCCCTTCGACGCCGACAAGGTGGTGGCCCAGCTGCGCGAACTCGACGAGGACGAGCGCATCGGTCCCTCCACCGGCTCCATCGTCGATGCGGCCGTGGCGCGTGGCATTCCCATCCGCCGCCTGACCTCGGGCTCGCTGGTACAGCTGGGCTGGGGCTCCAAGGCGCGCCGCATCCAGGCCGCCGAGCTGGACCAGACCAGCGCCGTGGCCGAGTCCATCGCCCAGGACAAGGACCTGACCAAGCGCCTGCTGCACGCCGCCGGCGTGCCCGTGCCGCTGGGCCGCCCCGTCAAGGACGTGGAAGAAGCCTGGCTCGTGGCCCAGGAAGTGGGCCTGCCCGTGGTGGTCAAGCCCCAGGACGGCAACCAGGGCAAGGGCGTGGTGGTCAACATCACCACGCACGAGCAGCTCAAGGCCGCCTTTGCCACCGCCTCGGAATTCGGCGACGACATCATGGTCGAGCGCTTCCTGCCCGGCCATGACTTCCGCCTGCTGGTGGTCGGCGGCCAGTTGGTGGCCGCTGCGCGCCGCGAGCCGCCCCAGGTGCTGGGCGACGGCCAGCACACCATCCGCGAGCTGGTGGACATCGTCAACCAGGACCCGCGCCGCGGCTCGGGCCACGGCACGGCGCTGACCAAGATCCGCCTGGACGACATCGCCATCGCGCGCATCGCCACCGAAGGGCTCACGCCCGAATCCGTGCCGGCCCAGGGCCAGCGCGTGGTGCTGCGCAACAACGCCAACCTGTCCACCGGCGGCAGCGCCACCGATGTGACGGACGACGTGCACCCCGACATCGCCGCGCGCGCCGTGGAGGCCGCCCAGACCATCGGCCTGCACATCTGCGGCGTGGACGTGGTCTGCGAGACCATGCTGCGCCCGCTGGAAGAGCAAAACGGCGGCATCGTCGAAGTCAACGCCGCACCGGGCCTGCGCATGCACCTGGCGCCGTCCTTCGGCAAGCCCCGCAACGTGGGCGTGCCCATGGTCGATGAGCTGTTCGCGCCGGGCCAGGACGGCCGCATCCCGCTGGTGGCCGTCACCGGCACCAATGGCAAGACCACGACCACGCGCCTGATCGCCCACCTGTTCACCTCGCATGGCTGGCGCACGGCCATGACGAACACGGACGGCGTCTACGTCAACGGCCGCCAGATCGACAGCGGCGACTGCTCGGGCCCGCGCAGCGCGCGCAACGCCCTGGCCCACCCCGAGACCGATGCGGCCGTGCTCGAATGCGCACGCGGCGGCATCCTGCGCGAAGGACTGGGCTTCGACCGCTGCCAGGTGGCCGTGGTCACCAACGTGGGCGCGGGCGACCACCTGGGCCTGAACTACATCACCACGGTGGAAGACGTGGCCGTGCTCAAGCGCGTCATCGTGCAGAACGTGGCCACCGACGGCTATGCCGTGCTCAACGCGGCCGATCCGCTGGTCGCCGCCATGGCCTCCACCTCGCCGGGCAAGGTCATCTATTTCGCGGCCGACCGCCACCACCCCGTGATGGCCACACACCGTGCCCAGGGCAACCGCGTGGTCTACGTGGACGGCGACAGCATCGTCGCGGCCGAAAGCTCGTGGCGCGAGACCATTGCGCTGCGCGAGATCCCCATCACGCGCAACGGCACCATCAGCTTCCAGGTGGAGAACGTCATGGCCGCCATCGCCGCCGCCTGGGGCGTGGGCATGCCCTGGCAGACCATCCGCCGCGGCCTGGCCGGCTTCGTCAACGACAGCGACAACGCGCCGGGCCGCTTCAACGTCATGGACTACCGTGGCGCCACGCTGATCGCCGACTACGGCCACAACCCCGACGCCATTCGCGCCCTGGTCCAGGCCGTGGACGCCATGCCGGCCCAGCGCCGCAGCGTGGTCATCAGCGGGGCCGGCGACCGACGCGACCAGGACATCACCGAGCAGACCCAGATCCTGGGCAAGGCCTTCGACGACGTCATCCTCTACCAGGATGCCTGCCAGCGCGGCCGCGCCGACGGTGAAGTCCTGGCCCTGCTGCAGCAAGGCCTGCAAGGCGCACCACGCACCGACTACGTGACCCAGATCCAGGGTGAGTTCAACGCCATCGACCACGCGCTGGCGCGACTGACACCCGGCGACCTGTGCCTGGTGCTGGTGGACCAGGTGGAAGAAGCCCTGGAGCACCTGCGCCGCCATGTGGCGGGTGAAAACACCCCCTGAGGCGCTTTGCGCCTTCCCCCTCTCTCGCTTCGCGGGAGGGGGACGACACCCTCGGGGCGGGGCGGCCCTTCCTCGGTGTC
>NZ_MYFL01000001.1:57725-79763 GCF_002193035.1 Delftia sp. K82 | reverse complement strand
GCCCTTCCTCGGTGTCCCTGAGTTGGGCCGCGCCACTCTCTTACGCAACGCCATGATCAAACCCAGTGTGAAGTATTTCCCGCGAGGCCGGGCCTTGCTCACGGCCGCTCTGGCCACGCTGCTGCTGGGCGCCTGCGGTGCGCGCGCCGAGCAGGTCGGCGCGGTGGACACGGTGTTCAAGTTCATAGGCCCGGACCACAAGATCGTGGTCGATGCCTATGACGATCCCAAGGTGGCGGGCGTGACCTGCTATGTCTCGCGCGCCAAGACCGGTGGCATCAAGGGCGGCCTGGGCCTGGCCGAGGACCGCGCCGAAGCCTCGATCAGCTGCGTGCAGACCGGCCCCATCCAGATCCCTGCGCCGCTCAAGCAGCAGGACGAGGTGTTCACCGAACGCATCTCGCTGCTGTTCAAGCGCCTGCGCGTGGTGCGCATGGTCGATGCGCAGCGCAACACCCTGGTCTACATGACCTACTCGGACCGCGTGATCGAAGGCTCGCCGCAAAACAGCGTCACCGCCGTGCCCGTGCCGCGCAGCACGCCGATTCCGCTGGGCAAATAACCCGCCTCAGTCCTGGGCGTGTTGGCGGCAGGCCTGCACAAAGGCCGCCAGCGCCGGCGAGCGGCGCTTGCCCGCCCGCTGCACCAGCGAGAAATCCCGCCACATGCGCGGCAGCGTGGTCGGCAGCACGGCCAGCTCTCCCGAGGCGACCAGGGCCTGCACCAGCACGCGCGACAGGCAGCTGATGCCCAGGCCCTGGGCCACGCAGCGCGCAATCGCCTCCGAACTGCCCAGCGTGGCGGCGGCCGGCAACTGGTGCAGATGCGGCAGCAAGGCATGCTCCACCATCTCGCGCGTGCCCGAGCCCGGCTCGCGCAGCAGCCAGCGCGCACCGCGCAAGGCGGCCACGCCCAGCGGGCGCTGGCCCGCGGCCTGCACCAGCGGGTCCTGTGCTGCAGCCACGATGACGAGTTCGTCGCGCATCCAGGGCTCGACCTCCAGCCCCGGCCAGTGGCTGGTGCCCTCGATCAGGCCCAGGTCCACGTCCAGCGATTCCACGGCCTGGCCCACCTCGCGCGTGTTGGCGATCTGCAGGTCCACGCTCAGGTGCGGATGGCTGCGCGCCAGGTGCGCGAGCACGGCCGGCAGCGCATAGGTGCCTATGGTGGTGCTGGCTGCCACGCGCAGACGCACGGGGAGGCTGGCGGCCCGCACCGAAAACGCCTGCTCTATGCCCCTGGCCTGCTCCAGCAGCGCCAGTGCCTCGGGCAGCAGGGCGCGCCCCGCGTCGTTGAGCGCCAGTCGCCGGCCCACGCGCTCGAACAGCTGGGCGCCCATGGCCTGCTCCAGTTGCTGCAGCGCGGCGCTGGTGGCCGACTGCGACAGGGCCACGGCGTCGGCCGCGGCCACGGTGGAGCCCGCCTGGGCGACGGCGCAGAAGATTTCAAGTTGGCGCAGGGTGAGGTGCAGCATGGCGTGCAGTCTGAACGAGGCATCAACCTGTTTCCCCGGTTGGTGCTACAAAAACTATTCGTTATACGAATATAGCCAAGAAATCTAAAGTGCCTCCCATGCACCGCGCTCCTGACGCGGCGCGCAGGCACCATGAACACCACATCCCTCCCACGCTCCTCCCACCCTGGCTGGCTTCGCCAGTTGACCGAGCTTGCGCCCGGCCTGCTGCTGGCCGGCGCCATTGCCGCAGCCGCCACCTGGGGCGCACGCCAGCCCCTGCTGGCCGGCTCGGGCCTGAGTGCGCTGACGCTGGCCATCTGCATCGGCCTGGTCATCGGCAACACCGTCTATCCGCGCCTGGCGCCCAGCTGCCATGCCGGCGTGGGCCTGGCCAAGCAGCGCCTGCTGCGCGCGGGCATCGTGCTCTACGGCCTGCGACTGACCTTCCAGGACATAGGCCATGTGGGCATGGCCGGCGTGGTGGTCGATGCCCTGGTGCTGGGCAGCACCTTCTTGCTGGCGCAGTGGCTGGGCCGCCGCGTCTTCGGGCTGGATGCGCGCACCACGGTGCTGATCGGCGCGGGCAGCTCCATCTGCGGCGCCGCTGCCGTGCTGGCCACCGAACCCGTGATCAAGGGCCGCGCCGAAGACGTGGCCGTGGCCGTGGCCACCGTGGTGGTCTTCGGCACCGTGGGCACCTTCCTCTACCCCGCGCTGTTCCACTGGAACGCCGCCCACGGCTGGCTGGACATGTCGCCTGCGCAGTACGGCCTGTACGTGGGCTCCACCGTGCACGAGGTGGCCCAGGTCGTGGCCGCCGGCGAAGCCATTGCCCCCGAAGCCGCCGACGTGGCCGTGATCTCCAAGATGGTGCGCGTGATGATGCTGGCCCCCTTCCTGCTGCTGCTGTCCATGGCCGTGGCGCGCGGCAACCGCAGCAGCCAGGTGAGCGACGGCCAGCCGCGCCGCATCACCATTCCCTGGTTCGCGCTGGGCTTCGTCGCCATGGCCGGCGTGAACTCCCTGGGCGTGCTGCCTGCAGCCGTGGTGCAGGTGGGCGTGCAGCTGGACAACGCCCTGCTGGCCGTGGCCATGGCGGCCCTGGGCCTGACCACCCATGTCCGCGCCGTGCGTGCCGCAGGCACGAAGCCCCTGCTGCTGGCCGCCTTGCTGTTCGCATGGCTTCTGGTGGCGGGCCTGCTCTTCAACCTCTGGGTGCCCGGCCTGCTCTGAAGCCGTCCGCATTCATCGACCGGCCCTGCAAAGCATCGTCTTGCAGGGCCTTTTTCATGGACTGCCCGCCCCTGAACAAGGGAATACCCTTAAATCAACTGCAGACACAATTAATTTGCAATGCAAATTAATTGCATTGCAAAGATAATCGAGGCATGTCCTTTGCCTCTGCCCCTCCCCGCGCTCGCCTCGGCTTTCTCATGGTCACCCTGGTACGCCAGTGGCGCCGCCAGGTCGAGGAGCAACTGCTGGCCGACGGCCTGACCGATGCCACCTGGGCGCCGCTGATCCACCTGCGCGCCTGGGGCGACGGCGTCACGCAAAAGGAACTGGCCGAGCGCGTGGGGCTGGACGGCTCCAGCCTGGTGCGCCTGCTCGACATTCTGGAAGGCCACGGCTGGGTGGAACGCCGCGCCGACCCCGGCGACCGGCGCAGCAAGCGCATCTTCCTGACGGATGAAGGCAACGGCGCCGTGGACCGCGTGCGCGCCACCATGCTGCAGGCCGAGATGGCCATGCTGCAAGACCTGGACGATGCCGAGGTCGAGGCCATGCTGGCCGGCATGGCCAAGATCCAGGCGCGCATGGTCGCGCTGCGCACTGAAGGCGCGCCATGAGCGCCCTCCACGATGCCTATGGCCGCCTGCTGCAGGCCTCGGTTCGCTGGGGCTTCGACCCCGTGCGCCTGCGCCAGCATCTGCGCACGGCCTTTGCCGCCTGCCTGGCGCTGCTGGCTGCCTGGCAGCTGGGGCTGGAGCATCCGCAGTGGGCTGCCATGGCCACCTGGGCCGCATCCCAGCCGCTGCGCGGGCAACTGCTCGAAAAAAGCTTTTTCCGGGTCGCAGGCACCGTGGCCGGCACGGCCGTGGGCGTGGGCCTGGTGCTGCTGGCCCAGGGAAACCTGCTGTGGCTGGTGCTGGGCCTGGCCGTGTGGCTGGGCCTGTGCGCGGGCGTGGGCAATCTGCAGCGCAGCTTCGTGGCCTACGGCACCATGCTGTCCGGCTATTCGGCGGCCATGGTCGCGCTGCTGGACTTCGCCCATCCCGACCAGGTCTTCGCCCTGGGCTGGGACCGGCTGTTCACCGCGCTGACAGGCGTATTCGCAGCCCTGCTCGTGGGCTGGTTGTTCACGCCCAAGGGCAGCGGCATTCCCGGCAATGCCGAGGTGCGCCAGCTGTTCGCGCAACTGCTGCGTGATCTGGCCGACAGCCTGCAGGCGCGCGGCCGTTCGTCACTGGGCTCGCAGGAGATCGCCGCCCGCCTGCTGGCCATGGCGGTGATCGAGGAGGGGCTGGACCCGCACGCCGCCGGTTCGCAGCGCTCGCGCGAGGCCGTGCACGCGCTGCGCCGGCTCATGAATGCCCAGATCTCGGCCCTGCTGTGGCTGCGCGATGCACCATCACAGGAGCCGCCTGCGGCCTTTGGCGAGGCGCAGGCCCTGGCCGCCGCGCAGGCGCTGCGCGAAGCCGCCGTGGCGCTGGAGACCCGCGTGCAGTTGCACGAGGCCGCGGCGGCCCTGGTGCGCGCACGCGAGGCCGCCGTGGCCTGGCCCGGCGCAGCCGACATGCTGGCCCCGATGGGCTTTGCGCTGCAGGCCCACCTGGCCGCCACCCATGACGTGGCCCTGCCGCCCGGCCACCGCGCCCGCCAATGGCCCGTGGTGCTGCACAGCGACTGGCTGGGCGCGCGCCGCGCCATGCTGCGTGCCAGCGCGGCCATCGCCATCGTGGGCCTGCTGTGGGTGGTGACGGGTTGGAGCGGCGGTGCCTACATGCTGCTGGGCATGTCCATCATGCTGACCGTGTTCTCGGGCTTCGAGAACCCTTCGGCCACCATGCGCCATGTGACCCTGGGCCAGGCCATGGGCGTGCTGGTGGCCCTGGCCTGCCAGTGGCTGGTCTGGCCGTTCGCCAGCAGCCAGGCGGGCCTGGTGTGGCTGATGCTGCCCTTTGTCTACGTGGGCGCACTGCTGTTCTCGCACCAGCGCACCGCGCTCTCGGGCTATGACTGCAACATGGTGCTGCTGCTCCTGCTGCAGCCCCACTTTCCGCAGACGGCCAGCTTCGGCCATGCGCTGGCCCTGGGGCTGGCCGTGGTGTCCGGGCCGCTGGCCGGCTGGGCGGCCTACCGCTTCATCCTGCCGGTCACGCTGCAGGGCCGGCTGCAAAGCCTGCGCTCCATGATGGTCCACGAGCTGCAGGACATGGCCGCCACGCCCGGCCATGCGCGCGATGGCCGCATCTGGCGCGCCCGCCTGTACCACCGGCTGCTGCGCCTGGTGCGCATGTCGGAGCAGGCCGGAGGGCAGCTGGGTGCGCAGGCAGCGGAGTGCGGCCTGGCCGCCCTGCATGTGGGCCGTGCCATCCAGGCGCTGCATCAGCTGTCCGGGGAAGCGGCCCTGGGCGACGGCACCGCCCGCGCCGTGCGCGCTGCGCTGCTGCGCCTGCAGCGGCTGCAGCAGGCGCCCGGCCAGTGCCCGCCGCTTTTGCGCGCGCTGGCGCAGCGCGTGGCCAAACGCCATCCCGACCAGGCCCGCCAGCTGCGCCATGCCGCGCATGAGATCGCGCAGCACGAAGCCTTCTTCCGCAACGCCGGCTGAAGCACGGACCCATGCCAGAATGGCCGGCTCAGGCCGGCAGCGCCCCACGCTCCCTGTCCCCTGTTGCAAGGAAAGCATCCATGTCGTGGAGCGACACCACCATCACCTCACAGCGCCTGGCGCTGCGCCCCTTCACTGCCGCCGATGCCGATGAGGCCTTTGCCTGCATCACGCCCACGCTGACGCGCTACCTGTCCTTCGAGCCGGCGTCGACGCCTGCCGAGTTCGAGGCGGTCTGGCGCGGATGGCTGCGGGAGATCGCAGCCGGCACGGACTTCAACTTCACGCTGCGCGAGCGCACGTCAGGCCGATTCACCGGCCTGCTGGGCCTGCACCGCGCGCGCGACGCCGAGCCCGAACTCGGCATCTGGATACGCGAGGACGTGCATGGCCAGGGCTACGGCCGCGAGGCCGTGGCCGCGCTGGCAGCATGGGCCCGAGCGACCTTTGCGCCACAGTCCTTGCGCTATCCGGTGGCCGAGCCCAATACCGCCAGCCGGCGCATTGCCCAGGGGCTGGGTGGCGTGGAGGTTGAGCGCCAGAGCCTTTCAAAGTACGTGCTCGTCGTCTACCGCATACCAGGGGTCGCCACGTCGGGCGTTGCCGCCCCATGAAAACAAAGGCCGTCCCACACGAGTGGGACGGCCTTGTCCATGGGGCAGATGCCTGTCTTACACCGCCGCGATCGACACGGCCTTGGCGACCAGATAGGCCTCCAGCGCCTCGGGGCCGCCCTCGGAGCCATAGCCCGAATCCTTGACGCCGCCGAACGGCATCTCGGCCGAAGCCACGGCCGGCTGGTTGATCCACAGCATGCCGGTCTCGACCTGCTGGGCCAGCTGGTGGGCCGTCTTGATGGAGCGCGTGAACGCATAGGCCGCCAGGCCGTAGGACAGGCGGTTGGCCTCGGCAATGGCCTCGCCCAGATCGTCAAAGCCGCGGATGGCGGCCACGGGGCCGAAGGGCTCCTGGTTGAAGATCTCGGCGCTCAATGGCACGTCGCCCAGCACCGTGGGAGCGAAGAAGTTGCCCGCGCCGCCCAGCGAGGCACCGCCCGTGAGCAGCTTGGCGCCCTGCTTTTGCGCATCCTCGATCAGATGGGACAGCGCCGTGACGCGGCGCGGATTGGCCAGCGGGCCCATCTGCGTGCCCTGTGCCAGGCCATCGCCGACCTTGAGGCCTTCGGCATGCGCGACCATGGCGCGCGTGAATTCCTCGCGCACGCTGTTGTGCACCAGAAAGCGCGTGGGCGAGATGCAGACCTGGCCCGCATTGCGGAACTTGGACGCGCCTGCGGCCTTCACGGCCAGGGCCACGTCGGCATCCTCGGCCACGATGACCGGCGCGTGGCCGCCCAGCTCCATGGTCGAGCGCTTCATGTGCTGGCCGGCCAGCGCCGCCAGCTGCTTGCCCACTGCGGTGGAGCCGGTGAACGTGACCTTGCGGATCACGGGATGGGCAATCAGGTAGGAGGAAATCTGGGCCGGATCACCGAACACCAGGCCCACCACGCCGGCCGGCACACCGGCATCGACAAAGCACTTGAACAGGGCGGCAGGCGCAGCCGGCGTTTCCTCGGGCGCCTTGCACAGGAAGGAGCAGCCCGTGGCCAGCGCCGCGCCGATCTTGCGCACGATCTGGTTGACGGGGAAGTTCCAGGGCGTGAAGGCAGCCACGGGGCCCACGGGCTCCTTGATCACCAGCTGCTGCACCTCGGGACGGCGCGAGGGCACGATGCGGCCGTACACGCGCAGCGCCTCGTCGGCAAACCATTCGATGATGCCCACGCCGGCCAGGATTTCGCCCTTGGCCTCGGCCACAGGCTTGCCCTGCTCCTGCGTCAGGAGCGCGGCGATCTCGTCGGCGCGCTCCTTGAGCAGGGCTGCGGCACGGCGCATGGCGGCGCCGCGCTCATGGGCGGAGACATTGCGCCAGACCTCGAAACCGCGCTGCGCTGCGGCCAGCGCACGGTCCAGGTCGGCCACGTCGGCATGGGCCACATGGCCGATGACTTCGCCGCTGGCCGGGTTGCGCACGGGAATCTTCCTGCCGCTGGCGGCGTCCTGCCATTGGCCGTCGATCAGGAGTTGGGTGTCGGAGTAGGAATGGCTCATGCTGGATCAGATCCTTGGTAGATGACAGGGGGCAGATGTGTGGGGCAGGCACGGCCCTCGCAGTGTCCGCACCCGGCTGCCGCTGCAGCGCAGCGATCATTCTAGGAAGCGCCGGACGGCGGTGCCGTCACCGGGCTGTCACGCACACAACACCTAAAATGCCCGGGTTTCGCAATATCCACCAATCCGTTGAGAGGGAGCTCATGACCGATCTTTTCGACACCACTGCGCGCAGGGGTTTGCGCAGCGTCGCGCTGGCGCTCGCCCTGGCAGGCAGCCTGGGGCTGGCATGGGGGCAGGAGGGCGCCGCCGATGTGCCTCAGTTCATCCCTCGCATGAGCGTGGACTCGCGCGTCCAGCCGCAGGATACGCCTCGGGAGTTCCTGGCTTCACGCAGCATGTCTTCCCGTGCAGCCGTCACCCCCATGCCGCTGCGCGTGGAACTGGGTCCATGGAAGGACGTACGCGCCGCCTCGGCTGCCGTGGGTGGCGCCCTGCAGGTCGGCGCACAGCGCCTGAGCACCCAGACAGGCAGCACACAGGCCCTGGGCGGGCAGTTGCAATGGGAGGCCTCTGCTGACGGAGGCATCACTGCCTCCGTCAGCGTGCGCTCAGAAGGCGCTTACGGCATCCGACTGGGCGTGGAAATCGACCAGTTGCCTGGCAGCGCCCTGCTGCGCATCTATGCGCAGGGCGACCGCGCCGGTGCCTATGAAATTTCGGGCCAGCGCGTGTTGCAACTGCTGCAGGCCAACAAGGACGCCGGTGACGACACTGCCGAAGGCCGCACCTGGTGGACGCCTGACACGGGCGGTGACGAAGCAACGCTGGAGATCGATCTGCCCCCAGGTGTCCCGGCCGACACGCTGCGCATCGCCATCCCGCGCGTGATGCATGTGCATGAGAACCTCTCGCTTCCGATGGAAGGCGAAATGCAGTTCTCGGCTCAGCTCAACGAGGCAGTGTCCTGCCACTTGGACTCCACCTGCTACGACGCATACAGTTCGCAGCGCAACGCCGTGGCCCGCATGTTGTATGTGAAGAATGGCGGGGGCTACTTGTGTACGGGTACGCTGCTCAATGACCAAGCCTCTTCCGGCACGCCGTATTTCATTACGGCAAACCATTGCATCAGCAGCCAGACTGAAGCATCCTCCCTGGAAACCTCCTGGTTCTATCGCACTCCCTCCTGCAACAGCCGCACGCTGTCCTCCGCAAGCAAAGTGCTCAGGAACGGTGCCACCTTGCTCTATGCGACGGCGACCTACGACTCGACCCTGCTGCGCCTCAATGAAGCGCCTCCAGCTGGCGCCGTCTTTGCAGGCTGGAGCAGCAAGTTGGTGGAGCGTGGCAGCAGCATGGTCGGCATCCACCATCCTCGAGGCGATCTTCAGAAAATCAGCTTTGGAACAGTCTATGGATCCGTGGCGTGCGAACCATCCAGCGAAGGCAGGATGAATTGCTATGACCGCAGCGGCGGCTTCAACCTCGTGACATGGAACCGGGGATTGACCGAAGGGGGCAGCAGTGGCTCGGGCATGTTCCTGGATGGACGTCTGGTCGGCGTGCTCTACGGTGGCGACGACCAGACCTGCCCCGCTTCCGGGGGAACGTCAATCTATGGGCGCTTTGATCTGTTTTTCCCCAATGTGGAGAAGTGGCTTGCCGCAGACACCAGCACCGGCACCGGACAGGCCCGCACCGCCATCTACCGCTTCTTCAACCGCCAGACCGGCGCTCACTTCTATACGGCCAGCGCCTCCGAGCGCGATTACGTGGTGGCAACCTACCCGGCCTTCCAGTACGAGAACGTGGCCTTCTATGCGTCCACCCAGCCGCAGCAGGGCCTGAACCCGGTATTTCGTTTCTTCAACACGGCCTCCGGCGCACACTTCTTCACCATCAGCCAGCCTGAACGTGACTACGTGCTCGCAACCTACCCCAGCTTCAAGAGCGAGGGCACGTCCTGGTATGCCCAGACGGCCGCCGGCAATGGCACCGTTCCCATGTTCCGCTTCTTCAACATGCAGACAGGCACGCACTTCTACACAGCCAACGCGGCTGAACGCGATTTCGTGATCGCCTCCTACCCGGCATTCAAGTACGAAGGCCTGGCCTACTACGTCTGGAATTCGCAATAAGCCAGGCCCGGCCCGGCGCACTGCACCGCAGTGCGTCCCCAAAAAGAAGGCCCCGCACTGCGGGGCCTTCTTTTTGAACAACCAAACTCACCCCACAAGCACCAGCCCCGGCGGCAGGCTATCCCCAAAGCTGCGCTTCGCATCCTGGGCGTCCATCTGCTGGACCTGTTCCACCAGGTCGATCCAGCGCTGCGGTGCACCGGCGCCGCGCAACCGCTCCAGCACCAGGGCGCGCTGGGCATCGGACAGGTCCAGCGCACGGTCGCCCGTCATGCGGGCCATCTGCACGGCGGCGAACATGGCGGTTTCATTGCGGCGCCAGTCCTGCGCCAGGGTGGCGTCCAGGAACTCCTGCGCAGCCTCGGGCGGCATGACGCGGTGGGCGTTGGCGGCCAGCGGCATGCGCGCGGCCAGCCGGCCTATGGCCCACCAGGTCTGCACGGATTCACCAGGGTGTTTCAGCCGCTGCAGCATCCACTGGCCCATTTCCTGGCGGTACTGCCAGGGCACGGCTTCCATGGCGGCGAACAGGCGCAGCATGTCGTCGTAGCTGCCATGGGCCGATTTCCCCTGGCTGCGCTGCGTGGACTGCTGCACGGCCTTTTGCATATGGCCTGCAACCTCTTCCAGCAGCTCCATCTGCCGGGCCTCATCCAGGCCCGCGGCCACGCGGCGCCAGAAAACCCACCATTCGGTGCGGTTGGCCGCCTCGCCGCCATGGCCCAGGCCCTGGCCATGCAGTTGCCAGACCTGCTGCATGCGCCAGCCGTCCAGCTCGGCGCCCACGCCGGGGCGCAGGCACCAGCCTGCCAGGTTCAGCCAGACGCGCTCGTGCTCGGCCGTGCGGCGGCGGCGCCTGGCGCGGGCCAGCAAGGCGTCGAACAGTGCGCGCAGCATCGGCAGGTCCCAGTCCTCGCGCGGGCCCAGCCGTCGCTCCAGCGACTGGCGCAGCTGGCGGACCTCCTTGGCAGTCACCTCCTGCGCCTGGCTGCCGAAGATGCGCTCGATCAGGGCCACGGCGTCGACCAGCCGGCCCTGCCGGGCAGAACGATCGCCGGTGTCCTGCGCATCTGCGGCCAGCGCACCGCGCACGCTGAACGGCAGCAGCCACTGGCGCTGCGCATCGTCGACGGCCACGCAGCGCACCTCCAGCGTGCCGACCTCGGTCATGCAGGCCTGCAGTTGCACCTCGACCTGGGCCTTGTCCCGGCCCTCGGGCGCAGGCAGCACGGTGGACAGGGCGGGCAGCTCGACCCAGCCCTCGCCGTCGAGCGCCGCGATGCGGCCGGCCTGCGCAGGCGCCGCCGCCAGGCTGTTGGCCACCAGGGAAAAGCGCACAGCCTGGCCCAGGCGCAGCGCAAAGCGCCGGCCGGAGAGCACGATGCGCACGCCCTCTTCCGTGCCGCGCGGCAGCAGGCAGATGCCCTGTGGTCCGGCACCCGCCTTCTCGGGCAGGACCAGCCAGTAGCTGCGCGGCGAGCCGCCGCCGATGCGCGGTACCGGGGCGGGCACAGTCCGGGCATCTTCCGATTCCGGCAGATCCTCAGACGGACGGCTCTGGGCATGCATGGCCAGGCCATGCGCCGCTGCGCCGCGTGCCACGGCCCAGTCGGGATGCGGGTTGTGGAGCAGGCGCAGCGGCTGGCCGCGCCAGGCCTGCAGTTGCGCCACCAGCCGCTGGGCCAGCGCATGGGCGTGGAAGACGCCGCCATTGAGCAGAACCGCATCGGGCAACTCCCCAGCCGCGTGCTGCGCGAGGAACTGCGCCAGGTGCCGTGTGATCGCCGCATCGGCAGGATAGGGCAGGCCCAGGCCGCGCAAAGCGCCCTGGCGCCGGGTGGGCAGATCCTGCAGGCCGGCCAGCGGCATGAAGCCTTCGACCACGGCCTCGCGCACCTCGTCGCGGCGCAGCGTGGCCGTGCGCGTCTGCGCCAGCAGCTTCGATCCGCTGCCCAGCAGGGTCACGGCCACGGACTCGGGCGCATCGTCGGCCAGCAACTGTTCCTTGGCCATGCGGCAGCGCTGCACCAGTTGGGCGAAGCGTGCGGCGGGCAGGCGCTCGCCGGGCGGGGCGAACTGCGGCTCCAGCCGATGGGCCAGCGCCAGGTCCATGTTGTCGCCGCCCAGCATCAGGTGCTCGCCCACGGCCGTGCGTGTCAGCACGGGCAGGCCTCCAGCTTCACCGGGCTGCACGCGGATCAGGGTCAGGTCGGTGGTGCCGCCGCCCACATCCACCACCAGCACCAGGCGGCAGTGCGCCAGCTCGGCCGCCAGATGCTCGCCCTGCAGCACCAGCCAGTCGTGGAAGGCGGCCTTGGGTTCCTCCAGCAATTGCACTGCAGGCAGGCCAGCCAGCTGCGCGGCCTCCAGCGTGAGTGCGCGCGCGCCTTCGTCGAATGAGGCCGGCACGGTCAGCACGACCAGCTGGTCCCGCAGCGGCGCGCCGGGGTGGGCGCGGTCCCAGGCCTGGCGCACATGGTCCAGGTAGCTGGCCGAGGCCTGCAGCGGCGACAGCCGGGCCACCTCTTCGGGCGCGCCCCAGGGCAGGATGGCCGCCGTGCGGTCCACGCCCGCATGCGACAGCCAGCTCTTGGCGCTGGCCACCAGGCGCGACGGCACGGCCGCGCCCAGGTCACGCGCCCAGCGGCCATTGACGGCGGGCGCTTGCGCATCCGCACCCAGAGCAGTCCAAGGCTGCTGCCAGGCATCGCCCAGCTCGCCGGGAGCCGCCTGGTAGCGCGCAGAAGGCAGCAGTACCTGGGCCGCCACCTCGCTGGCCGAGACACGCTGCGCCACAGGCAGCAAGGCGATGTCGGCCGCCGTGCCGCCCACGGGCACATGCGCCACCACGGTGTGGCTGGTGCCCAGGTCGATGCCCACGATGTGGGCTGCGTCGGGAGCTAAGGGGGCGGCGGAGGCGGGGGCGGCAGTATCAGGCATATCGGCAGTCATACAGGGCACGGTGCGCGGCCCGGACCGGGCCTGCCGCCGGGGCGGGCTACGCTACATCGGCCCGCACGTCGAACTCCACCTTCCAGCGTTCATCGCCACCCACGGGCACGGCGTTGAGCTCCAGCGTGCCGATGTCGGTCACGCGTGCATGCAGGGTGACGGGCACGATCTCGCCGGGCGCACGGCCTTCGGCGGGCAGGTGGGCCTCGATCTCCTGCAGTTCGACCAGTTCCTCAGGACCCCAGAAGTCCAGCACGGTGCCGACCTGGTCGGCGCGGCGCACGGAGGAGCCGAAAAAGCGCAGGCGCACGGGCTCGCCCACGACCAAGCCGAATTCCTGGGTGTCCAGCGCCACCTCGGTGCCCTCTTCCATGCCGAAGGGTGCCAGGCACAGGGCAGAGATGGGCGGCTCCATGCCGGGGATGGCGGGCATGTTGCTTTCCACGCCCACGTAATAGCTCTGCGCCGTGCCGCCACGGATGCGCACGCCACGGCCCGCAGCCGCCACATGGCCGAAGTAGGCAGCGCCGCGCGCCACGGCCAGGTCCAGGTTGGCGCCATCCAGCAGGCGCGCGGGTTGCGCGCCCTCGCCGGCCAGCCAGCCGTTGACGACTTCCAGGATGCGCTGCTCGATCTGCGGCGCCTTGAGCACGCCGCCGTTGAACAGGATGGCCGAGGGATGCAGGAAGGACGCACCCTCGGGCTGCGTGCCCTTGAGGCCTTCGATCTGCTCGGTGGCGCCGGCCTGGCGCGAGAGGAAGGCCGCCAGGTGGCGCGTGACGGCCGCGTCCTGCGCATAGGGCAGGCCCAGCTGGGTCAGCGCGGCGCGCGCGCGGGTCTGGGGCTTGTCGGAGACGGCGGCGCGCGGGAAGAAGCCTTCCACCAGCATCTGCAGCACCTCGTCACGCGTGACCTCGGTGCGGATGCTGCCGCCGATGAGCTTGCTGCCCCGGCTGGGCACGACCACGGGCACGGACTGCAGCGAGGCGTCGGCCAGCAACTGCTCCTTGGCCTGGCGGCAGCCATGGGCCAGGGCGCGGGTCTGCCAGGCGTCGAGCTGCTTGCCCTCCTGGGCCAGCTTGCGGGCCACGCCGTAGGCCAGGGCCAGGTCCATGTTGTCGCCGCCCAGCAGGATGTGCTCGCCCACGGCCACGCGCTGCAGTTCCAGGCCGCCGTCCTTTTCCAGCACGGCGATCAGCGACAGGTCGGTGGTGCCGCCGCCCACGTCCACGACGAGGATGATCTCGCCGCTTTGCACCTGCTTGCGCCACTGGCCGCCGCTGGCCTGGATCCAGCTGTACAGCGCAGCCTGGGGTTCCTCCAGCAGCGTGAGCTTCTGGAAGCCCGCGGCGCGGCAGGCCTCGGCCGTCAGCTCGCGCGCGGCCGGGTCGAACGAGGCGGGAATGGTCACCGTCACGTCCTGGGCGTCGAACGGCGCCTCGGGATGGGCCTGCTCCCAGGCCCAGCGCAGGTGCGACAGGTAGCGGATGGAGGCGGTCAGGGGCGAGACGCGGTGCACCTCTTCGGGCGCATCGGCCGGCAGCAGGGGCGAGCGGCGGTCCACGCCCGGATGGCACAGCCAGCTCTTGGCGCTGGAGACCAGCCGGATCGGCGTGGCCGCGCCGCGCGATCGCGCGAACTCGCCCACCACGAAGTCCTGGCTGGCGCCCCAGGGCAGGGCCATGTCGGCCGCAGTCAGCTCGCTTTCATGCGGCAGGTAAAGGAAGGACGGCAGCAGCGGGCGCGCCTCCACGCTGGAGGGGCCGGTGAGCTGGGGAATGTCCAGCACGCCCTGCTCCACCTTCTCGCCATCGCTGGCCTGGCGGTCCACATAGGAGAGCGCGCAATGCGTGGTGCCCAGGTCGATGCCGATGCTGTAGCGCGCCTGGGAGGATTGACGGGACTGGTCCATGCTCACAGCTCCACCTCGGCCTGGGCCACGATGGCGGCGGCCTTGTGATCGGTGAGCTGGGGCAGGCGGACATCGTCCACGCGCCAGCCGCGGTGGCCCAGCGTGCCCGTGAAGGGTGCCTGGCCGACCACGTTGCCCGTCAGGCGCACGGCGGCGGCATCAAAGCCTGCGGCCAGCGTGACGCGGCTGCCTTCGGCCTCGGCACGCACGGGGGCGATGCTGAAATGCTCGCGCAGCACCTTGCGGCAGCCTTCGTGCACCACGCGCGCTGCGGCGCCGATCTCGGCATCGGCATAGCCGGCCACGTCTTCCTGCACGAAGTCCACAAAGCGCGCCTCGCGCTGCAGCAGGCCCAGCAGCTGCAGGGCGGCAGTGCCAGCGGGTGCGGCCGGCTCCACGACGGTCTTTTCGACGATCTTCTCGACCGGCACCTCGACACGCTTTTCAACCACTTTCTCGACCACCTTTTCGACAGGCACCTCGACACGGACCTCGACGATCCGGTCCACGGGCACCTCCACGCGCACCTCCTTGGGTGCGGGCGGCGGCACGTCGGCGGCCAGCGGCTCGCCGTCGCGCAGGCGGGACACATCGGCGGCCAGGGGGCCGTTGCCGAGGATGGCGAAGAAACTGCCGATCGCGATGGCGATGCGGCTCAGGAACGAGGGGGGAGTCTTGGAATTCATGGGCTTCTCTTGGCGAGAGGACCCTGCCGGGCCGATCGCCGCGCAGCAGGGCAACCGGGCGCCGATGGTCCTCCACCGGGCGCCCGCAGGGTCCGTGATGTTACCCAAAGCAACGAAGCCCCGTCCTGTACACGGCCCCATGCCCCCGTGCGCAAATGGCCTCGCGGCATAATCGCGGCTGCTCCTGCCCCTGTCCATGGCCCATACACGCCTTTTCCGCCACGCCCCGACCCGCTGCACCGCCTTGCGCGCGCAGCGGCCGCAGCGCGTGCACGGCGTGCCCACGGCCTTCATCAGCCTGTGCGGCTTCACGGCCCTGCTTTCCGCCGCCGTGCGGAAAGCCTGAGGTCCACCCCCAGCTTCCCGCACGGCCCCCGCAGCGAATCCCGCATGCGAAGCGCATGCCAGGAGCTGCCGGCCCACGCCCCGCATCTCCCTGGCCTGCACGCCTTTTCGGCCGCGCCGCCGCATGGCGCAGCCGCCTTGACCCCGGAGCCGATGATGGACATGGAACTCTCCCAAAACTTTCTGCGTGCCAAAAGCCCCTGCGCGGCGGGCTTTCGCTGGTTCGTGCGCAACCGCCATGACGGCAACGACTACCAGCGCGTGCTCGACGCCCTGGTGGGCGATGGCCGCATCGAGGATGCGCGCTGGCTCATGAATCAGTTCGGCCCCACCGACGCCGTGCTGGAGGTCGATCACCTGGAGGCCGATGCCCTGGTGTTCGCAGGCAGCGTCGTCGTGCATGGCGAGCTGCGCGTGCCCGGCCTGCTGGCCGTGGGCCGCACGCTGCAGGCCGGCGCCGGCATCCACGCCGGCCGCATCGAGGCCGGCCAGGACCTGCACAGTGGCGGCGCCATCTTCTGCAGCGGCCCGCTGCAGGCCGGCGGCCTGGTCAAGGCCGCCTGGAGCGTGGACGTGCACGAGGAACTGCGCGCCGAAGACGTGCGCGCCGGCTGGGAGCTGCGCTGCGGCGCCGACCTGCGCCTGGCCGGCGGCGCCCAGGCCGGCCAGGATATCGAGGTGCAGGGCGCCATCCGCTGCGGCAAGGGCCTGCGCGCGGGCGGCAGCATCCGCGCCAGCGGCCTGATCGAGCTGGGCCACGGCCTGTACGCTGGCGCCGACGTGGAAGGCGGCAGCCATATCGAGGTGGACTGGGGCATGCGCGCGCTGGGCGACATCCGTGCGGCCTGCAGCATCCGCGCGGGCGAGACCCTGCATGCCGAAGGCGAGATCGCGGCCGGCCCCGGCTACGGCATCTATGCGGGCATGAACGTGCAGCAGGATGCCTGGCCGTCCTGTGCCTGGGTGCATGCGGCGCAGCGCCCGCCGGCACTGCTCAGCGGCTGGTGGGAGGAGGCAGCGGCACCGGCCTGATGCCCGCAGGGACACGCCGGCCTGCGCCCCCGCAGCGCAGCGCCGCGATGCAAAATACCCGCTTCGCCGCCGACCAGGCGGCTCCAAGGAATCCCACATCGTGTTCACCGGCATCATCCAGGCCGTGGCAAGCATTGCCGCGCTGCGCGACCAGAACGGCCTGCGCACCTTCACCCTCGACTTTCCCGAAGGCTTCTGCCAGGACCTGGCCATCGGCGCCAGCGTCTCCACCGACGGCGTATGCCTGACGGTGACGGAGATCCTCTCGCCCACGCGCGCCACCTTCGACGTGATGCTGCAAAGCCTGAACATCACCACGCTGGGCGGCTATGCCGTGGGCGGGCGCGTCAATGTGGAGCGCGCGGCAAAGGATGGCGCCGAGATCGGCGGCCACCCGCTGTCAGGCCATGTGGATTTCACCTCGCCCGTGCTGGAAGTGGCCTCCAGCGACACCAACCACCGCATCCGCTTCGGCATTCCCGAGGGCTTTCGCCACTACGTGTTCGCCAAGGGCTACATCGCCATCAACGGCGCCAGCCTCACGGTGTCCGAGGTGGACCGCCAGGCGGGCTGGTTCGAGGTCTGGCTGATCCCCGAGACGCGCCGCATGACCGTGTTCGAGTCCAAGGGCGTGGGCGACCTGCTCAATGTGGAGATCGACCGCAGCACCCAGGTCGTGGTGGACACGGTGCGCGAGACCGTGCAGCAAAGCCTGGGCCGCCTGCAGCCCGTGCTAGAAGCCTTGCTCAAGGAAAAAGGCCTGAGCCTGGACGACTTCATAGACGTCCCCAAGCTGCCCGGCTGACTGCCTTCGTCGTTCAACGCCCTGCCGCCAGCGGCGGATTGAAACGCCGCAGGCGCAGCGCGTTGCTGAGCACGAAGACGCTGGACAGCGCCATGGCCCCAGCCGCGAACACGGGCGACAGCAGCGTGCCGTTGACGGGGTACAGCAGCCCGGCGGCCACGGGGATCAGGGCCACGTTGTAGGCAAAGGCCCAGAACAGGTTCTGGCGGATATTGGCCATGGTGGCCTTGGACAGCGCGATCGCATTGGGCACGCCGCCCAGGTCGCCCGACATCAGCACCACGTCGGCCGCCTCGATGGCGATGTCCGTGCCCGTGCCGATGGCCAGGCCCACATCGGCCTCGGCCAGGGCCGGCGCGTCGTTGATGCCGTCGCCCACATAGGCCAGCGTGCCGTGCTCGGCCTTCAGGCGCTTGACGGCATCGACCTTGCCGCCGGGCAGCACCTCGGCCACCACCTCGTCGATGCCCAGCTGGCGGGCGATGGCCTCGGCCGTGCGGCGGTTGTCTCCGGTGATCATGGCCACCTTCAGGCCCAAGGCGTGCAGCGCGGCAATGGCGGCCGGCGTGCTGTCCTTGATGGGATCGGCCACGGCGATCATGGCGGCCAGGCGTCCGTCCACCGCGGCATACAGCGGCGTCTTGCCTTCGTCGCCCAGGCGCGCGGCCTCGTCTGCCAGCGTGTCCACCTGCAGGCCCAGCTCGCGCATGAAGCGGTCGGCACCGATCTCCACGCGCACCCCCTCCACCTGGGCGCGCACGCCAAAGCCTGTCACCGATTCAAAGCGATCCACGGCACCCAGCGGCAGATCCTCGGCCTTGGCCGCATCCACGATGGCGCGCGCAATCGGGTGCTCGGAGCGGTCCTCCACGGCCGCCACCAGCGCCAGCACGCGGCTGCGCTCGCCCTCGAAGCCGGGGGCCAGCACCAGGTCGGTCAGCTCGGGGCGGCCTCGCGTCAGCGTGCCGGTCTTGTCCACGGCCACCACGCGGGCGTCTTTCAAGGTCTGCAGGGCCTCTCCCTTGCGCAGCAGCACGCCCATCTGCGCGGCCCGGCCCGTGCCCACCATGATGGAAGTGGGCGTGGCCAGGCCCATGGCGCAGGGGCAGGCGATGATGAGCACGGCCACGGCATTGACCAGCGCAAAGCTCAGCGCGGGCGACGGCCCCCAGGCCAGCCAGGCGCCGAAGGTCAGCAGGGCCACGGCCATCACGGCCGGCACGAACCACATGGTGACCTGGTCCACCAGCGCCTGTATGGGCAGCTTGGAGCCCTGGGCCTGCTCGACCATGCGGATGATCTGCGCCAGCAGCGTGTCCGCGCCCACCTTGGTGGCGCGAAAGGCCAGCGCGCCGTTCTGGTTCACCGTGCCGCCGACCAGTTCGGCACCCGGGGTTTTCTCGACCGGCACGGGCTCGCCGCTGATCATGGATTCATCGACGAAGCTGCTGCCCTCGATGACCTCGCCATCGACGGGAATGCGCTCGCCGGGCCGCACCTCGATGGTGTCGCCCGCACGCACGGCGGCGATGTCCACTTCCTGCACGGCGCTGTCCTTGCGCACGCGCGCCGTCTTGGCCTGCAGTCGCACCAGGCGGCGGATGGCCTCCGAGGTATTGCCCTTGGCGCGCGCCTCCATGAAGCGGCCCAGCAGGATCAGCGCCACGATCACGGCCGCCGCCTCGTAATACACATTCACCGTGCCGGCCGGCAGCCACTGCGGCACGAAGGTGGCCACCAGCGAATAGGCAAAGGCCGCCGAGGTGCCCACGGCCACCAGCGAATTCATGTCGGGGGCGCCGCGCAGCAGCGCGGGAATGCCTTTCTGGAAAAAGCGCAGGCCCGGCCCGAACAGCACGATGGCCGACAGCAGACACTGCAGGTACCAGCTGTTCTGGGTGCCGATGGCCTGCCCCACCCAGTGGTGGAAGGCCGGCACCATGTGGCCGCCCATCTCCAGCACGAACACCGGCAGCGCAAACACCGTGGCCACGACCAGCGAGCGCTTGAGCGAGGCCCGCTCGCGCGCCTGGCGCTGCTCCGTGCCGTCTTCGGCCGGCGACTGCGCTGCGCCGCCTTCACTGGCCGGGTTCGCGCTGGCGCCCAGCGGACGCGCCTCGTACCCGGCCTTGTGCACGGCTGCCACAAGGGCCGCCACATCTGCGCTGCCAGCCAGCGTCACCACTGCACGTTCGGTGGCCAGGTTCACGCTGGCCGATTGCACGCCCTCCACCTTTTTCAGCGCCCGCTCCACGCGGCCCACGCAGGAGGCGCAGGTCATGCCCTCCACTTCCAGTTCCACGCTGGACTGGGGCACTTCGTAGCCGGCCTTCTCGATGGCTGCAATGGCGGCGGGCAGGTCGGCCGCGCCCTCGAAGCGGATGCTGGCCTTTTCGGTGGCCAGGTTGACCACGGCTTCCTGCACGCCCGGCAGCTTTTTGAGCGCGCGCTCCACACGCCCCACGCAGGAGGCGCAGGTCATGCCCTGAACGGGCAGGTCTATGGCCATGCCGGCCTTGGTCGATGCATTCATTGCCTGACTCCTTTGTTCTCGCATGCAGGCACTTTAGAGATTGCCACCATGTCAAGGTCAAGCCCCCTGCAAGGCGATTTCATCGCCGTGTCATCAGCCTTGCCCAGCATCGGCGGCCGTGACAAACCGATACAGAGAGAACCCGTTCATGTCCTTGACCTCCCATCGCCCCGCCCTGCGCCCGCTGGCCGTGGCCCTGGCTGCCTCCGCCCTGATCGCCGGTTGCGGCGGCTCCGGCAACGACACGCCCGCAGGCCAGCCGCTGGAGCTGCGCATTCTGCACATCAACGATCACCACTCCACGCTGGAGTCCAAGAGCAAGACCCTGCAGCTGGACGCCGGCACGGGCAAGGCCGAAGCCGTGGCCGTGGACGCCGCAGGCTTTGCGCGCGTGACCCAGGCCATCGAGGAGCTGGCCGCGCAGTCGCCCAACGTGCTCAAGCTGCACGCCGGCGACGCGCTCACCGGCACGCTGTACTTCAACCGTGCAGGCGCCGACGGCGAGGCCGATGCCGCCCTCATGAACACCGTCTGCTTTGACGCCTTCACGCTGGGCAACCACGAGTTCGACAAGGGCGACAGCGGCCTCAAGTCCTTCCTGGACCGCCTGCGCACAGGCACATGCAAGACGCCCGTGCTCAGCGCCAACGTGCGCTTTGGCGCCAACTCGGCCCTGAACGCGGCCAAGGCGCCCGGCTATGTGAACCCCTCCACCGTGGTGGAGCGCGGCGGCCAGAAGATCGGCATCGTCGGCCTGACCATTGCGGGCAAGACCAAGGCATCGTCCAGCCCCGATGCCGACACCACCTTCGAGGACGAGGTCACGGCGGCCCAGCGCGAAATCGACGCGCTGCGCGCCAAGGGCATCAACAAGATCATCGTCATGAGCCATGTGGGCTATGAGTACGACCGCCAGATCGTGCCCAAGCTCAGCGGCGTGGACGTGGTCGTGGGCGGCGACTCGCACACCCTGCTCGGCCCCGACGTGCTCAACACCACGGGCGTGGGCACGCCCGGCGGCGCCTACCCCACGCGCCTGGCCGACAAGGACGGCAGCCCCGTCTGCGTGGTCCAGGCCTGGGAGTACGCCCAGGTCGTCGGCGACCTCAAGGTCCAGTTCGACGCCGACGGCCGCGTCACCCAGTGCACGGGCACGCCCCATGTGCTCATCGGCGACAGCTTCACCATCGCCGGCAAGGCCGCCACCGATGCGCAAAAGACCGCGCTCAAGGCCAGCGCCGCCGCCACCGGCGTGCTGCGCGTGACCACGCCCTCGGCCAAGGCCACGGCCGCGCTGCAGCCCTTCAAAGACAAGGTTGCCCAGTTCAACCTCAAGCAGGTCGCCACCGTGCCCCAGGAACTGTGCTCGCGCCGCGTGCCCGGCGGCGTCGGCACCATGAACTACAGCCAGTCCAGCGCCGCCTGCAATGCCGAAGGCAGCGTCAGCGTGCGCGGCGGCGACATCCAGCAGCTCGTGGCCCAGGCCTACCTGGAAGAAGCCAACCGCCACTACGGCGGCGCCGACATCACCCTGCAAAGCGGCGGCGGCGTGCGCATCCCGCTGCTGGGCCAGACCACGGCCGCCCAGGTCATCCAGGTCCTGCCCTTCGGCAACAAGCTGTTCCGCCTGGACATCACCGGCACGGAAGTCAAGGGCATGCTCGAAGACGGCCTGCAGGCCGTGTACGGCCCCAGCGGCACGACCGGCCCCTACCCCTACACGGGCGGCCTGCGCTTTGACGTGAATGCGGCAGCGGCGGCCGGCCAGCGTGTGTCGGGCATCGAGGTGTATGACAACGCGAGCAAGACGTGGAAGCCGCTGGATACGGCGCGCACGTACAAGCTGTTCGTGCTGAGCTTCAATGCCACGGGTGGCGATGGCTACAAGACGCTGGCGGCCGTGCCTGATGCGCGCCGTCTGGACATTGGCGTGCTCGATTCCGATGTGTTCTTCAACTACATCGAGAGGCAGCCGGTGGATGCGGTGTCTGGTCTGCCGCTGCTGTCGCGGCTGCCGATGGATCTGTACAGCACGCGTAGTTTTCAGGGTGGGCGCTGATTAGTTCACGCTCTTTTTTGAGACCCTGCCGGGGGGGTGTTTTTCGAGGCCGGGTCTCGGCCCGGCGGCCGACCTACTTTCCTTTGTTTCGCCAAAGGAAAGTAGGCAAAGCAAAGGCGACCCGGATGTCCGCGACCCTCCGCTTCGCTGCGGGCAACCTGCGTCGTGGCG
>NZ_MYFL01000001.1:45914-57174 GCF_002193035.1 Delftia sp. K82 | reverse complement strand
CTTTCTTATCGCGCGATAAGAAAGTGGGTCGCCTGCCGGGGCGAGACCCGGCCTCTGCCGCAAAAGGCACAACAAAATCAAAAACAGGTCAACCAGAAATCAGCCAATCCGAGCAATCACAGCCCCCAACACCTGCGCCTTCCCCGCCTCAGCCACCAAAGCCACCACCCCACTGCGATGCGCAGTCACCTGCATCTCCATCTTCATGGCCTCCATGACGGCAATCACATCGCCCTCCTGAACGGTGTCGCCATCGGCCACCTTCCACGCATGCAGATTGCCTGCAATGGGTGAGGTGACGGCAGCGGGGTCCACGGCAAATTCGGCAGCAGGCGCGGCAGCCACAACGCCGCCAGCCGATGCCAGCCCCTGCAGCAGCACCGCAGGCAGGCCCAGCGACACCCGTCGCCCGTCGATCTCGACCGCGCAGCGCACCAGGCTGGCGTCGGGCAGCGGCTCGGCACGCACGGCGGCGGCCAGGGGTTCGGCGAAGTCGGATTCGATCCAGCGCGTGTGGACCTTGAAGCCGTCGTTGCCCACGAAGTCGGCATGGCCGATGACGGCGCGGTGGAAGGGCAGGACGGAGGACAGGCCTTCGATGCGGAACTCGGCCAGCGCGCGGCGGGCGCGGGCCAGGGCCTGTTCGCGCGTGGCGCCGCTGACGATGAGCTTGGCCATCAGCGAGTCGAAGCTGCCGGGCACGACCGAGCCGGTCTGCACGCCCGTGTCCAGGCGCACGCCGGGGCCCGAGGGCGGGTCGAACCGCACCACGGGGCCGGGCGTGGGCAGGAAGCCGCGGCCCACGTCTTCGGCGTTGATGCGAAATTCGATGGAGTGGCCCAGCGGCGCCGGGGTTTCGGTGATGGACAGGGGCAGGCCGTCGGCCACGCGCAGTTGCTCGATCACCAGGTCCACGCCCGTGGTCTGCTCGGTCACGGGGTGCTCGACCTGCAGGCGCGTGTTGACTTCGAGGAAGGAGATGGCACCTGTCTGGCTCAGCAGGAATTCCACCGTGCCCGCACTGACGTAGCCGGCCGCCGCGCAGATGTCGCGTGCGGAGCTGTGGATGCGGGCGCGCTGCTCGTCGCTGAGGAAGGGCGCCGGGGCCTCTTCCACCAGCTTCTGGTTGCGCCGCTGCAGCGAGCAGTCGCGCGTGCCCAGCACGACCACGTTGCCGTGGGTGTCGGCCAGCACCTGGGCCTCGATATGGCGGGGGCGGTCCAGGAATTGCTCGACAAAGCATTCGCCGCGGCCGAAGGCGGTGACGGCCTCGCGCACGGCCGAGTGAAAGAGCTCCTCCACCTCGTCCATGCGCCACGCGATCTTCATGCCGCGCCCGCCGCCGCCGAAGGCGGCCTTGATGATGATGGGCAGGCCGTGCTGCTGGGCAAAGGCCAGCACTTCGCCGGCATCCTTGACGGGGTCGGGCGTGCCGGCCACCAGGGGAGCGCCCACCTGCAGGGCGATCTTGCGCGCCTCGACCTTGTCGCCCAGCTTGGCGATGGTCTCGGGCGTGGGGCCGATCCAGCGCAGGCCCGCATCCATCACGGCGCGCGCGAAGGCTTCGCTTTCGGACAGGAAGCCGTAGCCGGGGTGCACGGCGTCGGCGCCGCTCTTGTGCGCGATGGCGATGAGCTTGGCGATGTTCAGGTAGGTGTCGGCCGGGCGCTCGCCGTCCAGGCCATAGGCCTCGTCGGCCATGCGCACGTGCAGGGCGTCGATGTCGGCATCGGCGTAGACGGCCACGGATTTCACGCCGTAGTCGGCGCAGGCGCGGGCGATGCGGACGGCGATCTCGCCACGGTTGGCAATCAGGACTTTTTTCATGATCAGCTTCTTTCAGTTGCGGGCAGGCGCCACCGGGCGCTCCCCGCGTTCAGTTCTTGGAGCCTTGCGCGCCGGGGGTGTATTCCTCGAAGGCGCGGATGGGGTTGAAGCGGATCCAGGCGCCCACGGGAATCTGGCCGGCCAGATCGAGGTGGTGCGGCGCCACGCAGCCGATGACGGGGTAGCCGCCCGTCAGCGGATGGTCGGCCAGGAACAGCACGGGCTGGCCACTGGGGGGCACCTGGATGGCGCCCAGCGGCGTGCCTTCGCTGGGCAGTTCGCCGGCCACGGCGCGCGCCAGGGGCTGCTCGCCCGCCACGCGCAGGCCCACGCGGTTGGACTGCGGCGTGACCTGCCAGCGCTGCGCGGCAAGCAGGGCCACGGCCTCGGGCGTGAACCAGTCGGTGCGCGGGCCCAGCTCCACGTCCAGCACCACGTCCTGCCCGGTGGTGGGCAGGGACTCGGGCGGCAGCTCGGGTGCGGCCACGGCCTTGCGGTCTGCAGGCCGCACGGGCAGGACCTGGCCCACGGCCAGGGCGGCTGGGCCGACATTCGCCAGGGTGTCGGTGCAGGCGCTGCCCAGCACGGGCGTGACGGCAAAGCCGCCGCGCACCGCCACATAGCAGCGCGCGCCGGCCACGGGCTGGCCCACGGTCAACTGGTCGCCATCGGCCAGGGCCACGGCCTGGTAGCGCGGCACGCTCCAGCGCTGGCCGGACCCGGTGGTCACGGCCAGGGGCGCATCGGCGCCCGTGATGGCGACCACGGTCTCGCCCTGGCTTTGCAGCGACAGGCCACCGCCCACGGTCTCCAGCACGGCCAGGTCGCTGGCATTGCCGACCAGGCGGTTGGCAGCCTTGAAGGCTGCCTGGTCCATGGCGCCCGATGCCGAGACGCCCTGCCCGGCCTGGCCCAGCCGGCCCCGGTCCTGGAACAGCGTCATCAGGCCCGTGGCCTTGACGCGCAGCGCGTTGCCTTCATGCGGCGCGGCCTGCGCCACGGCGGGCGCGGGCGCGTCATCCACCTGGGCCATGCCGGCCGCATCGACAAAGCGCACGCGGTAGCCGGGCTGCAGCAGCGCAGGCAGCTCGCGCGCCAGGTCCCACATGCGGGCCGAGGTGCGGCCTATCAGTTGCCAGCCGCCTGGGCTGGCCTGGGGATAGACGGCGCTGAACGTGCCGCCCAGCGCCACGGAGCCGGCCGGCACGCGCGTGCGCGGCGTGGTGCGGCGCGGCACGTTGAAGATCGGATCGCCCCCGCTGAGGTAGGCAAAGCCGGGCGCGAAGCCCGTGAAGGCCACGGCGTACTCGCTGCCCGTGTGGCGGCGCACGACTTCCTCGGGCGTGATGCCCAGCAGCTGCGCCACATCAGCCAGGTCCTCGCCGTCGTAGTGCACGGGAATCTCGACCAGCACATTGCTGCGCTCGGCCCGCTGGCCCAGGTCGCGTGCGGCAATGCGGCGCACCAGCTCGGCCACGCCCACCTGGGCGGGCGTGAACTGCACGAGCACGGTGCGCGCGGCCGGCACCAGCTCCTGCACGCCATCGATGGGCTCGCGCTGCAGCGAGCCCAGCAGGGCCAGGGTTTCATCCAGATCGGCCAGCTCCACCATCAGGGCCTGCCGGTTGACGGGTAGAAAACGCATGGTGTGCCCTCAGCCCACGAAGGAGGAAATGCGCACGCCCTCCTGCTCGAAACGTTCGCGCAGGTGTCGTGCAATGGCCACGGCACCGGGGCTGTCGCCGTGCACGCAGATGGAGTCGGCGGCAATGCGCACCAGGCTGCCATCGACGGCCTCGACCACGCCGTCGCGCACCAGGGACAGCATGCGCGCGGCGATCTGGTCCACATCGTGCAGCACGGCGCCCGGATCGCGGCGCGAGACCAGGGTGCCCTCGGGCGTGTAGCCGCGGTCGGCAAAGGCCTCGGCCACCACGGTCAGGCCCGCATCGCGCGCCCAGTCGATCAGCGGCGAGCCGGCCAGCGCAACCAGCACCAGGCTGGGGTCGATGGCGCGCATGGCCGTGATCACGTCGGTGGCCTGGCGCCTGTCGTGGGCGATGGTGTTGTAGAGCGCGCCGTGCGGCTTGACGTAGCGCACCTCGGTGCCGGCCACGCGGGCCAGGCCCTGCAGCGCACCGATCTGGTAGATGACGCCGGCCACCAGGTCGGCGCTGGCCACATCCATGTTGCGCCGGCCGAAGCCGACGAGGTCGGGATAGGACACATGGGCGCCCACCATGGCGCCGCGCTCGCGGGCGGCCTTGAGCGTCTCCAGGATGCCTGCCGGGTCGCCGGCATGGAATCCGCAGGCCACGTTGGCGCTGCTGACGATGTCGAGCATGGCGGCGTCGTCGCCCATGCGCCATCCGCCCAGGCTCTCGCCAAGATCACTGTTCAGGTCAATTTTCATCGTTCTCTCCTCGCCGGACTCGGTGCACAGGCTCTCAGTGCAGCTGGCCGGCGTTTTCCTTCAGATCCTGGGTCACGGTCAGGGCCGTGCGAATGGTCTCGCGCACGGCAGCCACCTGGTCGGCCAGGCACATGCTGGGCATGCCCGGCTTGCGCGCTGCCTGCTCGGGCAGGGCCGGCACGTGGATGAAGCCGCCACGCGCGCCCGGCGCCGCCTTGCCCTGGGCCAGCCAGTGCATGAGCGCGAAAAACACGTGGTTGCAGACAAAGGTGCCCGCCGTGTTGGACACGGAAGACGGAATGCCCCGCGCGCGCAGGTTGTGCACCACGGCCTTGATGGGCAGCGTGGAAAAGTACGCGGCGGGCGCGCCCGGGATCACCACCTGGTCCACGGGCTGGCGCGCCGCATGGTCGGGAATGCGGGCGTCGTCGATATTGATGGCCACGCGCTCGGGCGTGAATTCGCTGCGGCCGCCGGCCAGGCCCAGGCTGATGACCAGCACCGGCTGCAGTTGCGCCAGTGCCTCCTGCAGCTGGCGCAGCGACTCGCCGAACACGCAGCGCAGCTGCAGGCCGTGGACGGTGGCGCCGGCCACGGTCTCGCCATGCAGGGCACGCGCCACTTCCCACGAGGGATTGACAGGGTCCTGCTCGAACGGCTCGAAGCCGGTCACCAGGATGCGCGGGGAAGTGGAATCGGTCATGGCAACAGTCCGTCCTTTAACGGAACATCAGGAAGTACAGCAGGAAGACATTGGCGGTCAGCAGGGCCAGGGCCGTGGGCACCTGGGCGCGGATCACGGCATTCTTGTCGATCTCCAGCAGCGCGGCGGGCACCAGGTTGAAGTTGGCCGCCATGGGCGTCAGCAGGGTGCCGCAGTAGCCCGAGAGCATGCCGATGGCCGCCATCACGGCCGGGTCGCCATGGTAGACGCCGACCAGGATGGGCACGCCCACGCCGCCCGTCATCACGGGGAAGGCGGCAAAGCCGTTGCCCATGACCACGGTGAACAGCGCCATGCCCAGCACGTAGACGGCCACGGCCACGAAGCGGATGTCCATGTTGATATAGGTGGTGGTCACATAGGCCACGGCCTTGCCCACGCCGGCGTCCGAGAACACCAGGCCCAGCATGCCCAGCATCTGGGGCAGCACCAGGGCCCAGCCCAGCGCATCGGTCAGGCGGCGCGATTCGCGCATGCCCTGGGCCGGCGTCTCGCGGGTCAGCCAGCAGGCCAGGCCCAGGGCCAGCACGCAGCCCACGCCCAGGCTCACCAGCGTGGTGGCCTTGGGGTCCAGCAGGGGCGTGCCGCCGAAGACCAGGTGCGAGGCGCTCAGCGTGCCCACCATGGTGATCAGCGGAATCGCCAGCGCCGGTGCGAACAGCTTGTTGCCCAGGCGCTTGGCGCTGGCCAGGTATTCGGCATCGCTGCGCGGCGCATGGCGGCCGCTGCCCACGCCGCCGAAGCCGGCGATCAGGGCCATGGCCACGGCGATCACGCCCACGACCACGGGCGGCAGTTCATTGCCCACCAGGAAGACGGCTGCATACAGCGCCCAGAACAGGCCGCTGGACCAGCGCTTGGGGTTGCTGGCATCGCGCAGCGTCATCACGGCCGTGACGGCCAGGACGAAGCCGACCAGGTAGTACAGGTGTTGGATGGTCAGCGTCATTTCAGGCTCCCTTGGCTTGGGTGGCGTTGGCGTTGGCTGCGTCGGCTTCGACACCGGCCTTGTACTGGGCCAGTTCGCGCTCCAGCATGCGGTCCAGGCGGCGCAGGCGCCAGGCATGGATCACGAAGGCGCAGATGGCCGTGGGAATGCCCCACAGCGCGACGTGGATGGGCTCGACCTCGATGCCGGCTTCCTTCAGGAAGGTGGTCATCAGCACGATGGCGCCGAAGGCCACGAAGATGTCCTCGCCGAAGAACAGGCCCACGTTGTCCGTGGCGGCCGAGTAGGCGCGCAGCTTGTCGCGCACCTTGGCGGGCAGGATGCCGAAGCGCGACTGGGTCGCACCTTCAGCCATGGGCGCCAGCAGCGGGCGCACCATCTGCGGATGCCCGCCCAGGCTGGTCAGGCCCACGGCGGCCGTCAGCTGGCGTGCGGCCAGGTAGACGATGAGCAGGCGGCCTGCGGTGGCCGACTTGATGGAGCTGATCCAGTTCTGCGCGTGCTGGCGCAGACCATGGCGCTCCAGCAGGCCGATCACGGCCAGCGGCAGCAGGATGATCAGCGGCAGGTTGCGCGTCTTGATGAAGCCCGTGCCAATGGTGGCCAGCACCTTGTCGACGGGGAAGCCCGCCGCCAGTGCCGTGCCGATGGCCGTGACGATCACGACCAGCATGGGATTGAAGCGCAGCACGAAGCCCGCAACGATGATGGCCACTCCGATAAGCGGCCAGAGATTGACGTCAGTCAGCATGTTGATTCCCCCTTCACACCCCGGTGCGGAGTGGCCGTCAAGCCGCCCCGCAGGCCCAACCCGGTGGCGTGGAGTGCGCTGCCAACCTGGTTTTGTTCAACAAAACAAAGAATTTGTCTTACAGAAACGAATTGTGAATAAGACAATCAGCGCATGCTGATAGTACAAACCCGCATATCGTTGCCCAAGGATTGAGCACACACGGGTTTTTCAAATGTCAAAAACTATCGGATATTTAATATCCATAGAATGCATTAACACAACAATGCCCCTGCCCCGGTATCGCCTGTGACGAGGCCGCCTCCTACAATGGGCCGCCCTCCCGGCCTGCGGCGCACGCGTGGCAGTCGGCGTGAATGGCACCTTCCTGCTCCCATCCCTTTTGTCCGAGCTCTGAATCCATGCAACGCCGTCAACTTGTTTCCCTGCTTCCCCGTGCTGCAGCCATCGCAGCGGTTCCCGCGCTGGCGCCGGCCTTCGTGCGCAATGCCTTCGCCGATGAGGCAGGCCTGTCCGCCAAGACCATCACCATCGGCTGCTCGGCCGCCATGAGCGGCCCGCTGGCCGGGTTCGGCTCCGACATCAAGCTGGGCACGGAAGCGGCCATGGCGCAGATCAACGCACGTGGCGGCATCCAGGGCCGCACGCTGCAGCTGCAGATGGTTGACGACGGCTACGTGCCCCAGCGCTCGGCCGACAACGTGCGGCAGATGCTCTCCAAGGGCACGGCCTTTGCCCTGCTGTCCTGCGTGGGCACGCCCAACAACGCCGCCGTCATCCCGCTGATCGAGGAAGCCGGCGTTCCCTATGTGGCGCCCTTCACGGGCGCCTCGTCGCTGCGCAAGGGATCGCGCAACGTCTTCCATGTGCGCGCCAGCTACACCACCGAGGTCCGCCGCCTGGTCCAGCGCCTTGCGGGCATGGGGCTCAAGGGCATTGGCATCGTCTACCTGGACAACGCCTACGGCCGCGAAATGCTGGAGGACGCCACGCGCGCCCTGGAGGCCGAGAAGATGGCCCCCGCCGTGCAGGCGGCCATCGCCACCGATGGCAAGAATCTGGCCGATGTGTTGAACAAAGTGGACGCGGCCCACCCCTCGGCCGTGCTGCTGGCCACGGCTGGCACGGTGTCGGTCGATCTGGTGCGCGGACTGCGCAAGAGCGCGCCCGGCGTGCTGCTCACCGGCCTGAGCGTGACCCTGCCCAACGACAGCCTCAAGCCGCTGGGCGAGGACGCCCGGGGCATTGCCCTGACCATGGTCGTTCCCGCGCCGCACCAGGCCAAGCTGCAGGTGGTGCGCGACTACCAGGCCGCCATGCGCGCCCACGGGCAGCAGGAGTTCTCGCTGGGCACGCTGGAAGCCTATGTGAACACACGCGTGCTGGCCGAGGGCCTGGAACGCGCAGGCCGCGACCCCAGCCAGGCCAAGCTGCGCTCGGCGCTGGCCGGCATCCGCAACTGGGACATGGGCGGCTTCGTCATCGACTACAGCGGCCAGGCGCCCCATGTCGGCTCCAGCTTCATCGACCTGGGCGTGCTGGGCAATGCGGGGCGCTTCATCGGTTGATGAAGGCGGGTGGCTTGCGGGCCAGGCCGCTGGCGGATCGGCCCATCGTTTCTTTCTGTCGCTGCACCAAGGAGCCTTCGCCATGCCTGCCGAACGTCACCCACTTCCGCACCCCGCCTTGCACCCCTCTTTTCATCCTGCTGCACATCCCGCTTCCCACCGGGGCCTGCAGCGCCGCCTGCTCATCCTGGCAGCGGCTGCCCTGCCCGGTCTTGCCCTGGCGCAGAAATGGCCTGCGCAGCCCGTGCGCATCGTCGTGCCCTACACGGCCGGAGGCGGCTCGGACAACATCGCCCGGGCGCTGGGCACGGAGCTGTCGCGCGAACTGGGCCAGCCCGTGGTCGTGGACAACAAGCCCGGCGCCTCGGCCATGCTGGGCGCAGAGCTGGTGGCACGCGCCGCGCCCGACGGCTACACGCTGCTCCTGGCCGACATGCCGCACACCATCACGCCCAGTCTCTACAAGACACCGTACGACGCGCTCAAGGACTTCACGCCCGTGGCCCTGATCGGCTCCTCGCCGCTGGTGCTGGCCGTCAACCCCAAGCTCAAGGCGCAGAGCGTGAAGGAATACATCGCGATGGCCAAGGCACGGCCCGGCCAGATCAACTTCGCCTCGGGCGGCACGGGCACGGCCACGCATCTGGCAGGCGAGCTGTTCAAGCAGCAGACGGACACCTTCATCACCCACATTCCCTACAAGGGCTCGGGCCAGGCCGTCGCCGACGTAGTGGCCGGCCATACCGAGAGCATGTTCTCCTCGGCCCCCACCGTGATCCCCCATATCAAAAGCGGCGCGCTGCGCGCCCTGGCCACCACGGGTGCCCAGCGCTCGCCGGCCCTGCCCCAGGTGCCCACGATGGCCGAAAGCGGCGTGCGCGGCCTCACCGTGCTGCACTGGTTCGGCCTGCTGGCGCCTGCCCGGTTGCCCCCCGGCATACAGACCGCGCTGCACGATGCCGTGGCCCGCGCCATGGCCACGCCCGCGCTCCAGGCCAAGCTGCAGTCCCTGGGGCTGGAATTGACGCCCCGCACTCCGGCGGAGTTCGGTGCCCAGATGGAGACCGACGCCGCACGCTGGGCCCGCGTCATCAAGGAACGCAACATCAAGGCGGACTGAATGCCCTCCCTGCACCATCACCATGACGTCGTTGACCTGCGCAGCGACACCGTCACGCGCCCCACGCCGCAGATGCTCGAAGCCATGGCCTGCGCCCCGCTGGGCGACGACGGCCTGGACGGCGACCCGACGGTGCGTGCGCTGGAAGAGACAGCCGCCCAGCGCTTTGGCAAGGCCGCAGGCCTGTTCGTGGCCAGCGGCACCATGGGCAACCTCGTGGCCGTGCTCGCCCATGGCCGCATGCCCGGCGAGGTGCTGGCCGAGGCCGGCAGCCATCTGCTGAACGCCGAGCGCGCAGCCGCAGGCCTGACCGGCATGCACTACCGCAGCCTGCCCGGCGACGGCGGCCTGATCGCCCTGCCCGCGCTGGAGGCGGCGCTGGACACCTCGGCATCCGCGCGCTGCCCCAGCGCCCTCGTGGCCGTGGAGAACACCCACAACGCACGAGGCGGCAGCGTGGCGGCGCCCGAGTCGCTGGCGGCCCTGCATGCCCTGGCCGCCCGCCATGGCGTGCCCGTGCATACCGATGGCGCGCGCCTGTTCAATGCCGCCGTGGCACTGGGCCTGTCCTGCCGCGAGATCGCCGCGCACACGGACTCGGTCACCGTCTGCCTGTCCAAGGGCCTGTCGGCTCCGGTGGGCTCGGTGCTCATGGGCCCGGCCGACTTCATCACGCGGGCGCGCGGCATACGGCGCATGCTGGGCGGCACCATGCGCCAGGCCGGCGTGATCGCGGCGGCGGGCCTGGTGGCGCTGGAGCACATGGTCGATCGCCTGGCCGAGGACCACGCACGCGCCCGCCGCCTGCACCAGGGCCTGCGCGCCATCCACCTGGCATGGTGCGCGGCCGAATTGCCGCAGACCAACATCGTGCAGGTGCGCGTGGGCACCAGCACGGCCGAGGCGCGCCTTTGGGAGGCACGCCTGGCCGAAGCCGGCGTGCTGGTGCGCACGGGCAGCGCGGGCCTGCTGCGCCTGGTCACGCACCGCCACATTGACGACAAGGCCGTGGACAGCACCCTGCAGACCTTCACGCGGCTGCATCACGACAACTGAGCACCACGCGAGGCCGGCAGGAGTGCCGGCCCTGGCTACACTGCCCATCGACCCTTGCATCCCCCATCACCATGACCCGCAGCACCGATATCCTCAACCTGACCGACCGCGTGACCGAGCAGCTGCGCAGCAAGCTCATCGATGGTGCCTGGGAGCCCGGGCAAAAGCTGTCGGAGGCCTCACTCAGCGAAAGCCTGCAGATCTCGCGCAACACGCTGCGCGAGGCCTTTCGGCTGCTGACCAAGGAGGGGCTGCTGGTGCACGAGCCCAACAAGGGCGTGTCGGTGGCGGCGCCCAGCATCGCCTCCATCATCGACATTTACCGCGTGCGCCGCATGGTGGAGTGCCAGGCGCTGGCCCAGGCCTATCCCATGCACCCGGCTCGCAGCCTGATGCGCGAAGCCGTGGAGGCGGCCCAGCGCCACCGCGAAGCCCAGGACTGGTCGGGCGTGGGCACGGCCAACATGAGTTTCCACAAGGCCGTGGTGCAGCTGGCCGACAGCGAGCGCCTGGACACCATGTTCGAGCACCTGCTGGCAGAGCTGCGGCTGGCCTTCGGCCTGCTGCGCGACCCGCACTTCCTGCATGCCCCCTATGTGGACATGAATGCGCGCATCCTGCAGCAGTTCGAGGATGGCAAGCCGGCCGAGGCCGCTGCCGCGCTCAATGACTACCTGGTGCATTCGGAGCGGCTGATCCTGGCCGCCTACGCCCGACGCCTGGCTGAGAAGGGCATCAAAGTGTGAAAACAATAGACACCCCCTGAGGCGCTTACGCGCCTTCCCCCTCTCTACTCGCTTCGCGAGGGAGGGGGACGACACCCTCGGGGCGGGGCGGCCCTTCCTCGGTGTC
>NZ_MYFL01000001.1:0-45812 GCF_002193035.1 Delftia sp. K82 | reverse complement strand
GGCCCTTCCTCGGTGTCCCTGGCTTTTCGGGCGCGCCGGTTTCATGGGCTATGGGTAACGCACAGCGCCAGGGATCACTGGCTCGTGCTCAACGCGAGGCCTTGCGCCGCGCGTCCAGGCTCCAGCGCGCCACGGGCGCCAGCATCAGCTGCACGAATCCCCCGGCGATCGCCAGGTTCTTCAGGAACTGCACCAGCTGGCCCTTGTCGCCGAACTGGTTGTGGAACATCAGCGCCGACATGACGCTGAACACGGCCATCACGGCCGCGGCCTCGCGGGTGCGCCAGCCCAGCAGCAGGGCCGTGGCCACGCCCAGCTCCACCACCAGCGCCATGGCATACGACAGCATGGGCAGCGGCAGACCCGCCTTGGCGATATAGGCCATGGTGCCCTCCGGCCCCATCAGCTTGCCGATGCCGCTGTAGATGAACAGCAGGCTCAGCAGCACCCGGGCCAGCAGCGGTGCGAAGTCGGCCCAGGGCGATGCTGCGGCGTGGGCAGCGCGATGCGTGGCGGCGCGCGTCATCGCATCAGCCCGGGACACGGCCGGAACCCTGGCCTTCGGCCGCCTTCACCGAGCCGCCCAGGCGCTGTACTTCGGCCAGGTACTCGGGGCCGCTGCGCATGCGCTGGTACTGGGCCAGGCGCTGCTGGTAGTCGGCATCCCAGTGGTTCACGTCGGACTCGCGGTAGACGTTGAGGCCGGCGCGGTTCCACAGGGCCAGGTCGGCCTGAACCTCGGCGCGCGACAGCGCGGGGCCGGAAGCGACGGGCTCGGCGCCGAACCAGGTTTCTGCAGATACCGTGGCGGCCGGTGCGGCCGAGGCCATGCCCGACCACAAGGCGGAGGAAAGGGAAACGATGGCGAAGAGGGTCTTTGCGTGCTTCATGGCGAATCCTTTGTCAAATCCTGCAGCGCGTGATTGCGTTCTGCATGGCTGCAGTCTCGTCTTCGCCCGCCTGCGCGTCAGTGCCTAAACGCACAGCTTTGCGCAAACTCTCCGGCTCCCACGCTCACGGCCACTGCAGGCCGGGCCGCGCCACATGCAGGGCCGGCAAGGGCTCGGAGCGCCCGCGCACCTGCACCTGCCGGATTTCGCCCAGGCCATCGGCCACGCCCGCGCGGCGCGCCACCTCCAGCGACAGCACCAGCCGCGCCTGGGCGCTCTTGGTGTATTCCTGCAGGCGGCTGGCCGTGTTGACCACTTCGCCCACGGCCGTGAAGGTGGTGGTGTGCTCGAAGCCCACGCGCCCCACGGCGGCGCGCCCCGCATGCAGGCCCATGCCGAAATCCACCGGCTGGCCGAACTGCGCCTCGAAGGTGTGGCTCCATTCCTGCATGCGCCGGTCGATGAGGGCGCTGGCCTGCACGGCCTGGCGGCAGGCCGTGTCCAGGTCGGTGTCCAGCCCGAAGATGGCCATCACGCTGTCGCCGATGAACTGGTTGGCCATGCCGCCGCTGTCGTGCACGGCCTGGCCCACGCGCTCGAAATACTGGTCCAGCACCCAGGACAGGTCCACGGGCCATTGCCGCTCGGCCAGGCCCGACCAGCGGCGCAGGTCCACGAACAGGATGGCCACCGCGCGCACTTCACGAACCTCGCGCTGCTCATCACCCCGCCCGGCCTGGGCGGCTGCCGGCGAGCGAAACAGCGGGGCCACCTGCACATCGCCCGTGGGCCGCAGCTGGCAGGCCAGCCGCACGTCCTGCGGCGCGCCCACGCGCTCCAGCGTGAGGCGCTCGTCCCGCCCCGGCGCGGGCAGGTGGGTGGCCGGGCCGGACACGCGCACCCGGCAGGTGGAGCAACGCGCCCTGCCGCCGCACAGCGACAGATGGGCAATGCCATGCTCGCGGCTGGCTTCGAGCACGCTCATGCCCTGGGCCACCTGCACGGTGCGGCCCGGATAGTGCAGCAGCACCTGGCGGGCGCCGCGCAGGCGCATGCTCCGCCACAGCCAGGGGCCGGCCAGCAGCGCGGCCAGACAGGCCAGCCAGCCCTGGCGCAGCCCGGTCGTCAGCGCGCGCAGCCACTGCGATGCCTCGGGCGAGGGGCCGGCCGGCGCTGGCAGGCCGGCCGCCGCGATCTCGCGCGCCATGGAGACGATGCCCAGCGCCGCCAGCACGGGCAGCAGCACGGCGGCCGTGAGCAGCAGCGGCTGCCAGCGCCGCCACCAGCCGCGCGCACGCAGGGCCATGTGCAGGCCCATGCAGCCATGGGTCCAGGCAGCCGTCATCAGCAGCAGCTGGATGGCCATGCTGGACGGATTCCAGGAAGAACGCACGATGCGCGCATACGAGGGGTCCACGCCCCAGGCCTCCTGCGCCAGCCGCGTGGCCGGCACGTGCAGGGCCAGCAGCAGCGGCAGGCCCAGTCCCAGCAGCAGCCGCACGGCCTCCAGCGCCGGCATGCGCAGGCTGCGCCGCCGCGCCAGCGCCTGCAGCGCCAGCCCCATGTGCGCGGCCAGCGCGCCGTAGAGCAGCAGGCTGCCGGGCAGGGATCGCCACACGCCATGGACCAGCTCGCGCACGGCCTCGGCCGTGCCCAGCGAGACCAGGCCCAGGGCGTGATTGAACAGGTGCAGCGCCGCATAGGTCCACAGCACCAGGCCGGTGGACCAGTGGAGGCTGCGCAGGGACGGCAGAGCCGGCAGAGCCGGATGAGGGACACGGGCCATGGAAAGCGATGATGCGCCCGACGGCGGAAGAAGACAGGAGAAGACCGGAAGAACGGCAGCTTGAAGGAACTTAGGCCGGGCCTGGCCGATCCAGAATCTTTGTACCTTACGCCCGCTATTGGTTCCATGGCCCACCCCACCCAGCCCTCCAGTTTCGCCCTGCGCGGCATCGCCCTGTTCGAGGGCCTGGGCAGCGCCAGCCTGGACCGCATCGCCGCCGACTGCGAATGGCGCCCTCTGCAGGCCCGCCAGCCCGTGTTCAGCCGCTGCTCCACGGGCAGCGACGTGTTCTTCCTGGTCAGCGGGCGCGTGCGCATCACCACCTATTCGCCGGGCGGGCGCGAGGTCAGCTTCCGCGACTACGGGCCCGGCGAGCACTTCGGCGACCTGGCGGCCATTGACGGCCAGGCCCGCTCCACCGATGTGGTCACCCTGGAGTCCTCGCTGCTGGCCAGCCTCTCGCGCCAGGACTTCCTGGCCCTGCTGGCGCGCGAGCCCGCCATCGCGCTGCGCATGATGGAAGGCCTGGCCGGCCTGGTGCGGCGACTGACCGACCGCGTCATGGAACTGAGCACCCTGGGCGTGCCCACGCGCCTGCACATGGAGCTGCTGCGCCTGGCGCGGGAGGCGGGCGTCTCGTCCGAGCACACGGCCCTCATCAGCCCCGTGCCTTCGCACTCGGTGCTGGCCAGCAAGATCAGCACCAACCGCGAGCAGGTCACGCGCGAGCTGGGCGCCCTCACCCGGCGCGGCCTGCTGCGCAAGGAGGGGCGCCAGGCGCTGCTGGTGACCGATGTGCGCGCACTGCAGGCGCTGATAGCGCAGGAAAGCTAGGCGGACTCCATTCGCCAGCCCTGCGGCGACCACACCAGGCGGTCGGTCAGCCCGATGGCCTGCAGAAAATCCTCGTCATGCGAGACCACGACCAGCGTGCCGGCGTAGCCGCGCAGCATGGCCTCCAGCGCCTGCAGGGAAGGCAGGTCCAGGTGGTTGCAGGGCTCGTCCAGCAGGAGCAGGGGCGCGGGCGGCTCGGCATGCAGCGCGCAGGCGAGGGCAGCCTTGAGCTGCTCGCCGCCGCTGAGCCGGCCCGCGGGCTGCTCCACCTGCCGGGCCGCCAGCCCGAGCCAGGCCAGGCGCGTGCGCAGCACATCCACGGGGGTGCCGGGGCAGGCGTCCTGCAACTGCTCCATCACTGTGCGCCCGGGCTGCAACAGGGACAGGCGCTGGTCCAGGTAGGCACAGGCCTGCATGCGGCGCACCTCGCCCGCCTGGGGCGCAAGGCGGCCCGACAGCACATCCAGCAGGCGCGTCTTGCCGCAGCCGTTGGGACCCGTCACGGCCAGGCGCTGGCCGCCGTACAGAGACAGGTTCAGGCGCGGCCCCGTGGAAAACGAAAACGGCAGCAGCACATCGTCCAGCAGCGCCACCACGTCGCAGGGAGCACCGGCCGGTGGCGGCGCCTGCATGCGGATGCCGGCCTGCAGGTCGATCTGGCGCGCCGCTTCGCGCACGCGCTGGTCCAGCGCCTCGCGCGTGTCTGCATGCTGGCGGCGCAGCCGGCCGGCCGACGCCTCGCTGCGCTCCTTTTGCCGGTCCAGCAGAATGCGCGCCTGGTTGGCCTCCTGGCCCTGGCGGCGGCCGCGCGCCTCGCGGCGCTGCTGGCGCTCCTGCTGCTCGCGCAACTGCTGCGTTTCGCGGCGCCGCTCCAGTTTGCGCTGCTCCAGCAGTTGCACCGCCGAGGCCATCTCGCGCGCCTTGGCTTCGGCATAGAAGGCGTAACCGCCGCCGTAACTGCGAAGCCCCTGCGGCGACAGCTCCACGATGCGTTCCATGCCCTGCAGCAGACTGCGGTCATGGCTGACCACGACCAGGCCACCGGGCCAGCGCTGCAGTTGCGCGGCGAGGGCCTGGCGGCTTTCGCGGTCCAGGTGGTTGCTGGGCTCGTCCAGCACCAGATGGTCGGCGCCCGACAGCAGCGCGCCCGCCAGGGCCACGCGCATGGCCTCGCCGCCGCTGAGGGCGTGGCCCGGCGTATCGGCACGCAGATGGCCCAGGCCCGCCAGCTCCAGCTGGGCCTGCAGGCGCTGGCGCAGATCCCAGCGGTCAGCCAGCCGCTCGAAGTCCCGGGCATCGCAGCTGCCGCCCTCGATGCGCGCCAGCGCCTCCAGCGCGGGCTGCAGCCCGGCCAGCGCCGCCACCGAAGGCTGGTCATGCCAGTCCGTGCGCTGGGCCAGGTACAGCACCTGCCCCGAACGCAGGCAGCGGCCCTGCGAGGGCGCATCCAGCCCGGCCAGGATGCGCGCCAGCCGCGACTTGCCCACGCCGTTGCGCCCCACCAGGCCGGTGCGGCGGTGGTCAAGGGTTTCGGAAAGATCGGAGAAAAGGGGGCTGCCATCGGGCAGCACGCAGGAAACGCCGTCGAGCGTGATCGTGGTATTCGTCATATCGCAGTTCATGGATGCCAACGCAGTTCCTTGCCGCTTTGCATGCATTGCGCGTGCGGTGGGCAGGGTCGGGAAAAGCGGGCCGCTGGGACAGCGGCAGCATCAATGGCGCATGGGACGAATACCTCCTGCAATGGCGAACGAAACCGCCATTATAAAAATCATGGGCCGTTCGTGCCGGCCACCGTGGCACCGGCGCCGCGTGCGAAGGCGCCGGCCTGCTCCGCTGGCGGCCCGGAACCGGTGGAGCCGGCGGAGCCGGCCTGCCGGGCCGGGTTCGCAGGCGCCGGTGGCGCGCAGGGATTCAAAGACTGTGCCGGCGGGCGGCCCTGAAAGCACAGGGCGTTGAGCGCGATCCAGAGAGGCATGGTTCAGGTTCCGGGGTCGGCAGCGGGCGGCGGCCGGCGCGCGCTGCCGCGCGGCCCGGCGATGCGCCGCTGCCATTCAAGGACGAAGACGAAGAAGACGGGCACGAAGAACACGGCCAGCACCGTGCCGCTGACCATGCCGCCGAACACGCCCGTGCCGATGGCGTGCTGGGTCTCGGCGCTGGCGCCCGATGCCAGCATCAGCGGCACCACGCCCAGCGCAAAGGCCAGCGAGGTCATGAGGATGGGCCGCAGCCGCAGGCGCGCGGCCTTGATGGCGGCCTCGCGCAGGTCCTGGCCTTCCTCGCGCAGCTGCTTGGCGAATTCCACGATCAGGATGGCGTTCTTGGCCGACAGGCCGATGATGGTGATCAGGCCCACCTTGAAGAACACATCGTTGGGCATGCCGCGCAGCAGCACGGCCGCCACCGCGCCCAGCAGGCCCAGGGGCACGACCAGCATCACCGACAGCGGGATGGACCAGCTCTCGTACAGCGCGGCCAGCACCAGGAAGACCACCAGCATGGACAGGGCCATGAGCAGCGGCGCCTGCGCGGCCGACTGGCGCTCCTGCAGCGACTGGCCGGTCCAGGCCACGGCAAAGCCGGGCGGCAGCTGGGCCGCCAGCCGCTCCATCTCGGCCATGGCCGCGCCGCTGGACGTGCCGGGCGCAGGCGTGCCCGAGATGCGCGATGCCAGGAAGCCCTGGTAGCGCACCAGTTGCAGCGGCGTTTCCGACCACACGGGCGTGGCGAACTCGGCCAGCGGCACCATGCCGCCCGAGGCATTGCGCACGTTCAGCCGGAGCACGTCATCGACCTGCATGCGCGCGGGCGCGTCGGCCTGCACGATGACCTGCTGCATGCGCCCGGCGTTGGGGAAGTCGTTGACGTACAGCGAGCCCATGGCCGTGGACAGCGTCTCGCTGATGGCGGCAAAGCCCACGCCCAGGGCCTGGGCCTTCTGGCGGTCGATCTCCAGCCGCACGCTGGTGCCCGAGGGCAGGCTGTCCTGGTAGGCCGAGCCCAGCACGCTGCTGCTGCCGGCCAGCGCCAGCAACTGGTCGGTGGCCGACTTGAGCGCGGCATGGCCCTGGCCGGTGCGGTCCTGCAGGTACATGGTGAAGCCCGAGGAGGTGCCCAGCTCGTCGATGGCCGGGGGCTGCAGCACCATGATGGCGCCCTCGGGCGCGTGTTCCATGGCCTTTTGCGCGAGCGAGACTTCCTCGCCTGCCGTGGCGCCGTCGCGCTGGTCCCAGTCCTTGAGCGTGGTGAAGGCCATGGCCGCGTTCGGGCCCGAGCCCGCGAAGCTGAAGCCCAGCACCGAGATGCTGGAGGCGATGCCGGGGCGCTGCGCCACATGCTCCTCATAGCGCTTGACCACGTCCAGCGTGCGCTCGGCCGTGGCATCGGCCGGCAGCTGGATGGACGCCATGAAGTAGCCCTGGTCCTCCTCGGGCAAGAAGGCCGAGGGCAGCTGGCGCAGCGCAAACACCAGGATGGCCACGATGGCCGCGAACAGCAGCATCATGCGGCCCGTGCGCCGGACCAGGCCCGTGACATGGGCCTCGTAGCGGTTCGTCAGCCGCTCGAAGCCGCGGTTGAACCAGCCGAAGAAGCCCTTCTTCTCGTGGTGGCCTGCCGCCACCGGCTTGAGCAAGGTGGCGCACAGCGCCGGCGTCAGGCTCAGGGCCAGGAAGGCCGAGAACAGGATGGACACGGCCATGGACAGCGTGAACTGCTGGTAGATCACGCCCACCGAGCCGCTGGCGAACGCCATGGGAATGAACACTGCCGTCAGCACCAGGGTGATGCCGATGATGGCGCCCGTGATCTCCTTCATGGCCTTGAGCGTGGCATCGCGCGGGGACAGGCCTTCCTCGGCCATGAGGCGCTCCACGTTCTCCACCACCACGATGGCGTCGTCCACGATGATGCCGATGGCCAGCACCATGCCGAACATGGTCAGCACGTTGATGGAAAAGCCCGCCACCAGCATCACGGCGAAGGTGCCCAGCAGCGCCACGGGCGCCACGATGGCCGGGATCAGCGTGTAGCGCAGGTTCTGCAGGAACAGGTACATCACCAGGAAGACCAGCACCATGGCCTCGACCAGGGTCTGCACCACCTTCTCGATGGAGATCTTGACGAAGGGCGCGGTATTGAACGAGATGGTGTGCTCCATGCCCCTCGGCAGGATGGAGGCCAGCTCGGCCATGCGCTTTTGCACGGCGGCGGCCGTGCGCACGGCATTGGCGCCCGGCGACAGCTGCACGGCGGCGCTGGTGGCGGGCTTGCCGTCCTCGCGGTTGGAGAAGGCATAGGACTGCGCACCCAGCTCCACGCGCGCCACGTCGCCCAGCACCAGGCGGGAGCCGTCGGCATGGGCGCGCAGCACGATGGCCGCGAACTGCTCGGGCGAGGTCAGCTGGCCCTGCACGGTGAGCGGCGTGGTCACGCGCTGGCCCGGGGCGATGGGCGCATCGCCCACGCGGCCCGGGGCGATCTGCATGTTCTGCTGCTGGATGGCCTGGGTGAGGTCGCCCATGGACAGCCCGTAGGAGATCAGCTTGGCCGGATCGACCCAGACGCGCATGGCGCGCTCGGTGCCGAACAGCTGCACGCGGCCCACGCCCTCGATGCGCCGCAGCTCCTCGACGATATTGCGCGCCATGTAGTCATTGAGTGCCAGCTCGTCGAACTCGCCGCCCGGCGAGATCAGGCCCACCAGCAGCAGAAAGCTCGACGTGGCCGACTCCACCTGCAGGCCGTTCTGGCGCACGGCCTGAGGCAGGCGCGGCTCCACGGCCTTGATGCGGTTTTGCACATCCACCTGGGCCAGCTCGGGGTTGGTGCCGGGCTTGAAGGTGGCCTTGATCTCGGCCGAGCCCGAGGTGTCCACCGAGGACTCGAAGTACAGCAGGTGGCGGACGCTGGACAGCTCGCGCTCGATCAGCGAGACCACGGAGTCATTGAGCGTCTTGGGCGTGGCGCCCGGATAGGTGGCATACAGGCTCACCGTGGGCGGCGCCACCGTGGGATAGCGCGAGATCGGCAATTGCGGAATGGCAAGCACGCCCAGCAGCACGATGAACAACGCGATGACCCAGGCAAAGACGGGCCGGTGAATGAAGAACTGTGGCATGGACGCGAGGTCTGGTTTTCAATGCACGCCAGGGCGCGCTGCGGAAAAAATACGGCGCCTGGCGCCGACACATCTGAGGGGCCATCCGGATGCAAATCCAGATTGCCAGGAGGCATGGGGATGGAGGAAACTCCTGCCGGTGCGGCTTCGGCCTGCGGCGTGTTGCCGCCAGGGCCATTCATCCATGGAGCCGCTGCAAAGCTAACAGCTCTCCCACCCGCTCATACGGCATTGCCGCTGTGACTTCATATTCAGGGATTTGTTTCGCATGCCGGCCAATTGCGGCGGCACAGGGAAACAGCTTGCGTTCTTTCGATGGCATTTCGGCCCGGGAAATGTGGAAGAACGATGGAGATGAACACAGCCCCCGCCGCGACCCCAAAATGGCTTCTATCATTGCCCAGCCCTTGCCTTTCCAGCCATCGACATCGCTCATCCTCGTTGCCGAGGACGAGCCCGAGATCGCAGACATCCTGTGCGCCTACCTGGCCCGCAGCGACCTGCGCACCGTGCATGCCGCCGATGGCCAGCAGGCCCTTGAACTGCACCACCACTTGAAACCCGATCTCGTACTTCTCGACGTGCAGATGCCACGCCTCGACGGCTGGCAGGTGCTGTCCGAAATCCGCCGGCGCGGCGACACGCCCGTCATCATGCTCACCGCCCTCAACCAGGACGTGGACAAGCTCATCGGCCTGCGCATTGGCGCGGACGACTACGTGGGCAAGCCCTTCAACGCGGCCGAGGTCGTGGCGCGCGTGCAGGCCGTGCTGCGCCGCTGCGGCCAGGCCCAGCGCCGCGATACCAAGCTGCTGCAGGCCGGCCCCTTTCGCGTGGACCTGGACAGCCGCGAGGTCAGCGTGCAGGTGCAGGGCGCCACGCATGTGCCCGAACTCACCGTGACCGAATTCAATCTGCTGGCCAGCCTGGTGCGTTCGCCCCGGCGCGTGTTCAGCCGCGCCGAACTGCTGCTGAGCTGCCTGCCCGAAGGCCACACGCTGGAACGCACCGTGGACAGCCACATCAGCAAGCTGCGCAAGAAACTCGAAGGCCTGGGCCTGCAGGGCATGCCCGACAGCGTGCGCAGCGTGGGCTACCGGCTGGGGATGGACCCATGAGCGCCGCACAGGCCGCAGGCCGGGGAGTGCCGTCATGAGCGCAGCGGCCGGGCTGCGCCGGCAGGTGGTGCTGACCATGTCGGCCGTCACGCTGGCCGTGGTGGTGCTGTGCGTGCTGGGCTCGTACGCCTTCTATGCGCTGCTGCTGACCTTTCACCCGGCCAGCGTCTCCGACGGCTGGATGCCCTCCAGCGTGGAGCTGGCCTGGGTGCTGCTGACCCTGGTGGTGGCCATGCTGATTGCCATCTTCGTGGCCACGCGGCTGTCGCGGCGCATCCTGCCCTCGCTGGACTCGGTGGCCATCAGCCTGCGCCAGCTGGCCGAGGGCGACCTGTCGGCGCGCGCCAGCACGGACGACAGCGCGCTGCACGAGGCCGCGCAGCTGGTGCACGACTTCAACAGCCTGGCCCGGCGCCTGGAAGGCATGGCGCAGGAACGCGCCTTCTGGAGCGCGGCCATCGCCCATGAGCTGCGCACGCCCGTGACCATTCTCAGCGGGCGGCTGCAGGGACTGTCCGACGGCGTCTTCCTGCCCAGCAAGGACATGCTGGCCAGCCTGATGACCCAGGTCGAGGGGCTGACCCGCCTGATCGACGACCTGCGCCTTCTGGGCCTGCAGGAAAACGGCCATCTGCAACTGCAGCTGCGCCAGACCTGCCTGGCGGGCGAGGTGCGCTCGGTGGCCCTGGCCGTGGGACCGGCGCTGGAGCAGGCGGGCCTGCAGCTGGCGATGGAGCTCGATGACCAGCCCGTGGTCTGCGACCCCGTGCGCATACGCCAGGCCCTGCTGGCCCTGCTGGAAAACGCCATGCAATATGCCCAGCCCGGCCCCCTGCTGGTGGCCGCGCGCGTGCGCCACGGCCTGTGCACCGTGCGCGTGGAAGACAGCGGCCCCGGCGTGGCGGCGGACCTTGCGCCGCGCATCTTCGACGCCTTCCAGCGCGGTGAAGGCGCCCGCAGCCGAAGGAATGCCAGCGTGGGTGCAGGCAACGGCAGCGGACTGGGCCTGGCCGTGGTGCAGGCCATTGCCCAGGCCCATGGCGGGCGGGCGCAGTGCCTGCCGGGCGAGCGTGGCGGCGCGCTGTTCGAGCTGAGCTGGCCGGCCTGACCTCGTCAAAGCCGCAGATCAGCCTGCGAAATCATCGGCCCGCACATGGCGTGCGTCCCAGGCGGCGGCCAGCGCAGCGGCCCGGCCCAGGCGCACGCGGCCCGATTCAAAGTCCACGATGCCCGCCTCCTGCGCCGCCGCAGGCCGCGCGGGCCGCTCGCGCGTGCGGCCGTCGGTGAGCAGCCACAGCCAGCCCTGGCAGGAGGCCTCTGCGCCGCAATGGCGCTGCAGCAACTGGCCCGCCTGCTCCACGGCCGCCTGCAGCGGCGTGCCGCCGCCCCCGCCAATGGGAGCGATCCAGTCGTCATTCCAGGCAGCAGCCTTGCGCGGCGGCAGGCGCAATTCCACGCGCGTGCCCGCAAAACAGATCAGCGCCACCTGCTCGCGGCGGCGGTAGGCCTCTTCCATCAGCGACAGCAGCACGCCCTTGGCCCGCGCCAGTGCACCGCTGCCGGCCATGGAGGCCGAGCAATCGAGCACAAAGCAATGCAGCCGCGTGGCCTGCGGCGGCTCGCGGCGGCGCTGCAGATGTTCAGGCGCCAGGGCCTGGGCGCCGCGCGCGGCCAGCGTGCGCGTCCAGTCCCAGCTGCCGGTGGGCGGCCCGCTTTGCGCCTGGGCCAGCCGGGGCTGGCCTGCCGCCTGCTGGCCCGCCCCCGCAGCCCTTGCCTGTGGCGTGGGGCCGCGGGGGCTCAGGCTTTTTTTGTGGCGGGCGCTCCCGCCTTTGCGGCCTCGCGGGCCAGCAATGAGGGCACGGCGACACGCAGCAGGCCCACGGGCTCGGGCGGCATGGCGCCCCAGTCGGCCTCGGAGGGCGGGCTGTCGCCTGCGCCGTTGGCCGTGGATTCTGCAGGCGGCCGGCTTTGTGCCGGCGGATTCGATGGCGCTTGCTGTGGTGATTGCTGCTGTGGCTGTGGCTGTGGATGCGGTGCCCCCGGCTTGCGGCGGTGCACCAGCACCAGCTCGGCCACGGCCTGCACATGGTCGGGCCTGACCTCGGCGTCGCCCAGCCAGGCGGCCCAGGCGCGGGCGGCGCGCAGCAGCACCAGGTCGGCGCGCAGGCCGTCCACCTGGGCGGCAATGCACAGCGCGCCTGCGGCCTGCAGCACCGCGTCGGACCAGGGCAGCGCGCCGGCCGGCTGCAGGCGCTCGCGTGCCGTGCGCAGCTGCGCAGCCAGCGCGGCCTGGGCGTCTGCATGGCGGGCGCGGAAGGCGGCCGGGTCGGCATCGAACAACAGCCGCGCGCGCACGATGGCCTGGCGCTGGGCCGCATCCTCCACATTGGCCAGGCGCACGCACAGGCCCAGGCGGTCCAGCAGCTGCGGGCGCAGCTGGCCTTCCTCGGGGTTCATGGTGCCCACCAGCACGAAGCGCGCCGCGTGGCGGTGCGAGATGCCGTCGCGCTCGACCACGTTGACGCCGCTGGCGGCGGCATCCAGCAGCACATCGACCAGGGCATCGGGCAGCAGGTTGATCTCGTCCACATAGAGCACGCCGCCATGGGCGCGCGCCAGCAGGCCGGGCGCGAATTTGAGTGCATGGCCGGCCATGGCCTGGCCCAGGTCCAGCGAGCCGGCCAGATGCTCCAGCGAGGCGCCCAGCGGCAGCGTGACGAAGGGCGCGGCATCGATGAGCTCGGCCAGCGCCCGCGCTGCCGTGGACTTGGCCGTGCCGCGCGGCCCCTCGATCAGCACGCCGCCCAGTTGCGGGTCGATGGCGGCCAGCAGCAGCGCCTGGCACAGCAGGGGCTGGCCCGCGATGGCGGCAAAGGGAAACAGCGGCGGCAGCGCGGGCTGGGCGCCGCTGCCCAGGTCAGGGGAGGCGGTCATCCGCGCAATCCTTCGAGGTGGTTTTCATGTTCCAGCAGCAGGTCTTCCAGCTGCTGGCGATAGTCGCCGGGCTGCTCCCACAGGCCGCGCTGCATGGCTTCGAGCAGGCGCTCCAGCATGTCGCGCAGAGCCTGCGGATTGTGCTGCACGAGAAAGTCCCGCGTGGCCGCATCCAGCACATAGGCGTCGGCCACCAGGGCGTACTGGTGGTCGCCCACCTGCTGCGTGGTGGCATCGAAGCCGAAGAGATAGTCCACCGTGGCCGCCATCTCGAAGGCGCCCTTGTAGCCGTGGCGCTTGGCGCCGTCCATCCACTTGGGATTGGTGACGCGCGAGCGCACCACGCGCGCAATCTCTTCCTTGAGCGAGCGCACGCGCGGCTGGGCCGGGTTGGCGTGGTCGCCGTGGTAGAGCGCGGGCTGGCGGCCCGAGAGGTGGCGCACGGCCGAGGCCATGCCGCCCTGGAACTGGAAGTAGTCGCCCGAGTCGAGGATGTCGTGCTCGCGGCTGTCCTGGTTGTGGGCCACCACGTCGAGCTCGCCCAGGCGGCGGCGCAGCGCGTCGCCTGCGGGCACGCCCTCGGCGTCCTGGCCGTAGGCGTGCTGGCTCCAGCCCAGGTAGGCCTGGGCCAGGTCGGCATCGCCCTGCCAGTCGCTGCTCTGGAACAGTCCGCCCAGGCCCGATCCATAGTGGCCGGGCGGCGCGCCGAACACGCGCCAGCCGGCCTGCAGGCGGGCCTGCACGGCGTCCATGCCCTGTGCATGCAGCTGCTCGGCCTCGGCCAGGATGCGCGCGCGTATGGGGTTGTCCTCGGCGTCCTCGTCCAGCGCGGCCACGGCCTGCACGGCCGCGTCGAACATCTGCACGGCGCCCGGGAAGGCATCGCGGAAAAAGCCCGAGATGCGCAGCGTCACATCCACGCGCGGCCGGCCCATGCCCACGCGCGGCACCACCTCGAAGTCCACCACGCGCTGGCTGCCGGGCGCCCACTTGGGGCGCACGCCGATCAGCGCAAAGGCCTGGGCGATGTCGTCGCCGCCCGTGCGCATGGTGGCCGTGCCCCAGACCGACAGGCCCAGGGTGCGCGGGTACTCGCCATGCTCCTGCAGATAGCGCTCCAGCAGCCTGAGCGTGGCCTGCTGGCCCAGCTCCCAGGCGGCCTGGGTGGGAATGGCGCGCGTGTCCAGCGTGTAGAAATTGCGCCCCGTGGGCAGCACGTCGGGCCGCCCGCGCGAGGGCGATCCGCTGGGCCCGGGCGGCACGAAGCGGCCCTGCAGGCCGCGCAGCAGCTGGCGCAGTTCCTCGCCGCCGCAGGCATCCAGCGCGGGTGCCAGCACGGCATGCACCTGCGCCAGCGCGGCGCGCGTCTGCGGCCAGTCACCACCCGGGGCCTCGCCTTCCAGCAGTTGCTGGGCCAGCAGCTCCAGGCGCTCGCGCGTGTCGCCCTCATGGCGCCAGGGCTCGTCGCTCACGGCCTGCAGTGCGGCGGGGCGCGCGCCGACCCAGGGGCGTGCGGGCTCCATGCGCAGCGGGTCGAACCCGGGGCTGTCCAGCAGGTCGGCGGCCAGCGCCTGTATCAGGCCCTGGCCTTCGTCCGACGGAAAACGCGCCAGCGCCAGCAGCGTGTCGCGGCGCTGGCGCCCTTGCGGCGAGGCGCCGAAGACATGCAGGCCGTCGCGGATCTGGGTTTCCTTGAGCTCGCACAGGTAGGCGTCTATGCGTTCGAGCACGGCATCGTCGTCCTGCGCGGCACCGGGCGCCAGGTCCAGCTCCTGGTCCAGGTGCTGGCGGCGCACGATGTCCAGGATCTGGCGGCGCAGCAGCGCGCCGCGCCGCGCATCGACCAGCAGGGCGTCGTAGTACTCGTCCACCAGGCGCTCCAGGTCCTGCAGCGGGCCGTGGTTTTCGGCGCGCGTCAGCGGCGGCATCAGGTGGTCGATGATCACGGCCTGGCTGCGGCGCTTGGCCTGGGCGCCTTCGCCGGGATCGTTGACGATGAAGGGGTACAGGTGCGGCAGCGGGCCCAGGATGGCATCGGGCCAGCACGCACCCGACAGCGCCAGGCTCTTGCCCGGCAGCCATTCGAGGTTGCCATGCTTGCCCACGTGGACCATGGCGTCCACGGCAAAGCGGTCGCGCAGCCAGAAGTAGAAGGCCAGGTAGCTATGGGGCGGCACCAGCTCGGCATCGTGGTAGCTCGCATAGTCCTGCGCGCCCATGCCTTTACCGACCAATGCACGCGCCGGCTGTATGCCGACAAAGACATGGCCCAGGCGCAGGCCCGCGATCATGAAGCGGCCCTGGCGCAGCAACGGGTCGGCCTCGGGCGCGCCCCAGCGCGCCGTGATGGCGTCGGCCATTCCGTCCGGCAGCGCGGCCAGGCGCGCCAGGTACTCGTCCAGCGCATAGCTTTGCCAGGCCGGGCGCAGCGGCCACTGGGCAGGGTCGTTGGCAATGCCCTGCTGCAGGGTGTGCATCAGCGCCTGGCCATCGGCGGGCAGCTGCGCGGGGTCGCCCAGCTCGTGCCCTTCGGCAGCCAGGTGCTGCAGGATGGCGATCACGGAGGCTGGCGTATCCAGCCCCACGCCGCTGCCGATGCGGCCTTCGCTGCCCGGATAGTTGGCCAGCACCAGGGCCAGGCGCTTGTCGCGCGCGGGCAGGCTGCGCAGGCGGCACCAGCGCCAGGCCAGGTCGGCCACGAAGTCCACGCGGTCGGGCTCGGGCTGGTAGGCCACCACGTCGGCCTGGGTGAAGGCGCAGCGGTGGGACAGGCCCTTGAAGCTGATGGCGCGCGTGATGATGCGGCCATCCATCTCGGGCAGCACCACCTGCATGGCGATGTCGCGCGGGCGCAGGCCCTGGCTGTCGGCCCACCAGTCCTCGCGGTTTCCGCCGCTGGCAATGACCTGCAGCACGGGCGCATCGCCGGCCAGGGCCGTGCCCGATTCCAGCGCCGAGAACGCCGTGGTGTTGAGCACCAGCTGCACGGCATGGTCTTCGCAGAGCTGGCGCAGCGTGGCCAGGCACAGCGGGTCCTTGAGCGAGTCCAGCGCCACGGGCAGCGGGTTCATGCCGCGCTGCTGCAGCGACAGGGCCATGGCGTCGAAGGCCGCCGTATTGCCCGCCAGCAGGTGGGAGCGGTAGAACACCAGGGCCACCGTGGGCGCGCCCGGCGTCCAGGCGCGCTGCAGGTCGTCGATGCCGGCCACGTCATGGGCATGGACCTGGGCCTGGGCATGGCTCCTGGCAGCGACCAGCGCCGGGGGAACGTGGACAGCCGCCTGCGGCAGGGTGCGCGGCGGCAGCGGCGCATCGCCCCGGTCCAGCCCGTGGTAGACGGTGGCCTTGAGGAATTCGCGCGCATTTGCCGCGCCGCCCGAGCGCAGGTACTGCCACAGCTGGCGGCAGGCTGCGGCCGGCAGCGTGCTGCGCGCCAGCAGGTGCGGGTCTTCCTGCAGGTCACCCGAGAACATGGCCAGGCGCTGCCCCTTGCGGCGCGCCAGCGAGCCGATCTGCTCGATGCCGTAGGGCCAGGCCGATTCCGAGCCCAGGTGGTCCACGATGACCACGCGCGCATGGCGCAGCACCTCGTCCACATACAGGTCCAGCGAGGCCGGCTGGCGCAGGTACAGCAGATTGGCCAGCCGCACCGAGGGAAAGTCCGCCGACGCCCCGGCCAGCGCGGCCACGGCCGAGGACAGCAGGGCCAGCGTGGTGTCGGCCGAGCTCAGGATGACGATGTCGGCCGGCGTCTGGTCGAGGCGGGTGACGATGCTCTCGTCCTCGACAAAGCCGCCGGGGCGCGTGGACAGCAGGTGCATGGAACAGGTTTCAGTGCGGAATCGGAAGGTCAGGCGGCCACATTCTCCAGGCCCTTGCGCAGCGCTGCTTCGTCAAGGTCTTGCCCGATGAACACCAGGCGCGTGCCGCGTGCCTCGCCCTCGCGCCAGGCGCGGTCGAAATGGTGGTCGAAGCGGCGGCCCACGCCCTGCAGCAGCCAGCGCATGGGCTTGCCCGGGATCTCTGCAAAGCCCTTGACGCGCAGGATGCTGTGCTGCTCCACCAGCGTCTCCAGCGCGGCCAGCAGGCGGTCGCGGTCCACGGCGGGCAGGTCGATCACGTAGGAGTCGAAGTCGTCGTGGTCATGGTCCTCGTCGTGGTCGTGGTGGCTCACGCGCTGGTCGATGGTGGTCTCGGCCGCCTTGGCCAGGCCCAGCACCACGTCCAGCGGCAGGCGGCCCTGGGACGATTGCACGATCTTGACCTCGGGCGGCAGCTCCTCGCGCACCAGGGCGGTCACGCGCGCCAGGGCCTCGGCATCGGCCAGGTCGGTCTTGTTGAGCACCACCAGGTCGGCCGCGCCCAGCTGGTCCTCGAAGAGTTCGTGCAGCGGCGATTCATGGTCCAGGTTGGGGTCGGCGCGGCGCAGCTCGTCCACGGCCTGGGGATTGGCGGCGAACTGGCCGCTGGCGGCCGCCGGCGTATCCACCACAGTGACCACCGCATCCACGGTGAACACGTTGGCGATCTCGGGCCACTGGAAGGCCTGGACCAGGGGCTTGGGCAGGGCCAGGCCCGAGGTCTCGATGATCACGGCGTCGATCTGGTCGCGGCGCTCGGCCAGCGCGCGCATCACGGGGAAGAACTCTTCCTGCACCGTGCAGCACATGCAGCCGTTGGCCAGCTCGTACAGCGCGCCTTCGCGCTCGTTGCCCTCGTCGTCGCAGCCGATGCCGCAGCCCTTGAGGATCTCGCCGTCGATGCCCAACTCGCCGAACTCGTTGACGATGACCGCGATGCGCCGGCCGCCCGCGTTGTCCAGGATGTGGCGCAGCAGCGTGGTCTTGCCGCTGCCCAGGAAGCCGGTGACGATGGTGGCGGGAATCTTGGCGGTTTGCATGGAAGGTTCTCCAGAAAAAAGAGGAAGTCAGACGGTGGCGAAAGGCACGGCGCTGCGCAATGAAGGGAGAACCTCCTGCGCAAACAGTTCCATGCCGGCGAGGGCCTGGGCATCGCTCCACAGGCCGTTGGCGTTGAAGACGCAGCGCAGCTGGCCAATGCCCGTGCGCTCGCGCAAGGCGGTGATCTGCGCATGGCACTGCTCGGGCGTGCCATGGATGAATTGCTCGGCCAGCACGCGCGGCACATCGATGGGCAGCACCTGGTCGGCCGGCACGCCGCGCTTGCCCGCAAAGTACACGCGCCGCTGGTACAGCTGCGGCCACAGCGTGGCCAGCTGGGCCTGCACGGCGGCCTCATCGGCACCGATGCAGACATAGCGCGCCAGCGATGAACGCGCACGCAGCGCGGCGGCATCGCGCACGCGTTCCTGCGCGGCCGCCTCCAGGCGTTCCAGCTGCGTGCCTTCGGGCGGCTCCAGGCTCAGCAGCAGGGGCAGATTCTGATCGACGGCAAAGCCCAGGGTCTCTGCCGTGGAGCCGGCCACATACAAGGGAGGATGCGGACGCTGCACGGTCGAAGGCAGGGCGGGCCGGTCCTCGAAGCGCCAGGGCCCCTGCCCCGCTGCGATGGGCTTTCCGGACAGCGCCTCCACCAGGATGCGGCAGGACTGCTCGAAGCGTTCGCGCGTGCTGTCCGCATCGATCTGCAGGGCGCGCAGCGCGGCCGGCTCCGTGCCCCTGCCAACGCCCACGTCGATGCGGCCGGCGCTTTGCAGGTCCAGCTGGGCAATCTCCTCGGCCAGCATCAGCGGATGGTGCAGCGGCAGCACCAGCACCGAGGTGCCCACGCGCAGCCGCTCGGTGCGCGCCAGCACGGCGGCGGCCAGCAGCAGGGGCGAGGGATAGGGCCAGGCGGTATCGGGCACGCGGAATTCGTTGAACCACACGCCCTGGAAACCCAGGCGCTCGGCGCGCTCGAACAGCGCCAGGAATTCACGGTGCCCGCCGCGCGTGGCGTCGCGCGTCCAGCCGGCCAGATCGATGCGCATGGGGTCAGTTCTCCTGTTTCAGCCGCGCGCGCAGCAAGGTTTGCGGAGGTGCGTCGATGCGCTCGAAATCCACGCCGAACACGGCATCCAGCCCCGGCGCATGCAGCAGATCGGCAGGGGCTCCATCGAGCGCAATGCGCCCCTGGTCCAGCACGATGACGCGCCCGAAGTGCGCCAGCGCCAGGTCCAGGTCATGCATGACCACCAGCACCAGCCGCTCGCGCCCACGCTGCGCCAGCGCCTGCACCAGGGCCAGGCGGTGGCGCACGTCCAGCGCGGCGCCGGGCTCGTCGGCCAGCAGCACGGGCGGGTCGGTGGCCAGCACGGTGGCCAGCAGGGCACGCGCCTGCTCGCCGCCGGACAGCGTGGACCAGCGCCTGCGCGTGAAATCCTGCAGCCCGGCGCCTGCAATGGCCGCCTCGACATCACCCCGACCCGCCAGCCGCATGTGCATGAGCTCGGCCAGCGTCAGGTCCCAGTGCGGCGCAAAGCGCTGCGGCATGTAGCCCATGCGGCGTGCGCGCTCGGCCACGGGCAGGGTTGCAATGTCTTGCCCGTCCAGCAGCACGCTGCCGGATGCAGGCGCCTGCAGCCCCGCCAGCAGGGACAGCAGGCTGGACTTGCCCGCGNNCCCCGACCCGCCAGCCGCATGTGCATGAGCTCGGCCAGCGTCAGGTCCCAGTGCGGCGCAAAGCGCTGCGGCATGTAGCCCATGCGGCGTGCGCGCTCGGCCACGGGCAGGGTTGCAATGTCTTGCCCGTCCAGCAGCACGCTGCCGGATGCAGGCGCCTGCAGCCCCGCCAGCAGGGACAGCAGGCTGGACTTGCCCGCGCCATTGGGCCCCACCAGGGCCACGGCACCGCATGCGGGCAGCTGCAGCGAGACGGCGTCGAGCACGCTGCGGCCACGGTGGCGCAGCGTGAGGAACCGGGCCTGCAGGCGTGGTGGGGCGCAAGGGATGGCACCGTTCATGCGGACCTCAGCCTGCGCGCCAGCAGCACGATGAAGAAGGGCCCGCCCGCCACGGCCGTGACCAGGCCCAGCGGGATTTCGGCCGGCGGCAGCACGCTGCGCGCAATGGCATCGGCCAGCGTGACGATGATGGCGCCCGTGAGCGCCGACGCCGGCAGGGCCGCGCGGTGCAGCGGTCCCGCCATCCAGCGCGCGATGTGCGGCGCAGCCAGCCCCACGAAGGCCACCAGCCCGCCATAGGCCACGGCCACGGCCACCACCAGCGAGCCGGCCAGCACGGCCAGCGGCGTGAAGCGCGCCACATCCAGGCCGAAGCCCTGGGCCGCATCGGCACCCAGGCCCAGCAGGTCCAGCCCGCGCGCCAGCGCCATGGCCCCGGCCAGGCAGGCCAGGGAGGCGCCGGCCAGCAGGCCCAGCCCGCCCCAGGACGGCGTCTGTATGCCGCCCAGCACCCAACTGAGCACCACCTGCAGGCTCACCGTCTCATCGGACAGCGCCAGCATCAGGAACGAGCGCAGCGCGCCCAGCACGGCCGCCAGCGCCACGCCGGCCAGCAGCATGCCGGCCGCATCGGTGGCACCGGCCACGCGCGAGACGGCCAGCACCAGCACGGTCGAACCCCAGGCGCCCGCAAAGGCCAGCACGGGCAGCGTCCAGGCCTGGGACAGGCCGAACAATAGATGCATGGGAACCAGCAGGGCGACAGTCGCCCCCAGCGCCGCGCCGCCCGAGGCGCCCAGAAGATAGGGCTCGGCCAGCGGATTGCGGAATACGCCCTGGAAGATGGCGCCCGACAGGCCCAGCAGCGCGCCCACCAGGGCGGCTGCCAGCACGCGCGGCACGCGCCACTGCAGCAGCAGCCGGCTGCGCAGGCTGTCTTCGCCGCCCAGCGCGGCCAGCAGGTCGGCCGGGCTGGCCCACTGGTGGCCCGCGCAGGCGGCAATCAGCAGGCTGGCCAGCAGCAGCAGGACCGCACCGGCCCAGGGGCGCCACGCAGGTGGATGTGAAAGGGAATTCATGCGGCCTCCCCGGCCCAGGCCTCAGGGTGCAGCCAGCGCGAGAGCTTTTCCACGCCGCCAAAGGTGCGCGGCCCGGGAATCAGGAACTCGGCACGCGCCACCGTGGTGGCCCGGCCGCCGCGCACGGCACGCAGGTCGCGCCAGCCGCGCTGGCCGATCAGGTCCTGCATGGCCTCCTGGGTGCCTGCGAACAGCAGCACGTCGGGGTCGGCGGCCAGCACGGCCTCGGGCGAGACCTGGGGCACCGTGCCCAGGCCGTCCAGCGCGAACGCGGCGCCCGCGCGCACCATGGCCTCTCCCGTATAGGTGCCCGGCCGGGCCGCCAGCAGCATGCCGTTGCCCAGCCGGCCCGTGACCATGAGCGCGCGCGGCCGGGGCTGGCCGGCCACCAGCCGGTCCACGCGCAGCAGCCGCGCTTCCTGCGCCAGGGCCAGCGCCTGGCCGCGCGGCTGCACGCCCGTGGCGCGGGCCACCAGGCGCAGGTTGTCCATCACCTCGGCCAGCGAGCGGCTGAGCAGCACCATCACCGGCACGCCGATGCGCTCCATGGGATCGACCAGCTGGTGCGCCGCCTGGCGCGCGGGCGTGACGATGACCAGGTCCGGCTGGCGCGCCACCACGGCGTCCACCGAGAACCCCAGCCGCCCGCCCACCTTGGGAATGCGCTCCACGCCCGGTGGAAAGCGCGTGAAATCCTCCACGCCCACCACGCGGTCCAGCAGGCCCAGCGCGGCCACCAGCTCGGTATTGGAGGCAAAGATGGAGACGATGCGCTGCGGCGGCGCGGCAATCTCCACGCGCCGGCCCAGCGCATCCTGCAGCACCACCGGCCCGCCTGCAGCGACGGTGTCGGCCCAGGCCGCGGGCAGGCCGCAGGCCAGGGCCGCCGCCGCGCCCTGGCGCAGCAACTGGCGGCGCGTGGTGCTGGATTGCCTCATGCCGTGGTCCTCAAAACTCTGCCTGGAGGCCGACCATGAGTTCGCGGCCCGCCATCGACGTTCCGCAGCCGCCGTTCTGGTACGCCGGGTTGGCGATGCAGGGCGCGCGGTCCAGTGCGATGAAGATGGGATGGCGGTTCAGGTCGAACAGGTTATTGACGGCTGCGAACAGCTTGACGCCGCGCGACACGCGGTAGTCGGCCCGCAGGTTCCAGATGGTGAAGGCGCCCTTGCGGTGGATGAAGGTGCTGCTGGACTCGCCCTGCGGGATGAGCAGCGCCTCTTCCGTGTCGTACCACATGGGGCCGCGCAGCAGCGTGGACAGCTGCAGGCTCCAGTCGCCCTGCAGCCGCCCGCTGCCCTGGCCGTAGCGCACGCCGGCCGAGGCCTCGTAGCGGTACATGCGCTGCACCTTGTCGGTATTGGCCGAGGCTGGCGATCCCTTGTCGCGCATGCTGAAGTGGTAGTAGCCGCCAGCCCAGGCCTTGAGCTGGTGGCCCGTCAGGTTCAGCGCCCGCGCCAGGTCCATGTCGGCCTGCATTTCCAGGCCGCGCGCCACGATGTCGGCCGCGTTGTTGGCGTAGTCCGAGGTATTGGTCGTGGCCCCGCGCGAGACGGTGATGATGCGGTCGCTGATGGTGTTCTGGAACAGGGCCGCATCCACGCGCCAGCCGGGCTGCTGCAGGGCAGCGCCAACCTCGATCTGGCGGCCGGTCTCGGGCTTGAGGTTGGGGTTGCCGAAGGTGCGGCCACCGCCGACGGCCGTGAAGTCCGAGGCCAGCTCCGTGGCCGTGGGCGCGCGGAAACCCGTGGAGGCCGCAGCGCGCAGCGTGAGCCGGTCCGTGGCCTTCCAGGTGGCGCCGGCCGACCAGGTGTGGTTGTCGTAGTCACGCGTGCTGGCCTGGGCCAGGGCCAGGTTGGGCGTATCGTCGAAACGCGTCGTGCCCCAGGTCTTGCGCAGGCCGGCACGCAGGGTCAGGCGATCGTCGAACAGGGTCTGCGCGTCCTCGAAGTACAGCGCTTGCACCTGCTCGGTCTGGTTGTTGTCGTAGGGCGCAACCTGGCCCGCCGGGCCGCCCGGCATGGCCACGCGCAGGCGGTCGGAGCGCAGCTTGCTGCGCTCCCAGTCAAAGCCCATCAGCAGGTCATTGGTCTGGCTGACACGCAGGCGCGGCTGAAAGCGCAGGCCCGTGGCGTCCAGCTGGCGGTGGTTGTAGTCGCGCGCCGTGCCGGGCACGGCGCTGTTGCCCGAGCGGATCACGGGCGATGCCCAGTTGAACTCATCGGTATCGACCAGGCTGTAGAGGTGGGTCGTCCAGCTCAGGCGCTGGCCGGGCAGTGCGCCCTCGTAGGTCAGGTCCAGCGAGCGGTTGCTGCGGTTGTCGCGGCTGTAGATGTTGGCGCCCGATCCGCGAAAACCCGCGTTGTAGATGCCGTCCGTGCGCAGCTGCAGCTCCACGCGGTGCAGCTCGTGCAGCTGCCAGCCCAGGGCGCCGCTGGCGCCGCGCCGCTTCCAGCCCGTGTTCTCCATGCGCGTGCCGCCGTCGCCCGACTCGTAGTCGCCGCGCCCGCCTGCGCTCACGCCGAAGTACCAGTCGAAGCGGTCATTGGCGCCGGCCGTCTGCGCATCGGTGCGCCACAGGTCCCATGAACCGGCCTGGACCTGGGCACGCGTGCCGGGCGCCGTCGCCCCCGTCTTCATGATGATGTTGACCACCCCGCCCATGGCCTGGCTGCCGTAGATCACCGAGGACGGGCCGCGCACGATCTCGATGCGCTCCACATCCGAGGGGCTGAGCTTGGACAGGTTGGCCGTGCCCGCGCGCCGGCCGTTGACCAGCACCAGCACCTGGCTGCGGAAGTCGCGCCCCTGGCCGTCGGTGGAGGCGCCGCGCAGGTTCATCGAGGTCTGGGCCGCCGTCCATTCGCTGAGAAAGCCCACGGCGTTCTCGGCCAGCAGGTCGGTGACCGAGCGCGCGCTGGAGCGCTCTATGGCCTCGCGGTCGATGGTCTGCGTGGTGCCCGCGATGCGGCTGCGCGCCTCGGGCCGCGCGGTGGCGGTCACGAAGACGGCGTCCAGCGCATCGTCGGCGGAGTCCGTGGATCGGCCCGAAGTCGGCTCCTGCGCGGCGCCGGCCGCTGCAGCGCAGCTGGCCAGCAGGACGGCGGCCGCTACGGGCCACAGGCTGGAGACAAGAGGGAGAACAGAGAGAAGGCCGGAGGAATCGGCGGCCGAAGAAGCGAAGCGCATGCGTTGACCCAACTGCCCCACTCACCCGCGGGGCCTATCGTCTGAACCACGCCGCACAGCGCGCACGCCGGAGCCGGCCACGGCAGCGCAGGCTGGGGCCGGACCGGACAGGCGCACTCCCGCGGCGTCCGAAAGCAATGCAGAAGGCCGGTATCCGGGCTTGCGGAACGCTGCGGCGCGCAGGGTGGGCGCGCTGCGGCAGGCATCCCCGCCTTCCCATGCCCGAGAAGGACACAGTGGCTTGCGGTGCGTGGTTTGGGGCGCGTCCGCGTGGGGAGTTGTATTCCGCTGACCGTTGCGGGGGCAGCGCAGGCATTGCGAGCGGCCACCTCGATGGCATCGCGCACCTGCTTCCCGTTGAACCCCTGGCCGGTGAACGGCATGGGGCACCTTCAGCAACAGCGCACCGCCACGGCCCAGAGGCTGCGGCGGTGCGCCAGCGGCGGATTATCGCCCAGCCCAGAAGCCCGGCACCCGGGCCAGCGCCCGCAGCGCGCGGCGGCTGCTGCGCGCGCTCGTGGCCAGGCGGGCCTGCAGGTAGCCGGCCGCGAACCAGGCGCGCGGGTCGCGCGCGGCCTCGGCATGGAAATGCTCGGCCGCCACGGCCATGTCGTTGTGCAGGCCCAGCGCGTCCTGGGCGGGCACCAGCGCCTCGGCAAAGCGCCGGCCCTTTTTGCCGGGCCACATTCCGGGCGCGAATTCCCGCGCAAAGTCCGCCAGGTAGCGCAGGCGCTTGAGCCGCTTGCGCACGCGGTGCTGCTGCGCCAGCGGCAGGCGGTCGAAGTGCCGGCCATCGCGCAGCACCTGGCGGTGCAGGCGCGCCAGCCGCCGTGCCAGGTACTTGCGCGTGCCTGCGGCGGACAGATGGGCAAAACGGGCCGATGGCTCTCCCTGCGGCGCCTGCGCCAGCGCCTGGATCTCGGCCAGCGCCTGAAGGAATGGCGGCTCGCGCACGGCAGCGGCTGCATCCGCCTGCACGGCCTGCGGCGCCTGCCAGTCGCACAGGGGCGCATGGGCTGCCTGCAGCAGCGGGCGCACCACATCGGCCAGCGTATCGGCATCGCGCAGCGTGCCCAGTTGCGCAAAGGCCTGGGCCAGGGGGTCATCCCATTCGGCGCGCATGCCGGGCGCCAGCCCCGCGCACTCACGCAGCACGGTGCGCAGGCGCCGCAGGGCCACGCGCAGCTGGTGGATGGTCTCGGCATCGCTGCCACCGCCCTCCAAAACCGCCAGATGCGACTGCACCTGGGCCAGGGCAGCAGCCAGCGCCGCACGCACAAAGCCGGCCGCATCGGGCCGGTCAGGGTGCTGCTTCGCAGGGGTGGACATGGTCAGGAGAGGGTGTGCGGGCGTTGCTGCGATTGTGGGCACCGCCCGGCCCCCGGGTCAATCGGCGCCATCCCCGCTCAGGCTGTGCAGCGCGGGCCGGGCAATGCGCACATAGTCGGCCGAGTCCAGCACGATGGAGCGGTCCAGCCGGCCCGCGTTGAAGGCGATCTCGCCAAAGCGCTCTACCAGGGCCGGGTCCACCACCAGGCGCACCTGCGGGTTGAAGGAGAACGGCGGCACCGATCCCATCACGCAGCCCGTGGCGGCCTGGGCCTCCTCGGGCGAGGCCAGCGTGGCCTTGCGCACGCCCACGGCCTGGGCCAGGCGCTTGAAGTCCAGCTTGCGGTCGCCGGGCAGCACGGCCAGGAAAAGCTGGGGATCGCCCACACCGGACGCATCGCGGCTCTTGCAGAGCATGGCCTTGGCGCCCTGGCCGGGGGCGGTGCCCCGGATTTCGGCGACCAGGTCAGAGCGGCCTTCGGCCGGATGTTCCAGCACGCGAAAACGCGCGCCCTGGGATTGCAGCAGGTCTACAAGGGTGTCGAACATGGTGGAAAGCGCAGAGAAGTCGTCTGGGTTTTGACATTTTGTCCAATTCAAAACAAAATGTCCAATATGACCCAACGAACCCCTGAACAGCGCCAGCTTCTGGACCAGTTGGCCCAGATCGCAGAAGGCCTGGGCCAGACCTTTGCCCCGTTCTGCGAGGTGGTGGTGCATGACCTGCTCGACCCGTCCCATGCGGTGCTGGCCATCCACAACAACCTGTCGGGCCGCGAGGTGGGCCAGGGCGCGACGGAGCTGGGCCTGGCCCGCATCCTCGACCCCGGCTACGAGCAGGTCATCGCCAACTACCCCAACCAGTTCGCCGATGGCCGCCAGGCCAAGAGCACGTCCATCGGCATCCGCGACTCCAAGGGCCGCTACATCGCCGCGCTGTGCATGAATGTGGACCTGACAATGTTCCAGGGCTTCCAGGGCATGCTCAACCGCTTTGCCGCCGTCAGCGGCGACACCCCCGCGCGCGAAATGCTGGACCCCACGGGCGCCGGCGCAGGCGCCGACACGGTGCGTGCCCGCATCGACCAGTTCGCGGCCCGCCTGGCGACCACGCCGCGCGCCCTCAAGCCCGAGGAGCGCCGCGCCCTGGTCCGCGAGCTCAAGGGCGCCGGCCTGCTCGATGTGCGCCGCTCCATGGAGACCATTGCCGCCCACCTGGGCGTGTCGCGCGCCACGGTCTACAGCTACGCCAAGTAGCTCCCGGCACCCCGCCGATCAGCAACCCCTTCTCTCCCGTACCGATGACAAGCCTTCCCACCTATGACGACGTGGCCGCAGCGGCCCAACGCATCCAGGGCCATGCCCACCGCACGCCCGTGCTCACCTCGCGCACGCTGGACGATGCGCTGGGCGCCCGCGTCTTCCTGAAGTGCGAGAACCTGCAGCGCATGGGCGCCTTCAAGTTCCGTGGAGCATTCAATGCGCTGTCGCGCTTCAGCCCCACCCAGCGCAAGGCCGGCGTGGTGGCGTTTTCCTCGGGCAACCACGCCCAGGCCATCGCACTGGCAGCGCGGCTGCTGGAGATTCCCGCCACCATCGTCATGCCGCATGACGCGCCCGCCGCCAAGGTGGCGGCCACCAAGGGCTATGGCGGCCAGGTGGTGGTCTACGACCGCTATACCGAAGACCGCGAGCAGATCGGCCGCGACCTGGCCGAGCGCCACGGCCTGACCCTGATCCCGCCCTACGACCATGCCGACGTGCTGGCCGGCCAGGGCACGGCCGCCAAGGAACTGTTCGAGGAAACCGGCCCGCTGGACGCCCTCTTCGTGCCGCTGGGCGGCGGCGGCCTGCTGTCGGGCACCGCCCTGTCCACACGCGCGCTCAGCCCCGAGTGCGCGCTCTACGGCGTGGAGCCCGAGGCCGGCAACGACGGCCAGCAGTCGCTGCGCGCAGGCCGCATCGTCCACATAGACACCCCAAAGACCATTGCCGACGGCGCCCAGACCCAGCACCTGGGCGGCATCACCTTCCCCATCATCCAGCGCGACGTGACCGACATCCTCACCGCCAGCGATGCCGAGCTGGTCGATGCCATGGGCTTCCTGGCCACGCGCATGAAGCTCGTGGTCGAGCCCACCGGCTGCCTGGGCCTTGCCGCCGCGCGCCAGAAAGGCGAAGAGCTGCGCGGCCAGCGCGTGGGCATCATCCTCAGCGGCGGCAATGTGGACATGCAGCGCTTTTGCAGCCTGCTGGGCGCCTGATCCTGGTCCTGGTCCTGAACGAAGGCCGCCCTCACCCGCGCGGGCTGAAGGTGCGCGGAAACACCACGGGCGCGCTGCGGTCGGCCAGCCGGTAGCCCATGGCGGGGCGGCGTGACGTGCCCTCCACCTGGCCGGCCTCGACCAGAAAGCCGGCCGCCATCATGCGCGTGCGAAAACCGCTCTTGTCCACGGGGCGGCCCAGCACCACTTCGTAGGCCTGCTGCAGCTGCGGCAGCGTAAAGGGCTCGGGCAGCAGGAACGCCGGCAGCGAGGTGTATTCCACCTTGCCCCGCAGCCGCTCCACCGCTGCGCGCAGGATCTCGCCGTGGTCGAAGGCCAACGCAGGCGCGCGCAGCAGCTCATCGACGGCAAACCACGACACATCGGCCGCATTCGCGCCCTTGGCCAGGATCAGGTCGTGCCCCGGGATCAGCGCGAAATACACATGCGTGGCCGACCAGCCACGCGGGTCGCGCGCCGCGCCGCCCCAGCTTCCCAGCTGCTCCAGGTAGGGGCTGTCCACACCCGTCTTGTCCAGCAGCTTGCGCCGCGCGCAGGCCAGCAGGTCCGCGTCCTGGCGCACATCCACAAAGCCGCCGGGCAGCGCCCACAGCCCCGGAAACGGCTCGCTGCCCGCCGTGGGGCGCTGCACCAGCAGCACCTGCAGGGCATCGTCGGCCACCGTGAAGATGACCACGTCCACCGTGGTGAACGGGCGCGGGAAGTCCAGCGCGCCCTGCGGGGATGGGGAATTTTTTTCAGCCATGGGATGGATTGTGCTTGACGTGCCGGATTTTAAGTTGCACTATGCAACCCATACAAGTTGCACAGAGCAACTTAAAGGAGAAGCACCATGTTCGGCATCCGTTTCATCAAGTCCCAACCCACGGTCCACCTCATGCAGTTCCGCGCCGGCAAGGTGGTGCGCGAGGGTGCGGGCCAGTCCTTCTTCTACTACGCCCCCACCACCACTCTGGTCGCCGTGCCCGTGGGCAGCCAGGACTGCCACTTCATGCTGGAGCTGGTGACGGCCGACTTCCAGAGCGTCACCGTGCAGGGCCAGGTCACCTACCGCATCAGCACACCGCGCCAGACCGCCACGCTGATGGACTTCTCCCTGGCGCGCGACGGCCAGAAATACATGTCCGAAGATCCGCAGCGCCTGGGCGACCGGGTGACCATGCAGGCCGAGGTCATCATCCAGCAGGCCGTGCAGGCGCTGGAGCTCAAGCAGGCGCTGCGCTCCTCGGCGCTCATTGCGCGCACGGCCCAGCAGGAGCTGGCCGCCCAGCCCGAGATCGAGGCGCTGGGGCTGGAGATCCTGGGCGTCTCGGTCATGGCCGTCAAACCCACGCCCGACATCGCCCGCGCCCTGGAAGCCGAGGCGCGCGAGTCCAACCTCAAGGCCGCGGACGACGCCGTCTATGCCCGCCGCATGGCTGCCGTGGAAAACGAGCGCGCCATCCGCCAGAACGAGCTCGATACCGATGTGGCCGTGGAAAAGAAAAAGCGCCAGATCCGCGAGGCCCAGCTGGAAGCCAAGGCCGCCCAGATGCGCAAGGAAAACGAGCTGCGCGCCGAACAGATGTCCGCCGACGTGGCGCTGGAGACCAGCCGCCGCGACTTCGTCGAAGGCCAGGCCGCCAACAGCCGTACCCTGGCCGAGGCCGAGGCCTACCGCGTGGGTGCCGTCATGCAGGCCCTGGAAAAGGCCGATCCGCGCATCGTGCAATCGCTGGCCGCCGTGGGCATGCAGCCGGGCCAGCTCATCGCCCAGGCCTTTGGCGGCATTGCCGAGAAGGCCGAGCGCATCGGCCAGCTCAATGTCTCGCCCGAGCTGCTGCAGTCGCTCATGGGCGCCGGTGCAGGCCATGCAGCTGCCGTGGCCGATCCCGAACCCGCAAGGAGCCGCCGTGAACGCCAATGAACGCAAGACCGTGCTGGTGGTGCGGCGCACGCGGCTCGATGAGCTGGTGGCCAGGTACCACACGCTGTCCCAGGCGCGCTTCTACATCGAGCACCTGGGTGCCGACTTTGGCGACTACCTGCGCGAAAGCGCCGCCTACGCCGCCGCCCTGCAGGCCGTGGTGCAGGCGCTGGAGGCGCGCGGCCGCTACCAGATCGTGGACCGCGCCCTGGTGCCCAACTTCGTCTTCGGCGCCGACGACATCGTGGTGGCACTAGGCCAGGACGGCATGGTGGCCAACACCATGAAATACCTGGACGGCCAGCCGCTCATCGGCGTCAATCCCGAGCCCGCGCGCTGGGACGGCCTGCTGCTGCCCTTCGCCCCCGCCGACCTGGCCGCCCTGCTGGGCGACGTGGCCGCCAACCGCCGCCCCACGCGCGCCGTCACGCTGGCCGAAGCGCGCCTGAGCGACGGCCAGGTGCTGCGCGCCGCCAACGACCTGTTCATCGGCCCGCGCAGCCATACCTCGGCCCTGTACGACATCACGCTGGGCGAGCGGCAGGAGTCCCAGTCGTCCTCCGGCCTCATCGTCGCCACGGGGCTGGGCTCGTCGGCCTGGATCAAGAGCATCGTCACGGGATCGATGGGCATTGCCCGCGCCGTGCGTGGCGCGTCCACCGACTTCGACTACCAGCCCTTCGCCTGGGATGCGCCACGCCTGGACTTCGCCGTGCGCGAGCCCTTTCCCAGCCGCTCTTCCACGGCCGAGCTGGTCTACGGCCAGGTCACCGCCGGCCAGCCGCTGACCCTGCGCTCGCGCATGCCCGACCATGGCGTCATCTTCTCGGACGGCATGGAGGCCGACTACCTGCAGTTCACGGCGGGCATGCAGGCCACCATCGGCCTGTCGGACCGGCAGGGCTGCCTGGTGGTGTGAAGCCCGAAGCACGGACAATCATCAACACAACAAGAAAATCCATGGAAATGGACCGTATGAACAACAAGAACACACTGACATCGACCAGCAAATTCATGAGCCTGGTCCTGCGCCACAACCCCGGTCGCGCCGGGCTCGCACTGGACGCCCAGGGCTGGGTCTCCATAGACGCATTGCTGCGCGGCGCCCAGGCGGCCGGCCGCAACATCTCACCCGCACTGCTGATGGAGGTGGTGCGCAGTTGCCCCAAGCAGCGCTTTGCCATCAGCGCCGACGGCCTGCGCATCCGCGCCAGCCAGGGGCATTCCGTGCAGATCGACCTGGGCCTGCAGGCCAGCGTGCCGCCGCAGCGCCTCTACCATGGCACGGCCACGCGCTTTCTGGACTCCATCCTGCGCACCGGCCTGGACCGGCGCAACCGCCACCACGTGCACCTGACCGACAACCTCGCAACGGCCCGCTCCGTGGGCCAGCGCTATGGCCGGTTGGTGCTGCTGGAGATCGATGCGGCGCGCATGCATGCCGATGCCTGCCTGTTCTACCGCTCGGACAACGGCGTCTGGCTCACGGACAGCGTGGCACCGCACTACCTGCGCGTGCGGGCCGAAGAGGAACACGATGAAACCCATCATTGCCCTTGACGCCGATGGCGTGCTGCTGGACTACAACAGCGCCTATGCCGGAGCCTGGGAACGCGCGTTCGGCCAGCGCCCCGCCGAGGCCGACCCCCATGCCTACTGGGCCATGGACCGCTGGGCCGTGCAGGCGCTGGACGGCGAGCGCCTGCAACAGTTCAGGGCCTGCATGGACGATGCCTTCTGGCGCAGCATTCCCGCGCTGGGCAATGCCTTGCAGGCCTGCCACGACCTGCAGGGCGCCGGCTACGAACTGGTCTGCGTGACGGCCCTGGCGGCGCGCTTCGAGCAGGCCCGCCTGGGCAACCTGCGCGACCTCGGCTTTCCCATCGACCGCGTGATCGCCACGGGCCGGACCACCGGCCTGCGCAGCCCCAAGGCAGACGCCCTGCAGCGGCTCGGCCCGGTCGCCTTTGTGGACGACTATCTGCCCTACCTCCGGGACATTGGCCCGGGCATTCACGCGGCCCTGGTGTGCCGTGGCCCGAACGGCACGCCCAACACCGGGCCGGACCTGGTCCACGCCCACTCGCAGCACGCAGATTTGATGGCCTTCAGCCAGTGGTGGCTGCAGCAAGCTCCATCGCATTCCTGAAACGGCACATACGGCAACGAGACAGCCCATGACTACGACAGACCACATCGCCTCCCTGCAAGACCTCCAGCACGCCATGGCCCAGGGTCTCACCCCGCGCTTCCTGCCGTTCTGGGGCCACCAGCCTGCGGCCGATGGCTCCATCGGCAAGACCTGCATGAGCCAGTGGTTCGAGGCGGGCTTCGAGGTCGATGGCCAGCACTACCCCACGGCCGAGCATTTCATGATGGCGGGCAAGGCACGGCTGTTTGGCGACGGGGCGGCGCACGCGGCCATCGTGCGCTGCCGCACGCCGGGCGAGGCCAAGAAGCTGGGGCGTGGCATCCAGGGCTTTGATGAAACGGCCTGGGTGGCCGCGCGCATGGGCATCGTGGTGCGCGCCAACCAGGCCAAGTTCTCCCAGAACCCCGCCCTGGCCCGCTATCTGCTGAACACGGGCGACCGGGTTCTGGTGGAAGCCAGCCCCGTGGACGCCATCTGGGGCATTGGCCTGGCCGCCGACGATGCGCGCGCCGCCGACCCCGCGCGCTGGCAGGGCCTGAACCTTCTGGGCTTTGCCCTCATGCAGGTGCGCGCGCGGCTGCGCAGCACCGCTCCTGACCGACCATGAGCGCGAGCACAGGCATGGCCATGGACACGCTGGACCGATACCGTGGTGCCCTGCTGGGCCTGGCCTGTGGCGACGCCGTGGGAACGACGCTGGAATTCCAGCCGCGCGGCAGCTTTGCGCCGCTGACCGACATGGTGGGCGGCGGCCCCTTCTCGCTGCCCGCAGGCAAGTGGACCGACGACACCTCCATGGCCCTGTGCCTGGCCGAAAGCCTGCTCCAGCGCGGCGGCGGCGACCCGCAGGACCAGATGGCGCGCTATGCCAACTGGTACGAATGGGGCTACTGGAGTTCCACCGGCAACTGCTTTGACATCGGCATGGCCACCAGGGCGGCCATCCAGCGCTTCCTGGCCACCGGCGATCCGCTGGCCGGGTCGCCCGACCCGGACCAGGCCGGCAACGGCTCCCTGATGCGGCTGGCGCCCGTGCCCATGTTCTTCGGCCCCGACGAGGACCTGGTGCAGCGCATGGCTGAACTCAGCTCACGCACGACCCACGCGGCACCCGAATGCCTGCAGGCCTGCCGCCTGTTTGCCGTGGCGCTGTGCCGGGCGCTGCAGGGACTGCCCCGGTCGCAGGTTCTGGACCTGGGCGGCGTTCTGCAAAACGGCGCCAGCCCGCGCCTGCGGGAGATTGCCCGTGGCGACTATCGCGACAAGCCGGCCGCACAGATTCGCGGCAGCGGCTACGTGGTGGACAGCCTGGAGGCGGCCCTGTGGTGCTTTGCGAGGCATGACAGCTTTGAAGGCGCGGTACTGCAGGCCGCCAACCTGGGCGATGACGCCGACACCACGGCAGCCATCACGGGCCAGTTGGCCGGAGCCCTCCACGGCGCCAGCGGCATTGCGGACCGCTGGCTGGAACGCCTGCACCTGGCCCCTGAGATCACAGCCCTGGCCGATGCGCTCTGGCAAGCCGCCAGAGGTGCCAGGGACGCTTCTCCGACCGCACCTCTCAGCAACTGAGCGGCCTGGCGCGCTCACGACAGCCGCCGGGGCCGCGAGCGGACTGGACCGGGCTTGTCTGCGCGACCTCCCACGCGCCCGAGCTCCGTGACACGCAGGCCTTGCTCTCTACGAATGGCGTGCATGAGCGGCTTTTGACTGAGCCACGCTCCATTTTCAGAGCAGTCTGATTGCATCACCTCATATCTTCGGCGTAGAGTGCGAAATACTAAAGAGGCCACCCATCGAATGATTCGATGCTTTCATTTTCAGCCCCTCATTATTCACTCAAAAGTTCAATAAAACTATTGCGTGATATTTTCGACAATCATACTTCAGCAATGGACCGAATCAGTATCATGCATTCTTCTTTCATTCCCTCATTTCCCTTGCAAGTACGCCGCCTTGCATTGATCGCCCTTCCATTTCTCATCGCCTTTTCAGCGGCAACGATGAACACCAATGCCTTTGCCGGGGGCGTATTCTCCCCCACCAGCTCCAGCATTTCACTGCCCGAGGAAATAACAGTACCCGGAAATTACTCCAACGGATCGACGCTATGGAAGTCTACGGCAACCGTATTTAATCTTAAAGCGGTGCTGAACACGGCATTCGAGTACGATGTTTCCAAAGCCGTTGTGGCCGCCAATGTTCAATCCGGAAACAAGACGCCCGGATACAATAATGTCTACAGCACCAATATTCCCGGCATTGGAATCCGCTGGTGGGCAACATGGCGCGGCCCCAGCGCTCCCAGTGGCAGAACCATGCCCATTACCACCGAATCAGAAAATCATTCGGGCGCGCTGGGTTATTTCTGGAATGTCAGTTCACATCCCCAGGATGTCTGGATCGAGCTGGTGAAAACCGGCAACGTTTCCGCTGGCACGCTAACGGGCTCCGGGATGAACGTCGAGATGCGATTCCAGTGCCCCAGCTGCACCGCAGGAAACGTCAACCTGTCCGGCCGCACCAGGGTGGTGGTCGGTCCCTCCTGCTCGGTGGCCGCCTCGACCATCTCCGTACCCATGGGCGCTGTGCCCATCCTGCGATTCACGGGCCTCCAATCCACCTCCATCCCCCAGCACTTCGACATCACGCTGGAATGCAAGGGCGGCGCGCCCGAAAGCGTTCTGCGCCCCCACATCACGCTCACCGATGCCAACGACACCAGCAATCAGAGCACCGTCCTGACCTTGAGCCAGACCGCGCCAGACGGCAAGCCGGTTGCCACGGGAATAGGCATACAGATACTGAAGGATGGCACCGCTCTCGGCTACGGCCCGGACTCCAACGTGCCTGGCAACACCAACCAATGGAGTGCGGGAACCATCGTCCAGGGCGTTGCCCAGTTCAAGATCCCGCTGACTGCCAAATACGTGCAGACCGCTGCGGCAGTCACGACGGGGCAGGCCAACGGCAGGGCCACCTTCACGCTGAACTACCAGTGAGCAGCGTCCCCGCCCTCAGGGCTTCTTGTCCAGCTGCATTTCCCAGGACTTAAGCTGCTTGGTGCGGGCGCGGGCGAAGTCGCTCCAGCAGTTGGCGCGCGCATCGTCCTTGGCAAAGCTGGCGGAATTGAATTCAGAGAGGAACTCGCAGGCACTGCGCGCGTACTGCACCCAGTTTCTCTGCGCCACTTCCAGCTCTTCCGACGCCTGGGGCATGCGCGCCTTGAGCTTGAGCGACAGCGAGACGTAGGCGGCCTTGACCATGGCCACGTTCTGCTCGTGCAGGCAGGCGCGCACCTCGGCCATGTTGGTGGAGCTTTCCTCGCAATTGCCCGAGCTGGTGGGATTGGCGGCCCAGGCCACGGGGCTGGCACACAGCAGGGCGGCGCAGGCGAGAGGGGCGAGTAGGGACGCTAGGGCTTGGTGCATGGAAGAGGGCTCGCTGGGAGGTGCCGGTGGGCGCAGCACCCCGGCCGTCGCGATTACACCATCGACCCGCCCTGCTTCGGGCCCACATTCCCCTGGTGATCACCCTGATGCAGCGACGCAAAGCGCATAAACATGCTCCCAAAGCTTTGTTGCCGTGGGTCAAGGGCGGCCAGAAGATGCAGGCGTACGCATCTTTCGTTCGTCCCGACCGCCCCGCTCCCGCCATGCACACAAGCCCCACCCTGCGCCGCCAGCCCCGCGCCACCCTTTCCGCATCCCTGACCTTCATCGCCGCCGCGCTGGCCCTGGCCTGCACCCAGGCCCGGGCCGATGCCACGCTGGACAAGATCAAGCAGCGCGGCAAGGTCACCATTGGCGTGCTGGTCAATGGCGGGCCCTTCGGCTCCATCGACCCGTCCACCCAGCAGTTGGTGGGCTGGAACCCCGAGCTGGCACGCGCCCTGGCCAAGGGCCTGGGCGTGGAGGCCGAGCTGGTCCAGGTGCAGACCGCCACGCGCGTGCAGTTTCTGCAGGCCGGCAAGGTGGATTTGCTGATCGCCTCCATGGAGCTGAACCCCGACCGTGCCGAGACCCTGGGCTACGCGCCCACGCCCTTCTACCGCGTGGGCGGCATTGCCGCCGTGCGCAAGGGCAGCGGCATCGCCAAGTGGGAAGACCTGCGCGGCAAGCCCGTGTGCGTGTCCCAGGGCAGCAGCTTTGCCAAGCCGCTGGCCAGCGAGTACGGCGCCCAGGTGCATGGCTACAAGAGCTCGTCGGACTCGCTGCTGGCGCTCAAGGGCGGCAACTGCGTGGCCGCCGTGCATGACAGCACGCTGATCTACCCGCTGCTGCGCAGCAACCCCGAATGGGCGCAGTACTCGGCGCCCATCGCCAGCGAGGTGCTGCCCGCGCCTTCCGTGGTCTGGACCCGCAAGGGCGAGGCCGACACCATCGCCGCCGTGGACAAGGTGGTGCAGGACTGGCACCGCACGGGCTGGCTGATCGCCGCCGAAAAGCGCGTGGGCATAGAGCCGGCCAACCCGCTGCTGCCCGAGCTGCAGGCCAAGTTCAAGTCCGCCAGCTGACCGCCGACCGCCACGGCGGTCCACTCCTACTTTTTTTCCGACCACCCAGGCCCAGGCCCCGCAAGACGGGGCCGGGCCTTCCGTTCCCTGATGGATTCACGCATGCCCCGCCTTCTTTCCCCCCTTGCCGCCGCCCTGGCCCTGCTGCTGGGCGCCGGTGCCGCCCACGCCGATGCCACGCTGGACAAGATCAAGCAACGCGGCAAGCTGTCCGTGGGCATCGACGGTGCCAGCCCGCCGTTCGGCGTGCTGGACCCCGCCACCGGCAAGACCGGCGGCTACCAGACCGAGCTGGCCGCCGACATCGCGCGCCGCCTGGGCGTGCCGCTGGAGACGGTTCCCGTGACAGCCTCCACGCGCGTGCAGTTCCTGCAAAGCGGCAAGGTGGACCTGTTGATCGCCAACATCCAGTGGACGCAGGAGCGCAGCGAGATCCTCTCGTTCGCGCCCACGCCCTATGACCTGATCGGCGGCGGCGCCCTGGTGGCCAAGGCCAGCGGCATCAAGCGCTGGGAAGACCTGCGCGGCAAGGTGGCCTGCGTGTCGCAGGGCAGCAACTTCGCCAAGCCCCTGGCCGAGAGCTATGGCGCCGTGGTCAAGGGCCTGCGCGGCATTCCCGAGTCGCTGCTGGCGCTCAAGGGCGGCACCTGCGCGGCTTCGGTCCATATCCAGCCCGCGCTCTATGAAAAGCTCACCGGCCCGAATGCGGCCGAGTGGAAGGACTTCGAGCTGGGCACGCAGGACCAGTTGATTCCCTCGCCCACCGTGGTGTGGACGCGCCGCGGCGAGGCCGACACCCAGGCCTTCGTGGACAAGGCCATACAGGACTGGCACCGCACGGGCTTTCTGCTCAAGGTGGCCCGCGCCAGCGGCGTGCCCGACACCTGGATCGCCGAGCGCCACGAGCGCGCGCTGAAGGGCCAGTTCGACCGCGCGCCCTACGACTTCGCGGTGTATGCGGCAGCACAAGCCGATGCGCAGGCAACCCAGGCCGCCGCCAAGGGAGCCAAGCCATGAAGCCGACCCGCACCGCACTGGCGGCCCTGCTCGCCCTCACGGCCCTGGCAGCCCATGCCGACGCCACGCTGGACCGCATCAAGCAGCGCGGCAAGATCGTGGTGGGGGTGATGCTTTCGGGGCCGCCGTTCGGCACCATCGACCCCGTCACGCAAAGGCACGTGGGCTACAACGTGCAGCTGTCCGAAGGCGTGGCCAAGGGCCTGGGCGTGGGGGTGGAGACCGTGCAGGTCCAGCCGTCCAACCGCGTGCAGTTCCTGCAGCAGGGCAAGGTGGACATCCTGATCGCCAACATGCAGTGGACGCAGGAGCGCAGCGAGATCCTGTCCTTCGTGCCCACGCCGTTCGAGGAAGTCGGCGGCGCCGCCATCGCCAAGAAGGGCAGCGGCGTGCGCCAGTGGGACGACCTGCGCGGCAAGCCCGTGTGCGTGTCGCAGGGCAGCAATTTCACCAAGCCGCTGGCCGATCAATACGGCGCCCAGATCAAGGCCTTCCGGGGCCAGCCCGAGTCGCTGCTGGCCCTCAAGGGCGGCAACTGCGCGGCCGCCGTGCATGTCAGCCCCACGCTGCGCGAACTCGTGGCCAGCAATGCGGACTGGAAGGACTACGAGATCGTCTCGCCCGCGGACATCATTCCCTCGCCCTCGGTGATCTGGCTGCGCAAGGGCGAGTCCGACACGCAGGCGGCCATCGACCGCATCGTGCAGGACTGGCACCGCACGGGCTGGCTGATCGAGGTGGAGCAGCGCAACGGCATGACGCCCACGCCGCTGCTGCACCAGCTGCACGACAAGTTCAGGAAGGCGCCCGCATGAGCACCCACACCAGCACCAACACCAGCACCAGCGGCCACATCACCGGCCCCGCCGACCTGGTCACCGCGCTGCGCCACGCCCTGGGCGATGCCCATGTGCTCACGGGTGCCGATGCGGCCGGCTACCTGACCGACCAGCATGGCCGCCTCACGGGCCAGGCCCTGGCCGTGGCACGGCCTGCCGACACGGCCCAGGTGGCGCAGCTGGTACGCCTGTGCCGCGCCCACCGCACGCCCATCGTGGCCCAGGGCGGCAACACCGGGCTGATGGGCGGCGCCACGCCCGACGCCTCGGGCCACGCCGTGCTGCTGTCGCTGGCGCGCCTGAACCGCGTGCGCGCCATCGACACCGACAACGACACCCTGACCGTGGAAGCCGGCGCCGTGCTGGCCCATGTGCAGCAGGCAGCGCGCGATGCGGACCGGCTGTTTCCCCTCAGCCTGGGCTCCGAGGGCAGCTGCACCATTGGCGGCAACCTGTCCACCAACGCGGGCGGCACCCAGGTGCTGCGCTACGGCAACGCGCGCGAACTGGTGCTGGGCCTGGAAGTGGTGACGGCCGAGGGCGACATCTGGGACGGCCTGCGCGGGCTGCGCAAGGACAACACCGGCTATGCGCTGCGCGACCTGTACGTGGGCAGCGAAGGCACGCTGGGCATCATCACGGCGGCCACGCTGCGCCTGCATCCGCTGCCCCGCGCCCAGCACACGGCCCTGCTGGCCTTTGGCTGCATACGCGATGCGGTGGCCTTCCTCAGCCAGGCGCGGGCGGGCTTCGGCGCCAGCCTGACGGCGTTCGAGCTGATGTCGGATACGGCCCTGGGCCTGATAGCCCGCCATGTGCCCGAGCAGCCGATACCGCTGGCGCTCAAGGCGCCCTGGTTTGCGCTGATCGAGCTGTCCGACAGCGAGGGCGAGGACCATGCGCGCCAGCGCTTCGAGTGCGTGGTGGGCCAGGCCTTCGAGGACGGCCTGGTCACCGATGCCGCCATTGCCGAGAGCCTGCAGCAAAGCCAGGCCCTGTGGCGGCTGCGCGACCAGGCCCTGGGCGAGGCCCAGCGGCGCGACGGCCGCAACATCAAGCACGACGTGTCGGTGCCCATCTCGCGCATCCCCGACTTTCTTGCGGCCACGGCCGCGCTGCTGCAGGCGCGCTTTGGCGCCGTGCGGCCCGTGGCCTTCGGGCACCTGGGCGACGGCAACCTGCACTACAACGTGTCGCACGCGCCGGACAGCACGCCCGCGCAGCTGTTTGCCCAGGAAGACGCCATCCACGAGGTGGTGCACGACAGCGTGCACGCCCACGGCGGCTCCATCAGCGCCGAGCACGGCGTGGGCCAGACCAAGCGCGACCTGCTGCCCCGCTACAAGAGCGCCGTGGAGCTGCAGCTCATGCGGCGTCTCAAGCAGGCCTTCGACCCGCTGGGCCTGCTCAATCCCGGCAAGGTGCTGCAAGCCCTGCCGGACGATTTGCCGCACGACTTGCCGCAGGTTTCTCCAACGCCAGCCGCCGCATTCCAGGAAGGCCACACGCCATGACCACGCCCTTTCCCCTTTCGCAGCGCGTGCAGCGCGTCAGGCTCTCGCCCAATGCCGCGGCCAGCGCGCGGGCCACGGCCCTGGCCCGCCAGGGCCGCGACATCATTGCGCTGACCACGGGCGAGCCCGATTTCGACACGCCCGAGCCCATCAAGCAGGCCGCCATCGCGGCCCTGGCCCGTGGCGAAACCAAGTACACGCCCACGCCCGGCACGGCCGCGCTGCGCCAGGCCATCAGCGCCAAATACCGGCGCGAGAACGGGCTGGACTTCGACGCCGGGCAGATCATCGTCAGCAACGGCGGCAAGCAGGTGATCTACAACGCGCTGGCGGCCACGCTGGACGCGGGCGACGAGGTCATCGTGCCCGCGCCGTACTGGCCTTCGTTTCCCGACATCGTGCGCGTGAACGACGGCACGCCGGTCATCGTGGACTGCGGCATTGAGCAGGGCTTCAAGCTCACGCCGGCCGCGCTGCAGGCCGCCATCACGCCGCGCACGCGCTGGCTGGTGCTGAACACGCCGGGCAACCCCTCGGGCGCCGTCTACAGCAGCGAGGAACTGGCCGCCCTGGCCCAGGTGCTGCGCCAGCACCCGCAGGTTCTGGTGCTGCTGGACGAGCTGTACGAGCACATCTGGTTCACGCCCCAGGCCCCCGCGCACTGGCTGGCCGTGGCCCCCGACCTGCGCGAGCGCACGCTGCTGGTCAACGGCGTCTCCAAGACCTATGCCATGACCGGCTGGCGCATCGGCTGGGGCGCAGGCCCGGCCGCGCTGGTGCAGGCCATGGTGGTGATCCAGTCGCAGGCCTCGTCAGGCCCCAATTCCGTGGCCCAGGCCGCAGCCACGGCGGCGCTGCAGTCGCCCGACCAGAGCTTTGTGCAGCAGGCCCGCAACGCCTATGCGCGGCGCGCGCAACGGGTCACCCAGGCGCTGGACCAGGTGCCGGGCCTGGCCCTGCTGCCGCCGGGCGGATCGTTCTTTGCCTTTGTGCACTGCGGCGCGGTGATAGGCCACCTGCGCCCGGACGGCCAGCCCATCGCCAGCGACACCGACCTGACCGAATGGCTGCTGGAGTCCGAAGGCGTGGCTGCCGTGGATGGCGGGGCCTACGGCCTGTCGCCGTACTTCCGCATCTCCACGGCCGCCAGCGACGAGGTGCTGGCCGAGGCCACGGCCCGCATCGCACGCGCCGTGGCCGCGCTGAAAGACCCCGCTGCGCAAGCGCAAGCGCATGCACAGCCGGCCGCCCTGGAGGCCGTGCCATGAACGACAGCCTGCTTGCCCAGGGCGTGCAAGCGCTCAAGGGCCTGGGCCTGAACTACGCCTTCGTGTTGGACGTGGCCGAGCGCCAGGCCTTTGTGCGCGGCATGTTCGTGACCGTGCAGCTGGCCCTGCTGACCATTGCCGGCAGCCTGGCGGCCGGCGTGGCGCTGGCGGCGGCCCTGACCTCGGGCCGTGCCTGGCTGGCACGGCCTGCGCGCGCCTTTGTGGAGGTCACGCGCAACACGCCCACGCTGGTGCAGCTGTACTGCGCCTTCCTGGTGCTCAACATGCTGATCACCCAGCAACTGCGCGACTGGGGCGCGGGCAACAACCCGCTCACGCCCTTTGTCTGGGTGGTGATCGTGGTCTCGCTGCACAAGGGCGTGTTCCATGCCGAGGCGCTGCGCGCCGGCATCGAGGCCGTGCCCGCCACCACGCTGGAGGCAGCGCGCTCGCTGGGCTTTTCGCAGCGCCAGCTGCTGGTGCGCGTGCAGCTGCCGCTGGCCGTGCGCTTTGCCCTGCCCTCGCTGACCAACAACCTGGTGGACCTGGTGAAGATGACGGCCGTGGCCTCGGCCATCGCCGTGGGCGACGTGACCTACGAGTCCATCATGATCTGGTCGCAGCGCGACAACGTGCTGGAGCTGCTGCTGCTCATCCTGCTGTGGTTCGGCCTGCTGACCTGGCTGGTCAGCCTGGCGGGCCGCTGGCTGGAACAACACCTGAGGATGCCCGGCTATGGCCAATGAAGCCACCCTGAACACCGGCGCCGCGCCCCGTCCGCTGCCCGCCGCCCTGCTGCGCGCGGCGCGCAGCCCCTGGCTGATCGCAGGCGCCGCACTGCTGGCCCTGTGCGCCTGCTGGGCCGCCACGGACAGCGCCCCGCCTGCCTTCGTGCATCTGTGGAAATGGCTGCCCGCGCTGCTGCGCGGCCTGCTGGTCAACATCGAGATCAGCGTGCTGGCCGTGGCCATCGGCACCGTGGCCGGCCTGGTGCTGGGCGCCCTGTCGCTGTCGCCCACGCCGGCCGTGCGCACGGGCGTGCGCTGGTATGTGCAGCTGTTTCGCAATGCGCCCATCCTGGTGCTCATCTACTTCACCACCTATGTGTTCCCGTTCGAGCTGAAGCTGGTGGGCTGGACCTTTCCGTTCCCCGACTGGGTCAAGGTGGTGCTGGGCCTGGCCCTGCCCACCAGCGCCAACGTGGCCGAGATCTTCCGGGGCGCCATCCAGTCCATTCCCAGCGCGCAGTGGGAGGCGGCCCAGTCGCTGGCCTTTCGCCGCAGCGAGATCTTCCGCCTCATCGTGCTGCCGCAGTGCGTGCGCCGCATGCTGCCGCCGTGGATGAACCTCTACGCCAGCATCACCATGAGCACCTCGCTGGCCTCGCTGGTGGGCGTGCACGACGTGGTGGACACCGCCCAGATCGCCAGCAACACCGTGGCACGCACGGACTTCACCATCCTTGTGTACTTCACGCTGCTCGCGCTTTTCTTTGCCTATTGCTATCCCATCGCCCGGGCAACCCGGGCATTGGAGCGACGCCATGAACGCCACTGACTCCTTTCTCTCCCAACTCGCCACGGCCGATGCCCCCGCGGGCACGGCGCCCGCACTGGTCCACCTGCAGGATGTGCACCTGTCCTTTGGCGACAACCAGGTGCTCAAGGGCATCGACGTGCAGGTGCGGCGCGGCGAAGCGGTGACCATCATCGGGCCCTCGGGCTCGGGCAAGTCCACCATCCTGCGCTGCATCACCGGCCTGCTGCGGCCCCAGCGCGGCGCCATCTCGGTGGCGGGCACGCGCGTGGACCAGCTGCGCACCGAGGCCGAGCTGATCGCCCTGCGCAAGCGCGTGGGCTTCGTCTTCCAGCAGTACAACCTGTTCCCCCATCTGTCGGTGCTGGAGAACCTGGTCATCGCCCCCACGCGCGTGGTCGGCCGCGACCGCGCCACGGCCGAGCGCGAGGCCCGCGCCCTGCTGCAGAAGGTGCGCCTGGACCACAAGGAATCCGCCTACCCCGGCGAGCTGTCCGGCGGCCAGCAGCAGCGCGTGGCCATTGCGCGCGCCCTGGCCATGCGGCCCGAGCTGATCCTGTTCGACGAAGTGACCTCGGCCCTGGACCCCGAGACCGTGGGCGAGGTGCTGACCGTGATCCGCGACCTGGTCAGGGACGGCATGACCTGCGTGCTGGTCACGCACGAAATGCGCTTTGCCGAAGAGGTCAGCGACCAGGTGTATTTCACCGAGGCCGGCCGCATCGTCGAGCACGGCCCGGCCGCCCAGATCTTCGGCAGCCCGCGCAGCGAGCGCACGCGCGAATTCCTGCAGCGCGCCCTGGGCGATGGTGCACGGTCCAGGCCTGCGCCAGCCGCCCCGGCCACAACGCCGCTGCCCTTCAACAGCCTGCGCTTTGCCCTTTGATCCCCCACCTCCAGGAGCACATCCCCATGACCGCAGAAACAACGACTGAAACCCCGGCCGGCACAGGCGCAGATACAGGCACCCATACAGACGCCGCCGCCCGGCGCCGCCAGGCCGTGGACGCCGCCCTGGCCGACGTGCGCCAGCTGCTGCAGGCCGGCGCGCCCGACCGCAGCACCCTGTCGGCCATCACCGCGCGCCTGGAGCAGCTGGCCGAGCACAAGGCCTTGTTCAGCCGCGCGGACTTTCCCCCGCCCGCGCAGACCGAAGGCGTGGGTGCCTCCACGCGCTACCGCCTCAACCCGGCCGATGGCGATGCGGGCCTGGCCCTGTACCTGAACTCCATCAACCCCGGCAAGACCACGGCGCCGCACAACCACACGACCTGGGCCGTGATCGTTGCCGTCGAAGGCCAGGAGCTCAACCGCCTCTACGAGCGCACGGACGACCGCAGCAACCCCGCACGCGCCAGCATCCACCTGGCGCGCGAATTCACCGTGCAGCCGGGCGCCTCCATCGCCTTCCTGCCCGATGACATCCACAGCATTGCCGTCGTGGGCGAGCAGCCCACGCTGCACTTCCACCTCTACGGCCAGCCGCTGGAAACCCTGAGCGGCCGCGTGGCCATCGACCCCGACACCGGCGAAGTCAAGAACTACAACGCCGCCTACTTCCGTCCCAGCGAGGCCGTGGCATGAGCACCCCCCAAAACAAGCAACGGCCCCTGGGCCCGTCGACCCGCCTGCTGCACGCAGGCACGCCGCCGCTGCAGGGCGGCTCCGGCCCCGTCAACGTGCCCGTGGTGCGCACCAGCACCGTGCGCTTTGCCGACAGCGCCGCCTACGCCGACCTGCACCACCGCCGCGAGGCCGGCGAGCGCGTGGCCTCCTACGGCCGCCACGGCCTGGACACGCACCGCGCCCTGGAAGACGCCGTGGTCGCGCTGGAGGGCGGGCACCGCGCCTTTCTCACGCCCTCGGGCCTGTCCGCCATCACCCTGGTGCTCATCGCCCTGCTCTCGCCCGGCGACCATGCCCTGGTGGCCGACAGCGTCTACTCCCCCGTGCGCCGCGTGGACGCCACCTTGCTGCAGCGCCTGGGCATCACGCTGGAGTACTTCTCGCCCTCGCGCGACGATCTGGCCGGCAAGATCCGCCCCAACACCCGCCTGGTCTACCTGGAATCGCCCAGCTCCCTGCTCTACGAGGTGCTGGACCTGCCCGCCCTGGCCGCCGTGGCACGCCAGCACGGCATTGCCGTGGCCACCGACAACACCTGGAGCGGCGGCTGGTTCTACCAGCCCCTGGAGCACGGCGCCAACCTCTCCATCCAGGCCGCGACCAAGTACATCGCCGGCCACTCCGACGTGATGCAGGGCATCGTCATCACCGACGGCCCCGCGCTGTCCAAAAAGATATCCACCGCCTACGAGGCCCTGGGCCTGACCATAGGCGCCGACGACGCCTACCTGGCCCTGCGCGGCCTGCGCACCCTGCCCGTGCGCCTGGCCCAGCACCAGCGCCACGCCACCGAAATCGCCCAGTGGCTGGAGCAGCAGCCCCAGGTCGGCCGCGTCTTCTACCCGGCCCTGCCGTCCGATCCCGGCCATGCGCTGTGGAAGCGGGACTTCAGCGGGGCCAGCGGGCTGGTGTCATTCGCGTTTGCCGAAGGGGTGGACGCCGGTGCCGGCGCCGTGTTCGTTGACTCGTTGCGGCAGTTTGCGCAGGGGGCTTCCTGGGGCGGGTACGAGAGCCTGGCGCTGGTGGCGCAGCCTGAGCGGTTGCGGGAGCACAGTGTGTGGACGGGGACTGCGCCTGTGGTGCGGTTGCATGTGGGGCTGGAGGATCCTTTGGATCTGATTGCGGATCTGGAGAGGGGGTTTGGGGGGGTGGTGGAGCGGTTCAGGCTGGCTGCCTGAGCTTCCTTTTTGACTCTGTCGCGCCTCTGGCGACAGAGGCCGGGTCTCGGCCCGGCAGCCGACTGCCCTTTCTTGATTCGCCAAGAAAGGTCAGATCAAAGAAGGCGACCCGGATGTCCGCGACCCCTTCGCTTCGCTGCGGGGCAACCTGCGTCGTGGCGGTTGCGGGGTTCGCCGTGAAACTCTCTTCGCGCTGCGCGCTACGTTCAAACATCACGGCGAGTCAGATGACGAAGCAGTCCTGTCCTTCGGCAGGACTGCAACCCCGCAACCACCACGCCGCAGGCGCTGACATACGGGGAGTTTGCCCGGGCCGTCGCTTCGCTCGGCCTTTTTTTGAGCGCGCTTGTCGTCCAAAGCCTCTATCATTTCGACCGGCCCCCTGTTCAGGGGCTGGTGCGTAAGAACACCGATCGCAGCTGGTGCTGGCCTCCCCATCAGAGAGGCCTTGTCTCGTCTGAATACGGAGCACGCAACCATGCATACAGTGTCCATAAGCCTCGAAACCCTCACCATCACATGGAGGGCCAGGCCATGAAGCAGGAAACACGATCCACCAGCGCAAGAACCACGCAGTTGAACTTCTCCATCACCGAGGTGAACCGGATGGTCCAGATGAGCTGCAACGAGGTTTCCTCCATCTCCCAGCTCGCCCAGGCATGGCTGCTATCGCCCGAAGGCCTGCGCGATACGGACGTGGTGACCAACGCCTTGCGCACCATCCAGCACAGCGCCGAGCGGCTGGCCACCTACGTGGAAGACGAGATCTATCTCCTGCGCAACACCGCCAAACCCGAGGTTTGAAGCATCAGCCTCAGCCCACGAAAAACAG
>NZ_MYFL01000019.1:0-2668 GCF_002193035.1 Delftia sp. K82 | reverse complement strand
GCCACTGTACTTTCGTCTGTACCGATAACGCGCCAACGTACTTTAGTTTTTTTGGCCAGCAAGGCTGAGGAGCGAGCTATCGGCCGAGGCCTAAGCGCTCAGGGCCGAAGTGCGGCGGCGTCGCGGGTTGCCAAGGGCTCTCGTGTGGAAGCTGCCGACCCTGACGAGACATTGGTCGTACCGATCTCGCCTCCAAGTAGCTGTCGGTCGTAGATCCCTGCCATCTGGCCGTAACAGGCCCGCTTGCCGGCATGTAACTCGTGCACGGAGTGGTGGTGCACATGTTTTTCGCCAATCGCACCTATGCTCAGGACGACGGCTCATGGCGATTGAGTATGCTGCGCGGTAGTGGGTTAACGCCCGTCATGCAGAAATTCGCAACGTCGATCTGGTCGGAGGCGTCCAGATACCAATTTCATGAAAATCAAACTCTTTGGCCGCATCAACCAGACAACGGTATCTCCACTCGGTGAGTTCGAGAACGGCGATGTTCAGTTGTCATGCTTCGTTCAAACCCACAAGGTGAAGCTAGGACAGAACCCTCATCCACATGCGTCAGATGAAGACATCGACCGGCAATACGCGGTGTTCGCCTTCGCCGTGCCGCGTTCCGATTGGCAAAGGATTGCTGGGTTTGATGCCCAGCCCTTTGACCTGCGTTGGTTTGATATTGTCCTGGAAACTGGTGTCCACGGCCCTGAGATTACGGTTCTGGGCGACGGAGATTTGCCCGAAGTACCTTTTCACCTTGTTAAAGCGGCTCCCGTATCAGAGGCGCAAGAACTTAGTTTGAACAATTTGGTGGCGGCGCCCTTTCGTGGCAGAGGGGCCTCAGAGGCCGAAATTAGGCGCCTCATTGATGAAGCTCTAAGCAGCGCCTCTGAGTTGGATGCGTCCGTTGTGGATGTCGGCCAGGCGAGCCTGGTGGCCCTGCATGGCGTTGGCGAATGGCCGTCGATGTACTTCGACCTCGGCTGGCCGACGAATTACAACCCAGATACTCCGCCGAAGGTGCGTCCAGCACTTCGGGATGACGGCGCGTTGGTGATCCTGTCGCACTGGGATTGGGACCATTGGGGCTTGGCCAGAAAAAAAAATGGCTGGAGTAAAGTGAAGAACTGCTGGCGTATTTCCTGGGACGATATCGCGCTCAATCGCCCCTGGATCGTGCCAGGGGTAGGCAACGCTTGGGGTGGAGTAAAGATTTGTCCGCTCGATTGGCGCTTGGCACTAGCGCTGTCTCGCAAGAAGCGTTTCTACCGCTGGCCGGCGATGCTGAATGATCTCCATCTGGACCGCCTCTCCATTTATCGTCCGTCTGGTGGCAAACGTGGGGACGTCAACCAACACGGATTGGTAGTTGTGGTCGACAATCTCGCGGCCAACAAGCGCATTGGAACTGAGCCACGCGCAATGTTGTTCCCCGGCGATGCAGACTATGTGCACCTGCCTTTCATGAAGGCGGACGCTGCACTCAAATACACCTTTTCCGGGCTTGCTGCCACACACCACGGTGCGGACTTCACCAGGTCATCAATACCGCTACCGGACTTCCCTGCGGTTCTCGCGTACTCAGTCGGGCGCGGTAACAGTTACTCGCACCCCGTCAAGGGTGCCCAAATAGCCTACCTAAACGCCGGCTGGGATGTGCACGCCCATACCACCAACCGCGTCCGCCGTTCCGGGGCCGGCGGGCATTGTGTGAATGACGGCGGTGTGTTGTTGAGCACGCAAACAAACCGTGTGCTACCTGGCACAGGTTCGGGCGCCTTCTGGCTAGGAAAACAGTAGTATTTCTAAGAATCCACTCGGCACTTCGTCTGCGTCCCGCAAAGTCATCCTGACGCCGGAGATGCAGCCGTTGAACGCGTCGCGTTCAGCGATAGAGCTTCAGATCGCGCAGTGCAGATGTTGGCCATATTGGTGGACATCTGCTGCAAGAGATTGATTTTTTCAGCAACCGGTGGTTTGCAATGACGCCATACAGCCGCCGTTCGTGGCCGACCTCTGTCGTTATGCGAGGGCAAGCCTTTCTAGGGCGCGCCAGACGCCCGTTGTGTCTCGTATAAGCCTCCCTGTAGCGGGCGGGATGTTGGCCGCGACATTCCCGGGAGCGCCACTCAGGCTCGATCTGAGCCATCCAAACGATGCTCACCCCTCATCGCGCCAGTGAGGCGGGGCGGCCGTGCACTCGAAACCACCCCGCATAGGTCATCGCCAGAGGCTTCGCTCCTCATCCGCGCCCGACCTGGTCAGGCTCCCACGTCATTGCCACGAGGGCGGAGCTTCCCTCCCTCTGACTCCAGAGAGGTCATCAGCCATGGCTTCGATCCTCGTTCGCGCCTGATCTAGGGCAGTCCTTCTGCATGGCTGGCTGATCGTGGGCGCGCTCAGCCCCAGGGCCGGGGCCGCCGTCAATGCGGCGTTACGACACGGGCCGCAGGGCTGCATGGTGATTCAGCGCCAGCCTTTCGCCGGCAGTTCTGTGTGCTCCTGCAGGCCGCGCTTCGCCGCTGGCCAGCGCCTGCGCGCCCCGAAAAAACTAAAGATCAGTGGCGGAAAAACTAATGTGTAGTGGCGTTCCGCAGTAGCTTCGGGAGGCCCCTGGACACGCAGTACGTTACGCAGATAAGCCGCTGATTTCTCACGTCCTCGTAAGCCATGCCCC
>NZ_MYFL01000018.1:0-2144 GCF_002193035.1 Delftia sp. K82 | reverse complement strand
GATCTACACTCTTTCCCTACACGACGCTCTTCCGATCTTGGGCCAGTACGCCAACCAGCGCAGCGCCAATGCCCCATGCCCATTGCGGCAGAAATCAACGGCCGGCTGTACGCCATCCACACGGACCATCTGAACGCCCCCAGGCGGCTGACCAACCAGCAGGGACAGGTGGCCTGGCAATGGCTGATCTCGGGGTTTGGGGAAGTGCGTCCCACCACGGGCGACCGTGGCTACGGCCAGACGGTCAGCGGCCCCAGCTATGCGCAGGCGGTGAAGTTCGATCTGCGGCATCCGGGGCAGGTGTTTGATGAAGAGACGGGGCTGTCGTACAACCTGCATAGGTACTACGATGCGGCGACGGGAAGATACATCCAGGCGGACCCGATGGGGCTGGAGGGTGGGTGGAATCGGTTTGGGTATGTGGGGGGTGATCCGCTCAATGCGATTGATCCGGATGGATTGAATGTTGTTGTTGCGTTGAACAGGATCGCAGAGGTGGGACGGGGGCTTTACTACCGGTACGGTCCGGCGATCACGGAGTTCATTGCCGGGGCGTCGGGGGTCAACGGGGCGGTGGCATCGCCTGCGGCGATCAGTCCGCTGGTGGCGCAGATCCCGACGGGTGTTTCTAGGATGCTACCGATTGCGCGGGGGATCTCTGAGGGGGTGGAGTCGGGAGCTTTTGCTTGCGTATCAAATTCACCACAGCTATATAGAGGTGGTAATGGCCTAACAGCCAGATTAGGTGTTGATGTAAAGGCTGCATCTGATGGGTTAATTCATCCATTCGGAAAAAATGGGAAAGCTCAAGGGTTATCTTTGAATATTAATCCGCATGATCAATTTATTCAGCGATACGGAGGTGCTTTCCCTGTGAATTCTATTCCTGGAGGGCTGCAGACGCTGCAATCAGGTAAACCTGGTCATTATGTGATATCTCCTGTAGATCCTATGAGGTTTGATGATTATCAAAGGTTGCTTAATAAAGTTGAACTTGGTATTTTTAATTCTCTGCCATGAATGATAAAACTGCTGTAGATAGTTTGATAGATAGCTTATCTATTGATGTAAATAATTTGGAATTGATGATTAATTCTAAAAAATTTGATCTTGATAAAGTAGGCCTGAAAGGGCGAACTGCACTCATGACTGCCGCTTCTGAAGGCAATATTGCTGCTATGAAGATACTTTTGGAAAATGGCGCCTCTGTCAACGCGATAGGCGGTTATGGAATGTCTGCATTGCATGAGGCGGCATCAAATGGAGAGTTGCGGGCGGTTGATTATCTTGTAGACCAAGGAGCCGAGATTGATGCCGTTAATGATCAAGGAGTAACGCCTCTTATGTGTGCCGCAGCATGGGGCCATCTTGGAGTGGTTGTTAATCTACTGAGTTATGGAGCTGATGTCGATAAAGTTGATATTACTGGGGGGAGTGCTGTTGATGCCGCAAAAGAAAAGGGTGAGGACGAGGTGTGGGAGTATTTAGAGCAATATTTAAAATCAAGATAATATTTGACAACTGATTTGCATTTCACGAATTTTTAGGAGATCAACGGCCGGCTGTACGCCATCCACACGGACCATCTGAACACCCCAGGCGCCTGACCAACCAGCAGGGGCAGGTGGCCTGGCAATGGCTGATCTCGGGGTTTGGGGAAGTGCGTCCCACCACGGGCGACCGTGGCTACGGCCAGACGGTCAGCGGGCCCAGCTATGCGCAGGCGGTGAAGTTCGACCTGCGATATCCGGGGCAAGTGTTTGATGAAGAGACGGGGCTGTCGTACAACCTGCACAGGTACTACGATGCGGCGACGGGGCGGTATATGCAGGCGGACCCGATCGGGTTGGAAGATGGGTGGAATCGGTTTGGGTATGTGGGGGGTGATCCGCTCAATGCTATTGATCCGGATGGATTGAATGCCGTTGTTGCGTTGAACAGGATCGCAGAGGTGGGACGGGGGCTTTACTACCGGTACGGTCCGGCAATCACGGAGTTCATTGCCGGGGCGTCGGGGGTCAACGGGACGTTGGCATCGCCTGCGGTGATCAACCCGCTGGTGGCGCAGATTCCGACTGGTGTGTCGAGGATGCTGCCGATTGCGCGGGGGATCTCTGAGGGGATGGAGTCGGGGGCGTTTTGTG
>NZ_MYFL01000017.1:5831-5982 GCF_002193035.1 Delftia sp. K82 | reverse complement strand
GCCTGAGTGACGCGCTTCCGGGGATTTCGCGGCCACCATGCCGCCCGCTACAGGGAGGCTTATGCGAGACACCAACGGCGCTGCACTGCATCTCTCACACTCTATTTCGCAGAAGCAGTCATTCATCGAAAAAAGACGATGCTATCCAAAT
>NZ_MYFL01000017.1:5492-5686 GCF_002193035.1 Delftia sp. K82 | reverse complement strand
CCACTTATGGCGCACATCAATACCAGGATACCTAGGCAACCAATGCATGGAAGTCACAACACGGCTGTATGGACTACTCAACTCCCGAGATATCAAAGCTGACATAGTTATCGGTTCTGTTAGTACCGAAAAATACAGATTTTTCAATTGCGACGTGCCGTACCTGCGTGAATTGGCCAAAGAGCTGGTTGATG
>NZ_MYFL01000017.1:0-3265 GCF_002193035.1 Delftia sp. K82 | reverse complement strand
TGGCGCTGAATCACCATGCGGCCTTGCAGGCTGTGGCCTAACGTTGCATCGAGGGCGCCCCTGGCCATGGGGCTGAGTGCACCCAAGATCAGCCAACCGTGCAGAGTGACTGCAGTGGATCTGGCGCGAACGAGTACCGACGCCTCGGCCGGTAACCTCTGTGGCGTCAGAGGCAGTCCGCCTTCGTGGCGAGATGACGGGCCAGTCCTAAAGGGGAGTTTGACCAGGTGGGCGCGGATGAGGAGCGAAGACTCTGGCGATGACCTATGCGGGGTGGTTTTGAGTGCTCGACCGCCCTGCCTCACTGGCGCATGAGAGGTGAGCATCGTCTGGATGGCTCAAATAGAGCCTGAGTGGCGAGCTCCCGTGGACTTCACGGCCACCATGCCGCCCGCTACAGGGAGGCTTATGCGCGACACCAGGGACGCTTAGCGCCCCGTAGCAAGGCTTGCCCTCGCACAAGGACAGCTGTCGGCCAGGAGCAGTCGGGGGGTGTAGAAAATCGGTGGCTCAACGAATAAGGTAAGCTTAATGGCCTGCCGCCCATTCCGAAACGTCAAACGAATCGATATCCCACGTGGTACGGGACAATCGGCATCCATAAACGGATAGTCCTGGATAAATCCCATGATACTCACGCAATTCAGCTTTTGCGGCACTTACAGACATAAGTAGAGGGTGCCTCATGCCAAAATATATCTCCTTAATCGCTCCATCAGGGAGCCTATAGCAATAGAGCGTCTTGTTGTGTAACTTGAGTTCATCAAAAGTGCCGCTTTGATTAGTGCCGTCCTCCCTGTCCGATAGGCATTTCACTACCCTAACTTCTTCTTCATAAGCCCAGCAGGCAGGTTTTTGGAGAAATGTGCGTTGCAGCTTTTCTTCATGGCCAGCAGGATAGTGATGTGTATGACCTACTAAAATAGGATCGGTGCCTTTAAACGATGGCAAGGGGTGTGTCGGCCGGGTATGTGTATAAATAACATTTCCAAATTGTGCAGGTACTAAGCAACGTTGCACATCAAGAAATCCAGACATTTCTACATCAATACCAAGCACCACGCCTCGATGTTCGTCTCCGTAATGAGCCCACATTAAAGAGTTCAATGGATTTCGTGTAAGGCACAGAACCCCATGTGTATCCGACCAGATGGATTGCATAGCCGACGACCGAATACCATCTAATAAAAGCGTAAGCGAATTATTTCCCTGCGGCGGATAAGCCGCCTTCAACTCATACGGGTCATTAAACGTATTCGGCTTAGTAAATCCAATTGATCGATTTTTGAGTATCGATATTGCTGCTGATGCGGACATATATTTATATAGGATCACTCGATAACTCCCGGAAGCCAATGCAATATATAGCTCACCTTTAAATGACGGGTTTATGCATTTTATCTGAATGACTGGCCAGGTTCGAGCAGAGCCAGCGCCTTTAGGCCAGAAGCAGCCGTCCGGCGCGTGGCCGCAAACGGCAGGTCTAGGCTGGTTTCCGACGTGCAGCAGAGAAAACAAGACGACCGCTCTCGACCAAATTCGGCCGTCTGAATTTTCCACCTTAAAAATCGTTCTGAGTTGCTTGCAGTTATCGAAGTCGCCAGTTTGTGGTCACATCGCGCAGATAGTCTTCGTCGCGAACACCATACTTCATGTTCGACCATTTTTCCGTGATTCCGCAAATCTTTTGATAATGTTCGAAATTCGCAGGAATATCCATAGTCGTACGCCAAGAAGATAATTCATCATTGTCCGTTGCACATCTCAATTTCCCAGTGTAGCCCTGCATGCCCAACCTCACAGCTAGATGTGTCAGGCCATAATCACCCCCACATATCCGGTGTTCAAGAGATGCGGTCTCGATGCTCTGCAATCTGAAAACGTGAGATGGATAATAATCTTCTTGCGTATCATTGCGCATAGGTCGCTGAAAATTCAATGCCCAGAATAATGAAGCTACAATATAAATACAAACATTATAATTCGCAACACACAAGGCACCCTTATTAAGGTTCTCATATTCTGAGGCTGGAAAATAGAACTTCTCAAACTCCGTAAGCATGAATTGAAATGCGTAAGTATCCGCAATAATTTCACGAGCGTGTACGGCAAGACTATCAGTCTCATTTTTTTCTTCAGCACAACTAACAGCCTCATGGATGACTATATTATCAGATGCTGAAGGGATCTTTCCTTCGGACTTATCGCCTCGTCTTTCACCATGTAAATTGTGGAGATGCCCTATCTCATGCAACACGATAAATACAAACATTCCCTCCACAAACATTTCAAACATTTTTCTGTGGCTTTCTTCATGAATCCACCAAAAATCATTATTCGACCATTCAAAATCTCCATCTTTTAACCAAGAGCTTAAATTATCCCTCCAAGGCTCGTAGAACTTTTCATCATTATTTCTTAGGCGACGCTCGGCCCCCACCATCATGGCTGACGTACGAAATATCAGCTCCACCATTCCTTTGCACACCAAAACAGCTTGATGGCCGTGAATAGCTGCGGCTTGGACTCGCACACTATCCAGAAGATAAAAACTTGAATTACCCTCTGGATATTTACGACATAACCACTGACCGATATCATTCAACTCAGAATAAATATCATCTTCTTCAAGAGAAAAATCAAGAAACGCCTCTCCTGTTTTGGAGAAGATTTTCCTCCTAATATACTCTTCTACAGAATCTTTGTAATCTTTCATTTCAACATTCTCTTGATCTAAGAATCCCTAGTGTTTATATATTTTCACAAAGAATAGATCTTTGTTGTTGAAGTCATTTTCTGATTGGAAATTCAGCGATACATCCTTTGCAAGAGCGACGACAGTCCTTGTTGCCACACCATCTGCAGCAAGTTCCCACTCCCGTTTTTAGTCTTGATTTTAGTAGCGTGGTGCAAGCGCGACCGAACGCTTCTCGACCAATATCGTGCGCTCGACGGCCAAAGCTGGGTGACCGCAACCGCAGAGAAACCGACAGATACGCACGAACGCTGAGCGACGGCAGCGCGGAACGGTAGCGGCCACACGAGAGCCCTTGGCAAGCCGCGACGCCGCCGCACATCTGCCCTGAGCGCTTGCTCCTCGGCCGATAGCTCGCTCCTCAGCCTTGCTGGCCAAAAAAACTAAAGTACAGTGGCGCGTTTTCCGTACAGACGAAAGTACAGTGGCGCATCTCTCTAAAGACCAGCAGCTCCAGACGGCGGCGAATCATGTGCATGGTCTGGCGGAAAGCTTCGAGCTTGGCGTCGT
>NZ_MYFL01000016.1:0-2999 GCF_002193035.1 Delftia sp. K82 | reverse complement strand
CGCATGGCTTGCGAGGACGTGATAAATCAACGAGTTATCTGCGTGACGCGCTGCGCGTTCAGTGGCGTTCCGCAGGCGGCTTTCTGATGATCCATCTCTACGGGCCACGGATCACTCCATGCACGTTGCGTCGCGCTGCAATGCTGCCGCCGTACACTTGACCGCTCTCGCCGAAATTGGCCTCACCGCCGTGGAAATGTCAGCCAGTTCATGTGCCTCATCGGCACCGGAGCAGGGTCGGGATAATCCGATAAGGTTCGTGAGTCATAAAAAAAATATTGGTGGTTTCGATGAGAATTGAGGCTTTGTTGATTTCGTTGAGATCCGTCGAAAGCGGATTTCCAACGAACTGAGAATTTACCCAAAATGAATCAGACTGAAGAATTTTTACTGGGAATGGGTGCGGATACTTCAACCGCTCCGAACTTGTCGATGAAACTCAGCATATCTGACATTGAGGTGATGTCTGAGATAGAGCTCGAAAACCTGGGGCTGACAAAGCTTGCAGCTAAGTCGATTAAGAAAAGGCGGCCACCAATACCAGTAGCGAATTTGCGGAAAGTGCTCTCAGCGAATTTTTACGTGTGCTGCGTATGTAAAAATCGAAAACTAGATGTCGTTGTTCATCACATTCGACCGTACGCCCAGTCGCGCGATCATGACTGCGAAAATCTCGCTGTTCTATGTTTGCAACATCACTCGGAGGCACACTACGTTGTTCGCGAGGATGCGCAGAATCTTACTGCGGACAAAATTACATATAGCAAAAAAATGTGGGAAAAATTGTCCGCTGAAATTCAGGTGGACATAGCCAAATCTCGGCAGAACCACGTCTGGTCGGAACCATGCCACTGGGACTGGGTCAATTTCCCTAGACTCGTTTCCTTAGTCGAAGAAAGAGGCCTTGTTGTAAATGAGGGCATTGGGTACGAAGACCTAAGAGCGGCAGGAGTAGTTGATGAACACGGTCGATTTCTTGGCTCGGATTGGAAAAATCCTCGCATCAAAAGCAACGATTATTTTTCCGCCGGAGTAAATCAATTCAATATCGCTCTGCACATCGGAAGGATTTTTGAGACTCTCGCCGAGAGAGTGCAAATATTCGATTTAACCGCATATCTCGCGAATTGTCCGAGGTTCTTTGCAGGATGTCTCTCCGAGGGGGATTATGTTGCAGTGAAAGCCCCATTTACCTATCGGCAGCTTTTCGACGGAACGATGGTGGCTGAAACGTCATCGGATGCATGGAGCATTTCTTTTTCATTTGACCCTTACTACTGCCTTACCAGCACTTCACGATTCAATTATCAATCTAGTAAGCCTGTAAATCAGACGCTATTTGGAATAATCCGATCAAGCGCTCCGGACGCGGGGCGCCAAGCTCTGATCATCTCACCTCTAGGTACAAGCCCAACGTTTTCACCTCACAGACCTCTAATGGGCGGCTTCATTAGGGAAACAGAGCCGCAATAAGTGATGTTCTGATCTGGAGGTAGAAAAGCTTCCGGAGCTACTGAGAGTCTAGTCAATACAAGTTGCTATTTCCGCCACTCTCAATGGATGCGTGGTGGGGCCAACTGCCTGCCGCGAGCATCCGTGCCGACCGTCAGGTAACCAGTCGGCAGTTTCGAAGATCGACCGACTCCTGTGGGTCGGAAGCCGTCGCTCGGAAGTCCGCAACGTACGGCGGCTCCTGGCCGAGAGTGCCATCTCGCTTATGCCCCCGTTAGCAGTCACTGGCTCGTTTGATCTCAACGGCGAATGTCCGTTATGGGGAGTAACGATGATCGCGTACTTCCGGCAAGAAGCGGGCGGTCAAGGTATGACGTGCTAGCGACCGCATCAGGTTGAAGATTCGGACGTTTGGGTTGGCTCTGCTAAGTTTCAGCTTCTAACATAGGGGCTTCATTCCTAAACTATCGTCGAACCGTTGAGTTCGCTATCGTCAACCAGCAGACTAAAATCCGTCCAGAATCTCTTTTTCAGATTTTCCAAGGGCTCGGACTGGATCATCTTGCCGTCGCCTGCGACCTTATTTACTACTCGGGTCACGTCAATTTTCCATGTGTGGTCAAGGGTGCCGTGAAGGCCTAGCAGTGCGAGCAACGCGGCAGGTGACTTTGCACGGACAAACGCAGCGCGCGGGACTGCCAACCGCTCGCTGCCCAAGCCTTCGCGAAGTTGCTGCAGACAGGTTTTAATCGCATTACGACTACTGCCATGCCCCCGTTGAATGAGTCCGTTTTCGAATGCGAGCAAAACATACAAGTCCGTGTACAGATAGTCGACCTCCAGTCGTCCATCGTCCTCCACGCGGTATCGGATCAGTACAACCCCGCCAGCAACACCCTCTCCTTGCGGAGAAGCCTCAAAGCCGAGCTTGTCGATTTGATAAAATGTCGGCCGAAGGATGCGTTTGTGGATATTCCAAATATTGGTTGCAGCCGCAGCGCCCACTGACTTGACTTGCGTCTTCATCAACGAATCTTGGTCGTCGAATATTAAGTCAAAGCCGTCGTGATCAACGTCATCCCAATATGTGTTTAGGTAATATCCTCTAGCTGCCGCCACCACCTTCAGGTCAAAGCAAAGCCGATGCATGAGAATGGCTTCTTTCGCGTGAGAGTTACTCGGATCGTTCAGGAATCTATACAGAGTTGAGTCGGCGATTTGCATTACAGATCTTCTTAAGTCACGTATCTGTGCAAGCATATGCCAATTTTGACGACGGAATCTTCATCTGGGGACGATGGCGATGAAAGCGAATCCACCTGAGACTTGATGCGCGAACTCTGCGCCGTCGAGGTTGTGAACGATTGCTTCGGGTCGGTAGCTGCCACAGGAGAGCCCTTTGCAACCCGCGACGCCGCAGCACATCGGCCTTGAGCGCTTGCGCCTCGGCCGATAGCTCGCTCCTCAGCCTTGCTGGCCAAAAAAACTAAAGTACAGTGGCGCGTTTTCCGTACAGACGAAAGTACAGTGGCGCATCTCTCTAAAGA
>NZ_MYFL01000015.1:0-5386 GCF_002193035.1 Delftia sp. K82 | reverse complement strand
TCAATCATGACTTCGTGATAAAAGATTGAGTGTGAGGTTATAACGCCGAAGCGGTAAAAATTTTAATTTTTGCCGCTGAGGGGTTGACCAAGCGAAGCGCGGTAGGTTTTCTGCTTAGGAGTTTAATCATGTTTCAGACTTTTATTTCTCGCCATAATTCAAACTTTTTTTCTGATAAGCTGGTTCTCACTTCTGTTACTCCAGCTTCTTCGGCACCTGTTTTACAGACACCTAAAGCTACATCGTCAACGTTATATTTTGATAGTTTGACGGTTAATGCTGGTAATGGTGGTTTTCTTCATTGCATTCAGATGGATACATCTGTCAACGCCGCTAATCAGGTTGTTTCTGTTGGTGCTGATATTGCTTTTGATGCCGACCCTAAATTTTTTGCCTGTTTGGTTCGCTTTGAGTCTTCTTCGGTTCCGACTACCCTCCCGACTGCCTATGATGTTTATCCTTTGGATGGTCGCCATGATGGTGGTTATTATACCGTCAAGGACTGTGTGACTATTGACGTCCTTCCCCGTACGCCGGGCAATAATGTTTATGTTGGTTTCATGGTTTGGTCTAACTTTACCGCTACTAAATGCCGCGGATTGGTTTCGCTGAATCAGGTTATTAAAGAGATTATTTGTCTCCAGCCACTTAAGTGAGGTGATTTATGTTTGGTGCTATTGCTGGCGGTATTGCTTCTGCTCTTGCTGGTGGCGCCATGTCTAAATTGTTTGGAGGCGGTCAAAAAGCCGCCTCCGGTGGCATTCAAGGTGATGTGCTTGCTACCGATAACAATACTGTAGGCATGGGTGATGCTGGTATTAAATCTGCCATTCAAGGCTCTAATGTTCCTAACCCTGATGAGGCCGTCCCTAGTTTTGTTTCTGGTGCTATGGCTAAAGCTGGTAAAGGACTTCTTGAAGGTACGTTGCAGGCTGGCACTTCTGCCGTTTCTGATAAGTTGCTTGATTTGGTTGGACTTGGTGGCAAGTCTGCCGCTGATAAAGGAAAGGATACTCGTGATTATCTTGCTGCTGCATTTCCTGAGCTTAATGCTTGGGAGCGTGCTGGTGCTGATGCTTCCTCTGCTGGTATGGTTGACGCCGGATTTGAGAATCAAAAAGAGCTTACTAAAATGCAACTGGACAATCAGAAAGAGATTGCCGAGATGCAAAATGAGACTCAAAAAGAGATTGCTGGCATTCAGTCGGCGACTTCACGCCAGAATACGAAAGACCAGGTATATGCACAAAATGAGATGCTTGCTTATCAACAGAAGGAGTCTACTGCTCGCGTTGCGTCTATTATGGAAAACACCAATCTTTCCAAGCAACAGCAGGTTTCCGAGATTATGCGCCAAATGCTTACTCAAGCTCAAACGGCTGGTCAGTATTTTACCAATGACCAAATCAAAGAAATGACTCGCAAGGTTAGTGCTGAGGTTGACTTAGTTCATCAGCAAACGCAGAATCAGCGGTATGGCTCTTCTCATATTGGCGCTACTGCAAAGGATATTTCTAATGTCGTCACTGATGCTGCTTCTGGTGTGGTTGATATTTTTCATGGTATTGATAAAGCTGTTGCCGATACTTGGAACAATTTCTGGAAAGACGGTAAAGCTGATGGTATTGGCTCTAATTTGTCTAGGAAATAACCGTCAGGATTGACACCCTCCCAATTGTATGTTTTCATGCCTCCAAATCTTGGAGGCTTTTTTATGGTTCGTTCTTATTACCCTTCTGAATGTCACGCTGATTATTTTGACTTTGAGCGTATCGAGGCTCTTAAACCTGCTATTGAGGCTTGTGGCATTTCTACTCTTTCTCAATCCCCAATGCTTGGCTTCCATAAGCAGATGGATAACCGCATCAAGCTCTTGGAAGAGATTCTGTCTTTTCGTATGCAGGGCGTTGAGTTCGATAATGGTGATATGTATGTTGACGGCCATAAGGCTGCTTCTGACGTTCGTGATGAGTTTGTATCTGTTACTGAGAAGTTAATGGATGAATTGGCACAATGCTACAATGTGCTCCCCCAACTTGATATTAATAACACTATAGACCACCGCCCCGAAGGGGACGAAAAATGGTTTTTAGAGAACGAGAAGACGGTTACGCAGTTTTGCCGCAAGCTGGCTGCTGAACGCCCTCTTAAGGATATTCGCGATGAGTATAATTACCCCAAAAAGAAAGGTATTAAGGATGAGTGTTCAAGATTGCTGGAGGCCTCCACTATGAAATCGCGTAGAGGCTTTGCTATTCAGCGTTTGATGAATGCAATGCGACAGGCTCATGCTGATGGTTGGTTTATCGTTTTTGACACTCTCACGTTGGCTGACGACCGATTAGAGGCGTTTTATGATAATCCCAATGCTTTGCGTGACTATTTTCGTGATATTGGTCGTATGGTTCTTGCTGCCGAGGGTCGCAAGGCTAATGATTCACACGCCGACTGCTATCAGTATTTTTGTGTGCCTGAGTATGGTACAGCTAATGGCCGTCTTCATTTCCATGCGGTGCACTTTATGCGGACACTTCCTACAGGTAGCGTTGACCCTAATTTTGGTCGTCGGGTACGCAATCGCCGCCAGTTAAATAGCTTGCAAAATACGTGGCCTTATGGTTACAGTATGCCCATCGCAGTTCGCTACACGCAGGACGCTTTTTCACGTTCTGGTTGGTTGTGGCCTGTTGATGCTAAAGGTGAGCCGCTTAAAGCTACCAGTTATATGGCTGTTGGTTTCTATGTGGCTAAATACGTTAACAAAAAGTCAGATATGGACCTTGCTGCTAAAGGTCTAGGAGCTAAAGAATGGAACAACTCACTAAAAACCAAGCTGTCGCTACTTCCCAAGAAGCTGTTCAGAATCAGAATGAGCCGCAACTTCGGGATGAAAATGCTCACAATGACAAATCTGTCCACGGAGTGCTTAATCCAACTTACCAAGCTGGGTTACGACGCGACGCCGTTCAACCAGATATTGAAGCAGAACGCAAAAAGAGAGATGAGATTGAGGCTGGGAAAAGTTACTGTAGCCGACGTTTTGGCGGCGCAACCTGTGACGACAAATCTGCTCAAATTTATGCGCGCTTCGATAAAAATGATTGGCGTATCCAACCTGCAGAGTTTTATCGCTTCCATGACGCAGAAGTTAACACTTTCGGATATTTCTGATGAGTCGAAAAATTATCTTGATAAAGCAGGAATTACTACTGCTTGTTTACGAATTAAATCGAAGTGGACTGCTGGCGGAAAATGAGAAAATTCGACCTATCCTTGCGCAGCTCGAGAAGCTCTTACTTTGCGACCTTTCGCCATCAACTAACGATTCTGTCAAAAACTGACGCGTTGGATGAGGAGAAGTGGCTTAATATGCTTGGCACGTTCGTCAAGGACTGGTTTAGATATGAGTCACATTTTGTTCATGGTAGAGATTCTCTTGTTGACATTTTAAAAGAGCGTGGATTACTATCTGAGTCCGATGCTGTTCAACCACTAATAGGTAAGAAATCATGAGTCAAGTTACTGAACAATCCGTACGTTTCCAGACCGCTTTGGCCTCTATTAAGCTCATTCAGGCTTCTGCCGTTTTGGATTTAACCGAAGATGATTTCGATTTTCTGACGAGTAACAAAGTTTGGATTGCTACTGACCGCTCTCGTGCTCGTCGCTGCGTTGAGGCTTGCGTTTATGGTACGCTGGACTTTGTAGGATACCCTCGCTTTCCTGCTCCTGTTGAGTTTATTGCTGCCGTCATTGCTTATTATGTTCATCCCGTCAACATTCAAACGGCCTGTCTCATCATGGAAGGCGCTGAATTTACGGAAAACATTATTAATGGCGTCGAGCGTCCGGTTAAAGCCGCTGAATTGTTCGCGTTTACCTTGCGTGTACGCGCAGGAAACACTGACGTTCTTACTGACGCAGAAGAAAACGTGCGTCAAAAATTACGTGCAGAAGGAGTGATGTAATGTCTAAAGGTAAAAAACGTTCTGGCGCTCGCCCTGGTCGTCCGCAGCCGTTGCGAGGTACTAAAGGCAAGCGTAAAGGCGCTCGTCTTTGGTATGTAGGTGGTCAACAATTTTAATTGCAGGGGCTTCGGCCCCTTACTTGAGGATAAATTATGTCTAATATTCAAACTGGCGCCGAGCGTATGCCGCATGACCTTTCCCATCTTGGCTTCCTTGCTGGTCAGATTGGTCGTCTTATTACCATTTCAACTACTCCGGTTATCGCTGGCGACTCCTTCGAGATGGACGCCGTTGGCGCTCTCCGTCTTTCTCCATTGCGTCGTGGCCTTGCTATTGACTCTACTGTAGACATTTTTACTTTTTATGTCCCTCATCGTCACGTTTATGGTGAACAGTGGATTAAGTTCATGAAGGATGGTGTTAATGCCACTCCTCTCCCGACTGTTAACACTACTGGTTATATTGACCATGCCGCTTTTCTTGGCACGATTAACCCTGATACCAATAAAATCCCTAAGCATTTGTTTCAGGGTTATTTGAATATCTATAACAACTATTTTAAAGCGCCGTGGATGCCTGACCGTACCGAGGCTAACCCTAATGAGCTTAATCAAGATGATGCTCGTTATGGTTTCCGTTGCTGCCATCTCAAAAACATTTGGACTGCTCCGCTTCCTCCTGAGACTGAGCTTTCTCGCCAAATGACGACTTCTACCACATCTATTGACATTATGGGTCTGCAAGCTGCTTATGCTAATTTGCATACTGACCAAGAACGTGATTACTTCATGCAGCGTTACCATGATGTTATTTCTTCATTTGGAGGTAAAACCTCTTATGACGCTGACAACCGTCCTTTACTTGTCATGCGCTCTAATCTCTGGGCATCTGGCTATGATGTTGATGGAACTGACCAAACGTCGTTAGGCCAGTTTTCTGGTCGTGTTCAACAGACCTATAAACATTCTGTGCCGCGTTTCTTTGTTCCTGAGCATGGCACTATGTTTACTCTTGCGCTTGTTCGTTTTCCGCCTACTGCGACTAAAGAGATTCAGTACCTTAACGCTAAAGGTGCTTTGACTTATACCGATATTGCTGGCGACCCTGTTTTGTATGGCAACTTGCCGCCGCGTGAAATTTCTATGAAGGATGTTTTCCGTTCTGGTGATTCGTCTAAGAAGTTTAAGATTGCTGAGGGTCAGTGGTATCGTTATGCGCCTTCGTATGTTTCTCCTGCTTATCACCTTCTTGAAGGCTTCCCATTCATTCAGGAACCGCCTTCTGGTGATTTGCAAGAACGCGTACTTATTCGCCACCATGATTATGACCAGTGTTTCCAGTCCGTTCAGTTGTTGCAGTGGAATAGTCAGGTTAAATTTAATGTGACCGTTTATCGCAATCTGCCGACCACTCGCGAT
>NZ_MYFL01000014.1:15687-68938 GCF_002193035.1 Delftia sp. K82 | reverse complement strand
ACTGAAAACGAGGAGACCCCATCAAGGAATGGTGGCGATAAGAGGCTACGCGTGTTGCCGGCATGCTGATTGAAGGCGGTTGCACGGGATGTAACCACTCAGTCTCAAGGCTCGTGAGGGTGAGAAAGTGTGGGCATCGGGTTTTCCTTGGCTCGGACGCGATTGGGCAAGAATGGTTTGCAAGAAATTGCAATTGAGGCGATAAGGAAATTTGCAAATAGATCTCCCACGGATTGGTTTTTTGCGTGATAATTCAACGGTTACTAACCGATTTGATGTCAGGAGAAATACAGCATGAGCATGAGCTACAAGGAACTGCTGCAACAGCGCCAAGCGCTGGAGGCCCAGATCGCAGCCGCGCGCCAGAATGAAGTGTCCGGCGCGGTTAAGGAAATTCGCGACCTGGTGGCCGAGTTTGGCCTGACTGCCCAGGACATCTTCCCGTCTGGTCGCCGTGGTCGCGCCGCCTCGACTGGGGCAGGTAGCGTCGGCGTCCCCAAGTACCGCGACCCCGCCACTGGCGCGACTTGGACGGGCCGGGGCAAGCCCCCGAACTGGATCAATGGAAAGGACCGCGATCAGTTCCTGATCGAAGCCTAAAAAGCCACCTGCTTAGCGAAACCCGGCACCGTGCTCATGGCACTGCCGGGTTTTTGTTTGCTGGTGCGACTATTGGCGTGCGATAGCTGGGACTGCGGTATAGCAACAGTGCCCTGGCGCCGTGCGAATGCGCAAAGGCGGTGCTGTTTCCCTCGCCAGCGCCAGCGACCTCTGCGTGCCCCAAGACGCGAGCGCGTAGATGGCCACTACGTAGTAGCGTCACGCGGCGCTTTCTTGCGCGCCCCCAAGCTGGTGAATGGTGCAGGTCCAAGGGATCTCTGCGGCGACAAGTGCGGGAAGGCATTCGACACGGCGTCCTTGTCGCATCGCATCGATCATCACCCTTGTCGCAGCCTCCGAGGATTCCTGGGCGTTGTGAAGTATTGATGCGGCGCATCCACACTCGGATCGCGTGATGAGTGTGTATCTGTGCGCCAGACATTGGCGGGCGAAGGCAGGGACATTCATGGGTGGGCCTTTCTCATTTTTTGGCCAGGAGGCTCGAAGGCTCGGATGAAAGCCAGCCAGCTGCAGCCTGTATCGAGGCAGCGATGCTCCAAAGTTAAAAAAGCACGCAGAGGGTCGGCGCTCACCGATTGGCGCCACAAGTTTGGTCGCTGTAAGAGAGCCGGTTTCACCGAACGCTGGGGCGACGTACCTCATTAAGGTTTCGCCGATCGGCCGTAGAAGCGAATCGTTGCTGTGAAACAGCATTGTCAATTATAATTGCAATTGTGTGTTAAACATTTGTCAAATTATTCGAGCCAAATCAAAGGAGCAGCATGATGGAAGAATCCTCCAGCCAGACCCCGGCACTCGCGACAAGTCACGGCGCGCCCTTCGACTACGAAGTTGTCAGCGAGGAGATGGAGAGTCGCTGGCCGCACTTGTTCGGGCATGGGATTCATCTGCCCCTGAAGGTAGGCATTACCAAGGATCTTCATCAGGAGGCCTTGGCCAATGGGTCCAGTCTCTCAAAGCGCAAGATCAGCCTGTATCTGGAGCGGTACTGCAAGGATCCGAGGTACCTTCGCAAAATCGCTGACGGGTGTGCTCGGCATGACATCAACGGCCTCGCCATCGACGATGACATTCAGGCGCGCCATGTGAGAAATGCGAACAAACATCTGACACGCTTGAAAAGTCGTTCCGAGTCTTTGGAAGGGTGAACTCACAGCCACTGCGCCTACGCCACGGCAAATCCAAACCTTCAGAGCTCCACGCGGACGGGGCAACTGCCAGCCCTGCGCTGTTGCCTCCCCGCGCAAGGGCCATGTGGCGTTGCCTCCGCTGGTGCTCTCGTCTGCGTATTGGGGATCGGCAGGGTTCGCCAACGGGCCGCAAACTCCCGCGTAGCCCGCGACCGCAGCGCCAGCATCAATTGCAATTTGTGTTGCATTAATTGGATTGCAATTACTATCAATTAAATTACAATTGCATAATCCGTCACTGCGAGCTTGCTCCTCGCACAACATCGGTGGCAAAAATGCAAGAAAATTCAGCGCTCACGGTGCAGCACTTCGATGGAGAGCGCGAGGCTCAGACCATCGCTCGCTTTCAATCTCTCCAAGCAGGTCAATACTGGCGTGCGCTAGAGGGAATTCCTCAAGAAGGAATTTCAGCAGGCGCAGTCTTGCTTGTCCTCTCGGTCCGACTCGTGGACGACAAGCCGCACACCATCATCCTGCGGCCTCACCCACTGCAATTCGGCACCGGGCGTACGCTGCGCTGGCGCGACAAAACGGGGCAGGCACAGCAAGCCTGGCACGGATTCAAAGAGCATCGGTTTCTGCTCTTGGATTTCCTTCGCCTTTTCGAATTCGAGCCTGATCACGAGGCTGTGCGTGCAAAAGAGGTGGCGCAGATACAAACGAACATGGCGCGCCTGCAGGCCGAGATGGTGGAGGCCCAGGCCGACCCGGGGCGGATGAACGCCATCGTGGAAGCGGGACTTCGTGAGGCTCGGGCGAAGACCTTAGGCCACACCCCCAGACTTCGGGACCAAGATCAGGATGAGGATAGTGAGGAGTGCGTGGCTGGCGCTGCCGTGCCACAACGTCCTTCCCGTTCAACGGATCTCGCCTTTCCTGTGTCGCAGCCGCCTGTGGATCCGAGCATTGCTGCGATTGCCACTGGAACGCTTTCCGAGGCCTTAGAGACGGGCATTACCGACCAGAAGATTGGCGCTCTACGAACAGCCGCCCAGCAGGAACTTCAGATCGCAACCATCAAGGCGAGCTGGATTCAGGGCAAGGCGGGCGAGATATCTTCCGAGTTGGCCAAGCTCACACCCTTTTTTGACGAAAAGGCCCAGGCAGCGCTCGCCCACACGGAAGAGGTTCGTAACTACGTGGGCGAACTTCTCGATGGTATTGGCTCCCTGAATCTCTATGTTGGAGAAGACGTGGTGGTGCAAACCATATGCGAAGGCGCGAGCGCTCCACGCTCTGAGCCGCTGACATTCGTACAGGCCAAGAAGCTGATGGACGAGGAACTGGCCGTGTTTGAAGACCTAGACCAGCGGTTTGACTTTGAATCGGAAGCGCGGTTCTTCGACGCGCTTCGGGCACATCCAGCCCTCATCGAGCAGGTTTTCCCAACGCAGCGATGCGTGCTAGTCATGTGCGTGTCCCGACGCCATATCGACTATGGCGACACGTGGACGAACACCGTGCGGAACGAGGAGAACGCGAAGGTATTCATGCTAGTGCGCAACGGTCAAAACATCCATCGTGTGTTCTCGCCTGTTGAGTCGCACCTGGGCAGCGCAAGGCTTTTCCCGACCAAGGCTGATGACCAGAGTATGTTCTTTCGGGGGATCGACGGTAACAAGATTCGCTTCGAGGACGTTGCCTACTCCGATGCACTCAACGCTCACGAAAAGCACGCCCTGCACTACAAGCGATTTCTGATCCTGGCAGCAGGCCTCGATCATCGCCTCAAGCTCTTTGGCGACTTCCATGATGAGGGAGAGTCGCTGGCCTTCGTTTCGCAGCGCTTCCAGGATCGCTGGTGCCGGTTCCTTCACGACGACGACGCCGGCAGCATGCTTGACGGCGGTGTGGCGCGTCCCAGCTATCAGAGCTGGATAGACTCCAAGAACGCCTATCTACGCCCCGGCTCTCGCGTTCTGTGCCAGTGGCGCGACCTCATCAATCCCGACACCGCCTCGGGAATTACGAAACGCACCTATCAGGACCATGGACGCGGTTTCACTATGACGGCAAATGCGCTGTCTCCCATGGAATGCGTTGTGGCCTACAAGGACGGCTGCGACGTTTGCGTGGATGTCCATGTTCAGATCGACTCATACCGTAGTGATCGCCAGTTCAACGCGAAAGTGCGCGTTTCGAAATTTCGCCCGAACTATTGGGATCACGAAGAGATGCCGTATCTCGTGCTTGATGCGGTGGAGCCTGAGGATTTGCGCTGGTATATCCATCACAGGAATACGCGCGTCAATCACCTCTCGTACATCAGGTTTTTCAAACAAGCGCTCAAGCTTGTGGAGGCCGAGCGCGCTGCCGAAGAACCGGCCCGTCAGGCGTTGCTGCAAGCCTTGAATGATGGCTGCGTGGGCCCGGAGCATGAGCGTCCTGCCTTGGTCCACCGGGCGGTGATCGCCTGGCGGGCCGCACACCGTGGCAAGCCGCTGCCGCACCCCCAACAGAAGGCGACGGCCGAATGGCGGAGGCTGCTGGACCAGATGTTTTCGCTCTCGCGCGAAGGCATGGGCCTGGTTGCTCAGGTGCAAGAATTCGCGGAGCGCCAGGGATACGCGCCGCTGCGCCTGGTGCTTTCGGGCAAGTCAAAGCACGTGCTGTACGCGGCACCCCAGGAAGATGAATGCGACAACCGCCTGATGCCGCATGCGTGGGTGCACCGGATAACGCTGACACACACCAAGACCCGCTTCACCGAGGTATCGCGTAAGTGGGCGCTGCTGCCGTCCAAGGCAGCATCCGAGACCACCCAGCACGAATGGCCGGGAGCGCAGGAGTGGGTACGCGATTCGAACTTCAGCTCCTTCGAGCGCAAGCAGGAAATCATGGGGCTCTGCGAGCGTTTTGAGCAGTCAGTTGCCCCCTTCCTTTCAACGCCAGACACAGCTACGTTTGGGCAGATGGCCGCCGACTACCTTGCTGCCCTGCGGGACTCCCTGGACACGTCCAAGACATCGGTAGTGCTGCCTGTTCTGGCCTTTCCCATCGCCCTGGTGAGCCACAAGAACACAGGCGAAATGGGTTACCTGTGCATTGCCAACAGGCGCGCCTATCGCGTGCTGGCTTCGCTGGTCCCTGACGATGACTTTTGCGCGGGGTACATCCGGGAGATCAAGCGACAGATGTCGAGATCGTTCGCAGACCAAGAAAAGTTCCAGTCACTCTGGAACCGTGCGCGGGATATTCGCAGTGACTGGCAGCTCATCGAGCTGGATGTCTCTGCGTTTTCAGGAGAGTCGCCTTACATCAAGGCCCAGGCAATCAAATCGGTATCCCAAGCCGCTCGTCCGCCGCTCAGCGCCCTCATGGCAGACTGGTATGAGAAGTGGCACAAGGATGCGTCACGCTTCTGCAGGATCTGGCACCCGGAAGCTCATATTGATGCCAATGGGAAGCTCCTGATCGACGCCATGTTGGGCATCGAGCAACCACAGGGCTATTGCCCCGTTCATGCGAGGCTTGTGACTTATTCCTCGCACAGCCGAGACGGGGGTGTGGCCGCTCCTCGGTATGCGCGTTGGCTCGATGTGGCACCGATTGACGCCGAGCTGCCTGAGTGCCCTAGGCCGGAGATCGGCATCGGCATGAGTAGCTCGACCTCGGAATACCTCAACCGCGCGGAGGCTATCGCGGCCATGACTCAAACGGAGACATCTCGCGGGAGCATGCTTGTTCCCTCACACGAAAGGCCTGATGCGCCGCAGCCTCCGCAGGGTGTCGAGCGGCTGCTCATCATTCCGTGCGACGAAGCCCTCTGACTCGGCTTCTCACCCTGCTTTTTAGAACCGCCAAGGTTATGCGTTTGACCAAACTCCGCACCTCTTTCATCTGGCTTTTACGGTCGCAGTCTCGCGAAGCTGGCGCCGGTCTGCCAGTCGTATTCAAGCCGCGCTCTTGCGCTTGCACATGTGACAGCGCCCGTACCACTCGCCCCAAGATGGCTCGTCTTAGGTTCTACACTGACCTGGGGGGCACCGGCCTGGATATCGTGCCTGCACCTGGCTGGATTCGGCGAGCTGTCGCTGGCAGGCCGTTCATTTTCGGAAATCGAGGAAGCTATGAGTTTGCGTGATGACATCACTTCACATAGAGGCCGTGTAGAAGCGGTGGGTGAGGGCGGCCGGTTCGAAGTCCGACTGGACAACGGCCTGCATATTTCCAGCGGTGTAGATAAGGCGATGCGTCGTTGGGAGGTAGCGATCGTTGCTGGGGATCGAGTGACAGTAGAGTTCCCTGAAGGAAGTCCAGATCGTGCGCGCATCGTGTTCCGGCACCTTCAAGCCTGAAGCACTCACGCAGACAACGTTTTGATATCGCGTTTTGTGGTTGATCATGCGGCTGGCGCTGCGAGTGGCCAGCGCCAGCCACCAGCCGCTGACGCCAGAAGACAACCATGCTCAAGCCCTTGATCATTCCCGTGATACATCACCGTGACCTTGAAACGACCCTGGCGGAAGCGAAGCTAGCGATCGAATGTGATGCCGATGGTGTCATGCTCATCTCCCACGCCGGCAAGGACGAAGAGCTTTTGGAAGTTGCTGGCGCCGCCCAGCGTGCTTCTCGCCTTTTCCCGGTCGGGGTGAATCTGCTTTCTATGTCTGCGATAGATGCCGCCAAGCGCGCTCAGGAGTTGGGGTTGAGCTGGGTGTGGGCCGATGCGATGGGGGTGACCTCGCGCGGCTTGGATGAGATGGGTCAGCAGCTGCAAGACTTTGCCCGGGTGCATCCGCAGATGACGTTGTTTGCCGGCGTGGCGTTCAAGTACCAGGAGCCAGAGCCAGATCCGGTCGAGGCTGCTCATCAGGCACGCCTGGCGGGTTTTGTTCCTACCACCAGCGGGGCCGCCACGGGGCAAGCCCCAGACATCGAGAAGATCCGTTCAATGGGTAGGTCCGGGGTGCTGGCCATTGCCAGCGGCATGACGCCGGAGAACGTAGGCTCCTATGCACCTTTCCTCACGCACGTCTTCGTGGCCACAGGTGTCGGTCGTACTGAGTACCACATCGACCCAGCCAAGCTGTCTAGGCTCGTCAAGGTGGCAAGGGAGGCCGCTCTAGAGGGTGCAGACATCTATGGCCTCATGGCCGACATGATGGCATCCAGTCTCACGGGACGCATGATGGGTTTCTCGCGCGAGGAATTGATCGCGCGCTTCAAAGCCAGTCAGCCCAACGCCATGGCATTCCGGCAGCTTGTGCTGAAAAGCCTAGCAGATGCGAAGGCTGCAATGGTCTCGCGGGCGGATGGTGCGCAGTTCGCAGGCCCAGTCATCGACCTCACTGCCTTGAAGCACTGAAGTGCGGATTGGAATGCCCGAATGCAAACCCATGTGCGACGACAAGAGCGCCCCCTTCGTGCTGGCGCTGGGTGCGCTGGCCACCCAGTTGCGAGGCCTCGCTTTGTGCGCGGGCGTACGTTCGATGAATGACAGGATCTCGATGTGAGTTTCCGTCCCTGCTCCGATGTTCCTGGCATTTCTCCGATGTACAAGGTGTCGTTTTGCGAAGAGTCCGACACTGTGATTCGACTCCACGCAGAGGTGCTGGCTGGTACCCACGACTGCCCCTTTTGTCGCTCCCGCGAAGTTGGCGCCTGGGGACAGCGCAGCGTGACCCTTCTGGACATGCCGCGAAGAGGAAAGCGCGTCGAGATCGTGGCCACGGCCCGCCGACTGCGATGCAAGAACAAGGGGGTCTGCGGCAAGTTGTTCCAGCAGCCCCTGCCCGACACGAGCGAACACCACAATATGACCAAGCGGCTTCGCCGCTGGATTGGAGAGCAAGGGCGCGTTCGCACGTTCGTGGCCATCGCGCGAGATCTGCAAATTGCGGAGGCCACTGTGCGGCAGGTCTTCGGGGACTGCATTCGCGAAATTGAGAGCGCGATGCGGATTCTGCCCCCCACGGTCCTAGCCCTTGTGAACGTGCAAGTGCACCAGGCTTGTCGTGTGGCGGCCGTAAATGCAGAGCTTGGGACGCTGGTCGGTCTCGTGGACAAGGACGAAGCTGCAGCGCTATCTGCCTACCTTGCCGATATCTATGATCGGCACAAAGTAGGCTTCGTCTCTCTGGGCCCGTCTGGCCCTGCCCTGGCAGCCGTGGAGCTGGTACTGCCTGACGCCGTACCATTTCTGGACAAGCCCCATGTGCTGGGCATGGTTGATAGAGCGGTACGGGGCGTGCGCCGTACCGTGCGCCGCGATGTGACTCGACAAGTGCGCGACAAGCATCTGCTCGATGACGGGCTGATCCTGGAGCAGCGACTGCGCGATTTGTCGGGGGAGCATCTTTCAGCTTTGGAGATGTGGCGCGCGAGTTTCCCGGCACTGTCCGATGCACTGGAAGCGGCCGAAGGCGTGCGCCGCATCTACGACAAGGACGCTGGGATACGCGATGGCTCGGACGCTGCAGATGCGCTGGCCGCTGCTGTAGGCGGGCTTGGCGGTCTGTGCGCAACGCACTTCCAGCCGTTGGTGAGTACCCTGAGGGCCTGGCGCGGCCCCTGGTCCAACTACTTCACGCATGCGGGAGCCAGGGCAGGCGGGCTGGAGCGGCTTGACGATATACAGGCAATCGGCACGGTGTTGGAGGAGCTGGGTAGGAGCCACGCCTTCGGCGCCGTACGCGCGAATCTGCTGCTTCCGCCAGCCCTGCCTGCCCGTTCCTTCTCTTCGCGAGGTGTCTCGATATCGAGGCTGGTTGCTGGCGCTGGCGTAGTCTAGGGGGCGCTTGACAGCCATTCTGAAATCGAATTCTTCGGTTGTATTTTTTTCATCGACCCTTTGCGCGTGTGGCCGTGGGCGCGCCGTGCCGCACCGCCGCACGTCGGGCTTCGTTGGCCCTTTGGTCGCGGTGACGCGGCCCCATCCCACTTGCGCCCCCTTTTTCCTTTGATGCCGCAGACGTTCCACGGCGCGGTACCCCCAACCGAACATGGCAAACCAAGACATGAATCCATTCGCATCGATCACCCTAAAACTGTTCTCCTACCTGGCAGCTGCAGCGCTGGCGGTGGCGCTGTGGGTGGGCTGGAGATCGGGTGCTCTACCTGGTGTTTTGATCAAGGCCTATGCCTGCGCCAGCATCCTGTCTTTCGTGGCCTATACGATCGATAAGGGATCCGCTGTGGGGCGGCGTCGGCGTCTGGGGGAGCGCAGCTTATTGCTTTTGGATGTTGCTGGAGGTTGGCCTGGCGGCGTCATCGCCCAGCAGCTCCTGCGCCACAAGACCAGCAAGATCTCCTACCAGGGATGGTTCTGGTGCGCCGTGGTGATCAACGTTTGTGCCTTGGCCGCCTACTGGTGGCACATCCCTTGAGGCGGCACGGCTGCACGCAAGGGGTGCGTGCTGCTTATCCCCTAGGACCCTAGGCGCTCAATCTAACCGAGCTCATCGATTCCGAAGGAAAAGACCGCTCCGTAGCTCATAAACGATTCGATCTGTTCGTTTGTATGGCTGGTTAGGCTACGGGTTGGCCAAAACGATGTGATCGGTTCGATTTCCTGCCGGTTAGCGCGCTGGGCTGCTAAAATCGATGCGAACTCATCGATTGGCTATGCAATATCCTATTCACACAACGGCGGAACTCGGCGAGGCAGTCCTTGCCGTCAGGAAGGCCCTCGGCCTGCGACAAGACGACGCAGCGAGCGCGGCGGGGGTGGGCCACGTGTTCCTCCGCGATGTAGAGCGCGGGAAGCCCACCGCGCAAATCGGGCGGATCTTGAGGGTGCTGGATGAGCTGGGGATAAAGATCTACCTGGATATCCCTGAGGAGGTGTTTCTGAATTTAGACGTCGTCCACAAGATCCCGAACGCCGCATCGACTCGTTCCATTGCGCCTATGACGCCGGTTGTCAACAAGAACGTTCACCAGAAATTGATTCCGATCCCCAAATTCACGAAGGGCTGACGGATGAACCAGCGGCAATTGGAAGTGGTGCTCAATGACCAAGTAATCGGCGACCTAAAAGAAGTCTCGGACATCTGGGGGTTCGATTACCGGAGGGAGTGGCTGGAGAATCCTAGGTCCTTTGACCTCTCGCCAGCTATCGGGAGGTTTCAACAGCAGCACCTGGACGGCTCAACGACGCGGCCGGTGCAGTGGTTTTTCGACAACCTGCTGCCGGAGGAAGGGATGCGCGCGCTTCTCTCCAAGGAGATGAACGTGCCCAAGGCAGATGCCTTTGGCCTTTTAGCCGCCCTTGGGCAGGAGTCAGCTGGTTCACTAGTGCTTAGAGTGGCGGGAGCTCAACCCTTGGCTCTGGGCAGCAAGCCACTCGCCCTCGACCAGCTGTCTGAGCGCATCCAGCGCCTGCCGCGTGCGTCCCTGAGCAGCGAGGCGCCCAAGCGAATGTCTCTGGCGGGGGCGCAGCACAAGATGGTCGTGTTCTTCGACAAGGAGACGGGGGATCTGGCCGAACCACTACCTGGCAGCGCTTCGTCACACATCCTGAAGCCCGATTCCCAGGCCGAGGCTTATCCCCATTCAGTGGTAAACGAAACCTTCACGATGAAGCTGGCGGCACGCCTGAGGCTCCCGGTACCAGAGGTGCACATGATCTACGCGCCGGAGCCCGTCTACATCATTGATCGCTTCGACCGCTTCCGGACAGAGCACGAAGTGGAGTGGCAGCGTAAACACGTCCTCGATGCGTGCCAGCTGCTTTCGCTGTCCTCGGGCAACAAGTACAACGATGCGAATGTGGAGACCTTGCGGGAGCTGAGCGATATGTGCCGCAGCAAGGCCAGCACCAAATTGCTGCTATATCGCTGGCTGGTTTTCAACACTCTCGTTGGAAACTCAGATGCCCATCTGAAGAACTTGAGCTTCCTAGTCACGGGCGATGGCATAGCGCTGGCGCCTTTCTATGACCTTCTTTCCACTTCCGTGTACGTAACGCCGCTCTATGCGGATTCTCAGGCTATCTGGCCTAGGGAGCCATTGCACCCACCCATCCCGGGAGCTTCTGTTTTTGACGAGGTCTCAAAGGACAAGATGTTGGCGGCGGGAGAGGCCATCGGTATCGGAGTTCCTGCGGCTAAGCGCATCCTGGAAGAGATGGTCGGAAGACTTGAGAGCCATGCAGATGCATTGATTGAAGAATTCTTGCAGGGAAGACATGTGCATCCGGCTTCACGCGCGCCGTCGGGAATGCAGCAAGGGTCCGAGGCCCAGATCCTTCGGGCAATCCGATACGTAGTAATTGCAACAATGGTTCAGAAATTGAGTTGAATTATTTGACAAATTGCAATTATTTTGGTTAAATCGTTACTAAAAATTGAACAATAGCAGATTCCTAGAGAGGGTTTCTTCTGAGTGATTCGGACAGAGAATCCATTGGGGAGCGTGGTCGGATTTTTAGCCCGAATGCTGCTGAAAGCTGGTCCTTGCTAAGTTATGAGTAAATCAATGCAGTCAAAAATACCTCTTCCGGCTCCCGATACCCAAGAGGGGCGGCATGCTGGTGTGGTGCCATCCTTTGCAATTCAGTGTTTCAGCCCGGTCATCAAATGCTCCGCTGGTGATTTCAAACGTGAGTCATTGTTAGCCTGGAACGGATCTCTCCCATCACAACTGGTTGCGAACGCAATTCGCGAAAGTCTGGTAAAGACACAAGCATGGGTTGGATCAAAGGGGTATGGCAGCGGTATATGTTGCGTGCCAACTCGCGTACGGCTCACTCCAGGTTGGCAGAAGGTCTTAGGACCTTCTGAATTTGCAAAAATGGAGGGATTCGTCAATCGTCTATCATCTGAGGACGAATTTCCTACTTTGAGCGCTTTTCAGGTGCGTTCGACGTTGAAGATCAGCATTGTTAAGACGCTTGAAATCCTGGCGAAGTTTGAGGCGCTTTATTGGACAAATGATTCGGATAAAGAAGGCGATTACGAGTTGCAAAACGTCAGCCAGGCTTGGAGATCCAGTGTCAAGTCTGTACTGCAACAGCAGTGGGTTCAATCCCTTGACGGACAAGATATACGTTTCCCGGGTTTTGTATTTGCCGCTCTTGATGATTGGGTGAAGACGTATCTCCACGAGTCTCGACTGCCTAGTATCGCTGTCGCGCAACTTAATGAATTGCTTAAGGCGGATGCAATGACTGTCGAGCAAGAAGTTTTAGCTATTGCTCAAGCAGCCTTAAAGTATATTCGTAAAGGCCCTGAGGATGAGAACAAGGCCAAAAAATGGATAGACTGGTTTGTGCAAGTTACACAGGACGGGCTCTACCGTTATCCGGCAGATAAAACAAAGAGAATACTTGATCCTCAGTTGGAGGGGCGGAAGGCCTTTGACACCATCTTGTATGAATTACATAGTCGCCGCGTAGCAACTCCTCGACTTAGCAATATTCTAGACAAAGCTAAAAAACTGGCTCCATTGTCTATTATTGAGGCGCAAAATAAATTGCGACCCCTTCTTGGCCCGAATTACTCACTGCTCGGCGCGATGGAACTGAGTGATGCAATCGGATTGTCCATAGCATCCTCTAATTCTCAAATTGAATATGTAACTATAGCCGGACGCGAAAATAAAGATGACCGTATTGCGGTCTTGAAGGATAGCGGCGCGCCACCTTGGGTGGCAGCCGCCGCCAAGTTCCTGATAGACGAGTGCGTTGAGGTCGGCTGCACTTCTTATGCGCGCGTAGCAGGCTATTTGGCTGATGAAGCACACGTAGAGGTTACTCGTGACCAGTTATGCTCTGCTCTTCAAGCTCTTCCGGGGTTCATGGAGCTTGACGTTAAAGATGGCTGGATATGTATAAATCACGACTCAAAGCGTAAGGTTAATTATGCTTTGCGCAAGATGTTGGCGCTTAATCCAGAAGGGATTTCCGTAAGCGAATTGATGGATGGAATTACTGTCAATTATGAGAAATACAATAAACAATATGATGGGTATCGACCTGGTTTTCCTGTCCCTATTCACGTACTGGAGCTGTGGCTCGCTAGCAGGGATTGGCTGAAGCGCAACGAAAAAGGGGACTTTTACAGTGCTCAGACTATCAAGATTGATAGCTGCCTCACGGAAGAGGAAATTAAATTAGTAGGTCTCATGGAAAATAATGGTGGGGTTGTCTTGTATTCCGAGATCGGTGATGCGGGGATAAGTCGCGGGACCATTATATATTCTGTAATCTTCAAGAGTTTAGTAAAGGGTGTCTATAGCATCCGTGGGCGAATAGTTGCAGTAAGGGCTTTGCAAAATGCTCTTACTAGGAAGCTAGGGCTTCGGAGGAGGTCTGAAAGAAGTGGCGGTTTAGTGGAGGCCGGGAGTATTAATGAATTGTCACAAGGAGCTTGTGGCAACGAGCTGAAAGCATTGAAGTCCCCAAAGCCATCGACTAAGAATTCGACTATCAATTCGCTGGTTAGTAACGTCGAATCGAAAATTGCGGATGAGATTAGTCCGGGAATGAAGAAAAAATGGCTCGCTCAGAAGAGAAATCTATTTGTCAGGCGCAGGGTGCGGCAGAGAAATATTCATACTGATAGGATTGAGGAGGTACAGTCTTGGGAGGACTTGGATCTATCAAGGGAATTTAGCTTTTGTGTCGCCTTAAGTGGACAGAAGGAGTGGAATGGCACGAGGAAATTCCATATGAATATCCCAGGTTCATTATCGTTAGAGGGCCATTATGCGCACGTGGTAGTGGAGGGGATTGTTCTGAAAATTTACGCATATGGGAGAACCGCTTATGCTCGGCTTTGTCTTCCAGATGTAGCCAAGTTGAATTTGCCATGGGACTCACACATGCGTCTGACGTTCGATCCAGTAGCACGCACCTTTGATGTTGTTGTTGAAAATGAAGGCGGGGAGAATAATGTCCATGTGACCGACGGGACTACGGAGGAGCACAGCGAATGATTCCACGGAAGCGTGGCAATTCAAGACAGGGTGTGGCCTTCGATAACGGTTGCGCGGGGCTTCAGCTGACGACGGCCCAGAAACCTCGTCGGAAGGACGAACGTTGACTGCAAAGCGCCATCATGGCCATGGTCCGAAGCGGATCATGAACGGCCGCTACGACCCCAACGTCCTAGAAGGCCTCCGACGCAAGCTGGAGGCCTCAGGCCGTCAGCCGCCTCATCCGAGCTTCAAGCACATCGATTTCCACCCTTCCTGGGGGGCATGGCGCGTGCAGTTGCCAGGGATCTGCGGGTCAGGCATTACCTTCTTCGGCTTCGGTGACTACGGAGGGCCCGAGGCCGCGTTGATTGAGGCCCAGTTTCATCGCGACGAGGCCTATGCCAAGCAGGGGCTTGACCCCTACATGCGAGTGCGTGACCGCTACACCAAGCAGCAGCGTGGGAGTCTTCTGAGCATCCAAGAAATCACCGACCCTCGAAGGAACAACGCCCAGTACGTCGTGGGCAGCTGGATGGTCACGGTGGGTGGCAAACCTCGCCAAGTCAAAGTGAGGCGCGTGTTTGGTCGCCTGCGCACCAGGGAAGAGGCTTGGGAGATTGTGGAGTCGGCCGTCAGGGACGGAATGGCCGCTGAGGCGGATCGTCAGCGTCTGGAGCACGAGCAGCCAACCCAGTGAGCCTGGCGCCGGAGTCGGAGCTTGCGCTGGGGAGGGCGACGAGACTACATGCCAGGTCGCGGAATGCCTTCGCTTGTTGGCAGCGCGGGCAAGGTTGGAAAGAGTCCGTGGCGCAGCCAAAAAAAGCCCCGGGGCCTTGACCTCGGGGCGTTTGTGCGACGCGGGTAGGGAAGTATCAGTCGCCCAGCGACGCAGTAGACGGCGCCTGCGCCAGGTCGATGGTCGTACGGCGCATTTCCTCCAGCGAAACCACATGCACGCGTTGCCAGTTGCGCTCATAGGTGAGTTCAGGATTTCCGCTGACAATCCGTGCGGTGCTGCGGATCGCGTTCACGGCCTCGTCTTCGGTTGCGAAGGTGACTACCAAGACGAGGCCCGGATGCTTCGCCAAGCGGTCGCGCAAAGTTGTCGACCCCGCCCCCATCATGCCGACATCCCGATAGGAGTCGAGCGGAAGCACGGTGTGACGCACCCGCCGTGCCTTAGCAAGAGCGCTCAGCGTGGAGAGCTGCGAAGGCGCGCGAAATGCGTCATCAAATCCGCGGCCTTCCCAGAACTCGGGGGCAGGTTCAGAGGATTGGTCGAACACGAGCACTCTGTCGCTTTCCTTGAACCGCAAGCGCTGCATGTCCATGAGCGACGCTTGACCCACGTCCACGATGTACCCGCCCTTCTGGTCAACAACGTGCGCAGCCAGCAGCGTTTTACCGCTGCCGGAAGGCCCGACCAGAGCCACAGCCTCCAGAGCGCCACGTCGGACATTGCCCAAGGCCTCTTCGAAGAGCTGGAAGGCCTGGCGCTGCCAGCGCAAGTCAAAGCGTGAAGGGAGCTTGCCCGGAAAACGAGAGCCGCGCTTGATGGCCTCGGACTCCAAGAGTTCTACAGCGTCTTTGCGGTCCCAGCCGCGTATGTCGGGATCGGTGGCTCGCTTGCGCAAATCGTAGTAGCTATCACAGCCCAGTAGGCGCGACGCAAGGTCCAGACACTCATCATGTGAGGCATCGGGACGGAGTTGCTTTTTGATGCTGCGCGCGAGGCGCGAGATTTGGACGCGACCGGCGAAAGCCTCGTCATCGCGAAAGTGAAAATTCATTTCGTACTCCAGTTTTCCCGGGCGAAAGCCGTGGACGCATACAACAACCCGGTGATCCAGAGATCGAAAGGGAAGATGAAGATGTTGCAAAAAACAAGGCCTTGCCTAATCGGCCCCCCGATTGCGTCCGGAGGTGGCGGGACGGATTCTACGGGGTGCCGTTCCGCCAGGCAAGAGTGAGAAGCTGAAAAGGAAAAAGCCCCACGCTTGCTCAAGAGAGCAGGCGTGGGGCTTTGGTTGGGGCCTAGATCATGAGGCGCAGGCCTCTTCTGAACTGGCAAGAGCGGAGAAACTCTCCAGGATGTCGGGGAGTCGAGAAGTCACTGACGTGCCCGCCACATCGTCCAAGAAATGATGGCCTTCGACGGTGAGGTGCTCGTCTCGCCAAGGTTCAAATTCGGAGTCGAGCACCGATTTTGCCTGCTCCTCACTGGGCATGGACGCCGCCCAGATGATGTAGGTCGAGTTGCCGGCGCAGTGCGAATGTGTGACTGTGTACGGCTTGAGTCCGTCAAGCTGCTGAGCTTCCTGCAGCAGGGCCAGCGCTTGCGTGCGGAGCTGCAGGGCCTTCGTGGACTTCGGGTCAGGGGTCGTCATCGTAACTTCCTTGAGATCAGAGGCGTCCCCTTGGGCGACGACGAAGCGGTTGAGCCTGTCTCCATCGAGGTGGACGGGCACAATAGGCGTCCGTGTACCTGGATCGATCTGGGCGGCGAGCTCCTTCAGCTGCAGGATGACCACTGCTGCCAGCGTGCCCCAGGTCTGCCCTTTGCTGTCGGTGGCCGAAGCTTCCACGAGGGCCCCTGTCGCAGGGTCGAAGCGCACTGTGAAATTGAGGGTGCAGCGCGGGGCGGGCCCGTCATCCTCCATCTCGGTTTCGACATAGACCTTGCGGGTTCGCTCGTAGCCAGGGGTGGTGTATTCCCAGCCAGAGACATCGGCAACCTCAACTCCGTTGCCGAAGTAGTAGTTCTCGAATGCGCGGTCTGCGGCGGTAGCCTGGTAAACGGTGCTTTCCATTCTCTTTTCTCCTGTGGTCAAAAAGACGGGCGCCTACCCTGAGGGCTGATGCGCCCGTCATGGGTTATCCCCACCCGTCCGAGGACGGGAGGGGGCTGGGTTGCGATTGGAAGGAACAGGTTCAGTGGATGCGGGGCCGTTGGCCAACGACGCAATCCACCTAAAGTTCGATCAGCTCGCCAAGGACCAGACGCCTCGCGCCAACGGTGCAAAGCAGGTCTGGTTTTGGTTCAGCGTCTGACGTACTTTTGCTTGCCAATGCGGATTGGCTGAGAGACGCTCAGGAGCGTTCTTGGCCACGACCGCATAGATTTCGGACAGGGTTGCTTTGCCGCCGAGGCTCACCAGTACCGTTCGCACCAGTGCCTTCCAGGTGGAAGTAAGCCGAGCCGCTTGCTGCTTGGCCATGCTTGCCAGGTCGGACAGGAACGAGGTGATCACTTCAGGGCGGCGCCAAAGAAGGATGTACTCGTGTGTCAATCTGGGCAGCCTCATGCCGCGATAGGCGCGCGTGTCCGACATGACGTTGTGCTGCTGCTTGATCAGCACGGCCGCCAACTCCTGCGAAGGCATTCGCGCGATGGCTTCCGCTTGGTAGGAAACATAGGCCCCGTTCTTCCGCTTGTCGCCGACGATCGTCCCGTAGTAGCCGCCAGGCTTCGTCGCATCGCGCTGGTTCAGTAGCGCCATGTGCAGCTTCTCGTGGAAGTCTTCTTCGCTGGTGCAGCGGGAAAGATCGTCAGGATGCGGGGAGCCCCACACCTCACCGGAGTAGATCACCATGTCCCCATAGGGTGGGTGTGAGAGGCAGAGATCAGCATGCTTGCCAACGGCGTCCAGGATGCTGTCCCGAAGTACGTTGTGCCCGCTGTGTAGATCGAGGCCGTAGGCCTCGATGCTCAGTTCCCTTGCAACCTCGATGGAGGTTCCAGAGCCGCACATGGGATCTACGAAGACTGCTGGGCGCAGCTGCTCAAAAATCGTTTTGTAGACGTACCCAGAGCAATTGCCGCGCCACTTGGCATCACCCCAAGGGCCGCGCTGGGGAAAAGAAAGAACACTCATCAAGAACTCCTGTGAAGAGGACCGAAGAGCGAAACCCCTGAGGACTTCGCATCCCCGGTGGGTTTTAGGAAAGCACCCGAAGGTGCGGATTTGCTGGTTGCCAAAGCACGGCCAGCTGCCGTATCAGCCCAAGGCGTTACACCGAGGAGTTGAATGCTTTCCAAAGCACCAGGCCTGTGCGGGCGTTGATGCTTTGGAAAGCCCTCCTGCCCTTGCGGTCAGGAGGGAAGTGCTTCTGGGGCCTCCCAGAAGATGTAGTGGTTGTTCAGCGCCAGCGCCACTGGCGAAGAGGCTGACATTCACCCAGTTCTCCAGGCCTTGCCCCGGCGCCGACCAGCTGTGGAGCTGGGCTGATTGCGCGCTGAAGGCTCGGCCGTGTCTCCTGGCCCGGTGGGGCCAGGGACAAGGCTTAGAGCTGGTGCAGCGCGCCGATCAGGTCAAAGCGCTGCAGCGCATCAAGCAGGCCACGAGGCACGAATGCCCAGACCGTTGTGCGTCCCAGCTCGACGTGTTCGCGATCAGGCACCGCGAACAGCACGCCTGGGTAGGCGATGGCGAGCTTTGGAAAGGCTCTCAGGATCTGGCTGGACTTCTCCTCCTGCAAAGGGAGGCTCAAGTACCAGGGATCCTGTGGGTCAACCTTGCCTCTCTCGCTTTCGACTGTGGCGAACGGAACCTCGAACAGGATGCCCCAAACACCGTCCTTGCGAACGATGGATGAGACGTTCCAGGGCATTTGCGCCTGCAGGCTCCGGAGAAGAGCGGGATCGCTCTGGAGTCTGGGAAATGCAGGACGCTTTTCAGGGTCCGGTGCATTGAGCAATCCGCAGCGATCTGTCAGGCGTAGGCTGATCCTCCATTTCGACCACTCCCGGCCATCTGACTCACGAACGAGAACCAAAGGATCGAGGAGGTAGTGCACCCCCTCAATGCCGTAGGTCCGTTCCATGTCTTCGGTCCTGGGCTTGACGAATTCCACGCAGCAGTCGCCCAGGCCATGGCCTGTATCCTGATTGTGGAACTGCCGGCCAGTGATGCTCCCTCCACAGCAGCAGCAAACCAAGCTGCGGACGGGCTTCACGATGTCCGGGTGAACTGTGCTGACGCACACGAGCGATTCGGCTTCCATGGCGAGTTCCTTTGTGTTAGTTCTCATCCAGGGATGTGCTGGGCCGAGGCCGCGTTGGCAGCGGCGAGCACCTTCTGCGCCAAAGCGTCGCGGCTCATGTTGAACCGGTCCTCAAACTCCCAAAACTGGTCGCCTGTGCGCGCGAAGATGGTGGTTATGTCGCCGCAGGAATGCTCCATGAAGCGGAAGCTCTCGACGCCCAGGTGCGTTTCCCACCGTAGCGGGGGCAAGCACTCGAAGGCTTCATGAAAGCGTTCTTCGGTGATGAGCCTGGGATCTGTCACGTAACTGTCGTCCTGCATTCTGCTGAAGGTGTCCCTCTCGGTAACCAGCAGCTCAGTCTTCATGCGCGAACTGAGTTCTCCTTTGGTCATCCTGGTGTAGCGACCAATCACGCGGCCATCCTCCAGCATGATCAAGTCATCCACCAAGCGCGGATGCTGTTCGCTGGCGCTGGCGGGAACGTAGAGCACCTGGTGGGTGGTTTGCAGAGTGATGTTGGTGTCCATGGTCTTCCTTCTTTGTGAAAAACCGGGTACACATCGCCCACGCTGGGGATGCGGTCCCCGGTGGGATTGAGATACCCAAGCCGGGAGGCTTGGGCGGTAGTAGCTGCATTGCCGAAGGCGCGGGCAGCTGCCGCATCGGTCCACTTGCGTTGAAGCGGGTTGCCTTAGTCCGATGCTGCCCAGAGGCAGTGATGAAGGGAACTGACTGCCTCTTTGCGCAGAAGCAGCACCAAAGTTCTCAGGTAGCGCGAACCGAGCAGGGCTATGACGCCGCCTGCTGAGCGCAGTTTTGATAAGCGGATCCGTTCCATTTCTGCAGCAGCATCATGGAAGGGCTATCGACACTCCTTGCGGCTTCCCGAAGAGCGTCAGCATCATCTTTGGCTCCGATCATCACCCATCCGAAGACGGAGGGGTGCCGGTAGCTCTTGAGACCTCTGGCCGCAAGCGGTAAGGAGGTCAGTAGCAGCGCATAGCGGCTGCTGTTCACACTTTTCATAGTGGCCCCAGAAAAAAGCCCGGAACCACCCCCCATGCGGGAAGCTGTCCCGCGCGGGTTTGTAGAACATCCGGCAACGCCGAACGTGAAAATTGCTGGTTTCTGCTCCTCAGCTTGGAGAACTAAGACAGGCAAATCCTGTGCGAAAGATGCAGGGATTCTAGCGCATGCTCGGCCCCCTCAAGCGGGCGGGTAACAGAGGTCGTTTACCTGACCAGCAAACAGAGGTCCACACCAACAATTGAACAATACTGGGAGATTTCAAGCAATTAAGATACAATTAAAATTGGCAATTAATTGATCGTTTATTTGTTGAGAGTTGTACTAAACCTATGACGAAGGCAATCCTGTTCCTCAGCCTGCCAGCGGCCTGGGCGATGGTATGGCTCCTGTGGGACTGCTCTGAGGGCTGCCAACTGACGACGGTAGACCTTCTTATACGGTGGAGTAGCTCACTTGCAGCGTTCTTGCTGCTTGCTTGGATTTCAACTTTGCGGAACCGGAGGCGCGGATGAGCTCGGATATGACAGTGGATGTTTTCGCGGACACACAATACGGCCAGCTGGCGCTGGAGAAGCTGGCGCCGGTGCCCGAAAACTTCCGGCTTTTCGAGGCGGGTTGGCTGGGCAAGCGGCCCGAGGATTGGCGCGTGATGTGCGTCAAGGGAGCGGAGTTCAGGGTGGCAAAGACAGGCCCGCGCAAAGGCACACTGAGCATCATGGTGAAGGGCACGGAGCGAAGCGTCTGTCTCACCAGGGAAGAGATCGCCGCTGCAGGCGCGGACAATACCGTATGACCAGTTCCACTATCCGCCCCAACCATCGGCGAGCAGCCTCCGCCTTTATGGATGCCCTGGACGGGCCTTTCCGGCGTCAGCAGCTGGCTCAGGCCATCTACCCGCACACGACTCCCCGGTCGCGCGACCGTGCCGACCAGATTGCTCAGTCGCTCATGGTCGAGATGGCCAGGTCGGGCGCCATCCAGCGCCACGCTCACCTCCACTGGGTCAAGGTGGCCACGAAGAGGATCTTGCGAAGCGGGCGGGAAGTGCGCGAGTTGCAGGGTCCGGTTCCCCCGCTTTCACTGGACACCCGTTGCCCGCAGAAGTGGGCTGCCGTTGACATGGAGACCGGGGAAGTCTTGGTGGGAACAGCGCAAGGGTGGCGGCGTGCGACACGCGCCCAACAGGCCGAAGTCGCTGCCTGCATGGGTACAGCTTGAGGAGGGAAGTCAAAATGATCTGCACCATGCCCGAATGGGCCAAGGACGTGAAGCTAGGCGACTACCTTACTGTTCAGGGGGAGTACCTGTCTCGCGGTGGAGAACAGGGCAGGTGATGCTGGTTAACGAGGAGGGCGCGGGCATCGACTTCTTTTGCGATGTGAATGGGAATGCCAAGGGGCTACCCAGCATTGAGTTTTGGGAGTGGGGCGAGATCATCCCGGTGTGATGAATGCGGTGCGTTCGTACTGCTCGATGGTGGGGGCGACCCTGTGCTCCATCAAATATGATTTGCTGATTTGGCTGGATATAGCTTTCGCCCCGATTCGCGCTGCGGCTCGTAGCGCATGGGTTCTGTTTCGTTGAGTGCCGTTCTTATCGATAGCCCAGCGCCAGTACCTCATTGGGCCTTCCGATGACCAGCTTGCAGAAGCGCGCTTGCCAGCAGCTCCGGTAAAAGCGTTATTGCAAACTTCTGTAACCGTGATCAATATGACCTCCTCAACCACCAGGAGGAGTCAGCATGTCCATTCGGATCGCGGAAGATCGAGTCATATACGACGACGACAATACTCTTGAAATTTGCGCCACTGACATACGGGCGTCGGAAATCAATCCACGCATCGGCGGACGTAAGCGGGTTATCGTGCACGCGGACTCATTGCGATTGGATTCACCAATCATTGCTCCGGGCGCAACCGTCACGCTCATTGCGCGAAAGGCCTTTGGCGGGTCGCAGGCCACCGTCAACGTGTCGGGCATCGACGGCGTGGATGCGCCGCAGGTTCGACCTCCTACGCCGATTGATGCCGCAGCTCCGCCACAGGATGGCAAGGACGGAGGCAGCGGTGGGCATGCGGGCAGTATTGAAGTTCTCTTCAAGGATCTGGATGGGCCTTTGGCGCTCATCGCGGTAGGCGGGCGGGGGGGATTGGCGCAACCTGGAGCGAACGGAGCGAATGGGAAGAGGGGCTATCCGGACAATGCCGAGGGCAAGCCCGGTGGGCCTGGCGGTGATGCAGGGCCGCCTGGCCATGCTGGTCGTCCTGGCACAGCTGGAAACGGCGGGCTCATCCGGACCTTTGTGGACAGCGGATCCGAACAGCTGAGTTTTTCGTTCGCGGGCGGTGCGGCGACCCCTCCTGCTATGCACGGGAGCCCAGGCGCACCCGGTGAAGGTGGGGTGGGCGGCACGCGTTGGAAGTGCTTTCCCCAGGATCGGGGCCCAAAGATCACTGTTCCGCTGCAATTCGGAGGCAGGGACAGGTGCTTTCCTGACGGGAAGCATCCGGACGGTCCGCGCGGCAGACCCGCTTCCCCCATAGCCGACACGGCGCCAGAGGGGAGTGCTGGGCAAAGCGGCTCAGCCGTGTCGGGGGATGTCTTTCGCCACGGGCTTGCGATCCCACTACGAGGTGTCCAGCTGCTGGGCATTGACGCCGACCTTCAACATCTGCGCGGCAACGAGGAGGAGGCCGCAGCCATCGCGGCCTGGCTGTTTGCCATCTCCAACTCGGCTGGCGACGGCCAGATGCAGGAGATCCGGCTGCGGCTCTCTGCAACGCTGGCGCGGATTTCTGCCGGTATGCCGCCTGTAGGTATCCAGGGCGTCTATTGCTCGCTCCGCCCGATCGAGTTTCACATAAACAATCTGCGCGGCATGCTGGAAAGCCGTGCCCGTGCTCGGTTCTACGTCGCCGAGCTGCGCGATGAGCACGTTCAGGTGGAGACCGTGCGCCTTGCCGCACAAAGAGTGATCAGCAATGCAATGGAGGTGGCCACCCTCGGCAAGGCGCGCCTCGGTGAGGTTAATGCGAGGCTGCAAGACGTTTCAAAGCAATTGGATGCCATTGCAACCACTTACTGGGAGGTGTGGCAGCAGGTTCAGAAGGCGGATGGGGATTTCAAGGACGCTGTGGCCAGGAAGAATCCATGTGCGAGCTTCCTGAACACCGTTATCGCCGTTTCCATGGTGGTGGTCACGGTTGCGTCAGGCGGGGCGACTGCAGCCTCCATCGTGGCCGGTGGCGCCGAGGCCTTTCAGTGGCTGAGCAAGGACGCGCAGACGAAGAAGGACTATGGCGACATCATCGACTCGTCGAACAAGTTCAAGACGCGCCTGGAGGGCTATGCGAACGATGCCAAGGGTGTCGCGACGGCGGCTGAGAAGCTGAAGGAGTTCCTTGGTGGGGACGAGTTGGAACCTCCATCGGACCAGGTGCGCATCAGCATGTCCAGGGAGGACTTCAACCGGATGATCGAGCCCTACAAGGGTATGGCCGAGGCAGAACGGCTACGCGCGCTCATGGACAAGTTCTTCTCCATGACTGAGACGCGGAACAGCCTGCTCATCGAGAACACGCAACTGATCGTGGAGCTGGCCACCACCCGGGCAGCGATTGCGACTGCCCAGCGCCAGCGTGATGATTTCGAGAGGTCTGATGGGAGCGCGCTTCTCACGCAGATCGGCGACGTGTACGAGGCCGCCCTGTGGGCAGACCTGGAGTTCGGCAAGCGCCATCTCGTGGCACTTGCCGAGGCAAATTCCGCGTTCGAGTACGAGTGGATTGCTCCCCGATTCGTGGACCTTTCAAGCACACGGGGCGAACACATCGAGAAAGAGTACGACCGAATGCTTGGCGATCGCCGGCTGATTCCCGTCGATAGCAGGCTCGCGTCTGTATGCGAGTTCCGTATCAGTGCGGCCAGCCACAAGGAGGTGTTCGATCAGCTGAAAGGGGATAAGGCCTATGTCTCCCTGATGCCAGGTCATGTCGCTGGCGCTCAGCGTAGCCGATGGGACGAGCGTTCGACCTCTCTCGGAATTCAGCTCGTCTTTGAAAGCAGCTACCTGAGCGATAAGGTGGTCGAGACGCCTGCAATGCTGACCAGCATGGGCGTCTCCTGGTTCAAATCGGAGGCTGGGCACATGTTCTCCTTGAAGGTCCCCAAGCGCAGCGCCGTGAGCACCGCGCGCACAGCTCTGAACATGGATCTCGTCCAAGAGGAGCGCAACTTCATGGATGCCCGGACCGACATCGTGGAAGTCTCACCTTTTGGCGTGTGGGCGCTTCAGTTGCCCGGGATCTCGGAGCACCTCCCGCACCTGCAGGAAATCCGATTCGTCTTTGTCGGCACGGCGAGGCACTCTCCTGACATGCGCGTTGCCATTCGTCGGTATGGGGAACTGCTGCTTGAGGGCCAGATCAATGAGGCGCAGGCGGCAAAGGGCAAAGGCGGGGCGGTCGCCACAGCATCCCTCCCATTGCTGCCGTTTGACGTGGATGTGGAGGACGCTTTCTACACGAGTCCCGCAGGCCTGGGGATACGAGAGGCAGTGAAGATGCGACTCGTGGAGGATGCCGTTTTCAGTGCGCAGTATCCGGCCGCTTGAGGCGGCGGTGAATTTCCCTGAGAAGCACTCTCCCAGGGTGCTTTTCGGGGCAATTTAAATGGAGCATGGTCATATCCTCTGGTTCACTCTGCTGTTGGGGACCATATGGATGTTCATCAAAGCCCGCTGCCCGGGAGGCGGCGCGTGTTTCCTTCGGTGCCTGAGCCTGCTTCGCGCGTCTCCGCTGCGATGTACGCTGAGGTTCGCGCATGGCTTCTCGCCAATGATCCAGACGCACCTCGCTTGCTGGACTGGTCTGCTGCAACACTGACAGCGCCAGCGACTCCCGAAAAGCTGGCCAGCGAAGTCATCTGGGTCATCCTGTGCGCTGGCCGCTCTGCTCAGGCGGCGCGCACCATAGAGCGCAAGGTGTGGGATGCGATCAACGACGGGCGCCCGGTAGTGGAGGCCTTTGGCTACCGGGCCAAAGCAGCTGCCATCGAGCGCGCATGGCGTGAGCGGCAGCAGGATTTCGAGGAGATGAAGAGGGCCGTCGCGGTGGGAAGCGCAGAGGCCTTGGTGGACTGGTGCGGGTCTATCCCCTTCATCGGCGATGACACGCAGTTCCAACTGGCGAAGAACCTTGGCGCTGATTTGCTGAAACCTGATCGTTGGGTATGTCGCCTGGCCGGCATCCCGGACAACCCCAGGCGCGCGGTGAAGTATCGCTTTCCCGTTTGTATGGCGCTGTGCCGTCCCTTGGCCGAAGCCGCTGGAGATCGCATCGCGATTGTCGATTCTGTGCTTTGGCTAGCGACAAGCAAGGGCGTTCTCAACGTTGATGCCAACGCAGGGCCTGTGTGGTTCGACCCTGAGAAGCGGCGCAAGGGGCGTTCAATCTTTGACGCCGCGCCGAGTGTACGGCTCGGCTGACATGGCCTTCCCACTGCAATCAGCTCCGCGCGACTGCTCTCTGGTTCGAAGAACATCTTGCCGCTGATGTGGGGCCGAGGCTGGGGTGTTCTGGTGGTTCAAAACGCCGACGCAGATGGGGTTTCGTAGCGAGCACACAACGCGACTTTCCCATGGTGAAACTCAGTTTCTGAGGGTGCAACAGCCTCTTGCGTTTGCCATTTCCAACCCACAGACTGGCGCCCAGGATAGCTTCTACACGATGGAAAGACGATGGCGAACTTGGAAGACGCACTGGTGGACAGATGCTTGAAGCGCGCTCGCGACTACGGCGGCGTGCCATTCACGAAACAGCGACTGGCTTCAAGGTGCTTTTCGGATATCTCCATGCATGGCCCAGAAGCCAATACTTCGGTGCGGCTGAAGGGGACCCGTGGCTTGGGTCTTAAGAAGCAACGGCGGCTCTTCCCATCCGGTCCGCTTGGTGTGGTCCGATACGCGGAGTCCGGAGTGCTGGAAGTCGAGTTCCCGTCAGTCGAGCTTTTGACCGCTTTGGGTGGCCGGCACACTGCGCGAAGAGCCCTTGCTGCTTTCTTCACCGGACCATCGAAGGCCTTTCCAGACAAGATGCCCGTCGCCGTGGCGCTGCAGTTTGCTCAGCAGCATCTCCGCGTCGATCTTGATCCTGAGGTGGTCGAGCTCGCTCACCAGAACACAACCGACGAGCCTTTTGGCAATGGCAGTCACCTGATCCAGCAGCTGCTGGAAATCGAGGATGTCGCGGTAGCGCGCCGATGGAGAACACTGGACATGGACAAGTGGCGTGCGGCCGGGTTGACGTGGCCCCTGATTCGTCCGCCGCGCCTGCGCCCTGCACCCCCGAAGGCCCCAGGAGTGGTCTACCGGGTGTCCGAGCGGCATGCCAGGTTGCTGCGTCATTTCGACCAAGCAGACGACGCGGGCAAGCTGTTCATCGAGCAGTCCGCGGTCCTCGCAGCGGCGCCGCGCCCGCAGCCAGCGCCCCACCAATAACGCCTCAGCCCCGCTTCGGTTCGGCTTCGCACGCGCTCGCCGCGACTTTCTGTGAGAAGCTCCTGAAAGCTGTGCTTTTCCCCGGAGATTTTTCAGGGCGTCACCTTACTCTTGGACTGGTCCATTTAACCAGTGAGAAGCCCATGAACGACGCTCAATGCCTTGCACTCCGTGATCTGATCATCGCCAGCACGTTCCCTGCGAATGAGCATGGATACGCGGCTCCCCGCTTTCGCTACGTTGCTGTCGTGCGCGACGGAGATTGCCCCCGGAGTGTGCCCGGGGACGCCACCGTGCTGTACCACTACTTGCCTGCAGCGTGGGAGCGTGCTGGCGCTGGGAGTGATGCAGACGCCTTCATTAGAGGGCTGTTGAACCAGTCCCCGTTTCACGCCAAGTCCATCCGCCTTGAGCACCGCCCCAACTCATGGGATGCGCTGTGGTCGATAGCGGCGGTGAGCCCCAGCGACAACATGCCCACGTTGGTCTTGATCGAGAAGCCTGACCGCTCTGTGGAAGGTGTGGTGATGCGCGAAGTCGGCACGTTCGGCTCTCACGCCACTTTGGCCGACACCTACCCTGAACCAGGGCAAGCGCAAGCCGCGCTGCAGCAGCTGGTGGAGCTGGAGCCTTACGCGCCGTTCCTGCGCTGGTACAAGGAATCGAACATCGCTGCCGCGTCACTGGATGAGGCCTGCACACGGGCGCCGCAGTCCCCTCAAGGTCAGAAGTTCGTGATCGTCTACCGCCGCGACGAGTGGCTGTGGGGTATCTGGAACAACCCCGGCCTGCAGCACTACGCCGGCAATGGGTCACTGGTGCTTTCGAGCGTGGCCGATTTCCACGGCTCGCGGGTTTCGATGGCCAAGCGTGCCACACGTCCCGGACTGGACGATGCCAAGGGACGGCAGACCATCGTGGGCGACGGCGCCGCCCTGGAGCGGGCTCTAGCCCTTGCGAAGATGGCGCGCTCGGATGAGCCGAAGTTCGGTGAGTACGAATCGCACCCCGGCGTCAAGGCGTTGTGCGCCTGGTGGAATGCTGCGGCACCGGACAACATGCGAACTGCGGGGTGCTTTCGCCTCTACGCTTGGGACGACGCAAAGCAGATCTTCCTGGCCGGTGATCCGGAAGAGCCCGCGATGCAGGCGGATGTGCTGGCCGACGGCGGCGCCTATGCGATTTTCGAGAGGGAAGGGCGCCCAACCATTGCGGCACAGTTCTATCGGGGCCGCGAGTTCAACCAAGAGCAAAGCGGGGGTTCCATCGTGTTCAGCGCCAGCGGCATCGAAGCCTATGACGTTGGCCTCAATGCGGCCGATATGGACGAAGCGTACTACTCCGCACGGGGCCTCTGCGCGCCCCACGTACAAGCGTTCGCCGGGAACGGGGCGCAGTGACCGGGAGCTGAAGCACAGGCGTCCGCTTCCTTGTGGAGAGGAAGCTTGACCAAGGATCTGTGAGGTACTTCCTGGGCGACAGCGGCTCGCGCCTTTAGACCCCACGCTCCAGCTGGCGCTGGCCCGTCGCCTCGGGGTGGGCCTGTCCGGCATGCACCAGGACACGATGTATTTGGCCAACGAGATCCACAGGTCTCACAAACCTGAAGACGCGGAGGGCTGTGCGGAGAGGGCTTTGTCGAGTCCGATGCCTACCAGCCGCAGGTAGAGGGCGCGCGTTCGATGGTGTGAGGTGCCGCGTCCAGCCTTCGATTCTGAGCTATTGCTATGGCATCATTGGCGTTCGGAATGGTCTCTTCCGTACCGCTGGCATAGGTAAAGGCATCGCCAGAGACCCGCACCCCTAGTCGTTGAACGCATTTCCGTTTTTCATGGTGGCGCACTCCCCGGCAAGCCAGCCCCCGAATTGATTTCCGTCGCCACCGGAAAGAAGGAACCATGCGCATCCCAGTCACCCGGGCGGACCTCGATTCAGGCCGCTTCACGAAGATTTCCCGCACGCTGATCAAGTGCTGGCCACATGGCAAGCTGAGCCTCATGCAGGCGCAGGGAATGCTGGCCCAAATGCTGGGCTACCGCTCTCTGCATGACCTCCAGGAGGCCGTCAAGCGCGGGCAGGGCGTCGCGGCGCCTGAAGTGCTGCCTTCCCGGGCGCAGATCATTGCTGGCGCTGCGTGGAAGCTTTCGAGGTGCGCCTCAATTCCTCTCTCTGCCGCGAGACTTGTGGCGGAAGGCCTCCGACTATCGACCTTGGATGCGGATGCCGCGACGCAGGATGCGAACGTTGAGCGCACCTTTGAGCGGATGAGGAAAGAATCAGAGGCTCAGGGGAAGATGCTGATGCTCGATGAGACCCCTGCATACCTGAACCCGCCCTGGGAGCCTATGACGCCCTTGCTTCTCGATTGGGGCGTGCCGCCCTACGAGTTTGCGGTTCTCCGCGATGGCAGTGCGTTTTCCTGGCATGTGCTGAAGACGCTGGTCAACAGCTTGCCGGAGGGATACACCGAGGAATTGGCCCAAGAGGGAGCCTACCAGCAGGCCACCACCAAAGATGCCATAACACGCCAGTTCGTGATGAACGAATTGATCCCGCAGGCTTTCGCACCCATGGCCGATGCAATCAAGCGAGACAAGAGGATGCCGAATGGTTTTGCCATCCGCTGGCTCTTCAATGAGGAGCGCCGCTGCCTTGGCCGCGTGATCGAGAACTGGATGTTGGGTGGCGTCGTGCCCGTGGTGTTCGATGCGGAGAGCGATGCCATCTTTAACGCTCTGGCCGAGATCATGTGCGGTCGGGCAATCTCAGTGTCCAGCGCTCCTTCGCTCGCTGAGCACGGTGTTTCAGGATATCCGGTGCGGATCATGGCCTTCCTATCGCCGCAACTGGGCGGTGGGTTTGACCTGCGCGAGGACCTGAGCAGCTACCCGTATTCCAGAAACGGCGAGCCACTCGATTTCGAACTGAGCCCACTGAGCATCCCCCTGTCATTCCGGGGTGAGGATGCGGTGCTGGATGCGGGATCGGATGGTACTTTCATTGAACAGGGGCAGACCTACGTCAGGCACAAGCAATCAAAGTTCTTGATCGCGCGGGACATCCCCGACTGGATGCGTGCTGACCCTCGGCTCATGCATCTGCACCTGGACTTGGATGGCCACCAGCCACTGGGTAAAGGGGCGATTCCCGAGCCGCTTGCAGCCTTACACGATGCGGTAAAGGACGCCCTGCAGGCCAGTTTTCGAGCTGCGCGTTCAGTCGCAACAGCGCGCCGAGCGGATGAGCTTGTTGCCGTCGCCCGTTCCCACGCTCAACCCGGTGCACTCGATGGGTATCTGGAAGCGTATGTAGGGGATCAGGTCGGAGAAGACCAGGTGTGGCTGCAGCGGCTTGGTGGAGAGATCAAGGCGCTTTGCCCTTCGTTGCACGCGTACTCGAACCTGACCCTGGGGGGCCTGTCGAAATTGCTTGAAGACTCCGACAGCCCCAAGCCTCCAGACAATGTGCAGGACCTGTTCCCAGCGCTGGTGGTGATGTCCGCCTTCTGCGCAGCTGAAGTCGATATCGAGGAGGCCTGCAGGGTAGCGTCCGCCGAGAGATTTTTGCTGGTTTGCGAAATGCTGATCGAGCGGCGGACCTCTAGCAATACAGCCTTTGCAGATGCCTTGGCGCTGGCGAAACTCGACTCGGCACTGGCGCGACATGATGAGGCCGTGCGCAGCATTCAGCGCTGGCGCGAGGAGGCTTCGCGGCAGGACAAGATCCGAGCCGAGGGGGCCTATCTTTATGCGAAGGACCCACTATCTCGCGAAAAGCCCAAGACCATGTTGGAGATGGTGGGCCGCGTACGCAGCTACGGCCATAAGCCTGTTTTGGCGACGCAATCGTGGCATGACTTTCAAGGGGAAGCGGCGGGCAAGGGGCGCCTCATCCCGCTTTCTCATGCCATCGCAGGGGCCGCCACTGACGTGGGGGCAGACGCAGATGATTCAGCTGCCTGAAAGGCTGGCGCTGGCGCTGCATGACGTTGTCGCGGCCCTCCAGCAGGGCCTTGCCGACGCGCAGCTGCGAGCTCATCTGCCGATGGTGTCCAGGCGCTTTATGGCGCATGGCGTGCACATTTACTACCGGTGCCTCAGTGGGCGGTCGGCAGGCGCGCGTTATGCCGCGTCGGCCGTTCCCGCAGAGCACCTGCACCGCGCGCGCCGCGTCGTTGTGATTGCCGACATTTCTCTGGACGGACACTGGCAGGGCTTGGGCTTCTTCAAGGCCCTGATCGCGGAGCTTTGTGAGTCCCGGCAGGACATCGACCTTGTCGAGGTCGAAAACGTCTCCAACGCGCGCCTGGCGGGGCACTTGGCACGTTCTGGCTGGTACTCGCGCGACGGGCTGGCTACAGGCGGCTCCTGGATCTCGATCACTGGGCTGGCGAGCCATTCCTCAGCGATCTCGGCGCCGCTAAGAGAAGAGGGGCGCCATGCGGTGCGCCAGGGAGACATCCTGGCCTCCGACGTGCATAGTCGCGGCTGAGTCGTTGGCGGGCGGACACGCAGCACTTGGAGTGCGCTCTCGGAGATCGCTGACCTCTCGCCTCAGCTGCTCTAGCTGCGCCTTGAGCTGAGTCCCTTCGGCCGCAGCCTCCCGCAAGCCTGCAGCCAGCCCGTCTCTGTAGGCAGCAAATTGCGCAGCCGCCTTCATGCCTTCGGAGGCCTGGATGAAAGCGTCCATTTCGTCTACGAGATTGCTTCCGAGGCAACGAACGACTGCGCGTGATTCACGATCCAAGACCGGGACGCCTTGCCTGCTGTCCGCAGCCTCGTCATCAGCATGGGGCTGGCGCTGTAGGAGTACCTCGGCGGCATAGGAGATGTCATCGAGCTCGCTCAGAATTGTCCGAGCCGCCATGCCCCGAATGAAGATTGGCATCAGCTCGCGGCGCCAGACGGCGTTGTTCATTGCATGCCAGCCGTTCGCAGTGACCAGGTAGACCTCCTCAGGCACGCTGGGGTCGGTTGAGCCAGCAATCGCAATGTGGATGGCACTGGAAAGGAGCGGTAGTCCAAAAAAGTACGCCCCCTCGCGAGGTGCAGGGTCCATCTCCTGAGCGGTGCTCGAAAAGACCTCAGCCAGATCCCAGTCCGATGCGACGGCCGTCTCGATGGGAAAGAAGCAGGCGTCATACCACTGGTCCTCCTGGTCGATCATGTACAAGCGCCCCAGCAAGGCCATCTCCCGCTCCATCAATTCAATGTGGCCACGTGTCATCGACACCATGCGAGAAGTGGTATCCCGGAGCAGATCCCAGGCGCGGGACTTGAAGCGCGTTTCGTTCAGGCTCGCAGTGATCGACTTGGCTTGACAAACCTTGAGCACAGACGCCTCAACCTCCGCCGGACCAACCTCGCCCATCGCAGCAAGCCTTACCGTCACCATCAGGTCATCCATGCTGTTCAGGCGGCGATTTCTCTCATGCTGGCGCTGGCGGTTGCGCTTCTCTTCCTCGCGCTTGCGCAGAGCACGCTTCTGGTCGCTTGTGAGCTTCTTTCCGGCCATGGTGACTCCTCAGGAGCTGGATGTGTCGAGATGGGCCGGCATGGAGCCGACTACGACCTTCTGCTCATCTTCGTCGAACGTGAAATAGATCCGTAGGCAGAAGCGGGGGTCTCGCGCGCTCCCCTTGGTGATGTGCTGGTCGAGGAATCGTCGGCGACCCCTCCATCGAATGAAGTATTGGTCTCCGCGCTCCCCTGCTCTTGTCGGATCGACCGAGCCACCATAGTCCAGCCCCATCGCATCGGCCTTCTCCTTGAACGCGAAGCGGTCGGCCGCGCCAGTCTTGACCTGGGTGTATTCGGTCGCCAGCAACTCCAGGCAATCGTAGAGAAATGCGGCGTTTTCGTAGGGGCTGCGCTTCGTGGCGCTGATGGCGCGCGGCAGTATGGTGATCCGGTCCATGTTTGCCGCAGCCCAAGCGTCGATGTCAGCAAGCGTCAATTCGGGTTCCATTGGCGGTGCTTCAGGCACGGAGACTGCGGTGCTGGGCTGGCTTTGGTGATGGATCCGGCGCTGGCGCTGGGGAAGCTTGGACAGGGTCTTGGAAAGATGTGTCCAGTACTCCACTTCGCTTTCCAGGTGGGCAATGGCACTGCGGTTGTCCAGGACTGCAGTGACTCCGCTCTGGGAGCATCCAGCTGCGAGCAGGTCCGTGAACGTGGGGATTCGCGCACCATCCAGAGGCGCTCCGAGCACAGGGTTGAAGACCTTCTTCCACAGGGAAGGAAGCAGCGACCGACCCGCAGCCGCCTCCCAGTTCAAACGGCAGCCTGCGACGCACTTGTCCTCAGCCACAGGCACATGGAACACCTCCCAATGACTTGCGTCCATTGTGTCGAGTGCTTGGACGGCGAAGTACTTGCCCGATGGATCAATCCACCACTGGATGTGCAGCCGATCGCCCCGTATCGAGCCCGTTGAATCCGCCGCTGGTGCGATGACACAGCTGTCGATCCCCGCAAGATAGTCCCACATACTCGCGGCGAGCTCGTGCTTGCCCGGGTGGGAGGCTACCTCTCTCACTGTATCGATGCCGGTACTTTCCACGTGGCTCCCTGTGTCATTCAGGACGTGATGCTACCCGGTCAAAGTATGGCCGGTCATTATGGTCACCGCATCGGTCGGAAGCACGAGCGCGTCACCATCGCGCGGCGCACATTCGAGCTGGTCGGATTCTATGCAAGTGCCTGGGTAAGCGCAGATTCGGGCGACTGGTGCATCGTCACAAGCACTGAGCCGCCAGCAGCAAAATGCCGCTTCAGGATGAGCCGCAGTTTCTTTTGACCGAACGGAATGGGTTCGCCTTTGTCAACGATCCAGACATCGCCTGCGTCGACCTTTGTCACGACTGGGGAGCTGTCAGCGTCAAGAGGGACAGCGCCAGCTGTTTTTAGCACCCAAGAACGGACTCATGGATATGAGATAGCCATCTGACCTCTCGCAGTCGGATTCACTCAGTCCAAGCAGCAGCGAGCAAAATGTCCATTTGCTCTGTACTAGGGAATGACATGACAACGCTGCAGCACTCAATGCTCGAACAGATTCGCAAGCATGCACGGGAGGTACATGAGGCCCTTCCTGAAGCATCATGGGCAGACCATGTTTACGCCTTTGCCTTGAGGGTGCTGAGCACGACTTTCGGCAGCGACTGGTTGGAGCACCACGTGCTAGCTAGTGACGACAAGTCGCCCTTCTTCCGCAATCTCGATGCCAAGGCTGGGGATGAGTCGTTACATCGGGCGCGTGTCGTTGATCTCGCTGAGACCATCCTCAACCTCCAGGAAGTTCCGGGTTTGAAAAATGTCCTGCAGGAGATGAGCGTTGGTCACATTGAAGATCGATTTGCAGAGCTGGAGGTGGGCAAGATACTCGCTTTGGCGGGCGTGAAGTTCAATTACGTGACACCTGGTGGCCCGCGCGGCAGCAGCTACGATCTGAAGATCGCGACGCCATCCGGGGAGGTGTGCGCGGACGTTAAGTGCAGAGTTGAGAGCAACCTCGCCCCAAGTAAGAGCTCGATTCTTAACACTCTCAAGGCGGCTCGCACCCAGTTGCCAGAAGATGAGATGGGGGCGTTTTTCCTCAAGTTTCCGCAGTCCTGGGCACCAGACGGCGACATCAATCATCTGATTCCGATGCTGGAGCAAGCTGCGGGCGAGTTCTTGCGCGGAACGGGACGCGTAGTCGCGATCGTGATGTACTTCAACCTTGTCCGACCCGTAGCGAATAGTATTCACGTCTATAACGTGTATAGACAGGTGCTGAGTTCGCATCATAAGTTCGGAAATCGTGAGGTCTTCGTCCTTCCCCCCGACCACCAGCCTTTCATAGCACCGCGCCCAAACTGGATTCGGTTGGCCGAAGTCTGCAAGTTAGAGCCTGTGTGAGACCACAGTTTCTTTGCAGCACAGCGTTGTCCCGCGTCCTCCATCGGCAACGCACAGATTGAAGTATGCATCCCAGACCGGAGCACTGGCCCGTCTGCTATCGGCCGGTTGCAGTCGTCCAGGTCTGCGGGATGCGATAAGCACGTCGAACCCAAGTTCGACCTCGGTCAGGAGGTGCGCCATCGGACCAGCAGCATTGTCAGCGGAGCATCAGAGTAATAGCGCAGAACGCCACGAATGCGGCGAGGTACTGCGCAAGCAGATAGCACAGCATCGCGAGCACAGGCCGCATCGCAAACCAGGCGCAGTGAAGTAAAGCCCGCACAACAAACACTGCGGCGCGTACCAGGTGGGCCAGAAAAGCTTTCATACGTATCTCCATATGCACGGGAACAGTCCCGTAAATATGTGTAGCGTTCTGGCACGTGCCGTTTCGGATCGTCTCCCGCTTTCGTAGTGGAAAAGTGGCCGTGCGTATTGGCAGTTTTCGAGCTCAGAAATTTTTCGACCGATGGATCCACCTCCGAGCATCCAGGCCTTCACAGCCTCAATCGTGCGCAAGGCTACCAAGCCGGGGGACGCGTCGTAGCTGACATGGGTGGTGTCACCTCACCTGAAGGCTGAAGAGTCTGTGGTTGGCGTGGCGGCAGCTGGTCGGCCGCACAACCTACCCCTTTTCAGGCGGACGAGGCCTTGCCCAGTTGCTTTGTCCAGCAACTCCGCCCCGTGTGGTCGCTCAGGGCCGGAAAGTGCCCTGCGCTGCAGAGCTGGCCCATCCGCCCTGCATTCCCAGATCCGCTCGCCATCCTTTGCCGCCATGGGCGAGTACGAAAGGCATGCGGCTGGGGCTGGCGCTGCGCTGCGCGGCCAACGGGAGGCGGGCAGTCCATACCTTGCCTTGCCATCGCTGGGAGCTGAGTGCGGCTGTCTCGACCACGCCAGGGACTTCGGAGAAGACCTCTAGATCCTTTCCGCGAAGCTCCGATGGAAGTCCTGCGACCTCGACCTCCAGGTGGGCGCCGTTCACCCGCGCCATAGTGCCTGCGCCGTTGGGAAGTGGCTGGGGCATGGCCTTCGCCGCTGCCGCGAAGGCCGCTGCATGAGCGACCGTAGGAGAGCGCACGGGCAGCTGCAGGACGAAATCGCCCTCCTCGGGGATGCACTCCTTCCGGCACATCAGCCAGGTGGCATGCAGCTTGACGTCCACCTCGGCGGCCTGGCCAGGGCTGAATGCGGAGGAGATGGACACAGGAACGGGAAGGAGCACAAAGCCGTCATATCCGTAGTTGACCAGCTTTCCAAGCGGGAACTTGCTGGGCAGAGGCCATGCGATGGCCCCCGCGTCCATGCCCTGGGGCAATCTCCACGCCAGCTCGGTGGGGAGCCCCGCGTCTCCAGGGTTGGTCCAGTAGGTGTGCCACTCTGGCTGGTGTGTAAAGGTGAGCCCGAGCCACAGGGGCTTGCCAGCTGCGACCCCTTCAGGTGCATGCGCCACCAGTTCCGCGCGTACGTGTGGAGTGACGACCTGGCTGCTTGGCCTGGATGCATCATGCTTTTGCAGATTGAACTGGGCTGCGGCCTGCATTGGGAGTAGAGCGATGGCAGGCAGGAGCGCGACCGCCTTGGCAATGGTTTGACGCATGGTCTATTTGTGTGATTTGTGGGTTGCGAGATGGGTCATGGCGACGGGGTTTGATACTCGCCAAGGACCGCATCAGCAAGTCGAGTACCACCGTAGTTACGATCCCCCGCAATAAGGCGCAGCCTCAATGCGTGTCCGGGGCGTGTTTGCCAGCCATGGGCAGCCCATCTCAGGAATCGCAGGGGGCGGTCTCCCCGCTGCATCAGTGCTGTCAGCGCGCGCCATGAGGGTTTCGGATCCCACTTCAAGCCCAGTTTGAGAACAAGCTGCTCCGTAATTTTGCGAAACGGCAGGACCTCAATAGGGTGCGTATCGCTTTGGATGGCGACTGCCCATGGAAAGAACGGCACCGGAGAGGCGATGAAACCTGGTATTTCCGGGAAACGGTGTTCGACCACCAGCGCCAGCCGATCCACTCCTGCCAGGCGCTGAAGCTGTGTACGGTTCTTGCCTTCCCCCGCTAGGTACAGCGGTAGCCCAGTCCAGACATCAACGGACGATTCGGTACCGTCCCATTGGTTGGCGGCGAGGGCCCTGAGCTCCAAGTCTTCGCGGGGAAGGGATGGCGTTTCCTTGTAGAGGTCTTTGCGCACCCAGCCCAAAACGGCCCATGGCGGGATCTCCATCAACTGGACGCTCGACTGAAGGTCGCGGCGACAGAACGCGCGACCGAGAAGCATTGCCACGAAGCGGTCGGGAAAGGTGGGCCCGTCTTCCTTTGAACCCTCGGCAAAGTCCTGCAGGTCTAAACCGTGCGGCCGAAGTGCGTCATCAATCCATGCTTCATTCCCGCCTTCGCCATGCCATCGAAAAGCATGGTCCAGCGCATCCTTGAGCAGGCATATCTCTTCCAGGATCGGCCTCCAGCTTGGGTCGATATGCGCCTTCACCGGCGTGGCCGGGGCCGAGGTCTGGGTAGAGGTCTCAGTCATTGGCTGCCGCGTTGGCTCTGGCCGCGCGTTTGTCGAGGGAGGCGATCATGGGAGTATTTCGAAAGTGCTGGAGCAGCCTCACCTTCTGCTCTGGGAGAAGGGCAGAGGCCTCGATCATGGCTGGCCAGGCCTCATGCGCACGGCGCACCGTGTCCTTGACGATCGAATGCAGCTTGGGCTCGGAGAGCACAGGCACAGCGTTGCAGAGCTGGCGGATAACTGCGGGCGACACGCGAGCATGCTTCAGACCTCCGGGGGAGAAGGCAAGCGCATGGCCGCGCCCCGTGAGGTACGCCGCGTAGGCCACCACGTCGTATGCCGGCGACAGTGTTGGCGTGCGGCCATCCAAGTACAGGAGACCGAAGTTCTTCAGGTGGCCGTCAAAGTTGCCCAACAAATCGTTGACGACGATCCGGCGCAGCAGCTCGTGCGCGGCCTCCAGCCCCAGCTGCTCGGTGTTCGCCAGCAGTGAGAACATGGTCGCGTAGGAAGCATAGGGGTGGGTGTATTTCTGGTCTGGTGGCACGCCGAGGATCTGCGCGAAATCCTCGCAATGGACGTGCTTGCGGCCCGCGCGATCGAAGCGACGGACGGACAGAAATTGCTTGCCCTCACCCAGAGTAAAAGGCTGGTCAGCGTCGATGTGCTCAAGGGGCTGCAGCGAGACCTCGCACACCTGCACGCCCGCCGCTGCAGCCAGGCGCATGGACAGCTCTTCCACCTGGGGCAGTAGCGGGTACTCAACGGTGGGTAGCTTCGCAATGATGTGCACGCCCCTGGCGTCTTTTGTCCTGGCCACGTAGCGTCCACCGGACTGGATCAGGGATAGCTTGGGCTGAACGCCGGATAGCGACGTGGCTTCGGGTACCGGCACGGGCACTACGGACATCTCAAGAGCGTCGTTGTCCTGGGTGACAACACTCGCCACGCTGGCGCGGTCCAGAGGCGCGGGCTCCACATATACCGCGCCAGGCAGATCTGTGCCGCACAGGCTGAGCAGGCCGAAGTGGTCACCCTTGCCAAGATTTCCGATCTCCTCCAGGTGCCGGCGCAGGGGGCCTTCTGGCAGGAGGTTCTGGAACCAGTTGGGGAGCATTTCCCCGTCCCCGTTGAAGAAGGGCTGTACCGCATGCTCGGCGAGGAAGGCAGCGCGAACGGCGCGGTCTGCCACCCAAGCATTGGCTGAAAGGAGGGGGGCTGTGTCGTCCATCCAGTACTTGAGGTCCGGCACAAGGCGCGTGATCGCCGAAGGGCCAGTTCCGTACTGGTATAGGAGGCCGACCCGTCGCTTGGAGGTGCCGATATATACGTCTAGGGCTCGGTACTGCATGGTCGCCCCGTCAGGTCACGCTATCGGTAGCACTGAGGGTCGCGCGGTGCGCTTGCTCCTGCGCGCTCTCGAAAATCCTCTTGCCAGTCGCGTGGTGCTCCACCCATGCGCGCCAGCCATTGCGGGCCACTACTTCGGCACCGGCAAGAGCCTCCGCGCGCTTCATTGGGTTGTCGGCATTCGCTGTCACTCGCGTGAACATCGCAGGGTTGCCCGCGACGTACATCAGGTTCCAGACCTTGGTGTTCATTCGACCATTCCTTTTAGTTTTCCGTGCACGTTCCCTCGTGCATACGAGCCACCGACTGCCGTCCAGGCCTGCGCCTCCGCACGGTAAGCCCCAACGTGGCCATCCCATCGCCGCTCTAAGGGAGACCCAGGCCGAGTAGCGCTCACGCGACGAATCGACCCTGCATGCGACTGGGCTGCGTGCCCACAGGTGGCAACGAGGACCTAGTGGTCCGTGTAGATGACCTGGCCGACCACTTTGCCGTTCGCCACGATGTCCGAAGCCGCGTACAAGAAAGGTGCCTCGACGTCGGTGTTGCAGCGGCTTTGCTGGCCGACCGTCACAGGGTAGAGCTGGCCGTCTTCGTCGCAGTAGAAGAACTCGGGTACGTCCTCATCGCAGTCCTGCAGATCGTATGCACGGCTCACGTGGCCTTCGGTCGTGGGCCACAGCTTTTTGCTGCCGTTCTCCAACACCCGCAGCACAAAGAACCGCGACTCCCACCAGTCGTTCACCTCGGCCTCTCGCTTGCGAACGGCGCTGCAGGCCTCCCTGAATGCTGCTTCGAGGCCGCGATTGTCACGGACCCATTCGATGTGTGCGCTGCTGCTCATGGTCAATTTCCTCTTGCTTTGGGATTGGTGCCCGGGGCGTTCCCGGGTATGAGTCGTTCCACATCCGACACCACGGTGCGCCCTGCGTGCTGGCGCTGGACGAGCGACTGCGCAGCTTCTCTGGGTACCAGCATGAGCTCGAAACCCAGCTCCTGCGCCAGCGCCATGGCGTTTGTAAGCCTCGGTGCGGTGGCGCCTTCGAGCACGTGACGCACGGACTGAGCGGACAGCCCCGTCCGGGTCGCCAGTTCGTTGACGGTCAGTCGGCGAGCCTTCTTCGCCTCCCTCATCGTCTCAGCGAATTCCTGAAGTGATCGCATGATATGAAACTAGCATCCTTGTTGAAAACAATAGTTTTATATCACACTCGCTTCAGAAGATCGATAGATATAAAACTATTGTTCTGCAAGAAAACAATAGTTAACTATGCGTTTTTCCTTGACACCAAAGCGTGGCTGTAGACAATTCGTTGCATGGTTGCAGCTTGGTCGGTCGGACGAACTGCATGGTCGTCAACTAGGTTTACGCATATGGAGAAGGAAAGCATGTCCCAGCTTTCGAACAGTGATTACGCCGCCCTCGTACAAGAACTTATGTGCGAGCGCGATCAACTCGCCTCCCGCTTGGAAGAGCAGCGCGATGCCCTGGAGGCCACGACGGCTTACGTTGAACTCTTCACAAAAGACGGCGTCCGCAAGCAACCCCCTGCCTGGGCTGTCAACCTGGCTGGTGATTTCGATGCACAGGTGATGGCGGACCGTGCACGGAGTGTCCTGGCCATGCCGAGCCCTGGGTCCTCGATCGCGTGATAGGCCTGCTTGTTCTTCCGGCTGGCGCTGGCATCCGGGCACCCCAACGTGCGTCTTGCAGCAATGAGCGGACGACTGAATGCCGGGACACTGCGCCCAGCGCCAGGCTGGCCGGAGCTGCATGACAAGTATCGGGCTGTTCTGCGCAAGCTCAAACAGAGCGAAATGTAAGAGCCAGAGAGGCGCTGGCGCTGCCTTCACGCGGCTCGTACGAGCATCCGTGAGCCGCGCGCGCAACAGGCGCTTCTTTTAACCCAAACCTGATGAGTTGCGCGGCCAGAATCAGCAAGCAATGCCGATTAACCTGCGCGACGACGAAGCCAAGGAGAGAGAACTAATGGGACGTTTTACGAAATCTGCAGTCATAGAAGACCTCAGAGCCAGGGCTTCCCGCGTGGAGGAGGAGCAGGGCTTTGACCGGCGAACCGGTACTGCCCAACTCCTGCCGCCTGGCGCTGACGAAAGCACCGAGGCACTGATCGATCGGGCAGTCGCTTATGGTGAGTGGCGGGCGCTTGAGCGCATGGCCGAGGGTATCGAAGAAGGCCAGCTGGGCAAGCCAGCCAACCGGTAGGAGGCAAGGTGCGCGCATACCTACTCATCTTTATCTCAAGCCTCGGATGCGTCCTGGTCGGCTTCCTAGCGGCGACCGAAGCCTCTCCGAGCTCGTTTTTCACTGGGGAAGCGGCTTGGCCAGCACTTGCTGCTCTGTTCGTTTGCTGTTTGGCGCTTGCCTGCATAGCTTTGGAGGGACGCAGGCAGGACGAACGGGCAGGCCAATGCACCCATCGAGAAGTCAAGGAAGACTGGCGCTAGCAGACGCAGCGCTGCTGGAGAGCTTCCAGCCGCTCATCGTGGGACCGGGTGCGGGCGAGCTGGCGCAGATGTGCGCACGCTAGCCAAGCACGCGGCGGTGAGAATGCATCTACTTGTTTTGCCAACGTGACTGGACTTCGAATGCATGAGTACACGATAGAGATCCCTGGCTTGGTTGAATCTGTAGCCGCCGTCGCCCAGCCACCACTTTCGCCTCGCGCCAAGGAGAAGCACGAAGCGCTGATGGTGGCCATACGCGGAGTGCCAGGCCTCGCTGCCGTGGCGTGGGCAACGAGCCGCGAAGGCGGATGGCTCACTCGTCGCGGCGTTGCCAGCGCGGACGGGCTCGTCCTATCGACTGATCATGCTGCCTGGCTGACCAGCGAGTATCTGGCCGACGGTGCCCGCGCTCTGCAGAGCTATGAGCGGCTCCGCGAGCTGCAGCTGCGGCTGACCAAGACCGAGTTGACGGAGATCTACCTGGTGCTCGATCGAGGCGGAGCCCAGGATAGCTTCGTGCAGATCGAGATCGAGATGCAGCAGGAGACACTGGACTGCGAATTGCTCCGGCGCTGGTCCGCCCCGCGCACACTGCAAGAGTTGGTCGATGAGGCCTGCGGCGATGAGCTACCCGCTGACGAACGTCTACCCCTCGGGCCTCCGCGCTATGTCGTCAAGCGCGTGATCGACGTGGCCAAGTTTCTCAGCCTTGCCGACGAGCTTGAGGAGCGCAAGCGCGAGCGCGCGCGAACCACCCTCTTCGATGTCCGCGACAGTTACACCAAAGAGGCGCTGGGGGTGAAGTCACTGGCGGACTTGGATCCTGGCCACGACAAGTTTCCCTGTAAGGCACGGCGTCTTTTCTCGGACTGGGAGGCCAGCAGCGCGGGCCGCGCCGGCGCCCGCCTTTGCCAGCACTGGGTGCTCAAGACCAGCGATTGGCAGGACCCGAGTCCCCGTGGTCTGCGTGAGTTGTCGATCGTCCCGGTGTGGACGTATGGAAAGCATCTCGCCGAAGTCAGCTCCCGAAAAGGCACTGCCCAGCAGCTGCTCGACAAGCTCCAAGTGATCGACCGCCGAACGGGCGTGCCGTTCGCCTGGTTCTTCTACCTCCTGCACGGCAACCGGGTGCACGATGGCTCTGGCCATCGCATCATCAACGCGGCCGAGGCCGGGGAGATTGACTTGCCTGAGTGCGACTACCAGACGCTGCGCCGCTGGCGCGCGCGCGAGTACGGCTTCTAGGCCCGCGATGAAGAACTGGAGCTCTGCCGATCGAGCTGCCCATCTCGCCCGCGTGCGCGAGCGGGAGACCGATGTCCTCGGCCCTTCGGGGCGCGAGACGCTGGACGCTCGGGCCAAGGCGGTCTTGCAGCCAGCAAATGGCGATCGCCTGCGCCTTGTGAACGAAGCGCTCACCGCCCCCTCGCGCGCGAAGGCCATCGTGTGGCTGCACCGTGCCGCTGACCGGCTCGGCATGGCCGTGGCGGCTGAGGTCGCTTGCCGCCCTGGCTGTGCCGCTTGCTGCCACCAGGACGTGCTGGTGTCCGACGCAGAGGCAGCGCTTATTGGGCGCGCGATCGGCCGTAAGCCAGTGGTCGAGCCTGCTGGCGCTGTGGTCGTCGCACGCGACCTGCAGGACGCACCTGTAGTGCCGATCCGGCATTCCGGTGAGCCGTGCACGTTCCTGCAGGACGACCGATGCAGCATTTTCCGGAACCGTCCGCTGATGTGCCGACTGCACGCAAACTTCGACCGCGACGCGCTGCTGTGCCAGATAGTGCCGGGTGAATCGATCTCTGCGCCATACGTTGATGCGTCGATCGAGAAGGCCGTGTACCACGGCAAGGTGACGGCCGGTGGCCTAGTGGCCGATCTACGAGACTGGTTTCCCCGAGCCGCAGAGTGCTGACGCATGCGTGTTCCAGAATGCCTATTGAGCGATAGGCAAGGGAATAGGGCAGGGTGGTGGCATTAACGCGCATCGCGCTGGTGCCGCCCAGGCGCGTCCTAATGCTGGCGCTGGAAGCCGCCGCGCCGACGCCAAGCCTTCGCCGTAGTGCAGACGAGAGCACTGCTGGTGGAAGCAATAGCGCTTGCGAAGGTCAAGCAGGCTCAATGCAACCGTCGACGATGAAAACGCTGTGCGCGCCGCTGAACCGAGGCGGATGGGTGCCGTCGCGTGGCGCGGCATCTGCGTGGGCGGCTTGCATGCTTTAGGCGGTTGGCTGGCGGTCATCAGGGGCAGCGCTGGCTGCGGCAGTGCTCGGCGCGGGATTCACGATTTGCCCGATCGCCTGGGCATCAGTCCTCGCGGGTAGGGAGCCAAGCACGCCAGGCCGGAAGTCGTCGCCCTGCCGGCAGTCAGCCATACCTCCAATCGCACAGTAAAGGCGAAGCCAGCGGAGGCTGGCGCTGGTGAACGTCAACAGGGAAGCCTGTGTACCGACACAGGTCCTGCCAAGATACCCAAGGACGCCGTGCCTTCCTGCAGGAGGCGCGCGTCCGGAGATGGCTGTGTCGATGCTGCAAGCCGGTCGTGCTGCGCTGAAGACACCTTATGGCAACTCGTCCACGGGTGGGAGGATCCTGAGCACTTCCGGCCAACGACTGACTGCCGGGGCGGAGAAGCCCCGTGCCCGGAGCCACTGCAGGGCCATGACAACGTCTTTCACAGCGTATGCCGTCAGCGAGAGGTCTGGCACGGCCACAGAGGGGGGGAGGGCCTCATCCCAGCCATCGAATACAGGCCACGGCGCAATCTTCTGCGAGCCGTCGCGATGCTGCACCCGAACCCAGCACTGACCATCGGCTCCCCGAACCACTCCTACCGAGGTGTTCTGCTGGTGCTGCCAGGGCCAGGGATGCTGTGGCAGGGACTGCAGGGGCCTTGTGTATGTTGGAGCGAGCTGCGCCCGCCGAACAGCATGGTGCTGGGTCGCGCGCTCGCGCAGGGCGCGCAGCTTGGCCTCGGCGAGCGCCATAGCGCTGTCGTGGCGTTCCTTGAAGAGCGCCATCAACGCGGCTGTGTTCTCCATGAGCATTTGGCGCTCCGCCTCGTCGAGTGTTCCACCGCCTCCACCACCAGCAGAGTACGACGGCAATCCCAGTGCGTTGGTGCTTCCATATCGCTTCGCGAAGCAGGTGGAGCCCAGAACAATGAGGGCGCCTTGCTCCTCAACCACGTGGATGGCCGCATAAACGCCGTGGCCGCAGCCCGGGTTTTGACACATTACCCGGCGATCTGGTGCTACTGCCACGATCGCAAGCAGACGCGCTCGGCGCGAAGTAGGGCTGGATTCCGGATTAAGGCTCATACGCTAGGGTAAAAATTTTTCAAGCCATCCACAGGTGACACCGATTCATGGCTGCTCGCCTGGTCGATGGAAAATGCTTCGTCTCTGATTGCGCTTCAATTTTCGGTTGGTTGCAAAAGCAAATTTATGCACCTTGTTTCGCATGGTTCGATAAGGATAAGGCAGGGCGTTTTCCGCCTAGCAACAACCGACCGTGGCGAGCTGGAGCTTACCGCAACCACAAACTGGTCTTGTCCCCTTGCGGTGGGTTGCGCAAGGGTTGAGGACGCGGGTCAAGATCGCCCGCGACGCGTGGTAGGCATGCGGGTATGCGTCCATCCGCTCGAACCTGCACCTGGTGGTTCTGCGCTTAACAATGTACTCGTACACGCACTATCTGAAATCCATCGGGCGCGGGCGCAGTATGTGGTGGATCGTGTGCAGAGCACCGGGCTTGTTTCATATGAGATGTGCGTGAGGCTGGCAGAAGCAGGCTGAACATTTCCATCTGGCTGGCACTGGCGTACCTCAAGGTGCATGTCTATGAGATGGGAAATGGCTTGAAGGTCCAATTGACGGCCAGCTCTGAGAATGTAGCGCCCTGGAGGCGGCTCACCAGGTTTGTCGAAATCACACGAGGCACGAAACCTCGCGATCGCGCGTACTAAGGTTACGGGGTAACCAGTAGATGCGTTAAGCGCTGGAAAACTTCGCTAAGGACTACAGGGCGTTTGGTCAAATATCCTCGACGCAGGAAAACAAAACAACCCTCCAGAGCCGCAACCCTACGCCATTAATATTACATGACCTCCCACCACGGGGTTTAAAACCGCCATTGGACTAAATTCATGGCTTGAGTGCTTCGCACTACAGACACGAGGCTGTTTTGGGCTATTGGGGCAGGGGGATGATTTTGAAGGAACTACCGCTCACGAGCCGCCAGGTTCTCAGGTGCAACGGTTGACGCCAGGGGGCGGAAGAGTAACAACATCGAAAATAGGCGCTCGGGAGCAAAGATCGCGTCGTAAGAATTCAGGGAGTGATCCTGTCCAACTGCTGGGAGTAGAGGTGAGGCATGCGTTGTGAAAACGATTGGAGCAGTTGCGCATACGAAACTGAGATCCTGTCCTCGCGGCTTCGCGGGGAAATTGCCGGAGACGTCAAGCCGAACCACTCGGCATAGTGTGGGATTACGATGAAAGTCGAGTGTGACGGCCCGCAAGGCGGAAAACGCCGCTCAGTACACTAGAGCCAAGGTGTCACAGAAGGCAATCGGTAACAAAACCGCAGAAGCGCGAAAGAGATTAAGACGTACACCTGTAGATGCTCGTTGACATGACCAAACCCAGTTGAAGAATGCAGAAATTCGACACGATGCCTTGAACGAAGGTGAGCCGTGAAACCGAAAGCTAGAGACCCCCTGCCTTCGGCCATGGTTAGGTGGCTCTACTGCCCGCTGGAATCCTAAGACCTTCACAGAGCCATGAGGAACTCCTAGAAGAGCATTGTGACGCTCAACCGCCGCCATGATTTGACTTTCTGCGAGCCGCCGCTGCGAAATCTTGATAAATAGCTGCAGCCGAGACAGTACGCAAAGAGTACCTGTGCGCGAACTACAGGTCAGCACACCAAAATCTCCATACTGAGCCATGACGCTTCGCTAGTACCTGATCTCCATGGGTTAGATAGGTTTCGACGATTTCGAAATAGTGAAAACGCGGTTCGATTGCATTGACAGTTTCAACGTCGCTGCTTTAAAGAAGTGTGCCTCGGCACTTCTTGTGCGAGGTGGCTTTTGCCGCCCTCACAAAGTGGCCTCTGTGACATTGCCCGTGCCAGGCCGATAGAGGCTCGTTTTACGCATGCGCGGACCTGGGTATGGAAAATGAAATGCCACGAACTTTACCGCACTGGAACTTTGACTTCGCGGTATCCAGGGCCATGAGTAACGCCCAACGGCACGACGCAGAGATCCCCAATTCGGAAATCAAAAACTGATGGCAGTCGCTTTGGCCAGCGTCAAGTCTCAGCGCTCATCGCGTAGCTTTAGCAGCTTCTCATCGGCAACACGCTTTACAGCCTTTGCAGCACGTATGGACATGATGGCCCTGACTAGGTGATGGGCTTGTCGTCGGATGGACTGCATTTGCAATTCGGTCTCTCGCACGACTTCCCACTCCCAGTCTTTGGCGTGCTTTTTTAGCTCAGCATCGGTGTACGTCATGTTCTTGCTGTCGCGTGCAATTGCAATTCTTGTCCTGGTGCGGTTGGCTTTCGAGCCATACCACTTGATGCCCTTCCACACGATCTGAAGGTTGTTGCCGCGCTTGACGCACGAGAGTTCAAGTGCGCTTCGTGACTCATACCCGGTGGCCCTACGTTCATGAGCTGTCACCGCATCCCAGTAGTGATCAGCGATCCGCATGGCTTCGTCGTACAGGTCGGAGACGATCTCCTCAAGCGACTCAATACCCTTGTCATGGCCTTCCATTCATACCCTCACATGAGCCTAGTTACCGTGGGCTGATCTACCCCCCAGATGCACCCAGGGGTTAGCGTTGACCAGCTACCAGGAGCTGTCGAGGGCTACAAACGTTTGCGCTCCTCTGGCAACACCCATCCACCCGTTACCGGGTGCATCTACTAGGGCAGATGCACCCGGTAACGGGTACATGGATGATAGCATCTGCAATCTGACCGCCAAAAACCTCAATCTTGCGGACCACATGCAGCCTATCAGGGTGCATGTGGGGTGGTTTCTACCATCACAAGGTTGTTCCTTGTGAGCCAGGGAACGAGGTGCTGAGGCGGAGAGTTGCCTCGGGGGGGCTGGAGACACAGCGGCACTACTGAGGGGCGACAAGAGTGATACCCCAAACGGCGACTAGGCGGCTACAGGGCGCAAACTGGTGCACCACAAAGCTATAAATCGTCAAAAAATTGCATTAGAATTGCAATTCCTAATTGTGCAAAGGATTGCAATGAACGTCATCGGTCTTGACATCGGCTACTCGAATCTGAAATTGGCTTTTGGCGACAGCGCCGAAGGCATGAAGACTGCAATTCGACCTGCAGGAGCGGCGCCTGCCGATCGTTTCGGAAGCCGCTTCGACGGGAAAGCGCAGGACGACTTCCTTCATGTTCTGGTGGGTGAAGAGCCATTTGTTGCGGGCGTATCGTCTGACCAGGCTGCAATGTGGGAACGTTCGCTACATGCAGAGTATGCGAATAGCCCATCTTATAAGGCATTGTTCCATGCAGGCCTCCTGATGTCAGGCATGACGGACGTGGATGTGTTGGTCACCGGTTTGCCTGTCCATCAGTACAAAGATGAAAGCCTTCGCGCAGCCCTAGAGAAGAAATTTGTTGGCAAGCACCGCATTACTCCTAAGCGAACGGTGGAGATTGCCAAGGTGAAGGTGGTTGCGCAGCCTATTGGTGGGCTGTTCGACATGATCGACCAGGATGACGAAGCGAAGCCGCAGATTGATGATGACGCGAGAATTTTGGTGATCGACCCGGGATTCTTCAGCAACGACTGGGTATTGATTGCTGATGGCCAGCTTCAGATGCGTTCGAGCGGGACAAGCCTCCACGCGTCGTCGGTTGTGCTGGAGCAGGCAGGCATTTTATTGGCCGAGGAACATGGGGTGAAGCCCACGGTCGAGAGCTTTGAAAAGGCCTTCCGTGAAGGAAAAAATTCTATTTTGGTGGCTGGACAGCGCGTCGATATTTCCCCGTACATCGAGCAAGCAAGCAAGTCCCTGGCGTCGATAACCACAACTTCTATACTCACGTCCCTTCGCGCTGAGAAGATGTCTCCGGACGTGATTGTGCTGGTCGGCGGGGGAACCGAGTTCTTCCGAGAGGGGATTCAGGAGGCATTTCCCAGACTGCAGGTTGTGTCCCCGAAGCAACCGGTGTTATCGATCGCTCGGGGCTACTGGCTTCTTGGGCAAGTATGAGCGTCAAGATTCTTGTCGCTCTGAATGAGGCATTCCAAGTCCTGCAAGCACATTTGGTGGGAATGCCTTCTTCAGTCCGATCGGAGCGATTGCGGGCCCTTGCCTCGATTGGGCTACAAATCCAGACTGGCAAATTACAGGCTGCGATTTGTGCTCCTGATCCATTTGTTGAGGGCGGTGCAATAAAAACTCCGTTCTTACAGTTTCCGGTCGTGCTCAATGAAGCATACCCGGATCTGTTTAACGTGTTGCGTGATACACCTGCACGCCTTCGGGCAGAACGGTTGAGGTCACTTGCACTGCTTGGCCTGCACGCAGTTACCTTATCTCCAGGGAATCCTCCAGTTCAGCCTGTTCGTCCAGCGAAACCACTGTTGGAGTTGCCCGAGGCAAAGCCGACGACACGCGCCGTGCCCGAGAATGCGTCGCCGACCGCTGCGAAGGTGCAGCTGGTGAAAACAGAGAAGACGCTGCAGCCCGAGAACGCCGAAGCTCCTGCCCTGATCGAGCACCCAGACGATACTGAGGACGCTCCAAGAAAAGTGAATTCAAGACTGGCGCGCCTTGCACGGACTCTGGGAACATAAAAAAAGCCACCTTGGGAAAGGTGGCTTTTGCAACTGCAAGAAATCAGTAAGTGGCCTCTTCGAATTTTGCCAGCAGCTCCTGCGAATGGATCAGTTCCGGAACTTGCTGAGCATGCCCGTTTACCCGCGAAACATGGAAAGAGTCGACCATGGGTTCGCCACCTTGCATATGAACAACGATTTCTCCATTTTCCTCCATTTCGGCAAGGCGATGCACAGGGATGTTGAGTTGATACGCTGCCTGGGATTTAGTGATGAGCGACTCCATGTGACTTCCTTTCTAAGAATACGGGTAGGTTAATACAAGATGCGAAGCCTGTAAAGAAGTCATTGGTTTTGGTTTGGTCGTGAGTGGTTCGACATAAATTTCGAGTAGTGAGTGTGGGAAATTCCAAATAGTCGCAGGAGAGGGGGTTTGCTAAAAGCACGCTCAATTTTCCACCCGGCTACACCTTTTGTTCTCCAAACCTTCGAGACAGGTGAATTTAGTCGCATAGTACTAATTGCAAGTGCTTTCGCTGGACGGTGTTCTGATGGAGAGTCGAGATCCCATCGCTAAAGTTTTCCTTGGCCATCAGCTGCAGCTGATGGTCAATCGACGAGGTCCAGGTGTCGTTGATACGGCTCGCCCCGCGCTACGGTCGGCAATTAGCCAAAGACGCAGGCAAGACTTGGACATGCCTGCTCCAGGGTGAAGGGCCTGGGCTATCGGCTGGACACTTCGTCGTCTGGGCGTAGGACAACGCGCGCGCACGCTCGTGAAGCCTCCTGGGCACATGCTTGGACGACCCCAGTCCTTAGTTGGCCATCGCGAGTAAGGATGCTCCATTCGCCGATGGTATTGCCGCTCACCGCGATCCGTAGCCCCCGCACGAAACCGTCGGCCGCGACCAAATCCGTCGCTGAAAGAAGGGCTGTCACGGTGAGGCGAACGGGCGGGGCTTGGCTGGTGTCTTCAAGGCTGGATCTCAGCCAAGAGCCGCGCTGCGCGGCAACCATTGCGACAGCGCCGTGCTCATCCGGGGTCAACAGATCTGCCATCAACTTCTCTGCCTGAGAAACGACGCCGTTGAGCACCTTAGCCTGAGCGTCGAGCAGCTCCGCCTGGTCTTCGGCCTCAGCGTCGCGAAGCTGCTTTGCGAGCTTGGCTGCAGCAGTGAAGGTGTTCTTGGCTGCCTTTCGCGCTCGATCTAACGCAGCCCATTGCTTCTGAACCTGAAGGTCTGCGCCAATGGGAATATAAGCATCTGGTTCGTACACCTTGTATCCGGAGGCAGACAGAGCCGATGCAACCTTTGCCCTCAATACTGAAGATGCCAGGTCGCTGTGTGACTTGCTGCTGAGCGCGTATTGAGTTCTTGCAGCCGATGCCACGGAAAAGAAGGCGGACACGACCGCAGGTATCGCTGCGGCTCCCGCACCGAGGGCTTTGGTACTAGGTGCGCCAGCTCTATTAATTGCATCCATGAGGTCCTGGAGATCCTTGTCGCTAGACTGCACGGCGGACAGCGCGAGATCGAGACGAGCCCCTACGGAGTCGGCTGCGGAGATGAGCTCCATGATCCTTTCACTGTTCAGCATAACTGCCTTCGTCTTCAAATCGCCCAGCGCTTTGTTGACCTCCCCGGCAATCCTCGCGGCGAGCGCCGATGATTGCTGAAACGCAATTGTTGCCGCTGTGGCATCAACCACAGGGGCATCAGGCTTCGCCAGCTTGTAGTCCTTAAGGTTGGGAACCATGCTGCTCGCCAATTCGGCGCGAGACTTTGCGACAGCGAGTCTCGCTTGCTCGACCTCCAGCCGATCCTTTTCAGCCTGCAGCTCACTGCTCAACTCAGCTTGGGCCCCTCCCGCCGCGCCAATGGCCAATGCCAGCGCCAGAAGCCGCCCTTGTCGTACTATTGCCATCTTGGCCTCCCAGAAATAATGTGGATCGGCACCACCAGGTGCTGGACGCCAATTTGGCACGGTCCGGATGCGACAGCAAGTGGAACCTATCGTGCGGAGAACCTGGGTACGCCTTTTCGCCAAAGTGTGACATGCGCTAAATGAGCGCCCTGCGAAGATCCTCGCATTGCTACGGACTCTCGTAAACCGGAGCAATGACACGCGGCACTACCTGGCGCGGAGGCGCGCCCGGCAACGCAACAGGCGTAGGGTGATGATCACCACGGCCGTTTGCCAGCGTCGCTTAGACATAGCGAGGAGCACGCCCAGCTGAAGGAAGGTGAGCGAAGGTAGCTGGTGTGTGTATTGTGCAATACAACAGGACCAGGCCGAGTTGGGACCTGCTTAAGCCTTGAGGCTCAAGCTACCAATCCAGCTTGAATTCTCGGTTGCAGCGAAGCTCGCACTTCGTCACGCCAGGTCGGCAGAGCGCAGCCAAGCGGGAGACACCATACTTTTCGCACGGAGCGGCAGTCCTCCGACCCTATGCCGAGGATCGCGTGCGCTACCGTAACAACTACTCTCAGCAGCACGAACACGTGTCTAGGTGTCCTGCGTCTGACTAAGCAGTCCCACTTTGGGCCCTGTGTCCTGAAGACTAAGGTGAGCCTGCAACTGCTTCGTGATGTCGCTAGAGCGAGCTTCATGCATCTGATTTTTGTAGCACTTGCGGCGATCACCAGCCGCGCGTTGCCTCCGAGCAGCGTGAAGCCACATAATCCAATGTGGAGCCTCGACGAGGCTCATGAAGCACTAGGATCCTATGAATTTGAAAGAGTTGCTTGCAGCAAAAGCTGCCCTCGACGCCGAGATTGCTTCGGCACGAAAGACTGAATCCGCGGACGCGCTCCGTCGTGTTCACGCGCTGGTCAGTGAGTTTGGGTTCACGTCTCAGCAGGTTTTCCCGCTCGTAGGCATCAAGTCCAAAGAGAAGAAGAAGGCCGACCCGAAGTTCCGGAACCCTGAGACGGGTGCGACGTGGTCTGGCCGTGGCAAGCCTCCACAGTGGTTGGAAGGCAAGAATCGAGAAGACTTCGTGCTTGAAAAGCCAGACGCAGCATCGCAGCAGAGCGGGCCATTCCTCGCGGAGATGGCTGCCGCAGCGGGCCGTAATTGGCCTAATCGCTGAGCTCAAACGAGGTTGCTTTTAAAATCGTCCCAGGTTTCCTAGATTCCGGGTCTCCGTGGCTTGCGTATCTGGATATGCTTGGAAAATTCTAAAGGGATGGCTCGCACAGATATTTAGAGATTAGCCCCGATCTTTCTATCCGTGGATGCCTGGTTTCTTCTGATACCTGGGATATCCATTATTATGGAATGATGAATTCGGATTCTCATTATTAGGAGAGCTTAAGGTACAGCGGGATAGTCCCGGCATGGTCAGCCGAGCCAAGCTGAGAGGCCGAGATTATCTAGATGTAATCCGTAGTCGTTCGCGGCTCGAAGTTCTCCAATGAGGCTATCGTCTAGCGGCATGATTAAGTTCAATTTCTCATCTAGCTTCATACGCGAAGCCAGTAGAACCGCTAAGTCGTGGCGCGCCGCCTCTTGGATTTTGCTGAGTACATAATGATGAAAGCGGAAAGCAGCTTCCAAAGCTACTGCGGAGGATTTTGAGTTCCATGCAAACGGAGGCAGCGGAATCCCTAGCAGAGGCCAAAGTGGCAAGTCGATTGAAATAGGTACGGCCCAGTTTTCGCCGGCATCCTTTAGGCTATCTAGAACTGCTGCATTTGGAGTGTTCTTTGGATGAACGTATGCATCACGAATCTTCAGCAATTCGCGGCATCGCTGTGATGTTCTTTCTCCTTTACTAAAACCCGTCAAGCTCTCATCTTTGAAGAAGCGGGCAATCTTATCCAGAGGTCTTAGCCTATCCGCATCCTTGAACTCCTCGGCCGGCAACTTGAGGTTGAATATGAGGCAGTTCGCCAAGCACTCAACGCTGAGCGCTGACGCAATAACTGCTGCTCGTGAAAATCTGTTCCGAGCGAAGTGTCCATCCGCCTCAACTGCCTGCCGGTGTTGAAAGAGCGCGTCTGCAAGGAAGTCGAAGAATGGGCTGTACTGGTGCTGTGCGGGCAGCGGTGGCCACGAGTTCTCGCCACTTATGTCCCTTTTGTACATCGAATGTCCTTTCGTTACTGCGAAACGCGTGTTGAACACGCAGCGCATCGCGCTGATAAGCCGTTGATTTCTCACGTCCTCGCAAGCCTTGCGCCATCAATCTTTAGAGAGATGCGCCACTGTACTTTAGTTTTTTTGCCAGCAAGGCTGAGGAGCGAGCTATCCGCCGAGGCGCAAGCGCACAAGGCCGATGTGCTGCGGCGTCGCGGCTTGCCAAGGGCCCTCGTGTGACAGCTACCGATCGCGACGCGCCCTCCAGCTGAAAACACGAAAGTCGTCGTTCACTGAGCTAGACGGGCCGCAAGCCTCGATATTCCGCAGCCCATGTGCGTGACAAACAGGCTTATCCACTTACTCAGGCCTGCGCCGCACTGGGGATAGTGTCTGTTAAAAAGTCCGCTTGGGCATCTGATTGAGCTATCTTGTGGCGCATAAAGCAGGAAAAGAGGTTGAAAGGTGGTATAACGCGGTTACAAGTTGTTCCACCATACCGATGCAAAGAGCTGCGCAGGCTGGTGGTTTCAGAAATCAGGTTTTATAAAGGAATAATTGCTGATGCGAAGTTCGTCCTTCTCTATCGGAGTGGCTGTTTTTGGCGCTCTCATGCTGGCCAGTTGCGCATCTCCCGGGTCATCTGCCTCTGCTAACGGTTCGGCGCAAGACATAGGGACGAAAATTAGTAAGAATCTACAGTCGATTCACGACCAATACTGTTCTGGGACCCCAGACGCGAAGATGAAGCTCGCGGCTGTGAAAGCAAAAGGAGCTCCGCTTAGGATCATTGATGAACAGTCCGGAAAGGCAAGCCGTAGCTGGTTCATCGTGGAGCCGTCCTCGACACAAAGCGGTAGCCTCTCTTCAGAAAGGTGGGG
>NZ_MYFL01000014.1:0-13973 GCF_002193035.1 Delftia sp. K82 | reverse complement strand
CCGACCTGGTCATGCTCCCCCGTCATCGCGCCACGAAAGCGGAGCTTCCCTGCCTCTGACTCCACAGAAGTCACCAGCCGAGGCTTCGGCCTCGTTCGCGCCTGATCTAGGACAGTCACTCTGCACGGCTGGCTGATCTTGGGCGCGTTCAGCCCCACGGCCAGGCCCGCCCTCGATGCGACGTCAGGACACAGCCCGCAAGGCTGCATGGTGGTCCAGCGCCAGCCTTTCGCCGGCAGTTCTGTGTGCTCCTGCAGGCCGCGCTTCGCCGGTGGCCAGCGGGGGCACGCCCCGAAAAAACTAAAGATCAGTGGCGGAAAAACTAATGTGTAGTGGCGTTCCGCAGCAGCTGCGGAACGCCACTGAACACGCAGCACGTCACGCAGATAAGCCGTTGATTTCTCACGTCCTCGTAAGCCATGCGCCATCGATCTTTAGAGAGATGCGCCACTGTACTTTCGTCTGTACGGAAAACGCGCCACCGTACTTTAGTTTTTTTGGCCAGCAAGGCTGAGGAGTGAGCTATCGGCCGAGGCGCAAGCGCTCAGGGCCGGTGTGTGGCGGCATCGCGGGTTGCCAACGCCTCGCCTGTATTGTTGCTGTGCCGGGGCGACCGAGATCAGCGATCACTGAGCAGTGCTTCCGAGGTGGCCCGTACTTGCCTGTATGCTCAACCCCGCACCCAGGAACACCGACCCAACTTCTAGGCTTTAGTGTTCTTCAAATATTTATCTCTTTTATGCATACAGTCCCAATTGTTCAAGATGACCTGGCTTTGAGGCTACGTACTGAGCGTGAGCGTTTAGGCCTAAAGCAAGTTGAATTGGCGAAGCTGACAGGAGTAACCCGTGGTACGCAGGTTTCCTATGAGGCGGGGAAAACTGAGCCTACAACTGGCTATTTGAAGAAGTTGAAGCGAGCAGGAGGTGATATTAATTTTCTGTTGTTTGGTTCAGAGGATTACGATGAATTCTCCGAGAATGCGATTTCGACTCTCTCCGTACCAATTGACTGGAAGCTAGTACAAGAATGCACTGAGGCAGTGGACTTTTTTTTCTTACGGTCTGGTTTGAACTGTCCATCTAGGTTCCGGTGGAAGTTGGTCAAGAAAGTACATTCCGAGGTGACTACTTATGAAGTTCAGGAGCCGTCAAGACCAGACCTTCTTGTTCTGGTGTCGAGGCTCTGGGAAGATTATGAACAGTGGGCCAATGATTAAATAGAACTTCATACGTCATTTGCGAGACATGGTTTTTTAGTTCAACTATTTCAGGATCTTAATGGCGATTCAATACTCAAAAATACCTAGCCACTGGAGTTATTTCCTGGCACTAGAGGACGACCTGCTAAGGATGTCGCGCTGGATCGAGTTTTCTCAGGAAAATGAGAAGACCTACTCCATAGAGCTGGCCAGGCTTTTGATGACTGCTGCGGCGGAGGTGGATATTTTGGCAAAATCAATATGCAGTATTATTTGCCCAAAAGATAAGGCCTCTTCTATAAATGAGTATCAGGCTATACTGTGTGAAGCTGCACCAATCATTGTTCAGGCTGCGGTTGCAATGCCCAGATTCGGAATGAGTTTCATGCCTTGGTTAAATTGGAGGGAGCCAAAGTCACCTCCAGATTGGTGGACTGGAAATAATAAAGTGAAGCACCATAGAGCTGATCATTTTCCAGAGGCTAGTCTTAAAAATGTTCTAAATGCCTGTGCAGGTCTTCTGGTTCTACTGACGATTTACTACGGGTTTGATCGGGAATATTTGTTCCCGGCGCCTAGCCTTTATGTCCCCAATACCTTCGGGATTCTGGAGAATTCAGCCATCCGACTTCTACGACCTGATGGCGCACAGTTCCCTGATTGAGGGTGGTCGGCGCCATTTTTGTTGATCGCATCTAAAAAATCTTCAAACTGCAGCGGCAGGCCAAAAGCAGGCAACCGAACTACGAATGTGTAAGGTAGCGGCTGGCTGAAAGCCAATCCGCTTGACCGCTAGGTTAGACCGACGAGATATGAAAAATCGTCATGCACCCGAGATGACACCAAAGACATAGCTTCTAGCGGTCGCCAAACGGACTGCAGAGGTCAAAAAAGCTTGAAACTGGTACAGCCACCGCAGTGTCCAATCCCAGCGGAAGAACCTTTGAGAAGGGTGAAGCACTAGAATTAATGCCGTCCTGCATAATACTGATTTCGGAGCGTGCTAAGAATTCAAGTACCAGCACAGCTTTACTGTGTTCGAGTAATTTTACTTCCTATGCTTTGGTTGAACTCAATATTTAAAGTTTCTGGCAGACGATATAAGAGCGACCTTTTAATATCTCCTTGATATCCAGTTTTTTGTTTAATTTCACTTTTTATATCTTGGAATTCTTCATGGCTAATGCGAGGATCTATCATCACTTGATCTATTAATTCATGAGCATCAATCTCATATTGATGGATATCGTTTTTTGGCAAATCATAGCCCCAATCCAGATGAATTATCCTAATTTCAGCTTCGTGCTCAAATGCTTTTCGCTTGACCAATAAAGAATTAAATAGACTACCAAAAGTAATTTGGCCATTGACAGCAAAAGCTCTCTTGGCTCTATTGATAATTTCAGCCTCTGAAATGTACTCTACTTTGCCTATACATTCTTGAGTCATAGAATTATTAACATTAGCTAGACTTAAGCTAGATAACAATTTTTCAATAGTGCTTCTGATGCGGACGCCTTTCTTATCAGGCGAGTAAATTCGCCACATCGCATCTGATGCCTTAGAGGTAGTCCAGCATTGACCATACAACCTTTCATGTGTATCTAAAGCGATTTCGGTGCCGTTCGGAAAAATCAGTTTTGATTTTAGCGCAAAGTTTTCGAAGGTGTCTTCCCATCTTTTCGGCTTTACCAATGTATTCTTATTTGTATTAAACAAATCTAGAAATCTTTCGTATGAAATAATTCGATAGATATGGTTATCGTATTCAGTTTCATTGATATTCAGGTACACCATATTTCCTTATAAAATAACTTTCCCCGGAAAGATTGGAGTGAAAATCGCTAGGTTGGCTTTTAGGCAAAACTCAAAATTCGTAGTGTATTGCGGGCTGAGCGTATGACGGTGACTGGCCGTCAGTGACCGACCTGTTGCGGTCGATCGAGTCGCCCCCCTACGCCTGCTGTGCAGCGAGTGCTGCCAGTCGCTGTCACTCGCGGAACTCACACTGACTGCCTTTAACCGGCTGCCCGACCCCGCAATGGTTAGTCGCGCGAAGGTCGGAGGGCTCGCCTTTCGCGGACATCGTCACTGGACGCATTAATACCCAGCGCGAGCAGGCTTGGCCATGCGTTGGCCTAGTCGGACTGATGGGCGGGAGGGGCAGCGTGCGTGGCCTGAAATGGTTCCAGCTGTGTGCCTTACGCTGCTTTAGCCCCGGACGTTTTGACAGCCTTGGGGGCTGCGGGTGCTTTGGAGGTAGTACGTGCCCTGGGCGCCTTGGCCTTGTAATCCTTGAAAAGCGCCTCTGGCACAAGGTAGAGATCGCCGCGTGCCCGTGAACAGGCCACATAGAGTTTGTTGCGAGAAATGGCCGCGAGCTTCGTTCCCAATGTGCGGTCCTGAAAATTTTTCCAGCTGGTTGAGTTGAGAACGACACACACATCCTGGTAATGGTCCTGGCCCTTGGAAGATCCCCAGGTCTGCCCGTAGCAGGGGTATGCGTAATGTTCCTGATAGAAGAGCTTCACCATGGCCTCCTGGCAGAAAATCTGTGCGGCCTGCTGCGCGTCCTCTACGACTTGAACCCGCGACTGCCGGTCTTGAGCGGGGTGGATCTCGACCCCGATATGGTCCCGTATGAACTCGCAGACCGTTGCACTACAGCGGTGACTCCTCTGCAGTGTTTGGGTGTCGATGATCAGTCCCTCGCTCCGTAGCTCGCGCTGGAATTGTTCGTAGCTATCGTGGAGGCCTTGCTTGACGTTGCCGTCCGTGCTGGTGGAGTAGGTGTGTTGGAAGAAGTCGCCGACGAAGAGGGTCTGTACATTGGCCCTAGCGATTTGCAGCAGCAGGGTGAAGTCGTGCCCGCCGAAATCCTGGACCTCATCAACGCAGACCATGTCGTAGTAACGTTCTAGGCGTCGGAGTACCGCTGGCATACAACCCATGACATCCAGGGCTCTGGCCATGCGGGAATGGTATATGCGTCCTCCCGCGTTCACATACCGAGCGAGAGCGCTGGTCTTCTGGCGGGATGAGTAAGGACTGGGTCGTTCGAAGCTGATGCCCTTGGTCTTGAAGTCTACGAGCAGCAGTGGCCGGTAGCAGAAGGAATTGAGGAAGGTGAAATATGTGCTGACCGTGACGTTGTCTGGGACATGGCCAAAGCGCCGGATCACCCTGCGCCGGATCTCTGCGCAGTTGTTCTCCGTGTAGGTCAGCAGCAGAACCCGCTTGTGCAAGTCGAGCTCGTTGATCAGTCGCGTCGTCTTGCCAGACCCCGCCACGGCAAAGACTACGCGCTTATCCATTGGATCGCCTCCTGGATATACGACGGAGCGATCAGCTCATTCTCCTTCTTGAGCAGGAGTTCGAAAGCCGCATCGGCCTTGTTGGCCAGCATATAGGGCAGGGCTTCAAGAGTCATGCGCGGCTTGATGAGGGCCTCTTCGCACAGGGCTTGGTTGTCGTTGAAGAGGCAAATCTCGAAGGTCTTACGCAGGTTGTCCTTGTCGGCAAATATCCTGGCGTTGGGCATGGCATGGCCAGCGTAGTTGTCCACGCAGTTGCGCTGGTAGTCGCCATCGTTGTCGCGGATGACGGCGACCTTGACATTCAGCAGCTTGGCCAAATCCAGGTAGCGTTTAAAGCTGGTGCCACCCACGGAAATGACATGTATGCGGTTGGACTGCAAACTGGCGCCGGTGTGCTTGCGATACAGGGCATCCATGAGGATGAACTCGGCATCGCCCTCCACCAGGATGACCTTTTTAGAAAGAGCGAATTCTAGGACGTTGTTGTCCGGCGCCTTCATGAAGAACTTGGCGGTGTCGTCCGGCAGGCCATCCAGCCGGGTCTTCTGGCCGGCCGCGCCGAGTAGGATAGCCTTTTGCAGATTGAGGCGGGCGGAGATCAGGCTGCTGTGGGTGGCGATGAAGAGCTGCTTGTTGTCCGCACCCGCGATGCGATCGACGAGCTTGTTCATCGCTGTGTGACTGAGGTGGTTCTCAGGCTCTTCTAGCAGGATCACATCCAGCCGCTCTTCTGCCTTGCGCCGTCGCAGTGCGAACTCGGTCTTGACGAAGCACTGGTGGCCCTTGCCCTTGTTCTCGATGGGTATCCCGTCCTCTGTTATGACCAAGTCTGTTTCCAGGTTGGCCTTGGTACTGGTCCGTATGGCGAACTGATAGTCGTCGAGGCCACCGTTCAAATCCGCGAGGTGGTCGTCGCGAAAGCTGCCTTTGTTCTGGCGGTAGGCGTTCTCCAACCTACTGCGGGCGCGGACATCCGCATGCAGCGTGAAGACTGTACGGGTGTACTCGCGTGCCGCATATTCGCTGTCGATGCGGGAGCTGTCGATGGCCAGATGGTGGACATGGCGCTTGACGCTGGAATAGGCTTCTCCGCCAAAAGTCATGAATTGGACACCATAGTATTCGTACGGGAAATTCGTCGGATCTGCTTTAAGCGCTTCGGCGATATCCTTGCTGAAGTCGTCGATGGGTTTGTAGACCATCTTCAGACCATCGCATTCACGCCTCTTGGAGTTGTTGTTCCCATTGAGGCCAGGGACGCCCTTGCCGGCCAGGTAAAGTTCGACCACAAGCTCCGGCAAGTCCGCCACTGTCCTAGTCCCTGCTTGGTACGCCTGCACAGCTTTGGCGTTGAGCAGGGTTTCGATCCCGACGGACTCGACCTTGGAGCGGCTCCCACTCATGGTGAACTCCAGTGCGAGCAACACGGAACTTTTGCCGGCCTCGTTGTCGCCGATAAGCAAGTTCAGATCTGGTGAGAAATCGAGCTCTAGTCGTTCGAATTTCTTGAAATTCACCAGCACGAGTTTCTCGATCGACGGCATCATTGTCCTTGTCTGGCTTTATGGAATACACGGGTGTGGCGCCATGGCTGAAAGCACACAAGCAGTTGATGATAGCGGATACGCTTGGCAGTTTCGAACCATGCGAGCCTGGTCAGGCGCAAAACGGCGTAGTGCATTCACTGTGCCTCTTTGCCTTTACACCCACTGCGGCGCTGTCATATGCAAAGGCGGGAAAATCCAGCTGGATCAGGGGGCGCGTACGGCCGCGAGGAGCTGCCGGAACTCCGCATCCGGCATGTCGCTCTTCCAACGGTTGATGAACCGAGCAACAATCTGCAGATTGCCGGGCGCGTAGTGACCGTTGGAGTCCTTGCGGTCCAGAGACGGAGTGAATTCCGCGCGGGTGCCGGTGTCATCGAGCAGCACCTGGGACACAGCGCAACGACCGGCGGCCTGCTGCAGCAGTGCTGTGACTTCTTCCAAGAAATGGTTGTCGTCGCGAAAACGCAGCTCCTTGGATTTGGCCACCACGGTGCTGGTACTGCCCGACTGGGCGCATGTGGCCTTCGTAGTGATCAGCATGCGCCGGGCTATCGCGATGAAAGGCGGCTCGGTAGCGGCTTCTGCATGGCTGTCTCCGGCGTCGGCGGCGCGAGCTGCCGCTGATCCGGCGCTTGGTGCCTTGCCTGTCTGTTCAAGGGGTGCTGGAGCCTCGGGGTGTTGGCTGGCTGTTGTCGCGGAGGGTTGGGTGGCGCCCCATCGGCCGTTGGGCTTCGCCAGTTCAGCGCGCAGCGCCGATGCAAATGCCAGGGCGCCGTCGTAGGTCAGCCCGATCCGGATCGCATTGGGTACTTGATGTGCATGGATGCCGGATTCGAGGCGCTGGAGCCGGTCACGCTGGTGCTCCAGCCAGCGCCTGGCTGGGCGTGAATCGTCATTGGGCCAACCCAGGCGGTAAGGATCAACGGCAAGCTCCACGTCGTTACCCTGTGTCTTGACATTGCGGTAGAACGAAAGCACCCATTCGCCGATGGTGCTGTGGTCATAATAGAGTCCGTCCACCAGCGTCGGATTCTGGCGCGAGCCGGGCTTGTATTTGAGGTTTGGACATTCGTCGAGTATTGCCTTGAGTGCTGCGTAGCGGGCGTCTTGTGGTGAACTCATGTTGTTACGCTCCCGAGTTAATGTGAATCACCCCGGATTTTTATACATTGTTGAGTCGTTGGGAATGCCGCCGTTCGAAATCTTCAGGTGATAGCCCGGCTGCCGATGAATAACGGCGCTCAGAACTGTAGAGCATCTCGATGTAGTTAAAGACATCGCTTCGCGCGTCAATGCGAATTGTATATTCGATCTTCCGAAGCTGACTGTGGCGCCGAATTTGGCCACGTGTACGTGTTTCCGCTATCTCTGTACTGGGGAGTCGATAGCAAAAGGTTGTCGAATGTTCGATCTGGATCGGAGCTGTCCTTAGGCACGCAGGGCGTGAACGACAATTCGCCGCCTGAAGCCGTCACCTATAGGACGCCTCCGATGACTGCTCCTGGCCGACAGCCGTCCTTGCGCGAGGGCAAGCCTTTCCACGGAGCGATAAGCGCCCCCCGGTGTCTCGCATAAGCCTCCATGTTGCGAGCGGCATGGTGGCCGCGAAGTACCCGGGAGCGCGTCACTCAGGCTCGATCTGAGCCATCCAAACCATGCTCACCTCTCATCGCGCAGTGAGGCAGGGCGGTCGAGCTCTCGACACCACCCCTCATAGGTCATCGCCAGAGTCTCCGCCCCGCATCCGGCCCCGACCTGGTCAAGCTCCCGTTTAGGACTGGCCCGTCATCGCGCCACAAAGGCGGAGCTTCCCTCCCTCTGACTCCACAGAGGTCATCAGCCGAGGCTTCGGTCCTCGTTCGCGCCTGATCTGGGGCAGTCACTCTGCACGGCTGGCTGATCTTGGGTGCGCTCAGCCCCACGGCCAGGGCCCGCCCTCGATGCGACATCAGGACTCAGCCCGCAAGGCTGCATGGTGGACCAGCGCCAGCCTTTCGCCGGCAGTTCTGCGTGCTCCTGCAGGCCGCGCTTCGCCGGTGGCCAGCGTGGGCGCGCCCCGAAAAAACTAAAGATCGGACCTCACTAACGCCTGAATTAAACCGAGCAGCAAAGGGGCGTCGGCATAAGTGGACTGCTATATTTACGGTAATCGAAATCCCCTGGGTAGGTGCACGACACCAATGATCTGGGGTTGAATGTTATTCCTGTATACCTGAATTTCAGACTGCGTCAAATAAACATCGTCAAGCTGCGCGGTTGTGAACCTTACCGCAAAAACTACCCAATCTTCTGTTTTGTCAAATACTAGGTTTGCAAAGCACCCAGAGCTTGTTTTTGCGTAAGAAACCGATTCCAGAGAACCTGTCCCTAGGTCCTTGGCGGACTTGAATCCACCCTCAATGATGGAATGCATGTTTTTTGCAAGCGTCATGTGAAAAAAGACGCTGCCGTCATTTTCGAGATCTGCGTCAAATACGCAGAATCTATTTTCTTCCGTGGGATTGACTAATTTAAATATCTCGATATTCATCCAATGATAACCTAGACAATGTAACTGTGTTATGACGAAAAGACGGAAGCGATTTTCGCTCGTATAAAGAGACTCTAACCGTAGAAATGATGGTGAGCAAGCGGAAGAATGATTTTCAGGCGACCAAAATAAGATCATTGCCGGCGCTGAACACAGGATGGCAAGGATCAAGTGACTGCTTGTGGCCGAAACTGGGGCTAGGACTTGTGAGTGCTGGATTGCAGAGCCGACCTTCGGGGGCGGCACCCTGAGCGTCCAGTTCATGGCGTGCCGGCGAGGGGTACGGGCCGTTGTTCGTCGGCCAGAAGCAGCCGTTGTGCACAAGAGAAAGCAGAAATTCAACGCTTCTATGTAGCAGCTGCCGACGGCGGTCCCATGCAATGAAGGTTTAGGCCTGCGCCTGGATGGGCAACGACTTCTCCATGAGAGAAGGATAGTCCGGGCTGCGCAAATAACCTGCTCGTACATACCATGTTTCGAGTTGACTCATATCTGGTGTCTCGTCGAGCGGGCGCGGTTCTAAGCGCACTAACTGGCAGTGCTGCCCAACTGCAAATGCCTCTGCATGTGAGAGCAGCATATTGGCTATGCCTCTTCGTCTAAACTGAGGCAGTACAAAAATCTCATAGATGAAGGCGAGAGCAGTATCGCTTCGGTCTTCATATGAAAGCATGCCCATTTCAATGCCATTGTCCACGGCAACGAACTCAAGTGACCGCCCGGCGTGACCGCGCTCAGCTCTGTACCGTAGCAATGGGTCCAAAATTTCTTTCGGAGACGAGCGTTGTACGATTTCTGTAGGCATAGCTGGGGCAGGTGTATGGCTTTACGTATGTAGTCTAAACCTGACCCCAGGCTATATTTGCCGCCTGAGGTCTGCTTGGATAACCGAATTGCTCGAATATGGCCGCTGACTAGCTGCCAGGCGACTTTTAGGGTGTTTCCCGGGAAGACTGCGCTGGGTCGATCTCTGTCCGACACAAAGGACGCTGATAGGTACCGTCAGTATATAGCGCTGCCTTATCAAGTCCGCTGTCCGGCGAGAGGCCGCTCATCATCCAGAGTCAATCGCCTGCGGAAACATCTGGAAGCACTGCAGCGGTGCGACGTCTGTCTCAACGTGGTCTCAACCTGAGCGCAAATGGTGTCAGACCGTATCGTCATCCTGCCCATCTCCTTCGCTGAATCGCATAGGCACCACTGTAGCGAGTGGCGTAGCGACCGCGAAGGCTCGGGGGCGTAACTCCTGCCCGAATTCGAGGCTCCCAACGATGTCCACCTCTCATAGAGCCAGGGCGCCCGAGCACTTGAACTCCAAACCCGCATAGATCCTCGTCCGTGGCGTCGCCTCATCGGCACCCGACCTAGCCCAATCACGCCTAGGGACTTACCCGTAATCGCAGCAAGACAGGGGAGCCTTTGCCCCCTTGACCCGGCAGGGGTCACCAGCCGAGGCGTCGCTTCCCGATCGAGTCCTCTTTAGGCTCGGCATCGCTTGAAGTCGTAGCCTTTGTCGGCGTGCAGCTTTGCCGGTCTTCTACGGGGACGTCCTGGCAGGCCAGCAATCGCAGGAATCGCGTCCACGCACCTCTCGAACATCTTGGAGTCGTGCCGGTTCGCGCCGCTGACCAAGATCACCAGCGGGATGCCTCTGGCATCTACGACGATGTGCCGCTTGGAGCCGAGCTTGCCTCTGTCCGTGGGGTTTGGACCCGTTTCCTGGCCCCCCGGGGGCTTGGTACCGAGGAGCCATCAATGCTGGCCCGGCTCCAATCGATTTGGTCATGTTCACGCAAGCGAGTCAGCATGGCCTGGTGCAGCCGCTCCCAGACACCAGCGGCATTCCAGTCGCGCAGACGCCGCCAGCAAGTCATGCCGCTGCCGTAGCCCAGGGATTGGGGAAGGTCTTCCCATGGAATGCCTGTTTGCAGCACGAACAAGATGCCGTTGAGGGCAGCTTCATCGCTGACTGCGAGCTTGCGTGCACCGCCTTTGGCAGAAGGCACGAAGGCTGGGATCAGGGGTTGTAGCTGTCGCCACAGTTCTTTGCTAACGGGTCGTCTTGCCATGAGGGCCGCAAGCATAACTGCTCTGCGGGGGCCTGTGACGAAGTGGTGTTAGCCACTCTTAGAGCAGTCGCCCTGCACCTTTGGCTCAGCGCTGCTGCGCTCAATCGCAGCGCGCGGCATGGCCTCGATGCAACGAGAGCTACCAGGCTGGAAGGCGGCCTGGTGGTTCAGCTCGGACCTTTCGCCGCACGTTTTGTTGGGGCCTGCAGGCCGCACCTCGCCGGTGGCCAGCTGCGGAACGCCACTGAACACGCAGCGCATCACGCAGATAACTCGTTGATTTCTCACGTCCTATCAAGCCATGCGCCATCAATCTTTAGAGAGATGCGCCACTGTACTTTCGTCTGTACGGAAAACGCGCCACTGTACTTTAGTTTTTTTGGCCAGCAAGGCTGAGGAGCGAGCTATCGTCCGAGGCGCAAGCGCTCAGGGCCGATGTGTGCCGGCGTCGCGGGTTGGCAAGGGCTCTCATGTGGCAGCTACCGACCCAGAACCTCCTTGCAGCTACAAGCTTCACAGCCGTCATTCAGCCAGCTTCAAGGCCAAGGCATCCAACGGGCTGGAGGTTGCTGCGGCAGCGACCGTCAGGACATGGGCGTAGATGATCGTAGTGCTCACGTCCGAACGTGCCATTTCACAAACGCGCGCACCTACTGCACATAGGCCTGCTCGGAGCGCAGGCTATAGTGCTTGTAACGAGTTCGCTCACGGGCCTGATCCAGCAACCGTGTGGCGCGCAACACAGAAGGGGTGGTGGGTTTTATGGCTAAATTTGGCACTGTATTGTCATAAAGCATGCATGCTATAGACTTGGCTACAAGCCTCTTTCCGCGTTTCTTTCGTGCCAATTTATACCACAAGCGCCAGATATGGCCTGCGGAGTGGTTCAGTCTACATTAAGTTTGGTGTCCATGAATTACTTTCATATTGACTCAGGCTCTCAACATCGTACCGGATGGCCTGAATTTCGCATCGGGGAGGAATTCACAGTTGGGGACAAGATAAATCCGATTTATACCACCTGGATGAACTCAGTTACTAGAACTGGGCTGGGAATTACAGAGAAGGATATTTTTCAATCAGTTGCCGTAATGCTGCGCGAGCTTGCCTTCGAGAACCTAAGAGCCAGAGATTATTCGGCGCGCCCCTCAAGGACAAGCTGCTTATGGCTATGTGACTCAGAGGAATCTGCTAGATATTGGGTTAAAAAAATTCCCCATACTGGTAAGAAGAGGGTTCTGGAGGTAGAAATCTTGGAAGGTAAACTTCACAAGGTATACGAGGAGCACCTCACTAATAAGCTAGAAAATATTAATGAAATTGAGGTGAGGGCGCACAAGTACTGGTCAGGGCAAGGGAATGGTGAGTGCGAAATCCTGTTCCAAGGTGTTTTGCGTATTGTGCGTGAGCTTCAAATCTCGCCATTCATCCAAACGGACGCCGTTTCACTTCGCGGCTAAATTTAAGCGTTAGGCCGCACAAATGCACGCTATGCAGAAAATCGTCAGGGTTCTCAATGCCGAGAACATCGAAGCAATCACGACGGACTTCCATGAAAGTCTTGCGTCAATAGGCCAATCAATCCAAGGCAAGATGGGCGTCTCCCTTTTCACCGCACTCAAGCGGGAGAAGCTTGTTGGAGGCCCTTATCCGGGTGTCTCACTTTTTGAAGCGGCGAATCGCATCATGTCCGACCTGGTGATCTTGGGCGGCGTTTCGTCGCTACTTAAAGGGGCTCTGTTCCCGTTCACCTCGTACACCGTTGAGTTCGGAAACGAAGACAAGAATGGGTTCGACATACGTGCCGTAGAAGGGAGCCAAACTCTGGTTGGTGAGGCGTTCAACGTCGCCCCATCGTTTTTTCAGATCAAGAAGGGGTCTGCGCTGAAAAAGCTTAGGTGCGCTGGAGCTGACGCCACTTACCGAGTACTCATGTTTAACGATGACGCGGTCTCGCAAAGCTATCTAGCAAAGCCGGAAGCTGGTCTACATCACGTACTTGTAGGGGTCGAGTCGGGGAAAGTTCAGGTTCGGCCTAATCCGTCCTTCAAACGGATGCCTGGCGGCACCGCTCAAGTCAAACGTTGAGCGTCCGCTTTTTCTCGCAGCCACCGTCTGCTCTTGGCCGGCAACAGTTCCTCGCTGAGGGCGGCTGCCGACCCACAGCAGCCGCTCAAATAGTCAACCAGCATAGTCGAAACCGGGCGTTCAGCGAGTGTGCTGTCCGCAGCAGGGTGTACGCACCCGGATCCGGGAGCTCGACATTCTGTGGCACGTGTTCCCGAGTTAGGTCTTTCCGCCAAAGGTCGCCTTTCCGCGGACATGCTTGTCTACCATGTGCCTCCCCATGCGCATGAAATTCGACACTTGCAGGAATGAGACAGCAGGGATTGTGAGGCTTGGCTCGTCGCGCACGAAACCGCGCATTCTTGATACTTTACGCGTCACCGGCGAGGTTATGAAGTCGACGACGTAGCCTCCGAAGAACAATTGGTAGCCTTTAAGGCCGCCCGATGAAAGAAGTATTGGGGTGAATGCGAAGTTCTCCAGGGTGCCGTGTTCAAGATGCTCGGACGGGTCGACAAGCTTTCGGATCCGATTTCCAATCCAAGCTGCGTCCGGAGCTTGTCCGGTATATAGATGATCCCTGAGGCGCTCAAGCACATCGGCCGGGAATTTGACGGACGAAAACTCAGCGCGAGAGCAGACCGCCGCGCGCCAGATGATTGACAGCAGGAAGCATCGAAACGTCTCGTACTCAAGTGGGGACAACGCTACTTCGTCGATGTCTTTGGTGAAACGCTTCGAGGCCTGACGTAGCTTGCGGATCCAAAGTGTCTCCCACTTTCCGATGTGGCCTTCGCATTCCGAGCACAGAAGATAGTCTGCAAGGCTGTCCTGGCTGAGGCTTATCGACGTATTGGGAGCCGTGTCCATCGCGACAAGCTTCCCATTTGACGAGCGCTTCATCGATCGAAAATAGGCGTTCGGAATAATGTGAGAACAGGAAAGTTTGCGATGTTTAAGGCACAGAGCGCATCGCGTTGTAGGCATGGCTTCTGCCTTTTTATCCAAGAGCTTTTCAATCATCTTATCACCCATCTTTTACGCGCATCAGTGTAGGTCCTCCAAGGCGCTGGAATGTCCGCCGCATTCAGTCGTCGATGCTAGTCGATCTGGGAGCCGACGGTGGCCAACGACAGAAAGTGGCCGACAGCCGTCCTTGTGCGACGGCAAGCCTTTCTACGGAGCGCTAAGCGCCCCTGGTGTCTCGCATAAGCCTCCCTGTAGGGGACGGCATGGTGGCCG
>NZ_MYFL01000013.1:2500-5648 GCF_002193035.1 Delftia sp. K82 | reverse complement strand
GCTACCTTGTTACGACTTCACCCCAGTCACGAACCCCGCCGTGGTAAGCGCCCTCCTTGCGGTTAGGCTACCAGAGCCTGACGATGACCTACTTTCACACGGGAACCCGCACTATCATCGGCGCAAAGTCGTTTCACTGTCCTGTTCGGGATGGGAAGGAGTGGTACCAACTTGCTATGGTCATCAGGCATAACTTGTTGTCATGCTGCTCTTGTGAGCAACACAACGAATTCATAGAGTCTGTAAATCAGCTTTGTATTTTGACTGCGCCTTACTTGGCATAACCACCTTGATGATCACGTCATCAAAGTTATAGGGTCAAGCCTCACGAGCAATTAGTACTGGTTAGCTTAACGCATTACTGCGCTTCCACACCCAGCCTATCAACGTCCTGGTCTTGAACGACTCTTCAGGGGGCTCAAGGCCCCGGCAGATCTCATCTTGAAACGAGTTTCCCGCTTAGATGCTTTCAGCGGTTATCTCTTCCACACTTAGCTACTCGGCAATGCCACTGGCGTGACAACCGATACACCAGAGGTGTGTCCACTCCGGTCCTCTCGTACTAGGAGCAGGCTTCCTCAAATCTGCAGCGCCCACGGAAGATAGGGACCAAACTGTCTCACGACGTTTTAAACCCAGCTCACGTACCTCTTTAAATGGCGAACAGCCATACCCTTGGGACCGACTACAGCCCCAGGATGAGATGAGCCGACATCGAGGTGCCAAACACCGCCGTCGATATGAACTCTTGGGCGGTATCAGCCTGTTATCCCCAGAGTACCTTTTATCCGTTGAGCGATGGCCCTTCCATACAGAACCACCGGATCACTATGTCCTGCTTTCGCATCTGCTCGACTTGTCAGTCTCGCAGTTAAGCACGCTTATGCCATTGCACTATCGTCACGATGTCCGACCGTAACTAGCGTACCTTCGAACTCCTCCGTTACGCTTTGGGAGGAGACCGCCCCAGTCAAACTGCCTACCATGCACTGTCCCCGATCCCGATAAGGGACCTGGGTTAGAACCTCAAACGCACCAGGGTGGTATTTCAACGTCGGCTCCATGAGAACTAGCGTCCTCACTTCAAAGCCTCCCACCTATCCTACACAGATCCGTTCAAAATCCAATACAAAGCTACAGTAAAGGTTCATGGGGTCTTTCCGTCTTTCCGCGGGGAGATTGCATCATCACAAACATTTCAACTTCGCTGAGTCTCTGGAGGAGACAGTGTGGCCATCGTTACGCCATTCGTGCAGGTCGGAACTTACCCGACAAGGAATTTCGCTACCTTAGGACCGTTATAGTTACGGCCGCCGTTTACTGGGACTTCAATCAAGAGCTTGCACCCCATCATTTAATCTTCCAGCACCGGGCAGGCGTCACACCCTATACGTCCACTTTCGTGTTTGCAGAGTGCTGTGTTTTTATTAAACAGTCGCAGCCACCGATTTTTTGCAACCGCTTTGGGCTCCCTTTGTTCAAGTTCACCTACTTGCGGCATACCTTCTCCCGAAGTTACGGTATCAATTTGCCGAGTTCCTTCTCCAGAGTTCTCTCAAGCGCCTTAGAATACTCATCTCGCGCACCAGTGTCGGTTTGCGGTACGGTCGTGTGTAGCTGAAGCTTAGTGGCTTTTCCTGGAAGCAGGGTATCACTCACTTCGTCTGCAAGCAGACTCGTTATCACCCCTCATCTAAGCCCGGCGGATTTGCCTACCAGGCACGACTACAGGCTTGAACCAACATATCCAACAGTTGGCTGAGCTAACCTTCTCCGTCCCCACATCGCACTACACATCGGTACAGGAATATTGACCTGTTTCCCATCAGCTACGCATCTCTGCCTCGCCTTAGGGGCCGACTCACCCTACGCCGATGAACGTTGCGTAGGAAACCTTGCGCTTACGGCGAGGGGGCTTTTCACCCCCTTTAACGCTACTCATGTCAGCATTCGCACTTCTGATACCTCCAGCACCCGTTACCAGGCACCTTCACAGGCTTACAGAACGCTCTCCTACCACTTGCAATAAATTGCAAATCCGCAGCTTCGGTAACTGGCTTAGCCCCGTTACATCTTCCGCGCAGGACGACTCGATCAGTGAGCTATTACGCTTTCTTTAAATGATGGCTGCTTCTAAGCCAACATCCTGACTGTTTTAGCCTTCCCACTTCGTTTCCCACTTAGCCAATTTTAGGGACCTTAGCTGGCGGTCTGGGTTGTTTCCCTCTTGAGTCCGGACGTTAGCACCCGGTGCTCTGTCTCCCAAGCTGTACTCTGCGGTATTCGGAGTTTGCATAGGTTTGGTAAGTCGCCATGACCCCCTAGCCTAAACAGTGCTCTACCCCCGCAGGTAATACTTGAGGCACTACCTAAATAGTTTTCGGAGAGAACCAGCTATTTCCAAGTTTGTTTAGCCTTTCACCCCTATCCACAGCTCATCCGCTAGTTTTGCAACACTAGTCGGTTCGGACCTCCAGTACCTGTTACGGCACCTTCATCCTGGCCATGGATAGATCACTTGGTTTCGGGTCTACACCCAGCGACTGGACGCCCTATTCGGACTCGATTTCTCTACGGCTCCCCTATTCGGTTAACCTTGCCACTGAATGTAAGTCGCTGACCCATTATACAAAAGGTACGCAGTCACCCTTGCGGGCTCCTACTTTTTGTAAGCATGCGGTTTCAGGATCTATTTCACTCCCCTCCCGGGGTTCTTTTCGCCTTTCCCTCACGGTACTGGTTCACTATCGGTCGATGATGAGTATTTAGCCTTGGAGGATGGTCCCCCCATATTCAGACAGGGTTTCTCGTGCCCCGCCCTACTTTTCTCTAGCTCAGTACCACCAGTCGGTTTTCACATACAGGGCTATCACCTACTATGGCCGGACTTTCCATTCCGTTTTGTTAACCGTCTGACTATCACTAGAAGGCTCTTCCGATTTCGCTCGCCACTACTTTCGGAATCTCGGTTGATGTCTTTTCCTCTGGGTACTTAGATGTTTCAGTTCTCCAGGTTCGCCTCGCATACCTATGTATTCAGTATGCGATACCCTTGCGGGTGGGTTTCCCCATTCAGAAATCTCCGGATCAAAGCTAATTTGCCAGCTCCCCGAAGCTTATCGCAGGCTATCACGTCTTTCGTCGCCTA
>NZ_MYFL01000012.1:4784-54726 GCF_002193035.1 Delftia sp. K82 | reverse complement strand
TCAACGAGTTATCTGCGTGACGCGCTGCGTGTTCAGTGGCGTTCCGCACGTGCGGAACGCCACTTGCGGAACGCCACTACACATTAGTTCTTCCGCCACTGATCTTTAGTTTTTTCGGGGCGCGCACGCGCTGGCCAGCGGCTCAGCGTGGCCTGCAGGAGCACACAGAACTTACGGCGAAAGGCTGGCGCTGAATCACCATGCAGCCTTGCGGGCTGTGCCCGAACCTCGCATCGAGGGCACCCCTGGCCGTGGGGCTAAGCGCACCCAGGATCAGCCAGCCGTGCAGAGTGACTGCCCTCGATCAGGCGCGAACGAGACCGAAGCCCCGGCTGGTGACCTCTGTGGAGTCAGGGAGGGAAGCTCCGCCTTCGTGGCGCGATGACGGGGGCCTGACCAGGTCGGGGACGGATGAGGAGCGGAGCCGCTGGCGATGACCTATGCGGCGTAGTTTCGAGTGATCGACCGCCCTGCCTCAGCGGCGCGATGAGGGGTGAGCATCGTTTGAATAGCTCAAATCGAGCCTGAGTGGCGCGCTCCCGGGGATGTCGCGGCCACCATGCCCCACGCTACAGGGAGGCTTATGCGCGACACCAGGGTCGCTTAGCGCTCCGTAGAAAGGCATGCCCTCGCACAAGGACAGCTGTCGGCTAGGAGCGGTCGGTCGAGGCGCCCGCCTGGCCGACAGCGTTAGGCTGTGAGCGGTCTGTCGCCGGACGGCAGACTTGATGGGGCAGCGCGACAAACATGAGGTACCTATCAGCGGTCGTTCGCGTTAGCTACGCCTGTCGCTCCACGGACGCTCCAGTTGGAAGCGTCCCAGCCTGTTTCGGTAAGGTGTGGCGTTTCCCGAAGTGTAGCCTTCGGGACGGATTACTAGAGATTTTTACTGATGCACCGGCACAGTGCACAGTTCAAAGTGGTTTCATGCTTTTGTGTATTTGGTCGCGGTGCCCGCTCTGTCAAGGGCGGTCCAGAGCCTATCTGCTGGACGGCGGCTCTCGGCGTCACTATTTCTGCCCCTCTTGTGGCGAGTTTGAGATGACGAGGGCTGCGCTGTCGGCCATCTGTCGTGCGGCCGCGCCCGTACGTGAGCAACTTTTGATCAAAATGAGAGCAGTTCATTGCAATCGCCTGGCCGATATCAGGCTGGCGGACGAGAGCGATTTTTTGGAGCGCTTGGAGGTGGCTGTCAAAAAGCGCCGCGCCTGAGGACGTGCTAGATCAGTGCCGAGAACCCACTACTGGACGCACGCGCGTGGTGAAGGCGTAGAGTGTTCTGGTCAGCACTGCTCCCATGTGTCGGGTGCACGGTCTGAGTGAGGTGCCAAATGCCAAAAAAGTACAAAGCTCTTCTCGAACGGAAGGCGGCCTTGGATGCTGAGATCAACGTGCTTGATGCCGGAAAGCCGAAGGCCATCCAAGCGGCTCGTCAGCTTGTACGTGATCACCACTTGGAGAACAGCGACTTGTTTGCCGCCGGCCAGCTGAGGCAAAACACCGCACGCTACCGCAACCCCAAGACTGGCGAGACATGGTCAGGCCGAGGGCGTCCGCCTCGCTGGATCGAGGGACGTGACCGCAAGCCGTTTGAGGCTTGAGCGGGAGGTGGCTACCTCAAATGCGCTCGCCAGCACTCCAGCTTTCTCTGGTGCATTGGGGAGCGTTGGGCGTGATCGGCAGAGATGCTTCTGCGGTGGACGATGCCATTCCAATAGTTCGGTGAGCCCGAAATGAGGCTTGCGGACGCTTGGAAATAAGCCATATAGCGGCAATGATGATCAGCGTTCCCAATAGCAAAAAACCCAACGTGGCATACGGACTCCAGGAAGATCCGACGTTTGGGCCGTAAGGGGCGTCTTCCAAATGGTCATCCTGCATTGGGAGGTGCCGCCCTAGCTATCGATGACCAAGGCTTCTGCCGCCCTGCCTGCTGACTGTAGGGTTGCGTCATAGTTGCCGCCGCTCATATCGTGGAAGTTAGCGGATGCTACGCTTGGTTGCCGCCTCCACCAATATGTAGCTTCTCCCAGGCTGTGAGGCCGTACAGGTGGCAAGCGACGTGCCCGCCATGACTAGGCCAACCCCCTATCTCGTCATTTCGTTTTGGACTGCATAGGTCGGGTACAACAGGTTCAGCGTTTCCCTCGCTCGGTCCTTCGTCAGGGTGCTGCCATGCCAGATTCATTCCAAGCCCCATGCCCCTTGTGCAACCTCCCCTGCACTGCGTTTCTTGAAGATTACGGGAAGTGGATGCACTTTTCCTGCCGATGTTGTCGCGAACTAAAGGTGAGCAAGATGGTGATCGGCAGGCTCCGCGCTGAATCTAATGACGTGCGCGAGCAGCTATCGCAGCAGGCTCGAGCGCTGGTTGAGGGGGAGTATTTGCACATTGCTGCTGCCGATCAGGGGTCCCTCCAACCAAGGGGGCTGTCAGCTTGGATTGAAGAGGTGCGGCGTTCCTTATGACTGAGAGCGTGCAACCCCACATTTTTGAATAAAATGAGATTCGGTAGCACACAACCAAACGAAACGCCATGACACTTGATTACAAGACGCTTCTGCAGCAAAAGGCAGAGATCGAAGCACGCATTGCGGAAGTCCTGAAAGCCGAAAAAGGCGGGGCCATCGCCAAGGTTCGCGAGCTCGTCCAGCAGTTCCAATTGACCGAAGAAGATTTGTTCAGAACGGGCAAGCGCAAGTCGCCCGTCGGTGCAGGCGTGGCCAAGTACCGCGATCCGTCCACCGGCGCGACGTGGACCGGCCGGGGCAAGCCGCCTGCGTGGATCAAAAGCGCAGTGGACCGAACGGCCTTCGAGATCTGACCAACAGCCCGCAATCGCGGGCTTTGTCTTTTCTGCCCCATCCTTTCACCAGTGGCTTCAGCACCCCCAGCAGAATCGAGAAAGCGGACGAGCTCACGGTAACGGTTGGGCTGGTGTCGTCATCAGGGAGTCATCCTAATCATGCTGACTCGCTTGCGTGAACATGACCAAATCGATTGGAGCCGGGCCAGCATTGATGGCTCCTCGGTACCAAGCCCCCGGGGGGCCAGGAAACGGGCCCAAACCCCACGGACAGAGGCAAGCTCGGCTCCAAGCGGCACATCGTCGTAGATGCCAGAGGCATCCCACTGGTGATCTTGGTCAGCGGCGCGAACCGGCACGACTCCAAGATGTTCGAGAGGTGCGTGGAAGCGATTCCTGCGATTGCTGGCCTGCCAGGACGTCCCCGTAGAAGACCGGCAAAGCTGCACGCCGACAAAGGCTACGACTTCAAGCGATGCCGAGCCCACCTGAGGCAGCGGGGCATCATTGGCCGGATTGCCAGACGAGGCATTGAGAGCAGCGAGCGGCTGGGCAAACACCGGTGGGTGGTGGAGAGGACGCACAGCTGGTTTGTAGGCTTTGGCAAGCTGCGAATCCGCTTTGAAAGACGACTGGATATCCACGAAGCGCTGCTGAAACTGGCAGCGGCGATCATCTGTGCGCGCTTCGTGGATCGGTGGTGTTAGCCACTCTTAGGGCAGGCATTCAACGGGTGCAGGCCGTCGCCAGTCGGCCATAAACGGTCGCCCGGCGCGAGGACTCGAACGGCAGGTTCAGGCTGGTTGCAGTCATCCGACGTTGCGCGGCTTGAAGTCCGGTCTTGCCCTAGAGCGAGGCGCTGCTTTTGGTAGGCCCAACGTATCGACGAGAACTTACTCTATGGCGCGTGCAATCTACAGGCCAAAGCTATCAGAGCTGCGATAACTGCATCGACCTGACTTTCTGCGCATGTCACCTCGGCGGAATCGCTCACCTATCCTATGAAGACGATGCACGGGTCGTTGCCGGGCGTCAAGATGGTCGTGCGAAGCTTGCCGCGAGTGATGCTCACCCGCAGGTTCTGTCGGGCCTGTTCATCCAGATTTTCCCTGGTGTTTCCACGAATGATCCTGTCCGGATTCCCGACGATCTGCTTTTTGAAGTAACGCGGCCAGCCTTCGAAAATGACGACTTCGTCGAACTGCTTTCCTTTAGCCTTGTGCATGTTCATGACGAAGACGCCTGAGGCAGGGCTCGCTTGAGTAGAAAAGTGCTCGCGAACGAACGCCTGACGCGTGATTTCCAGAGCGTTTTCGTAGTGGCCAAAGGTTCGCCATTCCTCCGAGAGTTCCAGACGTAGCTGGGTGCCGCGTTCAAGCAGGCGGATGTTTCTGGCTTCAAGCCCAACCTCCTTACATCGCGGACAAGGACTCGCATCGAGCACTTGTCTAATGGCGCGCCAATCCGCGTCAGGATCACCTGATAGAGCTACAACCCGGGCTTGCTCGTAGGTCTTCAATAGTCCGACCATGATGCTCTTGGCGGGCAGAGCCTTTCCGGCTGCCTTCCTCTGCGCCGACATCGCAAATGCCTTGCGGATGTTGTCCGCCTCCTGCAAATCACCTTTTGCAGGAGCGTCGCCGCCCTTGCCTTGGTAGAAGTTGCAGAGTAGATTGATGAAGCCGTCCAAGTGGAGCAGCGTTGTCGGCTGCATCAGATAGGAGACAACTTCGGCCGCCAGGATGGCAGCGTCGAGTTCGACCGCAGCGGTATGAGATATTTCGGTAAGTTTGCCTGGCGGCTGCCTGAAAAGATCCGACACATTACGCGTCATCTTCTTCGTTGGAACGAGCACTGCAAGGGACCAATCTGCCTTCTTCAAAGCGACCAAGCGTTTGCGGGCAGCGTAAGTCGTCGTGATGAGGGCGACGGCAGCTTCGTTCTCGTTTGCGGGGTAGCCTTTCAGCTCGATACCCGTATACCCGTCGGCCTTCCGGCTGAACTTGCCCTTGAGAACTTCGTTTGCAAACAGCAGGATGTCCGTGCCAGAACTGCGGTGGTTGTCCCCCGTCAGCGGGATCTCCTCCGCCTTGAACACTCCGAGGAACTGGTTGAGTCGCTCGGGGTCCGCGCCAATCCAGTCATAGATGCGTTGCTCCGGATCCGCCAGGGCGAGCAACGTGCTGGTACGACCAAGTTGTTGCACTACTGCCCACTGGTCGCTATTGGTATCTTGAAATTCATCTAAGACAATGAACGGATACCGCGTGGCAACGAGCTTACGCAGTCGCTCGCTGCGCGACAGAAGCCCGGCGACCAGGCTGGCGAACAGGTCGAAGCACACCCGTCCATCTTCCGTCGCGAGTCTTAGGCGCTCCTTGCTCTCTCGTCCTTTCTTTTGGGATCGTTCTTCATCCGTCAGCTTGCTGGCCGGCTTGTAATCCCTGCGGATTGTCGATAGCGCGATCGCTTCGTTGGCGGGCGTCAAAATGGACAGCTTTCGGGGTAGCCCCAATAGATAGCCGTGCGTCTTCAGGATGCGCCAGAAGAAAGAGTGATACGTCTCCACCGTAATCCGGGCACGGACATGCCGAGGAATGTCGTGCTCGTTCTCGATGGCTTCCATCACGCGACTGATGGTCGCGCGGGCGAAACTCAGAAACAGGACCTCCTGTCCCGGTCGCGCGGCCACGGCTACTTCGGCAGCTTTCAGAATCGAGATCGTCGTCTTCCCCGAGCCCGGCCCGCCCGTCACCAACAGGTGGCCGGAGGTCACGAGGACGTCCTTCTGCTTATTGGTGAGTTTCATCAAGCGGCGCCCGGGTCGGTCGCAAGTGCCGCGACCACCGTGGCTACAGCGGGCGCCGCAGCCGCCGGCTGGCACAGAGCTTTAAGGTGCACGCAGGCTTCCCTGATCCACTGAGGGACTTCGGCCTCATCGCATTGAGCGATGAACTCGGCGATCCCCATGTCTCCCTTCTTTTTCGCAAAGTAGGCCATCAATGCGTTGACGACGTCAGCCTTCGGATCCTTGAACTTGTCCAGCAGATCCTGAGGCCAATCAAGCAGATCCGAGAAACGATCCAGCGCCGCCTTGGATGTGTTCTTGAGTACCAGGTTTTCGATGCCCTTTTCGCCGTGCATGAACATATGCTCGACCTGGGCGTTGATCAGCGCTTGGGCTTCGGGTGATTGCAGGTCGCACAATGCGAAGGTGCGCTTGCCGATGCTCCGGTACATCTTGGCCATGTCCGGAATGCTCCCCTCGCCGCCAGCGTCTACTACGCAGACGCCCAGCGATTCGAGCGAGGCATATACAGCCGGGTTCAGTTCGGCTAGGCGCCGGCAAGCTGCGGGGAAAGCGGAAGCCTCGGTTGCACCCTCCGCGATCAGAATGCGGCGCGCCAAAAGGCCCTCGCAGAACCGTGTCCTGAACTCCTGTCTGTACCGCTTAAGTTTCACGCTGTCGGGAAGCGTGACGCCGCTTTGCTTCAATGACCCGGAGCCGTCCCTCGACAAGATGATGGTCTCCGGCAGCGAGAACTCCTCCAGCACATAAGGCGAGTGCGAAGTGAATAGCGTTTGCGATGCGAGCTTGCGAACCTCGTGAATGATGCGCTTCTGTGCGTAAGGAGGGATCGCCGTCTCGGGCTCCTCCATCGCAAAGATGACGTTCTGCTTATCTTCGGCGATCTGCGAGAGCATCGCCAACACCAACATGTTTATCGTCCCTGTGCCCTGACGGTAGAAGGGGGCGGCGTGCGTGCCGTCGCCGGTGGCGATGAACGCCGTGATTACCTTACGCAGATGCTCGCGCGTGAGGTTCGACACCTTCAGATGTGGCTCGATCCCCCACTCCTTAGGCACGTATTTCTTCAAAGCAGTATTGATGCTCTCCAGCACACCGGAGATGCCCAGGCTGGGGTCTTCGGCTACGGAGATCGCCGAGATTCGGCCGATGGCATCCTTCCACATCTTGGGCCGAACTTCCTTGAGGCGGAGGATGATGTCCAACAAGCTGCCGCGCTCCAGGCTCAACGCCCTGGAGCCCGTTCGCACTGAGCGTAGGTATAGCAATCCGCACACCTGTTTGTCCTTCTTCGTGAAGGGCACGGGGGCGTCATCAGAAAGGGTCAACGTGTAGAAGGTCTTTCCCTCAAAGTCATCCTCCTCGGGGTCGTATTGCCCGATGAACGTGACGCGCAAGGCCGGCGAGACGGTCGCTGCGTCAACACCTTCGGGAGCCGGGTCCTGATACAGCTTCTTCTCTTTGCTGTCCCAGAACTCGATGAAGTCGCCAAAGCGCCCCTGCTGTTCTTCCGACAGGTTAGTGATGGTGACTCCAATTCGGATTTGGGGCACATGCACGTCCGGTTCGCCGGTAGGTGCTCCCGCACCCTCAGTTTGATCCCCCGTGACCGGGATGCCCTGTTCCGGTACCTGTCCCGCTGCAACCTGTTGAATATCTCCAGTGTGGTCAACTAAGTCTTCACCAGCTTTGTCTTCCTCGCCTCCCACCGAAGACTGAGGTAGATATCGGCCAAGAAAGAAATCGTGTTCGTCTACTGGAGGCGTGCGATTAAGTCGGTCCGGTCCAAGCACGAGGTCCATCGCTTCCAACACCGTTGTCTTCCCGGTGTTGTTGTCACCGAGCAGTACGGCATGTTGAACGAGTTCCAGCGTGGCTTCCCTTATTCCGCGAAAGTTGTGGATCTCGATACGGGCTACTTGCATTGAATCCCCCTCTTGGGTCTATGGCTCTTGTCACGGAAGTTTTCAGCACTCGCGACTCAACTGTCAAGTGCACGCATAACGTGTTTCCTCATGGTCATTGAAGTCGTTCGGGCCAGAATAGCTGAATGACTGCTCCTAGACACACCGTACATTCCAGAGCGCACGGCGAACGGCCGCTCCCGCTGCGCAGCAGACAGGGGTGATGTCATGCAGCTTTGGTTCTTTGGGCTGTCGGTACGGAAGGTACGCGCAGAACCAGCCAAAGCGCCACAGCAATCAGGCCCCCGCCAACCCCATGGGCCCAGCCTACCGGCTCGTCAAGCACCAGCCATCCCCAAAAAAGGCCGAAGAGAGGGATCACGAAGGTCACTGTGAGCGCCTTCAATGCGCCCACATCGTAAGCGTTCCGCGAACGACACCCTTGCGCCGTCGATGACGGCGTGTTGAAGGATGGTTCTACGCGGCGGCGGCGAGCGCCGCGTTTGGCACGGCGATGTCGGTGGCAGGCCGCCAGTTGTGCGGCAGCAGCTGCGCGAGGTCGCGCTGCTTGAGCGTGGGCAGACGCTCGAAGACGTCCTTGAGGTAGGCCCAGGGATCGTGCCCGTTTAGTTTGGCCGACTCGATCAGGCTCATGACCACGCCAGCGCGCTCGCCGGCCTGCTGCGAGCCTACAAAAAGCCAATTCTTGCGGCCAACGCACAGCGGGCGCACCGCGTTCTCCGCCGCGTTGTTGTCGATTGGGACGTCGCCGTCGTCCAGGTAGCGCGTGAGCGCGCGCCAATTGCTCAGCGAATAATCGATCGCCTTGGCCGTCACGTCGGCATTGGCCAGCTTCTGGCGCTGCCCGGTCAGCCAGAGGTGCAGGGCCTGGACGATGGGCCTGGAGCGTTGCTGGCGCAGCAGCCACCGTGCCTGGGGTTCGAGTTCGCGCGCCTCGCGCTCGACCTCGTACAGCTTTGCGATCAGCGCCACCGCCTGGCCGGCGATCTGGCTGGCGTTGAACTCGTGCGCCTCGAACAGCTTGCGCCGCGCGTGGGCCCAGCATAGTGCGGCGCTGACGCCTTGCGCCTGAAGCCCAAAATAGCCGCTGTAATCGTCGCTGACCAGCGTGCCGCCGAAGCCTCGCAGCACGCGCCGCGGATGTTCGCCGGCGCGGCTGGCGGTGAAGTCGAACAGCACCGCGCGCTGGGCCACGAAGTTGGTCGTGCGGTAGACCCAGACGTAGGCCCGTTTGGTCTTGCCGCGCCCCGGCGCCAGCAGCGACACCGGCGTCTCGTCGGCGTGGATCACACCGTGGCTGAGGATGAAGCCCTTCAGTGCATCGGCCAGCGGTGCCAGACGCACCCCGCAGATGCCGATCCACTGGGCCATGCTCGAGCGCGGGATGTGCACGCCAGAGCGCGCGTAGATCTCTTCCTGCCGGTACAGCGGCAAGTGATCGTCGTGCTTGGCCACCACCACCTGCGCGAGCAGGCCCGGCGCGGGGATGCCTTTGTCGATGATCTGCGCGGGCATCGGCGCGGCCTGGATCGTCTGGCAGCACGTGCAGGCGTACTTGCCGCGGATATGGCGCAGCACGAAGAATTGGGCCGGCACGCAATCGAGCTGCTCGCTGACTTCTTGGCCGATGCGCTTGAAGGGCTGGCCGCACTCGCAGTGGGTCTGCTCGATCTCGTGATGGTGATCGATGCGCGGCAGGCTCGCCGGCAGCGCCTGGCGCACCGCCTGGCCTTTGGCCCGGGGTGGCGCTACCGGTGGCTTCTGGTCTTGCTGGGCGGCGCGGTCTTCCAGCGCCGTGTCGGCCAGGATCTGATCGAACAGCACCGCCTGCGTGCTCGTCTCCAGGCTCTCGCTGGAGGAGCCGAAGCGCCAGCGCTTCAGCCGCGCGATCTCGAAGTTCAGCGCCTCGATCCTGGTTTGCTTGAACTTCAGCTCGCCTTGCATGCGCCCGATCACATCGCGCAGCTCCTGCATCGAATCCAGTGCGCCCGGCGCATCGATCGTGTGGGTGTCCGGGCCTTCGAGCATGGCCGCCATCATGCCTCGCGCGCGCGTGCGCGCGAGGCATGACTTTCTCCAATAGACAAACGCGCAAATCCCGACCTCGAATCGAGCGCATTCAGACCACCGTGATCGACTGCGGCTGCGCGCTGCCCAGGCGCTGCCACGGCAGGCCCGCGACGAGCCAGTCGAACTGCTCGCGCGTGAGTTGAAGTGACCCCGTGTCCTGGCGCGGCCAGGCGAAGCTGCCCGCTTGCAGCCGCCGGGTGCACAGCCACATGCCCGCGCCGTCGTAGACCAGCACCTTGAGCCGGTCGGCGCGGCGGTTGGCAAACACGTAGGCGTGGTGGGCTTGCGCGCCCAGCGCGAAGCCGCGCACCACTTGGGCCAACAGCGTGTCGATGCCCCCGCGCAGGTCGGCCGCGCCAAGCGCCAGCCAGATGACGTCGATGCGAATCATCGGCCGAACTCCCGCAGCAGCGAAGCGAGTTCACGCGTGTGCGCCAGCGGCCAATGCAGATCGAGCCGGGTGCCTCCCACGTTCAATTCGACGCGCACCGATGTCGATGCGGCACCAGGCGCCACGCGGGCGGCCACGAAGCCGCTCGGCCTGGCGGCTGGCGAGGGCTCAGGGCTGACGCCGTCGAGCCGCGCCTGCCAGCGCCGCGCATGTGCGCACCAGCTTTGCAGCGTTCCCGCTGGCACCCCGTTGGCCTCGGCCCATACCTGCGCCTTCTGGCCAGAGGCACGATACGCCGCCACTTGCTCCAGGCACCGTTCCATCTGCTGTCGATCCATGTCCACCTCGTCTCGTTCGTTGATTGCGAAGACCCGAGGTTCGCAGCTTCAACGGTGAGATGAAAGATGGGTTCGCGGAACGCTTACAGCGCATCGACCGTGTCGCTGATGAAGTAGGCCAGGTGCCCCGCAGGCAGCCAGTCCTGCAGCGATGCGGACAGCAGCATCTCTTGTTGCGGTTCGTAGGGGCGGTAACTTATGGCCATGCAGCTTGAACGCTCACTCATGTGCGCAGGTCATCAGGGGATTCCCTGCTTCTGCCGCCCACGCTCCTAGCCTGCCGCGTGGCTCCTAGCGTTGCCGTAGGGCTCGAAGTGGCGGGGGGTGGTTGAAAAAACCATTGCATCACTCGCATTTTTGCGAATAGGTTTCGCATGTTTTTCCTTTCAGGTTCTCAGGAAATCAACATAATTTTGATCTGCGACAAAGATCAATTGGCAAATTTAATGCGTGCTGAACTGATCTGGTGGCAGATGGTTGGGTAATTCGTTAATTCTAAACAACCGGCATCTATGCCGGAAAACCCGGAGACAAAAATGAGCCAGAAATTCATTGATCGGCACGGCTTGTGGTCCGACGCCCAGAAGGCGGCGGCCGTTGAAGTGCTGAAGAAAATCGAGCAGGACGGCATTCAGATGATTCGCCTCTCATGGCCGGATCAATATGGTCTGCTGCGCGGGAAAATGCTGTCGGTGGCAGCCTTGCGCTCCGCATTCGGCAGCGGCTCGGAAATCACCATGGCGCCCTTTTTCTTCGACACGGTCAGCACCTTCGTGTTCAATCCCTTTTCCTCGGATGGCGGGTTTGGCAACCCGGAGTTGGCGGGCAGCCCTAACGTGGTGATGGTGCCCGACCCCACCACCTTCCGCGTGCTGCCCTGGGCTGATCGCACGGGCTGGATGCTGGCCGATCTGTACATGCGTAGCGGTCGGCCCTTCCCGCTGAGCCCGCGTGCCCTGTTGAAGAAAGCGCTGGGGCAGTTGGCGGATCTGGGCTATGACTTCCATGGTGGCCTGGAGGTGGAGTGGTACTTGACGCGCATCGTCGACCCCTGCCTGGAGCCCGAGACGCTGGGTGGCCCCGGCACACCGGCGGCACCGCCCAAGGTGATGCCGGTCGCCAAGGGCTACTCCTATCTGCTCGAAAATCACTTGGACGAGGTCGAACCCATCATGGCCGAGGTGCGCCAGCACCTGCTGACGCTGGGCATGCCGTTGCGCAGCATCGAGGATGAATTGGGGCCCAGCCAGATGGAGACCACCTTCGACGTCATGTCCGGCCTGGACATGGCCGACACCATGGTGTTGTTCCGCAACGCAGTCAAGCAAATCTGTCGGCGGCGCGGTTACCTTGCCAGTTTCATGTGCAAACCCAAGATTGAGGGTTTCATTGCCTCGGGCTGGCATCTGCACCAGTCGCTGGCGGCGCGCGACTCCGGCGTCAATGCCTTCGTTCCGCAGACGGGCGAGCCGCTGTCGGCGCTGGGCCGGGCCTATGTCGGTGGCCTGCTCAAACATGCCTGTGCGGCCTCCAGCTTCACCACCCCCACGGTTAACGGCTACCGACGCCGACGCCCGTTCTCTCTGGCCCCGGATCGGGTGACCTGGGCCGAGGACAACCGCGCCGCCATGGCGCGCGTGATCGCCGCCCCAGAAGACTCAGCCAGCCGTGTGGAAAACCGGGTCGGCGAGCCGGCGGCCAACCCCTACCTGTATCTGGCCTCGCAGCTCTTCTCGGGGATCGATGGCATTCGTCGCCAACTCGATCCCGGCCCTCTGCAGGAAACGCCCTATGCCGCCGACGTTCCGATCCTGCCGCGCAACCTGGCCGAGGCGCTGGACGTGCTGGAGGGCTCCAGCTTCTTCCGCGAAGCCTTCGGCGAAGAGTTCATCCACTACTGGCTGCACCTGCGGCGCAGCGAATGGGCGCGCTTCGTGGCCGCCGAAGGCGCCGACGTGGACATGGCGGGCGACCCCGTCACCGACTGGGAGCATCGCGAGTACTTCGAACTGTTCTGAACTGAACCAGGTAACGCTCATGCTCATAGACACCGTGAAGAAGAAATATGCCGTGCTCTGGTGCACTGAAGTACCCGGAGACGAGATCTTGCAGGAAAAAATGATCGCCACTTTCGGTCGCGCGGGCGAGCAGTGGGACGTGCTGGAACCCGCGCGCGACGGCTTCCTGGAGCGGGCGATGGGCTACGACGGCTACGTCATCAGCGGCAGCCCAATGTCGGTAGTGGACGATGCCGATTCGCTCCTGGTGAGCAACCTGCTGGCGCTGATTCGCCGCGTTAGCGACGAGGCAGGCTCACCCCTGATCGGGCTGTGCTTTGGCTCGCAGGCCATCGCGGCGGCCCTAGGTGGACGGGTTGCCAGGAACCCGTCAGGGCGCTTCAAGCTGGGGGTCGATGCCCTGCGCTGGGACCCCGTCGCCGTTGAGCTGCTGGGCGCGGCGCTGGCGCAAGCGCCCAGCGTGCTGGTGCAAAGCCACGGCGAATGCGTGGCGGCACTGCCGCCGGGCAGCGTCCTGCTGGCGTCGTCGCAGACCATCCCCCACGAGGTGTTCTTGGTGCAGGGCCGCATCTTGGGCATCCAGGGGCACCCCGAGGTGGACCGTCAGTTCCTGAAAGACAAGTTCATGGCCTACCACCGCGCGCTGTTCGACGACGAGCAGTGGGCGCACGTAGAACAGGAAGCCAGCCAGCCTCTGTCTCCCGACGCCGTCATCGCGCTGGGCCGCCGCTTACTGGACGAAGGCGCCCTGGCTCCCGCGGCTGTGCCCACGCTTACCGAAACAACATGAACTGAAGCCGCGATTTTCAGATTCAACCGAATTGCGAGAAAACGATGAAAGTAATTCATATTGCCGCCGTTCCGGCCGGGGAATCCGCCGCCGATGAATGGGACGACCTGGTGCAGCCAGACCGTGTACACCGCCGCGTCTATACCGACCCCGCCATCTTTGCCCGCGAAATGGACCATGTGTACGCCGCCAGCTGGGTGTACTTGGCCCATGAAAGCGAGATCCCCGAGCCCAACGATTTCCGGCAGGCCTGGCTGGGCACCCGCGAGGTCATCGTGACTCGCGACGAAGAGGGGCAAATTCGCGTGTTCTCCAACCGTTGCTCGCACCGCGGCGCAACCGTCTGCCGCGAGCACCAAGGAAACGCCGCCAACTTCACCTGCCCCTACCACGGCTGGCGTTTCGACAACCGAGGTCAGTTGTTCGGCATTCCCGGCAAGAACGCCTATGGCCCGGCCTTCAAGGCGCGCGACATGCACCTTGCGCGGCCTGCGCAGGTGGCGTCGTACAAGGGCTTCATCTTCGCTACCCTGAACTCCGAGGCGCCGCCCCTGGCCGAGCACCTCGGCAATGCCACACGCTATCTGGACGCCTGGATCGAGCACAATGGGGGCGCTCAGAACATCGTCTTGGCCGGCGCTCAGCGCTTTCGCGTCGGCTGCAACTGGAAACTGGTCTGGGACAACGCGGGCGACGGCTACCACGTGCCGTTCTCGCACCAGTCGCTGCTGGTGATGACCAAGGAACGCTACGGTGGCGGCGACATGGCCTACTTCGCCGACGCCGACCGCTCCCGCATGAGCAACAACGCGCTCGACAACGGGCATACGGTGATCGACCAGCGTCCCGAGATGCACGGCAACTCCGCCTGGCGCGAGCAGCGCCCGCAGCCGGGGCGTGAGCCCTACGAGGCCCACGTGGCCGCCACCCACAGCCGCGATCAGGCCCAACGCGTGCTCGACACCACTGTCGGGGCGGGCATGAACCTCAACATCTTTCCCAATCTGGCGCTGATCGGCAACCAGGTGCAGGTGATCCAGCCTCTGGCGGTGGGCGAAACCTCGGTAAGCTGGCATGCCACCCGGCGCAGAGACGTGGACGCAGAGGTCAACACCATGCGCCTGCGCACGCAGGAGGATTTCCCCGTCATGGGCGAGATGGACGACGCCGCCAACTTCGAAGAGTGCCAACGCGGCCTTATGAACAGCCCCGAGGACGAATGGGTGGACATGGGTCGCCACTGGGAGACCGGCAAGGATGTGCCCGGTCCCGATGGCGTGGTCAGCGGCCCGGTGACCACAGACATTCACATGCGCAACTACTACGCTCAGTGGAAGCGGCTGATGCAAGCCCGCCCGACGCTGCAAATGAACAAGGGGAAGCTGCCATGAACGCCGCCCAGGATCTGGCCCAAGCTGCCGCCGTTCCGGCCTACCGCCACCAGCCTCCCTCGCTCTACGTGGTGCCGGCGTTCTACGACTGGCTTCTCGCCGCTTCGGACGACCTGGCCCAGGCCGCCGTGCGCACCCAGGGCGCTGACGCCGCGCAAACGCAGCAGGTGGCACAACTACTGACACTGGAAGCTCGCCTGCTCGATCAGGGCTCGATGGACAAGACCGCCTACGAGCGCTGGCTGGCGTTGTATGGCGAGGAATGCGCCTATTGGGTGCCGGCGGGCGCGCCCGCGCCCGACCCGCGCCAATACGTCACCTTGGAATTCCACGACCGGCGCCGTCTGCTCGACCGTGTGAGCCGCCTGGGCACCGGGCTGGCCTTCTCGCAGTTCCCGACTTCGCGCACGGCGCGGCACTGGGGCGGACTGGAAGTGTGGCCCAGCCCGGACCGTGGCAATGAATGGCGCGCGCGCTACAGCTTCACTCTGGCCGAGTCACGCGAGGGCCACAACCGTGTGCTCGCGGGCTGGAACGGGTTCGTGCTGCGCCAGAGCGCCCAGGGGCTAGTCATCGTGCTCAAGCAGGTCAACCTGATCGACAGCGACTGCCTGCAGGGCAACAACTCGTTCTTTTTGTGAGGGGAGGTGGCAGCGCATGAAACTAGCACATTCTCTTACCGTCACCGCTGTTTCACCGCAAGGCAGCGACGCCATCCTGCTGAGCCTGGGCGTGGACGGCGGGCAGCGGCAGCATTTTTCCTTCCAGTCTGGCCAGTACCTGACGCTTGCCGTCCCCGTGCAAGGCGATGAACATTGGCGCTGCTATTCGATCACCAGTGCGCCCGAGGATGGGCAGGCGATCAGCGTGCTGGTGCGCCGCGTGGCGGGTGGGCGCGTCTCCAATTGGCTGTGCGACCACGCGCGAGCGGGCCAACGATTGCAGGTGCTTCCGCCCGCCGGGCGCTTCACACTGGCGCGGCATGGCCAACCAGTGCTGTTGTATGCCGGCGGCAGTGGCATTGCGCCCATCTTCGCGCTGGCGCGCGAAGCGTTGCTGCAAGGCGCGCCCCAGGTACGGCTGTTCTACGCCTGCCGCGACCGAGCCACGGCCATGCTACTGGCTGAGTTGCAGGCGCTACAGGCGGGTAGCGGGCAGCGGCTGGAGATACGCCACTGGTATGACGCCGAACAGGGCCTGCCCACGCAGGCGCTGCTGGAGGCGCAGACCCAGGGCCTTGAGGCTGCTGACGCCTACCTTTGCGGCCCCGAGGCCTTCATGCACTCCGTTCTGGCTGCGCTGGCAGCGGCTGGGATCGAGCCCAGTCGCGTCTACCGCGAGGACTTCGGCGCTGCGCTGGAGGGCGCGGTGGAAACGGGCGCCGAGGGTCCCGACGCCGAGCTGACGGTTCAGCTCAAGGGGCAGACGCATACCGTGTCGGTGCGCGGCGGGCAATTCCTGCTGGGCGCCATGCTCGACGCCGGGCTGGCCGTCCCGCACGCTTGCCGGGTTGGCGAATGCGCCTCCTGCATGTGCCGCCTGGTGGACGGCGAGGTGCTGCGGCTCGACAGCTCGGTGCTGGACGAAGACGATGCTGCAGAAGGCTGGCTGCTGGCCTGCCGCACGCGCGCCGCCAGCGCCCAGGTGCGGCTGCGCTTTTCCTGAACCTGCAAGCCCCAGAAAGCCTGAAGCCATCGATGAAAGCATGCACCATGACCCGAGACGGCACCACCACACCTCCATGGGACCTGATCCGCGCCTTCCTCGCGCTGGAGCGCCACGGGAGCTACGAAGTTGCAGCCGACATGGAAGGCATCGACGACTCCACCCTGCGCCGGCGCATCCGGGTGCTGGAGCAGCGCTTCGGTCGCACTCTGTTCGTGCGCAGCGAGGCCGGCTGGAAAGCCTCGGCCGACCTGCACGCGCTGGTCAGCGCTGCCCAGCACATGGAAGAGGCGGCGCGCAGCTTCTCTCAGAATCACCAGGAAGGCGCGGGCGTGGTGCGCATCAGCCTGATGGACGTGTTCGCCAAGCGCTTTGCGCCAGTATTCGTCGCGCTGGGGGAGAAATTTCCTCGGCTGCTGCTCAACATCACCACCGAGACGCACTTCGTCAATCTGGAGCAAGACCAGGTGGACATCGCCGTGCGGCTAGCACGGCCTGTGCGCAACAGCAATTCCCTGCGCGTACGCAAGATCGGTGCGGTGGCCGTGGGCGCTTACGCCAGCCGCGCGTACCTGGCGCGCCACGACACGAGTGCGTCAAATCCCGCGTTTGTCGACGACCACGACCTTCTGGCCATGAACTTGCAGTTCTTCCACCAGGATCACAACTTCACCTACGCCAACCTGGACTGGGCCAAGTTCGGCCTGACGGGCAAGGTGCGCGTGCAGTCGGACAGCTTCGTGCCCATGGCGCACCTGTGCGCGCTGGGCCACGGCGTGGCGCTGCTGCCCAAGTTCGTTGCCGCTGACTATCCCGAACTGGTGCCGTACCCCGAAAAGCTCTTCTTCGAAACGGAGCTGTGGCTGGTCAGCCGCTTTGACTTGCTGGCAGCTTGGCAGCGCGAATTGGCCGACAGGCTGCAGGAAGAAATGGCGACATGGCCTCAATGACCTCGCTCCCTGTCCTGACCACCAGCCCGCGCTTGGCGGCGCTGCCGGTCACTATCGCCAACGTTGGCCTCAGCTATGCCTGCGCCGGCAATGAAAGCCTGCTCACCGGCATGGTCCGCCTGGGCCGCAAGGGCATCCCGGTGGGTTGCGTCAACGGCGGCTGCGGGGTCTGCAAGGTCCGCATCGTCGAGGGACAGATCAAGGCCCTGGGGCCGATCAGCCGTGCACACGTGACGCTCGACGAAGAGAACCAGGGCTACACGCTGGCATGCCGCGTGGCACCCCAGACGCCGGTGAACCTCGAAGTGGCCGGCAAGTTGAGCAAACCGTTTTCCAAGGGGCGCGCAGAGTCTGCGACTGCCAGCCCTTCGATTCAGCAGCAGTAACCAACCACCAGGAGACACAACATGGGTGTGATGCGCATCGGGCACGCGAGCCTGAAAGTGATGGACATGGACGCCGCCGTCCGGCACTACGAGAACGTGCTGGGCATGAAGACCACCATGAAGGACAAGGCGGGCAACGTCTACCTCAAGTGCTGGGACGAATGGGACAAGTACTCGGTCATCCTGACCCCGTCGGACCAGGCCGGCATGAACCACCTGGCCTACAAGGTCGAGAAGGAAGCCGACCTTGAAGCGCTGCAGCAGAAGATCGAGGCCTGGGGTGTGAAGACCACCATGCTCGACGAAGGCACCTTGCCCTCGACCGGCCGCATGCTGCAGTTCAAACTGCCCAGCGGGCACGAAATGCGCCTGTATGCCAGCAAGGAGTTTGTCGGCACCGACGTGGGCAACATCAATCCCGACCCCTGGCCCGACGGCCTCAAGGGCGCGGGCGCCCACTGGCTGGACCACTGCCTGCTGATGTGCGAGATGAATCCCGAGGCCGGCATCAACACCGTGGCCGACAACACCCGCTTCATGACCGAGGCGCTGGACTTCTTCCTGACCGAGCAGGTGCTGGTCGGACCCGAAGGCAACATGCAGGCGGCGACCTGGATGGCCCGCACCACCACGCCGCACGACATCGCCTTCGTCGGTGGGCCGCGCAGCGGCCTGCACCACATCGCCTTCTTCCTGGACTCGTGGCACGACGTGCTCAAGTCCGCCGACGTGATGGCCAAGACCAAGACGCGCATCGACGTGGCCCCCACCCGCCACGGCATCACGCGCGGCGAGACGATCTACTTCTTCGACCCGAGCGGCAACCGCAACGAGACCTTCGCCGGCCTGGGCTATCTGGCCCAGCGCGACCGGCCGGTGACGACCTGGACCGAAGACCAACTGGGCAGCGGGATCTTCTATCACACGGGCTATCTGGTGCCGTCTTTCACCGAGGTGTACACGTGATCACCCCCCTGCGCCACTGACGCGGCTTCCCCCCTCTCTGGCGCGCCTTCGGCGCTTGGAGGGGGGACGGCACCTGAGGCCCGGCGGAGCCGGTTCCTCGGTGCCCCTCGAACTGGAGTCACCTTTCTCTCGCCGCTTCTTCTTATGACATCCGCTCTCTCTGTTCCATCTTCCGTCATCACCGCATCTGCGGCTTCGTTGGCCTGTCAGGCGGCGGTGGCGCATGCGGAGGCATCGGGCATTCGCATCAACGTGGCCGTGACCGATGCCTCGGGCACGCTGACCGCGTTTCTGCGCATGCCCCATGCGTTTCTGCATTCGATCGACATCGCGATCGACAAGGCCTACACCGCGGCCAGCTTTGGCTTCCCCACCTCGCAGTGGGGCGGCGTGATCGGCGACGACGAGCTGCTGCGCATCGGCCTGAACCAGCGCCAGCGCCTGGTGCTGTTCGGTGGCGGCCTGCCCATCGTGGCCGGTGGCCAGCGCATCGGCGGCATCGGCGTGTCCGGCGGCTCGGCCGAACAGGACGAAGCCTGTGCCCGCGCCGGCCTGAAGGCCCTGGGCCTCGACTGACTTTTCTTTTCCTTCCTCACGCACCATGAAACAGTTCCTGAACTTCATCAACGGCGATTTCGTCGCCACCGCCAAGACCTTCGAAAACCGCAACCCGGCCACCAACGAGGTCGTAGGTCTGGTGCACGAGGCCGGTCAGGCCGAGGTCGACGCGGCCGTGGCCGCGGGCCGCGCCGCGCTCAAGGGCGAGTGGGGCACGATGAGCGTGGTCAAGCGCGCCGAACTGCTGCACGCGGTGGCCGACGAGATCAACCGCCGCTTCGACGACTTCCTCGCCGCCGAACTGGCCGACACCGGCAAGCCGCGCTCGCTGGCTTCGCACATCGACATCCCGCGCGGCGCCGCCAACTTCAAGATCTTTGCGGACATCGTCAAGAACGTGCCGACCGAGAGCTTCCAGATGACCACGCCCGACGGCGGCACTGCCATCAGCTACGGCCTGCGCACACCCCTGGGCGTGGTCGGCGTGATCTGCCCCTGGAACCTGCCGCTGCTGCTGATGACCTGGAAGGTCGGCCCGGCCCTGGCCTGCGGCAACACCGTCATCGTCAAACCCTCGGAGGAAACCCCCGCCACCGCGACCCTGCTGGGCGAGGTGATGAACGCGGTCGGCGTGCCCAAGGGCGTGTACCAGGTGCTGCACGGCTTCGGCCCCGGCTCGGCCGGCGAATTCATCACCAAGCACCCGGGTGTCAACGGCATCACCTTCACCGGCGAGACCCGCACGGGTGAAGCCATCATGGCCGCCGCCGCCAAGGGTGTGCGCCCGGTGTCGTTCGAACTCGGCGGCAAGAACGCCGGCATCGTGTTCGCCGACGCCGACTTCGACAAGGCCATCGCCGGCATCACCCGCAGCGCCTTCGAGAACTGCGGCCAGGTCTGCCTGGGCACCGAACGCGTGTACGTGCAGCGCCCGATCTTCGACAAGTTCGTCGCCGCGCTGAAAGAAAAGGCTGAGGGCCTGAAGATCGGCGGCCCCGACATGCCGGGCGTGGGCATCGGCCCGCTGATCTCGGCCGAACACAAGCAGAAGGTCATGGGCTACTACGCCAAGGCCAGGGCCGAGGGGGCGACCGTCGTCACCGGCGGCGGTGAACCGGCCATGACGGGCGAGTACGCCAACGGCCACTTCGTGCAGCCCACTATCTGGACCGGCCTGCCCGAAAGCGCCAGCGTGATCCGCGAGGAGATCTTCGGCCCCTGCTGCCACATCGCCCCCTTCGACACCGAAGAGGAAGCGATTGCGCTGGCCAACGCCACCGACTACGGCCTGGCGACCACCGTGTGGACGCAGGATCTGGGCAAGGCGCACCGCATGGCCTCGGCCATCGAGGTCGGCCTGTGCTGGATCAACAGCTGGTTCCTGCGTGACCTGCGCACCGCCTTCGGCGGCAGCAAGGCCTCGGGCATCGGCCGCGAAGGCGGCGTGCACTCGCTGGAGTTCTACACGGAACTCCGCAACGTGATGGTGAAGCTGTGATCTCCCCCCTGCGCCGCTGCGCGGCTTCCCCCCTCCGTTGCGCGTCTTCGACGCTTCGAGGGGGACGCCGCCTGTGGCCCGGCATAGCCGGTTCCACGGCTGCCCTGGACGAACGGCCTCGTGCGCCGACAGCGAGTGGGCCGGGGCGACTGGTGCAGTGAAGTAAAGGAGGAGGCGAGCGCGCAGCGACCGACGGGGGACATGAACGGAACCAGTCGTCCCGGCCCACTCGCCGCCCCTTCAAAGCAAAGACCTCAAGGACAAGACACATGAATGCCCCACACAACCCTGAAATTGCGCTGAGCGTTCGCACAGGCAGCTTCAACACCAACGTGCACGACCTCGGCAGCTCCAAGCCGGGACAGCCTCCGGTGCTGTTCATCCACGGCTCCGGTCCGGGTGTAAGCGCCTGGGCCAACTGGCGCCTCGCCATGCCGGTCATCGCCAAGGATCGGCGAGTCATCGCGCCCGACATGGTGGGCTTCGGCTACACCGACCGCCCCGCCGGCATGACCTACAACATGGACACCTGGGTCCAGCAGGCGCTGGATGTCATGGACGCGATGGGCGTCGAGAAAGCCGACGTGGTCGGCAACAGCTTTGGCGGCGCGCTCTCGCTGGCGCTGGCGATCCGCGCGCCGCAGCGCGTGCGCCGCCTGGTGCTCATGGGCTCGGTCGGTGTGCCCTTCCCGATCACGCCGGGCCTGGACGCGGTCTGGGGCTACGAGCCCTCGCTGGCCACCATGAAGCGCCTGCTGGACATCTTCGCCCACAGCCGCGCGCTGGTCACCGACGAGCTGGCCGAGCTGCGCTACCAGGCCAGCATCCGCCCCGGCTTCCAGGAATCCTTCTCGGCCATGTTCCCGGCCCCGCGCCAGCGCTGGGTCGACGCCATGGCCAGCCCCGAATCGGCGATCCGCGCGCTGCCGCACGAGACGCTCATCGTCCACGGCCGCGAGGACCAGGTGATTCCGCTGCAGACCTCGCTCACGCTGAGCCAGTGGATTCCCAACAGCCAGCTGCACGTGTTCGGCCACTGCGGCCACTGGACGCAGATCGAACACGCCGCGCGCTTCGCCCAGCTGGTGTCGAACTTCCTCGCCGAAGCCGACGCGCAGGGCGCCGCGTCCGCCTGACCCCTTTTCCCACACAGAACACCATGGACAACTCCAAGATCCAGCACTACGGCGACGAGCTCTACCAGTCGCTGCTCGACCGCCAACCCGTCGCTCCGCTGACCGACCGCGAAGCGGACATCACCATCGAGGACGCCTACCAGATCCAGCTGCGCATGATCCAGCGCCGGCTGGACGCGGGCGAGCGCGTGGTGGGCAAGAAAATAGGCGTGACGAGCAAGGTCGTGATGGACATGCTCAAGGTCAACCAGCCCGACTTCGGCCACCTGCTCTCGGGCATGGTCTACAACGAAGGCCAGCCCATCCCGGTGAGCAGCATGATCGCGCCCAAGGCCGAGGCAGAGGTCGCCTTCATCCTGGCGCGCGACCTCGAAGGCCCCGGCGTCACCGCGGCCGACGTGCTGCGCGCCACCGACTGCGTGATGCCGTGCTTCGAGATCGTCGACTCGCGCATCAAGGACTGGAAGATCAAGATCCAGGACACCGTGGCCGACAACGCCTCCTGCGGCGTGCTCACGCTCGGCGGCCTGCGCAAGAGCCCGCGCGACCTCGACCTCGCGCTGGCCGGCATGGTGCTGGAAAAGAACGGCGAAATCATCAGCACGTCCTGCGGCGCATCGGTGCAGGGCTCGCCGGTCAACGCGGTGGCCTGGCTGGCCAACACGCTCGGCCGTCTGGGCATCGGCCTCAAGGCCGGCGACATCATCCTCTCTGGCTCGCAGTCGCCGCTGGTGCCGGTGGTCGCGGGCGACAGCCTGTATTGCAGCGTCGGCGGCCTGGGCGGCACGTCGGTGCGTTTCGTCGCCTGAGCGGGAAGGAAACAACCACATGAAACTCGACAAGAACACCCTCGCCCAGCTCGCCGAGCACCTGGAAAACGCCGAGCTGAAGGCGCACGACGTCACCAAGATCACCGACGACCACCCGGACATGGACTGGGACGACGCCTACGCGATCCAGGACCTGATCCGCGCGCGCAAGGAAAGCCGTGGCCACAAGACGGTGGGCCTCAAGTGCGGCCTGACCTCCTACGCCAAGATGAAGCAGATGGGCGTGGACACGCCGGTCTTCGGCTTCGTCAGCGACTACATGGCCTGCGCCGAAGGCAGCGACATCAAGACCTCCGAACTCATCCACCCCAAGGTCGAGGCCGAGATCTGCGTCGTCACCAAGGCGCCGCTCAAAGGTCCGGGCTGCCACGTCGGCGCCGTGATGGCCGCGATCGACTTCGTGATCCCCGGCGTGGAGATCATCGACAGCCGCTACCGCGACTTCAAGTTCGACCTCAAGAGCGTGATCGCCGACAACACCTCGGCCTCGCGCTTCGTGATCGGTGGCCGCGCCCGTCGTGTGGAAGACCTGGACCTGCGCACGCTGGGCGTGGTGCTGGAGAAGAACGGCCAGATCGTGGCCATGGCCGCCGGCGCCGCCGTGATGGGCCACCCGGCCGCCGCCATCGCCGCCCTGGCCAACCACCTGGGCGCGCGCGGTCAGGAGATCCCGACGGGCAGCTTCATCATGACCGGCGGCGTGACCGAAGCCATTGCGGTGCAGGCCGGCGACAGCGTGAACGTGCGCTTCCAGGACCTGGGCACGGTTGGCATGCGATTCGTCTGAGCGCCGCCCTGAGCCGCCTGCACCCATGAACGCACCCGCCACCCCGTCGCGCGCCGTGACCGTGCTGGTCACGCGCCGGGTCGCACCCCAAGGCGTGGCCGGCTTCGAGACGGCCATGGCCGGCATGATCGAGGCAGCGACCCACTTCCCCGGCCACCTGGGCGGCCACCTGGGCGGCCAGCTGGTGCGCCCTGGCGAGGCCGGCGGCGGCGACGAGCCCCTGCTCTACCACGTGGTCTTCGCCTTCGACAACGAGGCGCACCTGGCCGCCTGGCAGGACTCGCCCGAGCGGGCCCGCTGGCTCGCGCAAGTCGCACCCCACACCGTCGGTGCGCAGGAGATGCGCCGGGTCAGCGGGCTGGACTACTGGTTCGCGCCGGCGGGCAGCACCACCAAGGCGCCGCCGCGCTGGAAGGTGGCGATCGTGACTTGGCTGGGCATCTTCCCGACCGTGCTGCTGCTGTTCCTCACCGTGGCGCCGCTGCTGGCCGACTGGCCGCTGGTGCCGCGCACCATGGTCATCACCGTGCTGGTGGTGGTCCTCATGACCTGGGTGGTGGCGCCGCGCCTGACCCGCTGGCTGGCCGGCTGGCTGCACGCCCGTCCGCCCGTAGGAGGGCGCCCATGAGCCCGGCACCACGCCCCCTGGCGGGGCAGACCGCCTTCGTCTCGGGCTCGACCGCTGGCATCGGCCTGGCCATCGCCCAGGCCCTGCTGGCCGACGGCGCCCATGTGGTGCTCAACGGCCGCGGCGAGGCGTCGGTGCAGCGCGCCCTGCAGACCCTGCGCCAACAGCACCCGCAGGCCGAGGTGTCGGGCATCGCCGCCGACCTGGGCACCGCCGCCGGCTGCGAGCAGGTGGCGACCCGGCTGGCCGATGTGGACATCCTGGTCAACAACCTCGGCATCTTCGAGCCCAAGCCCTTCGAGCAGATCGCCGACGCCGACTGGCAGCACCTGTTCGAGGTCAACGTGATGAGCGGCGTGCGCCTCGCCCGCGCCGCGCTGCCCGGCATGCTGACGCGCAACCGCGGCCGCATCGTCTTCATCTCCAGCGAGTCGGGCATCTGCCCGCCGGCCGAGATGGTGCATTACGGCATGAGCAAGTCGGCCCAGCTGTCCGTGGCACGCGGCCTGGCCGAGTGCTGCGCCGGCACCGCCGTCACGGTCAACAGCGTGCTGCCCGGCCCCACGCTGACCGAAGGCGCACGCGCTTTCTTCGACACGCTCGCCGCGCAGCAGGGCCTGAGCTTCGACGAAGCCGCGGCCCGCTTCTTCCGCGACGCGCGCCCCACCTCGCTGCTGCGCCGCTTCATCCGCCCCGACGAGGTGGCGGCCATGGTGGCCTACGTCTGCAGCCCGCAGGCCAGCGCCACCACCGGCGCCGCGCTGCGGGTGGACGGTGGCGTGGTGCGCACGCTCACCTGAACCTTTTTTCTTCTTCCCCCAGGAGTCAACCCATGACCAAAAAAATCAAGTGCGCCCTGATCGGGCCCGGCAACATCGGCACCGACCTGCTGGCCAAGCTGCAGCGCAGCCCCTTGCTCGAACCCGTGTGGATGGTGGGCATCGATCCCAACTCCGACGGTCTCAAGCGCGCCAAGGAGATGGGCATCAAGACCACCGCCGAGGGTGTGGACGGCCTGATCCCGCACATGAAGGCCGACGGTGTGCAGATCGTGTTCGACGCCACCAGCGCCTACGTGCACGCCGAGAACTCGCGCAAGGTCAATGAGCAGGGCGCGATGATGATCGACCTCACGCCCGCCGCCATCGGCCCCTACTGCGTGCCGCCGGTCAACCTCAAGCAGCACGTCGGCCAGCGCGAGATGAATGTGAACATGGTCACCTGCGGCGGCCAGGCCACCATCCCCATGGTCTACGCGGTCAGCCGCGTGCAGCCGGTGAGCTACGGCGAGATCGTCGCCACCGTGTCCAGCAAATCGGTCGGTCCCGGCACGCGCAAGAACATCGACGAGTTCACCCGCACCACGGCCGGCGCGGTCGAGAAGGTGGGCGGCGCCAAGAAGGGCAAGGCCATCATCGTGATCAACCCGGCCGAGCCGCCGCTGATCATGCGCGACACGGTGCACTGCCTGGTCGAAGGCACGCCCGACGAGGCCGCGATCACGAAGTCGGTGCACGACATGATCAAGGAAGTGCAGAAGTACGTGCCGGGCTACAAGCTGGTCAACGGCCCCGTCTTCGACGGCAACCGCGTCTCGGTCTTCATGGAGGTCGAGGGCCTGGGCGACTACCTGCCCAAGTACGCCGGCAACCTGGACATCATGACCGCCGCCGCCGCGCGCACCGCCGAGATGTTTGCCGAAGAAATCCTGAAGGGCGAGCTCGTGCTCGAACCCGTCGCCGCCTGATCCGGAGCACCCCATGAGCCAGCAAAAAATCACCCTGCACGACATGACCCTGCGCGACGGGATGCACCCCAAGCGCCACCTGATGACGCTCGAACAGATGAAGAGCATCGCCTGCGGCCTCGACGCCGCCGGTGTGCCGCTGATCGAGGTCACCCACGGCGACGGCCTGGGCGGCTCCAGCGTCAACTACGGCTTCCCGGCCCACTCCGACGAGGAGTACCTGGGCACCGTGATCCCGCTGATGAAGCAGGCCAAGGTCTCGGCCCTGCTGCTGCCCGGCATCGGCACCGTCGACCACCTGAAGATGGCGCACGGCCTGGGCGTGCACACCATCCGCGTGGCCACGCACTGCACCGAAGCCGACGTGAGCGAGCAGCACATCACCTTCGCCCGAAAGCTCGACATGGACACCGTGGGCTTCCTGATGATGGCCCACATGAACAGCCCCGAAGGCCTGGTGAAACAGGCCAAGCTGATGGAGGGCTATGGCGCCAACTGCATCTACATCACCGACTCGGCCGGCTACATGCTGCCCGCCGACGTGAAGGCCCGCCTGCAGGCCGTGCGCGACGCGCTCAAGCCCGAGACCGAGCTGGGCTTCCACGGCCACCACAACCTGGCCATGGGCGTGGCCAACTCGGTCGCCGCCATTGAATGTGGCGCCACCCGCATCGACGCTGCCGCCGCCGGCCTGGGCGCGGGCGCAGGCAACACGCCGATGGAAGTGCTGGTCGCCGTGCTCGACCGCATGGACGTGCAGACCGGTGTGGACGTCTGGAAGATCCAGGACGTGGCCGAAGACCTGGTCACGCCCATCATGGACTTCCCGATCCGCATCGACCGCGACGCGCTCACGCTGGGCTACGCCGGCGTGTACGGCAGCTTCCTGCTGTTCGCCAAACGCGCCGCCGTCAAGTACGGCCTGTCGGCGCGCGACATCCTGGTCGAACTGGGCCGCAAGAAGATGGTCGGTGGCCAGGAAGACATGATCGAAGACACGGCCATGACCATGGCTCGCGCGCGAGATGCGCGCGAGCAGAAAAAAGCGGCCTGAGGAACGCACCCTATGCAACGCAGAGATTTCATCGCCTCCGTGGGGGCCGGCCTGGCCCTGGCACCCGCCGCTGGTTGGTCGCAGGACGCCTACCCCGCCCGTCCCGTCAAGCTCATCGTGCCCTTCCCACCGGGTGGACCCACCGACATCATGGGCCGCACCGCCGCCAAGGCCATGGGCGACGCGCTGGGCCAGTCCTTCGTGGTCGAGAACAAGGCCGGCGCCGGCGGCAACATCGGCACCGACGCGGTGGCCAAGGCCGCACCGGACGGCTACACCATCGGGCTGTCGGCCATCAGCAGCCTGGCCATCGCGCCCTACCTCTACGACAAGCTGCCGTTCCAGGTGGAAAAGGACTTCGCCCCGATCTCGCTGGTGGGCACCACGCCCTGCGTGATCGTCGTGCACCCGAGCGCACCGTTCGCCGACCTCAAGGGTCTGGTGGCCTACGCCAAGGCCAACCCGGGCAAGCTCGGCTACGCCACGTCCGGCATCGGCACCAGCAACCACCTGGCGGCCGAGCTGCTGCAGTCGGTGGCCGGCATCGAACTCACCAACATCCCCTACAAGGGGTCGAGCCAGATCGTGCCGGACCTGCTCTCGGGCACGGTGATCATGAGCATGGAAAGCTCGCTGGCCACCACCTTGCAGCACATCCGCAGCGGCAAGCTCAAGGCGCTGGCCGTCACCTCGCCCACGCGCGCCAAGGCCCTGCCGGACGTACCGACCGTGGCCGAGTCCGGTTACCCCGGCTTCGCGGTGGAGACCTGGTTCGGCCTGGTCGCCCCCGCCGCCACCCCGGCCGCCGTCGTGCAGAAGCTGCACGACGCCTGGGCCAAAGGCGCCAAGACCGCCGAGGCCCAGGCCGCGTTCGACAACATCTCCGGCAACCTGCGCGTCACCACGCCCCAGGAGTTCGACGCCTTCATCAAGGCCGAGAACAACCGCTGGGGTGCCCTGATCCGCAAGCTGGACATCAAAGCCAACTGACCCAGGAGACCACCACCATGCCGTTCGCACAGATCTACATACTCGAAGGCCGCACGCCCGAGCAGAAGAAGGCCGTGATCGAGAAGGTCACCCAGGCGCTGCACGAGGCCATCGACGCGAAGAAGGAAACCATCCGCGTCTGGATCCACGAAATGCCCAAGGAGAACTGGGGCATCGCGGGCGTCAGCGCCAAAGACCTCGGCCGCTGACCAGGACCGGAATCGCCGCCCAGCGCTACCAGGGGCGCGTGGTGCAGGCGGCCCTGCAGGCCCATGGCCGCGTCGACGCGTCGGTGCACAACGTGGGCGGCACCATCTGGGTGCGTCTCGCCCGGTGCCATCGACAACGGCCAGCGCATCGTGCCGCGCAACCCGCAGCCGCTGAGCGAGGCCGAGACCGGCTGGATGAAAGCCATCTACACCCAGTTGCTGCGCGACACGCCGATGAACCGCCTGGGCACACCAGAAGAGATCGCCGCGGACTTGGCGGCCGGGTGGTGACAATGGGACACACCCTGTTCACCACACCCCGAGGAGAAGGCCCTTGAACGCTGCCCACCTGTCGCTGGCCGAGCACGCCGCCCGCCTGCGCCGCCGCGAACTGACGGCGGTGGCCCTGATCGACACCTGCGCGCAACACCACGCGCGCATGGAACCCCGGCTCAACGCCTACAAGACCTGGGACGGCGCGCGCGCCCGCAGCGCCGCCGCTGCGGTCGACACCCTGCTGGACCAGGGCCAGGACCTGGGCCCGCTGATGGGCTTGCCGGTGTCGGTGAAGGACCTGTACGGCGTGCCCGGCCTGCCGGTGTTTGCGGGCAGCGACGAGGCCCTGCCCGAAGCCTGGCAGGCGGCCGGCCCGCTGGTCGCGCGGCTGCAGCGGCAACTGGGCATCGTGGTCGGCAAGACGCACACGGTCGAGTTCGCGTTCGGGGGTCTTGGCGTCAACGCCCACTGGGGCACGCCCCGGAACCCCTGGTCACCCCACGAGCACCGCGTGCCAGGCGGGTCCAGCGCGGGCGCGGGCGTCTCGCTGGTGCAGGGCAGCGCCCTGCTGGCGCTGGGCACCGACACCGCCGGTTCGGTGCGCGTGCCCGCGTCCATGACCGGACAGGTGGGCCTGAAGACCACCGTGGGGCGCTGGCCGGTCGAAGGCATCGTGCCCCTGTCGTCCTCGCTCGACACCGCGGGCGTGCTCACCCGCACGGTGGAAGACCTGGCCTACGCGTTCGCCGCCCTCGACACAGAGAGCCAGGGCCTGCCCGCGCCTGCCCCGGTGCGCGTGCAAGGACTGCGCGTCGGCGTGCCGACCAACCACTTCTGGGACGACATCGACCCGAGCATCGCCGCCGCCGTGGAAGCGGCCGTTCAGCGCCTCGCCCAGGCCGGCGCGCAGGTGGTCCGGTTCCCGCTGCCGCACTGCGAGGAAGCCTTCGACATCTTCCGCCGCGGCGGCCTCGCAGCGTCCGAACTCGCGGCCTACCTCGACCAGCACTTCCCGCACAAGGTGGAGCGGCTGGACCCGGTGGTGCGCGACCGCGTGCGCTGGGCCGAGCAGGTGTCTTCCGTCGAGTACCTGCGGCGCAAGGCCGTGCTGCAGCGCTGCGGCGCGGGCGCGGCCCGGTTGTTCGACGACGTCGACGTCCTGCTCACGCCCACCGTGCCCGCCTCGCCGCCGCGGCTGGCCGACATCGGCACGGTGGAGACCTACGCGCCGGCCAACATGAAGGCCATGCGCAACACCGCCATCAGCAACCTGTTCGGCTGGTGCGCGCTGACGATGCCCGTGGGCCTCGACGCCAACCGGATGCCGGTGGGCCTGCAGCTGATGGGGCCGCCGCGCGCCGAAGCGCGGCTGATCGGCATCGCGCTCGGCATCGAGGCCCTCATCGGCCAGGGCCACGCGCTGCTGGGCGCGCCCGACCTGCCATAGCCGGCGCGCCCCACCCTCAACCTTTCCAGGCGGAGCCCCCCCATGACCCAGACGCCCAACCAACTCGCCGAAGCGATCTGGGCCGCCCGCCAGGCCGGTCGGACACTGGACGCCGCAGCCACCATCGGCACGCCCGACCTCGCCACCGCCTACGCCATCCAGCGCGCGCTGCTCGGCCTGCGCCTGGCCGCCGGCGAGCGCGTGGTCGGGTGGAAGCTGGGTTACACGTCGGAAGTGATGCGCCGCCAGATGGGCATAGCCCGGCCCAACATCGGGCCGCTGACCGACCGGATGCTGCTGAACTCGGGCGACGCGGTGCACGAGCGCCTGGTGCAGCCGCGGGTCGAACCCGAGATCGGGCTGCGCCTCCAAACCGCCCTCGACGCGCGGCACGCGCCCGTCGACCGCCACACCGTGGTCGCCGCCGTGGAGGGCGCCTACGCCTGCCTCGAAGTCGTGCACTCCACCTGGACAGGCTACCGCTTCAACCTCGAACAGAACACCGCCGACAACTCGTCCGCCGGCCAGGTCGGGGTCTCCTCGTTTTCAGTGCAATAAGTGACGGTACGAAAAGCTAGCACTGGCGCGGAGGTGGTGTTGGTAGATCGTTGATTTCATTGACTTTCCTGTTCACTTTCAAATCTGCGATTCGTGGCGTCAAACCGTGGTCGGTTTCATCCATTGGTGCCAGTTATCGATGCATTTGGCCGCGAAGGCAGGATTTGGTCAGCATAGCGGTCAACCGGGAAGCGAAACACACCCCGCAAGTTGATGCTCTCCAGCCTGGTGGGCGCAATCTGGGGTCGCCTCAGAAAACGGAAAATAAAGCACGCTAAGCCGGTTGCAACGGTCGTAGCGGCCTGAACTTGCCCGCGCCGATCTTGGCGCTGCTGCGCCAGAGGTAATCGCCGGTCAGGTTGATGTGTTCCCAGCCGAGCGGCGACAGGTATTGCAATAGCGCGTCATCGACAGCATGCCCGTTGCCACGCAACGCATGTGCTGCGCGCTCCAGATAGACCGTGTTCCACAACACGACGGCCGCCGTCACCAGGTTGAGGCCGCTGGCCCGGTAGCGCTGCTGCTCGAAGCTGCGGTCGCGGATTTCGCCCAGACGGTTGAAGAATACGGCGCGGGCCAGCGCGTTGCGCGCTTCGCCCTTGTTCAGTCCAGCGTGGACGCGGCGGCGCAGCTCCACGCTTTGCAACCAGTCCAGGATGAACAGCGTGCGTTCGATGCGCCCCAGCTCGCGCAGGGCGATGGCTAAGCCGTTCTGGCGCGGATAGCTGCCGAGTTTCCGAAGCATCAGCGAGGCTGTCACCGTGCCCTGCTTGATCGAGGTCGCCAGCCGCAGAATTTCATCCCAGTGGGCACGAATAGCCTTGATGTTCAGCCTGTCGCTGCTAATCATCGGTTTGAGCGCGTCATAGGCGGTATCCCCCTTGGGGATGAACAGCTTGGTGTCGCCCAGGTCACGGATGCGCGGCGCAAAGCGGAAGCCCAGGAGATGCATCAGGGCAAAGACGTGATCGGTGAAGCCTGCCGTGTCGGTGTAGTGTTCCTCGATGCGCAGGTCGGACTCGTGGTACAGCAGGCCGTCAAGTACATAGGTCGAGTCGCGCACGCCGACATTGACCACCTTGGTGTGGAACGGCGCGTACTGGTCGGATATATGGGTGTAGAAGGTTCGCCCAGGGCTGCTGCCATATTTCGGGTTGATGTGACCGGTACTCTCGGCCTTGCTCCCGGTTCGGAAGTTCTGGCCGTCCGACGATGACGTGGTGCCGTCGCCCCAGTGTTCGGCGAAGGGATGCCGGAATTGGGCGTTCACCAACTCGGCCAGCGCTGTCGAATAGGTTTCGTCGCGGGTATGCCAGGCTTGTAGCCAGGCGAGCTTGGCGTAGGTCGTGCCGGGGCAGGACTCGGCCATCTTGGTCAGGCCCAGGTTGATCGCGTCGGCCAGGATGGTGGTCAACAGCAGATTTTTGTCCTTGGCCAGATCGCCCGATTTCAGGTGCGTGAAGTGGCGGGTGAAGCCCGTCCACTCATCGACCTCCATCAGCAGCTCGGTAATCTTGACGTGCGGCAGAATCATGGCCGTCTGGTCGATCAATGCCTGCGCGGTGTCGGGCACCGCAGCATCCAGCGGCGTGATCTTCAAGCCCGATTCGGTGATGATGGCGTCCGGTAGGTCGTTGGCCGCCGCCATGCGATTGACCGTGGCAAGTTGCGCTTCCAGCAACTCCAAGCGCTCGCTCAGGTACTGGTCGCAATCGGTGGCCACGGCCAGCGGCAATTCGCTGGACTGCTTGAGGCTGGCGAACTTCTCGGGTGGCACCAGGTAGTCCTCGAAGTCCTTGAACTGACGTGAACCCTGTACCCAGATGTCGCCCGAGCGCAACGCGTTCTTAAGTTCCGACAGTGCGCACAACTCGTAATAGCGTCGGTCGATGCCGGCGTCGGTCATCACCAGCTTCTGCCAGCGCGGCTTGATGAAGTTGGTCGGTGCATCAGCGGGCACCTTGCGGGTGTTGTCGATGTTCATGCCGCGCAGCACCTCGATGGCGTCGAGCACGTCCTTGGCGGCGGGCGCTGCTCGCAGCTTGAGCACGTCGAGGAATTCCGGCGCGTAGCGGCGCAAGGTGGCGTAACTTTCGCCGATGCGGTGCAGGAAATCGAAGTCATCGGGCTGAGCGAGCTTCTGCGCCTCGGTGACGCTTTCGGCGAAGGCATCCCAGGACATGACGGCCTCGATGGCGGCGAACGGATCGCGGCCAGCTTGCTTGGCCTCGATCAGCGCCTGGCCGATGCGCCCGAACAGCCGCACCTTGGCGTTGATCGCCTTGCCGGATGCCTGAAACTGCTGCTGATGCTTGTTCTTGGCGGCGTTGAACAGCTTGCCCAGGATGCGGTCGTGCAAGTCGATGATTTCGTCGGTGACCGTGGCCATGCCCTCGATGGCCAGCGCCACGAGGGTGGCGTAGCGCCGTTGCGGCTCGAACTTGGCTAAGTCGGCGGGCGTCATCTGGCCACCCTCACGGGCGATCTTGAGCAGGCGGTTCTGGTGCACCGACCGCTCGATACCGGAAGGCAGATCGAGCGCCTGCCACGCCTTGAGGCGTTCGATGTGTTCCAGCATGTGCCGCGAGTTCGGTTTAACCGGCGACTGGCGCAGCCAGGCCAGCCAGGTCGTCTTGCCGTTGTCCCGGCGCCTGAGCAGATCGTCGAGGCGGCGGCGATGCGTGTCCGACAGTGGTTCGGCCAAGGCGTCATAGATGCGCCGGTTGGCGCGAGTGATGGCCTCGGCGCTAGCGCGCTCGATGGCGTTGAGCGCGGGCAGGATGATCGACTGTCGCCGCAGATGCTCAACCAAGGTGCTAGCCAGCACGATGCCTTTGTCGGTTTGCATGGCCAGGTCGGTCAGCGTGTGCACGGCCTGCCGGTAGTGGCTCATGGTGAACGGCTGGAAGCCAAACACCGTTTGCAGCTCGACCAGGTGCTCGCGCCGGGTCTGCTCCCGCTGCCCGTAGTCGTCCCAGCTTTCGACGCCGACCTTGAGCTGGTCGGCGACCAGTTTCAGTAGGGGCAAAGACGGCGCCTGATCGACACCAAGGAAGATTCCGGGAAAGCGCAGGTAGCAGAGCTGCACGGCAAAGCCCAAGCGATTCGCAGGCCCGCGCCGCTGGCGGATGATGGAGAGATCGGTATCGCTGAACGTGTAATGTCGAATTAGGTCGTCCTTGGTGTCCGGCAACGCCAACAGGCTTTCCCGCTCGGCGGCGGACAGTATGGAACGACGAGGCATATTTATTGATCCAATTTCAAGTATTGATACAGGGTCTCCCGGCTGACACCAAATTCACGGGCCAGCTTCGCTTTTTGCTCGCCCGCCGTGACGCGCCGTTTCAGTTCAGCAATCTGTTCACCGCTCAGAGACTTCTTTCGGCCTCGGTAGGCTCCGCGTTGCTTAGCGAGCGCGATGCCTTCGCGCTGCCGCTCACGGATCAAGGCCCGCTCGAATTCGGCGAATGCCCCCATGACCGACAGCATCAGGTTCGCCATCGGTGAATCCTCGCCGGTGAAGGTCAGGCTTTCCTTGACGAACTCGATGCGCACGCCGCGCTTGGTCAGCTTTTGTACGAGGCGGCGCAAGTCATCGAGGTTGCGCGCCAAGCGATCCATGCTGTGAACCACCACGGTGTCGCCTTCGCGCACGAAGGCCAGCAGCGAATCAAGCTCGGGCCGCTGGGTGTCCTTGCCCGACGCCTTGTCGGTGAACACCCTGCCGACTTCGACATGCTCCAGTTGCCGCTCCGGGTTCTGGTCGAAGCTGCTGACCCGGACGTAGCCGATGCGTTGACCCTGCAAGATACCTCCAAATACGAAAGTGTCAGGAAGAAATCTATGACCTTTCGCCGCAGGTGTCAAGAAACACAAAAGTTAACTCTATTCTGACGTTGCTGGGTGGCTTCTCCTGACATCAGGATAGGGTATGCCTCAGTCTGACAGTGATGAGTCGCAGGCGTTCGGATCGGCATCGGTTTCGCTCCCGGTCTTGGCGCGCGCCTGGAAGCGCTGATAGCACTCCAGCCCGCAGAAGTGCTCGACGTATTCCGCGCCTTCCGGGGTGAAGGCGGCATCGAGCGGGATTTCCTTGCAGCACACGCAGCAACTGGTGGCAGTCGGATCATTTGCATTCATGGTGGCACCCCTCCATTGACTGACGAAGACGGCGAATGCCGCCGCCGGCATCGGCTTGGCGAACAGGAAGCCTTGTCCTGTGTCGCAGTCCGCTTGTCGCAACAAATCAAGACTCGCCGATGTTTCCACGCCTTCGGCCACTACTTCCATGCCAAGCCCATGCGCAAGCTGAATCACGGTGCGCACGATGGTCTGGTCGCGGTGGTCGTTGGCGAGTCCGGCGACAAACGATTGGTCGATCTTGAGCGTGCTGATGGGGCAGCATTTCAGGTGTTGCAGGCAGGAATAGCCGGTGCCGAAGTCGTCGGCGGCGAAGCGCACACCGATCTGTCGCAAAGCTTCCAGGGCGGGGAAGATCGCCGGATCACCGAACGCAACCGATTCGGTCAGCTCAATTTCAAGATACGCGGCGGGCAACCCGGCATCGGCCAGCACGCCCTTTACCCACTTGTCGAAATCTGGCCCCACTTGGCTCGCCGAAACATTGACGGCCAGCCGGAACGGTTGCCATGCCAGCACCCGCCAGTCGCGCATTTGACGGCAGGCTGCGCCCAGCACCCATGCGCCGATTTCCGGCATCAGGCCGGACGATTCGATCACGGGCAGGAACTGGCCCGGCGGCAACAGTCCGAGCGTCGGATGACGCCAGCGCAACAGGGCTTCCGCGCCGACAATCTGCTCACTGCGCAAATCGACAATCGGCTGGTAGTGCAGCTCAAGCTGCCCGCGCTCGACCGCCTGCGCCAGTTGCGCCACTGTCCATTCAATTGGCTGGGAAGCGCTCATGATCGACCTCTGAAGGCCCGCAGCAGCCGCGTCACAGACAGGACAAACAAGCCGGTCAGCGTGAGGGCTGCAATACCCCAGTGCTCGCCGATGAACGCGCCGGCCGTCGTGCCGGCCAGCACAATGGCGAGAATCGGCAAATGACAGGGACAGGTGAGCACCGCCAGCGCACCCCACAGGTAGCCGGTGAACGGCTTGTGTGTCTCGGTCGGCAAGCGCTCGGGGCTGTTCATGGCAGACTCTCCGCTTGCTGGGCCGGCGCGGTCGGCATCGCGGCCAACTGCACTTCCAGATCGGCCAACGCTTCGCGTCGGCGTTCGACGAACTGACTCAGCACGGCAAGCTGTGCGGCTGTTTCATCGCAGTCCGCCGCATCCAGCGCCCGGCACAACCGCGCCAATGCGTCCAGGCCGATGCCCGCCTCAAAAGCGGCCCGCACAAAGCACAGCCGCTGCAAGGCGGCGTCATCGAACAAGCCGTAGCCGCCCGTGGTGCAGGCGACTGGCCGCAGCAATCCGCGCAGCAGGTAGTCGCGCACGATATGCACGCTCACCCCGGCCTCAAGGGCCAGTCGGGACACTGTGTAGGCGTTCATCGAACACCTCCTTTTCCTTATCCGGCGCAGCAGGACAGTTGCTTCACGTCCTTGCTGAAGGTCTGCGCCGCGAGCTTCAAGCCCTCGACCATCGTTAGGTAGGGGAACAACTGGTCGGCTAGTTCCTGCACCGTCATGCGGTTGCGAATGGCGAGAACAGCCGTCTGGATCAGTTCGCCCGCTTCCGGGGCCACCACCTGTACGCCAATCAGCCGTCCGCTGCCTTCCTCGATGACCAGCTTGATGAAGCCGCGGGTATCGAAGTTGGCGAGCGCACGCGGCACGTTGTCGAGCGTCAGCGTGCGGCTGTCGGTTTCGATGCCATCGTGGTGCGCTTCCGCCTCGCTGTAGCCCACGGTCGCCACTTGCGGGTCGGTGAACACCACGGCCGGCATCGCGGTCAGATTGATGGCGGCGTCGCCGCCGGTCATGTTAATGGCCGCACGAGTGCCGGCCGCTGCCGCCACATAGACGAACTGCGGCTGGTCGGTGCAGTCGCCGGCCGCGTAGATGTTCGGGCTACTGGTGCGCATGCCCTTGTCGATGACGATGGCCCCCTGCGCATTGACGGCTACCCCCGCCGCTTCCAATGCCAGGCTGCGCGTGTTCGGTGTCCGGCCGGTGGCGACCAGCAGCTTGTCGGCGCGCACTTCGCCCTGTCCAGTGGTCAGCACGAATTCGCCGTCCACATGGGCGACTTGGCTGGCTTGCGTATGTTCCAGTACCTTGATTCCTTCGGCACGGAAGGCGGCTGTGACGGCCTCGCCGATGGCAGGGTCTTCGCGGAAGAACAGCGTGCTGCGCGCAAGGATCGTGACCTGGCTACCCAGCCGGGCGAAGGCTTGCGCCAGTTCCAGCGCCACCACCGACGAGCCGATGACGGCCAGGCGTTCGGGAATGGTGTCGCTGACCAAGGCCTCGGTCGAAGTCCAGTAGGGTGACTCTTTCAGGCCCGGAATCGGCGGCATGGCCGGACTGGCACCCGTGGCGACCAGGCAGCGGTCGAACATCACGACGCGCTCACCACCCTCGTTCAAACTAACGATAAGGCTCTGGTCGTCCTTGAAACGCGCTTCACCGTGCAGAACGGTGATGGCTGAATTGCCGTCCAGGATGCCTTCGTACTTGGCATGACGGAGTTCTTCGACACGGGCCTGCTGCTGGGCCAGCAGCCGCTCGCGCAAGATCGTCGGCGGTGTGGGTGGCATGCCGCCGTCGAATGGGCTTTCCCGGCGCAGATGGGCGATGTGGGCGGCGCGGATCATGATCTTGGACGGCACACAACCGACGTTGACGCAGGTGCCGCCGATGGTGCCGCGCTCAATCAGCGTGACCTGCGCGCCTTGCTCGACGGCCTTCAGTGCTGCCGCCATCGCGGCTCCACCGCTGCCGATCACGGCGACTTGCAACGGGCGCTCGCCGCCGCTGCCCTTGTCGGCGGCACCCATCCAGCCGCGCACCTTGTCGAACAGCCCAGTGCGGTTGTCGGTCGGCGGGGCATCGGCGAGCATCGCTTTGTAGCCCAGGCCAGCCACGGCGGCAGTCAGCGCGTCCGGTGACGTGCCCGGCAGAGTGGCGAGTTGCGCTGTGCCCTTCGGATAGGACACCAACGCCGACTGCACGCCGGGCACTTTCTCCAGCGCGTCCTTGACGTGCGCCGCGCACGAGTCGCAGGTCATACCGGTGATTTTTAGATGGGTCATGCGACAAATCCTTTATCGTTTGTGGCGCCAGCCAATGGCGTCAGATGTGCTGCGGTGCCGTTTTCAGTGACTTACTGCTTGACGCTGGACGGATAGCCCGCGTCTCCGGTTGCCTTGGTCAGCTTCTGCACGCTGGTCTTGGCATCATCAAAGGTGACAACCGCTTCGCGTGGCTCGAAGGTCACGTCAACTTTGCTGACGCCTTCGACCTTGGAAATCGCCTTTTTGACGGTGATCGGGCAGGTGGAGCAGGTCATGCCCGGTACGGACAGCGTGACGGTCTGGGTGGCGGCCCACACGGGGGCAACAACGGCAGCGATGGCGAGAGAGGCAAACAGTTTTTTCATGATGAACTCCTGTGATTAATAGAAAAATGGCATGACGTAGGGAAATCCGAGCGCGACCAGGACCAGCGCGGCCACGATCCAGAAAATGAGCTTGTAAGTAGCTCGCACTTGGGGAATCGCGCAGACCTCACCCGGTTTGCAGGCTTGCGCCGGGCGGTAGATGCGCCGCCAGGCGAAAAACAGCGCGACCAGCGCTGCGCCGATGAAGATCGGGCGATAGGGTTCCAGCACCGTCAGGTTGCCGATCCATGCCCCGCTGAACCCCAAGGCGATCAAAACCAGCGGCCCCAGGCAGCAGGCCGACGCAAGAATGGCGGCCAGCCCACCGGCGAAGAGCGCGCCGCGCCCGTTTTGTGGTTCAGACATACGCTTGTCCTTTCAAATCTGGATTGGATAGCTTAAGCTTACTTCCGTACCAATGTACGGAGTCAAGCGATATGGAAAAAAATTTGGAGAATCTGACTATTGGCGTTTTCGCCAAGGCGGCCGGGGTCAACGTGGAAACAATCCGGTTCTATCAGCGCAAGGGCTTGTTGCCGGAGCCGGACAAGCCCTATGGCAGCATCCGCCGCTATGGCGAGGCGGATGTGACGCGGGTGCGCTTCGTGAAATCAGCCCAGCGGCTCGGATTCAGCCTCGACGAGATCGCAGAGCTGCTGAGGCTGGATGACGGCACCCACTGCGAGGAAGCCAGCAGCCTGGCCGAGCACAAGCTTCAGGACGTGCGCGAAAAAATGACCGACCTGGCGCGCATGGAAACCGTGCTATCCGAACTTGTGTTCGCCTGCCATGCGCGGCAAGGGAACGTTTCTTGCCCGCTGATTGCTTCGCTGCAAGGGGAGAAAGAGCCGCGTGGTGCCGACGCGGTGTAGCCGAGGGTAGTTACGCCTTAGCGTGCTTTATTTTCCGTTTTCTGAGACGACCCCATAGGGATCAATCTCGGTCGGCAGCCAGGTCGCGCCGGCGTCCGGCGTGAACAGCTTGACCACGGGCGCCGGATCGAAGTCCGGGTTCTCCAAAGATTCGCGGCCGTTGGCCAGCAGCACGATGCGCTGCTCGTCAGTGATGAGTGCGTTGTTCATGGTGAACTCCTGAAAGGTTGCCGGGCGGAATTGCCCGACCCTTTCGGGGCACGGCGCAGCGCAAGCAGTCAAGGGTCAACGACGGCCGCAGGCCGCAAGCGTGCGAGCACGCGCCGCCCTTGCACGGCGAGAACGCCGTGGCACGATGGAGAAGCAGCAAGCCGCCACACCCCGCCACCCAGGCACACCCGGTATTAGCAAGCGCAGCGCGCAGGCCCGGATCTGCGATCAGGGCCGCAGTTGCGTGAAGGATCGACGCCGCATGGCCGTGATTCGGCACGAAGCACGGGGCAACGCCCGAGAGCCTGACGGCGCCGCGCGCCGACACGCCCCAGCGCGGGGTGCAAATCTTCTGAACCCAGTAGCAGTTATTTTGTAGAGATCGCTACATCATTGCAACGACCGTGACATGGATTTAAGCTGTTGCCATGACTCTCACCTCCGACTCTTGGCTGACCCTCATCGTCAGCCTCCCCTCCGCGAGCGCCACGGCACGCATGCGGATTTGGCGCGCGGTCAAGACGCTCGGCTGTGCCGCCTTGCGCGACGGCGCCTATCTACTGCCCGCCCAAGCCGAACAGGCTGCGCAACTGCAGGTATTGGCCGACGAGGCGCTGCAGGAAGGCGGGCAAGCCTGGCTGCTGCAGGTGCAAGCCCGGAACATGACCGAACAGGCCACCTTTCAGGCGTTGTTCGACCGGGCGGCCGATTACACCCCCTGGCTAGAGGAACTGGCGCAAGCACGCCAGACGCTCTCCGCCCTGAGCGCAGCCGAACTCCAGCGTACACAGCGCAAGCATGCGCGTGCCTATGAGGTCATCCGCAAAATCGACTTCTTTCCCGGTGAGACGTCGATCCGCGCCGACGCCCAGTGGCGCGATTTCGCCAACGCCCTCGAAGCCATGCAGTCACCCGGTGAGCCGCAGCCAACAGCGGGCAACATTGCTCGGCGTGATCGCATGCAGTACCAGGGACGAGTCTGGGCCACGCGCCGCCATCTCTGGGTGGACCGCGTGGCGAGCGCCTGGCTGATCCAGCGCTTTATCGACCCGCATGCGCGCTTTCTGTGGCTGGACGCCCCGGCCGACAGCCCAGCCGATGCACTGGGGTTCGACTTCGACGGTGCGACCTTCTCGCACGTGGGCGAGCGGGTGACGTTCGAGGTACTGCTGGCGAGCTTCGGCCTGGAGAACGATCGCGGCCTCTCGCGCCTGAGCGCGATGGTGCATGCGCTCGATGTGGGCGGGACGGCCACGCCGGAGGCCAGCGGCTTCGAGGCCGTTCTGGCCGGCGCACGCCGACGCTGGCCAGACGACGACGCACTACTGGCCGACATCGGCGGGGTACTGGATTCGCTCCACGCCCACTTCTCCAGCAGCCGCAAAACTTGACGGCTCACCTCAGATCACTTTTTTGTAGAAAGAATCGTCATGAATGAAACCATTCCAGCCGCAGCCATCAGCAGTGGGGCGCCTCGCAGCTATACGCTGTGGCAATTGGTTGCCTATTTCCTACGGCTCGGAGCACTGGGCTTCGGCGGACCCGTGGCCCTGGCTGGCTACATGGACCGCGACTTGGTGGAGCGGCGCCAATGGTTCACCGAGGCAGACTACAAGGAAGGGCTGGCCTTGGCGCAGCTCGCGCCAGGACCGTTAGCCGCGCAGTTGGCCATCTACCTGGGCTTTGTTCACTACAGCTTCCTAGGGGCCACCCTGGTGGGCCTCGCTTTTGTGCTGCCCTCGTTTCTGATGATGATCGGACTGGGTTGGGCCTATACGCATTTCGGCGGTCTGGGTTGGATGCAGGCCGTGTTTTATGGCGTGAGTTCCGCTGTCATTGGGATCATTGCTATCAGCACCTGGAAGCTCTCTACCAAGAACATCGGCAAAGACAAACTGCAATGGGCCATCTTTGCAGTAGCGGCGGCGGTGACGATCATCACCCAATCCGAGGAACTGTGGCTGTTCCTGGGCGCAGGCGTTCTCGTGTGGTTGTTGCGCGCGCCGCCGAAATTTATTAAGCCGTCCAGCACGCTGCACAGCAGTGCTATTCCTTTGCTGGCCTTGCTTGGCTTGTCCAACGTCGACTGGACCAAGCTGTGGCAGATCACCAAGTATTTCTTCTACGCGGGCAGTTTTGTTTTTGGTAGCGGCCTAGCTATCGTCCCGTTTCTGTATAGCGGAGTAGTCAAAGAGTACGGATGGTTGACCGATCACCAGTTCCTAGACGCTGTCGCAGTCGCCATGATCACTCCCGGTCCTGTCGTCATCACTACCGGGTTCATCGGCTTTCTGGTCGCGGACTTCTGGGGCGCGGTTGCTGCGGCGCTGGCAACCTTCCTGCCGTGCTATCTCTTCACAGTCCTGCCAGCCCCGTACTTCAAGAAATACGGAAAGAAACCGGGAATCGTGGCATTCGTCGATGGCGTGACGGCAGCCGCCATCGGATCGTTGGCCGGAGCCGTGGTAGTTATCGGGGTGCGCTCGATCAAGGACGTTCCCACGGCGCTACTCGCCCTGGGGACTGCTGCCTTGCTTTGGAAATTCAAGAAGTTGCCGGAGCCGATCGTTGTCGCTGCCGCGGCACTGATTGGGCTGGTCGTCTACCCGCTGGTGACCCACAGCTGAATAGAAGCGAGAGGAGTCCACGCCTTAACCCATGACTTGCCACATTTCTAGGAACACTCCAATGGATTTACAACTACGCCCCCTTACCATCAACCTCGCTGCCCTCAACGGGCTGTCCGAGGAACTCATCCTCAGCCATCACGCGAACAACTACACCGGTGCAGTCAAGCGCCTGGATGCTATTCGCCAGCAACTGGCGCACCTGGATTGGCCGACCGCTCCGGTCTTCATGATCAATGGCCTGAAGCGCGAAGAGCTGATCGCCGCCAATTCCGCTTGGCTCCACGAGCTGTACTTCGACACGCTGGGAGGCGACGGTGCATTGCCGGACTCCGGCCTGGCAGTTGCCTTGGCCCGCGACTTTGGCAGCGTTGACCGCTGGCGCACGGAATTCTCCGCACTGGCCAAGGCCATGGGCGGCGGCTCGGGGTGGGCGCTGCTGTCATGGTCCACACGCGAGGCGCGGCTGATCAACCATTGGGCGGCTGACCATACGAACCTGCTGGCCGGCGCCACACCGCTGCTGGCACTGGACATGTACGAGCACGCCTACCACATGGATTTCGGTGCCAAGGCGGCCGCGTATGTTGACGCATTCATGCAAAACATCCGCTGGAATGCCGTGATGCAGCGCTACGCTGCCGCCATCGAGGCTGATGCACTGCCCTGGTCGGCCGCACCAGAGAAAGTCGGCGGTGACCTCCAACTGATCGACGTGCGACGCACGGCAGGCTACGCACAAGCGCCTGATCGCATCGCCGGGGCCATTCGGCGCGATCCCGTGCAGTTGGCAAATTGGAGCCGTGAAATCGATTCCTCTAAACCCGTCCTTGTGTATTGCGTGCACGGCCATGAAGTCAGCCAGTCGGTGGCGCTCGCGCTACGAGCGCATGGCCTCGATGCACGCTTCGTGGCCGGAGGCATCGAAGCCTGTCGCGCTGCTGGCGTGACATTTGAAGCAAAGGAGTAGCACCATGAAGTGGATTACACGCGAACGCCCCAAGATCGACCGCATCGCCTGTCCCTGGCTGGTTGCGCGCTTCATCGACCAGCAGGCGGAATTTCTCTATGTGCCGGCCAGCGAGGTGCTGAAAACCGCCAACGCTACCGGCGCCATCCCCTACGACATCCCGAATGTCGAACTAAGCCATGTGGGTGAGCTGTGCAGTTTCGATGCCTTCCTGTCGAAGTACCACCTGGACGACCCAGCGCTGCGCCAGTTAGCCGAGATCGTGCGCGGCGCCGACACCTCCCGGCTTGACCTGACGCCGCAATCAGCAGGGCTCTATGCGCTCTCGCTCGGGCTGTCGCACAACTTTAGCGACGACCACGAAATGCTCCAGCACGGCATGGTGATGTACGACGCCCTCTATGCGTGGTGCCGCGCATGCCAGGCCGAGACACACAACTGGCCGCCGGTCATGCCAGCCTGATCCGCCCAATTGAAAATGCACTAAATGTCCGCAATCCCCCGTCTTGCCTTCGCCACACTCATTCAGTCCCTGAGCCTGGTGGCGACATCGGCAGCGCCCGGCCCCAGCGAACTCACCGGCGCGCAGATCAAGACAGTCTTCGTCGGCAATGTCATATCCGAAGGCGCGCACTGGTCCGCTTACCTCCTTCCCGATGGACGCACGAAGTCCATTGAACTGGGGCGGCCGCACCAGGGGCATTGGAAGATCGTGGGCAAGGAATTGTGCGTAAGCATCAGCACGGGTGTAGAGCCCGAATGCTGGACGGTACTGCGCAAAGGCAAGGCCTATCTGCTGCGCGCCCACGGCCAAGACCTCTACGAGGTCACTCCGGAACCTCTGTCGTCGAAATATCCGTTCGATTGACCGGCACCTGCCTCGATTACCCGCTCCGGCCAGCCCCCGGAGCTGCATCCCGCCAACTACCAAGGAAACACCATGCTGCGTCTAACCCTCTCCACACTGGCCCTGGCCGCGGGCCTGCTTACTACAGGCGCCCCGGCCATGGCCCAGGCCATCGACACGGCTGCCATCGAAACGGCCACCGGCCTCAAGGGCAGCTACAACCGGGCGGAAAACGTCTTCAAGGTCAGCAAGCCACGCGACGACGTGAAGATCAATGTCGATCGCTGGACCATGCCACCGTTCATGGGGCTCACCTCCTGGGCCGCGTTCACGCCAATGGGCTCGTCCACCATGATGATGGGCGATACGGTGCTGTTCGAGGATGAAGTCAACCCGGCGATGAGCGCCGCGCTGGACAACGGCCTGGAAGTGACTGCGCTGCACAACCACTTCTTCTTCGACCAACCCAAGGTCTTCTTCATGCACATCGGCGGCATGGGGGATGCACGCAAGCTCGCCACAGGCGTGAAGGCGGTGTACGACCGCATCGCGCAGGTGCGCGCCGCCCAAGGCACGCCGGCCAGCAGCTTCGCGGGTGACATCGCATCGCCAAGCCATGTGACTGCTGCACCCATCGAGGAGATTCTGGGCAGCAAGGCGCAGGTCAAGGATGGCATGGTGAAAGTAACCCTTGGCCGCACAGCCAAGATGCATGGAACCACCGTCGGCAATGAAATGGGCATCAATACCTGGGCGGCCTTTGCCGGCGACGATGAGCATGCGGTGGTTGATGGCGACTTCGCCATGCATGAAAACGAACTGCAGACGGTCCTGAAGACCATGCGTGGCCAGAGCATCAACATCGTGGCAATCCACCAGCACATGACCCACGAGGAACCGCGCTACGTCTTTCTGCATTACTGGGGCAAGGGCAAAGCCGTGGATCTGGCCCTGGCGGTAAAGAAGGCATTGGACGCGCAGAAGGCTGCGAAATGACGAAGAAAACCTTCAGCTCGGTGCCGCAGCGCCTCCCAAGCAGCCCCACCCGGCACCTCGCGCGCCTCACCGCCGCCGGAGCCGTGTTCTGCGCACTTGCCGCGACTGCCAAGGAGGTGCCGCTGACTGGCCCGCAGATCCGTGCCGCCATCAGCGGCAAGTACGTGACTGATGAACACCATTGGGGGCACAAGTATTTCGCGGACGGGCGCGTCGAACGGTTAGAGAACGGCCGCCAGCGGTCTGCGCGCTGGTCCGTCAAAGGCAATCAGCTATGCCTGCTGCAGCCGGAAATCAGCAAGGACGAACCGATCTGCTACCAAGTCCTGCGCGACGGACAGAAGCTGCAATACAAGGACGATGCGCAGTTCGTTGTGTATCGGGGGCTGGTGCGGCCCATGCCCAAACGAGAGCCGTGAACGGTTAGGGATTGCATGCACGCAGGCGACTGACATGGCGCACTACCTCTGGACACTGCGTCCCTACTACCGGCAGACCGCCGGGCAGCTTGTCCTCGGCTCCCTGGCAGGCGTCGTCATGAACACAGCCGTGGTCCTGCCCGCCGTGTGCCTCGGGCGCGCGATCGACGCCGCGACGCACTTCGCGCATGGCCAGGCGACGCGCGCGACGCTGCTGCAGGCCGTCGCGTTGTTCGCCGCGGCAACCCTCGCCACAGAACTGCCTCGACTGGGCAAGCGCTGGTGGTTGATGACGGCCAACGCGCGCATCCGCGCCAATCTGCGCGCGGATGCGCTGCGCGGGGTGCTCGCCTGGCCGATGGCAAAGCTGACTGCCACGCCTGTTGGCGACACCATGGCGCGCGTCATCGGTGACGTCGAGGTGCTGGGCATCGGCATCCGCGAGGTGATCGTCGAGACCTGGGACACGCTCCTGTTCTTGATGTCGTTCTTCGTCGCCATGCTGGTGCTGGACTGGTCGTTGACCCTGCAGGCGCTGATTCCCGTGCCCTTCGCGATGGTGCTGGCCTGGGCCGCCGGACGCTTTATTCACCAACGTACGACGGCGGCTCGACAAGCCAACGGCGCGTTGACCGCGGGACTGCAGGAGCAACTGTCCGGCATCCGCGTCGCGAGGCTACTGGGGATGAAGCAGGCCGCACAGACGCGGATCGAGCGGCTCGCAGATGCACAGGCGCACACCAATCTCGCGGTGGCGCGGCCCCGCGCCGGCCTGCCCGCGGTCTACACCACGCTGATGGCGGCCGGCATCGTGCTGGTGTTGTGGCAAGGCGGCGAAAAAGTCATCGCAGGCGCGTGGACGCTGGGGGCGTTCGTGACCTATCTGGACCTTTTTCTGCGCTTCACCGGGCGCGGATTTCGGGTGCCGCAGCTGGTGAACTCGGTGCAAGCAGGCGGCGCAGCCTACGCGCGGCTCGCCCCCTTGCTCGCTGCGGCCGTGCCTGCTCGCGTGGAGCATCGGTTCGCGTCGTTTCGCGCCGGCTACCTGGCCGGAACGACTCCGCGCTCGACCCTCACCCAGCCGGCGTCACGAGCCGAACGAGGGATCGCCGTCTCCCTGCACGACGTGAGCTTCTCTCACGGCAACGCCGACGCCACCCTCACTGCGCTGAACCAGGTCTCGCTCGAGATTCCGGCAGGCGCGTTCGTGGCGGTAACCGGGCCGGTCGGCTCGGGCAAGAGTGCGCTGGCGAAGGCTCTGTTGGGGCTGTACCCGCTCGCCGGCGGTACCGTTTCCCTGGACGGCGACGCGCCCGCACGACATCGCGGTGACATCGGCTACCTGCCGCAGGAGCCCTTCCTGTTCTCGGGCACGGTGCGCGAGAACATCGCCATGGGACGTGAGCAGGCCGACCTCGCCACGATGAGCACCCTGGAAATCGCCGCGCTTGCGAAGGACGTAGCGGGCTTCGAGCACGGCGTCGATGCCGAGATCGGCGAGCGCGGCATCCGCATTTCCGGCGGGCAGCGCCAGCGCGTTGCGCTGGCGCGCGCGGCGGCGGCGGGGCCCCGGCTGCTGGTGCTGGACGATCCGTTCTCGGCGGTCGACGTCGCGACGGAAGCACAGATCATTGCCAGCCTGCGCTCGGAGTTCGGCCGCGGGGCGCCGGCCGCGCGACAGGCCACCATCGTCCTGTGCTCGCACCGGCTGGCGGCCTTCCCGCAGGCGGATCTCGTCGTCGTGCTGGATGGAGGACGCATCGTCGAACGAGGCTCGCATGAACAGCTGATGCTGGCGGGCGGCCTGTATGCGCGGATCTACGCGGCGCAGGCCGCGATGGCGCAGCCGGAGGAGGCATGACGGCAACACAGTCATCGCGGGCACCGACAGCACGCCAAGGACTCACGACCGCCCAGGTGGGCTCGCTGCTGGCGCCGCAGAGACGCCTGCTCGTGGCCATCGCAGCCTGCGTGCTCGCCGGTGCGGCGCTGGAGGTGCTGCCGCCGCTCCTCGTACGGCAGGCCGTGGACGCGCACTTGGCCGGGGGCCGTGGCGACGGCCTGATGCTGCTGGGCGTGCTCTACCTGCTGGTCGTAGCCGGGCAGCAGGCGTTGGGCTTCGCGTCTGCGTACGGCACCGCGATCGCAGCCCAACGGGCGTTGCGCGACCTGCGCGCGCGCCTGTTCGGCCATCTGCAACGGCTGCCTGCGCGCTACTTCGACACGACCCCGTTGGGCGACACCGTCAGTCGCTGCACCGCCGACATCGACACCATCGACCGCCTTTTCTCGTCGGGCATCGCGAGCCTTGTTGCCGACCTCGTGCGACTGGTCACGATCACGGTGACGATGCTCGTGCTCAGTCCCTCGCTGACGCTGCTCTGCGGCCTGGCCGCGCCGCCTCTGCTGTGGTTCACGCGCCGGTTCCAACTGCGGGTATTGGCCGCTGAACGGGCCAGCCGGGAGGCCGTTGGAAGCGTCAACACCGCACTCGTGGAGACCCTCGGTGGCGCGGAGGTCATTCGTGCATTCGGGCAAACGGAATTCTTCGAGCACCGCTTCCGTGGCGCCCTGCAGGCCACGCAATACGCCTATCTCGCGGCCACACGCTATTCGGCGGTCTACACGCCGTTGATGGCCGTGCTGGCGTCGCTGATCGTCTGCGGCCTGCTGTGGGCAGGTGCCGAGGGCGCGCTGACGGACTCGGGTGTCTCCATCGGTACGCTCACGGCCTTCGTGCTGCTGTTTCGCCGTTTCTTCGCGCCGATAACGACGCTGGGCGAGGAATGGCAGACCGTGCAGAGCGCGCTGTCCGGGGCTGAGCGCGTGTTCCAGGTCTTGGCGCTGCCGGTCGAGGAAACACCGGCCGCCCATTCCGTGCAACAGGCCAGGAGCGAACCCGAGCCGTTGATCCAGTTGAAGGATGTGATCTTCGGCTACGTCGCCGATCGCCTCGTGCTGAAAGGCGTCTCCTTGAGCGTTCGCGCAGGCGAGCACGTCGCGCTGGTCGGACGCACCGGCGCTGGCAAGAGCAGCCTGATGCACCTCGCCGGTGGCCTGTATGCGCCCTGGTCCGGTGACATTCACGTGGCGGGCGCGGATCCACGCGCCATGACGGACGAGGAACGCCGTCAGCGCCTGGGCGTCGTGCCGCAGACGCTGCAACTGTTCAGCGGCAGCGTGCTCGACAACCTCACGATGGGCGACGTCCTCGTGACCCGGACTGCTTGCGAAGCCGCGGCCAAGGCAACGGGCGCGCATGCGTTCATCCGGGCACTGCCGCAGGGCTACGACACGCCCCTGGACGCGGGTGAGGCCGGCGCCGCGTTGTCCGCGGGCCAACGGCAATTGCTCGCGCTCACGCGCGCGCTGGTGCGCCAGCCTCGCGTGCTGCTGCTCGACGAAGCGACAGCCGCGATCGACCACGCCAGCGACGCTGCGTTCCGCGCCGCTCTTCGCCGCGACGCGCACGACTCGAGCCGTGCCGTTCTGATCGTGGCGCATCGGCTGTCAACGGCGCTGGAGGCCGATCGCATCATCGTGATCGAGGACGGTCGCATCCTCGAACAAGGCGCGCCGGACGAGTTGATTCGGTGCCGGGGTCGCTTCGCCGCGCTGCTGGCCATGGAGACGGCAGGCTGGGATTGGCATCAACGTTGACGTTGGAGGACAGACATGGGCAAGGACTTCTACATACAACCCGACGCGGCCGACCCGGTGCTCGATCCCGACGCGGTGCTCGCGATCGTGCGCTTGCATGCGGCGGGCGCGAAGGCCGTCAGGGCCGTCGACGAGAGCGGCGGCGAAGCGCGCGCCTATGCCATCGACAACGGCCTGATCCTGAAGGTTCAGCGACCACAACAGCTGCGCGCGCGAACGAGCCTGGCGAAGGAGCGTTTCCTTTTGGAGCAGTTGGCAGGCCTGGAGGGCGTATGCGTTCCACGAGTCCTCGGTGGGGGCGTTGCCAAGCCCGGGATCGAGTACACCTTGATGACGCGCATGCCCGGCGAGCCGATACACTCGGCAAGGCTCGACGGTGACCTCCGCCGGCGTACGCTGGTTGACCTGGGGCGCATGTTGCGTCGCATTCACGCAATCCCTCAGCAACCCGTGTTCGAGGCGCGCCTGATCCCCGGCGACCACACGGCGGCCGACGTTCGCACACGGTTCGGCGGCCTCTTCGACGACGCTGTCGCAGCCGTGGCTCGGGCGGCCCAGCCCTGGCCATTTGCGGTCGACCCGTTGCAGTTGGCGCGCCTCGCGATGCGCGCCTTGCCGGACGCAGACGCCTGGGTGGCCTTGCACAGCAACCCCGGCCTCGAGCACGTCTTCGTCGATCCGCAGACCGGGCAGTTGACTGGCATCATCGACTTCGGCGATGCGTATTTCAGCCACCCGGCGCTCGATCTGCGCCGATGGCCTCGGCCCATCGATCGGGCCGCAGTTCACGCTGGGTACTGCAGCGAGGCGGAGATGAGCGAGAGCTTCAATCAGACATGGCGCGTGGCCTGCGTGCTCACCGACATGCTCGCCATTGCGCAGGATCTGGAATGCCGCGCTGCAGGGCTCGTCGAGTTGGAAGAGCTTGTCGAGCAGTTGCACTGACGGCTTACGTGATGGCTGTCTTGGCGCCGGCCGATCACCCGCGAAAGAGTAGTACCCCCATCCTCTGGAGACACGGGGAGCCGCTACAACGCCGCGGTATTCGCTTTCAGCGTGCGATCCAGCTTGCGGTGAATGAGTGATACCAGTGTCAGGATGTCCAGGGCATCTTGTTCGGACATCGGCCAGTTTGTCTTGGGGGCATGGGCGAGTGGGTTGCGCACGGCGCCGAAGAGGCCTACCAGCAGATGGGCGAAGCCTTTTTGCTCGCTCTTCTCAGATTCGGTGGCGAGAGAACCGAGAACCAGGATCGGGTTTTGCGTCGAAAACGTCCGGTTCACCAACTCGGCTCCATCCATGGTCAGGCCCGACATGGAACGGATGCGCTCGGCGACGCCTTTGGTCGACTCGAAGACGGCATGGAAGTAGTTTTCATCCAGCAGTTCGGCGCGGCAGTAGTTGAGCACTTCGACATGGACGTTGCGGTTTTCCAGTGATGCCTTCAGCCGACCGGCGCGGGCACGCGCTGCGTCCAGGGTCGTGGCCTTGTCAGCGTAACCCACGCGGCCATCGTCGCGCACGAAGGGGTCTCCTCGTTTTCAGT
>NZ_MYFL01000012.1:0-1852 GCF_002193035.1 Delftia sp. K82 | reverse complement strand
CACTGAAAACGAGGAGACCCCTCTCAGCGGCGAGTTTGGTGCCAGCACACCAAAGTAGCGGTGCCGGTGGGTGCGTGGCGGTGGCACCAGCGCGGCGATGCGGTCGATCAGTTCCAGCGGTGTGAGGTGCAGCTCATCTGCCTTGGCACCACGCTTGTCACTGGTGGGCTCGCTGCGCTGTTTGGCACAGCGGTACACCAGTTTGCTTCCCTCTTTGCGTAGGCGCTCCATGGAAAACGGTGGACGCGCGCAATAGCGCAGCAGCCGCTCCAGCGCAGCGCGGTCGTGGGCTTCGATGCAGACACCGGCGTCCACCGAGAAGCCGCTGTGTTTGTAGCCCAGCATGTCTTTGGCGTCACAGTTCTCCAGCAGGCCCCGAGCAACGAAGGCGCGCAGGATGCGTTTTTGCAGTGTGGTCTGCACTGGGGCCACGGTAGCCGCATCGATGCCGGTGGCCGCGTGAAAGATGACACCCGGCGATGAGATTCGAGGGGTCGCATCAGCATCGCCCTCGCCCTCCACTTCCTCAAACACCCCGTCCACCACACAAACGTGGAAGTGGACGTGTTCATTGAGGCTGGAGCCGAATCGGTGAATGAAGGCGATGGCACCGATGTGCAGGCCTGCCTTGTCCATATGGGCCGCACCGGGGCTGTGGGTCTGCAGAGTTTGTGCGATCACCCGCAGAAAGATGCGCAGCACCATGCTCAGCACCGCTCCGTCGCGTTGCATGAAGTACCGCAACCTCTTGGGCACGGAGAGCACCCACTGGCGCACTGGCAGGCGGGGGAAGACGTGGTCGGTGAGGTGTGCCGCTGTCTCGGCCATGCGCCGCGTGGTGCACGAGGGGCAGACGCCCCGGCCTTTGCAGGAAAAGGCCACCAGAAAGTCGTGTCCGCAGTCGTCGCAGCGGGCACGGGCAAAGCCGTGGGCAAAGATGCCGCATTCCAGGTACTTGGCAAACGCTTGGCGCACATAGGGCTTGGGGCTGCGGTGGTCGCCCTGGCCGTCGAACTGGCCGGCGCTGGCCAGATCAAGCCAGGTCTCGTAATGCTCGGCCACCGTTTGGTAGAGCAGCGTGCGCTCGGGGTGGCGCGGGTTGTAGAGCTTGGGCTTGGAGGTGGCTGGCATAAATACTGTACAAATGCACAGTATTCTGCGGCGATTGTTTGGGTACGCAAAGCACAAGGCCCGAACCGTCGCCAGTTCGGGCCTTGTCAGGGTAGCTTGGCTGCGGACTTACTTGCGCGCAGGCGGCACATCCGTGCAGCTGCCATGCGCCACTTCCGCCGCCATGCCGATGCTCTCGCCCAGCGTCGGATGCGGGTGGATGGTCTTGCCGATGTCGACAGCGTCCGCACCCATCTCGATGGCCAGGGCGATCTCGCCGATCATGTCGCCCGCATGCGTGCCGACCATGCCGCCGCCCAGGATCTTGCCGTGGCCCCGGCCAGCATGGCCGTCTCCTGATCCTGCTTCGGGGCTGTCGTCGAACAGCAGCTTGGTGACGCCTTCGTCGCGGCCGTTGGCAATGGCGCGGCCCGAGGCCGCCCAGGGGAACAGGCCCTTCTTGACCTTGATGCCCTGCTGCTTGGCCTGGTCTTCGGTCAGGCCCACCCAGGCCACTTCGGGGTCGGTGTAGGCCACGCTGGGGATCACGCGGGCGTTGAAGGCGGCGCTGGCCAGTTCCTTGTTGCCCTGCAATTCGCCGGCGATCACTTCCGCCGCCACATGCGCCTCGTGCACCGCCTTGTGCGCCAGCATGGGCTGGCCCACGATGTCGCCGATGGCGAAGATGTGCGGCACATTGGTGCGCATCTGGATGTCCACGTTGGGGTCTCCTCGTTTTCAG
>NZ_MYFL01000011.1:25544-29240 GCF_002193035.1 Delftia sp. K82 | reverse complement strand
AATGTGTAGTGGCGTTCCGCAGTAGTGGCGTTCCGCAGGCGTTCCGCTGCGGAACGCCACTTAACACGCAGCGCATCACGCAGATAACTCGTTGATTTCTCGCGTCCTCGCAAGCCATGCGCCATTGATCTTTAGAGAGATGCGCCACTGTACTTTCGTCTGTACGGAAAACGCGCCACTGTACTTTAGATTTTTTGGCCATCAAGGCGGAGGAGCGAGCTATCGGCCGAGGCGCAAGCGCTCAGGACCGACGTGCGGCGGCGTCGCGGTTTGTCAAGGGCTCTTGTGTGGCATCTACTGACCTTGAGCCGAAGTTCGCAGGGGTCTCGTCAGACGACACTGCCGCAGAGCCGTCTTTCAACTGGGCAAGCGGGCATGGGTGAAATCCAGCGCACTGCGGGGATTTTCCTTCACCGATTTCGCCGAAAACGCAAGCCGCCCTTTGCTCATCGCGGATGCATATCCGCAATGCTACAGCGCACAATTTATCGGACAAACCAAGTCAAGTTCGATTGCCCGAGTGGTGCGTGAGCCTTTTGCTAAGCCGCATCAGAAAATATAGCGTAAGCTCGATCAATCGCGTACGCTCGGTAGACTCGTCTGGCGCAGTGAAATTGCTCAACCATCACAAGATCTGGAAATGCAAAATAACATATCGATCAACAAGGCTGCAGTTAGCCAGGCACTTCGCGCACCGCTAGAGGCTTATTACAAGGATGTGAGCGCAACTGGGTATGACGGTACTACCGAAAGGCCGGGTCGTTGGGATGAAGACGAAGCGCTCTTCAAGGCTCTCTATAAGTCGAAGTATGTTGCTCAGCATCTGGATTGGCTCTATGTACTCGATCTCATCTTCTCAGTCCTCGATAGCAATCAACCATTGAAAGCCACTGACTTTGCTGAAAAGCTGGAGGAACTAGTCATCGCGACCGCGCGCCAACGCGACTACCTTGCTATTTTCCCGTTGAGCTTCAGACCAATGTTTTCCTCCTTCCTCCCGGGCAAGGGGAAGTCCCTCATCAAGAAGAAAGTCATCGGAAAGTTTGCAGTTTCGCCCTCAGCGCCAACAACCGCAGAGCTTAACAAGATTACTGCTAGACACGGGTTTCCTAAGCTCTCCGAGTTAGACTTTCAGCACGCAATGTCGACCTCGAATAAGTCATTGAACCGTGACATGCTGGTGACTTTTGACGTGCATGGGGCAGAGGATCAGCTGCGCTTGAAAGCGCAGAGCGAATTCACCTATTTTCGTCGATTAGTAGAGGTGTTCGGTGTTCTCTTCGGGGATCAGCTCTCCGGTTTCGCACCTGCCACGTCTGTGAATCACTTTTTCCTGCTCAACAAAACTAGCGGTGAGCTTAGGCGTATCCCGACCATGGCACCATCGACTGTCGATCTCGCCATGAGCGGAGGCCTGTTTCAGGCGATTGGCCGTCCTGACTTCGATGCTTTCTTGGCGAAGATATCTTTCTCAATCGAGTCGATGTACGACCGAGTGAGGAATGCAATCAAGTTCTTTTCGATGGCATTAAACGCTAACGACCGCCTGTCGAGCTTTTTGTTCTACGTGATCTCAATGGAATCTATTTTCTCGCGAGACAAAAATAATCCCATCAAGGTAACTTTGGCTGATATGGGCGCCATGTTGTGCTTCCCGCCCGCGCAACGACTAGAAGCTCACCACAGAATTCGGAAAGCCTACGACCTCCGATCCGCCATAGTTCACAACGGAGCCTCGTCCGTCCCGGACAACGACGTGAAGCTAGCCAAATTGCTTGCAGCCCGAGCGATCTATGGCAGCCTCTTCTTGTGCCAGCAACTAGAGAGCGGACAGGGGAAGCTGGAGGATCGCTTCTTCAACTACTTGCGAGACCAGAAACTAGGCTTAGTCAAAGCCATGAAGCCGAGTAAACTCTGGAACCTTCCCGAAATTGTCGATATTGACGAAGAGTAAGCTCCCTCCAAAGGAAAGCTACCCGCTGGCGGCTCGTCAGTGAGTGGAATTGAGTTCCGTCTTTGGTAGCTTCGAGGATCGCAATCAGAGAGTGACCAGTTGTATAGATCTTGCGCCCCGAAGGGCTGCATTCACCGCCTGAAGCCGCCGCTTGAAAGCGTGCGGCGGCTGCCCGTTTCTGGCCGGTATCAGCTTTTGGCCGAGGGGTGCTCACGATCCTGATCGGACAGTCGGTAATGCGCTCTGACTTATTGAGAGTCAGGCGCTCAGCGGTAAAAGCCTTCGCATACCTTCCGCCTATAAGGGTTCGACAGTGATCTCGGAGGCATCGAAAACCATGTGCTTTTGGAGGGCGGGTGTCACGCGAATCTGGGCACCGTCACCGATAACGACGGCGACTTCGATGGGAAAGCTATTTAGTGTCAAAGCGCTTGCTTGGGCGAAATAGTTCTCTCTGTGCAGGTTGTTGAGTAATCGTACCCACTTGCATTCGACTCCAAATATAGTTTCACTTCCGTCGTCTTCGAGCCGGTTGGCAAGAATATCAATTACGTTTGATCCAAACCGCACGGACTCTCTCACCTCAAAGCCAGCTCTGATCAAGCTAAGCGCAACAAGAGACGTCGCGAATCGATCTGCACTACGCTCATCCATTGCCTTGTTCCTCATCAATGATCCCTTCCTGATGCCCCGGAGGGGCATTGAACGTCGCCGTTGAAAACTCAAAATGTGCCTTTACCTCTTCGTAGAGTGCTTGAAGTACCTTCACATCAGCAAGAGGCTTCGACGTTTTTATTCGAGAAATCCCTTTTTTCCTTCCGTTGTAGATTGGCTGGATGTAGATCTTCTCGTGATTGCATTCAGATGCATCTACCGCCGCGACATAGACAGGAGCTTTCATTGCTTGGGCTCGTGTGACTTCCTCTTGAGAGAACTCCGCGCGTACGGAACCGCCTTCAGGTTTGAGGCCGGTCGCTTTAACCTGCAAGAAAAAATAGGGACCAAAGGGATGTCCGTCTTCTTGAAGCCGCACTACAAAGTCGAGTAACTCCGCCTTTTCCCCAAGGTGGCACGGATCAAATATCGGGTGAGACCCGTCTTTTAACGGGCGCAAAAGCTGGCTTCCAATTGCGTACTCGCCGCGTTTCCCCAGTAAGGTGATCGTATCGGGCATGTTGTGTATACCGTTATCTGTCGATAAACATCAGAAGTTCTACGATACCAGAGCGGATAGCTCGCAAACCTAGCCGGCGCCCGCTCCTGGGCGACAGCTGTCCTTGTGCGAGGGCGAGCCTTTCTACGGAGTACTCAGCGCCCTCGGTGTCTCGCATAAGCCTCCCTGTAGCGGGCGGCATGGTGGCCGCGAAGTCCCCGGGAGCGCGTCACTCAGGCTCGATTTGAGCCATCCAAACGATGCTCACCCCTCATCGCGCCGGTGCGCCAGTGCGGTAGGGCGGCAGAGCACTCGAACCCGTTCCGCATTGATCATCGCCTGAGGCTTCGCTCCTCATCCGCGCCCGACCTGATCAGGCTCCCCCGTCATCGCGCCACGAAGGCGGAGCTTCCGTCCCTCTGACTCCATAGAGGTCGCCAGCCGAGGCTTCGGTCCTCGTTCGCGCCTGTTCTAGGGCAGTCCATCTGCACGGCTGGCTGATCTTGGGTGCGTTCAGCCCCATGGCCAGGGGCGCCCTCGATGCGACGTGAGGCCACAGCCTGCAACGCCGCATGGTGATGCAGCGCCA
>NZ_MYFL01000011.1:22924-23098 GCF_002193035.1 Delftia sp. K82 | reverse complement strand
CAGAGGCTTCGCTCCTCATCCGGGCCCGGCCTGGTCAGGCTCCCCCGTCATCGCGCCACGAAAGCGGAGCTTCCCTCCCTCTGACTCCACAGAGGTCATCAGCCGAGGCTTCGGTCCTCGTTCGCGCCTGGTCAACGGCAGTCGCTTTGCAGGGCTGCCTGATCTTGGGTGCAC
>NZ_MYFL01000011.1:0-22847 GCF_002193035.1 Delftia sp. K82 | reverse complement strand
CGCCAGCCTTTCGCCGGAAGTTCTGTGCGCGCCTGCAGGCCGCACTTCGCCGCCGACCAGTGCGGCTGCGCACCGAAAAAACTAAAGATCAGTGGCGGAATAACCAATCTGTAATGGTGTTCAGTAGTCGGGATTCAGGCTTGCGCCGCTCATAGCTGGAGCATACTCTCGACCCTAGGGTTAGGCCGCAAATGTCATAGAGATGGCCCATCATATCCTCTGGACCTTTTGTGCTCCTGCTGAAGTTCTAACCCAAGCTGCCGCTGAAATTCACTGAGGCTTAGGCACTCGACAACATGGTTATCGGCATTCACTCCGGCCACCAAAGAATAATCTTCGATAGTCATTCTGCTTACACTGCCGCCTGCTTGGCTCTTTTTGAGTTTTATGTATTGCTCAATGTATCGCCTAAAATCTGGGAACTGCTTTCCACTACTCAGCATGTCATTTAAGTTGCGCGCCACGCGGGAAAAATAGGTATGTGCGTAAAGTTCCAGCTTGGCAGGCACAGATGAACTTTGCTTGCCATAGACTATGTAATGGTGAGCGTCGTAGGGTGATAGTATTTTCCTCGCCTTGTCATACTGTATGAACTTTTCCATCTCAGATCGTATCGCTGTGGAGTCTTTTTTGAACTCGATAAGAAGCCAGCGATTATTGGCAGAAAAAATAGCATCACCAGCCTGCTCGTGCTCACCATCAAGGGGTGCAAGGAATAATTTCTTTTGACTTGCAACCGACATCAAGAATTTATATTCGACGGTCTTTTCCCACCACCTGACGCTCATGCCTATCCTTTCGTTGCTATTTAGTCTGACGTGTTCTCTGGAGTCTTAAACGCCAGGTTGGCCCACTCAAGCTCCAGCAGCCGACTGCCCAGAAATTGACTTTACTCGGCTAACTCCGTGCGGTACGCCACTGAACACGCAGCCCGTCACGCAGATAAGCCGTTGATTTCTTACGTCCTCGCATGCCATTCGTCATCGATCTTTAGAGAGATGCGCCACTTTACTTTCGTCTGTACGGAAAACGCGCCACTGTACTTTAGATTTTTTGGCCAGCAAGGCGGAAGAGCGAGCTATCGGCCGAGGCGCAAGCGCTCAGGGCCGATGTGCAGCAGCGTCACGGGTTGCCAAGGGCTCTCCTGTAGCAGCTAGCGACCCGCTGCGGTGGCTCAATTCATCGCCAAGCGGTCACTCAGGCTAACGATAGGGTGCAAAGCACGCGATGTACCTACACTCCCGCAGATGATTACCGAACCCACACCACCTTCCGAAAATGCAAGCTCTGCAAAGCCCATGTTCGACTTGGCCGGCTCCGAGGGAGTAAACGAGTCTGAGCGCGTCCTCACCCAACTTTGTCGCAAGTCCTTTCTGCGTCTCTGGTCTCAAACCAACGTCTTCACAGATGAGGGATTCAAAGACGGTAAGGGTGCCACCAAAGAGCTTTGTGACGCCCTGGTGGTCTTCGGCGACGACGTCATCATCTTCTCGGATAAGCACGTTGTCTTTCAGGCCGACAAAGACCTCAAGGTTGCTTGGCCCAGGTGGTACAAGCGAGCTGTGCGCGATTCGTGCCGGCAGCTGCACGGGGCCCGGTCGTGGCTGCAGCGCTTCCCTGCCAGAGCGTTCCAGGACGCCAAATGCACCAGGCCGCTACCTGTGCCGGTGCCATCTGGTACTTCCGTGAGGTTCCATCTTGTCGCAGTGACACGCGGGAGCCGTGATGCTGCGCTGGCCCACAAGCGCGGAGAAGGCCTTGGCTCATTTGCATTGAGCAGCAACATTGAGGGCGACACACATCACGACGCCCCCTTCGTCATTGGAGTTCCGGAGCCAGAAAGGCATTTCGTTCACGTGTTCGATGAGGTGTCCATCGAACTCCTGCTAAGCGAGCTGGACACAGCCGCCGACTTCTTGGACTACCTCAAAAAGCGGCAGGCTCTACTTGGCCGACCTGGCAAACAGGTCACGGCCTACGGCGAGGAGGAGCTTCTAGCCGCGTACCTGCGGAACATGAACGCCGATGAAACTGAGCATGTCTTCTTCAATGTCTCGCCGGACGATGGGATACCTGAGGTCATCATGTTCCAGTTGGGCCACTTCGAAGCTTTGAAAGGTGACCCCGCCTACCTGCGGAAGAAGGAGGCGGACAAAATCAGCTACGAGTGGGACGCGCTTGTTGACCGATTTCTCCGCTACGGTGATCCGACGATTCAGGGAATTCTTCCTGGTCAGGCTTCGTCCCTGACTGAGCAAGGGTTGCGTCTCATGGCTGCTGAGCCGCGCTACCGCCGGCGCCAGTTGGCGGAATCATTCATTGGGGCTCTGCGACGGGCAGAACCCGGCAAGCGCCTAGGACGCCTCGTGTACGGGGGGAAAGGGAACGAGACCGTCTATGTCTTTGTCGTCGCGGCCAAGAAGTCCAGCGAGACCTACGACGACTATCGGCGGAAGCGACTTGGGCTGCTGCATGCCTACGTTCAAACCGCAAAGCTCAAGGCGCCGCTGGGAACAACATTTGTTGGCGTGGCCTTCGACAGTCGGCACAAGGACTACCCAGGAGGCTCTGAGGACCTGTTCGTGCTCTCCCAGCCTACTTGGACTGAACACGAACTCGCGGTGCTTGAGACCAAGCGGCAAGAGTTTGGCCTTTGGGGTGGAGCTATGGAGATGTCGCGATTCCGCCAGGACGAGTTTCCGCAAGCGAACCAGCGCGTTGCCATTGAGCGAATCTCGCGGCCAATGGTGCAAGAGACAGAAGAATTCGAGCTGCGGCCTGTCACGGCGGGCAACCCGCGACAGTCTGGAAAGGCAAAGACCGAGAAGGGTCGCCGCAAGTTGCAGCAAGCCTCGAAACGAAGAAACCGCGGCAGGAAGTAGCCGAACTCCTCATGCGCGCTGGCCGCTGTGGAGGAGAATTGCCCCAGCCCGGGGGACGTCAGGCGAGGCTATGCTGCAAGCGAGTCGGACGGAGCAAAGCGACGCAGGTTACCCGCTTTCGGGATGCACATTGACCTTCCGCTTGTGGCCGACAGCTGTCCTTGTGCGAGGGCATGCCTTTCTACGGAGCGCTAAGCGACCCTGGTGTCGCGCATAAGCCTCCCTGTAGCGTGGGGCATGGTGGCCGCGACATCCCCGGGAGCGCGCCACTCAGGCTCGATTTGAGCTATTCAAACGATGCTCACCCCTCATCGCGCCGCTGAGGCAGGGCGGTCGATCACTCGAAACTACGCCGCATAGGTCATCGCCAGCGGCTCCGCTCCTCATCCGTCCCCGACCTGGTCAGGCCCCCGTCATCGCGCCACGAAGGCGGAGCTTCCCTCCCTGACTCCACAGAGGTCACCAGCCGGGGCTTCGGTCTCGTTCGCGCCTGATCGAGGGCAGTCACTCTGCACGGCTGGCTGATCCTGGGTGCGCTTAGCCCCACGGCCAGGGGTGCCCTCGATGCGAGGTTCGGGCACAGCCCGCAAGGCTGCATGGTGATTCAGCGCCAGCCTTTCGCCGTAAGTTCTGTGTGCTCCTGCAGGCCACGCTGAGCCGCTGGCCAGCGCGTGCGCGCCCCGAAAAAACTAAAGATCAGTGGCGGAAGAACTAATGTGTAGTGGCGTTCCGCAAGTGGCGTTCCGCACGTGCGGAACGCCACTGAACACGCAGCGCGTCACGCAGATAACTCGTTGATTTCTCACGTCCTCGCAAGCCATGCGCCATCGATCTTTAGAGAGATGCGCCACTGTACTTTCGTCTGTACCGATAACGCGCCAACGTACTTTAGTTTTTTTGGCCAGCAAGGCTGAGGAGCGAGCTATCGGCCGAGGCCTAAGCGCTCAGGGCCGAAGTGCGGCGGCGTCGCGGGTTGCCAAGGGCTCTCGTGTGGAAGCTGCCGACCCTGACGAGACATTGGTCGTACCGATCTCGCCTCCAAGTAGCTGTCGGTCGTAGATCCCTGCCATCTGGCCGTAACAGGCCCGCTTGCCGGCATGTAACTCGTGCACGGAGTGGTGGTGCACATGTTTTTCGCCAATCGCACCTATGCTCAGGACGACGGCTCATGGCGATTGAGTATGCTGCGCGGTAGTGGGTTAACGCCCGTCATGCAGAAATTCGCAACGTCGATCTGGTCGGAGGCGTCCAGATACCAATTTCATGAAAATCAAACTCTTTGGCCGCATCAACCAGACAACGGTATCTCCACTCGGTGAGTTCGAGAACGGCGATGTTCAGTTGTCATGCTTCGTTCAAACCCACAAGGTGAAGCTAGGACAGAACCCTCATCCACATGCGTCAGATGAAGACATCGACCGGCAATACGCGGTGTTCGCCTTCGCCGTGCCGCGTTCCGATTGGCAAAGGATTGCTGGGTTTGATGCCCAGCCCTTTGACCTGCGTTGGTTTGATATTGTCCTGGAAACTGGTGTCCACGGCCCTGAGATTACGGTTCTGGGCGACGGAGATTTGCCCGAAGTACCTTTTCACCTTGTTAAAGCGGCTCCCGTATCAGAGGCGCAAGAACTTAGTTTGAACAATTTGGTGGCGGCGCCCTTTCGTGGCAGAGGGGCCTCAGAGGCCGAAATTAGGCGCCTCATTGATGAAGCTCTAAGCAGCGCCTCTGAGTTGGATGCGTCCGTTGTGGATGTCGGCCAGGCGAGCCTGGTGGCCCTGCATGGCGTTGGCGAATGGCCGTCGATGTACTTCGACCTCGGCTGGCCGACGAATTACAACCCAGATACTCCGCCGAAGGTGCGTCCAGCACTTCGGGATGACGGCGCGTTGGTGATCCTGTCGCACTGGGATTGGGACCATTGGGGCTTGGCCAGAAAAAAAAATGGCTGGAGTAAAGTGAAGAACTGCTGGCGTATTTCCTGGGACGATATCGCGCTCAATCGCCCCTGGATCGTGCCAGGGGTAGGCAACGCTTGGGGTGGAGTAAAGATTTGTCCGCTCGATTGGCGCTTGGCACTAGCGCTGTCTCGCAAGAAGCGTTTCTACCGCTGGCCGGCGATGCTGAATGATCTCCATCTGGACCGCCTCTCCATTTATCGTCCGTCTGGTGGCAAACGTGGGGACGTCAACCAACACGGATTGGTAGTTGTGGTCGACAATCTCGCGGCCAACAAGCGCATTGGAACTGAGCCACGCGCAATGTTGTTCCCCGGCGATGCAGACTATGTGCACCTGCCTTTCATGAAGGCGGACGCTGCACTCAAATACACCTTTTCCGGGCTTGCTGCCACACACCACGGTGCGGACTTCACCAGGTCATCAATACCGCTACCGGACTTCCCTGCGGTTCTCGCGTACTCAGTCGGGCGCGGTAACAGTTACTCGCACCCCGTCAAGGGTGCCCAAATAGCCTACCTAAACGCCGGCTGGGATGTGCACGCCCATACCACCAACCGCGTCCGCCGTTCCGGGGCCGGCGGGCATTGTGTGAATGACGGCGGTGTGTTGTTGAGCACGCAAACAAACCGTGTGCTACCTGGCACAGGTTCGGGCGCCTTCTGGCTAGGAAAACAGTAGTATTTCTAAGAATCCACTCGGCACTTCGTCTGCGTCCCGCAAAGTCATCCTGACGCCGGAGATGCAGCCGTTGAACGCGTCGCGTTCAGCGATAGAGCTTCAGATCGCGCAGTGCAGATGTTGGCCATATTGGTGGACATCTGCTGCAAGAGATTGATTTTTTCAGCAACCGGTGGTTTGCAATGACGCCATACAGCCGCCGTTCGTGGCCGACCTCTGTCGTTATGCGAGGGCAAGCCTTTCTAGGGCGCGCCAGACGCCCGTTGTGTCTCGTATAAGCCTCCCTGTAGCGGGCGGGATGTTGGCCGCGACATTCCCGGGAGCGCCACTCAGGCTCGATCTGAGCCATCCAAACGATGCTCACCCCTCATCACGCCAGTGAGGCAGGGCGGCCGAGCACCTGAAACCACCCCGCATAGGTCATCGCCAGAGGCCTCGCTCCTCATCCGCGCCCGACCTGGTCAGGCTCCCACGTCATTGCCACGAGGGCGGAGCTTCCCTCCCTCTGACTCCAGAGAGGTCATCAGCCATGGCTTCGATCCTCGTTCGCGCCTGATCTAGGGCAGTCCTTCTGCATGGCTGGCTGATCGTGGGCGCGCTCAGCCCCAGGGCCGGGGCCGCCGTCAATGCGGCGTTACGACACGGGCCGCAGGGCTGCATGGTGATTCAGCGCCAGCCTTTCGCCGGCAGTTCTGTGTGCTCCTGCAGGCCGCGCTTCGCCGGTGGCCAGCGCGGGCGCGCCCCGAAAAAACTAAAGATCAGTGGCGGAAAAACTAATGTGTAGTGGCGTTCCGCATCCGCAGCAGCAACCAGCACCAGCAGCCTATGGCTGTGATTTTGTACAGCTTTGCCCGCCCAGCCGAAGGAAATACATTAAATTTTTACATCATGTTAATGATACTTAACACAATGAAAGTAAGATGATTAAAATAGGGCACTGATGCCCTGCCCCAGTTTGTGGGGTTCCGGCCGCTCCGGCTGCAGGCCCTGGCCAAGGTGTCCAAGGCGCAGCTGCTGTCACAGATCCATTTCATCCCGCCGCCATGACGAGTGACTCTCAACAGAACGACATCAACGAGAAAGTGGCCTTCGGCACGACGGCCGTCGACGAGAACGACCAGGCGCTCGAACCACCGGTACCCGCTCGAACTACTCGCCGGCGCGGCCGCCCGCCCGGAGCCAAAACCCGCGCGGCCAACACGCACATCACGGCTGACGAATTTGCGGTTCTCCGCGCGGTGGCCCAGGGCATCGATGTTGGGATCGCTTCGCGGCAGTACCTCCTGTGGACGAGCCGCGTTCCCGAGCGCGCCAAGTTAGTTGAAAACTTCGGCCTGATCCTGGCCAGAATTGAAGCTGGGGCAAAGAGGCTGCCGGACGCTGGGGCGGCTCGGAGAATGGTTCGAGGCCTGCTGGCCCTACAAGCCGAGATAGTCGGCGCGGAAGAGTCAAAGCATTCTGCATCGGCCCCGCCCGAGGTCCAAAGCACTGTGCCCGGCGCTCCCGAGAGACCGTCGCTCGAAGAGTTTGCATCGCGGTTCGATGAGGACATGTTCTCGGAAGCGGATCTCATAAGAATGTACGAGGAGGACTATCCCGACGAGCCGAGCGCTGCAGCGCCTCCAGTTGGTCAAGCGCTGGAGGCGGCTGGCAACGGCCCTTCTCCGCAAACTTCAGATGGCGCAAACTCCGCGTCTGCCCTGTCGGCAGTTGAGCGCACGGAGCGTCTACTTACGGCCATCGATTGGTTGGATAACCACCTGGGCCGGCGTCCGAGTCGGAACGATCGGGTCGAGCAGTGGTTGAGGATCAACGCCAAGCAACGCCAGGCGCTCAATGAAGTGGGCGTGCTCACCCTTGGCAATCTGGTCGATTGGATGGCCCTTCGCGGCGATGAGTGGTATGGCTACGTCCCAGGCTACGGCGTCCGGCGCGCCGAGGATATCCGGCTGTGGATGGCTAGGTGGAGCATCCTTCCGGCCCAGGGCCTCAAGCAGCGTGCCTTGGTGCCCCAGCAAGACCCAGCTGGTGAGCGAGGACCCCAGCTGGCTCCACTGTCCCAGCTGAATTGGCCCGAGCATCTTCGCGGCCATGAAGGCATGCTGAGAACACACGCGCCCAACAGCTTGGGTGCCGGCAACGACATGGAGGCCGTTACCGCCTGGTTCCAGCTCATCCGACAGAAATCGGCGGCGACCCAGGTGGCCTACCGCAGGGCCATTGAGCGCCTAGTGCTGTGGGCCGTGAACGTGCGGCTTGTGAGCTTGTCCTCCATGACGCTCCACGATCTGCTGGCGTTCAAGGACTTCCTGTCGGATCCGCCCGCCGAATGGGTTCAGGACCGCAATGCGCCCCGTACGGGCAAAGCCGAGGAGTGGCGTCCGCTGCGAGGGCCGTTGTCCGATACGAGCCTTGAAGTCACCTTTGTGGCGATCGGCTCCATGTTCAGGAGCTGGCACACGAGCGGCTACCTCACCTCGGACCCCGCAGACGGCATCGTCGGCTCCAAACGCAAGGACGCCAAGATGGATGTGATGCGCTCGTTTAGCGAACAGGAGCGAGAAGTCATCGGGCGGACCTTTTCTGAGATGAAGGATGGGTATGCCAAGCGGCGGCTTGCGGCCATCATCCGGATACTGGAGTCGGCTGGCCTGCGGCGCGAGGAACTGGCAAAAGCCACTTGGGGACATCTGAGCCGCTTGCGCATTGACGGTCGTGATACCGAGCAATGGGGGCTTAGAGTTGAAGGCAAAGGCTTGCGTGTAAGGAACGTGCCTATTAATTTGGATACCTACGCAGCACTCCTTGCTCATAAGGAAGATAGACTCGCATTGCAGGCCCGTGGCCTCATCCCCAAGCCAGACAAAGAAAATGATATGCCTTTAATTGGCTTGCTGGATGAACGATGGATAGAGTCACGTAAAAAGATGAAGGCGATCAAAGAAAATGAAACTGACTCAGTGAATGATGGCCGTCAACTGGTTGTGGCAAAGGACCAGAGGTTTCAAATGGTTCTCGTTAGGGAGGACGGCTTGCATCCGCAAATGAAGGCCGAAGAGAAGGTAGATCAGAATAGCTCGAAGAATCTTGTCGGAGGCCTTTCCGCTGCTGCCATTTATTCACTCCTCAAACAGTTCTTCCTTAAATGCTCCGAAGTGGCGGGAGAGTTGCCTAGCGAGAAGCGCACCACCTTCAAGCGGGCCTCAACGCATTGGCTTAGGCACACATTTGCACACCACGTGCTCAAGGCCACGGGAAAAGATCTTACGGTCGCCCAGTCGCTTCTGGGGCATAGCTCCATCAATACGACCGCGATCTACGTGAAGGCCGACATGCAGGCTCGCGCTGCCGCCGTCAACGCCGTCCGTCCCTCTGTGTGAGGTCATCCCTGTTCCTGATGCAGGGTTGGACGACGATGCGGGACCCGGGCCTTGTCCCCTGCGCAGACTCAAGATTGAGACCGACTGCCACGGCTTGGGTCGCAAAGTCCCCAGGGCGCTGCTGGAACTGCTTGGCTCGCTCCCGATTCGGAAGCGCAGCAGGAACATCCGACTCGAACCTATGCAGCGGAGGAGCAAGGCCTCTATACTGTATGCAAATACAGTTATTGCCATGCTCCACGAACCTATCAACCCTACCCGCTGCCAGGCGGTCTTCGACCGGTGGCAGTTGCCCACCCATGTTGCCGAGGCGGTGTGGCGTGGCTCGGAGTTAGGTGCGGCTGCAGGGCGCACCGTACCGTCCGGCCATCCGGCGCTGGACGCGGCGCTTCCAGGCCAGGGGTGGCCAACCGCATGCCTTTCTGACGTGCTTATGCCTCAGGCAGCTGTGTGCGAGTGGCGGCTACTGGGCCCATCCCTCGCAGCGCTCTTGGCAGAGAAAGGCAGCTGCCTCTATCTTGTCGCCCCCCCGAAGCAGCCCCATGCAATGGGCTTGGCACAGTTGGGCGTAAAGCCAGAGCAGTTGGTCTGGATCGACGCGAAGGGGCCAGCTGACCGGCTTTGGGTCACGGAGCAACTGCTCAAATCCGAGCCGGTGGGCGCTGTGCTGGCTTGGCTTCCCCAGGCGCGGCCCGAACAGATCCGCCGTCTGCAATTGAATGCACATAGCTGCGATGCCCCGGTGTTTTTGTTTCGTCCGGAAACGGCTGTGCGCGACACGTCGGCCGCGCCGCTGCGGCTCTCCGCCAAGCCCGGCATGGGCTGGCAGATCGACGTGCAAATAATCAAGCGCCGGGGCGCTCCGCTCGAAGACGTGCTGCATCTTGACGCGATGCCCAGCAACTTGGGGATCGTGATCCCGCCGAGGTTGCGCAATCTCGCGCAGCCCGCGCTCATCCCTGCCTCGGAGGTGACCCATGTACTGGGCCGCTTTAGTCCCGCTCAGCTCGACGGCGTCCGAGTCGCAAATTGATCAACAGTCGCTAGGCATCTGGGCCCTTCAATTCTCGCCGCGCGTGGCGTTGGTTGAAGCCTCGGTGCTGGTGGAAGTTGAGGCCAGTGCGCGCTTGTTCCATGGCATGGATATGCTGCGCGAGCGCATCGAACAAGGGGCATGCGAACTGGGGGCTCGCGTTGCGTGGGCACCGACTGGTCTGGCAGCGCTGGCGTTGGCCAAGCATGGCGTCAGCGACGGGTTCAGCATGCCGCTGCAACAGGTGCTCGATAGGTTGCCACTGGACACTATCACCGCCGTAGCTCGCCATCAACCCACGCTGGCCAGAGTCGGGTGCCGCACACTCGGGCAAGTACGTGCGCTACCGCGTGGCGGGATCGGCAGGCGCTTCGACAAGTCTTTGTTGTCTGCACTGGACGAGGCGTATGGTCTGCGCCCTGAAAGCTATGACTGGCTCACCCTCCCCGAGAGTTTTCATGCCCGCCTCGAATTGATGTCGCGGGTGGAAACGGGTCCTGCACTGCTATTCGGTGCCCGCAGACTGCTGTTGCAGATGGTTGGATGGCTGCGAGCTCGACGGTTGGGGACCACGGCGTTCACAGTGCGCTGGTGCTATGACGTGATGCGTGGCAAAAGCACCAATCCGAGCGGTGAATTGACGGTACGAACTGCCACGGCCACGCAAGACGTTGAGCACTTGGTGCGGCTGCTGGCCGAGCATCTGGCGAAGGTCGAACTGGAGGCACCTGCAGGCGAGTTGGAGTTGCGCGTTGCCGAGGCGGAGCCGCTCGTTGAGGAGAGCCGCTCGCTCATCCCGGACACGATACGCAAGGGTGCGTCCATTGCCCTCACGCTGGAACGCATCCAGGCTCGCCTGGGAGAAGACTGTGTGCGGCGGCCCATTCTTCGCGAAGACCACCGACCGGAACGGATCCAGACCTGGGTGCATTCGGCGGGGCGCACGCGCGCAACTAGCGCTGCAGGTGCCCACCTGCCCTTGCCGAGTTGGATCCTGGACGAGCCGCTGCAGCTGCTGGAACGCGATAACCGCCCGGTTTATCAAGGCACGTTGCAGCTGCTACTGGGGCCAGATCGAATTGAGGGCGGTTGGTGGCACCGGGTCAATGCGCAGGGGGAGGAAGTCGCTCTGAACGTGCAGCGGGATTATTGGCTGGCGCTCAGCCCATGTGCGGGAGTGCTGTGTGTGTTCCAAGCACGCTTGGCGGGCGACAAAACGGCCTGGTACCTCCATGGCCACTACGGCTGACACCTCTTCATGTCATTTGCACCTTCCTCCATTCCTTCGTATGCAGAGCTGCGCTGCATGACGAACTTCACGTTCTTGAAAGGCGCCAGCGACGCCGATGAGCTCGTGGAACGCGCCAAGGAACTGGGCTATGAAGCGCTGGCCATCACCGACGAGTGCAGCCTTGCCGGGATCGTTCGCGCACACGTTGCCGCAAAGAATGCTGGTCTGCCGCTGCTGGTCGGAGCGCATTTCGCGGTGCAGCCGCGTACAGAGCGGGACGGGCCGTTCACGCTGGTCGTCCTGGCCCAGAACCTCGAAGGGTACGGAAACCTGTGCCAATTCATCACCCGGCTGCGGCGCGCCTCGGCCAAAGGCGAGTACCACCTGGACACCGCAGGGCTGCAGCATGGCGAGCTCAAGCACTGCTTGGCGCTGCTCTGCCCCGATCGCTCCTGCACCGACGCGCAGCTGGATACCGTCGGCCGCTGGGCACTGACACACTTCACGGGGCGATGCTGGATCGGCGTGGACCTGGTACGAAGGATCGACGACGAACTCTGGCTGCACCGCCTGCGTGCGCTATCGTCGCTCACCGAGGTCCCGCTTGTCGCAGTTGGCGACGTGCATATGCATGTGCGGTCGCGGAAACCGCTGCAGGATGTGTTGACGGCGACCCGCATCGGGAAACCGCTCACCGAATGCGGCTACGCGCTGGAGCGCAGCGCCGAACGGCATCTGCGCAGCCGCCTACGCCTGGCGCAGACCTTCCCGGAGGATCTGCTGGCCGAAACGCTGAAGGTCATGGCACGCTGCAGCTTCAGTCTGGACGAGCTCAAGTATCAGTATCCCGAAGAGGTAGTGCCGCCCGGACACACGGCCGCCAGCTTTCTACGCCAGGCAACTTATGAAGGCGCCGGCCGTCGCTGGCCGCAGGGCATCCCCGTCAAGGTGCAAAAGCAGATTGAGCATGAGCTAGACCTCATCTGCGAACTGAAATATGAACAGTACTTTCTCACGATATATGACATTGTATTGTTCGCGCGCTCGCGGCATATCCTGTGCCAAGGCCGGGGCTCGGCCGCGAACTCAGCCGTCTGCTACTGCTTGGGTATCACCGAAGTGGATCCGGCGCGCATGAGCGTGCTATTCGAACGTTTCATCTCGCGCGAACGCAACGAGCCACCAGACATCGACATCGACTTCGAGCATCAACGGCGCGAGGAAGTCATTCAGTACCTCTATGAGAAGTACGGGCGCGACCGCGCGGCTTTGGCCGCTGCCGTCGCCACATACCGTCCGCGCTCCGCGATCCGTGACGTGGGCAAGGCGCTGGGCTTCGACCTGGAGACGGTCGATGCGATTGCCAAGGGCCAGATGTGGTTCGATGGCAAGCGGGTCCGGCTTGAGCGGTTCGACGAGTTGGGCATGGATGCGGACTGCCTGCAGGTGCGCCAGCTGCTGGAACTGACCGACCAGCTCATCGGCTTTCCGAGGCACCTGTCGCAGCACACGGGCGGATTCGTTTTGACGCAGGGACTGCTGTCGCGCATGGTCCCCGTGGAAAACGCATCGATGCCCGATCGCACTGTCATCCAGTGGGACAAGGACGACCTAGATGCTGCGGGCCTGCTGAAGGTCGATGTGCTGGCGCTGGGCATGTTGTCCGCGCTCAGGCGAGGCTTGGAGTTTGTCGGGCAGCGTCGCGGCTTTCAGTTCAACATGCAGGACATACCCGCCGAAGACCGCGCCACATACGACATGATTTGCAAGGCCGACACGGTGGGGGTATTCCAGATCGAAAGCCGCGCGCAGATGTCAATGCTGCCGCGTCTGAAGCCGCGCACGTTCTATGACCTGGTGGTTCAGGTCGCCATCGTGCGGCCAGGCCCAATCCAGGGCGGAATGGTGCACCCGTATCTAAAGCGCCGGCAGGGGCACGAGCCCGTGACATATCCCAGTGATGCGCTTAAGGAGGCTCTTGGCCGCACGCTCGGCATTCCCATTTTTCAAGAACAGGAAAGGTAGTCAAGCATTTTTCTATTAGATTGAACAATGTAGTGTGATCTTGCTGCGACTGCACAAGCTTTTGCGTCGGGCGCCGACATGGGCGCGCGCATGACATCGCTGGCCTTCAACATCGCGCTGATGGGATTCATCCTCGTGGAGGGGGGCGGCTTCGCTGCACAAGGGCCTGGACCTGAGCGACCCGGGACAAGGCCTGCGCCCCATTGCCGAGAAGATCGCTTCGGGCGACCTCTCGGCTCTTGAAAGCCATGCGGCCTGCTGGTCGGCGCGGCCTGGCCGCAGGAACTGCTGCAGGGCGCGCTGGCCAGCAGCTTTGGTTGGGTCACGGCTTACGGCGCAGTCAGTGCCTTCGCGCTGGCCCTGGCAAGTCTGCTGGTGTTTGCGCCTGCCAGACAAGGCGGGCAGGCACCGGCCTGCTGCACCGGGCCGTGCTCAGCCCGTGCGCGCACGCCTGCGCCGCCACAGCGCTCACAGCATTCAGTCCAGCGGCAGCACCACCAGCACGAGCCAAGGCAGCACGGCCGCTACGAAGGCGACGAGGGCGGCTATGCTCTCGCCAAGCCCATGGCCGACATCGGTTAGCTTACAAGCGGCCTTCGAACACTTCAACGAGGTACATCCGCATTCTTCGTTGAAAATGCGTTCGCCTCGGGAGTTCAGGCGGCAACAGGTTGCAGGGCTGACCAAGCGTTTTATTGCGAATAGGCGGGGTCGGGAATACGGGGGCAACATCAGCTGGTCGATGCGGGAGAACTGTCTTCATCACTAAAATTCCAACGGCTGACAGTACGGCCGGACGTTTCAGGATCCACAGCTCAGGTGCTTGTGTACCGCAACGCTGCTCAGCTTGAGCGCGCGTCAACAAGCAGGTTCTGGCGCATGAGCTATAGGTGAAATAGCCAAATATTTAGCCGCACTGAGCTCATTGATTCTGCAAATAAGTTAATAAAAATCATGGACTTACATTGTTTCAATGAACCGCAAATTTACGCGAAATTTTCACGCTCTGGAGCCTTTCATGCTGTCGCACTTTGCCATTAGTTGCTGCCGCAGTTGACGTCGCACTTCCGGGTCGGAAAGCCCGGTGGTGCCGTCACAAGCTACCAAGTTACCGATAGCGAGCGGAGGCCAGTCCTCAATGTCATCGTCCAGGGCGATCCAGTGACGCGGTTTTCTCCGCTGCACGTCTGCCAAGATCTGCATGCCTCGCGGGGTGCTCTGGAACGACGCTAGGCTCCAAGGATCAGCCCCATGGACATGCTTGTGGTATGTGCCACCGATGAATCGCGTGCGCAGTCGCTCAGGCAGCCGCTGAAGCGTCTTGGCATAACCTGGGCGAATGCACCAAGTGCTGCTCAGCACCAAGGCCACAGAGGGGTATGGGGCCAGTTCGTCTTCCAGAATGGGAAGCCACTCAAACAGGGCATGGTCCGAGGTTTGGTATGGGCTCATGTAGATACCCTTGCGGGGATGCCAGAGTACCTTCTCATGGTGGACTACGCCATCAAGGTCCAAGTACAGGATCACATCCGCGCTGCGAGGTGTAGATGCCGGTACATAGGGCGCATTGTGGACAGAAGTCATCGCATGTGCGTCATCCATAAAGGTAGCTGTCAGGCGAAGTCTGTGGTGGATGGTTGTGCGTTAGGTCCATGCTACCAAGCTCCTTCTTCGCATTCAGGGGCTACCGGCCGCCGAATCCCTGGACGGCCTTCATGAGTCAGTCCCTCAGCTAGGAACTCATATCAAAGTCCTGCGGGTTTCCAGGCTCTTGCGCCGCGTGCTGGATGAGACTGGTGACTGCCATGATGTCATTCGCTGAGCGTCAGGTGTAAGAGAAAATAATCGACCGGGTCACAAAATTCACGCATGTCGCATTCTTTGACAGGGCCACGAAAGCCAACTCGGCCCAGTTCACAAACGAGCACCGGAGATCAATATCGATAATATAACCCTAATGATCTTTACGCAACTCGAAGGTTTTGATAAATTTTAGAGTTTGCGCGCAGCACATGCGCGACTCTGCACCCAGTAGAGCTCAAAAGTTTCCCTCAATATTCTCACCAAAATCCACGTTTTCCCAAATTCGCAAAAAGCTCTGCTAAAGCATTAATAGAGTCTGACTCAATTAAAAGCTGCTGGACCTCAACTGAGGTTTTCTCGCCCCTGGCAGAGAATTCCTCTGCATGTCGCAGAACCTGCTCGACCAGCCGAGTGCGCGGCACAAGCATATAGTGCACCTCACAATCCATTCCTTCAGCAAGTCGCGCCAACGTTTTGAGTGTGATTGTTCCGTTGGCCTCAGCTTGCTCTAGCTTACGGACACCTTGAGCTGATATAGCAAGGCGGCGTCCCAAAGCACTGGAGCTCATGCCCAAGGCCAGCCTTATGGTCTTCGCCCATCCACATCTGGGCGTCGCACTGCGCTGTATTTTGGCAAACTCGCCAAACTCACGATCTAGTTCAGCAAGGCGAATGAGATCTATTCTATTTTTCAACAAACTCAAAACCCCTTTGCACTTGGCAACAGCTTGGTTGCCTGCGCCATTCGGTCCGGCAACTTACAGCTTCCTGTTACTTGATGCACGAGCGCACAAGATGCAACCGCTCGCCATTCTGCGCTATCTTCGCATGCATCACTTGTGCACGAGACCAAATAGTCTCATACGAACGGATGAACGATCATGCTTACAGTTGAAAAAAGTCTTCTTGGGAAATTTGATGAACACGAGCTTGCCAAGTGCATCAGCGCCCATGGCTGGCAAGCAGCACTGCCTGATGCCTTGAAGGACCACCAGTTGCTCCTGCTTTCGGACCAGCTCCGAGACCTGCTGGCGGGCAAGGGGTGGAACTCAAAGCATGGTGATGGTAGTGCTGCCCTGCCTTTAGGCCTTCTGCTCTTGTCCAAGGCAGGTGCTTCCCTACCGGAGGATCTCTCCAGAGAAGCCGATATGGCCAGTTTGCACGAGGTCTTGACGCTACTGAGCATCTCCGTAGACCATGAAATAGTAAGCAGACTACTTCGTCGAGAAGATGGGACATCGGGGGCAGGATTCATGCAACGCCTGCATGAGCTTGTTCAGCTGAACTCACTCGCAGATTCACTCCCCATGTGATCCCGCACCATGCATTGAAGATCAAGTGCTACTGTATCCAGGATCAGCTTGATCGACGCTTCGTCCAAGTCAACGCAGTATGCAGCTGCGATGAGCGTCAATGGATGAATTTGCAAGCTTTCGGCCAATGCCTCAATAACGCGAACGCTCGGTATCTGGTGGCCTTGCTCGACCCTGCTCATGTGACGCCTGCTGGTTGCCATCAGCATGTCCTCTTGGGTCAAACCGCGCAGGGCACGCAGCTGTCGAAGCGCGTGTCCAAAGTCGGCTCGAGTAGGAATATTTTTGCGAGGCTGCATCGCCTCGATTTCCTCCCACTGGGACTAAAAAGACCACGACCAACTAGTCTCATCAGAGGTCTGACTATGTCCATGCCATCGATCGAAGCCCCCATAGTTTTTCTTGATTTCGACGGGGTGCTGCACCCAGAGTTCTGTCACGAGTCGAAGCACTTTTGCCGTCTTCCCTTGATGGAAGACCTCCTGCGTCAAGCGTCGACATGTTTGGTTGTGATTTCAAGTACCTGGCGCTTGCAAGCTCCAGTTGAGAAGCTTCGAAAGCACTTCTCGCCAGACATCGCGGAAAGAATTTTGGGCGTCACCCCTAACTATCCAGAGCTGCGTGACGTTCCAAACACTTTGCTGGGCTACCACCGTCAAGCTGAATGCCGTGCTTGGTTGTGGGCTAACAATGCCGCCCATGTGCCTTGGCTGGCAGTGGACGACCGCCCTTGGCTGTTCATGCCATTTTGTGGCTCCCTGTTCGTGACCAACGGCCTTGAAGGCGTTACTGAAGGGATCGCACCTCAGCTTGCGGCTCGCCTTCATCAGCTAACCAGCCTGTGACATGCACACTGAAATGTGTACGCATGACGCCTGCACTTAGAGACCGTGATCTGCTGAAAATTTAATCACGCCCTCCGAGAAGTTCAATACTAAGAGTGGCTAACACCACTTCGTCACAGGCCCCCGCAGAGCATTTATGCCCGCTGCCCTCAAGGAACGACGACCCGTAAGCAAAGAACTGTGGCGACAGCTACAACCCCTCATCCCAGCCTTCGTGCCCTCTGCCAAAGGCGGTGCGCGCAAGCTCGCAGTCAGCGACGAAGCAGCCCTCAACGGCATCCTGTTCGTGCTGCAAACAGGCATTCCGTGCGAACACCTTCTCCAATCCCTTGGGCACAACTCCAAGATGTTCGAGAGGTGCGTGGACGCGATTCCTGCGATTGCAGGCTTGGGAGGGCGCCCCCGCAAAAGACCATCGAAGTTGCACGCCGACAAGGGCTATGACTACAAGCGTTGCCGTGCGCTCTTGAGACAGGCGCTGCGTGCGAGACCGCGAAGGCGTGGACTACCCAAGGACCGGGGCGCGCGTGGTGCTGTGGCTGACAACGTGCTGGACCGTCAGTTCCAGGCAGATGGTCCGAACCAGAAATGGGTGGCCGACTTCACCTATATCTGAACGGCAGAAGGCTGGCTTTACGTAGCTGCGGTACTGGACCTGTACTCCCGTCGAATCGTGGGCTGGTCGATGCAGGGGAGCATGACCTCGCAGCTCGTGGTGGACGCGCTGATGATGGCTGTGTGGCGCCGGGGCAGGCCAGTGGCACTCTGCACCACTCGGACCAGGGTAGACGCGGCCATTGGTCAGCGCCTAGGCCTGCATCACGCATGTTGCCTCCGTGGCCCAGCTTCCGCTGGATGTCGCTTGCCTCAGCTACTCGCGACGTCTCGGTGGTAGTCGGCTTCATCGGTGCGTTCGCTCCATCATTTGTGGGTGGATTGCTTCAGATGCTGTTCGACTGCAGCAGAACTCGTTCCAACTGCTTTCACCGCAGCCTTCAACTGCTCCGGGGTCACGTTGAACTTCTTAGACCAGTCGCGCAGTTCGTAGTCTTCGTTCACATCAATGCGCGTGCGGTCTTGACCGCCGGTCTTGGTCTTGTCGTCAGACATATCGCTCTCCTAGTGCACGGGGCCCAATGCCACGCTGGAGCCGATGGTCGGTCCCATGCGGCCAGGACAAGGCCAGTGTGGTCCGAAAGCGGCTGCCAGTCTGCTCCGACATGTACGTTCTGTGGGGTCCGCGAAGGTCTCAAAACAGGGTAGCACTAGCCCAGAATCCCAGGGGTTTGCCAGCTCATACAGCTCGTTCTTGATGCTTATCTGGCGTGTAATGAAGATTTACTCTTGGATTGAAGACGGGCTTGCAGCTAATGGCTCCCTGAAATGTAACGGTGGTTGGTGTGACGTCTTCCTTGCAGACAATGGTGCGCGCTTCGTGATACTGTATAAAAAAACAGTTTCTCAACTATGCCCACCCTACCTAACACCGCTCAAGACGATGCTGCTGGTCGCAATGCTGCTTCCCTGCGTGCGTTGGTCCAGTCTTCCGGCCTCTCCCAGGTGGTCTGGTGCGGCAACGAACTGGGTTCGCAGAGTGTGGAGACGGTGTCTTCCGGGTGGACCGAGTTGGACAAGGAGCTACCCGGTAGCGGGTGGCCGCGCCGCTCGGTCACCGAGGTGCTGACGGCCCAGCCTTCAGTTGTTGAGTGGCGGTTGCTTGCGCCAGGTCTGGGGCCCATCATCGAAGCAGGTGGCCAGATCGTTGTCATTGGACCGCCGCGCAACCCGCACCTCCCTGGCCTGACCCATATGGGTTTGAACGACAGGCAACTGGTGTGGATTAAGGCTGATGTCCCGTCTGAGAGGCTTTGGACCACCGAACAGCTCATCAAGTCCAACTCTGCGGGCGCCATCATTGCGTGGCTGCCGAAAGCCCGACCCGACCAGTTGCGTCGACTCCAGGTGTGCTCTCAGGGCTGCGAAGCACCAGTTTTCTTGTGCCGGCCTGAAGTCGCTCAACACGAGTCGTCTGCTGCACCACTACGCGTACAGGCATCAGCTGGTCTGGACTGGGAACTGAACGTACAAATCCTGAAGCGCCGGGGACCGCAGCAGGGACACTCCCTGGTACTTGCATCTGTGCCTGGTGGGCTTGCATCGGTCCTGACCCCAAGACTGCGCCGCCCGAGTTCACTCATCACTCCAGAGGTTCCCCATGTTGTGGGTCGCCCTGCTACTGCCTTCCGGCCCGCACACGTCGCCGCTTGATGACCAACTGCGTGGACTCTCGATGTATGCGCTGCAGTATTCGCCGCGCACGGCCATTGTTGAGAACGCGGTAGTCGTCGAGCTAGAAGCGAGCATTCGGTTGTTCGGTGGCAAGCGGACCCTGCGAGACCGCATCGTTGCGGAGGTCCACGCGTTGGGCGTGGAGCAGGTCGCCTGGTCTTCCACCAGCCTGGCCGCATTGGCATGTGCCCGGGGTGGGCATGAAAACGGCATCAAGGGCGCGCTGACGACCCTTCTGGACCCGTTGCCGATGGAGACATTGGCGGCGGTGAAGCCGCACCTGACAACGTTGACGCAATTGGGCTGCCGAACGCTTGGCGACATCAGGGCATTGCCAAGGGGCGGGATAAGCCGGCGTTTCGACAAGCAGCTTCTGACAGCGCTAGACCAGGCGTATGGGTTGCGCCCGGAAGCCCACAACTGGGTTGAAGCACCGGAGGTTTTCAAAGCCCGTCTTGAACTCATGTCTCGTGTCGATTCCGCTCCGGCGCTTTTGTTCGGGGCCCGCCGACTGCTGCTTCAAATGTGCGGATGGCTCGCCGCCAGAAATGCGGGTACGACCTCGTTCTGTCTGCGCTGGGTCCACGATGCCATGCGAGCACGCGACGCTGGAGACGGTGGCGAACTGACTGTGCGAACTGCCGAGCCCATGCGCGATGTGGAGCATCTATGTCGTCTGCTTGCTGAGCACTTGGCAAAAGTTGAGCTCGCTGCTCCTGCAGGTGACCTTGAGCTGGAAGCCTTGGATGTGCATCCTTTGGAAGAACTCAGCCGGTCGTTGCTGCCTGACCCGGTGCAGGCTGGAGAATCTCTCACACTGGTGCTTGAGCGAGTCGCAGCGCGGCTTGGAGCAGAGAAGGTCGTGCGTCCTGTCGTTGTTGAAGACCACCGACTGGAGTGGATGGCACAGTGGCAGCCCGCTCCCGAGCCACTTCCCAGGAAACGTGCACGCAGCAGCCGCTTCCCACAGCCCAGCTTCATCCTGTCAGAACCATTGCGCTTGTCGATGCGCGGGGACAAGCCGATGTACCAAGGCGTGCTGCAGCTGCTTGCCGGGCCGCACCGGGTCGAAGGCGGGTGGTGGCAGAGGCTTGATAACGGCGGTGAGGAATACACAGGCAATGTTGCTCGCGATTACTGGGTGGCTCAAAGTCCACATTGCGGCGTGCTTTGGGTATTTCAGCAGCGACTGGCCGGGGACCAGACCGCGTGGTACCTCCATGGAGCTTTCGCATGAGCAACAGCATCGATACGCGCGCGGGCATCCCGGCGTATGCAGAGCTGCGGGCTCTCAGCAATTTTTCTTTCCTCAAGGGAGCAAGCTGGCCGGAAGAGCTTGTGGGGAGAGCCAAGGCCCTTGGCTACGGCGCAATTGCGGTGTGCGATGAATGTTCGATGGCCGGGGCCGTTCGGGCCCATGTGGCCAGCAAAGAGCATGACTTGAAGGTGCTGCACGGTAGCCAGTTTCAGGTCGTGTGTGATGCCCCCTTCACCTTGGTCGTCATAGCGAGCAACATCGAGGGATACGGCAACCTTTGCGAGTTCATCACAAGCTTGAGACGCTCAGCAGAGAAGGGCACCTACCGGCTCGAACTGGGCGCCATTGAGCCTTCGGCACTGGCAGACTGCGTGGTCCTGGTTTCGCCGGACCGCGAATCGACCGACGCTCAGTTGGAGACCATTGCACGATGGCTGCTCAACAGCTTCATCGGTCGGTGCTGGTTCGCTGTAGAGATGCAGCGTGTGCTGGATGACGAGATGTGGCTGTACCGCATGCGGTTGGTGAGCGAGCTGACCGCGATTCCGCTGGTCGCGTCGGGCGACGTCCGAATGCATCTTCGGTCCCGCAAGATGCTCCACGATGTGATGACAGCGGCTCGGGTCGGACGCCCGCTCACTGACTGTGGCCTTGACCTTGAGCTCAACAGTGAGCAGCACATGCGCAGCCGTGTTTTGCTGGCACAGCGCTTCCCGGAAGACTTGCTCCGCGAGACATTACGTGTCGCAGAGCGCTGCACCTTTTCGCTTGATGAGCTGCGATACCAGTACCCCTCGGAGGTGGTGCCTGACGGGCAGACCCCTGCGAGTTATCTGCGGCAACTCACGTATGACGGCGCCGGCCGCCGATGGCCAGGCGGCATGCCTGCGAAGGTCCAAGCCCAGATAGAGCATGAGCTCGAGCTCATATGTGAGTTGAATTACGAACACTACTTTCTGACCGTGGCAGATATCGTTCGGTTTGCACAGTCCCAGGGCATTTCTTGCCAAGGCCGGGGGAGCGCCGCGAACAGTGTGGTTTGCTATTGCATAGGCGTAACCGAAGTGGACCCCGCTCGCATGAGCGTCCTCTTCGAGCGCTTCATCTCCCGCGAACGAAATGAGCCTCCGGACATCGACATCGATTTCGAGCACCAAAGGCGGGAAGAGGTCATTCAGTACCTGTATCGAAAGTACGGAAGAGACCGAGCCGCACTGACTGCGGTAGTCATCAAGTACCGGGCGAAGATGGCCTTCAAGGATGTTGGTAAGGCTCTGGGCATCCCGCTCGAGCAACTGGAGGCGCTGGCGTCAAACTTGGCTTGGTGGGATGGCAGCGAGGTACTGGAGCAGCGTGTTGCGGAGTCCGGCCTGGACCCTTCCAAACTCGTGGTGCAGCAGCTGATGAAGCTGACTTCCCAGCTCATCGGAATGCCTCGGCACATGAGTCAGCACCCTGGCGGTTTTGTGCTCACGAAAGGGCCCCTCAAGCGGCTCGTGCCCATCGAAAACGCATCGATGGAAGACCGGACAATCTGCGAATGGGACAAGGATGACCTCGATGCACTGGGGTTGCTGAAAGTGGATGTCCTGGCGTTGGGAATGCTGTCCGCAATACGGCGTTCCCTCGAGTTCGTCAGCATGCGAAAAGGCTACGCTTTCTCCATGCAGGACATCCCTGCGGAGGACCGCGCTACGTACCAGATGATTTCGCGGGCGGACACTGTGGGTGTGTTCCAAATCGAGTCGCGGGCGCAGATGTCTATGCTGCCCAGACTCAAACCGCAGTGCTTCTACGACTTGGTCATCGAAGTCGCGATAGTCCGGCCAGGCCCGATACAAGGGAACATGGTGCATCCCTACCTGAACAGGCGACAGGGGAAGGAGCCTGTGGAGTACCCCAGCGAAGCGCTGAAAGAAGCGCTTGGCCGGACCCTTGGGGTCCCCATTTTTCAGGAGCAAGTTATGCAGGTGGCAATCGTGGCTGCAGGCTTCACTGCGGGCGAAGCAGACCAACTGCGAAGGTCAATGGCTGCATGGAAGCGTAAGGGCGGGCTCCAGCAGTACTACGACAAGATAGTCACAGGTATGACGTCGCGCGGGTACGAGCGCGCCTTCGCGCACCAGATTTTGGGGTCTCCTCGTTTTCAGT
>NZ_MYFL01000010.1:9323-50883 GCF_002193035.1 Delftia sp. K82 | reverse complement strand
AGCTCGCGCGGGTCGGGCAGCGGGTCATGGTGCACCACTACCAGGGCTGCAACGGAGACCCCCATTGGCAGCCTCGATCAAGAGAGTACAGCGGGCATCACCGCGACGCGGCTGTGGAGTGTGATGCGACGCTTTTTCACAAAGGTCGCCGAAGTCATTGAGAAGGACAGCCCGGCCACGGCCGAGAAACTGCGCCGTGCCAGCCCACATTGGATGCGCCACACCCATGCTACGCATGCATTGGCGCGCGGGGCCGAATTGACCACCGTGCGCGACAACCTGCGGCACGCATCGATTTCGACGACCTCAATCTACCTGCACGGCGACGAGGTTAAGCGGGCGCGGGAGATGGGGGAGGCTTTCGCAGCCCGGCGATCTTGACGGGTCGCAGCGTCAGGCGAACTGCAGCTCGATCTTACCGGCACGCCGCCGTACTGGACCGACCACGATCTTCACGTCATGCCCCAGCTTGGCCACCAGTTCCAGCAGCTTCGCCTCGCTGACCCCGCGAAACTGGCCGCGCGTGATGCGGGAGATCTTGGACTGATCGATTTCCAGCAGCGCGGCGGCTCCCTGTTGCGTCAGGCGTCGCGCCTTGATGGCGCGGGCAATCTCAGCCGCGAGCTGCGACTTGCGCTGCATTTCCGCAGCGTCGGCATAGCCCAGGTCCGCGTAGACGTTGGTGCTGCCTTCTTCGATGGTGATGTGGCTGTTCTGGCTCATCGCTTTACTCCTTGCTTTGCTTGCCAAGCCTCAAAATCCTGCACCGCAGCCTTCAGCCGTGCCTTGATCAGGTCCAGGTCCTCCTTCGGCGTCTTGATGCCGCTCTTGGACTTCTTCTGAAAACAGTGCAGCACATAGACCCAGCCCGCGAACTTGACCGTGTAGACCGCCCGGAACGTGTCGCTCCGGAAATCCTCGACCACTTCCAAAACCGCGGCGGAACCAAACCCGCTCAGCGCCTTGGCGTCCGGGTGCTTGCCACCGGCTTGCGCCAGGTCGATCGCATGGCCGAACACGTCTTGGACGTCCTCGGGCATTCCGTCCAGATCCCGCTTGGCCGAGCCGACCCATTTGAGCGGTTTGCGCGGCTGGGTGGACATTAGTGGTGATTATGCCAATTTAGGCATAGACCGTCAAACCGAACTGAGCCCGGTGGGACGATGGCGGTGACATCTGATGAAAGGGAGCCGCAACCCTCAAAGCGCACCAATCTGCACGCAAAGGACGGCGCGCCGGAAATTCAGATATTCACAAGTGGTTGTTTTTGAAAGAACTTTTTTCGCGAAGCGCACCAATTTGCACGGAAAGTACGATCACCCCTTCACGGCCTTCACGCTGGACCAGCTCAACCTGCCGAGCCTGCAGGCCGCGGGCGTGAAGGGCGTGCTTGGCTCGGAAACAGCCGACTTCTGGGCGGCGGACCTGGACAACGCCGAGAACAAGCGCTTCGTCAAGGAATTCAATGCCAAGTACGGCCGCCTGCCGTCGAACTACGCCGCGACGTCCTACGACATGGTCACGCAGCTGAAGGCCGCCGTGGACGAACTGGGCGGCAACACCAAGGAAGCCGCGAAGCTGAGCGCGGCGCTGCGCAAGGCGGCCTACCGGTCCGTTCGCGGGGTCCAGTACCGGATCGGAAAGAACGGCTTCCCGGTCGACCGGTTCGTCGCGGTCGAAGTCGATGGAAGCGGACCCGTCTGGAGCCTCAAGTCCAAGGAGGTCGTGCTCGAGGGCACGGCCGATCCGCACCTGGCGGCTTGTCCGCTGTAGGCGAGAGGCGGCCGTGCCCGGTCGGGTGGCGCCGCCGCGCGGCGCGCCCCCGCAAGGGCCGCCCGTGTCCACCCCGTTTGTTCAGAAAGAGGATCCGAGCCACCATGTCGCAGTCAACTTCGCTGCCGAATCACGAGATGGGCGCCCGCAGCTACGGCCTGCACATTGCCGGCGAGGCCGTCGCGGCCGAGCCGGGACGTACCTTCGAGTCCTTCAACCCCACGACCGGGCGGCGCTGGGGCGACTTCGCCATCGCCGGCGCCGACCAGGTGGACCGGGCGGTGACGGCGGCCGCCAAGGCATTCCGCGGCCCCTGGTCCCGCATGTCCGCGACCGAGCGCGGCCGGCTGCTGATGCGCTGGGGCGACGCGATCGCGGAGAACGCGATGCACATCGGCGCGCTCGAGGCGACGCAGAACGGCAAGCTGGCCTCGGAGATGCAGACCCAGGCGCGCATCGTGCGCGACTGGCTCTGCTACTTCGGCGGCATGGCCGACAAGATCGAGGGCGCGGTCATTCCGGTCGCGCAGACGTCGGTGCTCAACTACACGCTCAAGGAGCCCCTGGGCGTGGTGGCCGTCATCGTGCCCTGGAACTCTCCGACGCTGCTGATGATCGAGTCGGCCGCGCCCGCGCTCGCCGCGGGCAACACCATCGTCGTCAAGCCCAGCGAGGTGACGTCGGCCTCGGCGATCGAGATCGCCCGGCTGGCGGAAAGCGTCGGCATCCCCCCCGGCGTCCTCAACGTCGTGACGGGGCTGAGGGAAACCGGGGAGGCGCTCGTCGGACACCCGCAGGTCCGCAAGATCTCCTTCATCGGCAGCACGGACGTGGGACGGGCCATCGCCGCCGAGGCGGGCAGGAAGCTCGTCCCGTGCACGCTCGAGCTGGGCGGCAAGAGCCCGAACATCGTCTTCGAGGACGCCGACATCGACCGCGCGGAAATCGGGGTGCTGGCCGGGATCTTCGCGGCGGCGGGCCAGACCTGCGTGGCGGGCTCGCGCGCCTACATCCACCGCCGCATCTACGACGAACTGGTCTCCCGCCTGGTGCGGCGGGCGGGCCGGATCGCGGTCGGCGACCCGCTGGCGCAGGCCACCCAGATGGGGCCCGTCGCGAGCAAGGCCCAGCTGGACAAGGACCAGGCCATCGTGCGCGAGGCCGTGGCCGCAGGGGCCAGCGTGCTCTGCGGGGGCGAACGCCTGGCGGTGCCAGGCTTCGACGGCGGCTACTTCTTCGCGCCCACGATCCTGGGCGGGGCGGATGCGGCCAATCCGGTGATCTGCAAGGAGGTCTTCGGGCCGGTCCTCGCGGTCATGCCCTTCGAAGACGACGACGAGGTCCTCGCCCTGGCCAACGATTCGGAGTTCGGGCTGGCCGCGGGGGTGTGGACCAAGGACTTCCGGCGCGCGCACCTGATGGCGCGGCGGCTCGAGGCGGGAACGGTCTGGCTCAACACCTACCGCACGCTGGCCTTCAATTCGCCCTTCGGCGGCTACAAGTCCAGCGGAATCGGGCGCGTCAACGGCACCGAGGCCGTGAACCACTACCTGCAGACCAAGAGCGTCTGGTGCGAGCTCGGCGACGAGGTGCGCGACCCGTTCGCCTTCAAGGCCTAGGCACCCTCCCGGCCGCACAGCCACAGATCCATCGCATAGGAGCCACGATGAGAGGTGTCGTATTTCCCGGGAACCGCAAGATCGAGTACCTCGAGGTGCCGGACCCGACGCCCGGGCCGCTGGACGTCGTCATCGAGATGAAGGCGTCCGGCATGTGCGGCACCGACCTGCAGAACTACCGCAGGCCGCTGGACCAGCCTGCCTACATGCCATCGCTGATCGGCCGCCCGCCCATCGCCGGCCACGAGCCCGCGGGCATCGTCTGCGCGGTCGGTTCGGCCGTGCCGGCGCAGCTCGCGCGGGTCGGGCAGCGGGTCATGGTGCACCACTACCAGGGCTGCAACGCCTGCGCGCACTGCCGCACCGGCTGGCAGCAGCTGTGCCGCAACGTCCAGCCGATGGTGCGCGTGTACGGCAACAACGACGACGGCGGCCACGCGCCCTACCTGAAGGTGCCGGCGAACACCGTGGTCACGCTGCCGGATTCGCTGAGCTTCGAGGCCGGCGCGGCGATCGCCTGCGGAACCGGCACCGCCTACCAGGCGCTGCGGCGCATGCACCTGTCCGCGGCAGACACCATCGCCATCTTCGGGCAGGGGCCCGTCGGCCTGTCGGCCACGCAGTTCGCGCGGGCCATGAATGCGCGCGTCATCGCCATCGACACGAACGAGCAGCGGCTCGAGCACGCACGCCGACTGGGCGCCGACGTGGCCTTCGCCCCGTCGGGCGACGGCGATGTCGCAGAAGCCATCCTGGAGCTGACCGGCGGGCAGGGCGTCGACAAGTCGCTGGAGACCTCGGGGGCGGCATCCGCGCGCAGCGCGGCCATCCGTGCGGCCAAGACCTGGGGGACCTGCTGCTTCGTCGGCGAGGGCGGCGAGGTGCGCATCAACGTCAGTCCGGAGCTGCTGCGCCGCCAGATGACGGTCATGGGGTCGTGGACGTTCTCGACGACCGGCCAGGCCGAGTGCGCCGCCTTCGTCGCCGCCAAGGGGCTCGACGTCGGCCAGCTGTACACCCACCGCTGGACGCTGGACCGGGCCGAGGAGGCCTACCGGCTGTTCGACCAGGGCGTGGGCGGCAAGGGCGTGTTCCTGCTCTGATGGCGGCGGGGCGCCGGTACCGGGGGCGTATGCGGGCCACGGCCCGGCGCACGGGCCCGTCCGGTCGCCGGCATGCGCGCCGACGCGACGCGGTCCCGGCTCAGGCCTCCAGCGGCCGCTCGCTGAAGCGCATCGAGAAGTCGACGGCCGTCACGTCCTTGATCAGCGCGCCCACGGAGATGCGGTCGACGCCGGTCTCCGCGTAGGCCCGCAGCGTCTCGAAGGTGACGCCGCCGGAGACCTCCAGGCTGCAGCGGCCCTGGGCCAGCCGCACCGCTTCACGGACGGTCTCCAGGGGCATGTTGTCCAGCAGCACCATGTCCACGCCCGCGTCGAGCGCTTCCTGCAACTGCCGCAGCGTCTCGACCTCCACCTGGATGAAGGCCACGCGGCCCTTGAGCGCCTGCGCCGCGCGGAACGCGGCCGTCAGGCCGCCCGCTGCCGCGATGTGGTTCTCCTTGATCAGGACGGCGTCGTACAGGCCCATCCGGTGGTTCTGGCCGCCGCCGCAGCGCACGGCGTACTTTTGCGCGGCGCGCAGGCCGGGGATGGTCTTGCGCGTATCTAGGACGGCCGCGCGCGTGCCTTCGACCACCTTGACATAGCGGGCGGTCTTGGTCGCCACGCCGCTGAGCGTCTGCAGGAAATTCAGGCAGGTGCGCTCCGCGGTGAGGAGCTCGCGCGCCACGCCTTCGATCACCACGACGGCCTGCCCGGGCACGCAGGTGCCGCCATCGGGTACGCGCCAGTCGGCCCGCGCCGTCGGCGCCAGGCGGTGCAGTATCTCCTCGACCCAGGGCCGGCCGCAGACGACCGCCGCCTGGCGGCACGTGATGGTGGCCGTGGCGCGGGCGGTCGCCGGGACCAGTTCCGCGGTCAGGTCTCCCGGGCCGACATCCTCGTCCAAGGCACGCTCGACGTCCTGGTGCACCTGCTTCAGAAACTCTCTCTCACTCACGTTCAATCCTTTTTGTTCATCCTGGGGAGGCCGCGTCCCGGCGCGGCCGTGCCGCCTGTGCTTGCGTGGGCCGGCGGAGCGCCAGCCACCGGGGCCACCGGCGCCGGAGCATGGCTTGCGGCCTCACCTCGCTCATGCGCGCGACTGGAGGAGACGTTTGCCCGTCGGCCGAACCGGTGCGCACGCACGCACACGCACCGCCATGCGTACACATCGAGTCCGAGTTTACAAAATTATTAGAGACCAAATGATTCTAGGGAAACCCCGTAGGGAAAACCGTTGCCCGGATCAACGTGTGCCCCTAAAATCATTAGGAGACTAACAAAACGGGGCACCGCCAGACGGTGCCCGCATTCCCCGCCATGAACCCCACTGAAACCTCGGCGCCGATCTGGTCAGACTCGCTACTGCTCGGGCATGCGGCGATCGATGGCGAGCACGAGCAACTGGCCGAGCTGATCGAGCGCATGCGGTGCGCCGCCGCGCCCGAGATGGCGCAGGCGCTGGACGCGGTGCTCCAGCATGCGGCCTCGCACTTCGCGGCCGAGAACGAGTTGATGCGCACGACGGCGTTTCCGCCGCGCGACTGCCACATCAGCGAGCACGAAGCGGTGCTGTCCACGCTGCGCGGCGTGCGTGCCCGCCTGGCGCGCGGGGAGGTCGAGGTGGCCCGCCGCGTGGCGGACGAGCTGGCGGCCTGGTTTCCGCCCCACGTCCAGCACCTCGACTCGGCACTCACCCATTGGCTCTGCAAGCTGCAGCACGGCGCCAAGCCCGTGGTGCTGCGCGTGGGCCGAAAGCCCGAGGCCGCCCTGGCCTGCTAGTTCAACCCCCCTGAAGCAACCACCACTAGAGATGAGATGACATCATGATGACTCACGAAGAGAACGAACTGCTTTGCCGCGTCGAAGGCGACGCCCCGATGGGACGCCTGATGCGCCGCCACTGGATGCCCATCTGCCTCGTGGAAGAGGTGATCGAACCCGACGGCACGCCGGTGAAGGCGCGGGCGTTCGGCGAGGACCTTGTGGTCTTCCGCGACAGCGACGGCCGGGTCGGCGTCATGGATGAGTACTGTCCCCACCGTCGCGCGTCGCTGGTCTACGGCCGCAACGAGGAGGGAGGGCTTCGCTGCCTCTACCACGGCTGGAAGATGGACGTCGACGGGAACGTGCTGGAGATGGCTTCCGAGCCGGCTTCGAGCGGCATGGTCGACAAGGTCAAGCACACCGCGTACCCCACCAAGGAATGGGCTGGCATGGTGTGGGCCTACATGGGGCCCAAGGAGACCATGCCCGAATTCCAGCCGCCGCCGTGGGCGCCGACGGCGGACACGCGGGTGAGCATCGCGAAAGTGCTGCTGCCGTGCAACTGGGCGCAGATCCTCGAGGGTGCCATCGACTCCGCGCACAGCTCCAGCCTTCACTCCTCCGACATGGTTCCTGCGCGCGTGGACGGCGCGAAGGCCACGGACAAGACCTGGCTGCGCCCGTCCACCGACAAGGCGCCGCGCATGCAGGTGCAGCGCACCGGCTTCGGCTTCCGCTATGCCGCGCTGCGCCGCCCGATCACGAACGCCGCGGAGAACGACTACGTGCGCTCGACGGTGTTCGTGGCACCGGCCACGGCCCTGATCCCGCCCAACAACCTCTACAACGTGGCCAACATCAACGTGCCGATGGACGACACGAGCACGGCGTTCTATTTCATCGCCTGGGGCCACCCGTCGCAGACGCCGGAGACCGACACCTGGCGCAAGTTCCTGCGCCAGACGGTGGGTGTCGACCTGGACCAGAACTACCGCCCCCTGCGCAACGAGGCGAACAAGTTCTGGCAGGACCGCAACGCCATGAAGGCCGGCAACTTCACGGGCATCACCGGCTTCCCGAACCAGGACGTGGCGATGTGGCTGACCATGGGCGCCATCGCCGACCGCACGCATGACCGTCTGGGCGCCAGCGACTTGGCGATCGTGGAATTCCGCAAGCAGATGCTCGAGGCCGTGCAAGCCTTCGACCAGGGGGCGCCTGCCATCGGCACCGGCGCCGAGGCGGCCACGCCGGCCGTCTGCTCCTTCCAGGCCATCGTCCCCAAGACGACCGACTGGCGCACCTACGAGACCCGCTATGTCTGGCTGGACGGCGAAAACCGTCCCGAGTTCGAACCCTCCTATTCCGTGAAGTCCTGATCCCGTGAGCAAACTCCAACTCTCCGTCGCCATGGGCGACTACGACCGCACCCGCGCGCTGTTCGACGGCCGCGTTCAGATCGACGGCGTCGATCCCGTGTACATGCTCCTCAATCCCGAGGAGATGTTCTTCCGGGCGATGCGTAGCGTCGATTTCGACATCACCGAGCTCTCGTTCTCCAGCTACCTGGTGAAGCACTCGCGGGGCGAGTGCCCTTACATCGCGCTACCGGTGTTTCTCTCGCGGGCGTTCCGGCACACGTCGATCTACGTGCGCAAGGACCGCATCCGCGAGCCGGCCGACCTGAAGGGCAAGCGCATCGGCTTGCCCGAATACCAGCTCACCGCCAACGTGTGGGCGCGCGCGATCCTGCAGGACGACTTCGGCGTGCGCCCCTCCGACGTGACCTGGGTGCGCGGGGGCATCGAGACGCCGGGGCGGCCCGAGAAGGTCAAGCTGCAGCTGCCGGACGACGTCCGGATCGAGCAGGCGCCCGAGGGGGCGACGATCTCGCAGATGCTCGACCGCGGGGAGATCGATGGCTTCATGGCGCCGCGCCCGCCGAGCCGGTCGGCGCTCGCCAACCCGAACATCGGCTGGCTGTTCGACGACCCGACCGCGGTGGCCAAGGACTACTACCGGCGCACGGGCGTGTTCCCGATCATGCACGTGGCGGCCGTCAGGAAGGAACTCGCCGCCAAGCACCCCTGGCTTCCCGCCGCGCTCGTCAAGGCCTTCACCCAGTCCAAGGCCGCCGCGCTGGAGCTGCTGTCGGACACCTCGGCCACCAAGGTCACGCTGCCCTTCGTCGAGGAGCAGCTGCAGGCTGCCCGCGAGGCGATGGGGGACGACTTCTGGTCGTACGGCGTGGCGGCCTCGGCCAGGACGCTGGAGACCTTCGTGCGGGCCCACTACGAGCAGGGCCTGTCATCGCGCCACGTGCCGGTCAGCGAGCTCTTCCACCCCGCGACCTACGAGACCTACAGCATCTGATCCCGCACCACCCACAACTGGAGACACCCACCATGAAGCACAAGATCCCCGCCTGGCTGGTTGGCCTGGCCTGCATCGCCCAACTCGCATTCGGCTCCCTGGCCCATGCCCAGGCCTATCCGAGCCGCGCCATCAAGCTCGTCGTTCCCTATGCCGCCGGCGGCCTTCCCGACACGGTGGCGCGCATCATCGCCAAGTCGCTGGGCGATACGCTGGGGCAGGCGGTCTACGTCGACAACCGGCCCGGTGCGGGTGGCTCGGTCGCCGCCTCCGCGATCCTGCAGTCCCCGGCTGACGGCTACACGCTGCTGGTGACCGATGGGCCGATGCTGTCGATCACGCCGTTGATCAACAAGAAGATCACCTACGACGCGGCCAACGACTTCGTGCCGATCGCCCTCGTCGGCAAGGCCCCGCTGTTCCTCGCCGTCAACGCGAACGTCAAGGCGAACACGCTGGACGAACTCGTCGCGCTGGCCAAGGCGAAGCCAGGGGGCCTCAACTACGGCTCCGCCGGCAACGGCAGCATCCACCACCTGACGATGGAGGCGATGAATGCAAGCCTGGGCATCTCGATGACGCACATTCCGTTCAGGGGCAGCGCCGTCTCGGTCCCCGCGATGATCGGCGGACAGGTGGACATGGTGTTCGCTTCGCCGCCGTCGCTCATGGGCTTCGTCAAGTCGGGCCAGGCGCGCCTTCTGGCCACCAATTCGACGACGCGTTCCCCGCTGGCACCGCAGATGCCTACCCTGGCGGAAAAGATCCCCGGCTTCGATTTCGCATTCACGGTCGCGGTGTTGGCGAAGACCGGTACGCCGAGCGAGGTCATCTCCAAGGTCAATGCCGAGATCAACAGGATCGTGAAGGTCCCCGAGGTCATCGAGCAGCTGCGCACTGCGGGCGTCGACCCGGCGGGCGGAACGCCCGAACAGCTCGCGCGGGCGCTGCGTGCAGAGAAGGCCCAGGTGACCGACGCCGCCGCGCGGGCGCAGCTGAAGGCCGAGTAGTCGCGCGTCATGACGCTCACCACACCCCAAACCCATTCCGACACGCAGATGCCGTTGCGCGTGGCGCGGATCCTCGACGTGGCGCGCGACATCCGCAGCTTCGAGCTGGTACAGCCCGATGGCAGCGAGCTGCCGCCGTTCACGCCGGGATCGCACGTCAAGGTCCAGGCCCCCAATGGCATGCTGCGCAAGTATTCGCTGTGCAACGATCCCGCGGAGCGCCACCGCTACGTCATCGCCGTCAAGCGCGATCCGGAGGGGCAGGGCGGCTCGCTCTCCATGCACGAGGAACTGCATGAGGGCGATACGCTGCCCACGTCGCTGCCTTCGAATGCCTTCCCGCTGGTCGAGAACGCCAAGGGCTACCTCTTCGTCGCGGGCGGCATCGGCATCACCCCGATCCTGTCCATGATCCGCTCGTTCGGCGAACTGCCGCCGGCACCGTGGAAGCTCATCTACCTGACGCGCTTTCCCGAGACTGCGGCCTTCCGCGAGGAGCTCGGCGCCCCCGAGCTCAAGAGCCGCGTGCGGATCCACCACAGCCACGGGGACCCCGCGCGCGCCTTCGACCTCTGGCCGGTGCTGGAGAAGCCCAACACGGCCCACGTGTACTGCTGCGGCCCGCGCGCGCTGATGGAGGCGGTGCGCGACATGACGGGCCACTGGTCGCCGGCCAACGTGCACTTCGAGAGCTTCAACGAGGGCGGGGGCGTGCGGCCCGACGACAAGCCCTTCTTGGTGAAGCTGGCCAGCTCAGGCGCGGCGTTCGAGGTGCCCGTCGGCAAGTCCATCCTGTCGGTCCTCCACGAGCACGGCTGCAACGCGGCGTCCTCGTGCGAGAGCGGCACCTGCGGCACCTGCCGCACGAAGCTGCTGAGCGGCGAGGCCGACCACCGAGACATGGTGCTGCTGCCCGAGGAGATGGACAGCCAGATCATGATCTGCGTCTCCCGGGCCAAGTCCGACGAACTGGTGATCGACCTGTGAACGCCGGCCGCCCACTTCGACTCGGCGTCGCCGGACTCGGCCGCGCCTTCACGCTCATGCTGCCCACGCTCCAGCGCGACGCGCGCGTGCGGCTGGTGGCGGCCTGCGACCCGCGCGAGCCGGCGCGCGAGCGCTTCGCGAGCGACTTCGATGCGCCGGTGTACCCGGACATCGAGGGCCTGGCGTCCAACCCGGACGTCGAGGCGATCTACATCGCCAGCCCGCACCAGTTCCACGCGGAGCAGGCGCGCATCGCCGCCCGGCACGGCAAGCACGTGCTCGTGGAAAAGCCCATGGCGCTGTCCCTCGGCGACTGCAACGCGATGATCCGGGACTGCCGGGACGCCGGCGTGCACCTCATCGTCGGCCACTGCCACAGCTTCGACACGCCGTACCTGCGCGCGCGCGAGATCGCCCTGGGCGGTGAGTTCGGGCGGGTGCGCATGATCCACGCGCTCAACTACACCGACTTCCTCTACCGGCCGCGGCGTCCCGAGGAGCTGCGCACGGAGGAGGGCGGCGGCGTGGTGTTCAGCCAGGCCGCCCACCAGGTCGACATCGTGCGCCTGCTGGCCGGCACGCGGGTCAGCCGGGTGCGCGCGATCACAGGCGACTGGGACCCCAGGCGCCCGACCCAGGGCGCCTATTCGGCCCTGCTGTGGTTCGAGGGCGGGGCGTTCGCCAGCGTCAGCTACAACGGCTACGGGCACTTCGACTCGGACGAATGGTGCGGCTGGATCGGCGAGATGGGCGCCGAGAAGTCGCCCGAGGCGTACGGCGCCGCGCGCCGCAAGCTGGCGACCGTGGGTTCGCCGGAGGAGGAGGCGCGCCTGAAGGCGGCCGGCACCTATGGCGGGCCCGGCTACGTGCCCGCGTCCGCGGGCGCGCCGCCGGCGTGGCACCAGCATTTCGGGCCGGTCGTGGTGTCCTGCGAGCGCGGCGATATCCGTCCGTTGCCCGACAGCGTCTGCGTGTACGGGGACCTCACGAAGGAGCGGCGGCCGCTGGGCCGGCCCGCGGTGCCCCGCTTCGAGGTCATCGACGAACTGTACGAGGCCGTGGTGAACGGGACCGCGCCGCTGCATGACGGCGAATGGGCGCGCTCCACGCTGGAGGTGTGCCTGGCGCTGCTCGAGTCGGCGGGCTCGGGCAAGGACGTGGAGCTGCTGCGCTGAGGCGGCGCCCTTGCGTGCGCCGTGGCGCTCCGCGTGCAGGCCGTGGCCGGAGAAGGCACCGGCGCGTGCGGGCCGCCGGGGGCGGTCCAGGCGCCACGGCCCGCACCTCGCGGCGGCCCGGGTTTCATGGCGCGCCGCGCCAGACCGGGGAGATTCCCATCGATCCAGCCAAAGGGTAGGCCAAGATGCAACCGTCCCACGAGGACCTCAATTTGCTCGTCGTCTTCGAGGCGCTCATGGAGACCCGCAGCGTCTCCAAGGCCGGCGAGCGGCTGCAGCTGAGCCAGCCCTCGATGAGCCACGCGCTGTCGAAGATGCGCAAGGCGTTCGACGACCCCATGTTCGTGCGCGTCAAGAACGAGATGCAGCCGACGGCAAAGGCGCTGGAAGTCGCGGAGCCCATCCGCCAGGCCCTCGAGCTGGCACGCCGCCAGATCTTCTCCAAGGTGGCGCTGGACCTGCGCACCTCGTCGCGCCTGTTCACGATCTGCATGACGGATGTCGGCGAGACCTGCTATCTGCCGATGGTGATCAATGCCGTGCGCAAGCAGGCGCCGTGCGTGCGGCTGCGGACGGTCTCGCCGATCGTGGAGAAGCTGGAGGAGGGGCTGGAATCGGGGGGCGTCGATCTCGCGATCGGGTACTTCCCCGACATTAAGAACGGCGGCGTCTTCCAGCAGCGGCTCCTGCGCAACAGCGGGTTCATGTGCATCACGGGCAACAAGGAATTCGCCGCGCGCGGCGAGCTGGACCTCGCTTCCTTCCAGTCGGCGCTCCACATCGCAGTGCGAACGGAAGGCCGCAGCCAGGAGGTCATCGAGAAGGCCATGGCCGCGATGGGTATCCACCGCAACGTGGTGGCCACGATTCCCCACTACCTCGGCCTGCTGACCATCATCCCGCAGACCGGCCTGACGGCCATCATTCCCATGGACCTCGCCGGCGCGTTCGAGGGCAAGGAAGGCATCGCGGCCCTGCCGCTGCCGTTCGCATCGCCCAGCGTGGAGGTGATCCAGATATGGCACAGGCGCCAGCACGAGGATCCGGCGCACCGCTGGCTGCGGACACTGGTGCGGGACACGCTGCAGAGGCGGGTGCTTGACTAGGAGCGTGCCGTCATGCAGCCGGCCACCTTCCCCACGCGTGCCGCGGGCGGCGCTTCGCTTGTTCCCAGGTCGGCGGGCCAGTCCGCTGGACCGAGCATCCGGGATCGCCCCGGAGGCACCCGGCCGGGCGCAAGCGCCGGGATCCTTTCCGCTTCCAAGAACCATTCAGGAGATACCTCATGAGATTTCGCATGCTGTCGCTCGTCGTCGCGAGCCTGGCCTTGCAGCTGCAGCCGAGCGCCCAGGCGCAGAGCGCCGCCTACCCCACGAAGCCGATCCGCCTGTTCGTGGGCGCGCCGGCCGGCGGCCCCACGGACGTGATCGCCAGGTCGCTCATCCAGCAGATGGGGGATTCGCTGGGGCAGCCCGTAATCGTCGAGAACCGGGGCGGGGCCGCCGGCACGCTCGCGGCCGGCATCGTCGCGAAGTCTCCGGCCGACGGCTACACGCTGATCGTGACGCCCTCGGCGCACGCCTATGCGGCGAGCATGTACGACAAGCTCCCGTTTGATCCCGTGAAGGATTTCCGGCCGGTGGGGCAGATTGGCATGATGCCCCTCGTGGCGATTGCGAACAAGGCCTTCCCGGCGGGGTCGCTGCGCGACCTGGTCGAGCGCGCCAAGGCCCAGCCCACCGCCGTGAACTACGGCTCGAGCGGCACGGGTTCCGCCCATCACCTGGCGGGCGAGCTATTCAAGCTGCGCACGGGCATCCAGATGACGCATGTGCCCTACAAGGGCAGCGCGGGATCCATCACGGACCTCATCGCCGGCCAGATCCAGGTGATCTTCGAGCCGCTCGTGTCGGCGTTGCCGCAGATCCAGGCCGGCCGCGTGAAGGCGCTGGCCGTCATGGGCGAGAAGCGCTCCCCGGCCCTGCCGGACGTGCCGACCCCCGGCGAGGCCGGGCTGCCCGGCGTGGAAGCCAGCGCCTGGTACGGGATCATGGCGCCGGCGGGCACGCCCGACACGGTCGTCGCCAAGCTGACCGCGGCGCTGAACAAGGCCCTGGCCGACCCTTCCACGCGCGCGAGTCTGCAATCGCAGGGCGTCGACGTCACGCCCGGGCCGCCGCAGATGTTCATGGACCTGATCACCAGCGAGATCGCGCGCTGGCGGCCGATCATCCAGGCGGCGGGAATCCGCGCGGAGTAGGCGAGGCGCATGCATTCACACCGCAAACTGCAGCCTCCGTCGGTCGTCAACATCGAGGATCTCCGCCGGCTGGCCAAGAGGCGGCTGCCGCAGGTGATCTGGGACTACCTGGAAGGCGGCGCGGAGGACGAAGTGACGCTGCGGCGCAACCGCGCCGCCTTCGACCGCTATCACCTCCTGCCGCGGATGGTCACGGGCAAGGGCTCGCGCGACCTGTCCATCACGCTGTTCGGGCAGCGGCTCGCGGCGCCCTTCATGATCGGGCCGACGGGCCTCAACGGCATCTACGTGCCGGACGCGGACCTCATGCTGGCGCGCGCGGCCGCAGCGGCGGGCGTGGCGTTCTCGCTGTCCGCCGGCTCGAACAACGACATCGAGGCCGTGGCCAGGGCATCGGCTGGACCCAAGTTCTTCCAGCTCTATCCGTGGGGCGGACGCGAGGTCGCGACCAGGCTGCTGGCGCGCGCACACACGGCCGGCTACTGCGCGCTCATGGTCACGGTCGATTCGCTGATCCCGGGCAACCGTGAGCGGGATGTGCGGAACCGATTCGCCCATGCACTGCATTTCTCTCCGCGCATCGTCTGGGACGCGGCGACCCATCCGCGATGGGTCGTTTCCACATGGTTCGCCCGCGGCATGCCGCGCTTCGAGAACCTGGCTGAGTTCCTGCCACCGGGCTCCGACGCGTACGCGCTGGCCGCCTATACCCGCGCGCAGCGCAATCCGTTCTACAGCTGGGAGGATGTCGCCTGGCTTCGCTCGCAGTGGGCGGGCCCCTTGGTGGTCAAGGGCATCCTCACCGCGGACGACACGCGCCTGGCCGCCTCCCATGGGGCGGACGCCGTCGTGGTGTCCAACCATGGCGGGCGCAGCCTTGACGGCTTGCCCGCCACGCTGGACATGCTGCCCTCGGTCGCCGCCGCTGCCGGGGGCATGCCCGTCCTGGTCGACAGCGGCTTTCGGCGGGGCTCCGACATCGTCAAGGCCCTCGCCCTTGGCGCGCGCGGCGTGCTGCTGGGCCGGGCGCCCCTGTACGGCGTGGCTGCGGCGGGGGAGGCCGGCGCAAGTCGCGCGCTCGAGATCCTCCTGCAGGAGACGGACCGCGTCATGGGCTTGTTGGGGGTGGACTCGGTGGACGCGCTGGGGCACCAGCACGTTGGCCTGCAGCCGGCATGACGCGGCGGGAAAAACTGCAGTTTCCCGGCCGGCGCCGGAGAAGGACCGAAGCAGCATCGGCGGCACAGGCCCCTTGGCAGGGGCGGCATAGACCTCCTCGGCGGGGGCGGTGATGCCGCCGGGACCGGCAGTTCGCGATACCCGCAGGCGCAAGCTGCGGGCCGCGTGTCGCAGGCACCGTGGTCTGGTCAAGAGGTGCGCAACTCCCGCACGCGCATCCCGGGCGGCGCAGCCGCGGAGCGGGGCAGCCGCGGAGCGGGGCGCTGAAGCCAATCGGCCGCCGCTGTCTCGAGCGGACGGGAAGCCGCTCGCTGAAGGTTGACGCGCCGAAGTGCGCGCGTAGCCTGGTGCCAAGCGTGCGACGCGGGGCGAAAAGTCTATGGCCTGCCAGAACGAAGGCGTTGGGCATCGTCCCGGCATTGCCCGTGCAACCGCATGGTTTTGTGATCTGGATCAGCATGCCGCCTACTGAGAACAGCAGAATGTACGGTGCTATATTTGTGCGGTCCGCTTGGCCTGGGCAGCACCTTTTCAACCTCCTCCCGCTTCTTCGTGTCCGTCGGCTCGTTCATGTACGCCGATCGCCGCTGTCTTGCAGGGGGTCGGCCGGGCAGAGCGTCCGTTGGGATGCATTGAGGAATGAAAATTGGCAAAAAAGGCAGGGAAAGAGTCGGCGGAGGTAGCGAGCCGTATGCTGCAGCACTGGCATGAGGGCGTTCCCGACGACCGTTTAGCGCATCTGGTGAAGGACGCGACGCGCTCCTTTCTTCGATCGCTGCAGACCCGTCTTGCGCGCCACGACGTCCAACTCGGCCATTGGACCTTCCTGCGGATTCTCTGGGAGAAGGATGGGCTCACCCAGGCAGAACTGAGCGCGGAGGCCGGTGTGATGGCGCCCACCACGGCGATCGCCCTGAAGGCCATGGAGGAGCTCGGGTACGTCCTGCGAAAGCAGCGTCCCGACAACCGCAAGAGCATCTACGTTTTCCTGACGCCGGCGGGCAAGCGCCTCAAGGCGAAGCTCGTGCCCTTGGCCGAGGAGGTCAACGCGCTCGCCATCAGATCCCTGACGGATGCCCACATCAGCATCGTGCGGCGCTCGCTGCTGAAGATCATCGACAACCTGGCGAGCGACGAGTGCATTCAGGATGATCCGAAGCGGACAGGCGCCGCTCAGTCATCCGCAAGACCGTAGCCCGCGCTGCCGATGGCCGCGCCCTGGGTGCGGCGCGCCATGGAAGCGCACCGCGCCTCGCGGCAGTGCCACGCTCTCCCCAATCCCTCAAATGCATCGGTCCCGCCGCGGCGCAGTGCGCCCGAGCGGCCAGCCGCGCCGCATCGGTCTCGATGTGGGTCGACGAGTCGACGATGCCACCCAGTGGACCCCGCGCGCCACAGGCGAGTGGCATGGATGCCCCATGGAACGCACGCCGGAACCCGCCGGGCCAGTGCCGCCGTCTTCTGCCTGGCAGCCTGTGAGATAATTAGAGACCTAATGATTAGACCTACGGAGACATAGCGCGGTTTCGGGATTTACGTGCCGTCGAACGCTGGAATCGCGCGGAGCCCACATGAGCACATGCCCCGATCCCACGTCGTGCCGGCAGCCGGATTTCCTGGATGCGAAAGCCAGTCTTGCCCTTCTGGGCGTCCGCCCGCAGACGCTCTACGCCTATGTGAGCAGGGGGGCCATCCGCAGCGTGCCCCAGCCCGGAACGAAGGCGCACCTGTACAGCCGCTCGGACATCGAACGGGTCATGGCGCGCGCGGCCGCCCGTGCAGGCCATGCCGCGGCGGCAGCCGGTGCGATGGACCATGGGCCGCCCATCGTCAGCAGCGGTATCACGGAAATCACCGAGGCGGGTCCAGCCTACCGGGGCTACTTGGCCTGCGACCTCGCGCGGCAAGGCGTTCCGTTCGAGCGGGTCTGCGAATTGCTCTGGGGCGCTCCTCTCGATGTCGCGAGGGCCGGCGCCTGGAGAATCCCTCCGCGCGACCAGGCACTGGCCCGCGAGGCCGGTTTGCGGATACTGCACGGTACCGATCCTCACCGCGTGTACGGATCGCTCGCGATGCTGGCTCTCCAGTTGGAGCGCAGCCGCAGGATGTCGGGCGGTGGGGGTCTGGACGCGGGCGTCGTGCAAGAGGCGCGCTTGCTGATCTGTGCCGTGGCGCAAGCGCTGGGATGCGTCGGCCCGGCCCGCGCGCTGACGCTGCCGGAGCGCTCCGAATCGATCGCTTCGACGCTGATCCGGTCCTTCGGATGCGAAACCACGCCAGCGCGGATCCGCGCGGTGAACGCGCTGCTCGTGCTCCTCGCGGACCACGAACTGCCGCCGGGCACCCTGGCCGTCCGGGCGGCTGCCTCGGGAGGCGCGAACCTTTTCGACTGCATTGCCGTGGGCATCTGCGCAAGCGCCGGGACCGAGATCGCCGGGCACTATGCGGTCGTGGACCGGTTCCTCACCGCAAGGCCGTCCGCGACGGCGCTGCGCGACAAGGCCCTGCGCCTGCACCAGCGGGCGCAGCGGATCCCCGGCTTCACGCATCCGCTCTACCTGGGCGGCGACCCGCGCGCGAAGCACCTGCTCGCCATCGCCACCGAACTGGCTGACGACTCCTTCAACATGCGACAGGTCGCCGACTTCGTCGGTTGGGCGAAGGAGAATCTCGCGGACCATCCAAGGCATGAGTTCGCCGTCGTCTGCCTGGTGCGGGCGCTCCGGCTTCCCGTCTGGTCGGCAGCGGTCTTCTTCCTGGTGGCGCGCATGGCCGGCTGGGCTGCGCATGTGCAGGAGCAGCGCGGCGTGACCGGCCTCTGGCGGCCGCGCGCCCGTTACGTCCCCCGCCCATGAGCGTGGCAGGGCCCGTGCGCGTCGCTAGCGCCGCCCTGTGTCGCTCGGAGCCGAGAGGCGATCCTCTGGAGGAGCGGACTGGACGCCGGGCATTGCGGGCCCGCGGCAACCGGCCTGCCGCTGCGAACTCGTGCGTCTCCCTCTTTGCGAGGGGCAGCCCCGATGACGGCGATGGCCACTCCGCATTTGCGCTGCCGCCTGCTAAGCGGTGCGTCCGCGCGGTGGTGGTTGGAAGAGGGCATGGTGCGGGTGGAAGACCTGCCGCGCGTCACCGACCTGGCCTACTCCAACAGCCTGCGCCGCTGGATCACGGCGGAGTTGGCCTGAGCACTGCCCGGAGGTACTAGGACGCCGAGGCGCTGAATTTGCCGGTCTGCAGCCAGGCGGCAATACCGGCTGCCAACTGGTCGCTGTTGCTCTCCATCATCATCATGTGGCCGTTGCCCTGGATGCCCCGGTCGCCCAGCGGAATGAATTCCGCGCGCGCCCCGATGTCGTTCAGCCAGTCGACGATGGGCTTGTCGATGGCGGCCGTGTGGTCCGCGTCGTTGGTGCCCATGATCAGGGCCACGCGCTTGCCCTTGTAGCCCGAGGGGTCGGTCACACGGGGCGCGCTGTTCTCATAGTTCACCCGCTCTAGCAGCAGGCGGGGCGGAATGACGGTCAGGCTGGCCAGGTAGCTGTCCAGGTGCTCGCGCGGGAAGCGCGTGCTGCTGCCGACCAGCTTCTTCGTGGCCCAGCCCGGTTCGGCAACGAAGGGCAGCTTGCGGCTGAGCTTGAGCACCGGAGCGCCGGGTGCCAAGCGGACTTCCACGTCGTCCGACGTGCTGGACAGGAACTCGGTCGGCGCGCTGACGTTGGCCGGCCCGCCAGGTGCGATTGCCACCAGGGAGACGATGCGGTCGCCGAAGAGTTCGAGCAGCTTCCAGCCGAAGGGGCCCGACATCGAATGCGTCATGACGATCGCCGGGCGGTCCAGCGTGGCCAGCACCTTGCCAAGGCCCTTCACGACCGTCTCGCCCGACAGGTCGTCGTAGGGGATGTAGCCGCTGCGACCGGTGCCTGCCCAGTCAGGGACCACCACCTGGTAGCCCTGGGCTGCGAAGAAGGGCGCCCAGCCCGGGCGGCCATCGGCGGTCGCCATGTAGCAGGAGCCGGTGTGCGCCCCGCCGTGGATCAGCACCATGGGCGGCTTGCGGGTCTTCGCGACCGGCTCCAGAACCTCGTAGTAGGTCGAAGGACCGGCCACAAAGCCGCTGCGCACCCGCACGGCGGCGTGGGGGGGCGTGCTGGCGCCGGAGGCGCCGGTGCTGGTGGCCGCGGCTAGGACGGCACCCATGCCAGCACTGGTGCGGAAGAACCTCCGGCGGGAGGCGGGGGGCGTGTTGTGCATCTTGTCTCCTGGTTCTCTGTGGCATTGGCATCGACTCTGGCAGTGCAGGACGGTCGCCGGAGCGTCTGGCGAGGACGGCCCAGCGCGGCCAGGCCATGCCGACCATTATTGTTAATCGACTAACAATATGAAAGCTGGGGCGAACCCTGTTGTGCGCTGTCCAGCCGCCGCGACAGCACCTGCACCTCCTCACTGAACGTGGGCGGAGCGACGCCCTGGCCCCAGACCTCGAGGAGCTGTGTTGCGTCGTCATGCCGCAGATGTCGATGGGCTCGAGGAGCGACCTGGCCGGCTACTCGCAGGAGAGATTTCCCGAGGCGATATGCGAGTTGCGCTTGGGGGCAGGCCGTACGGTGGATGGGCGCGGCGGAACCAGCGTTCCGCATGGCGCGGGCCCCTTTAGCATTCCGGCGGGCCGGGCGCTGGACAGGGTGGTCGCTCGACAGGCGAAGGAAGACCTGTGTTCATACGGATCGTGGCTGGAGAGCGCGTCGCATCTTGCCCGGTACACGAAAGCGCGCAATCCACGATGCCGACGACGAGCCTCTTGGCAACCTATCGAGCAACCATGGTCTCTAGCCGAGCTTCACGTTGACGTTCTTGAGCTGCGTGAACTCCAGCAGTTCCTCCTTGGACTCCTCCCTGCCGACGCCGGACTGCTTGTAGCCGCCGAACGGCGCGCCAGGGATGTGCACCGAACACTCGTTGACCCACACGTAGCCCGACTGGATCCGCTTGGCGGCGCGCAGGCCGGTGTTCAGGCTCGTGGTCCACACCGAGGCCGTCAGTCCGAGCTCCGTGCCATTGACCTCGACCAGCATCCGGTCCTCGTCGTCCCAGGAAAACACCGAGAGCACGGGGCCGAAGATCTCCTCGCGCGCGATCCGCATGTCGGGCCGCACGCCCGTGAAGATGGTCGGCTCGATGAACAGGCCGTCCTTCAGCTGCGCATCGCGCGCCGCGTGGCCGCCGGTCAGGAGCACGGCGCCCTCGTCGATGCCGGCCTGGATGTAGTGCAGCGCGCGGTCGTACTGGGCGCGGCTCGCCAGTGCGCCCATCGTCGTGTCCAGGTGGGTCGCGATGCCGGGCCGGTGTTTGCGCGCCAGTTCCTCGGCCATGCGCTGCATGAATTCATCGTGCAGGGAGCGGTGCACGTACAGGCGGCTCGTGGAGCCGCACGACTGCCCGCACCACGTGAAGTTCATGCCGCGCACGGCCCCCTCCACCGCGCTGCGCAGGTCCGCGTCGGGATAGATGACCATCGCGTTCTTGCCGCCCAGCTCCAGCAAGGTGCGCTTCATCGTGTCCGCGGCGGACCGCAGCACGGCCTTGCCGGCGCCGACGCTTCCGATAAGCGCGACGGCGGCCACATCCGGGTGCGCGGACAGCGCGGCACCCGTCTCGCGTCCGCCAGCGATGCAGTTCAGCACCCCCGGGGGGAACAGGCCGTCCAGGATCTCCATCAGCCGGATGGTCGACAGCGGCGCCTGTTCCGGCGGCTTGAGGATGACCGTGTTGCCCGCCGCGAGCGGCGCGGCGATCTTGCCTGCCGCGAACATGAACGGGTGGTTGAACGGGAAGATCCGTGCGACGGGGCCGAGCGGCTCCCTGAGCGTGTAGTTCAGCGCGCCGTTCGCGGTCGGGATGGTCTCGCCCTTGATCTCGAGCACCAGCCCCGCGAAATAGTCCAGCTGGGTGGCCGCGATCTCCGCGTCCATCTGCATGGCGCGCACGGGATTGCCGCAGTTGGCGGCGTCCAGCAGCGCCAGTTCCCGCGAATGCAGCCGCACGCGGCGCGCGGCCTCCCGCAGCAGCGCCGCGCGCTGCAGGGGCGGGGTCTCGGCCCAGGCCGGGAAGGCGGCCTTCGCCGAGGCGACCGCGGCGTCGACCTCCGCCGAACCCGCCGAGGTCACGTCGGCCAGACGCTCGCCCGTGGACGGGTTGAAGGTCGCGATCGCCTGGTCCGCTCCTTCATGCCAGCGGCCGTCCCAGAACAGCCCGCTCGACCGGGGCAGGACTCGCTGGACGTAGGGGCTCAGGTCGCCGCTGTCCGGCAGGACGATGGGGGCCGCTGTCATGGCTGGCCTCCTTCCTGGTCCTCATGGGAGCGGGTCATGCCGGAGGCCATCGCGGCGCTGTAGCCCGGCGTGACGTGCACGTCGACGACGACGGTCGCTCCATCGCGCACCGCAGCGACGGCGCGGGCCAGGACCTCGTCGAGCTCCGACGGGCTGTCCGTCGGTCCGAGGCCCTGCAGCCCGAGCCCGCGCGCGAGCGCGGCCAGATCGGGGTCCGGATCTCCGATGCGCTGCCCGATCCACCGGTTCTGCACCGGGCGGTCGCGATCGCGGGCCACCCGCTCCTGGTGCAGCTCGTCGTTGAAGAACGACCGGTTGTTGCAGACGATGGTAAGCAGGGGAACGCCAGCATTGGCGGCGGTCCACAGTGCTGTCATGCCCATCAGGTAGTCGCCGTCGCCGGTCATCAGCACGGGCAGTCGGTCGGTTCCACGCAGCGCCAGCGCGGCGCCGACGGCCATGCCCGGCCCGGAGCCGATGCCGGCGCCGCCGTCCATGCCCAGGTAGTCCAGCGGATCGCGGAAGTGGCCCATCTCGCCGCTCCAGCCCAGTGGCACACGGATCAGGGTGATGGGCTGCGTGCCCGCGGCCCGGCGCAGGGCGTCGGCGACCATCGCGATGCTGATCGTCCCGTCTTGCGGAACCGGGGGCATGGCCATCGGGCTCTTCGGGGCCTGGAGGGCCGAAGGGCGCTCGGTGCAGGCAGCGCAGAGAAGGGGCACGGCGACGTCCGGCTCCACCGGCATGAACACGTCCACCGGCGGCAGGCCCTGGTGGTCCATGCTCCAGCCCCGGTGGCTGTAGTGGTCGAGCGAGACCTGGATCACCTTGGCGCCGACGCTCTCGTTGCGCCACGCCTGCTGCAGCGTGCCGTTCAGGTCGTACCAGTCCAGGCTCAGCACGACGTCGGCGGCGCGCAGCGTGGCGGCCGCGTCCGGGGTCAGGAAGACGCCCGGCACGGCCGCGTGCAGCGGATGGTCGGTGGGGAACGATGCGCCGGCGCGCAGGTCCGTAAGGACCTGCGCATTCAGCTTCTCGGCCAGCTCGATGCGCTGGCGCCAGCCCTCGCTAGACCTGGAGACCCGCCCCATCAGAATGACCGGGCGGGCCGCGGAGGACAGCAGCGCTGCGGCTCTGGCCAGCTCATCGCTGCCCGGCACGGCGGGGGAGGGAACCTGGTAGCGGCTGACGTCCGGCAGCGCCGGGATCGCATCGATGCGCGTCTCCTGCAGCGAGACATCGAAGCACACGTAGGTGGGGCCGGCGGGTGCGGTCAGCGCGATCTGCTTGGCCCGCAGCAGCGCCTCGTACGACGCGGCGACGGAAGCCGGCTGCGCGTCCCACTTGCTGAAGTCGCGCACCAGCGCGCCCTGGTCCTGCGCGGTGTGCATCCAGTCGATCCAGGGGCGCCGCTTGGCCGCATCGACCGGGCCCGTCGCGCCCAGGACCAACACGGGCACGCGGTCCACCCAGGCGTTGAAGATCGCCATGGACGCGTGCATCAGGCCCACGTTGCTGTGAACGATCGCCGCCAGCGGCTTTCCGGCGACCTTCGCGTAGCCATGGGCGATCGCGACGGCATGCTCCTCATGGAGCACGACCAGCATCTGCGGGTCGATGTTGCCGAGGTGGTTCACCAGGCTGTCGTGCAGACCGCGGAAGCTCGACCCGGGGTTCAGGAGGACATAGGGGATGTCGAGCGCGCGGATCATCTCCGCGATGGCGTCGCTGGCCCACAGGCTGCCGGCGCCGGCGCCCGCTGCGGGAATGTCGCGGCGCAAAGGAATGGCTTGCTTCGAATTCAATGGGTGCTCCGCTCAATCGGCCTTGATGCCCGCGCTCTTGATGACGCTCGCCCACCGCGCGGTGTCCTTCTCGACGAGCTTGGTCATCTCCTGCGGCGTGCTCGGCCGCGTCTCGATACCCTGCTCGGCGAGCTTCTCCTTCACCTCGGGCTCGTTCAGGATCTTGGTGACATCGGCGTTGATCCGCTTGATGACCGCCGCAGGGGTCCCCGCGGGGGCCGCCAGGCCGAGCCAGATCTCGCTGTCGTACTGGGGCAGGCCGGCCTCGGCCATGGTCGGGACATCGGCCAGCAGGCTGGCGCGCCGGGTGCCACCCACGGCGAGCGCGCGCAGCTTCCCGGTGCGGATGTGCGGCAGCAGCGAGTTGATGGCACCGAACTGCAGATCGACCTGCCCGGCCAGCATGTCGGTGATGGCCGGCGCCGCGCCCTTGTAGGGGACGTGGGTGATGTCGGTGCCCGTCATCGCCTTGAAGAGCTCCGCGGACAGATGCTGCGGGCTGCCGGAGCCCGACGAGGCATAAGTGAGCTTGCCCGGAGTGGCCTTCGCGAGCGCCACGAGTTCCTTCACGGTCGTGGCCTTCACGTTCGAGTTCGCTACCAGCACGACCGGCACCGCGCCGAGTTGCGTGACCTGGGCGAAATCGCGCGCGACGGCGTACGGCGTCTTCGGCAACAGCACCGGATTGATGGACATGGTGTTGTTGTTGGTGATCAGCAGCTTGTAGCCGTCCGCAGGGGCCTTGGCCACGTGGTCGGTCCCGATGCTTCCGGCCGCGCCTGCCTTGTTGTCCACGATGACCGGCTGGTTCCAGATCTGGCTGAGCCGCTGGCCGATCACGCGGGCGATGACGTCGTTGCTCCCGCCGGGAGTGAAGGGCACGATGAGGGTGACCGGCTTGGTGGGATAGTTCTCTTGTGCGATGGCCGAGTGGCCGAAGCCTGCGGCGATCATGGCGGCGGCCGCGAGCAGCGAGCGCCGAGTGGGGCTTGATGGATTCTTCATGGTGTCTCCGGTTGCAGGCAACTACACGTGCCCTAAGAAGATCCCGATCCTAGGAACAAGGTTGATGTGCATCAAGCTTGAATGCGCGGTCAACCTATGAAGAAGCAACGCGGCGTGGCAGCCCGCGTGGCGAGCTAGGGTTCATCCCGAGGTTGATCGATGGTTCAACCGGCGCCGCCCGGTGGCCATCCTGTCCTCCAGGGTGCGCAGGGCTCTCGCGCCCGGAGGTGCGCTGTGCGCCCGCATGGCCAATGCGCTCGGCTTCCATCGTGCCTCGCGGGCATTGGTGAAGACGCCGCACTGTCCTGACAACCGGTCCGCATGTCCGTGTGCCGCTGCACGGTGACCACGGTCTCGCGCACCGGTGCAGCGGGCCGGCGATGGCCCGATAAGCAGCGCGTGGAACTTGGAAGAACGCCGCTGGCGGACGTGCCCGCGTGCCCGTGAACGGCGGGCAGAGGCCGGCGCGCGACTGGCTCGCTGGCCAGGCACCCCATCGGTTGTGAATCGACGTTGCACCGTCTTCGTTCGTCCATTGCTCCTTGCGGCGACAACGGGATTCGAACCCGACGGGATGCTGCGGAGTCCGGCGCGAGGCATTGATCATCCAATCAATCCGGGTTGGTTCCGATGCCGTGCGGGATGGTCTCTGCCAGTGTTTCGCGGCCACCAACGGGTCAGGCGTGAAAGCGTCGCACGCCCGCCACAGCCGGGCGTTCTGAATCCGGAAAATTTGATTAGGCGACTATCAAAAAGATTAGGCGTCTATCTATACTGAACGAGCCGGAGGAACCACGATGAACCCGCGAGTCATCGAACGATGTGGTCTTTGGCGGGCTGCGCGTGGAGCTTTCCCATGAGACGCCAGGCGCAATGTGAAGAAGAGGAATCGGGGCCAAGCCCCAAGTTCAACGAAGGAGACAACTATGAACGGAATGGCCAAGCATGCGGTTGCATGCGCCGCGCTGCTGTGCGTTTGCGGCGCAGCCAATGCCCAGAGCAGCGTGACCATGTATGGGCGGGTGGATGCCGGGATGGACTCGCCGAGATCGGGGGGCTCGAGTGTCAATCGGCTGGTATCGGGCGGAAGTGCGGGGAGCAACCTGGGTTTTCGCGGCGTGGAGGACTTGGGAGGAGGGCTTGCCGCCGTCTTCCGCCTCGAGATGGGCATCAACCTCGACGACGGCACGCTCGGCCAAGGCGGTCGCGCGTTCGGGCGCGAGGCGTCGGTCGGCCTGAGCGATGCGCGGTTCGGCACGCTGCAGATGGGCCGTATTCCCACTCCGTACTACATGGTCCAGAGCAGTGTGGACGCCTTCGTCTGGGAAGGCGCCGGCGGGCTGCTCGCGCTCACCAGAAACGTCAGCCCCACCACGCAGCGCCAGGTGCTGCCGATGGGGGTGTCGGCGCGGCAGGACAACGCGGTCAACTACGTGTCCCCGCGCTGGGGCGGCATCGAGTTCCGCGGCCAGTACTCCTTCGGCGAGAACTCGACGACGATCGGACGCGGGTACGGCGCATCCGCGCGCTACCAGGCCGGGGGCTTCGACCTCAATGCGGGCTTCCAGCGGCAGGAGGGGCCGGACGATGCTGCGGGCAAGGTCTCGGCGATGGTGGTTGGCGGCTCCTACGACGCCCGCTTCGCCAAGTTCTTCCTGGGCATGACGGTGGAGAAGAACTCCTGCGCGACCTGCACCGGGGCAATCGCCCGCATGCCCGGTGCTTCGACGAGCGAATTCCGGCTGACCAACCTCGGCGTGCGCGTGCCGTTCGGACAGTTCACGGCCGTTGCCCAGTTCACCCGCGTCAACGACCGGTCCGACTACACGGCGTTGACGGGCAACCGGGACGCGAACTGGATCTCGCTTGGCGGCGACTACGACCTGTCCAAGAGGACGCGCCTGTACTTCGGCGTGGGACAGATCAGCAACAAGAACGGGTCGCAGTACGTGCTGGGCACCGGCACTGCCCAGGCCCCGGCCATGCTGGTCGGCTCGTCCAGCGGCAGCTCCCGCAACATCTACATGGGGGTCCGTCACAACTTTTGATGGCGACCGGCGGCACGCCGCTGCGGCCCCGCGATGGGCCGCGGTGGCTGGGCGCCGGGATCCCCGCATTGTTATCTCCAAGGTTTGGTGCCGGGGCAACCCGGCGCCTTTTTTTGTGCACGGGCGCCTGCCCGGGGAAAGCGCCGAGAAGGTGGGCAAGGGCATCGTCTCCCGCGCGAGGTCGGGCCGACCGTCCCGCGCCCGAGGCGGTGGCCAAGGTGGCGCGCATTGGGGGCGGCACAAGGAGCCTGCTTGGAGCTGCGCCCCGGAGCGGCGGCGCCGCCTTGATCGGCTCGCGCGGTGGCCTGGTGAGCGCGCGCCGCGGCCGAGGGCCCGTCGCGTCGTCCGTGCAGTCACTGAACATGGACTCTCCCGGACCGCCGATCCCCGGGACCGTCGGATGCGCTGGCGCGTGCCGTTCGGCCGCGCCGCCCGGGCTTTGAGCGACGGCGGGCGCCTTCTCGCGCAGGACTGCACGTTGCGCTTCGGCCTAGTGCTCAGCGATGCGGATGCGCTCGCCCGCTGCCAGGCAAGCGCGGCGGGCAAGGGCAGGACCAGGATCTCCGGAGCGCCGAACCGGTCCGCGTTGATGTCGAGCACGAACTGCGCTTCGTGCAACCGTGCCTGCACCCAGCGGTGACCATGCTGGCGGTCGTCGCCCGCGCGCCGCGTGGCGTGAACGCCTGGCCCATGCCCCTGGAGGGCGACGCGTCCCTTTGTGGCCGGCCACCGCCGACGACGGCGGAGACCTCCGAAAGGCGCGGAGCATGGCGAATTCATTTCTTCGATACAGCGAATAGGCCAGCCTGCGTTGCCGGGCACGCACCGGCCCCCCAGAATTGACAGCGGTCAACAAATCGTCCGCGACAACGAATCGCGGATATCGACAACCGCCCAGGAGACACCCCATGAAAACCTTCCAGGTCGCCGCGGCCCTCGCCGTGTCGCTCATTTGCGCCGCCATTCCGGTGCACGCACAAGCACCAGCTTCCCGTGACTATCCCAGCCGGCCGATCCGGATGATCGTACCGTTCCCCGCCGGCGGTCCCACCGACCTGCTGGCCCGCGTCGTCGGGCAGCGTATGGGCGAGTTGATGCGCCAGCCGATCGTGGTGGACAACAAGCCGGGCGCCAACACCATCATTGGCGCCGATGCCGTCGCGAAGGCGGCGCCGGACGGCTACACGCTGCTGATGGCCATCGACAACACGCTGGTGATGAACCAGTACCTCTACGCCAAGCTGCCCTACGATCCCGTCCAGGATTTCGAGCCGATCGGCAAGGTGGCCACCACGCCCCTGGTGGTCATGACCCACCAGGCCGGACCCCAGTCCATGCAGGCGCTGCTCGCGCAGTCCAAGGCCGGCGCCGCCGCAATGAGCTATGGCTTCGGCACCTTCACGTCCCAGCTCTCCGGCGAGCTGCTCAAGCGCACGCTGGGCAAGGAGGTGGTCTCGGTGCCCTACAAGGGCAGCGCGGGCACGACCCAGAGCCTGCTGACCAAGGACGTCACGTTCACCATCGACGGCATCACGACCGCCATGCCCCATTTCGAGAAGGGCACGCTGCGGCCGCTCGCGCGCCTGAGCGCCAAGCCCATCCCCACGCTGCCCAACGTGCCATCGATGGCCGATGTGGGGATCAAGCTGCCCGACATCGACGTGTGGATGGCGTTGCTGGCGCCCAAGGGCACGCCCGCTGCGGTGGTGGACGAGCTCAACCGCGCGCTGACGCAAGCCCTCGCGTCCAAGGACGTGCAGGAGAAGCTCCTGGGCGCCGGGCTGCTGGCCGACGCCAGCTCGCCGCAGGCGCTGCGCAGCTTCATCGCCTCGGAGGCCGCGAGGTGGCGTCCCGTCATCGCGGAAGCCGGCATCAGGATCGATTGACATTCACGAAGGAGATTCACCATGACCACGAACAGCCCCAGCCACAGCTTCGCCCCGATCGTCAACAGCGCCGCGGAGTGGCGCGCGGAGATGGCGCGCCTGAACAAGCCGGGCCAGCCCAGCTTCTTCCACATCCGGACCCAGTTGCCGAAGCAGGGCCGCACCAACCAGGTCCTCGGCGCGTCGCGCTACATGAACGTGGTGCTCAAGACCTACGCGAGCGGTGGCGAGAACGAGATCCACGCGCATTCCAACGAGGACCACGTGTTCGTCATCCTGCAGGGCGGCGCGGTGTTCCACGGGCCGAATGGCGAGACGCGCGAGGCAGGCAGGAACGATTGCGTGCTGCTGCCGGCCGGCACCTTCTACTGGTTCCACGCCAAGGAAGACCGCGAGGAACTCGTCATGCTGCGCATCGGCGCGCACATCGACCCCGACAGCGACGTGCTCGCGCGCATCGACCTGGAGGGCAAGCCCTTCGATGGCTATTCCGAGAAGAACAAGGAAGTGCCCGTGGTGCTGCACGAGGATCGGATCTTCGAATGAGCGGCCCGTCGCCTGCAACGAGCGCGCGAGCTTCCGCGGAGATTCCGCTGTGCCAGCCTCCCGATCCCGCTCCCCGCAAGCCCAGGCTGATCTGCCCGCCGGGGACCGCGGATTGCCATGTGCATGTCTATGGCCCCGCCGACCGCTATCCCGTGGCCGCGACGCGCGCCTTCGATGTGCCCGACGCCTTGCCGGCGCGGCTGCGCGCGCTGCACGACACCCTGGGCGTCGAGCGCCTGGTGCTCGTGCAGCCCAGCGGCTATGGCACCGACAACCGGCGGCACCTGGAGGCGGTGGCCGAGCTGGGCCGGCCGGCGCGCGTCATCGTCGCGCTGCGGGCCGAGGTGCAGGATGCCGAACTGGACCGCCTGCACGAAGCCGGCGTGCGGGGAGTGCGCTACAACATCGGCCATGCAGGTGCCGTCCCGCTGGCCGAGATGCCCGCGCTGGCGGCGCGCATCGCCCGCCTGGGTTGGCATGTGCAGCTCCACGTCATGGATGACCAGGGCCGAGCTCCGCTGGCCGAGATGGAGCCCACCCTGCGCGAACTGCCCACCGACGTCGTGATCGACCACATGGGCTCGCTCAGGCCGGGAGACGGCGTGGGGCAGCCTGGCTTCCAGGCGCTGCTGAGGCTGGTGAACACGGGGCGGTGCTGGGTCAAGCTGTCCTGCGGCTACCGGATGTCGGCGCTGCCTCCGCCCTACGAGGACATGGTGCCCTACGTCCAGGCGCTGCTGGCCGCCCGGCCGGACCGCCTGGTATGGGCCAGCGACTGGCCGCACGTCTCGTTCAAGGGCGAGATGCCCAACACCACGGACCTGCTGGACCAGATGCTGACCTGGGTGCCCGACGGAGCACAGCGCCACCAGATCCTGGTGCGCAACCCCGAGCAGTTGTACGGGTTCTGAGCGGCCCGCCCCGGCGCCGCCGACCCCCTGCGATCAAAAGAAAGAGGAGACACCCATGCCCATGTTCCATCTGCTGCGCCGCGCGGCGCAGCGCGCCACGCTGCTCGTCCCGATGCTGCTGCTACCGGTCCTCCCCGCCGCTGCGCAGGCGCAGGCCGCGGCCAGCTTCCCCGCCAGGCCGGTGCGTCTGATCGTGCCCTTCCCGGCCGGTGGGCCCGCCGACGTGCTGGGCCGAGCGATCGCGCAACGCCTGTCCGAAAAGTGGCGCCAGCCCGTCGTCGTCGACAACAAGGGCGGGGCCAACACGCTGATCGCGGCGCAGGAGGCCGCCCGGGCCGCGCCCGACGGCTACACCTTGTTCATGCCCCTGGATTCGACCTACACGCTGAACCCGGCGCTGTATTCGCGGCTGCCCTACGATCCGATCAAGGACTTCGCGTCCATCTCGATCGTCGCCCGCCAGTCCCTGGTGCTCACCGCAACCGACCGGACACCCTTCAGGGCGGTGGCCGACCTGGTGGCTGCCGCCCGGGCCCAGCCCGGCAGCATCAACTACGGCTCCAGCACCACGTCCACACAGCTCGCAGGCGAGATGTTCACGCGGCAGAGCGGGATCAAGCTGGTCCAGGTGCCGTACCGCGGCGCCTCGGAGGTCGTCAAAGGAATGCTCTCGGGGGACGTCGAGGTCAGCTTCGACGGCATCGCCGCCAATGTCCCGCACATCCAGTCCGGGAAGATCCGTGCACTGGCCACGACGGGTCCGGTCCGCTCCGCGGCCTTGCCCGACGTGCCGACGCTGGCGGAGGCCGGGCTCAAGGGCTACGAACTGTTGATGTGGAATGCACTGTCCGCGCCCGCCGGCACGCCGCGGGCGATCATCGACAAGATCCACAAGGACGTTGTGGAGGTCGTGCAGCGCAAGGAAGTCAGGGACCAGCTCATGGTGTTCGGTCTGGAGACGGCGGGCACCACGCCCGAGGAGATGGACGAGACCATCCGGCGGGAGACCGCCAAGTACGCGCCCCTGATCAAGGAGCTCGGGCTCAAGCTGAACTGAAGGGCGCATCGGCATGACCGCCCCAGCACTCGACTACGGATCGGGCGGGCGCATCGGCGTGCTGCTGCCCTCCGTGAACCAGGCCGCCGAGCCGCAACTGCGCGCGATGCTTCCCGCCGACATCGCCATCGCGGTCACGCGGCTGAAGCTCGTGGACAGTTCGGAGGCGAGCCTGCTGGGCATGGCCCGGGATGTCGAGCCGGCGGCCGAGCTGCTCGCGGACGCGGGCGTCGACATCGTGGTGTTCCATTGCACCGCCGTGTCGACCTACAGCACCGAGCTGGAGGCGTCGATTCTCGCGCGCATCCAGTCCGCGACTGGGCTGCCCTGCGTGGCCACGTCGCAGGCCCTGGTGGCGGCGCTGCAGGCCCTGCCCGCGCGGCGCGTGGTGCTGCTCTCCCCGTACACGGCGGCCGTCAATGACCGGGAGGCGGCTTACTTCGCCGAGCATGGATTCGAGATCCTCGGCAACGCCGGCCTGGATTGCCGCACCGGCCGCGAGATGATGGCCATCGCGCCGCAGGCGTGGCATGCGTTCGCCACGCGCCATGCCCATGCGCGGGCGGACGCATACGTCCTCAGTTGCACCACCGTGCGGACGGCCGAGACCATCGAGGCCCTGGAGCGTTCCCTGGGACGGCCCGTCGTCACGAGCAACACGGCGGTGGCCTGGTACTGCATGCGCAAGCTTGGCGCGCTGCCGGGGGTTCCAGGCTACGGCCGCCTGCTGGCCCGCGCCGGAGCACCCTGACGCGGTCCGGGGCGCGGCCCGACCGCCGGAGGAGGGCGGGGTGAACCTCACAACCTCGCGCCTGGGCATTCCTGCCCTCGCACCGTGTGGAACCGGCAGCAGGGCGCCCGCAACACCGCGAAGGCGGGCTCGCGGACGCCAGGGGCCTTCGCGGTTCAGAAGGCTTCGGTGTCGACCTCGTTCGCGCTCTGCGCGCTGTAGCGCTGGCCGACCACGGTAAGTTCGTTGATCAGAACGTTCAGCCGCTCGATCACCGCGGCGTGCAGCCGCATGTTGGCGGCGCCCAGGTCGTCCAGCAGGTGTTCCACGCTCGTGGTGCCGGGAATGGGGACGATGTGGCCGCCCTGGTGCAGCAGCCAGGCCAGGGCCAGCTGTGCCGGGGTGCAGCCCGCGTCCCGCGCGATCCTGCGGTAGCCGTCCAGCAGCTTCAGGTTGGCCGCGTAGGCCTCGGGCGCGAAGCGCGGCATGGCGCGGCGGATGTCCTTCTCGTGGAGCGCACCCACGTCCACGAGTTCGCCGCAGAGGAAGCCGCGCGCCAGGGGACTGAAGGCAACGAAGGCCGCGCCCAGCTCGCGGCACGCGTCGAGCACCGCGATCTCCGGGTTGCGCGTCCACAGCGAGTACTCGGTCTGCACGGCGGCGACGGGGTGCACGGCGTGCGCGCGGTGCAATGTGGCGGCGGAGACCTCCGACAGGCCGATGGCCCGCACCTTGCCTGCCGCGACCAGCCGCGACAGCTCGCCCACCGAGTCCTCGATGGGCACCTGCTTGTCCCAGCGGTGCAGGTAGTACAGGTCGATCACGTCGGTGCCCAGGCGGCGCAGGCTGTCCTCGCAGTTGCTGCGCAGCGTGGCGGGGCGGCCGTCGATCACGCGGCGCGTCACGCCGTCCTCGCCCTTCACGCCGGCCATGCCGCCCTTGCTGCACAGGGTGATGCGCTGGCGATGGGGCCGGAGGACGCGGCCCACCAACTCCTCGTTGGCACCGAAGCCGTACAGCGCCGCCGTGTCGAACAGCGTCACGCCGGCATCCAGCGCCGCCAGCAGCACGCGCTCACCCGTGTCGGCGGAGACGGGCGCGCCGTAGGCGTGCGAGAGGTTCATGCAGCCCAGACCGATGGCGCTGACTTCGAATGGGCCGAGGGTGCGTGTCTGCATTGCGCTTCTCCCAGGAAGAACGCCCGCGGCGCTTGCCGTGCAGGCAGTGGAAACGATACAGTGCCAAATGGCGCGGACTCAGTTGAGTTGCCGTTCCAGGCCGTTCAGCACCTGGTAGCACGGCAGGACCTGTGCCACGCTGGCATTGGGCTCCCGGCCTTCCTTGATCGCGGCGAAGAACTCGCGGTCCTGCAGCTCGATGCCGTTCATGCTCACGTCGACCTGGCTCACGTCCACCGGCGTCTCGGGGCCCTTGCTGTGCGACTGCACCAGGTCGTCGTAGCGCGCGATGTAGGTGGCGGTGTCGCCGATGTAGCGGAAGAAGGTGCCCAGCGGGCCGTCGTTGTTGAACGAGAGGCTGAGCGTGCAGATGGCGCCGTTGGCTGCCTGCAGCTGGATGCTCATGTCCATCGCGATGCCCAGCTCCTTGTGAATCGGGCCCTGGATCGCGTTGGCCTTCACGATCGGGCTGCCGGCCTGGTAGGCGAACAGGTCCACGGTGTGGGCGGCGTGGTGCCACAGCAGGTGGTCGGTCCAGCTGCGCGGCTGGCCCAGCGCGTTCATGTTGGTGCGGCGGAAGAAGAACGTCTGCACATCCATCTGCTGGATATTGAACTCGCCCGCCTTGATCTTCTTGTGCACGTACTGGTGGCTGGGGTTGAAGCGGCGGGTGTGGCCGCACATGGCGACGAGGCCGGTCTGCTTCTGCAGGGCGGCGACCTTCTCGCCGTCGGCCAGCACGTCGCACAGCGGGATCTCGACCTGCACGTGCTTGCCGGCTTCCAGGCAGGCGATGGACTGGCTGGCATGCATCTGCGTGGGGGTGCAGAGGATCACCGCGTCCACTTCCTTGATGGCCAGGCTGTCTTCGAGCTTGGTGGTCACGTGCTGGATGCCATACTTGTCGGCCACTTCCCGGGTCTTGGCCAGGTCGCGGCTGACGAGGGAGACGACTTCGACACCGTCGATGTTCTTGATGCCGTCCAGGTGCTTGATGCCGAAGGCGCCGGCGCCGGCCAGGGCTACTTTGATGGTCATGGTGGGGGTCCTTTACGGGTTGATTCGAAATCAGCCAGCCTCAGGCGGGCTGATTCTCCAGGATCAGGTGGCCCACCGCGGTGTTGCTGGCGGGCACATGGAAGAAGCGGTACACCACCTTGGGCGCAGGTCCGCCAGCGACGTCGGCCATGGCGCCGCGGGCGATGAGCCACATCACCAGCTCGATGCCTTCGCTGCCGGCCTCGCGCACGTATTCGATGTGCGGCACCTTGGCCAGCTCGGCGGGCTCGGCGATGAGGCGGTCCAGGAACCGGTTGTCCCAGTCCTTGTTGATGAGGCCGGCGCGCGGGCCCTGCAGCTGGTGGCTCATGCCGCCCGTGCCCCAGATCTGCACGTTGAGGTCTTCGTCGAACGACTCGATGGCCTTGCGGATCGCCTTGCCCAGCTGGAAGCAGCGGTTGCCCGAGGGCACGGGGTACTGCACCACGTTGACGGCGAACGGGATGACCTTGCAGGGCCAGCGATAGTCGGACTGGGGGGGGCTGACCGAACATCAGCGACAGCGGCACGGTGAGGCCGTGGTCCACGTCCATCTTGTTGACGATGGTGAGGTCGAAGTCGTCCTGGATGACGGACTGCGCGATGTGCGCCGCCAGCGCCGGATGGCCGTGGACGGCGGGCACAGGGCGCGGGCCCCAGCCTTCGTCGGCGGGCTGGTACTCGGCGGCCGTACCGATGGCGAAGGTCGGGATCATGTCCAGGCTGAACGCGGTGGCGTGGTCGTTGAAGACCAGGAACACCACGTCGGGCTTCTGGGCCTTTTCCCATTCCTTGGAGAAGTCGTAGCCCGCGAACAGCGGCTGCCAGTACGGTTCCTGGGTCTTGCCCAGATCGATGGCGGCGCCGATGGCGGGCACGTGGGAGGTGTAGACGGATGCGGTGATCTTGGCCATGTCAGTTGCTGCCCGTGGTTTTATGGCCGGCCTTGCCTTGGGGTTGGTGTTGCGGCTGGGCGTCGCCGTCCTCGCCGAGAAAACGGTTGCCCTCCGGGGAGCGGCCGCCACCGACCATCATGTTGCGGTATTCCTCCTCGGTCATGCCGGTCATGCTGCCGGCCATCTGCTGGAAGCTCTTGCCGTCGGTGGCGCCGATCTTGGCCAGGAAGTAGATGTTGCCGCCCGTGCGCATGCACCAGTTGAGGTCGCGGGCCAGCACGGCCTGCTTCTGTTCCTCGGTCATGGCCCATTCGTCGAGGTAGGCGCGCTCGTCGGCCTTGAAGCGCTCGCGGTTCTCTGCCTTCATCAGCGACATGCAGAACTGGTTGAGCCAGTAGCCTTTGCGGGACTGCTCGGCATCGAAGATGATGGTGCCGGGCACGTCGAGGTAGGGTTTGTCGAGGGACATGGCGCGCTCTCCTTACTTCGCCTCTTCGGGCCAATACAGGCGCATGGGGTTGTCCACGAGCAGCTTCTTTTGCAGCTCGGCCGTGGGCGCGATGTGGGGGATGAAGTCCACCAGCAGGCCGTCGTCGGGCATGTGGTCCTTGAGGTTGGGGTGCGGCCAGTCGGTGCCCCAGAGCACGCGGTCGGGGAACTCCTCCACCACCTTTCGCGCGAACGGCACCACGTCCTGGTAGGCCGCCTGCTCGCCGTTGAGCGCCTTCGGCCCGGTGACCGACAGGCGCTCGGGGCAACTGACCTTGCTCCACACGTTGGGGTGCTGGCGCATGAACTTCAGGAACAGCTCGAACTCGGGCCCATCGATGGGCTTGGTCACGTCGGGCCGGCCCATGTGGTCCACCACCACGGTGGTAGGCAAGGCCGTGAAGAAATCCCACAGCTCGGGCAGGTCCACCGCCTCGAAGTAGATCACCACATGCCAGCCGAGCTTGGCGATGCGGCCGGCGATCTCCAGCAGCTCGTCCTTGGGCGTGAAGTCCACCAGGCGCTTGACGAAGTTGAAGCGCACGCCGCGCACACCGGCGGCGTGCAGGGCCTGCAATTCTTCATCGGTCACCGAGCGCTTGACCGTGGCCACGCCGCGCGCCTTGCCACCGCTGGACAGGCAGGCATCGACCATGGCGCGGTTGTCGGCGCCGTGGCAGGTGGCCTGCACCACCACGTTGCGGGCAAAGCCCAGGTGGTCGCGCAGCGCGTACAGCTCGTGCTTCGAGGCATCGCAGGGCGTGTACTTGCGCTCGGGCGCGTAGGGGAACTCCGCGCCCGGGCCGAACACGTGGCAGTGCGCGTCCACGCTGCCGGGCGGCACCTGGAAGCGGGGCTTGCTGGGTCCGGCGTACCAGTCGAGCCAGCCTGGGGTTTTCGTGAAAGTGCTCATGCGGTGGGTTCCTTGAGAGATTGCAACAGGCGGTCGGCCTCGGCGCGCCAGTCGGCGGCGCGCGCGAATCCCGGAGCGCCGCGTTCGCCGAACGACCCGGCGTCCGCGCGGTCCGCCATCCAGGCCTGGCGCTCGGCTGTGCCCTGCGCGGAGAAGGCGGGCATGCCCGCTTCGCGCACCGTGTTCGCGGACTCGTGCATCTCCTCGCTGCGGCGGCGGCCATGCTCGATCACGCGCTGGAAGAAATAGGCGCCCTGCTTCTCCCAGTCGATGCCGGGAAAGGTCTCCTGGAGCGAGGCGATGACCGCGTCCTCCACGCCGTAGTGCCGCGCGGCCGTGAAGCTCTCGATCACCATCGCCTCCAGGCCCTTGACCATCACGCTGCGGCACATCTTGGTGGCCGAGGCCACGCCCAGCCGGTCGCTGACGACCTTGGCGACGAAGCCCAGCGGCGCGATGGCCTCGGCCAGCGCCCTGGCCGAGGCGCCGCCCAGCAGCAGCGGCACCTTGATGCGGTAAGGTGGAATGCTGGTCATCACCGCGCCTTCGACGTACCGGGCACCGGCCGCATCAATCAGCGCGCCGGCCGCCTGCTTGGCACCCGGGGAGGCCGAGTTGAAGTCCAGATAGAAGGCTTCCTTGCGCACCTGCGGAGCGCACGCCCGGGCCACGTCCAGCGTCTGGCTGGCGGTGACGGCGCTGATCACGAAGTCGGCAGTGGCCGCGAGCCGGGCGTGGCTGTCGAGCAACTCGACGCCATGGGCCCGCGCGTGCTCCAACAAGGGCCGTTGTAGCGCACCGCCGAGCTTGCGGTCGTAGGCCGAGACGCGCAGCCCCTGGGCGCGCAGGTCCTCGCAGAGAATGCGGCCGACCTCGCCGTAGCCGACGAGGCCGATGTGCCAGTCCTGCGCCGATGCGGGGATGGGCATGGCGTAGGTCCTCAGTCGATGTAGCGCAGCCCGGCCTTTTCGAGCCCGGGGCGCATGTTGTACATATCCAGGCCGAGCACGCCCGAGGCGAGCTTGGCGCGTTTCTCGCCCTCGAAGCTCTCGCGCTTGCGCGCGGCCTCGAGCGTCTCGGCGGCGCGCGCGGCGGGCACGCAGACCACGCCATCGTCGTCGGCCACGATCACGTCGCCCGGCGTGACCCACATGCCGGCGCACACCACCGGGATGTTGACCGAGCCCAGCGTGGCCTTGATCGTGCCCTTGCTGGAAATGGCGCGGCTCCACACGGGGAAATTCATCTCCTGCAGGGTCTTCACGTCGCGCACGCCGGCGTCGATGATGAGCGCCCGCGCACCGCGCGCCTGGAACGAGGTGGCCAGCAGGTCGCCGAAATAGCCATCGGTGCATTCGGAGGTGACGGCCGCCACCACCACGTCGCCGGGCTGGATCTGCTCGGCCGCCACGTGCATCATCCAGTTGTCGCCGGGCTGCAGCAGCACGGTGACGGCTGTGCCGCTGACCTGCTGGCCGCCGTAGATGGGGCGCATGTAGGGCTTGAGCAGGCCCACGCGGCCCATGGCCTCGTGCACGGTAGCCGAGCCGAGGGCAGCCAGGCCGTCAGCGGCTGCGCGATCGGCGCGGGTGATGTTGCGGTAGACAACGCCTAATTCGTACATGTCAGAGCCCCTTTGCCTTCAGTCGTGAATCGAGTCGGGAGAACACGCGGCGCACATTGCCTTCGTAGATCTGGTGCTTGTCGTCGCCGCTCAGGATCTTCGACGCTTCGATGTAGCGCTTGGTGTCGTCGTAGTAGTGGCCGGTGGTGGGGTCGATGCCGCGCACCGCGCCGATCATTTCGGAGGCGAACAGCACGTTCTTCACCGGGATCACGGTGTTCAGCAGGTCGATGCCCGGCTGGTGGTACACGCAGGTGTCGAAGAAGATGTTGTTCAGCAGGTGGTCTTCGAGCAGGGGCTTCTTCATCTCCTGCGCCAGGCCGCGGAAACGGCCCCAGTGGTAGGGCACGGCACCGCCGCCGTGCGGGATCAGGAACTTGAGCGTGGGGAAGTCCTTGAACAGGTCGCCCTGGATGCACTGCATGAAGGCCGTGGTGTCGGCGTTCAGGTAGTGCGCGCCCGTGGTGTGGAAGCACGCGTTGCAGCTGGTGCTCACGTGGATCATGGCGGGCAGGTCGTACTCCACCATCTTCTCGTAGATGGGGTACCAGTGGCGGTCGGTCAGCGGCGGGCTGGTCCAGTGGCCGCCCGAGGGGTCGGGGTTGAGGTTGATGCCCACCGCGCCGTATTCCTTGACGCACTTCTCCAGCTCGGGGATGCAGGTCGCGGGGTCCACCCCGGGGCTTTGCGGCAGCATGGCCACGGGCACGAAGTTGTCGGGGAACAGGGTGGAGACGCGGTGGCACAGCTCGTTGCAGATGGCCGCCCAGGTGCTGGAGACATTGAAGTCGCCGATGTGGTGGGCCATGAAACTGGCGCGCGGCGAGAACAGCGTGATGTCGCTGCCGCGCTCCTTCATCAGGCGCAGCTGGTTGGTCTCGATGGACTCGCGCAGCTCGTCGTCGCTGATCTGCAAATCGGCGACCTTGGGCATGGCGGCCGGGTCCTTGATGCCGGCGATCTGCTGGTTGCGCCAGTTCTCCAGCGCCTTGGGTGCCGTGGTGTAGTGGCCATGGCAGTCGATGATGAGGCTCATTGCGTTGTGCTCCTTGGATCTTGGTGTTCGGGTTCAGGCAGGGTCCATGCCCTGGCGTTGCTTGGCTTCGGCCGCCGCTGGCGATGCGAAGAAGTCGAGCAGCGCCTTGGCGGCCTCGGGCTGCTGGCTGGAGGCAGCGACGCCCGATGAAAAAATGGTGGTGATCTGGATCGCAGGCGGCAGCGGGCCCACGATGGTGATGCCCTCCACGTGCAGCAGCTCGCTCAGTTGCTGGAAGCCGAGCTCCACATCGCCACGTGCCACCAGGGAGCCCACGGGCACGCCGGGCGGGGCCTGCACCATGCGGCCGGCCACCTGGTCGGCAATGCCCCAGCGCTCGAACAGTTTCGCCAGCGCCACGCCGCTCGGGCCGGTGGAATAGCTGATGCTGCGCGCGGCCAGCACGGCACTGCGCACTGCGTCTTCCGAGCCGATGTCGGGCAGCGGCGCGCCCGCGCGCACCGCCACGGCCACGCCGGAGCGCACCCAGTCGGTCCTGCTGCCGGCCACGACGGCGCCGGCCGCGATGAGCTTGTCGATGGCGTCAGAGGCAAGCACCACCACGTCGAAAGCCTCGCCGGCCTGCACCCGCTTGGCCGCGTCCACGCCGCCCACGGCCTCGATGGCTGCGCGCTGGCCGGTCTGCTGCTCGTAGGCGGCCAGCAGCTCGGCCAACACCTGGCGGGTGGCCATGGAGGAGATTCCACGAAGCGGAGCATTCATAGGATTGTTTGGTGGCTAAGTATTTTGGGGTATTCTGCTGCAATTCCAGCTATACAAGAAGTGGCGGATTGGTCTACCAGATATCTCATTTGTCGATGGATCTGAAGCAGCTCGAGTACTTTGTGCGGGTCGCCGAAATGGGCAGCTTCACCCATGCCGCGGCGGCCCTCGGCATGGCCCAGTCGGCCCTGAGCCGGCAGGTGCGCCTGCTGGAGGTGGAGCTGCGCCAGAACCTGCTGGTGCGCAATGGCCGCGGCGTCACGCCCACGGAGGCGGGCCGGTTGCTGGTCGACCATGGGCGGGGCATCCTGCACCAGATGGCCCGGGCGCGGGAGGACATGGAGCGCCTGCGCGGCGGCGTCTCGGGCGCCGTCGCCATCGGGCTGCCCAGCAGCGTGGCGCGCGCGATGGCGGTGCCGCTCATGCGCGCCTTCCGCAAGGAATTGCCGGAGGCTCGGCTCTCGATCAGCGAAGGGCTTTCGAGCGAACTCCTGAGAGGACTGGTCAGCGGTCGCCTGGACATCGTCGTGCTCTACAACGGCCAGCCGGTGCGCGATGTGGATGTGTCGCACCTCATGGACGAGGATCTGCTGCTCGTGCGCGCCCGCCCGCGCGGGCTGGCCGAGGACCCGCCGCCCGGCCCCATCGCGCTCGCCGAGCTCGCGCGGCTGCCGCTGGTCATTCCCTCGCGCCCCAACGCGATCCGCATGCACGTGGAAGCCGAGATGGCGCTCATCGGCTGCCGGCCCGAGATCGCGCTGGAGATCGACGGGGTCGCCGCCATCCTGGACATGGTGGCCGACGGGGCCGGGTACGCGGTGCTGCCGCGCAACGCGCTGCTCAATTCGCCTGTTCCTTCTGCCTACAGCGCCCAGGTCATCGGTGCGCCGCCGCTGCGCATAGCGCTGTCCCTGGCGACCAGCCTGCAACGCCCCGCCACGCAGGTCCAGAAGACCACGCTGGACCTGGTGCGGCTGACGGTCTCCGAAGTCCTCCGGCCGGCGTGAAGGCCCGGTCGGCCCGGCTCGGCGTGTCCGATGCCCGCCGGGCCGTCCGTGGTGACAGCCTTGCAGGCCACGGCCTTTCGGCGCATATGGCCCGGTGCGGCGCAGCCGCCCTCGGCGAGATGCAGGACGCATGCGGGCAGTACCCCGCCCGGCGATGCAGGCCTCTGTCCGTGCGGAAGTCGCACCCGCGCGGCGGACTCACATTGACTGAGACTCAATCTATCAAGCGCGCGACAAAGTGTTTAGAGTCGCCTCGCAAAAAGTCAGCGCGACCGGCCGGCGTGGGGCTGCGGCACCGATCGCGCGCACCAATGATGGAGAGAGGCAGACAATGAACACTGAACCTACGGGTACCGACCGAGCGCGGCGCCGCACCTTTTCGTGCATCGGAGGGGTGCTCGCAGCGGCGGCCGTCGGATTGCCGTTCCGAGCGCGGGCGGCGGCGCGCGAGATCCAGATCGCGATGCTGCTTCCTTTGCAGGGAGGACAGGCGCGCCAGGCCGAGATGATCAGGCAGGGCGTGGACGGAGCGCTCGAACAGGCGAACCGCGCTGGAGGGATCCGGGGGCAGCCCGTCAAGCTCCTGGCCATCGACAACGGGTACCAGGCCGAGAAGACCGTCGAGGCCATCGGGTCGCTGGCGGCAAGGGAATCCGTCGTCGCGGTGACCTCTTTGTTCGGCGGCCCGATCATCGGCGCCGCCATTCCGGCGGCGACCCGCGCGGGCGTGCCGATCGTCGGCGTGCTGCACGGAAACGATGCATTCCGCCGCCCGGGGACCGAGATCGTCACCCATGTGCGAGCGACGTTCGACGCGGAGACCCGCGCGATCGCCGCGTTGTTTCCCACCATTGGCCGGAGCCGCTTCGCCGTGCTGCACGCGACCGACAACTCGGGCACGGCGTTCCGCGCGCAGTTCGAGTCGGTGCTGAAGGCGCAGGGACTGCCGCTCGTCGCCGCCGTGCCCTATGCGCGGGACGCCACCGACTACACCGAGCAGGCGCGGAGCATCGAGCGCAGCGGCGCCGACGTAGTAGTGGTCGGTGGCGTGACCGCGACCGGGATCGCCGCCATCCGGGGTCTCCTCGTTTTCAGT
>NZ_MYFL01000010.1:4583-7400 GCF_002193035.1 Delftia sp. K82 | reverse complement strand
TTTGCAATGGCGACGAGCAACGTGCGTATTTCGGCGAACGTGACCGGTCATTTCGGCCATCGTGACCGACGCCGCTGAGGGCGCCGGTAAATGTCGTTTCGGTATCGTGACCGCCCGTTTCGGCGATCGTGACCGCCGGTCCGGCGGCAGGTGTTGCGTAGAGGGTGGAGTCTAGGGTAGGCGGCGCGGGGTCAGGTCAAGATTTGGCCTCCTGAGTTGTCTTATTCGACTTGTTTGCCACACCAGCGTTGCGTCCCGTGCGACGGGATTCACCGTCGAGCGTGAAGCGCCGGCAGTGCTGCATCAAGCGATCGAGGATCGCGTCTGCAACGGTCGGGTCACCCAGCCACGCGTGCCAGTGCTCAATGGGGAGTTGATGCGTGATGATCGTGGCCCGCTGGGCGCTGCGGTCGTCGACGATCTCCAACAGGTCGGCCCGGGTCGCAGCGTCGATGGCGCCTGTTCCCCAATCATCCAAGACCAGCACGTCCACCTTGGCCAACTGCTGCAGCCAGCGCCGGAAGCTGCCCGCGCCGTGCAGGATGCGCAGCTCCTCGGCCAGGCGCGGCACGCGCAAGTACAGCGCCGAGTGGCCCTGGCGGCAGGCGTATTGCGCCAGCGCGCAGGCCAGCCACGTCTTTCCCAGCCCGGTGGCGCCGGCGAAGCAGATCGTCTCGCCACGCTCGATCCACGTGGACAGCGCCAGGCCCATCAACGCCGAGCGATCGATGCCGCGGATGCCCTCGAAGCTCGCATCCTCCAACGTCGCGGTCGTGTACTTCAGCTGGGCCCTCTGCAGCAGCCGGGTGCGCTTGCGGTCACCGCGAGCGTAGACCTCCCGTTCGACCAGCAGAGCCAGGCGTTCATCGAAGGACAGACCCAGGCAGTCGGCTTGCTCGTGCTGCTGTTGCAGCGCGTCGGCGAAGCCTTGGAGTTTGAGGGAGCGCAGTTGGGCGATGGTGGCGTTGTTGAGCATGGGGGTCAGAGTTCGGTGGTTTGCAGGGAGCGAAGGCGTCACGGCAGATCGCCTCATTGGTAGTAGTCCGGGCCGCGCACATTGGCGTGGACGGGACTGGTCCATTCGGCGGGCGCCTCCTGGGCGAGGAGATCGCGGTTGTTGGCCAGCAGGTCGCGCACGTGCCGGTAGCGCACGGTCCCCAGCGCCAGGGCGCGTTCGCACGCCGCCTCCAGCCGCTCACGGCCGTAGCGCCGCGACAGGCTCAGCAGCCCCAGGCAGGAGCGGTAACCATGCTCCGGATGCTTGTAGGTCTGCAGCAGCCGGGTGACGAGTTCACCGCAGGCCATGCCGATCTGCTGGCCCCACTCGATCAGGCGCTGGGGCGTCCATTGCAGCTGTGCCCGGTGCGCCGCGGGCATGTGCGCTTCGACCGTGGTGAAGCCGCCGCGCCGGTCGCTGCGGATATGGGCGGCCACCCGTTGAGCGCGCAGCAGCAGCTCCACGGCGTGCTTCGTGAGCCGTGCCTCCAGCGTCTGCCCCACCAGTGCGTGGGGCACGCTGTAGCGGTGGCCGTCCACCTCAACGTGATAGTCGATGTGGACCTTCACCGTCTTGAAGCGGGCCAGTTCATAGCGCTGTGGCGGCAGCGGCATCAGGGCAGGCGCGTCCAGTTCGGCGAACACGCTGGCGCGGCTGCCGGGCAACTTCTGGAACGGGCGTTCGTTCACGCTGGGCAGCAGTCGGGCGATAGCCGCGTCCACCTGCGCGACGGTGTCGAAGCGGTGGTGCCGCAGCCGCGCCAAGACCCAGCGGCCGATCACTTGAACCGAACTTTCTGCGGTGGCTTTGTCTTTTGGAGAACGCGGGCGCGCTGGAAGGACCGAGGTGCCGTAATAGCGGGCGAAGTCCTGCACCGTGTCGTTGGCACGGGGCTCGTAGCGGTCGGCCGAGGCGATCACGGCCGTGGCGTTGTCGGGGACGACAAGCGCCGGCACACCCTGATAGAAGTGCAGTGCCCGCACCATGCCTTCGATCCAGTCGTCCAGGCGCTGCGTGGGCGTCGCGCAGGCGAACACGCAGCTGGAGGCGGCCATGGCCGAGACGAAGATCTGGGCGCGGGCGCCATCGCTCAGCGGCACCGTGGAGCCGGCGTAGTCGATGAACATCTTCTCCCCGGCGCGTCGGTGCTGGCGCATCGAGCGCTTGAGCGTGGCGGCGAAGGCCTTGTAGTGCTCGCAGAACTGCGTGTAGCGCCAGGTGCGGCCCTTCGGATTCGCCTGCACGTATTCCTGCCACAGCAGCATCAGCGTGACGCCCTTGCGGTCGAGTTCGCGGTGGATGCGGCCCCAGTCGGGCACGACGACGGACAGCGCGGCTGCCGAGCGAGGTTGCAGCGCAGTAGAGAGCTGCTGTTCGCTCCAGTCCTGGACGGTGCCCCAGTCCAGGCCGGCTGCGGTGGCCAGGCCGACGTACTTGGCGACGACGCCCTTGGAGATCTTCAACGTGGCGGCGACTTGCTCGTGCGAGAGCTGGGCGTGCCACTTCAGGCGGAGAACATCTTTGATCATGCGTAGAGAGAGTTGTTGCTTGGGCATCCGCGGCTCGAGGGCAAAAACCGTCGAGGGTAGGAGACCCGGGTTGCGTTCTCTACGCAGCACTGCCGGCTGGATCGGCGCCCTTCTTACGGGGCGTCGTCACGGCGGTCACGATCGCCGAAATGGGCGGTCACGATCCCGAAACGGTCGGTCACGATGAGCCGAAATGAAAGCTCGGTCACGATGACCGAAATGCGCGGTCACGATGCCGAAATCGGCGGTCACGATGCGCCGAAATACGCAGCAACGACCGCACGGGGCGAA
>NZ_MYFL01000010.1:0-3285 GCF_002193035.1 Delftia sp. K82 | reverse complement strand
ACTGAAAACGAGGAGACCCCGAGGGGGTGGACCTGCCCGGCGCCTACTGCACGCACCTGGTAGTGGTCAAGTTGCCCTTCGCGGTGCCCGACGATCCGGTCGAGCAGACACGCCGGGAGTGGATCGAGGCGCAGGGGAGGTCCGCCTTCCATGAGCGCAGCGTCCCCGAGGTCGGCATCCGGCTGGCGCAGGCGGTGGGGCGGCTGCTGCGCACGCCCGAGGACCACGGCCGCGTCACGGTGCTGGATCCGCGGCTGGCGAGCACGCCGTGGGGCCGGCGCCTGCTGGCGGGCCTGCCGCCGTACCGACGTGTGCGCGGCGCGGCGCCAGGCTTGCCATCCGACGCGGCAACGGTCGATCGTTCGGCCGCGTGACGGCGCCAGCGGCGGCTCTTGAAGGTGCGTCGCGGTAGGAGATCCTGGGTGGACCAACACCGATCCACCCATGAACTCCATATGGAGGGCATCGGCGCGGTCGGCGTGCTCGAACCCATCGTCGTGCGGCCTGTGCTGGGCACCGACCTCTTCGAGATCATCGCCGGTGAGCGCCGTTGGAGAGCCGCAAGGAACGTCTTCGGCGACGACTACGACATGCCCGTGGTCATCAAGGACGCCAGCGACGAGGCGGCCGAGGCCATGTCGGTGATCGAGAACTACTACCGCGCCGCCATGTCGCCGGCCGAGGAAGCCCGTGCCGCGCAGCGCCAACTGCTGCGCCAGCGCGGCGACAAGGAAGAAGCCGCCCGCCTCATGGGCTGGTCGCCCGAGGTGTTGGAGCGGCGGCTCGCGCTGATGGCCTGCACACCCGCAGTGCTCAAGGCGCTGACTACGCGCAGCATCCAACTCGGCCACGCCGAACTGCTCTCGGGCACCCCACCGGAGAAGCAGGACGGCGTGCTGACGCAGAAGGTGCCGGTGACCTTGCCGAAGTCCCAACTCGGACGCTATGCGCGCCGGCTGCCTGATGGTTCCCTGGTTTTCGCCGCTTCTGGTCAGACATGCGAAAAGGTTGAACCTTATGCATTCGTATCAGTGCTCAGGCCGGGCCGCCGGCTTTGATCGCATCGTGTAGGCCTTCTCAGTCCGGGAGAGTGTCGAGGATCCGAGGCCGCTACCACGGCATTCTCGATGGACATCTGCGTCCGGCCTATGCGGTGTCCGAGGCGGCATGTAATCAATGTGCGCTGCGTCACGCGTGCGATCGTCCGGGTGAACCGCCCCGGGGCGGTTCACTACCTGCAGCAATGGTTCGCGCCGAGCGACCCGGCGATGGAGCAGTCTCTGCACAACATCCCCGTGTTCCGCCAGTTCGCCGCGCTGAGGGCCGTGGCGCGGTTGCTGGACGAGACGACGATCCTTCGGTTCCGCCACCTGCTTGAGAAGCAGGGCCTGGCAACCGAAAGGTGCCATTGCGGGCACCTGTCTCGCGGTTTAGAGGCCGCCCGCAGGATTGTTCTGTGGCCGGTTCGCCCGAGCTGGCTCGTATGGCACAAACGCGGGCACCGATGCGGGTATGAGAGCTTTGGCCCTAGCGTTCATTCCGGCTGGACTGACATCAGGCCAAACCCCAGTGTTGATCCGAGTCAAGACTGTCTCAATCGCCGCAGCTGACTCTGAAGGCTCGAACGTACAGTGCCCCGCACGGTCAACAATCGTCGTTCTGTAGAGACTCACATCTCCACCATTGGCCTGCATCTTCTGAACATACGAATCGATGATGTTTGGAGGCACCACGTTATCTCCTGTTGTATGCATCCGCAAGGAAGGTATCTTGGGTGTGCCGTGGACTGTTCGTCCCGGCCCGTTCCAGAACGCCGAGGCGGCGGGTTCCGCCTGTACACGGGTCGCGTCCCGCAGTGTTGCAAGATCGGCCTGGAGATTGAGTCCATTTGTCGAGTAAAGCGATAGCACCAGACGCCCGACTGCCGGCTCGGCGCGGGCCAGAAGTTGGGAGTAGTCGATGCCCGCATTCCAAGAGAGTTGCCGAACTGCCGGAGATGTCCCTGCATGCTCAAACATGAATCGAGACTGTCCTCCAGGTTGGGCGGCGTTGAGAAGCACAGTGTCGAAGACTGCACTTTGAAGCGCACCGAGATCGAAGGGATCTGGCTGAGCTCGTGTGGCATTGCTCCACACCGGCCACTGGCCTACTGCAGCAGCAAGCGCAATCCTAGCCCGACCTTCCTGGCTCTGCTGAGCTAGCGTGAGAGCGGCGCGCCATTTTGCAGATTGATCTGCTACGGAAGCAAGATCGGAGAAGCCGACGACCTGCAATTCTGATGCGATCAGCGTCTTCAGCACGAACCACCCATCCAACATCATGTTCATGAGTGGTACCGGCTCATGAGCGCACCCTACAACAACGCCATCAACCTTCTCGGGATAGCGCTCGGCAAAATTTAGAGCAACGAAGCCGCCGCCCGAGTGTCCATACTGGATCACCTTCGTAGGCTTCCCATAGCGCGCGTTGAACATGTCGATGACCGAGATCAGCTCTTGCTGCTCTCGATCCGGATCATAGTTAAAGTTTCTTTGCGGATTTCGACCGGTACCCGAAAGCGCGTAGCCTCGCTGCAACCAGTAGCAACTCCGCGCGCCGTCCTTAGCGGGAACATAGTCAAGGTCGTTGATCAACAAGCCGTTCCAGCCTGTTGGCCGACGCATGCTCCACGGCGACCCGTTTGCAAAGGCGCCCTCGGCCTCCACATAGGTAACGGTCCCATTGCATCCTGTCACTACAACTTCCTGCTGTGTCGGCGGACCATCAGCGTCCTTGTCGCTTCCGCCGCACGCCGTTAGTACAGCTGCCGCTATCACGCCGACGAGGCGCCTCGATTGACAACTGATAGATCCGATTGCCCTCACCTGCCGGTTTGGTTCACTTTTCATGTGGTCTCCTTTTTACATGTTGGTCGGCGCCCGCTAACAGTCGAAAACGAAATCTACCCACTGCGAGCCTCAGGTGCATAGTTTGCCACCTAAGGAAAATAATATTAGGTAACTAATCTTGTGTCAACGGGAGTTATAGACTCGGCATAATTTATTCATCAACTTTTGTTGATGACCTGACTCCAAAGTTCATGGAAAAAGAAGATGCACGCAAGCAGTCGCGGGAAGTGCTGCAAGAACGGCGCAAGCAAGTTATCCGTTTGCATCGAAAAGGTGTTGGCGTGATGCAGATCGTGGAGCAAACCGGGCTGAGTTGGTCTGGTGTCAACGCTGCACTGCGCCTGTTCGAGCAAGGCGGAGCGGCTGCACTCAAGCCACCGCCATCGCCGCCAGCGTT